>CACNNQ010000021.1 GCA_902621855.1 uncultured Alphaproteobacteria bacterium | reverse complement strand
ACCAGAAATTCAAATTTTTGGTGGAGGAGCACATGCAGGAAATAAAAAAAGTTTTCAAGATTTTCTAATATTCCCATTAGAAAATTATACTTGTGAAGAATATTTCGATATAGTTTATAACGTCAGTAATTCAGCAAAAAAAAAATTAGTAAAGGGAAATAATTTTTTTGGATATTGTGATGAAGGTGGTTTATTTCCACATAATCTTGACCACTTCCAAATTTGTGAAATCATAAATGAGGCATTGATTGAAAACAGCCTAAATCCTGGAAAAGAAATTGCAATATCAATTGATGTTGCTGCATCAAATTTTTACAATAATAAAATATATCAGCTTTATGATATGGAATTGGATAAATTTGAATTAACTAATATATTTGAGATTTTAATAAATGAATATAACGTAAAGATTATTGAAGATCCGTATGAAGAAAAAGATATTTCTTCATTTTCTATTTTTAAAAAAAAATTTGGCAACAAGATTGATATAATCGGAGACGATTTAATATGTACAGATTACAACTTACTAAATACTGCAATCAATCAAGATGCGGTAAATGGTATAATTATTAAAATTAACCAATGTGGTACTATTACGGAAACACTTCAAACATTGAAATTAGCAAGAGAAAACAAAATAAAAACTATTTTATCCGCTCGTTCTGGAGATACTGAGGAAAATTTTTTAAGTCATTTTGCAGTGGCATGGGCAACTGATATGATAAAAGTAGGTTCATTTTCAAGAAGTGAAAGAACTTCTAAATGGAATGAGCTAATCAGAATAGAAGAGGAAATAAATAAAAGTGATGGTTAATCTAGATTTTTTAAAATATTTTCTGCACTACTTACATTCAATTCACCTGTACTTTCGATTTGTAACTTTAAAACTGTGTTATTCTTTATCACCATAGCAAAACGTTCACTTCGAATTCCCATATGATTTTTTGTTTTATCTGAAATTAATTTGAAATGATTTACTATTTCAGCATTTCCATCAGCGATACCAATAATTTTATTTTCTTCTGAGTAACTTATCAACCAAGATTTCATCACATATTTATCATTTACTGATAAACAGTAAATATCATCTATTCCTTTAGATATAATTTCTTTATAAAGTTTTATATATCCAGGGAAATGTTGTTCAGAGCAAGTAGGAGTGAATGCTCCAGGTACAGCAAACAACACAACTTTCTTATTTTTAAATTCATTTGATAAAGATGATACATCACTGCGCCCATTTTTGATTATTGGCACCTTAATATCTGGAATTTTTATATTCATATTAATTTTTCTATAGATAATCTAATTTCTTTTTCTGTTAATATTTCTGACATTATAATACCATCTGGATATTTTTGTGAAAAAAATGCGTTAAAAGGTATTCCAAATTTGTTGAATTGTTTTAAAAAAGCATCAATATTTCTGTCTGGTTTTGTCCAATCAGCCCTAATTAATTTAATATTATTTTCCTTAAATATTTTTTTAATCTTTTCATCATCTAAAATATTTATTTTATTAAATTGACAAGTTGCACACCATTCTGCTGTTATATCTATAAAAATTACTTCATTTTGATCAATCATTGTACTGATATTTACCTCTTTAAAATTTAACCAATTATCGTAAAGTTGTTTATCTTTATCTTGTTCAAATAATTCAAATAGCGGAACAGTAAATAATAATACAATAGAAAAACATAAAACACTAAACTTAAAAAAATTAAACCTAAAGGATGATATTAAAACTAAAACAATTATTAGAAAAAAAATTATAAAATATTCATTATAAAAGTTACTCAGTATATTTAAAACCCAAACAATTGTAGCAATTAATAGTGCAGATAGAAAGTATTTAACATACATTGTCCATTTTGCAGATTTAGGAAAAAAATTAATTGATTTTGGGAATATTGAAACAAAAATATAAGGTAAGCTCATTCCAAAACCCATTGAAACAAAGATTGCGATAAGTATAAATGATGATTGGGTGAAAGCAATTGTAATTGCAGATCCCACAAAAGGTGCAGTGCAAGGAGTTGCTAATAATGTAGCAAAA
>CACNNQ010000020.1 GCA_902621855.1 uncultured Alphaproteobacteria bacterium | reverse complement strand
TGTATTTGTAGTAACTTTATAAACTTCCGAAGATACTCCACCTTTAAGTCTTTTATAATTTAATATTTTTTCTTTATTTATAGAATCTAGCCAAAGGGCTTTTTTCATTTTATGTTTTTCTTTTTTGAATTAATGCATAAATTGTTACAGCAATGGTTATCATTAAACCATTTATAAATTGTACATAAAAACCAGATAAACCAAGCGCTACTATACCAGACTCAAGTGAGCCTATAATAAGAACACCAATAAATGTACCATAAACCGTACCTCTTCCACCAAAAACGGAGGTTCCTCCAACAAAAACAGCTGCGAGAGTAGTTAACATCAGTCCTGATCCCTGAGTTGGCCAAAAGTAGAGCATTTCATACATTGTAAAAATACCTGCTAGTGCTGAAAAAAAGCCAAGTTGTACAAAGGCAATTATTTTTACTCTATCAACATTTATTCCCATCATCTGTGCACTGGCTTTATTATCACCAACAAAATGTATATGATTTCCAAATTTATGATAACGATATACCCATTGCATTAATCCCGTTAATACTACAAACCATATAAATTGTGCTGGGATTGTACCAAACAACTTATCGACAAATATCATGTGATGCCACGTTCCATCTGCTTCATCAACAATTGCTATACCGCTACCCTGAGAAATAACATTTACTAATCCTCTCCAAAAAAATAATGTTCCAATAGTTGCGACTATAGAAGGAATTCCTATTTTAGTTACTAAAAGCCCATTAATTAATCCTGCAAACATTCCAAGAGCTGTAGCTAGGGCAAATGAAATAAAAAAATTACCATCAGTAGATGTTAGTAGCATTCCAAAAGTTAAAGATGTGATCCCAACTATTGATGGAAATGATAAATCTATTTCTCCAAGAGTAACTACAAACGTTGCAGATATAGCAATAATTCCAAAGAAGGGCATAGATTGCATAAACGCTCTATAAATAGGAAATCTAGTGAATACATGAGTAGCGCCAAAAAAATATATTAAGAACAATACAATAGCTATAATTGTAATACTAATTTCAAGTCTATGAGATTTAACAAAATAACTATTTAAAATATTACTTAACATTATTCTTCAACTTTAATTTTTCCTGATTCATGCAACTGGATCATTCTTTGAACAAGTTCTTCCCTTGATATTTGATCTTTTAAAAACTCTCCTACTACTTCCCCTCTATCTAAAATTATAAATCTATCTGCTGCTCCATAAACATGAATTATATTATGATCTATAAAAATTGCTGATTTATTCTCATTCTTTAAGCCCTTAACAAAATTTAGAACTTTTTCAGTTTCTTGAATAGAAAGTCCCATCGTCGGCTCATCCAATACTATTAGATCTGAATTAAAATATAATGAACGACCAAATGCAACTCCCTGCTTTTCTCCGCCAGATAGACCCATTACTTGAGAGTCAACAGTAATTGCTTTTGATGTGAAGCCAATATAATCTCTTAAAATTTTCTCTGCTTCTTTTCTTTGTTCTTTAATTTTTAAAAATCCAAATGAATTAGTTATTTCCCTTCCTGCAAAAATATTTCTATACAATTCTTGTTGATCACATAACGCTCTTTCTTGATATACAGCTTCAATACCCATTTTTCTCGATTGAGAGACTGATTTAATATTAACCTCACTATTTTTAAAAAAAATTTTTCCTGAATTTGGTGTGTGTACCCCAGTAATTACTTTTATTAAAGTAGATTTTCCTGCTCCGTTGTCACCAATTAATGCAACAACTTCTCCCTTATTAATTGTGATATTTACATCTTTTAAAACTTTGACATTACCAAAGTTTTTATAAATATTTTCTAGTTTTAAAAGCTGTTCTGCCATTTTAAAATTTCAAGCCTGCTACTTAGCAGGCTTGATATAAAATATTTATCTAATTTGAACTGCTGCCAATGGAGCTATAGCTTCAACATTGTCTGCAGTAACAAATGCTGCACCAGTATCCATTGCAAGTCCAGCCATTCCGTATTTAGTGCTTAAGAACAGTTGAACAATTGGAATATATCCTTGGATAAATGGCTGTTGATCAATAACAACATCAATGTATCCAGAATTAATACCATCAACAATTGGAGCAGATAAGTCAAATCCTGCACCACATACTTCTTCAGTACCATGACCAGCAGCTTTCATGTATGTTGGTAAACTAGCTGTTAATCCACCATGATCAGTTATTGCCATTTTAATATCAGGATTAGCACTGTAAGTTGATACATACATTGGAGTTCCTTGAGATGCATCAGAGTTTACATTATCTGGAATTTCCTGATACACAACCTCTACTCCCATGTCTTCTACACCTGCAATTGCACCTTTAGTTCTTTCACCTCTATTTGGCATGCTAGCAAGACCCCAAATAAATGCTTTATCTCCTGCTTGTAAACCACAAACCTCTACAGCTTTTTTTCCAAGATTATAACCAGCTGTAAAAAGATCTGCACCTGCATATCCAAAACCTGCAGTTTTATATTCTGATTCAAGATCAGGAAGTGGAGTATTCATCGTAGTAATTACGATACCTTTTTCTCTTGCCTCTTTGATTATTGGTCTCATTGCCTCGTCACCAGGAAAACCATAAATTGCGATTCCATCTGGCTCTAAAGCAACAGCTTCTTTGAATTGTTTAATCATAATTTCTGAATTCCACTGTGACCAATAATAATCAACGTCACAACCTGTATGCTCAGCAGCTGCTACAGCACCGTTGTAAACAATAGTTCCAAATGGTCCGCCTTCTGGCCCACCTGGAAAAAAAATAAACTTTTTGTCACAAGAGTAATCATTTTTCGCTATTGCAGAGC
>CACNNQ010000019.1 GCA_902621855.1 uncultured Alphaproteobacteria bacterium | reverse complement strand
CTATTTGTAGAGAAATTATAAAATCTTTTAATGGAAACATAGAATTAGCAAAAAGTGACAATTTACACTTTAGAGGAGCTTGTTTTATGATTAATTTACCTTTAATGCTTAATACATAATATAAATAGGGATTAATAATGAGTGATGATTTCAAAGTAAAGGATATTAGCTTATCAGATTTTGGCAATAAAGAGATAGCTATTGCAGAAACGGAAATGCCAGGACTAATGGCTATACGCGAAGAATACGGTAATACTAAACCACTTAAAGGGGCTAGAATCGTTGGCTGTCTTCATATGACAATTCAAACCGCTGTTCTAATTGAAACACTGGTATTTTTAGGTGCAACTGTTAGATGGAGCTCATGTAATATTTTTTCAACTCAAGATCATGCAGCTGCAGCTATCGCAGCGAAAGGTATTCCTGTTTTTGCATGGAAAGGAATGACAGAAGAAGAATTTTGGTGGTGTATTGAAAAAACACTTGAAGGCCCTGATGGATGGAAGCCGAACATGATTCTTGATGATGGAGGAGATGCAACAAAAATAATTCATGAAAAATATCCAAAAATGTTGGAAGAAATTTTAGGCTTATCTGAAGAAACAACAACTGGTGTTCATCGGTTGAAAGAAATGGAAAAAAATGGAACATTAAAAGTACCAGCTATCAATGTAAACGATTCAGTTACTAAATCTAAATTTGACAATTTATATGGTTGCAAGGAAAGTTTAGTTGACGGAATAAGAAGGGGGACAGATGTAATGATGGCAGGCAAAGTTGCTGTTGTTGCAGGATATGGAGATGTTGGGAAAGGTTCCGCTGCCAGCCTAAGAGGTGCAGGAGCTCGAGTTTGTGTAACTGAAATAGACCCTATTAATGCACTTCAAGCTGCGATGGAAGGCTATGAAGTTGTTACTATGGATGATGCTTGTAAATATGGTGATATATTTGTAACTGCTACAGGAAATCTAGATGTGATAACTCAAGATCATATGAGACAAATGAGAGATCGAGCTATTGTTTGTAACATTGGACATTTTGATAATGAAATACAAACAGAAGCACTTCAAAATTACAAGTCAGATGAAATTAAACCACAGGTAAGAGAAGTAGAATTTCCAGATGGTAAGAAAATATTGTTACTTTCTGAAGGAAGACTTGTTAATTTAGGAAATGCTACAGGACATCCAAGTTTTGTAATGAGTGCATCATTCACTAATCAGGTCCTAGCGCAAATCGAGCTTTGGAAAAATTCTAAAGATTATGAAAATAAAGTTTATGTTTTACCTAAGCACTTAGATGAAAAAGTTGCATCATTACACTTAAAAAAAGTTGGAGCAAAGCTTACAGAATTAACTGATAAACAAGCTGAATATATTGGTGTTAATAAGCAAGGTCCATTTAAAGATAATACTTACAGATATTAGGAGTTAATATGAATAGATCTTATTTATTTACAAGCGAATCAGTTTCTGAGGGCCATCCAGATAAAGTTTGTGATAGAATTTCTGATATGGTTGTTGACACTTATTTATCATCTGGTGATCCTCAAACACGAGTAGCTTGTGAAACCCTGACTACCACTAATAAAGTAGTATTAGCAGGAGAAGTTAGAGGTCCATCAGTTTCTAAAGATCAGATTATATCGCAAGTCAGAGATTGTATTAAAGATATTGGTTATGAACAAGACGGTTTTCATTGGAAGAATTGCGATGTTGATAGTTTTCTACATGAACAATCTGCTGATATTGCAATGGGGGTTGACTCCGGAAGTAATAAAGATGAAGGTGCAGGAGATCAAGGTATCATGTTTGGGTTTGCTTGCAAAGACACTGAATCACTAATGCCAGCACCAATTCATTATTCCCATCAAATTTTATACAAAATGGCTCAAGCTCGTAAAGATGGATCAGCATCTGGTCTTGAACCCGACTCAAAAAGCCAAGTAACAATGCTTTATGAAAACGGAAAGCCAAGCAAGGTTACTTCTTTAGTTATTTCTTCTCAACATAAAGAAGGTCTGTCCCCTGAGGATGTTAAAGAAATTGTTAAGCCATACGTCTACGAATGTATACCGAATGAATTATTAGCAGGCCTAAAAGAAGAAGAATTTTATGTTAATCCAACAGGAAACTTTGTAATCGGAGGTCCTGATGGAGACTCAGGTTTAACAGGCCGAAAAATAATTGTTGATACTTATGGTGGAGCAGCACCACATGGTGGTGGAGCATTTTCTGGCAAAGATCCATCAAAAGTTGATCGATCTGCAGCATATGCAGCAAGATATTTGGCAAAAAATATCGTTGCAGCCGATCTTGCTGACGAATGTACAATACAGCTATCTTACGCTATAGGAGTATCAAAACCATTATCAGTTTATGTAAATACAAATGGAACAAATAAAGTTGATGAACAAAAAATTGAAAAATCAGTTCAAGATTTATTTGATCTAAGTCCAAGAGGAATAAGAGAACATTTAAAATTAACAAATCCAATTTATGTTCCAACATCTGCTTATGGCCATTTTGGCAGAGAGCCAAGTGACAAGGGACATTTTACTTGGGAAAAAACTGATTTAGTTGAAGCGTTAAAAGGTATTGCATAACAAAATTTGCAAAATTTAAGTAATCAAATTTTAGATCTTCGTGAGCTTGAAAAACTCTCAACTAATTTGTGTAAAGACATATCTGTTGGAGATATCTATTTATTTCAAGGGGAGCTAGGTGCTGGTAAAACAACATTTGTAAGATTATTAATTAATGATCTTTTCGTATTACATAATTTACCAAAACCATCTTCTATTACTAGTCCAACATTCCCTATTTTGATAACCTATGAATTGAACTCATCACAAATCTATCATTATGATCTTTATAGAGTAAAGAGTCTAAAGGAATTAGAGGAATTAGATTTCTTCGAAAATTTAAATAACAATATTACATTTATA
>CACNNQ010000018.1 GCA_902621855.1 uncultured Alphaproteobacteria bacterium | reverse complement strand
ATTTATTTGGATATCTTCTATTTATTACATCACTAAATATTTTAAATGTTAGTCCATATTTATTTGAATTTTTCTTTTTTTTATTCATATTTTCTGTTGACTATAATAGAATGTTTAGAAATACTAAAATAAATAAATACAAATAAAAAATGAATTTTGATTATATAATCGTTGGAGGTGGTTCGTCAGGCTGTGTAACTGCAAATAAACTAGTAAGTAAAGGTGCCAATGTTCTAGTTATAGAGCAGGGTGGATCTGATTGGAATCCACTTTTAAGAATGCCTGCTGGATTTATTCCAATGTTAAACGGAAGCCCATACCACACTTTTCATAAAACTATTCCACAAAAACAATTGAATGGTCGACAACATGATATTGCACAAGCAAATGTATTAGGGGGAGGGAGCAGTATTAATGGAATGGTGTATATGAGAGGAAAACCATCAGACTACAATAAATGGAAAGATGCCTTAAATGGAGAAGCTTGGGGATGGGATGACATAATAATCAATTACAAAAAACAAGAAAGTAACCAGAGACTGAATAATGCTTATCATGGAATTGATGGACCATTAAAAGTTTCAGATCCTAATTACGTAGTTAAGGGAACTGATCTTTATATAAAGACAATGCAAGAACTAGGATTACCATACAATAGAGATTTTAATGATGGGACACAATATGGTGTGGGTTTAATGCAATTGACTACAAATTACGGAAAAAGATGTAGTGCCGTAGAAGCTTTTTTAAAACCAATTAAGAATAATAAAAACTTAAAAATTGTTTTAAAAACTATTGTAACAAAAATAATATTTGAGGGTAATAAAGCAATAGGTGTTGAAACATTAAATAAAGGAAAAATAAATAAATATTTTGCTAATAATGAAATTATACTTACTGCTGGAGCTTATATCTCTCCTAAAATTTTAATGCTATCAGGGGTAGGTGATGAAAACGAACTATCAAAGCATAACATTAAAACAATATGTAATCTAAAAGGTGTAGGTAAAAACCTACAAGACCATCATGAAGTTCCATTTGTAGCTGAAACTAAATCTGGATATGGTTATTTCAAACAAGATAAAGGAATAAGAATGTTAATTAATGGCTTACAATATATGCTTTTTAATTCAGGGCCTGTTACATCAAATGCAGCTGAAACATGTTCTTTTTTAAATCCTAGAGATTTAGGTGACGATAAAGAGCCTCCGATTAAGCTTTATTGCGTACAAATAATGTATACCGATAGAGATACAAAAGATATAAATCCTACACACGGACTAACACTTACTTCATGTATAATGAACCCAAAGGCACGAGGTGAAGTAACACTAAAATCCTCTAATCCACTTGATAGACCCTTAATAAACCCAAACTTTTTTTCAAATGAGGATGATTTAAATTTGTTAATGGATAGTGTTAAATTTGCGAGAACTGTTATTGATACAAATCCTTTAAAAGAAATTGTTATTAAAGAAGTATTACCAGGTACAAAAATAAATACTGATAATGAACTTAGAGATTACTGCAAAAGAACAGTTAAGACAAACTGGCATCCAGTTGGGACATGTAAAATGGGTTTAGAGACTGATAAATTTGCCGTTCTCGATTCTAAATTAAGAGTACATGGTTTAAAAAATTTAAGAGTTTTTGATGTTTCTATGATGCCAAGTTTAGTCAGCGCAAACACCAATGCTCCTGCGATGGCAATTGCAGATCGAGCGACCGATATGATGTTGAATTAATTAAAAGCTACCTAAATTTTTAGCAATTATTTTAGAGATATTATTACCGTATTTTGTTACTTCTAAAAAAGGTTTTCTGTCGTAAACTTCTTTAATTCCCATGCGATGTGCAAGAACTCTTTTTCCATAACAAATCAATGTATCTATGGATTGCATTACAAACACGATACCGGGCAAAATGTTTTTATAAATTTTAAGAGCTCTCTCTTCTTTATTTTGTTCAATCAAGTTATAGATTTTTATAAAATAATCAGACATTTCGGTTGCTGGTATTATTCCTTTACATCCTACCTTTAAATTATCTATAATTTCTTGTCCTCCCCTACCATTAAAAACAAATAAATCTTTAGGATATTGTTTAATTATTTGCTCAACATGCACAGATGAAGTTTCTCCTTTAATTACTCTAAAGTTTGAAAACCTTTTATAAAGATTAATAATTTGATTAGTATTTAAACCAACACCTATATATTCCTTAGCATTTTGTATACCAACTAAAGTGTCACCAGTGTGATGAAGCAAATTACTAAAAAATTCATAACAATCTTTATCATTAGTATTTTTTTTAATTAAAGGCTGTAAGATTATCCAGTCAGCTTTATTTGATTTTGATATATTTATTAAATTTTTATATTCTTTCAAATTATTTCCTTTAATTGTAATAGCTAAAGGTAGATCAGCACTTGTTTCTTTCCTAATTAATTCAATAATGAATTTTTTTTCTTTAAATGTAAGTTTATTAACTTCAGTTGCTAGACCTAAACAAGCTATTCCATTTGGATTCATTTTTTTTATGACTGATAACTGATCGATCATTAATTTATGATCAATTGTATTGTCCTTATTAAAAAAAGAATAAATTATTGGGAATATACCCCTAATATTTTTTTGTTTGATTTTAATCACCAATCAACTACAGTTCCATCATCTAGATAAGCATTTGTTGTGGGCATTATTTCTTGTTTAAAAGGATACTTTAAAGCTTCTTTTTCATTTACTTCAATTCCCAACCCAACAGTATCTGGTATTTCCCAGTGATCACCATTTCTAACTATTGGAGTAGTAGAAATTACATCTTCGTACCAAGCAACTGATTTATCCATTACCTCTTGTATAATATGATTTGGAGTTGAGGCAGCAAAATGAAGAGCTGCTGCACCTGCTATTGGTCCATTAGGATTATGTGGAGCGATACCAATATTTGCAACTGCGGCTGCGGCTGAAATATTTTTAGCTTCTAATAATCCACCACAATGATTTAAATCTGGTTGTGCAATATCGATAGATCTCATTGATATTATGTCCTCAAATTCTAACTGACCGATTAATCTTTCACCGGTCGCTAGAGGACAGTTAATTGAATTCTTAATCTGTAAAAGTGTTTTATTATCTCCTGGAAGAATTGGCTCCTCTACAAACAGAGGATTATATGGTTCTAATTCTTTTATATATTG
>CACNNQ010000017.1 GCA_902621855.1 uncultured Alphaproteobacteria bacterium | reverse complement strand
TTACCTTTTATTCTGTTGATAAATTAGTCCAGTTAGAATTGCTATTACTCGAATCTACACATGCATTAATAAATTTCATAATATGTAATCCATCTTTTACATTTGGAAGAATATCAAGTAATTCTAATTTATTTGGTTTATTCATTATTACATCAGCTGCATCAGAATATATTTGAGCGAAAGCTTCAAGATACCCTTCTGGATGACCTGGTGGAACTCTAGTACTCGAAAGTGATCCATCATATAGTATAAACCCTCCTCGGGAGACTATTTGATTAGCCTGACCCAATTTATTAAACATAGCGTAATTCGGATTCTCCTGACTCCAATGTAATGCGCCTTTATCTCCATAGATTGAAATTTTAAAATTGTTTTCTTCACATGTTGCAATTTGTGAAATCGATAAGTTGCCCTTTATATTATTAGTCATTCTTAGTAGTACTGAAGCATCATCTTCAAGTTTTCTTCCATCTACAAACGTTGTTAAATCTGCAGCAACAGATAGTAATTTTTCTCCAGTAATAAATTCAATTAAATGCATTGTATGACTGCCTATGTCACCAACTGCACCAGCCACTCCACTTCTCTTTGGATCAGTTCTCCATTCAGCTTGCTTGTTTAGTCCTGTATCTTCTTCTTTAGAACCAAGCCAACCTTGGAGATAAGATCCTTTTACAATTCTAAGAGCTCCAAGTTCACCATTTTTGATCAAAGATCTCATTTCTCTTACGACAGGATATCCAGAATAATTATGAGTTAAAAAAAAATGAGCTTTTGATTTAGAAGCTGACTCAACAATCCTATAAGCATCTTCTAGTGTAGAAGTCATGGGCTTATCACAAATTACATGAATATCTCTATTTAAAAATTCAATTACTGGTTCAGCATGCATATGATTAGGAGTGACTATTGAAACTACATCAATGCCATCATCTCTTTTTGATTCTTTATCAGCCATAGTTTTAAAATCAGGGTAACTTCTTAATGGATCAAGGCCAATTTCTTCAGCAGATGCAGCTGCTTTTTCTGGAGTTGAAGATAAACAACCAGCCACAAATTCATATTTGTCATCCATTCTTGCGCATAAACGATGTACTGCTCCTATAAATGCTCCTTGACCACCACCCACCATTCCTAGTTTTAATCTTTTTGTCATTTAAATATTATCCTAAATACCCAAAAGTTTTTTGTTAGTTACTTTATCCATTCCTGAGTCAGCAAAATCATCAAAGGCTTTTTCAGTAACATTGATAATGTGCTCTTTGATAAATTTAGCGCCCTCTTCTGCTCCTTGTTGAGGGCTTTTAATACAACACTCCCATTCTAGTACCGCCCAGCCATCAAAATTATAACCAGAAAGTTTTGAAAAAATAGATTTAAAGTCAACCTGACCATCTCCTAAAGATCTAAATCTGCCTGCTCTATTAATCCATGATTGAAAACCTCCATATACACCTTGTTTTCCACTTGGATTTAACTCTGCATCTTTTACATGAAACATTTTTATTTTGTCATGATAGATATCAATGTGATCTAAATAATTTAAATGTTGAAGAATAAAATGGCTAGGATCATAAAGTATATTACATCTTTGATGATTATCAACTTTTTCTAAAAACATTTCAAAAGTAATGCCATCATGGAGATCTTCACCAGGATGGATTTCATAACATAGATCTACCCCAGCTTCATCAAATTTATTTAAAATTGGTTTCCATCTTTTTGCAAGTTCATTAAAAGCTTCCTCTACTAACCCATCTGGTCGTTGAGGCCATGGATATAAATATGGCCATGCAAGAGCACCAGAAAAAGTTGCATGTGCATTTAATCCAAAATTTTTTGAAGCAACTGCAGCTTGCATTAATTGATCAATGGCCCATTCTTTTCTTTTACTTGGATTACCTTTTACTTTTTCATCTGCGAATCCATCAAAAGGAATATCGTATGCAGGATGAACAGCAACAAGCTGGCCTTGAAGATGAGTAGATAACTCTGTCATTTGTAAATTATTATTTTCAAGAATTCCTTTTATATCATCACAATAATCTTTACTTTCAGATGCTTTTTTTAAATCAATTAATCTTGAATCCCATGAAGGTATCTGTACTCCTTTGTATCCTAGATTAGAAGCCCATTTTGATATAGATTCTAGTGAGTTAAAAGGTTCATCATCACTTACAAACTGAGCAAGAAATATTGCCGGTCCTTTGATTGTTTTCATATAAAATTTCCATTATTATCTAAACACGAAACAGTTAGGTAGTCATTAAATTTTTAAAATTTTCGTATAGTTTTTTAGTATTATTATTCATTTCTTGAATATTATTTTTAAGTAATTTATCCAGTTGGTATATGGAGTTTTTTCCTAAATATTTTTCTAAAGCATTTTTTAATTCAGGGACTTTAGACCATTTGATGATTGTGTTTTCATCTACTTCCATATGAAATTGAACACCATAAGCGTGATTTTTATACTTAAAAATTTGAAATTTAGTAATATCTGATGAACCTAAAATAGTAACATCAGAATTATTTAGTTCACTTACTTCGTAACTATGCCATTGCAATGCTTTAATCTCATTATCAAAATTTTTAAAAAGTTGATCGTTTTTTTTATTATCTAAAATATCAATATTTAAAACCCCAATTTCTGGGGGGTTAGATTTAATTACTTTACCACCAAGAATTTCTCCTAAAAATTGACAACCTAAACAGATTCCAAGATATGGTTTTTGATTATTAATGACAAATTCCTTTATCATATTTTTTTCTTCAATCATCCATGGATATTGTTCTTCCATCCAAGTATCCATTGGCCCACCTAAACAAATCATTCCATCAAATATATCAAGATTAACAGGCAACTTATCTCCTTCATCCAATCGAATAATAGTTATTTCTACTAAGTCTTCATTCATTAACTTTGTAAAGTACCCAGGTGTTACTAAGGGTGTATGTTGAAGAATAATTATTTTATGAGACACTTTGTTCTAAGTTGAGTAATCTTTTTTTTAATTTGACTCCCCCTCTGCCAGAAAATCCTCCAAGTTTACCATCGCTACGAATTACTCGGTGACAGGGGATAATAAGTAAAAGTTTATTTTGTCCACAAACATTACCTACATATCTTGGAGACGTACCAACTTTTTTTGCTATTTCTCCATATGTTGAAATTTTACCATATTTAATTTTAGATAATTCTTTCCAAATTTT
>CACNNQ010000016.1 GCA_902621855.1 uncultured Alphaproteobacteria bacterium | reverse complement strand
ATTTTTTCAATAGTTTTAATAATTCTAAGTGGTGAAAGAGCTGCCTTAGGCTCATTTTGTGTTTTAATATTTTGTTTATCTTTTTTTATAAGATGGGAGAGAAAGAAAAGATTTTTTTTTTTAATTTTGTTTACATGTATTATAGCCTTTATGTTTTCAAAAAATATACAATTTCAGGAAAGAGTTGAACTCACTTTAGATAGAACTAATGGAATCTTAGCTGAAAATGGTTTTAGAGCTTTCTCTCCTACACATCAAAGTTATATACTCTCCTCGATTAAAATGTTCAATCAAAATAAGATATTTGGAATTGGACCAAAAAATTTTAGAATATTATGCTCTGATGACCTATACAAAATTACTTATTTGGAGAGGCTTCAATACAGCAATCTAACCAGCAAGGAACAAATCGACTCTGGAGAAGTATATAGTAAATATGATAAAGAACTTTTAGAGGAAATAGTTAGCTGTTCAACTCATCCACATAACACTCATATACAATTATTAGCAGAAACAGGTATTTTTGGTTATCTCCTATTTTTACTTTTGATATTCTATCTTTTAAAAGATTTGATATTTAATTTTAAAAATTTATCAGATAGTTATAGAATTTTTTTATTTACTTTTTTAATTTTCTTATTTCCATTAATTCCATCTACCAATTTCTTCAATAATTATAATGCGGTTTTTTTATTTTTCAACTTTGGATTTTTTCTTATATCAAATAAACACAAATACATTTATAAACATGAAAACAAATGAATATATTAGTGACAGGTGGCTCAGGTTTTATTGGTTCGCATATTGCAGATAAATTTACAGAAGAGGGACATAGAGTTGTAATTTTTGATAGCAAGAAATCTAATTGGATAAATAGTAAACAAAAAATAGTAATCGGTGATATTTGTGATGAAAAACTTTTAAGCAAAACAACAAAAAACATAGACTATGTATACCATTGTGCAGGTATGTCAGATTTAAATGAATCTTTAAACAATCCAATTCTATCGGCTAAAAGCAACATTTTAGGTAGTTTAAATCTTATTGAAGCATGTATAAAAAATAAAGTTCAAAAAATTATTTTTGCAAGTTCGATTTATGTATTTAGTAAAGAAGGAAGTTTTTATCGCTGTAGCAAAAAAGCTGTTGAAGATTATATCGAAGAATATTCAAAACAAAAAAAAATTAAATATACTATTCTAAGGTTTGGTTCAATTTATGGTCCAAGATCAGGTCACGCTAATGGACTTTATAATATTATTTACAATGCCTTAAAAAATAAAAAAATTTTAACAAATTCTAATAATGAAAATATAAGAGAATACATTCATGTTAAAGATATTGCTAATGCGTGTTATGAAATTTTAAGTAATAAATATGATAATAAATGCTTAACTTTAACTGGTGCTGAAAAAATTAATTATAACGATTTAATCAATATTATTGCTGAGATAACTTCTTTTAAAAAAGTTAAAACTACTGCTGCAAAAAAAACGATTGGACATTATAAAAATACTCCATATTCGTATCTGCCAAATATTGGTCTTAAATATAATCTCAAGGAAAATTACGATATTGGTGCAGGATTAATCGAATTAATTGAAACAATAGATAAAGAAATTAATGATCAAAAATAAATATAATAAAATACAAAATATAAGAAGATTATTAAGAAATAATGCCCCTTGTGTTGGAACTTTTATACAACTATCTGATCCTAATTCATTAGAAATAATATCTGATAATAACTATAGTTGGATAGCTCTTGATTTAGAGCATGGAAATATAAATATTTCTAATCTATCCAGTTTAGTTAGAGTGGTAGAAAATTCTAAATCGCTACCAATAGTACGATTAGGTTCTTCAAGTGAATATGAGTGTAAAAAAGTTTTAGAGTCTGGAGCGGCTGGCGTTATAGTGCCAATGGTAAAAAATGTTATACAATTAACAAAAATTTACAATTATTGTGCGTGGCCTCCAAAAGGACATAGAGGTGTTGGTTATTCCAGAGCTAATCTGTATGGTAAATATTTCAATGATTATCAAAAATATTTATCACAAAAACCCTTATTTATAGCTATGGTTGAAAACAAGGAATGTTTGGATAATTTGTCTGAATTAATGCAATTAGATTTTGTTGATGCTTTTTTCATAGGCCCTTATGATTTATCAGCTTCATTAAATGTTACTGGAAGTTTTAAAAATAAGTTATTCTTAAAATCTATTGATAACATTAAAAGATTATCTAAAAAATATAAAAAACCAATTGGAATTCATCTTATTGAACCTAATAATAAAAAATTGAAAAAAATTATAAAAGAAGGTTTTAGTTTTGTAGCTTACTCATTGGATACAGTATTTATTCAGCATAATTCTTACTTTAAAATCTAATATGAAAGAACAAGAAATAAGACTTAAAAGAATATTTAAAAAATATTTCGATTTATCAAAGCAAGATATTAATAATTTCTTTAGTTTTCAAAACCTAAAAAAAACAAAATGTATTGCATGTAATAGGAAAACAAGTTTCGTTTGATGGTTTTTTGTTAGAAATGAAAAAAGATGATTTAAAAGTTATTTGTATAATTCCCGCTAGATTAGCTAGTAGCAGGTTTCCAAATAAACCCTTGGCTAAAATTATTGATCAACCAATGATTTTGCATGTTTTTAATAAAGTAAAAGATGCACCTGAAATTGATAAATGTATTGTAGCTACATGCGATAATGAAATTAAAATGTGTATTGAAAATTCTGGCGGTGAAGCAGTAATGACAAGTAATCTTCATGAAAGAGCTTCAGATAGATGTGCTGAAGCATTGCTTAAAATTGAAGAAAAATATAATACTAAATATGATATTGTTTTGATGGTTCAAGGAGATGAACCATTAATTAACCACAATATGATCCAGGAGTCCATATCACCATTTTATTCAGATAGTAGAATTGATGTTGTCAATTTATATTCACAAATAGAAGATTATAATGAATTCAATGACAGAAATTGTGTAAAAGTAGTCGTTGGCGAAGATAGTAATGCATTATTTTTTTCAAGAGAACCTATCCCTTCATTATTTAGAGAAAAACATCAACATATATTTAAACAAGTATGTGTAATACCTTTTAGAAGAAATTTTCTAATTAAGTACAACAGTATGCAAAGCACAAGACTAGAAGAAATTGAAAGTATAGATATGTTAAGAATAATTGAAAATGGAATGAAAGTATTTATGGTAAAAACTAACCATCAAAGTAAGTGCGTAGACACCATTGATGATCTAAAAGTTGTAAATAGGTTACTTCAAAAAAAATAATGTTAAAATTACGTTTCTTAAAAGAAGTTTATTCTTTTTTTGCAAGTAATGAAAAAAATAAATTTCATATTTTAATTTTTTTTATTTTAATATCTACTTTTTTTGAATTATTAGGTATAGGTCTTCTCGTACCTATTTTGGAAATTTTTGTAAATGAAAATGCAATTCAAACAAACAAATTTGCAAATTATTTTTATATTTTATTTGATTTTACTTCACAAAATACTTTTATTTTTGCCTTTTGTATTTTTTTAATCTTATTTTTCTTATTAAAGAGTATTTTTCTTGCTTTTATAAAATATTATGAAATTTATTTTTCAAATTACTTGTACTATACTTGGTCTGCTAAATTATTTAAAATTTATACTGCTCAACCATTTAATTTTTTTTCAAAAAATAATTCATCAATTTTAATCCGTAATTTGAAAGATGAAATCGGTAGAGCTGTCAATGGAGTTATATTACAAGTTTCAATTCTAATATCTGAAATATTGCTTGTTTTAGGGATACTAAGTTTTTTATTATATTTACAGCCATTAATGACATTATTTGCAGTAATATATTTTTTATCTATGAATTTTCTTTTCTTTTTTACTACAAAAAAATTTTTATATGTATGGGGTCAAAATAGACAGTTGTATGAAGGTCTTAGATTTAAAAACCTAATACAAACCTTTAATGGGATTAAAGAAATTAAACTAAATTCATCAGAAAATGAATTTATTGATATGTATTATAATCACTCAAAGCTCTCAGTCACATTTGATGGAAAAAGCAATTTCATAAATGCTCTACCAAGATTAATGTTTGAAATTTTTTCTATAATAGTTTTTGTTGTATTCGTTTATATAATATTACTTTTTGAAAAAAACTTATTAAATTTTGTTCCTATAATTGGAGTTTTTGCATTTTCTGCGTTTAAATTATTACCATCTTCAAATA
>CACNNQ010000015.1 GCA_902621855.1 uncultured Alphaproteobacteria bacterium | reverse complement strand
ATTAAAGTTTATTCCATATTTTAAAAAATTTGAAATATTACTATTTAAAATAGTTTACAATATAGAACATATTAATGACATAGATAAATATATTTCTAGCAAAAATTTCGATTTTTTAGCATACGATGTTCTTGAAGAAAATAAAAAAATTCATAACGATTGGCTTAGAAAAATAAAATTTAAAAAAATAACTTTTGAAACTGGAATAAATTTTCATATTTATAATGAAGATTTAATAAAGAAAAATTATAGTAATAAATATAATCTTAATTATATGTCTAATAGTTTTGGACTTAGCTCAAATACTATTCCAAACATCAAAAATTTAAAAGCTTTGGTCGTATCAAACCATAATATAAATTATTATAAAAAAATTTACGATCTTAAAGATAAAGAAATAATTCCAATAGGTGTGCCTAGAAATAACTCAATATGGATGAGTAGTATTTTGTCAAATACAAAAGAATTTAATAACAAAATACTGGGGGATTTTGTTTTTCTTATATCAAGACCAGCTCAGGAATACTTTATTCCATTAATTAGAAAAAAAGAATATATTAAAGATATTAATAAAATTTGTAAGAAATATAACCTAAATTTAGTTATTAAATTGCATCCAAAAGAAAGTACTTATCATGGAAAAAGAATTTATTATGATATCTTAGGTAAAAAAAATTTAAATAAAAATTGGTTCTTTTCTGAAGAAAATATTTATCAAATTGCACTCAAATCTAAAATTTGTATTACATTTTTTACTAGTGTATGTATTGATTTTATTAAACTAAATATTCCTGTAATTGAAATAATGAATTTAAGAGGTATTCCTGAAGAGGATAACGATTTTTCTTTAAGAGATAAAAAAAATTCTCCAATAACACAATATAGAAATTTAGGATTTGTTTTGGGAGCAGATAATTATGATGATCTAAGTAAACATGTCCATCAAATAATTTATAATAAAGAAAAATGTATGGCTCTTCTCAAAAAAAATTATGATGAATATTTATCTAATCCAGATAATTTTGTTAAATTAATACCGAATAACTATTTTTAAATGGAACTTATAGTTATTAATTCTTATGGCCCAATGGGAACTTCAGTAGTTGGATCTATCCTCGAAAAATTTGGATATATTAACCTACCAATTAGAAAGAGAAAATTAGAGGATTATGTATTAGGTAAAAAAGATATTCAAGATACTTATTTTAAAAATAGAACTTTAGAATTATTTAACAATCTATCTAAAGGAAATCATAGTGGCGGCACTGGTGTTCTAGATAGAAATAAAAATTCAAAACAAAAAAAGTTAGATATTAATTTAGTTAAATTTGAGTTGGAACATTTTACAAATAAAAATTATTCTAACTTAGAAGATATGTATTTTGATAGTATGATAATTGCTAATAAAGCTACAATTTATAAAAAAAAAATTAAAAATGTTGTTGGCTCAATAGAGTTGGCAACGAACTTAGAAAAAGTAGATAACAAAAAATTATATGAATTTTATAAAAAAAAATTCAAAAAGGTTAAATTTATAAATTTAAATAGAGAATTTGTGAGTTGGTTAAATTCTCTCTTATCTCAAAGATTACTTGAAAAAAATAGATCTCTTATTCCAAATATTGTAAAACTTTCTTCAAGAAAAAGAGATTACGACAACTATTTAAAATACTCACTTTATTATGATTCTCTTGATTTATCTTTTGAAGATATTTTCATTCCAAATACATTAAATACAATTAAAAAAATTGAGTATTTTTTAAAAAAAAACATAAGTAAGGTAATACTTGAAAATGAATACTTTGATTTGTATGGTGCAGAAAGAAATTTTATGACAACTTTTACAAAAGCAGATGATAATATTAATTATATTTCGAAATTATCCAAGTTAATAGCTTCAAAAATTAATAGTCATCCTAATTTGTTAATAGATATTCTATTCCAATTTTCTTACATTATTGATTATTTAACAATTAAAAAACGTATAAAAAAATAGATGTTTAAAAAAAAAAAAATATTTGATAAATTTTTTGATTTGATTGGACAATTAGAAGCTAATTACCCAAAAGATCCTTTTGGTAAAAAACCTACTACAAATATCGAAAATTATTATAAAAAATTTAATGAAGTAAAAAATATTAATCATCCTGAGATCGAACAACTTGAAAAAGATTATGGATATTCAATCAACAAAGAATGGATTGATGAGTTAGCTCTATATACTCAAATAACTATAAAAAAATCAAAATTAAATTACCAACATGGAAGATTATTATACACTGTATTAAGAAGATATATTGAAGATAAAAATTATGATAATTTTATTAATGTTCTTGAAACAGGAACATCTAGAGGCTTTTCAACTATTTGTATGTCTAAGGCTATAAATGATGGAGAAATACTAGGTAAAATTTTAAGTTTTGATATTTTACCTCATGAAAAGAAAATGTATTGGAATGTTTTTTTTGATAACTATGGCAAGTCTTCAAGACAAGATTTATTACAAAAGTGGAAAAAAGAATTAAAAAATATAATTTTTATTCAAGGATCATCAAGAACTCAAATGAAAAAAACCCATTTAGATAGAATTAATTTTGCTTTTCTAGATGCAGAACATACATACAAGGATGTTTTAAGCGAATACGAATATGTTTCTCAAAAACAAATAAAAGGTGATATTATTGTTTTTGATGATGTCACTCCTGGAACTTTTAATGGCGTGGTAAAGGCTGTACGCAAAATTAAAGATGAGTCTATCTACGAAGTTAAATATATAAAAAGTTCAGATAAAAGAGGGTATGCAATAGCAAAAAAAAACGTATGAACATTTCTATAATTAATTATCCTTTTTATAAATTTAGGATATTTAAGTATAAATTTAAAGGGGGTCCTTACATTTTTTTAAGAAGACTTTCTGATGTTTTTGAAAACGAAGTTGATATTAAAATAAAACCTTTTTTTCTAAAAAATGACCTGACCTTATACCTTGGAGGCAAAACAATAAATAATAATAAAAAATATTTACTAAGATTAGATGGAGTTAATATTGATGTTAGAGATAGGTTGAGATTTCAAAAGCATAAAATTATAGAAGATAACATAAAAAATTGTTCTGGTATAATTTTTCATTCTGAATATTGTAAGTTAATTCATGAAAAATTTTTTAATCTAAAAGAAAAAAAAATAAAAATTATTCATAATGGTGTTCCTTTACAACAGTTTACTAAATATGGTAACAATCTTAGAGAAAAGATTAAATATAATTCAAACGATTTTGTAATAATTTGTTCAGCACGATGGACAAGAAGGCATAAACGTTTAATAGAAATCATCGAATTTTTTAATATTTTAAAACAAAATGAAGATAAACTTAGTTTGAAATTATTAGTTTTAGGTGAAGTGCCTAAAGATTTAAACATTAAAGATAATGATATTTATTTTGCTGGAGATATAGATGTAAAAAACCTCCCTGAATGGTACAGAACCGCTAACCTTTTTATTCATTTGGCTTGGATTGAACCTTCTGGAAATGCTCATTTAGAAGCAATTGCATGTGGTTTGCCCGTTTTATGTGTAAATAACGGAGGCTTAAAAGAAACAATTAAATTAACAAAAAGTGGAATAATCTCTCATGCTGATAAAAATTATAATTATGAACTCGTAGATTACTATAATCCTCCTAAACCTAATTACTCAATTTTAATGGAGGATTTTAAAAAAATTTTAACTAATTATGAAGAAATTAAAAAATCTATAGATCTGAGTCCAATTGATATTAGAAATACAGCTAAACAATATAAAAATTTCATAAATGAAATCTGTAATCAAAAGAAATAATAATATACATTTTTCAGTACTTCTATGTTGCTATAATGACGAAAAATATATTACCACTTCCATTAATAGTATCTTAAATCAAGAATATAAATATTTTGAAATTATAATCATAGATGACGGATCAGAAAGCAAAACAAAAAAAATTTTAGATAAATTTAAAAAACAAGATGAAAGAATTAAAATTTTTACTAATTCAAAAAATATTGGATTAACTAAATCATTGAATAAAGGAATAAAGTTATGTAAATATGAATGGATCGCTAGAATAGATGCTGATGATTTATGGGAAAGAAATAAATTGTTACTTCAATCCAAATTTATAAATCAAAATAAAAATTTAGTTTTAATTTGTAGTTCTTGGTTTAATATTAATAAAAACGGAAAAATTATAAACAGAGTAATTTCTAATGAGAACAAAGTTTATTATAATATTAGAAAATGTATACCCGCAGTTTCACATTCAACTGTAATTTTTAATAAAAAAACTGCTCTTACTGCTGGTTTATTCAGAGAAAGACTTTACTCATGTCAAGATTTGGATTTTTGGAAAAGGATAATTGAATTTGGAGAAATTAAATATTTACCAAATCAATTAAGTAAAATTAGGATACATAAAAATCAGATAACTCGAAAAGATAGATCAAATCAATTACTAAATTCACTAATTATAAAATTATCTATCTTTTTTAAAAAT
>CACNNQ010000014.1 GCA_902621855.1 uncultured Alphaproteobacteria bacterium | reverse complement strand
ATTAACACCAGCTTCAGCAATAATTATAGTTTTCATCTTAGAATTTTTCCTTTTACTATATTATTTTTATAATCCCAATCTAAAATTTTTAATACTCCATTCTTACAATTTACCAAAAAATGATTTTTTTTAACTTCTATAATTGCTCCATTCTGATATTGAATTCTTGTTTGATAATTATTTAATATTTTAGCTCTATAAAATCTTATTATCCTTTTAGATAAATAAGATTTAGCCCCTGGAGCAGGTGGCGAAATACCTCTTATTAAGTTGTATATGTCTTTGATATTCTTAGACCAATCAATTTTTTCGTCTTTAGCATTTCTCTTTTTAAAATATCTTTTTCTACTTTTGATATTTTTTTGGGGATATGAAAATAAATCATTGTGTAAAAATTTTTTTATTGTTAAATACATTAAATTAGAGCATCTTACATAAGATTTAATTAATATTTTATCATAATCATCTGAATCTAAAATTTTATATTGCTTTTGTAAAATTATATTACCTTCGTCAATTTTTTCATTTATAAAATGTGTAGTAATTCCATAATATTTTTCTCCATTTATTATTGCCCAATTTAGCACATTTCTTCCCTTATAATCAGGCAGTTTACCTGCATGACAATTAATGATACCTTTTGATGGTATGCTTATAATATGTTTTTCAAATATTTGATCATATGACATTGAGACAAATAAATCACAACTATATTTACTTAATGTTTTCGATGCTAAATTAGAATTTATATTTTTAAATCTGTATAAGGGTAAATTTTTTTTACGAGCTAGAGTTCCGATTAAATTATCGGAAGATTTATATCTAGAACATATAAATTTAATTATAATTTTTTTATTTTTAATTAATTTTTCAAATAGTTGATGAGACCATTGACCATCTGCGAATAAGCCAATTGTTAATTTTTTCATTATTACTTTAAAAAATTAAAAGTATTACTTGGGATATTTATTATTCGATTATGTAAATTCACTGATTCTCGAAGATCCATTTTTGGATATTTTTTATATTTGTCAAGCTTGTGTACTAAAGACCAAGCAGGTCTCGACTGTATTTTTTTAAAATTCAGATCTTCTAAAATTTTTTCTTTGTATACAGAATATTCATTTTTAATTATAATCGTTTGAAACCAATAATTACTTTTAGAACTAGATGGTTCAGAAAATAAATCAACATATTTATTATTTTTAAAATTTTTTTCATATATTTTAAATAATTTCCTTTTATTGATTAGAATTTTGTTGATTTTTTTAATTTGTGCTAAACCCAATGTGGCGTTTAGATTAGACATTCTATAATTATATCCTATTTCATCGTGAATATAATTCCATGGGTGATCTAATTTAGCAGTTGTTGATAAATGTTTAATCTTTTTTGCCAAAGTTTTATTTTTTGTCAATATTGCACCTCCTGCTCCAGTTGTAATTATTTTATTACCGTTAAAACTTAATACTCCCAAATCTCCAAAAGTTCCTAAATGTTTTTTCTTATAAAAACTTCCTAAAGCTTCCGCTGCATCTTCAATCACTTTTAAATTATATTTCTTTGCTATTTTAATAATTTTATCAATTTTTAGAGGATGTCCAAATAAATGTACCGGTATTATTGCTGATACTTTTCTTTTTGTTTTATTATTAATTAGATATCCATTCTTAAATTTAAATGACTTTTTTATATATATTTCTAGTTTATCAGGATTTATCCCTAGAGTTGATTTATCAATATCTATAAAATGCGGTATACAATTATTATATAATATTGAGTTGACTGGTGCTATAAAAGTTAATGAAGGAACAAATATTTCAGTATTGGTTTGAATATTTAATACCTTAATAGACAAATCAAGTGCAGAGGTTCCATTAACAATAGAAATAACGTTCTCACAATTAGTTATTTTTGATATTTTTTTTTCAAATAGTTTTATATTTTTACCTACAGATGAAACAAATGTTGATTTTATACATTTAGCCAATTCATTAATTTCATCAGTATTGAAAATAGGATTGTGTAAATTAGCTTTTTTTACATTGAGTGAATTTTGAATCAATTCAATAATATTTTTGCTTATAAAATTCATATTTATTTATTTTAATTGGAAATCTTCCATTCATAATACTTTAAACACCCATCTTGAATATTAGTATACTTAAATTTTGTTCTTTTTAATTTATTAACTTTAGTTAAACTTGGAATTCTTTTTTTTGGTGAACTATTATTGAATTCTTTAATTTTAATAACAAATTTTTTATTTACTATATTCCCAATAATCAAAGCAAGTTGTTTAATAGATATTTCTTCTAAATTATTACCAATGTTAAATATTGTATTTACTGCATTTTTATTATTCATAATTGTATAAATTTGTTCTATCGCATCGGAAATATAACAAAAACATCTTTTATGATTGTGTGAATGTAAAGGCAGTACTTCATTATTCTTTATTTTGTCTATTTTTGTAAATAGTTGAGGAATAACATGTAAATCACCCATTCTTTGACCATAAAGATTGTGTGGTCTAATTATTGAATATGGTAAACTAGAATGCAATAATAATGCCTCTCCATATATCTTTGATAAAGAGTAAGTAGTTCTTGGATTTTTAATATCATCTAGGATTATTTTAAAATTTTCTTGTGTAGGAAAATTTAATTCTTTTAATTTTTCGTTTCCAATATGTATTTCTGATGTAGAAGAAAAAATAAATCTATTTAATTTTTTTTGTTTTTTTGCAAATTCTAATGAATTGATTTGTATATTGAAATTTTTAATTAAAACATTTGAAGGATTTTTTATAACATTATCGACGCCTAATATTGCAGCTAGTTGAAAAATATAAGAATAGTTTCTCTCTTTTAACTTTATTTTTTTAATACTTACATCGTGATGAAAAAATTTTATTTTTGGATCTTTAATCAATTCCTTTAAAGACTGATCTTTTTTTCCTTTGCTTAGATTATCAATTATATCTATTTTATATTTTTTTTTTTTAAGTAAATAATTACATAAGTGATATCCCAGAAATCCAGCTCCACCTATAACTAGAACTTTATGCATTACCTTTTCCAATAGATATTATTTTAATATTTTCTTTTCTTAATAACCTAATTTGATTAAGAGATAAAACATTGAATGCGTCTACAATACAGGTTTTTTTACTAGTTATATATTTATGAAATTTAATATTTAGAAATATTTTATGTGGTACAGCTAGCACTAAAAAATCAATATTTTTAGAATCTGGAAGTTTATTATTATAAAAAAAATCAAAATCATCGCATTCTTTAATTAGAGGATCAAAACCAATTACTTTAGATCCTAAACTTTTTAATCGTCTAGCAAAAACAATAGATGGTGAAAATCTTACATCACCTACATCTTCTTTGTAACTAATTCCAAACAATGCTACTAGTTTATTTTTAAATGTATCAGTATGAGAAGACATTAACTTTATTGTTTGTAATGGCATTTTTTTGTTTATTGTTATTGCCTTGGAAGAAATTGGAAATGTAAAATTCTTTTTGTAAATAAGTTTATTTGATACAATGCCAAATAATGGATCTTTAGTTAAGCAATACCCTCCTACACCAAATCCGGGTTTTGCTAAATTTTTATGAGTTGGCCTTATTTTTATGGCATTAATTATTTTGTAAATATCAATGTTAAGATACTCGGCTAACCTAGACCATTCCTCAACAAATGCTATGTTAGTAGCTCTATAACTATTTTCCATAACTTTAGCCATTTCTGCTGAAACAATAGATGGCAACATTGTTAAGGGATATTTTTTTGTATTTATAAACGATTCAAAAAATAACTTTGATTGATTCGCAGATTTCTTGTTTAAACTTCCAATAACTCTCCAATTATCTACAATTGATGATAGGTAATTTAAACCTGGCATGACTCTTTCAAAAGAATAACATAATTTAATTTCATTAATATTTATTCTATTCTTGACTAAATTATTAATAATTAAAGGTTTTATGTAATTTTCAGTGAAACCTGGAGGAACTGTACTTTGTATAATAAAAAGTGGTGACGAATTTAATTCATTTAAAATTTTTTTAAAACTGTTTAGATATTGTTTTAATTTAATCTCAGGATTACTTGTACTAATTTTCTTTATATCTAAATTTATATCAATAATTATTATGTCTGCATTTTTAACTTCGTTTAAATTTGAAGTGCATCTATAATAATTCATTTTAAATAAATTTTTGCACGTTTTTTTTAAATTAGTATCATTTGTAGATATGGGAAATAGACCTTTATTAAAATCTGATATAATTTTTAAACCTTTTTGATTATTTTTTTCAATGCCTACGATATCGTGATTGTTTCCATTCTTTTTTGATATTGCGATTAACATAGCAGCCCCAACAAAGCCTAATCCTATTATGCAAATTTTTTTTCTTTTATTTTTTGACATGAATTATTTTTTTGACTCAATTAATCTAATCATATTATTTTTTATTTCGTAAATTTTATCACAATAACTAATTATATTCATTCTATGCGCAATTATAATTACAGTTTTTTTATCTTTAAAACTTATAATAGTTTTAATTAATTCATTTTCAGTGTTTTGATCTAAATTACTGGTCGCCTCATCAAGAATTAATATTTCTGGATTTTTATATAAGGCTCTTGCAATTCCAATTCTTTGTTTTTGACCACCAGATATTTTTAAACCTCTTTCCCCGACAGTAGTGTTAATTCCTTCATCTAAATTTGAAATAAATTGAGATAAGTTTGCCTCATCAATTGATTTTAAAACTCTTTCCTCATCTATTTGATCATCATTAAAAGTAAAAGCTATATTTCTTTTAATTGTATCATCAAAAAGAAATATTTCCTGTGGAATAAGACTTATTTTCTTTTGCCAGTTTTTTTCATTTTTATAAATACTTTGTTGATCTGATTTAATAT
>CACNNQ010000013.1 GCA_902621855.1 uncultured Alphaproteobacteria bacterium | reverse complement strand
TAACAAATTAAAATATTCAATCTTACAAGAAATATAATTTAGTTTATTATTTTGAATAATATTTTTAATCTTCCAAAAATTAATAATTTCATCTTTTATATGAATAAATAATTCAGAAAAATTATTTGTGTTAAATGAAAATTTTTTTACTTCATAAATATTATCTTCATCAATATAATTTAAGATATAATTTTCATTATTACTTTCTTTATCAGATATTAAAATTAATGCATCATCAACTTTATATTTACTAATAAAATTTGACAATTTAGCAAAATTTTTATTCTCTATATCAATATGACTAATAATATATTTATCATTTAAATCTAAATTTGGTATTTTATAGAAATTATATTTATCTCTATTATTTAAAAGAAAATTATAATGAAGATTTTTGTTTGTAAAAAGATTTGAATTCAAATAATCTTTTTCATATATAATTGTTAAAAAATTATCAGGAATATATTCAATATAATCAAATTCGTTACTTCTCAAATAATTAATAATTTTTTTTTTATTATAATTTATTTTTATTTGTGAATAATAATTATTATTAATAATCTTTTCATCTTTTAAAACAATATTTTGTATGAATGTGTTTATAAGATCCTCAGTAAGATTTTTATTTATTATATTATAATCTTCTTTTATTAATATATTATCAAAAATTTTATTAATACTTAGGAATTTAATTCTTTTAATGTTGTTAATTTTTTTATTTTCAACATTATCAGAAGTAAATTTTACTTCGTAATAATCAGTATCAAATAAATTTTTAGTTAAAGCATTACTTGATGAAATAATCAGAAAAGTGAGAATTAAAATATATTTCATTTATTAAAATTTTGTGTTAATTTAACATATTATTTATGGATTATAATAAAGATAAATTAGTAAAAGATAAGGCAGAGACCTGGAAATCATTCAATAAATTAACTATTTATACAATAGTTTTGATAGCTATTGTTTTAGTAATTATTTTTTCTTTATTTTAACTAAATACATATTTCATTTTCATCAAAAAAATAATCTATTTCAATATTTGCATTTTCAGGCGAATCTGAACCATGAACGGAGTTTTCTTGTATGTTAAGCGCAAATTCTTTTCTTATTGTCCCTTCATCTGCATTCTCAGGATTTGTAGCCCCCATAACTTCTCGATATCTTACGATTGCATTTTCACCTTGAAGAACTTGAAGAATTACAGGTTCTGATGTCATGTAATCTACAAGATCTTTAAAAAAAGGTTTATCTTTATGTATGTTATAAAAACCTTCAGCTTGAAGCCTAGTTAATTTAATCCTTTTTTGAGCAATTATTCTTAAACCATTTTCTTCTATCATTTTATTTATTGCTCCAGTAAGGTTTCTTTTTGTGGCATCAGGTTTTATTATTGAAAAAGTTCTTTCCATTTATTATCCTTTTGAAATATTTGTTAATTTTTTGAACTTCTAATTTAGTTATTATTAAAAGTCTACAAATCATTGCTGAATTTCGATTGTATAAAGTTACTAAATAAATAAGATTGTCATAAACACTTAAATGATTTAATTTTTATATTAAATTGATGTATTTACAGATTTAATATGAATAAGAGAATTGATATTTATATTTTCCTTCAAATACTAAAATCATGCTCTTTAATATTTTTTATATTTATAACAATTGCTTGGTTAATGCAATTAACAAGACTTTTTACACTGTCTAATTTAATTCAAATAGATATATTAAATATTATTTACCTTTCTTTTTTTTTATTACCTAACTTATTTTCTGTAATATTACCTTTTATTTTAATTTTTGGGATACTTTTATGTTTTATAAAATTAAATAAAGATAAAGAATTAATTGCAATCTTTAGTTTAGGTTTAGATTTAATGCCTTTTAAAAATTCTATGATCATGTTTTCTTTTATTATTTTGATATTTTATTCATTCCTAAACTTTTTTATTTCTCCAAAAATTTACGAAATATACAAATTTAAAGAATTTGAGTTAAGAAATACATTGAATTTAAACAAGGTAGTTACTACTAATTTTCTAAAAATAAATGATGGTACAACACTTGATTTTAAAAAAAATAAAAATTCTTATGAAGATATTTTTATAAATTTTAAAGATAATAGTGACAATATAATTTTTGCTAAAAATGGGAAAATAAAAACTGAAAATAACAATATTATTTTTAAATTAAAAAATGGATTTAAATTAAATATAAATGGTAATGAAATTGAGAAACTTGAATTTACTGAATATACTATAAATTTTAATAATGAAACAAATTCAAATTTTAATAATTATGATAGAAATTCTTTAACTTTATTTGATGATTTTTATAATAAGGATTATCTGAATGTATCATTTAAAGTAATTGACATACTACTCTCATTAATAATAATCTATATTTTTTATATCAATAACCTAAAAAATAATAATTTTAGTGTAAGGAACAATTTAATTTTTATAATAGGCTCATTATTTTTACTGATTTTTAATCAATTATTAAAAAACTCGGAAACTAATTACAATTTTTATATTTTTTCAACAACAGCATTAATCATAACTACTATAATATGTATTCATTTAAAAAATAGATATGAATAAAATTAATTTTTATCTTACTGGATTAACTTCTAAATATATTTTCATCAATTTAATAATAGTTTCAATATTTATTATATTTTTAAACTTAATTGATATTTCAAGAATAATAGTATCTGAAGATAAAAATATTTATGATTATATAATTCTATCATTCTTCAAATTACCATCAACATTAAATGAAATATTACCTTTCGTAAGTATAATAGCTATTTCTTTTTTAATAAGAAATTTAATAAACAATAATGAATTAATTGCTTTAAGAAATGTAGGTTATTCTATTTTTGATATCTTTGTCCCTATTGGATTTACAGTATTTTTAATCAGTTTGATTTTTTTAATATTTTTAAACCCAATATCAGCTAATTTTGAAAATAGATATCAGGAAATAATTAAACAAAAAGACGATGGAATTTATTCAATTAAAATATCAAATAATCAAATGTGGATTAAAAATAAAATTGATCAAAAAATATCAAATTTTATTAATATAGAGAATATAGATTTAAAAGATATGAAATTGAGTAATATAAAAATTTTACAAATCAATCCTGAATCTAGTTATTTGATTAGAGCTAAAAATGGTATTTTTGATGAAAATATACTATCTCTCAAAGATGTGCAATTTTATGATCTTGATGATGAAATAATAAACAATATAGATAGCTATAATCTTGATATCAACTTTAATAAACAAAATATATTAAACTCAATAACTAACTACAAATTTATACCTTTTTATGACTATATAAGTCACACTAATACTCTAAAAAAATTTAATTTATACTCCTCTGAAATAAGTTTATTTTATGTATCAGAGATATTAAAACCAATTTTTATAACAATTTTAATATTTGTAGTTATAGGAATTACGGGAAAATTTAAAAGAAATGAAAATTTTTTTAAAGTACTCTTCATTTCTATTTTAATTGGTTTTGTAATCTTTTTTACAAAAGAAATTATAACAAAAATAACAATTAGCTTTAATATAAATATTTTTATATCATATTTATTTATTTTACTTATACCGTTTCTTTATGGATTATATCATATAATTAAGATTGAAAATGAGTAAAAAAATTAAAACAATATTTTTTTTAACCCTCATTCTTTTACTACCAAACATAAATAATGCAGAAGAAATACTAATTTATGCTGATAAAATCAATTATGATGAAAATCAAAATATTATAGCAAATGGCAATGCTAAAATATTAAAAGGTCAACAATTAATTTTTTCAAACTTAATAATATATAATCAAAAAAAGAAGAAAATAATTTTACCAACAGAATTTACACTAAAAGATTCTAATAATAATTTTTTAAATGGATCTAGTGGTGAATTTAACGATGATTTAGAATATGGAAATATAAATGATATTAAAATAAGATTACAGGACGGTTCTAGAATTATTGGTGCAATAGGAAAGAGAGAGAAGCATATAGATATTATCTCAAAAGGAGTGTATTCACCATGCAAATCTCGTATTAAAATAGCTAACTTTATTTGTCCTACATGGCAATTAGAGGGAGAAAAAATACTTCATGACAATAAGAATTTGTTTTTATATCAAAAACATTCAAAAATGAGGATAATAAATACCCCAGTATTTTACATACCATATATTGTAACACCGTCACCTCTTAGAAAAGAGAGAAAATCTGGATTCTTAACTCCTTCTCTAGCATTAAATTTTTTAGATACAAAAACAAGCCAATCCATATCTCTTCCTTACTATTTCAATATTTCTTTAGATAAAGAACTAACATTTACTCCACAAATTAACTACGGAGGTGGTATAGATTCATCTCAAAGATTTCTTTTTGAATATAATCAAATAATTTCGGGAGGTAATTTTAATACAGACTTAACTTTTGATTCTAATTTTGAAAATCAAAATAATAACAAATGGTTAAACGATGCAAGTTTAATTACAAACTATAATAAAAATGTTAATTCAAATTATAGATTTTCAATAGAATCAGCTCTGCAAACATCGCAGAATTATATTCAAAGAACAATACCAGATGATGACTTAAGCTATACTACGTCATTATCAAGTAAACTAAAGTTAGAGGGATTTAACTTAAGAAATAAAGATGATTACCTTGAAACAAATGTAAATTTTTATCAAACTAATCAGTTAAACGAAGATAATAAAACTACTCCAACTGTTTTACCTAATTTACAATATTATACTGGAAATAAGATAATAAATGAAAATAGTATCAGTCAAGTTTTCCAGTTTTATAATATTTTTAGAGACACAAATACTGATATACATGCAAAAGAACAACAAAAATTTTCACAAAAGGTAAATTTTTCAAAACAATATGTAAGGTATAATTCAAAGATAAAATTAAGTAGTGAAATGTATAACCAAATATTTAAAACAGAAAAAAAATTAATAAGTAATAACAACTATCATTCTGGAAATTTGTATAGATTATTTCCTATATTGAATTTAAATATTGATACGCCATTCAAATTCAAAAATTCTAAAAATAACTTTTCATTTATCCCTAAAATTGGGTTAATTTTAACACCTGGATACTCGAATTCAAATAAAATTTCTAATGAAGATTCTTCGAATAATTCATTTAGTATTGAAAACATTAAAAGATTAAATAGATTTACTGGAAGTGATAAACTTGATAATTCAAAAAGATTGGATTATGGATTAGAAATAAATAATCAAAAATTTAATTTAAAGTTATCTCAATATTACGAATTTACTAATAATAGTAGTTATCATATTGAGCAAGGAAATGACGATCACTTAAGTGATCTTTTAGGAGAAATAAATTATAGTGATACATATAATATGAATTATAATTTTAGATATGACTTTAATGATAATTTAGTAAAGGAACAAAATGTAACTTTATCTTCAAAAACTAATTTAGGTGATATAAGTTTATCATATTTAGATCAAAAAAGTAAAACTGGAAAAATAATTAATCAAGATATAGAAACAATTAATTATAATTTTCAAACGAATAAAATATTAAAGTTTTCTAGTATAAATTTTTCGGGGCTTTATGATTTAAAAAGAGAAATTAATACAGAATATAAAATTGGTTATAAATATTTTGATGAATGTTTTGGGATTAATTTAGACTTTTATAGAAAATCTTATGAAGAAGATAATCTTAAACCCCAAGATATATTAACACTAATGTTTTCTTTTAAAAATATTGGAAGTTATAAATCATCTAACTTAGCTGTATCAGAGAATGATAAATTAGACATTACTTGGGAAGGTAACAATGTTGAAAGTGATTTATTTGAAGTCAACAATTAATAAATTATTTTTTTTTATTATTTTTTTTCTTTTAATTAAATTTAATTCAATTTATGCATTTGAAAATAAAATAGAATTTAAAATATTAGACAAAACATTTACTACTATTGATTTAAACAAAAGAAAAAATTATCTAAAATTTGTAACAAATAATTCAGAACTAAGCAAAAATGAAATTCTAGAAGATTATATATCTGCTATGATTTTTAATCAATATTTCATAAATTCTCAAAACAAAATAGATCTAAAAATAAACGTAAATAAAATATACCTAGATATTTTATCTGAAAATAAAAAGAATAATAATTTTAATGAACTCAATTATAGTAAAAATACCAGATGATGACTTAAGCTATACTACGTCATTATCAAGTAAACTAAAGTTGTATTAATTTCTCTTTTTAAATACTCAAATAAATGAAATTTATAAAGAAGCTGATGAAATAGATTTAATTTATGATTTTCAAATCAAGTATTTAAATATTTATAAAAAAGATTTAATTAATAATAGTACTATTGTAGAGCTGGAAAATTTTCAAAATCTTGAAGATTTAGAAAAATTTTTAATAGAAAATAATATTTTATATTCAAAAGATACAAAAACAATCAATAATATAAATGAAATAAACAAAGTTGTTAAAGATAAAATTAATGAGAACAAGTATTTTTTTAAAATAAGTAATAATAAAATGTTAAGTTTTTTTAAAATATCAAAAAATTTTGAAACCTATAATGGATTATCTGCAACATTAATAAGCTTTAAAACAAATAAAAAAAT
>CACNNQ010000012.1 GCA_902621855.1 uncultured Alphaproteobacteria bacterium | reverse complement strand
TTTTTAAAATTTTCATATTTTTCATATAAATATATAATACAAAAAGAAAAAACAAAAAATCTAAAAAAAAACAAACTTGCTGACAATGAATGATAAGTATATTCTGATAAAATAGAAGATAACAATAAATAGAAATAAAATATTGATATAAAAATTATGAAATAATTTTTTAAATCAATTCTTTTTTTTTCAACAAAAAAGAAAATGTATAAATATACTATAGCAGATAAAGATATGGCCAAATCAGACAAGAAGGGGCCTGTTATTAGAAAAAGAGGAAGTAAAGAAATAAGGAATATTAGTATTCTATCTAAAATCAGCATTATTAAGCTTTTTTCTATAAAAGATAATTATAAAAACAAAATATAATACAACAAAGAATATTGTAAATAAAATGGGATAGTAATATTGATTTGCAGAAGCTGCGCCTACTTCAAGCAATCTATATCTTTTTTTCATCTTATTAACAATAAAATTTTCTTTATCAATTTGAATAATATTTACTCCTTGATTTATTCTTAAAATTTCAAAATCGATTTCACTTTTTGCTAATTCAAGAATTTCTACAACTGAATTATTAGATAGTTTTTCTTGATCTTTATCTAAATTAAATATTACTTGATTTAAATCTTTTATATATTTTTCCTTAATTAAACTGATGATATATTTGCTATAATCTTCAACTAATTTTAAACCAACTTGTAAATTTTCAGTTTTAAAAGTAACTAATGCAAATTTATCATATTGAAAAGATCGATCATATTCTATTGTTTGATTTAAGAAATTTTCTGTAACTAAAGTTGAAATTTCTTCTTTATTAATTTTTTTTAAGAATTGTGATTTATTTTTGTAATTTTTATAAAAATCTATAAAAATTAAAATAGGATCAGAATAAACACTATCTTTCATTATGTTCAACTTTTCTCTAACAAAAAAGTAGTTAGTATCAAAAGATATAGACTCATTACTAAAAATTGTATCATTTGTTTGAAGATCAATTTGTAAATTATTTGTACCTGGTGTAATTGTATTTCTATTACTGTTACTGTTAGAACCTAAATTCAATCTATAACTTAAGAAACTATCATCATTTTTTATATAATACTTAATTAAATATTCAAATTCACCAAGTTTATTATTATTTTCGTCATTATAAATAATCGATAAAGTAGAAAAACTAAGTAATATAATTAGGAACAAATAAACAATAAGAATTCTTTTCTCAAAAAATAAATTCAATAAATTAGATATGTAATAAGTATTTTTGCTTTTATCCATTTTGAAACAAGATATTAATTATCAGAATATATATAGAATTTATTTGAATTTAGTTTTTTTTTTATGAATAAGGTATAAATTTCTTAAATAAATTAATATACCGAATGATTGTCCTAATATTATTACAGGATCCTTTCTGAATATTGCATATGTTAATAGGCCAAGGCCTCCAAAAATACTTAAATACCAGAAAATAACCGGAATATAACTTTCTCCTTTTTTTTCTGAAAAAATCCATTGTATAATGAATCTAGATGCGAATAAACCCTGTCCGGCAAAACCAATACCAAGAAAAAATATTTCAACACTAGATAGGTTATAAATAAATTCAAACATTATAATTTTTTATTTATTATAAAGTAAACTTTAATCATATCATATATACCTTTAAACAATCTATTCAGTATACCGTATTTTGAAATTCCATATTTTCTATACCTATGATTTACGTCAACAAAACTAATTTTATAACCAAATCCATTGAAAAGAGCAGGTAAAAAGCGATGAATTCCATTAAAAAACTCAAATGATAAGAATATATTTTTATCGAATATTTTTAGAGCACAACCTGTGTCATCACAACCATCATTTAAAATTCTTTTTCTTATTTTATTAGCCACTAAAGACGAAATTTTTTTAATTTTTGTGTCTTGGCGTTTTTTTCTTATACCAGCAACTAACTTAATATTTTTATTACTTTCATATAATTCAATTAACTTGGGAATATCTGAAGGATCATTTTGACCATCACCATCGATTGTAACAATATTATTGAATGTTGATTTTTGAATTCCAATTTTTATAGAATAACTTTGACCTTGATTATTTTGGTTAGTAATTATTTTAAGATTGTTTAGTTGTAATTTTTTATTAATTAATAAATCTTTTGTATTATCTGTACTTGCATCATCAATAACAATAATTTCAAAGTTGTATTCCTTTTCATTTAAATTAGAATAGATTTCCTCAATAAGATTAATAATGTTTTTAGATTCATTGAATGCTGGAATTATAAGCGAGAAATTAAACACTTTATTTAAAAAATTATAATCCTGGCAACGACCTACTCTTCCATATCTTAAGATATAGTACCATCGGCGCTAATGGCTTTCACGATCGAGTTCGGGATGGGATCGGGTGTTTATCCATTGCTATTGTCACCAGGAAACTTTATGTATAAAACTTTTCTCTGTACGATATTGTAATCAAGCCAATCGAGTTATTAGTATTGGTAAGCTCCATGCATTACTACACTTCTACGTCCAACCTATCAACGTGGTGGTCTTCCACGACTCTGATGGGGAAATCTAGTATTCAGGTAGGTTTCCCGCTTAGATGCTTTCAGCGGTTATCCTGTCCGTACATAGCTACCCAGCGATGCTCCTGGCGGAACAACTGGTACACCAGAGGTACGTTCATCCCGGTCCTCTCGTACTAGGGACAAATCCTGTCAAATTTCCAACTCGTATAGCAGATAGGGACCGAACTGTCTCACGACGTTCTGAACCCAGCTCACGTACCACTTTAATTGGCGAACAGCCAAACCCTTGGGACCTTCTCCAGCCCCAGGATGTGATGAGCCGACATCGAGGTGCCAAACACCCCCGTCGATATGGACTCTTGGGGGGTATCAGCCTGTTATCCCCGGCGTACCTTTTATCCGTTGAGCGATGGCCCTTCCACTCGGAACCACCGGATCACTATGACCGTCTTTCGACTCTGCTCGACATGTACGTCTCGCAGTCAGGCAGGCTTATGCCATTGCACTCTAAAGCTGATTTCCGACCAGCCTGAGCCTACCATCGCGCGCCTCCGTTACTCTTTGGGAGGCGACCGCCCCAGTCAAACTACCCACCATACAGGGTCCCACATCCTGATAAAGGATGATGGTTAGATATCAAAAAATTAAAGGGTGGTGTTTCATCTTTTGACTCCACTAAAGCTGACGCCTTAGCTTCAAAGTCTACCACCTAGCCTACACATTAATTTTCTAATACCACTGTAAAGCTATAGTAAAGGTGCACGGGGTCTTTCCGTCTAACTACACGTACTCCGCATCTTCACGGAGAATTCAATTTCGCTGAGTTGATGTTGGAGACAGCGGAGAAATCGTTACGCCATTCATGCGGGTCAGAACTTACCTGACAAGGAATTTCGCTACCTTAGGACCGTTATAGTTACGGCCGCCGTTCACCGGGGCTTCATTTTAGAGCTTGCACTCCACCATTTAACCTTCCGGCACCGGGCAGGCGTCAGTCCCTATACATCGTCTTACGACTTAGCAGAGACCTGTGTTTTTGATAAACAGTCGCTTCTCCCTATTCTGTGCCACCAACTAATAGTTGCCTAAAAGTTGGTCTCTCTTATTCCGAAGTTACAAGAGCATTTTGCCGAGTTCCTTCAACATCATTCTCTCAAGCGCCTTGGTATACTCTACCTTCCTACCTGTGTCGGTTTAGGTACGATCTATATTCTGAGGCTATTTCCAGGAACTATTTCACAGCATTTTCAATCCAATAAGAAAATACTATTTACATAATCCGTCAACTCTCAGAAGGTACAGGAATATTAACCTGTTTCCCATCGACTACGCATTTCTGCCTCGCCTTAGGGGTCGACTAACCCTGCGCAGATTAACTTTACGCAGGAAACCTTAGGATTTCGGCGAGAGTGTCTCTCACACTCTTTATCGCTACTCATGTCAGCATTCGCACTTCTGATACCTCCAGCATTTTTTTCAAAACACCTTCAACGGCTTACAGAACGCTCCGCTACCCCTTATAAATATCTCAATATTTATAAAGTCACAGTTTCGGCAAATGGCTTTAGCCCCGTTACATCTTCGTCGCGGAAAAACTTAATTAGAACAGTGAGCTGTTACGCTATCTTTAAAGGATGGCTGCTTCTAAGCCAACCTCCTGCCTGTCTTGGTCTTTCTACATACTTTCCCACTTAGCCATTATTTGGGGGCCTTAACTGGTGATCTGGGCTGTTTCCCTCTCGACTATAGACCTTAGCACCTATAGTCTGTCTGCTGTGCATAGAGTATCGGTATTCAGAGTTTGGTTAGGTTTGGTAGGAATCGCTTCCCCCTAGCCCATCCAGTGCTTTACCCCCGATATCATTCACACAACGCACTACCTAAATAGTTTTCGCGGAGAACTAGCTATAGCGGAATTTGGTTGGCCTTTCACCCCTTAACACAAGTCATCCAAAAACATTTCAACGTTTCCTGGTTCGGTCCTCCGATGCATGTTACTGCATCTTCAACCTGCTCATATTAAGCTCATCCCGCTTCGAGTCTAATCCGTACAACTAACGCCCTATTAAGACTTGGTTTCCCTACGCCTACACCTAATGGCTTAAGCTTGCTGCACAGACTAAGTCGCTGACCCATTATACAAAAGGTATGCCATCACTTCATAAAGAAGCTCTGACTGCTTGTAGGCATTCGGTTTCAGATACTATTTCATTCCCCCTATCGGGGTTCTTTTCACCTTTCCCTCACGGTACTTGTTCACTATCGGTCATCAAGGAGTATTTAGGCTTGGGAAGTGGTCTCCCCATATTCAGACAAAATTTCACGTGTTCCGCCCTACTCGAAAATTTTTTTAATTTTTACCTATACGGGACTATCACCCACTATGGTCTTACTTTCCAGAAAGTTCTAGTTATTATAAAAAAATCATTGGCCTGTTCCGCTTTCGCTCGTCACTACTAACAGAATATATTTCTTTTCCTCTAGCTACTAAGATATTTCAATTCACTAGGTTATCTCTTATCAACTATTTATTCATTGATAAGTAACTCTAAAGAGTTGGGTTTCCCCATTCGGATATCTAAGGATCAAAGTGTGTTGACAACTCCCCTTAGCTTTTCGCAGCCTGCCACGTCCTTCATCGTCTCTTGATGCCAAGGCATCCACTAAATGCCCTTTTGCGCTTGATTGCAATTACGTACAGAGAAAAATTTTGTACGTATTAAAATCAAAAAATTTTTGATCAGTTTTTAACATATATACTATTTAAAGAAAAAATAAGAAAAGCTAGTTATGGTGGAGGATAGCGGGATCGAACCGCTGACCTCCTGAATGCAAATCAGGCGCTCTCCCAGCTGAGCTAATCCCCCTTTATTGGTGGGCCGAGGAAGACTTGAACTTCCGACCTCACGCTTATCAAGCGCGCGCTCTAACCAACTGAGCTACCAGCCCAATATAATTAAATAAGCACCCAGTACTAGCCAATTTATAAAGAGATACATAGACAACAACCCGGATAAATAGAGAACTATTTATCAATATCCTTAGAAAGGAGGTGATCCAACCGCAGGTTCCCCTACGGTTACCTTGTTACGACTTCGCCCCAGTCGCTGACCCTACCGTGGACGGCTGCTTCCTTGCGGTTAGCGCACCGGCTTAAGGTAAAACCAACTCCCATGGCGTGACGGGCGGTGTGTACAAGGCCCGAGAACGTATTCACCGTAGCACGCTGATCTACGATTACTAGCGATTCCAACTTCATGGACTCGAGTTGCAGAGTCCAATCCGAACTGAGATGGTTTTTAGGGATTAGCTTTATCTTGCGATATTGCTGCCCTCTGTCACCACCATTGTAGCACGTGTGTAGCCCAGACCGTAAGGGCCATGAGGACTTGACGTCATCCCCGCCTTCCTCCAGCTTATCACCGGCAGTTTTTCTAGAGTGCCCAGCTTAACCTGATGGCAACTAAAAATGAGGGTTGCGCTCGTTGCGGGACTTAACCCAACATCTCACGACACGAGCTGACGACAGCCATGCAGCACCTGTGTGTGTGCCAGCCGAACTGAAGAATTACTATTCTGTAATTCATACACACCATGTCAAGGTCTGGTAAGGTTCTTCGCGTTGCTTCGAATTAAACCACATGCTCCACCGCTTGTGCGGGCCCCCGTCAATTTATTTGAGTTTTAATCTTGCGACCGTACTTCCCAGGCGGAGTGCTTAATGCGTTAGCTTCGACACTGAAACTATTGTCCCAGCGACTAGCACTCATCGTTTACTGCGTGGACTACCAGGGTATCTAATCCTGTTTGCTACCCACGCTTTCGTATCTCAGCGTCAAAAATGGCCTAGTTAGTCGCCTTCGCTTCTGGTATTCTTTCCAATATCTACGAATTTCACCTCTACACTGGAAATTCTACTAACCCATACCAATTTCTAGATCACTAGTTTTAAATGCAGTTCCTGGGTTGAGCCCAGGGATTTCACATCTAACTTTTTGATCCGCCTACATACGCTTTACGCCCAGTGATTCCGAACAACGCTAGCCCCCTTCGTATTACCGCGGCTGCTGGCACGAAGTTAGCCGGAGCTTCTTCTTCAACTAATGTCATTATCATCATTGATGAAAGAGTTTTACAACCCTAAGGCCTTCTTCACTCACGCGGCATTGCTGGATCAGGGTTTCCCCCATTGTCCAATATTCCCTACTGCTGCCTCCCGTAGGAGTCTGGGCCGTGTCTCAGTCCCAGTGTGGCTGATCATCCTCTCAAATCAGCTATAGATCGTAGCCTTGGTGGAGCAGTTACCTCACCAACTAGCTAATCTAGTGCGGGCTCATCTAAAGGCGATAAATCTTTCTCTTTGCAGACACATCCGGTATTAGCTACAGTTTCCCGCAGTTATTCCGAACCTTTAGGCAGATTCCCACATGTTACTCACCCGTGCGCCACTAGGTCCGAAGACCTCGTTCGACTTGCATGTATGAGGCATGCCGCCAGCGTTCGTTCTGAGCCATAATCAAACTCTTAAGTTAAGTAATTTGACCTAAGTCAATAATTACGGAACGTCCGTTAAAGCGGAATACTTCTTGTATAAACAAAAGTATTTGTTGATACGTATTCCATTTAACATTCGTATAAAATTTTTTTACGAATTGTTGTCTACGTATCTCTTTAATATCTTATTAACGGTTAAAAGAGCAAAATATCCTAATAAAATTAACAAAATTTAATATTAAGGACATTACTTTTCCAATAATGAAAAAGGATTCAAGGCTATAAAGGTATTAAAAAACGTTGTCAAACAATAAAAAAAAGAAAAAAATGGCAGATTTACTTAGTTTATTTTGTAATAAAATACTTTTTTAGTTCATCTACTTAAGAATCTATAGATAATTTAATCAAAAATGTTGTCTTTTAATTTAATTTTTAATCTACGTCTTTTAAAAAAATAAAATAAATCCATAATTCCAGAAAAATAAAAAATAAAAAAAGGCCAGCTATAATCAGCCTCTATATTAGTTCTATCCAGCATATATTTATTATTTTTTTTATAAATATTCTTAAAATTTGTTGAGAATGCATATTCATAATTTTGTATAATCGTTTTATATGTTGATTCTCCGTAGGAATACTCTTCTCCACCAACCCAGCAAAATAATGATAATTTAACCTTGGTTTTAGATTCAATAATATTTTTTGACAAAATTATTTGATCGTTAATTATTTTAATAGGCAAATTATCTAAAAGTCTAATATGATCGTGCGTGTGTGATCCAATCACGTGATTTTCATACAACAAATTGTTTACTTCATCCCAATTCATAAAATCTCTATTAATAGTTTTTATTAATTTCTTAGGAAACAATGATTCAATAGCTCCATTAAAATTATTTTTTAAATTTTCTTTGTCTAAATCTGATTCAATAAATTTTGTTGGAATAAAAAACCAACCAGTAATTCCATATTTTTTCAGAATTGGAGCAACAAATTTGTAATGTGAAACAAGACCATCATCAAATGAAAATATTATAAGAGGCTTAGTGTAAATATTTTTTGTATTATTAAAAAAATCTTTAAATTTCTTA
>CACNNQ010000011.1 GCA_902621855.1 uncultured Alphaproteobacteria bacterium | reverse complement strand
TCCTCTAACTTTAAGCTGATTGTCAAGTACAGCCATTTTGTTATTACTTGAACCCATTGCACACGTAGATGCAGGATGATGACCGGTTTGTACATGATTTCGTACTGACTCTTTTAAATCTTGATCACTTTTGATTTTTTTTCCTGGAAGTATTTCTTCCGAAACAAGTTTAGCTAAACTGGGTTTCGATAATACTTCTCTTGTATGCTTCATTCCTTCTAGCATATCTTCCATATCAGATGGATCGATAAACCAATTTGGATTTATATTTAGCTCATCATCAGGATTTGAGCTTTTAAGTTTTACACTTCCTGTGCTCTTTGGTCTTAATAAATTAATTTGAAAATGTAATCCTGGAAAAGCTTTTTTACCTCTAGAAAAAAATAATGAACCAAAATTTAATAAATTATCTAGACTCATAGACCAGTTATCTTTTTCTTCTTTAAAACACATAGGTGTCATGAACACTTGTATTTCAGGCATATCTTTTTCTCTTATTGCATGAAATAGATTTGTTGACCAAAAAGGAGCTGCAGCTAATCCCTGTTTAAATAAAATATATTTTAATCCCACAATAATAGCTCTATCGATCCTTTGATATTTAGAGAAACTTAAATTATTGTTTTGAAAAGCCCAATTCATTGGCATAACAGGATGATCGTGAAGATTTTCACCGACTCCAGGTAAATTAATTAGTAAATCTATGTTTTTTTCTTTTAAATGTTCTTCTGGGCCAATTCCTGACAACATTAAACATTTGGGACTACCGAATGCTCCTAAAGATAATATTATCTCAGATGATGCATAAACTTCACCATTTGATAAAAGTAATCCCTTAGCTTTATTTTTCTCAATTAAAATTTTTATTACAGATGTATTTTTATAAATTGTTAAGTTGCTAGGTTTAAATTTTAAATAAGCTTCTGCAGATGATTGTCTTTTTCCATTCCATACTTTAACATCATATCGACCTACTCCATTTAGATTGCCATTATAAAAATCATTATTAATTTCTGCCCCAGCTTCAACACATGCATCAATAAATGCTTTATCGATAGAATTGTAATTACCAGCTGGTGTAAGTTTTAAAGGACCTGAGTGTGAGTGATATTCATTTTTTTCTCTATGGAAAGCTGAAGCAGATCTTTTGAAATATGGTAATACATCATTATATGACCAACCCTCTAAGCCCTTTTGTCTCCACCTATTAAAATCACCTGGAGCGCCTCTCATGTAAATCATACCGTTTAAAAGAGAGGATCCTCCTAATCCTTTACCTCTAGGGTATAAAATTTTTCTATTATTTAAAGAAGGTTGAGGTATTGACTCAAAACCCCAATCAAATTTAGGGTTGCCAAAAATGTATCCGTTACCACCAGGCATTTGAGTGAATAAACTTTTTCCTGACCCCCCTGCTTCTATAAGTAATACCTTTATATCTTTATTTTCAGACAATCTTGAGGCTAATGTACAGCCAGCTGAACCTCCTCCTGCTATAATATAGTCAAATGTTTTTTTCATTTTTTAAAAATATAAATTATACTAATAATTATTTAATAAGTAAACTCGAGTAAATTAAATATGAATAATTACAAAGATTGGATTGGGAAGAAAATTTCAAGAAGTGATATTATTACTCCTCGATTAGTTGATCATTTTAAAAAAACAATCAATCAAAACTGTTTAAGTGATCAAACTGTGCCAGAGGGAGTTTTTTTATGCTTATGCCCAGATGTGACTTCATTAGATAAGTTAGACAAAGATGGAAATACAAAATTAGGAATTTTCTTACCTGAGTTACCTTATAAAATTAGAATGTGGGCAGGTGGTAAAATAACAATATTTGATGAGTTTGAAATTGGATCTGAAATTAAAAAAAATTCAACAATTTCAAGTATTGAATTTAAAGAAGGTAGATCAGGCAATCTATGTTTTGTTAATATTAATCATGAATATTTAGATAAAAATAAATTAATAGTGTCAGAAGATCAAACTGCTGTTTATAGAGAAAAAGTAAATAAAAACTCGATTACTCCTAAAATAAAAGATGAATTAAAGTTAATTGATAAAGTAGAAATTTTTAGTTCTTCAACTTTGCTATTTAGATATTCTGCCTTAACTTTTAATGGACACAAGATTCATTATGATAATGATTATACAAAAAATTATGAGGGCCATATGGGATTATTAGTCCATGCGCCTCTTCAAGCAACATATCTTTTAAATCTTGCAAGAAAAAACGAGATTGAGTTCAATTCTTTTGAATATAAAGCTACAGCTCCTCTTGTATATAACAATAATTTTTTTGTAGAAATTGGTGAAAATCAAGATGATGAAATTATTGGAAGAATTCTAAATGAAAAACAAGAAATTACAATGATTGCAAAATATAAAAAATGAGTTTTCATAAAAAATTTTGTAATTGGGCATCACAAAAAAAAATTAATATCAATAAGGTAACTTATAAAAGAGCAGAAAATGCATTCATAGATACCCTAGCTTGTATATTGTCAGGTGTTAAAGAAAAACAATCAAAGGTTGCCTTAAAATACTGTTTAGAAAATAATAATTCAAGAAACATTAAGATATTTGGAGGAGGAAAAAAATTATCTATTTCTGCAGCATGTTTTTTACATGGAGTAAGATCTGCGTCTATAGACTTTGATGATTACGAATACGTTGCAGGATCTCATCCTAGTGCGCCAATTTTTTCAGCTCTAATATCTATTGCTCAAATGAAAAATATCTCAATTGAAGAAACATATGAGGGATGGGTAGTAGGATATGAATTAATAATAAAATTAGGACAAGCACTTAGCTATGATCATTATTATAAAGGATGGCATTCAGCAAAGACAATAGGCGTGATTGGAACTGCTGCAGCAGTATCTAAAGTGTTAAAATTAAATGCAGATCAAATGGCAAATGCAATTTCTATTGCAACAAGTTTTTCATCTGGATTAAAACAGCAATTTGGCACAGATATAAAAGCTTTTCATATAGGGTTTGCTTCTCAAGCAGGGGTACAATCAGCCTTACTTGCAAAAAATGGAGGGACAGCTAACCAAGATATTTGGAATATTGAGAGAGGATTTATTGAATTGTATGGTAGTAAATTTTCTAAAAAATTAAATAATAATTTTAAAAGATCAGATTTAGGAAATGCAATAATTAAATTTCCAAATTTCATTAAGTTTTGGCCAGTTTGTAGTTATTCACAAAGAGTAATACAAGGAGGATTAAATTTAAATAAAAAAATTTTTATAAAAAAAAATATTAAATCTATTACAATTGAGTTTCCAGAACCTTGGTTTAGAGTATCAAAATTTCATATACCTAAAAATTCTACTGAAGCTAGATTTTCATTGAGTTATTGTTTAGCAACTGCTCTCATTAATGGTAAATTTGATTTAAGTAGTTTAAATATTTCCAAAAATAAAAAAAGTTTAAATTTGGTTAAAAAAATTAAACTACTCACGTACAAAGTGCCAAATAATTTTGAAGATTATGACCCTAAGTATCCTGATATAATTAAAGTAATAATGAATGATGGAAGTGTATTGATTGAAAAAATATCACATATTAAAGGAGGGAAAAATAATCCTTTAAAAGACGAAGATATTGATAATAAATTTATAATGTGTGGAGGTAAAAAAAATATTTTAAATAAAATAAGAAATCAAAGATATAAGAACAAAAATTTAAAAGAAATAATTTTTTAATTTAGCTATTTTTTCTTTCTCTGTAAGCTATAAATATTCCAGTGCTTATGATTATTGTTCCCCCTACATAAATACTAAAAGTTGGAACCTCAAAATAAATTAAATATCCCATTAATCCTACAAATATAAAAGATGAGTATTCAAAGGGTGAAGTAATTGCAACATCTGCGTATTTAGCTGCTTGAGACATAAATAAATGTCCTAGTGATCCCATCACACCTAAACTCATTGCAAAAATTAATTGAATTCCATTTGGCATAATAAAATTATCAGGGAAAAATATTATTGACGTAATTAATAATGCAAAAGAATAATAAAAAACGATTGCAACACTAGAATCAGTACTCATCACTGATCTCGTTGACAAATAAACAGAAGCCATAAAAGCTGCAGATATTAAAGGATAAAGTGTTTCTAATTTGAACAAGTCAGTACCGGGCTTAACAATAATTAATACACCGATAAAACCAATTAATATTGCAGTAGTTCTAAAAATTCCAATTCTCTCACCAAGTATTGGTACAGCAAGAAATGCTGCGATAATTGGAGCAGAATGTGCAATTGCAATATTTTCAGATAGCATTAAGTGATTAATTCCATAAATATAAAATACAACACAAGCAGAAGCAGAAAAGGCTCGGATAGCATGTCCAACTGGTTTTTTGGTTTTTAATTTATTAAACCCAAAATACATTACTAAGAAAGTTGCAATAATACTTCCGCTAAGTGCTCGAAAGAATATTGATTCCCATACTGGAAAATGAAAGCTTAAATATTTATAAGTTATATCATTTATACTAAGACAAAACATTGACAGAAGCATGAAGGATATACCTAAGAGATTATTATTTTTTGATTTCATTATTTATTTAAATATACTAAGATAATTTATTCAGATATAAATATTTTTAATGAATAGCAAGTATCATGTTAAAAAATTAGAAAAAAAGAATGATCATTTAAGTATTTTATGGAAAGATAATTTTGAAAGTAAATTCCATTTTATGTGGCTAAGAGATAATTGTCCAACAACAATACATCCTACTGCAAATATGCGAGTCTTTAATATTTTAACTGTAAGTAAAAAAATATTTCCTAAAAAGTATAAAATCAAAAAAAATAAACTCAATATTGATTGGAGTGAAGGTAATCATACTAGCAAATTTAACTTAAAATGGTTAAGAGATCATTGTTATACCGAAATTAATAAACAAAAATATAAATCACCTTATGTTTTTTGGGATGGAAAGCTGAAAAAAAATTTTAATAAAATTATAGTTGATCACAATAGTGTAATTAAAAATGATAAATATTTAAGCAAATGGTTAAATTTACTTCATACCTATGGTTTTGCTTTAGTTAAAAATTCACCAACTAGCAAAAAATCAGCATTTAAAATATTAAATAGAATAAGCCATCATAGAGAAACATTTTTTGGTACACCATTTGAAGTAATTAATATACCGAAACCCAATAATACTGCCTATACGGCAGATGCGTTAAGGAATCATACTGACTTACCTTATTTTGAATATGCTCCTGGATATCAGTTTCTTCATTGTTTAATAAATGATGCTAATGGCGGCTTATCATCTGTTGTTGATGGTTTTGCAGTTGCAAATTATTTAAAAAAAAATGAAAAAGATGCTTTTAATATTTTAACACAAACTTATGTAAAATTTAAAGATACAGACTATACTCAAAAAGCTGTTAGAATTCTTCATTCACCAATAATTACACTAACAAAAGATAATGATTTTAATGATATTAGATTTAGTATGGCGGCAATGGGTGCAGTCGATGTTGATCCAAAAAAAATGAAAAAATTTTACGACTCCTATCAATATTTTGCATCACTTCTTCAAAACAAAAAATTTAAGATTGATTTTAGATTAAAGGCTGGTGATATTTTTTGTTTTAACAACAGAAGAGTATTACATGGTAGAACTGAATTTGACCCAAACTCTGGGAATAGGCATCTTCAAGGTTATTATATTGAAAGAGACGAAATAATAGGTAGATTAAATTACTTTAATAAGGTTAAAGTATAGATCATTCCCATCCACAAATAGTTTTTATTTCTAAATATTCTTCTAAACCCCAATCACCGCCTTCCCTTCCATTGCCAGATTGTCTGTAACCACCAAAAGGAGTTCCTGGATCAGCACTATTCCCATTTATATATACACCTCCAGATCTAAATTTTCTTGCTACTCTTTTTGCCTTTTCTTTATCTTGAGTTTGAACATAGTTACCTAAACCGTATGATGTATCATTAACAATTGATACAGCTTCATCTTCATCTTCAAATGGAATTATAGAAAGGACTGGCCCAAAAATTTCTTCTTTTGCGATTCTCATATCATTAGTTACATCTGTGAAAATTGTTGGCTTAACAAAATAACCCTTATCTAAACCATTTGGTTTATCAGGACCTCCTGCTACAAGTGTGGCTCCCTCTTTTATTCCACTTCTTATTAGATCAATAATTTTATCATACTGTGTTTGTGAAATAACTGGCCCAATATGATTTCCATGTTTAGAAGCAATGTCAACTTTAATTTTATTCGCTTCATCAGCAGCCTCTTCTATTGCTCTTTTATAGATTGATTTTTCAACTAGCATTCTTGTAGGTGCATCACAAGATTGGCCTGAATTACTCATTATGTTTCTAACACCCTCTCTTACTGCTTCTGAATGTGAATCACTAAAAACAATATTTCCTCCCTTTCCCCCTAATTCTAAGCAAACTCTTTTAATTGTATCTGCTGCATTTTTAGAAATAAGTTTTCCCGCTCTTGTTGACCCAGTGAAAGAAATCATATCAATATTATTATGAGAAGATAAATCAGTTCCTACTCCAGCACCATCTCCATTTATAAGATTGAAAACACCAGGTGGAAATCCAGCCTCATGAATAATTTCAGCAAAAAGTATTCCTGATAAGGGTGCAATTTCAGATGGTTTTAAAATCATAGTGCAGCCAGCCGCAAGTGCGGGAATTACTTTTAAGACAATCTGATTCATTGGCCAATTCCATGGAGTTATCAAGGCACAGACTCCAATTGGTTCCAAAACAATATAATTTGTAGAATTATTATTAAAATTTTTTTCAAATTTGAATTGTCTTAATCTAAAAATAAAATCCTCTAAATGATCGGCCCCAGAAGCTGTTTGAGCTGATGAACACCAATCAAGCGGAGCACCCATTTCTTGTGACATCGTGTTAGTAATTTCATCCCACCTTGCTTTATATATACATAGTAATTTTTCTAAGAGTTCTATTCTGTCTTTTTTTTTAGTAACACTCCATTTTGGAAAAGCCTCTTTTGAAGCATCAACAGCAATATCAACATCTTTTTTTGATCCTATGGAAATTACAGCATAAGCATTTTCATTTGAAGGGTTTATAACTTCGAAATCCTTGCTTGCATAAGGATCAATCCATTTTCCGTTAATATAAAATTTTCTTTTGTCAATCATACATAAATAAAATAATGATAAGAATTAATTGTTATATGTTTGTTTTTTTTATATTAGATTAAAATATTTTACAACAAGAGGTATGAATGTCATATGAAAACATTAATTTAGATGTTGATTTTGTAAGATCTCAATTCCCTGCATTTGAAGATCCATTATCTAAAGAATGGTCATTTTTCGAGAATGCAGGTGGTAGTTATGTGCCTCAAAAAGTAATTAAAAAGTTGAATGAATTCATGGTTTCTACAAAAGTACAACCATATGCAGAATATAAGATGTCAAAAATTGCTGGAGAAAACATGGATCTAGCAACAGAATATTTTGCAAAAATGATTAATGCAAATAAAAATGAGATAATTATTGGAGGTTCAACATCAATCAACCTTTATGTTTTATCAAATGCATTAAAAAAATTTATAAGTCCTGGAGATGAAATAATTGTTACTAATCAAGATCATGAAGCGAATATTAGCCCGTGGGTAAGACTTAAGGAAGTTGGAGCAAAAATAGTAGAATGGAAAATCAATAAACAAAGTCATGAACTTGAAATAAATGAACTTCATAAATTAATAAACAATAAGACAAAAATTTTAGCGGTCACACATTGTTCAAATATTGTAGGCTCAATTAATGATTTAAAAAATATTTCAAAGATTGCCCATGATAAAAATATTATTGTTATTGGTGATGGTGTTTCATTTGCGCCACACGGATTTCCTGACGTAAAAGAAATTGGAGTAGATTTTTATACATTTAGTCTTTATAAAACCTACGGACCACATTTAGCATTATTATACGGCAAAGAGGATATTTTACAAAAACTTCCTAATCAAAATCATGAATTCTTAGAAGGTAAATATCCTTATACAATTAATCCAGGAGGTCCAAACCATGAAGAACTTTCATCTTTGTCTGGAATTTACGAATATTTTATGGACATTTTTTCTCATCATTATCAAGAAAGTAGTTTAAACATAAGAAGCAAAATAAATAGAGTAAATGATTTAATAGCGAAGCATGAGGAAATGATTGCTCAACCATTATTAGATTATTTAAATGACTCGAAAATTTTTAATTTAATAGGAAAAAATACTATTAAAAACAAAAATAGAGCGCCAACAATATCTTTTACTTCAGATAAAATTACATCAAAAAAAATAAGTGAATTTTTAGTAAAAAATAAAATTGCAACAAGAAATGATAATTT
>CACNNQ010000010.1 GCA_902621855.1 uncultured Alphaproteobacteria bacterium | reverse complement strand
AGCATATCCTACTCCTTATGAGGATATTAACTTGAATGCAATAAATACAATAAAATCAAAATTTAAAATCAAAACAGGACTTTCTGATCATTCATTAGGAATTGAAGTTCCAATTGCTGCAGTAGCATTAGGATCATCAATTATAGAAAAACATTTCACACTAAGTAGAAATTATAAAGGGCCAGACCATCAGGCAAGTCTTGAGCCTAATGAGCTTAAAGATATGATAACCAAAATTAGAAATGTTGAAAAATCATTAGGTAACGGGTTAAAAAATATAACAAATAGTGAAAAAGATAATATAAAAATTGCAAGAAAATCAATTGTTGCAAAGATTAATATTCAAAAAGGTGATTTGTTTTCTGAAAATAATCTCACTATTAAAAGACCTGGAACTGGAATTTCACCCATGAATTGGTATAAATTATTAGGCAAAAGAGCTAAAAAAAATTATTCAGCAGATGAAATTATAAAATTATGAGAAATATTTGTGTCATTACTGGATCAAGAGCAGATTATGGATTATTAAAAAAACTTATAAAAAAAATAGATAAAGATAGAAATTTTAATTTAAAATTATTAGTAACTGGAAGTCATTTATCAGAAGAATTTGGAAATACTTTCTCGGAAATTAAAGACGACGGGATAAAAATTTCAGACAAAATAGAAATTGTTTTAAGCTCCGATACTCCGTCATCTGTTTGCAACTCTATGGGTTTAGCAACTATACTATTTTCCAAAAGTTTTAAATTACATAACCCAGATGCACTAATAATTTTAGGTGATAGGTATGAATTATTATCAGCAGCATCTTCTGCACTTATTCACAATATTCCAATAATACATTTGCATGGTGGTGAAAAAACAACTGGTGCTTTTGATGATGCAATTAGAAACGCAATTACTAAAATGTCAAATTTACATTTTGTTACAAATAATGAGTATAAAAAGCGAATAATCCAAATGGGTGAGAATAAAAGAAATGTATTTAATGTTGGTGGTTTTGGCGCTGAGGCAATAAAAAATATTAATTTGTATACCAAAAAACAAATACAAGAAAAGTTAAATTTTAAATTTTATAACCAAAATATACTAATTACATTTCATCCTGAGACACACGATATTAATAACTCAAAAAAATCAATTAATATAATCTTAAATGCATTAAGAAACTTTAAAGAAATTAAATTTATTTTTACATTAAGTAATGCTGATCCAGAAGGTAGAATTATAAATAAACAAATAATTAATTATGTATCTAAAAATAATAATTGTTCTTATTTTTATTCACTAGGACAAAAAATGTATTACAGTGTTTTAAATAACATTGATTGTGTTTTAGGTAATTCATCTAGTGGAATTTTAGAAGCACCTTCATTTAAAATTGGCACAATCAATATAGGAAATAGGCAGCATGGAAGAGTTCAGGCAAAATCAGTAATTAATAGTAATTTTAATATTTATAATATTAAAACAGCTATAAAAAAATCACTAACAAAAAAGTTTAAATCATCTCTAAAAAATCTTAAATCTCCTTACTATAAGCCCAACACTAGTGAAAATGTTATAAAAATTTTAAAAAAAATAAAAAAAATTGATACGTCTAAAGAATTTATTGATATTAAATTTTAATACTTATGAAAAAAAAAATAAATTGGGAAAAAACAATTTTATCTCTACATAACAGTATTGCTGATGCAATAGTATGTCTGAATAAAACTTCTGCAAGGATTGTCATCGTTACCCAAAAAAAAAAATTTTATGGCATTATAAATGATGGAGACATAAGAAGGGGATTTTTACGAGGTTTAAAGATCACTGATTCTTTATCAGAAATTGTTCAAAAAAAACCAATAGTTTGCAAGCCAGATGATCCAATTCAAAAAATTAAAAATATTATGGTAAAAAATCAGATATATCAAATTCCAATTATTGATAATAAAAAAAATATATTAGGGATCAACACTATTGAAAATATAGAAAATAGAAACTTAAAGGATACAATATTTGTGATTGTTGCAGGAGGATTTGGTAAAAGACTTTTACCTTTGACATCAAAAACACCAAAACCAATGCTTAAAGTTGATGGTATCCCAATGATTGAAAAAATTATTTTAAAAGCATCATCAGAAGGTTTTTTTAACTTTATTATTTCAGTACATTATAAAAAAGATGTAATTAAAAAATATCTAGGTAATGGAAAAAAATATGGAATTAATATCAAATATCTCGAAGAAAAAAAACCATTAGGTACAGCAGGTTTTTTATCAATTTTAAAACACAAAAAAAACACAAATCTAGTTGTGACTAACGCTGATGTATATTCTCAATTAAAGTATGAAAACTTATTAAATTTTCACATAAGTCAAAATTCGAAAATTACTACTACAGTTAAAATTCATCAATACATTAATCCATATGGAGTTGTAAAAACACATGGAAATAATATTTTAGAAATTGTCGAAAAACCTTCAACTCAGACATTCGTGAATGTAGGAGTTTATGTAATAAATACAAACATAATCAAATATTTAAAAAAAAATACTAAAATCGATATGACAGATTTTATAAATTTAATTATAAATAAAAAAATTAGTTGTATTGCTTTCCCACTTCATGAAAGATGGGAAGATTTTAGTGAAAAATATTTAAATAAAAAATAATTATATTTTTGATTTTATAAATTTATTAATTTAAATAAACTTAAATGAAAAATTTGATAATCCCTATAGAAATTAAACATCGAGAGTTGCAAGGCGCAATAGTTCTTGCTTACATTGCTTTAAAAAGGGGATGGACAGTTTATTTAGGTCAAAAAAGTCAAATTTTTCCATTTATTCAATTTTTTTCAAAATCAATATGGTTTTTAAAAAGTATTGTACCAGGTGAACTATCAAATTTGTTAAAAATTAAAAGTTCTGATCATAAAATCACAACATTAGATGTCGAAGGATTAATACTAAGTAATGGTAAATTTGGAGCTATTAAAAGATATTCATTAGCAACAATTAAAGAGGCAGATATAATTTTTTTTTGGGGTGATAAAAGTCATTATGAACCAGTTGCAAAAGTATTCCCAAGTATAAAACATAAGTCGATAATATCTGGCTCGCCAATAATTGATGGTTGGCACTATGAAAAATTAAATTTCTTAAACCAAACTAAATCAACAGACAATTTTAAAAAAACTATTTTGATTTCTGTGAATTTTGCTAGAGCAGATCCAAAATTCAAATATGCAAGAAAAGTTTATGAAAAATTTTATAGTGGTTTCGATAATTATAAAAAAAATGAACTTGATAGCTATAACAATTTGATTGAAGCTGAATATAAATTAAAGGAAGTGAGCTTTCTTCATTTTAAAGACATAATTCCAAAAATTTCAAAAAAATTTTCAGAATGTAGAATAATTGTTAGACCTCATCCTGAAGAAAATTTAGATTTTTGGAAAAAATACTTATCTACTTATAAAAATGTTATAATTGAAAATCAAAAATCTACATCATCTCAATTATTAATCTCTGATATTTTTATTCATTTTAATAGCACTATGTCCATTCAATCATGCTATTTTGACAAAATAACTTTGATGTTTAATCCTATAAAAGAAACCAGCTTAAACGACGCAATAAGCCCAATAACTCAAGATGTTTCAATTATATGTAAAGATGTGAAGGAATTATTTAAAAATATTGCAAATCCTGATCATAAAATAATGAAAATGAAAAAAAAGAAAATAAAAAATTATATACGTTATTTAGATAATAATAATAACTTGCTTTCTTCGGAACTTATAATAAATCAAATTGATAAAATAAATATAAAAACAAACAACTCTAAAAATAGATTAAACTCTATTTATTCTATTATCTACTTTATAAATTTTAACCTCAAATTTTTTATTCTTTTTTGTTTAGGTAGTTTATCAATTATTATTCCTTTTTTTAGAAAGAGATTTGAGAGATTTCGATGGAGATATGTATTAGGAAAAAAGAAATGGGATAAAACTTCAAAAAAATATATATTTGACTATTTCTTTTCTTTAATTAAAGATAAGGAATTTCAAAATAAGCTTGTAATAAAAAAACATTTTGGGGGTTTTTTTATTTTAAAATTAGATAAGTAAGGAGGAAGTTTGTTAAATGCAATTCTTGTAGTAGGAGTTGGCTCAATTGGAAAAAGACATATCTCTAATTTTAAGAAATATTTTAAAAAAATTGATATTGCCGACACAAGATCAGACAGATTAAAGGATGTATCAAAGTTATATAAAATAAGAAATTCTTACAAGTCTTATATTGATGCACTAAAAAATCATAATGACTATTCTGCAGTAATTGTTTGTACTCCTCCACATTTGCACTTAGATATTGCAAAAGAGGCCGTAAAAAAAAATATAAATCTTTTCATTGAAAAGCCTTTATCTATAAATTCAAAAGGATGGAAAGAATTAAACCGTAAAATTATAAATAAAAAACTTATAAATTATGTTGCTTTTTGTCATAGGCACATCAAATATACTCAAAAATTAAAATCTCTATTAGATAAAAATATTATTGGTAAAATTATTAATATTAATCTTAGATGGGGATCTTATCTACCAGATTGGCATCCGTATGAGGATTATAGAAGTTTCTATATGGCCAAAAAAAATCAAGGAGGTGGTGCTTTACTTGATGAAAGTCATGGAATTGATCTTGTGAGATATTTATTCGGTGAGGTAGATTCAGTTTTTGCTAAAGTTGGGAATTTTTCTGATCTTGAAATAAGTTCAGATGATAATGCATATTTAACATTAATTTTTAAAGAAAAAATAATTGGACATCTTAATTTTGATCTTGTTGCAAGACATCCAAGAATTTATTTAGAAATAAATGGATCAGAGGGAATTATAATATGGGATAGAGTAGAACATACAATAAAAATATTTGAAATTAAAAAAAATAAATGGAAAACTTTAAATTTTTCTAAAGAGGAGTTTATGGAGATGTATCCTAGACAAGCAAAACATTTTATTAATTGTCTCAAAGGAAAAGAAAAGGAAAAAATAGATATAACTGATGCTTTAAAAACACAAAATTTAATTGATACGTCTTTTTCATCATCAAAGTATGAAAAATTATTAAAAATTAAATAATGCATAATGTACTTGGAGTAATATTAGCGAGAGAGGGTTCAAAAGGGATTAAATTAAAAAATTTGGTAAAAGTTAACAACATCTCTTTGATTAAAAGAACTATTTTTGTATCTAAAAGTTCAAAATATATCAATAAGCTCATTCTTTCTACAGAGTCAAAAAAAATTATAGATCATGTTAAAAGTACTAAAATTGAGATTCCATTTGTCAGAAGTAAAAAACTTGCAACTGATAAATCAAATACTTTTGATGTTGTTAGAGATGCGCTGCAAAAATGTGAAAAAATTTTTAAAACAAAATATGATTTAGTTGTCATTTTACAACCGACCACTCCTTTTAGAAAAGTATCTACTATTGATAAAGCAATTTTCAATCTTATTAAAAAAAATGCTGATGCTTCAATGAGTATTGTAAAATCAAATTATCCCCCGCAATGGTCAATAACTATGAATAATCAGAACAAACTTAAGCACATAAATAGGCATGGAAAAAATATTACAAGAAGACAAGATTTTAAACAAACTTATATACCTGCCGGCAGTGTGTACGTATTAAAAAGAAATATACTAAATAAACAAAAAAAAATATTGCCAAATCATAATACAATTGGGATTGAAGTAAATCATATTGAGGGTATAAACATTGATAATACAGAACAACTCGAGTATGCAAAATATATTGCAAAAAAATACAAGATTTAATCAATTTCGTTTCATACCAAGATTTGAAATAAAAGGTAAAAATCTTATTAAAGGTATGAGAATGGAGGGATTAAAAAAATTAGATAAAATTTTCTACAGAATACAAAATGTAGTAAATCAAGGAGCTGATGAAATAATTATAGATGATATAGTTGCCTCTTTGTACTCAAGAGAGATTGATATAAATTTTCTAAAAGAAATTTCTAATTTTATAAATATTCCTATAACTTATTCAGGAGGAGTAAGTGATTTAAATGATATTGATAATTTATTAAAAAATGGTGCCGATAAAGTATCTTTAAATACTATCACATATAGTGATATAAATTTTGTAAAAAATGCTATCAAAAATTATGGAAGTCAATGTATAAATTGCACTATTCAAACTAAGAAAATAAATGAACAATATTTTTGTTTTTATCTCAGTGGTAGAGAGTGGTCAAATATTACATTAAACGATAAGTTAGAGGAGGCAATAAATTTAGAATTTGGCGAAATATTTATATTTTCGATAGACTATGATGGATTAGAAAAAGGTATAGACGCGGATTTATTTGACAGTATAAATACACAAATCAATATACCTGTTCTTTATGGTGGGGGAGTATCTAATATAAATGATGTAAATTTACTAATCAAAAACGATTTCAGAGGTGTCGTAATATCTTCTAGTTTTCATCATAACAATTTTGATATTAATAAAATAAAATCTATTATAAAAATTTAAATGAAAATTGGTTTAATAAATATAGGTATTGGTAATTTACATAGTTTGTGTAAATTCTTAAATTATAATAAAAATAATTATATATTGATTGAAAATGAGAGAGAATTTGACAGATGTGATAAAATTATAATTCCTGGTCAAGGCTCTTTTAATTATTCAATAAAGCAAATAGAAAACTCATTTTTAAAAAATTCTATAAAAAATCATATTAATAAAGGTAAGTACATTTTAGGAATTTGTCTAGGTATGCAATTATTTATGGATAAAGGATATGAAAATAGTATAAATTTAGGCTTAGGTATCATTAGGGGTGAAGTCATTAAATTAGATACAAATTTAAATATTAAACCAATTCCTCACATAGGCTGGAACAAAGTTTATTCAAATCATAGTTCTAATATTGGGGATAAATTTAAAACTATTTTAGAAAATAATTTTTTTTATTTTGCACATTCATATTATTGTAATTTAGAAATTGATAATAATTGTATGTTTACTGAATATGACCAATTAAGATTTGTTAGTTTCTATAATAAAGATAATGTTTTTGGAACTCAGTTTCATCCAGAATTAAGTGGAGATACTGGTTATTCCTTTCTTAAAGAGTTTATTAATTTATGACCAACGCAACAAAATTTGGTTTACCAAAGAAAGTAATTCATTGCAAAAAATGTTTAATGACTAATCAAAAACCATTTTCTATAAACGAAACAAAAAATAAATCTGGTTCTAAAAAATCAGGTCTTTTATTTAATGAAGATGGTTATTGTTATGCATGTGTTTATAATGAACATAAAAATAAAATTGATTGGGATCTTAGAGAAAACAAACTTAGAGAAATGTTATCTAAATTCAGAAAAGATGATGGATCTTATGATTGTATTATATCAGGGAGTGGAGGTAAAGATAGTCAATTTCAAGCACATATTTTAAAAGACAAATATGGTATGAACCCTTTAACTGTTACATATTCACCAATTCTTTATACAAATGTTGGTTTTAAAAATCTACAAAACTGGATTAAAATTGGAGGTTTTGATAATTATTTATTTAGTCCTAATGGTAAGGTTTTGTCAACTTTAGCAAGAGAATCTTTTATTAATTTACTTCATCCAATTCAACCATTTAAATTAGGAATTAAAACTTTTGCTGCAAAAATGGCAATAAAAATGGATATTCAATTAATTATTTATGGAGAACCGTATGCCGAATATGGTAGTGCGGATTATGAGCAAACTGATAGTCCTACATATAATGAGGATTGGTTCGTAAATGATCAGGAAATCTATATTGGAGGTTTATCTACTTCTGAAATTATAAAAAAACATAACTTTATAAATGAAGTTGATTTAAAATGTTATATGCCTTTAAAATCGCAAGAAGTAAAAAATCATAACCTAAATGTAGAATTTTTGGGTTGGTATCTTAGATGGGACCCTCAAGAGATATATTATTATGCAGTTAAAAATTGTGGATATGAAGTAGATGATCAAAGAACTGATGGTACATATGGAAGATATACTGGCATAGATGATAAATTTGAATGGCTACATTTTTATTGCCAATACATTAAATTTGGAATTGGTAGATGTAGGTTTGATGTTTCTCAAGAAATTAGAAATGGTCATATAACAAGAGAAGAGGGAATATTATTATGTAAAAAATATGAGGGTAATATTCCTGATAGATATTTAGAAGATTGTTTTAAATATATGAAACTTACAAATTCAGAAGCTTTTAAAATAATAGATAATTTTAGACCAGATCATTTATGGCATCTAAAAAATAATTCTTGGGAAAGACTTCAAGAGTTAGATCAGCTAAATCAATGATGTCCATTATAAAGTTTATAAGAAATATTTTCTTTTTTTTTCTTAATTTTTGGGATCTTAAATTTGATTTTCCTTTTCCGCCTAAAAAATTAAATAGAATTTTTAATATTTACTATTGGAATACCTTCTTTCATCTTTATAGAATAAGAAAAATTAAGCAAAAAAAATATAATAATTTATGGGCTGATGCTAAATTTAAACAAAGTAGTTTTGAAAATTGGACAAAAAAAATTTTTTTAGTACAAAACGGTACAGCTCCTAAGCCTAATTTTATAGAAGAAATTTTAGGAGATAAAAAATTTAAAAATGTTTTAGATTTTGGTTGTGGATCTGGAGCTTCAAGTGTTGCAATATTACTAAAAATTTTAGAAGCTAGATATCCTCAATGTAAACTAAATAAAGATTATGATTCATTTAACTTTGTAGGCATAGATATAAATCAATCACGTATCGCTGAGGCTAACATTAAAGTGCCAGTATTATTCAATTATTATAAAGATTTTCTTAAAACTGAATTCATAGCTAATGATCTTTTAACTACAAATTATTCAAAAAATTATTTTGATTATTCTTTTGTGATAAGTGTATTTGATTATTTAAATGAAAATCAACTAAATGAAGTTGTAAAAAAATTATCATATATAACAAAAAAAGCGATAATAGTTGTTGATTTTGCTGATAATTATCCAATGAATTATCCAAGAAGTGTTAAAAAATTTGAATCTATTTTTGCGATTAATTCATTTGATTTAAAAAAAAATAATTTTAGGATAACTGAGAGTTTTCCAGAAAATATAAGAAACCAATTAATTTTGGAAATGTTTTTTGAAAAAAAGATTTAATGAAGAAAAATTTTTTATTTTTAGCTTCTCCAAACATTGGAATATTTGAATCTTGGGGTCCGATAATCAAATATAAATTAAATG
>CACNNQ010000009.1 GCA_902621855.1 uncultured Alphaproteobacteria bacterium | reverse complement strand
ATTTCTCCAATATTACTTAAGTCAAATGATTTACAGTTACCGGTGTTTATATTAGCCTTATTTGTTATTATTCTTGATTTTTTAAGAAAAGATCTTTTACTTCATCGTATTCACTTTTTAATATTATTTTTTTCTTTTATTTTATTAATATATTTGCTACCGGACTCATATCTACACTTCGTTGTACAAAAAAGAATTACTATATTTTTAGGTTTTCTAATTTTTTACTGTTTTTATAAATACTCTTATCTTATAAATGTAAAATTTTTTGTTATAGGATCATTCATTAATATATTTGGTGTTTTTGCACATTATTTTCTACCAGATCTATTTATTTTTATCGCAGAAATTTTCGTGAGGACCATTAAGATTACTGAATTTTATGGACGAGGCGCTTCTGGGTTTACAAGTGAACCGCTTTATGCTGCAACATTACTTTTTATAACATGTATTTTATCAAAATATTATCTTATTAATAATAAACTAAGTATAAAACTTTATTTAATTATCCAATTTTTTTCTTTGTGGGCAATGATTCTTACGCAATCAGGTACTGGATATATATACATTCTTTTTTTAAGCTTATTTGTATATTTTTCTTTTTCACGATTTTCAATAATACTTAAATTTATTACGCTTGGCATAGTATTTTTGATAATTACCTCTCTCGATCAATATTTCATGATAGATAATAGGGGTTACTATGTATTAAGAGATTTGTTTTTCAGAGCTGATAGGTTTATCTGTGATCAATCTTTATTAACTAGAGTTCATTCTATTTTATATGGTCTTTCATCAACTCTAAACAATCCTTTGGGTATGGGTTCTGGTGCATCATACTTAATAAACAATGAAGTGGTTGAACCAACTTTACAATATTCTAATAATATTTATTTTAAAGAAATAAATTCAAGTTCAGGAATTGTTGAAAGATATTTGAATTTTTGTGGTATTTACGGTCAAAATAAAGCTACAGAATTAATTCAATCTAATATTTTTATGTCAAATATCGGAATGTATAGCTTTGAATACGGAATAATTTTTATTATATTTCTTTTTTTGTTATTTACTATAGATCTAAAAATTAATTATCTAAATATTATGTTACTTTTTTCTTGTCTATTTGTTTTGCAGTCATCTGTATCTTTTGCTTTTCCCTTAATATGGTTCATTATATCATTAACCAAAAAAAGCTCAGGTTTTAAATATGCGTAATATTTTAATTACTGGAGTTTGTGGAACAATAGGAAAAACACTTCTTTTAAAATTACTTAGAATAAAAAAATATAATAAAATTATTGGTATTGATGTAAATGAAGAACAATTATTTTTATTAGAAAGTGAATTTCAAAATAATAAAAAAATTAGTTTTAAATATTGTGACATAAAAGATTTTGAAACATTAAATGAAGTTTGCTACGATATGGATTTAGTATTCCATACTGCCGCTTTAAAACATGTGCTTTTTTGTGAAGAATCTCCTAATCAGGCAATAAATACAAATATAAAGGGAACATTAAATTTAATTAAATCATCAATAAATAATTCAGTAAAAAAAGTAATATTTACAAGCTCAGATAAAGCAGTAAACCCAACCAGTGTAATGGGTACTTCAAAATTAATGGGTGAGAAGTTGTTTACGTCCTATAATTTTAAGATAAATAATAAGTCAACAATTTTTGCTTCTGTTAGATTTGGGAATGTAATTGGCTCATCGGGATCTTTCATTCCCTTATTTTATAATCAAATAAAATCAAAAAACTATATTACAATTACTGATAAAAACATGACAAGGTTTGTAATGACAGTAAATGAAGCAATTGATTTAATGATTCAGTCAGCAAATTTAGCTAAAGGTGGTGAAGTATTTGTTTTTAAGATGAATGCTGTAAAAATATCTGATGTTGCAGACTCTATGATTGATCTTTATTCTAGAGATAAAAACATTAAAAAGAAAATTATAGGTTCACGTCCTGGCGAAAAACTTTATGAAGAATTAATAAGTGATGAAGAACTTAGAAGAACAAATGAAACATCAAAATTCTTTATAATTTATCCACCATTCTTTAAAAATATTTCAAAAATAAAAAAAATGAAAATAAAAACACAAATTAATTCATCTAACTCAAAATTTATTTCTAAAGCTATGATAAAAAAAATTCTTAAAAAAAATTCTAATTTATTTAGTAAAAATTCTATTCTTAACTCTGCATTTTCTCCTTTTTTAAAAAAATAGATAATGAAAAATATTTTAATATTAGGTGGTGATGGCTATCTTGGATGGCCTACAGCTATGTATCTATCCTCTAAAAATTATAAAGTAACTGTTGTAGATAATTATTTTAGAAGAAATATTTGTAAAGAAAAAAATATTGAAAGCTTATTATCAAATCCCGATTTAATACAACGATCTAATTTATGGTATAAGCTAACAGGTAAAGAAATTAAAGTATCTATTGGTGATTTAACTGAAATAAGTTTTATGGATTCTCTCTTTAATGGAAAAATTAAACTAGATTGGGGAAATAATAACTCATTTGATTTACCTGATACTGTAATTCATTTTGCAGAACAGCCATCTGCACCTTTTTCTATGATAGACTCTGAGAAATCTAACTTCACTCTAATAAATAATGTAATATCAACAAATAATTTAATAAATTCTATTAAAAAATTTAATATAAAAGCGCATATCATCAAGTTGGGAACAATGGGTGAATATGGCACTCCAAATATTGATATTGAAGAAGGATGGTTGAATGTAGAGCATAATAATAGAAAACAAAAATTTTTATACCCTAGACAAGCTAGTTCAATTTATCATACTTCTAAAATTATGGATACAGATCTCTTGTGGTTTGCAGTACGAACTTGGAAAATAAAAGTGACTGATTTAATGCAAGGACCAGTTTATGGAATTTTTACCAAACAAACTGAATTAAATGAAAATTTAAGTACAATTTTTAATTATGATGAAATATTTGGTACTGTTATTAATCGTTTCTTAACACAGGCTGTTATTGGTTACCCATTAACAATTTATGGCAAAGGCAATCAAACTAGGGGTTATATTAATATCAATGACTCAATTAAATGTATCGAATTAGCAATTCAAAATGAACCAAAAAATGGTGAACTTAGAATTTTTAATCAAATTTCTGAAACATTATCTGTTAATCAGATTGCCGCAAAGATCGTAGATTGTTGTAAAACTATTGGAATATCAGCCCAAACATCAAATAAAATTAACCCGAGAGTTGAAAATGAAGATCATTATTACAATCCAAAATATCAGGCTTTAAAAGATTTAGGTTTCAAACCCAGTCTGTTTAATGAGGAGATTATAATTAAAATGATAAACGAAATTTTAAAATATAAAAAAAATATAAATGAGAGTGCCATTTTTAATGGGGTTAAATGGTAAAAAGAATATTGATCACAGGTGGAATGGGATTTATTGGAAAAAATTTAATAAAAAATCTCACTAATAAAAATAACAATTATCAAATAATAATAATTGATAATTTATCAAACTCTAAAATTTCAGATATTAAGAATTTTTCTAATTTTTATATCATGAAGTATCCCAAAAGAGTAATAAAGAAAAAAAAGGGAATTTATTTTTATAAAGGTGATATTGAAAATAAAAAACTGCTTTCAATTGTATTAAAAAACGTAGATACTTTAGTTCATCTTGCTGCAAATACAGGTGTTGAAATCTCAATTTTAAATCCGACAAAAGATCTAAAAAAAAATATTCTTGCCACAGTACAATTGTTGGAACTTTCAAGAAAATATAAAATAAAAAAATTTATTTTTTCTTCAAGTAATGCAGTCATTGGCAATTATGGAAAAAAGATTGATGAAAATTCTCCAACTAAACCAGTTAATCAGTATGGCGTAAGTAAATTAAGTGCAGAGTTTTATATTAATGCCTACAATAAACTATATAATATAAAAACAGTTATTTTAAGATTCAGTAATGTCTACGGACCTGGAAGTTCAAATAAAAACAACATCATTCCCTTGTTTATAAAAAAACTTCTTAAAAATGATATTTGTTTTGTACATGGTGATGGATTACAAACTAGAGATTTTGTTTATATAGATGATTTATGTAGTGCTATTATTAAATGTATTAAAAATAATAAAATTTCCGGTAAAACATTTCAAATAGGTTCAGGTAAACAAACTACTATACTTAATTTATCAAAAATAATTGCAAAAAGAATTTCAAAAATAAACAATTTTCCAGCAATTATTAAACACGCTAAATCAAGAAAAGGAGATGTAAGAGTAAACTATTCAAATATTAATAGAGCTAAAGAAATATTGTCCTGGCAACCGAATACTAGTTTACATACTGGTATCAATAAAACTATTAATTACTTTACAAATGAAAAAAAAATATAAAATTGCTAATATTATAGAAGAAGGTTTTTTTGGAGGACCTCAAAGAAGAATAATAAATACTACAATTAATCTTGATAAAAAATTTGAGACAACTGTAATCTTCCCAATTAAAGATTCTCAGATTTTCAAAGAATTATTGATAAAAAAAAAAATAAACATCCATCAACTTTCTATAAATAAGTTATCATTAAATTTAATTATATTTCTAAAATACATATTATTTTTTTTTATAGACATTTATAGAATATATAAATTTTTAAAAAAAAAAAAATTTGATATTGTTCATATTAGTGGTGGAGCATGGCAAGTAAAAGGAGTTATTGCAGCAAAATTGAATAAAATTAAAATTATCTGGCAATTAAATGATACTTATTTGCCATATTTACTTAGGTTACAATTTAAATTTTTATATAAAATGTCAGATGGAATTATTTATTCCTCATATTCAACAAAAAAATATTATTCATCCATAATTAAAGATAATATTTTATATCAAGTTATACCATCTAGCGTAGATACAGCAGAGTTTAATCCTGAGAAAAATTTTGAAATAAATTCAAATTATAAAAAAATTATTAATAACAAATTTGTTGTAACGATGATAGCTAACATAAATAAAATAAAAGGTATTGATGATTTTTTAAAGCTTGCAAATGAGTTTAACAAAGTTAGAAATGATAACATAGTATTTTTGCTAATTTGCAATGTACCTAAAAATCAAAAAAAATTGTATAATCATTTTTTGAACTTCAAAAAGAAACTAAATATTACTAATTTTTATTTTTTAAATTCTGTTGGTGATGTTAGATCTATTCTTAAGTTAACAAACATATATATATGCCTATCAAAATATGAGTCTTCACCAGTCTCTGTTTGGGAAGCACTGAGTATGGGTAAATTCGTAGTTTCTTACGATGTAGGTGATATAAGAAAATATATTGAAAATAATACTAATGGTTTTATTGTTAGTAGGTCTTTGCATGATGTTATGAAAAAAATTATTAAAGTATATAGTATTTCAAATAATTTAAAGTTTAATAAATTTTCAAGACTAAAGGCTATCGAAGAGTTAGATATAAAAATGAACGTATCAAAACTTAATTATCTATATGAAAAAATTATTAATAAATAAAAATGCAAGAAATAAATGGAGACAACAAATTAAGTGCGTTAGAAAAATTAAAATATTTTTTAATAAATATACAAAAATTTTTCTACTTTAAAAAAATAAAACTATATAATACAAATTATAAAGTTAAAAAAAAAGATAACAATCTATTAATTAACCTTCCTTCTCCATCAAGATATTTACAAAATTATTATATCAAACATGAGATAAATAAAAAAATTTCTAGAAATAAAATACATGTTTTGGATGTAGGTTGTGGAACAAGTGAAGTTGCAGAACTTTTAGAATATGCAGATTTTGAGGGAGAATATACAGGAATAGATATAAGAAATTATTATGATCCTAAGTTAGGTATAAATAGTTTTTCTAAAAAGTTTATTAATAATGATATTTTAAAACAACATTTTGATGAAAAATTTGATTTAATAATTTCTAATTCTGTCATGGAACATATTAAGGAAGATATTATAGTCTTTCAGAAACTACAAACTCTTTTAAATAAAAATGGTTTACAAATACATTTAGTGCCTTCAAGGTTTTCTTTATTTTTATATTTATTTCATGGTTGGAGACAATATTCTATATTTGATGTAAATAGCAAATTAGATAATGTAAATGAGGTTATATATTTAGGGGGTGCTTTTTCTTTTTTTTTACATCTATTTCTTTTAACAATACCTCAGATATTATTTAAAAAAGATTTAAGAAAATTTATCCCAAATTTATATTCATTTCTTTTGCATAAATCGGTAAATTTAGATAAATTCCTTCCATTCTTTTATACAACAATCATTTTTATTAAAAATGGCAAAAATAAATAAAAAACTAATTTTTATACAATTTAATGAAATTAATTTTAAACTTTTAACGAAATATACAGAAAAATATAACTTTGTAAATTTAAAGAAAATTTTGAAACTTAACTCTATCAACACAAATTCAGAAAAAAAATATGAATTGCTTGAACCTTGGATACAATGGCTAACTATATATACAGGCAAAAGTGCGGATGACCATAAAATTTTTAGACTTGGAGATGTAAAAAATTTAAAAAATACAAAACTTATTTTTGATAAGATTGAAGAAATAGGTCTTAATGTAGGTTGTATTGCTCCCATGAATGCAATAAATAACTTAAAAAATCCCTCCTATTTTATATCAGATCCTTGGACAAAAACTAATAATGATAATTCTTACTGGAGCTCAAAAATATCTAAATTAATAAGTAAATTAGTTAACAATAATTCATCAGGTAAAATTTCATTAAAAGATATTTTTAGTTTAATTTTAATTATTATTAGGTTCACAAGAATTTCAAAATATTTATTTTTATTTTCTTTAATTATTAAGTCAAAAAATAAAAAATGGTATAGGGCCTTACTTCTTGATTTTATATTACACGAAGTACATCTAAATTATCTTAAATTAAAAAAACCAGACTTATCAACTATTTTTTTTAATGCAGGTGCGCATATACAGCATCACTATTTATTTTTTTCTGAGTTTAACAACTCAAAATTAAAAGACTCTCTTCAATGGTATTTAAGCAAAAATTCGGATCCACTTTTTGATTCAATGAAATTTTATGACAATATATTTAAAGATTATTTTGAATTAAACGATTTTGATATTTTAATAGCCACTGGTTTAAGTCAGACCACTTTGGATGAATTGATTTTTTATTATAGACTAAAAGACCATAACAAATTTATTAATAATTTGAATATTAGATATCTTAATATACAACCAAGAATGTCGAGAGATTTTTTGATAAATTTTACTAACGAAACCGATGCCAAATTAGCTGAAAAAATATTTAAAGAATCTTATGAAATATCAACAAATTTAAAAATTTTTGAAGAAGTAGATAATAGAGGCAAAAGTTTATTCATAACATTAACATATCACAGGGAAATTAAAAAAAATATGAAAATTAAAATAAATAATCAAATAGTTGATTTCTTTAGTGAAGTTAATTTTGTCGCAATCAAAAATGGTCTTCATAATGGAAATGGGTACTTATATCACCAAGATAATTTTCAAATAAATTCACAAAAAAGTGAAATTAATATAAAGGAAATATTTAATCTTATTGAAAATTATTTTGGAGATAAAGTAAATGATAATTAACAAATATTTTTTTGTTTTAATATTTACTATTTTTATATTATATATTTTATATACGCTTTCAAAGCACTTAAACTTATTAGATTTACCAGAAAACAGAAAAGTTCATAATAAACCTACTCCTTTTGTAGGCGGTCTAATTATTTTTTTTTCAATTATTTTCTCTTCAATATTGTTTGAATATAATTATTTTTTTAATTATCTAATTTACACTTCTTCTTTAATAATAATTATTGGACTTATAGATGACAAATATAATTTAAGTCCATACACAAGATTATTTTTTCAATTTACAACTTCATTCATAATGTTTGGTTCTGGATTAATTATTTCTAATCTAGGACAGTATGAATTTGTAGGTTTAATAAACCTGTATATATTTTCATACTTATTTACTGCATTTTCAATTGTTTTACTTATAAATGCCTTTAATTTTATTGATGGTATAGATGGTTTATGTGGGGGAATGTTTGTGACTAGTTTAATACTTATTTTAGTATTCTCTTTTTTTGAAATTGGTAATTCAATTTTTTATTATTCTTTTATTAATAATTTAATTTTAATCACAGTTATTTTTTTAATATTTAATATTTTTTCAAATAGATTAAAAATATTTCTTGGTGACTCTGGAAGTATGCTTTTGGGTTTGCTTTTAGGTTGGTTAATAGTTTATTATACATCAGAAGAAAAAAACTTTCATCCAGTTCTAGCTTTATGGGTTATTTCATATCCAATTTATGATTTTTTAACTGTATTTAGTCGTAGATTATTTTATGAGAGAAAAAATCCTATGCTATCTGACAAATTTCATTTTCATCATCTATTGTTGAGGATTTTTAGTTCACATAAAAAAGTTGCATTAATTTTGAATATCTTCGCTATTTGTTTTGGTATCTTCGGATTAATAATTTATAAATATTTTGGAAGTATCATTTGTCTTATAAGTTTTATTTTAATATTATTTCTTTATAATTTATTGTATTATAAATTATTTAATATACAAAAAAAACATAAAATCAGTTATTCTAAATAATGTATCAAATTCAGAATTATATAAATGGAAAATATAGTGATTTTAACAATAAAGATAATATAGATATTTACAATCCATCGACAGGAGAAATTATTGGATCAGTTGTAAATTCAGATTCAACAGAATTAGAAAAAACTATTGAGGTTTCAAAAAAAGCACAATTAGATTGGGCCAATTTTACTCCATTGAAAAGATCGAGAATTATTTCGAAATATAAAGATCTGATTGAAAAAAATATAAATAATTTAGCAAAAATAGTATCTACTGAACATGGCAAAACAATAGATGATGCTATTGGCTCTATAACTAGAGGATTAGAAGTTGTTGAATTTGCATGTGGTATACCTCATCTTTTAAAAGGAGAATTTTCCTTAAATGTTGGAACAAACATCGACTCATGGTCTTTTAGACAGCCTTTAGGTATATGCGCTGGAATTACCCCTTTCAATTTTCCAGCTATGGTACCAATGTGGATGTACCCAATTTCAATAGCATGTGGCAATTCCTTTATATTAAAACCTTCTGAAAAAGATCCCTCATGTCCTGTTAAATTAGCAGAGTTGTTTTCTGAAGCTGGACTTCCTGAAGGAGTATTCAATGTAATTCATGGAGATAAGAAAATTGTAGATGGTATATTAGAGCATAAGGATATATCCTCGGTTAGTTTTGTTGGATCAACACCTGTTGCAAAATATATATATGAAAAATCTGCAAAATTTGGGAAGAAAGTTCAATCACTAGGTGGTGCAAAAAATCATCTACTTGTTATGCCTGATGCAAATTTAGATCAAGCAGTCGATGGTATAATTGGAGCTGCTTTTGGTTCTGCTGGTGAAAGATGTATGGCTGTATCTGTTGCTATTGCTGTAGGTGATATAGCAGATAGTTTAGTGGCCAAAATAAATAATAAATCACAAAGTTTAAAAGTAGCCCCATTTACTGATCATGAATCTCAAATGGGACCTGTGATTTCAAAAGAACACAAAGATAAAATTATTAGTTATATTGACGAAGGTGTAAAAGAGGGTGCAGATCTTATTTTAGATGGAAGAGACATAAATATTCAAGGTTATGAAAAAGGATATTTTATAGGACCAACAATATTTGATAATGTAAAATCTAATATGAAAATATATAAAGAAGAAATTTTTGGTCCAGTTTTATCTGTTGTAAGAACTAAAAATTATGAAGATGCTATAAAATTAGTTAATGACCACGAGTTTGGAAATGGAACTTCGATCTATACATCAGATGGAGAGATAGCTCGACATTTTACTGCAAATATAAAAATTGGAATGGTGGGAGTAAATGTACCTATTCCAGTACCTATGGCCTTTCACAGTTTTGGAGGTTGGAAAAACTCATTATTTGGTAGTAATGCCATGCATGGTATTGAGGGAGTTAATTTTTTTACAAAGTTAAAAACAATAACTAGCAGATGGCCAAAATCTATCCAATCAGGTCCTGAGTTTAAAATGCCAACAAATTAATTAATGTATATTTTAATCACCGGTTGTGGAGGTTTTATAGGTTTCCATTTAACTTTGAGATTACTAAAAAATAATAAAAAAATAAGAATTATTGGTATAGATAATCTAAACTCATATTATTCAAAAAAATTAAAAGATGAAAGAGTCAAAATTTTAAAAAAAAATTCAAGATTTAAATTTATTAAATTTGACCTAATTAATAAAAAAAAATTATCAGATACTTTTATTAAATATAAATTTAAATATGTAGTTCATCTTGCTGCTCAAGCAGGAGTCAGATACTCTTTTAGTAATCCAGAAAAATATATTAACTCTAATATATTAGCATTTAATAATATAATTGAACTTTGTCGCATAAATCAGATCGAAAACTTTTTTTTTGCTTCATCAAGTTCTATTTATGGTAATCAGAACACATTTCCAATAAAAGAAAAATCTATTCTAGAGCCTGTATCTTTTTACGGAACTACTAAGTATTTGAATGAGATAATTGCATCTTCTTATAGTAAAAATTATTCATTAAAATCTACAGCTTTACGTTTTTTTACAGTTTATGGCCCATATGGTAGGCCTGATATGGCTTTGTATAAATTTGTAGATTTGATTAAAAGAAATAAAAAAATAGATTTATTTAATTATGGAAATCACATGAGAGATTTTTCATATATTGATGATATTATAGAAGCAATTATAAAAATTATTAAGTTTAGGTTAAAAATTAAAGATAAAAATAACTATATGACATTTAATTTAGCTAGAGGAAGATCTCAAAAACTAATTAATTTTATAAAAGAGATTGAATTGAATTTACAGACTAAAGCTAAGATAAATAATATTAAATTTCAAAGAGGTGATGTGTTGAAAACACATGCAGATATTTCAAAACTAAAAAGAATTACTAATTACAAGGCTAAAATTGATATAAAAGAAGGTATTAAAAATTTTATTGCATGGCACAACTCTTATCATAAAATAAAGTAAAATGTATATTCTTGGAATAAATGCGTATCATGCTGATTCATCTGCTGCTTTGATAAAAGATGGAGAGGTTATTTCTGCGGTAGAAGAAGAAAGGTTTAATAGAATTAAACATTGGTCAGGCTTTCCAATACAATCAATTAAATACTGTATTAGTAAAGAGAATTTAGAAATTAATGATTTAGATTTTATAACTGTTAATTCAAATAATTATTCAAATATTTTTAATAAAATTTTTTATAGTTTATCAAATAATATATCTTTTGAATTTTTTTTAAATCAAGTACAAAGACGACAAAAAAAAAATAAAATAAAAAATGATTTATTAAATAGCTTTAGTTTAAAAAAACTTAAGCCAAAAATATGTAAAGTAGACCATCACCTCTCTCATATATCATCTTCTCTATTTTGTAGTAATTTTCATGAAGGATCATTTATTTCTATTGACGGTTTTGGGGACTTTTCTAGTTCTGTAATTGGTGAATTTAGACATAATAAATTTAAAATATTCAATAAAGTTTTATACCCTAATTCTGCAGGTATTTTATATCAAGCATTGACTCAATATATTGGTTTTAAAAAATATGGGGATGAGTATAAAGTTATGGGATTATCAGCATACGGCAATAGTGATTTAAAAGAAAAACTTAAAAAAATTATAAATCTTAATAATGATGGTACATTTACATTAAATTTAAAATATTTTGCTCATCAAAAAAAAATTATTGATACAAATTGGAAAAATGGAACACCCAAGTTTTTCGATTTATATAATAAAAAAAATTTAGAAGATTTAATTGGTTTTCCACCAAGAAAAAATAATGAAAATTTAGATGAAAAATATATTAATTTGGCTTTTGCAACTCAAAGTTTATATGAAGATATATTTCTTAATTTGTTGAAAAGTCTAAATAAAAAATCAAATTTAAAAAATTTAAGCCTTTCAGGAGGTTGTTCTTTAAATTCACTAGCTAATGGAAAAATTTATAACTATTTTGATTATGATAATATTTATATGCCTCCTTCATCGGGAGATTCTGGCGGAGCTATTGGTAGTGCTCTATATAAATATTTTTCAATCCATAAGTCAAAAAGAAATCTTATATATTTAGAAAATCCATATTTGGGACCAAGTTTTGATAATTCTTATATAAATAATTTAATAAATCTTAATAAAAAAAAATTACAAAAATTCTCTTTAGATTTTATGGAAGATAATAGTCTTGTTAAATTCGTAGCAAAAGAAATCAATGATGGAAAAATAATCGGATGGTTTCAAGGAAGTATGGAATTTGGACCAAGAGCTTTAGGTAATAGGTCAATATTATCCGATCCAAGAAATCCAAATATGAAATCAATATTAAATAATAAGATTAAAAGAAGAGAGTCTTTTAGACCTTTTGCTCCTTCTATTTTAAGAGAAGAGGTTGATAATTGGTTCGAAATTAATGATGATGTGCCTTTTATGATGAAAATTTTAAAGTTTAAAAAAGATAAACGCATTATTGTTCCAGCGGTAGTCCATGCAGATGGTACTGGAAGATTACAAACTGTTACTTTAAGCAATAACAAAAAATATTATAAATTAATAAAAGAATTTTATAATATTACTAATGTTCCAATGTTGTTAAATACGTCATTTAATGAAAATGAACCTATAGTTTGTAAACCCGAAGAAGCTCTTGATTGTTTTTTAAGAACAAAAATGGATATAATAGTTTTAGAAAATCATATAATAAGAAGAGCATAATATGAAGAAGGCAATCATAACTGGAATAACAGGACAAGATGGCTCATATCTTGCTGAAATTCTTCTTAAGAAAAACTATGAAGTTCATGGCATTAAAAGAAGAACATCTTTAATAAATACAAAAAGAATTGATCACATTTACCAAGAACCTGATTTAACAAATAGAAATTTTTTCTTACATTATGGAGAGCTTACAGATTTTGGAAGTATTTTATCAATAATTCAAAATGTTCAACCTGATGAAATATACAATCTTGGTGCTCAGTCTCATGTTGCTGTTTCTTTTGATGAACCAGAATACACATCTGATGTAAACGCACTTGGAACATTAAGAATTTTAGAAGCTATAAAAAGTCTAAAATTGATTGATAAAGTAAAATTTTATCAAGCATCATCTTCTGAATTATTTGGAGGATCAATCGAAATTCCACAAAATGAAAATACAAAATTTTATCCAAAATCACCATATGCTATATCTAAATTATTTGCCTACTGGATGACTATAAATTACAGAGAGTCTTATGGATTATTTGCTTCTAATGGAATTTTATTTAATCATGAATCACCTAGAAGAGGTGAAACATTTGTAACATCTAAAATTATTAAAGGTTTATTAAATTTTAAAAAAAATAACAAAATTTTATATCTAGGTAACTTAAGTGCCAAAAGAGATTGGGGACATGCCAGAGAATACATGAATGCAGCTTGGAATATTTTACAACATGATACTCCTGAAGATTTTTGTATAGGTAGTGAAAAACAATATTCTGTAAAACAATTTGTAGAATTAGTTGCTAAAAAAATTGGTATAAATATTAATTGGAAGGGTAATGGCTTGGAAGAAATTGCTATCGATAGTCATAATAATACTGTTGTAGCAGTCAATGAAAGGTATTTACGTCCTTCAGAAGTTGATAATTTAATTGCCGATACTTCTAAAGCAAAAAAATTATTAAAATGGGATTATGATTTTAATATTGAAGATTTAATTGAAGAGATGATTGATTATGAACTCCAAAAATAATGGATAGCTTATTTATTAACAAATCTGACAATATTTTTTTAGCTGGACATAATGGCTTAGTTGGTTCAGCCTTTCAAAATCAATTAAAAAAAGATGGATATAAAAATATTTTTACAATTGATAAAAAAAATTTAGATTTAAGAAAAGAGCATGAAGTTAAATCGTATTTATCACAAAATAATTTTGACTTAATTATTATAGCAGCTGCAAAAGTTGGTGGAGTATTAGCAAATTACAATAATTCTGTTGAATTTTTTAATGATAATATTCAAATTCAGAATAATTTAATTAATAATGCTTATTTAAATAATATAAATAAGTTAATATTTCTTGGAAGTTCATGCATTTATCCAAAAAATATTAATCATCCTATAAAAGAAGAAGATTTACTGACAGGTGAATTAGAAAAAACAAATGAAGCTTATGCTTTAGCTAAAATTACAGGTCTCAAATTATGCAATTACTATAATGTTAAACACAATACATCTTACAGATGTTTAATGCCTACAAATCTATATGGAGAAAATGATAATTTTGATACTAAAAATGGACACGTTATACCATCTTTAATAAAAAAATTTTATACTGCGGAAACTACAAATTCTGATATTGAAATTTGGGGCTCTGGAAATGCAAAAAGAGAATTTCTTTACGTCAATGATTTAGCAGATGCATTATCATTTATTCTTCAATTAAATGATCAAGTCTTTTTTAGTGGAAATAAAACTAAAAATACTCATTTAAATATTGGAACAGGTGCTGATATATCAATAATGGATTTAGTAAATATGCTAAAAACATTTTTTGCAATAAAGGGAAAAATTTTTTATAATACAAGTAAATTAGAAGGCGTTTCTAGAAAATTACTTGATATAACAAAAATTTCATCGATGGGATGGAAACCTAAAACTAATTTAAATGATGGTTTATCCAAAACAATTAATTTTTTTAGGAACAATATTGCAAAAAAATAATAATTCTTTTTCTATAATTACCGTTTGTTATAATAGCGAGAAGACTATTGAAGCAACTTTGTTATCAGTTCTAAATCAAACTTATAAAAATTTTGAGTATATTATTGTAGATGGTAAATCCAGTGATGCTACATTAAGTATTATAAATAAATATAAAAACAAAATTGATAAAATTATTAGTGAAAAAGATCAGGGTATTTATGATGCTCTTAATAAAGGTATTGCTATTTCTAAAAATGATATAATCGGTTTTCTGCATTCAGGAGATGTATTTACTGATGATAAAATATTAGCAGAATACAATAAAAATTTTAATAGTGAAATTGATATTTTATTTTCAAATTTGAAAATAATAAATTATAAAAATAATAAAATAATTAGAAATTGGAAATCATCTAAATA
>CACNNQ010000008.1 GCA_902621855.1 uncultured Alphaproteobacteria bacterium | reverse complement strand
AAACCACACCTTATATTATCTGAGCTTAATTCTAAAGCAGGAGTTCACGGAGTAGGTAGAGTAGATGTTGTCGAAAACAGATTTGTAGGTATGAAATCAAGAGGTGTATATGAAACACCAGGAGGTACAATTCTATTACATGCTCACCGTGCTATTGAAAGCATTACTTTAGATAGAGGTGAAGCACATTTAAAAGATGAACTGATGCCTAAATATGCTGAGCTTATTTATAATGGTTTGTGGTTTTCGTCCGAAAGAATTGCAATTCAAAATTTAATTGATTCAACTCAATCCAATGTGAATGGGGAGGTAAAAATTAAATTATTTAAAGGAAATGTTATTGTATTAGGTAGGAAATCACCAAATAGTTTATACGATGCATCTTTAGTGTCTTTCGACGAAAGAGGTGATTATGATCAAAAAGATGCAGAGGGTTTTATTAAAATAAATTCTATCAGATTAAAAAAAAATTTATCTAATTAATAATTTTTAGAAATTTTATTTTTAAATGCTGTTGTAGTGTTTATTAGCAAGCAAGCAATAGTCATAGGTCCAACTCCTCCAGGAACAGGACTTATTGCGAATACTTTTTCTTTTACTTGAGAAAAATCAACATCACCAACAAGTTTATTTTTGATTTCACCGTTTATTTTTTTTTGTATCCTATTAATACCAACATCAATCACTATTGCATTTTCCTTTACCCAATTTTCTTTTACTATTTCTGGTTTTCCAACTGCAGCAACTAAAATATCAGCTGTACTACATATTTTTTCAAGATTCTCAGTTTTTGAGTGAGCAATTGTTACAGTGCATGATTCTTTTAATAATAATTGAACCATAGGCTTACCTACAATATTAGATCTACCAATTACAACAGCGTTTTTACCTTTTAATTCTAGATTAAGACTTTTAAGCATTAAAATACAACCCAAGGGAGTGCAAGGAATAAGAAGGTTATTTTCATTTTTTGAACTTATTGATAATTTTCCAACATTTAATGGATGAAATCCATCTGCATCTTTATTTGGATGAATTGTATCTAATATAATTTGCTCATCCACATGTTTTGGCAGCGGTAGTTGTACTAATATTCCATCAACCTCATTATGTGTGTTTAATTTTTTAATTAAATTTATTAGTTCATCTTCTGTAACATTGTCATCTAAATGATGGTCAATTACATTTATACCAACTTCATTCGCACTTTTAGTTTTAGCATTTACATAAACGCTACTTGCTGCCACATTTCCAACTTGCACAACCGCTAATCCTGGAACTTTATTATATTTCTGTTTAAGTTGAATTATCTCGTTTTTTAAGTCATGTTTAAGTTTATTTGCAATCAATTTACCATCTATAATTTTAGTCATCAATACCTTGGCCAGTACTCAATCAACAAACTTTTGACAAACCATAATCCTAAATAAACTACAATTGGTGATAGATCTAATGAACCGAATGTAGGTAAATATCTCCTTACAAAGCTAAGACTAGGTTCACATAGACGATACATTCCTTCCATAATTGTATAAACAAAACGATTACTACTGTTAATTATATTAAAGTTTACCAGCCAAGTGCCAATTATATAAATGACAAGTATAAACTGGAACAAATTAATGATCTGAATTAATAATCCTAATAATGAAGTCATCTAAAACATTGAGTATTCTAATTTAACTATTTATGCAAAAAAAAAGCGGTTAAAAACCGCTTTTTTTAAAAAAATTAATAAAACAATCTACATAGAGATGTCTCTACCAAACCATCTTTTGGTAATTTCAGCTGTCGTGCCGTCTTTTGACATTTCAGAAATAACAGCATTCCACATATCTAGAATGTCGTTATCTTCTTTTCTTACAGCTCCTCCTACTCCATCACCAAATACTCCACCTGAAAAAGTTGGCCCAGTAAACGCAACGTCAACTCCACCATCAGATTCCATGAAATCGATAATTGAACCTACATCTGCTAAAACTGCATCGCATCTACCAGCAGCAAGATCAAGATTGTGATCATCAACTGCTTGATACAATTTTACATCAACTGCACCAGACATATGTTTTTCTAAAAAATTTTGATGAATTGTAGAAGACTGTACACATACAGTTTTACCATCCATTGCTGCTATTAGTTGACCTATAGCTGCTTGCTCTTTACCACCAGCATTATTGAGGTTTACTTTTGACATACCCGCTATATTTAAGTCTGCTAAACCACTATCTTTTAATACAGCGAATCTTGCACCATCAGTCATGTAACCATTTGTAAAATTAACTTTTTCTTTTCTCTCTTCTGTAATAGACATACCTGCAATTATGATATCATATTTACCTTGAAGAAGAGCTGGAATTATGCCGTCCCAGTCTTGTGTTACCCACTCACATGTTACACCCATTCTTTCACAAGCTTCATTACCAAAGTCAATTTCAGCTCCTTCGAGTTCACCAGCAGAGTTTAGATTATTCCATGGTGGATAAGCACCTTCTGTGCCAATTCTTATTGTTTGTGAATTTGCAACAGATGCAACTCCAAAAATACAAATTGAAAATAAGTAAATTAAAATTTTTTTCACGTTTCCTCCTTGAAGAAGTATTTCTAAATTATAAAAGAACCATATAAGCTAAATAAAAAAAAACAAAATAAATTGTTCAGGCCTTTTTTCCTTTGGTCTTAATTATTATAAAAAATAAGCCAATTATTAGTAATATAAAAGGAAAAACCCAAAGAAAGATATTATTATAATTCATTAACGGTCTAAATAGAATGTATTCACCATATCTTTCAACTAAGAATTTCTTAATATCATGTTCACTTTTACCTTCTTGAAACTTTAGTTTAACTATTTTTTTTATGTCATTTGAGAATTCAGCATCTGAGTCATAAATACTTTGATTTTGACAAGTCATACATCGGAGTTCTAAGGTTAAATTTTTTACCCTCTCATCTATATTCTCAACAGCATATGTTTTAAAAGTAAAACAAATAAAAAATAAGATTATTGTTCGCAAAATTCTAAAGAAGTGGCTCAATTTCATTTTTTAAAACGTCCTTCGTTATCGGACCCATAAATTTATATATAATTTTACCATCTTCATTAATTAAATATGATTCTGGGAGACCAAAAACTCCAAATTCTAATGCAATTAATCCATCAGAATCCACACCAACAAAATCATATGGATTTCCATCGTCCTTCAAATACTTTTTAGCAGCTGAAGCTAGGTCTTTGTGATTGAAGCCTAATAAGTACAAGTCTGGATATTTTTCACGTATCTCAAAAAAAAGAGGATGCTCAATTTTACAAGGACTGCACCATGAGGCAAAAAAATTAATTAAGGTCTTCTTATTTTTTATGTTTATTGTTTTAATTATTTCCTTATCATTATACAAAGAACTGCTTTCAAAAACAGGAACATTTTTATTTAAGAGTGCACTTGGAGGTTTATTTGGATCTTTATCACTTAATAAATATATTAGCGAAAAGATACATATTGTTAGTAGTATAATTAATGGAATTAAAATTATTATTCTATTCATCTTCGTGTAACTGCTATTAAACCTGAATACACCATTATTATCACTCCAAGCCATATAAAGCTAACAAATGGATTAATTAAAACTTTTACGAACCACTCATTATTTTTTTGATCTCCAAGGATAAAATATATATCTTTATTCCATTGATGTAAAATACCTGCCTCAGATGTAATCATCTTAGAAACAGGATAATAATTTTTTCCAGCCTCTATTTTTTTTGATTTATTTTTTTCAATATCAAATAAAAATTTTCCTCTTAAAGCTTGGAAATTAATTTGATTAGTAGTTTCTACTTCTTCAAATAAAACCATTTTCCCGTTTACTTTAAATTTATCTCCTTCGTTAAGATTAAAATCTAACTCATTTTGAAAAACACTGGAGCATGTGATACCAATTATAGCGATACCAACTCCAATATGTGCTATATGAGGATTAATTATTTTGAAATACTTTAAATTAAGTTTAACTTTATAATATGAAAATATTGCAATAATTGAAGCTAATACTATCCAAAAGCCTAAAAGTAATCCAACAAAGCCCCAAGTATTAAAATCTAACAAATATGATTGAATAAAAACTAAAATACTTAAGATAATAAAACCTAGAACATATTTTTTTGAATTTTTTATTTTGTTAGTTTGCCAAGATAAAATTGGTGCAATACTCATTAATAAAAAACCAGGTATCATTATAGGAATTACTGTTGAATTAAAATAAGGGCCTCCAACTGATATTCTTTTATTATACAAAACTTCAATTATAATGGGGTATATAGTTCCTAAAAGAATAGTTAAGGTTGCAATAATCATTAAAATATTATTAATTACAAGTGCTGAAACCTTGTTGATAAACAATAAATTTAAAGTATTTGATTTTTTTGGTTCTTTTAACAAGAAAACTAAAAAACCAAATCCAGTAATAATAAAAAAAATTAGTAATATAAATATGCCTCTAGAAGCATCAGCTGCAAAAGAATGTACACTTGTAAGAATTCCTGATCTTACCAAAAATGTTCCAAAAACGCTTAATGAAAAACATAAAATAGATAAAAAAACTATCCATTTTTTTATAGCTTGTTCACCTCTTACCATCATAAGAGAATGAACTAAAGCAAGACCAGCAATCCAAGGCATAAGTGAAATATTTTCTACTGGATCCCAAAACCACCAACCACCCCAACCTAACTCATAATATGCCCAATATGAACCCAGCGCGATTCCTCCAGTTAAGAAAGTCCAACTAATTAACGACCATTTTTTTGCAACATACAGCCATTCATTGTCTGTGTTTTGAAATAAACCAGCGATTGCAATACTAAAAACAATGGAATACCCAACATACCCTGCATATAAAATTGGAGGATGAACAGCTAATCCAGGGTCTTGTAATATAGGATTTAAACCTAGACCTTCATCAACTAATATTGAATTTACTAGAAAAGGATTGGAAGTAAAAACTATAAAGAGACTAAACAAAGTATGAAGAAAAGCCTGAATAATTAAAGTTAATTTTTGAAAATTTTCTTCTATATTTTTAGTAAAAGAAAAAAAGAAACTAAAGATAGATAATATACATAGCCACAAAAGCATAGAGCCCTCATGATTTCCCCAAGTGCCTGAAATTTTATAAATTAAAGGTTTATTTGAATGAGAGTTCTGAAAAACGTTATAATTTGAAAAATCTGATGTTACATAAGCATACATTAATGAAAAAAAAGATAATAAAGTTAATAATGATGATACACGAACAAAAAATTTAAATCTTTGCTTTTGAAATTTAAATACATACCTTGATATTAGTAAGTAAAAATTAATTCCAATTGCTAAAGCTAAGCTTAAAAAACCAATTAATGAACTCATTTATATTTTTTATTCCAATAGCCTGTATTTTTAAGATCTTCTTTTATTGAGGCCGGTAAATAATTTTCATCATGTTTTGCAAAAACATTGGTTGCATTAAATACATATTTATTATCAAATGAACCTTCTATCACCGCTCCTTGCCCTTCTCTAAACAAATCAGGAAGAATTCCATCAAAATTAACAAGTATTGACGCCTTTTCATCTGTAATTCTAAATTTAAATGAACTTGAAGAAATCTTGTTAAAACTATCATTTTCTACAAAACCACCTATTCTTATTACTTTGTTTATTGTAATTTCTGATTTATCAATTTCAGATGGTGTATAAAAGTACGATACATTTTCTCTAGCATTGTATAAAATTAGTAAAACAGCACTTAGTATTATAATTAAAGTAAGCAATATAAGGAGCAGTCTTTGAAAGCGTAAACTCATTTACTTTTTTTTCTTTTAAGATTTAAGTAACTAAAAAATAATAACAAAAAAATTAAAAGAAAGGCTGAAATATAAGAACCTAAAATATACCAAAAATACATAGTGTCTAATAGCAAAAATATTATGGAATGATACTTAATCTAATGGACTAAAGGTCACAAATTAGTTTAGATGTGATTTTCTTGAAATTATCTCCGTTTTTATTCTTAAAATGGCAATTGCTAATCCAATCATCATAAATGCAAGTGTCATAATAATTAAAGGTGTCAACATGGAAGGATCAATACTTGGTTTTGATAATTTACTTATTGTTGCTGGTTGATGTAAGGTATTCCACCAATCTACAGAAAATTTAATTATTGGGAGATTTACTGATCCAACTAGAATGAATATCGCAACTATTTTTTCTCTTAAAATCCTATTTTCAAAAGATAAATTTATAAAAATAATTATAAGATAAATAATAAAAAGTATTGCAACAGAAGTTAATCGCGCGTCCCATACCCACCAAGTGCCCCACATTGGTTTTCCCCATAAGGATCCACTAATTATACATATTAGTGTAAATATTGCTCCTATAGGAGCAACTGCAGTATTAAAAATAAAACCGAATGGTATTTTAAAAGCAAGTGCTGCAATGCTGTAAAGAGTCATTATCCCATAAGTCAGCAGGGCTAACCATGCACTTGGAACATGTACATACATTATTCGCACTGATGATCCTTGTTGATAATCGTTTGGTGATATATAAAAAGAAAACAATAATCCCAATGAAAATAATAGGATTGATAAAACCAAAATAGGCCTAAATATATAATCGGCTACTTGATTAAATTTATTAGGATTAATTAAAAACATCAAATCAACTATTTTCCAATGAAAGTTTAAGACATAATCCACCAGCCCAGGGATTTATAGCAAAAACTATTAACAATATTCCAAATAATATGTTTATTAGTGAATTAAAGTTCTCTTCAAAATTAATTACTCCTACTGAAAAAATAATTACTGGTATGCTTAACATCATCACAATTACACTACCTAGTAAAAAGTTTTTTTGATTCATTAAATTCATTGAAGATGAAATGGAGCCTAAGCAGGATAAAATTAAAGACCCTATAGCAAAGCTTGAAAATAGATAGATAAGTTTATCACTAGCTATATTCAGTAGAATAGACGCTATAGGCAAAGATATCAAAAAAGGTACTTGTACGAAAAAAAAATGAGAAAGTGTTTTTAAAATAGCTATAAAACCAAAGCTAAAACCATTTAAATGTAAAATCAATAAATTACCACTCTCAAAGTCATCTTGATAAAACTTTCTAAGAGATAGCGTTGAGCTTAATAATAATAATGTCCAGACAATGCCTAAACCTATATTTGAAATTGTTTCTTTATCTGGGCCTATCGAAAAAATAAAAATAAATATTGATAAAAAGAAAAAAATTATATTTGTTAAAATATCTTGAAAACCACTAAGATTTAATTTGTACTCTCTATAATAGAAATAAATTATTTTATTAAAAAACAGCATTATTTTATAGTCGAATTTCCTCTGACACTCCGATTTCTGAATTTTGATGTGAGCTAAAAATTATGGATCCTTCTTTAGAACGGTGATCTTGAAATGTTTGTGCTAAAATATCAATTGTTTCCTCGTCTAAATTAGATAAAGGCTCATCCAAAATCCAAATTTTTTTATCTTCTAAGATTAATCTTAACAATTCCAATTTTTTAGTTTCTCCAAACGATAATTCGTTTACTTTCTGATTTAGGTATCTATCTAATCTCATAGTTTTCAAGATATTTTTAATTTGAGATTTACTAGTTTTTGATAAAAAAATTTTTTTCCAAATATTTATGTTTTCTTTAACAGATAATTGTCTAAGACTTGTTGTTTTATCTCCAATATAAGTAATATGATTGTAATAATCATATAAATTTTTTTTTAATGGTTTTCCTTTCCAATATATTGAACCACTAGATGGCTCAATTATGTTGATTATTGTTTTCAACAAGGTTGTTTTGCCAGAACCGTTTTTACCTTTAAGTAATACAATTTTTCCAGAACCAAGAGACAGATTAATATTTTCAAATATTTTTTTATTTGATCTCTCTACTGATAATTCCTTAACAAGTATCATTCTTTAGATCTAAGTATTTTTTTAATTTAAACAATAAAAAAAACGGGGCATAACCCCGTTTTTCTCTTTTTGCATAAAAAGATAAGAAAAAGAAAACTTTAAAAAAAGTCTTCTATAAATCAAAGATAAACTATCTTCTCTTTTTCTTCTTAGCAGCTTTTTTCTTTTTCTTTTTTGGAGCTGCTTTTTTCTTTTTCTTAGGAGCTGCTTTTTTCTTCTTTTTAGCAGCCTTTTTCTTTTTCTTAGGAGCTGCTTTTTTCTTTTTCTTTGGAGCAGCTTTCTTTTTCTTCTTAGCCATAAAATACTCCTTGTATTTTGTTACCCCGGAGGAACCTCCCTCCATATCACCAAAAGTGATAATCATTAAAGGCTAATGGTTTATTCCCAAAACTTACGGTTAAAGTCAACAATATACCAATAATTTAAAATTAATTTAATTTTTTTAGATAAAAAAATTTTATAAAAATAAATTAAATGTGAAAGAAATTATTTTTTTTTATTTTTTCGCAGAAAACTAATAATAAATTAACATTTTTCTATACAAAAATTGAACTACATATTAATGACAATTATTAAATTAAATCAATAATAAAGTATGAATAGCAAAAATTCTTTTAATTCTGAGCAGATTATAGATATTGATAATAAAATTTATAAGTATTTTGATTTAAATAAAGCAGCTCAGCAATACGGACTTAATCTTCTGAAAGTTCCAATATCATTAAAGATTTTATTAGAAAACTTATTGAGAAATGAAGATGGAGAAAGCATCAATAAAGATATGATATCGTCTGTATTTAAAACATTAACTAATAAAAACGATGAAAATCAAGAGATTTCATTTTTTCCAACAAGAGTACTGATGCAAGATTTTACTGGAGTTCCGGCTGTTGCTGATTTAGCCGCAATGCGAAGTGCTTTAAAACAAATGGGTTTAAAGCCAACCATAATTAACCCATTATCTAGAGTAGATCTTGTTATTGATCACTCAGTTATGGTTGATAAATATAAGACTCATAATGCTTTAGAGCAAAACGTTAAGAAGGAGTTTGAAAGAAACAAAGAAAGGTATGAATTTTTAAAATGGGGTCAAGAATCATTCAATAATTTTTATTTAGTTCCACCAGGAGCCGGAATTTGTCATCAAGTGAATTTAGAAAATATTGCAAAGACAATATGGGTAAAAGAAATTAATAATCAAAATTATTTGTTTCCAGACTCCGTGGTTGGAACAGACAGTCACACTACTATGGTAAACTCACTTTCAGTTTTAGGCTGGGGTGTTGGTGGTATAGAAGCCGAAGCGGCAATGCTTGGACAACCAATTTCAATGAACATTCCTGAGATTGTAGGTTTCGAATTAATTGGATCATTGAATGACGGCATAACTGCAACTGATTTAGTTTTAACAATAACTCAAATCCTAAGAAAAAGCGGAGTAGTAAGTAAATTTGTAGAGTTTTTTGGGAAAGGTCTTCGCAACTTATCACTGGCTGATAGAGCAACTATTTCAAATATGGCCCCGGAGTATGGTGCTACGTGTGGTTTTTTTCCAATTGATGAGGAAACACTTAATTACTTAAAGTTAACAGGAAAAGATAATCATCATTTAAAAATTGTTAAGCAATATGCAGTTAAGCAACATATGTGGGCTGATGAAGATTATAATCCTAATTTCAGTAAAAAAATAGTTTTAGATTTAAGCACCATTGAACCCTCTTTAGCAGGCCCTAAGCGACCACAAGATAAAATATTATTAAAAAATGTTCCTTTAGAGTTTCAAAAAACAGTTCCAAGCTCTGATCACAAAAATAGCTACAAAATAAATAATGGAGATATTGTAATTGCTGCGATTACTAGTTGTACTAATACTTCAAATCCCAATGTCATGGTGGCTGCAGGTTTAGTTGCAAAAAAAGCAGTTGAATATAATCTTGAAGTCAAGCCATGGGTCAAAACTAGTTTAGCACCTGGAAGCAAAGTTGTAAGTGACTATCTTGATAAAGCTGGTTTAACTCCTTACTTAGATAAGATAGGATTTAATACAGTAGGTTATGGATGTACAACCTGTATAGGTAATTCAGGACCATTAGATAAATGGATTTCAGATGAAATTAAATCAAGAGACCTCTCTGTTTGTTCAGTTTTATCTGGCAACAGAAATTTTGAAGGACGAGTTCATCAACATGTAAAAGCTAATTTTCTCGCCTCACCTCCATTAGTTGTTGCATATGCTTTGGCTGGAAATATCAATGTTAATCTTACTAATATGCCAATTGCTAAATCGAAAGATGGTAAAGAATATTTTCTCAAAGATATTTGGCCAACCAATGAAGAAATAACTAATCTAATAAACTCTTCATTAACTCCCAAAATGTTCAAAAAGAGATATGAAGAAATTTATGAAGGTGATGATAATTGGAAATCTATTGATAGTTCTAACAATACAACTTTTGATTGGAATGAAACAAGCACATACATAAAGCACCCACCTTTTTTTGACAAAAAAACATCTTTTGAATTAGAAGACATTAAGAATGCAAGAATATTAGCGTTATTAGGAGATAGTGTTACCACAGACCATATATCGCCCGCAGGTAGTATAAAAGAGGAAAGTCCAGCTGGCTCATATTTACTCGATAGACAAATAAATTTTAATAATTTTAATTCATATGGATCTAGAAGAGGAAATCATGAAATTATGATGAGAGGAACATTTGCTAACATTAGAATTAAGAACGAAATATTAAATAATGTTGAAGGAGGTTACACTAAATCCTTTGTTTCTAATAAACAGATGTCAATTTATGAAGCATCACAAGAATATATAGAAAATAAAATAGATACTGTAGTTATAGCTGGAAGAGAATACGGAACAGGATCTTCACGTGATTGGGCAGCTAAAGGGACAAAATTATTAGGAATTAAAGCTGTTATTGCTGAAAGTTTTGAGAGAATTCATAGATCTAATCTTATAGGCATGGGAGTTTTACCATTGGAATTTATAAATAATCAAAACAAACAAAGTCTTAAAATAACAGGTGAAGAACAGATTTCTATAATAGGTATAAAAAATTTAAAACCAGGAATTATACTTGAATGTAAAGTTGTTCTAAATGAAACAAAATTAATACAGCTCAAGTGTAGAATAGATACAAACAAGGAATTAGCTTATTATAAAGCAGGAGGAATTTTAAACTACGTATTGAATGATATTATTTCAAAAGCTGCATAGGTAAAAATGCACTATAAAGATGAAAATTTATTAGCCATACTTGGGCCTACAAATACTGGGAAAACATTCACTGCGTTTGAAAAATTATTCTCTTATTCCTCAGGAATATTTGGTTTCCCTCTCAGATTGCTTGCTAGAGAGAATTACGACAAAGCTGTAAAAAAAGTTGGACTCAGCAATGTTGCATTAATAACGGGTGAAGAAAAAATTTTACCAAAAGAAGCAAAATATTTTTTCTGTACTGTGGAATCAATGCCGAATAATATTCCTGTAGACTGTGTAATAATTGATGAAGTGCAACTCGCAGCCGATTATGAGAGAGGGCATATTTTTACAGATAGAATTTTAAATCTAAAAGGAAATTTCCAAACTATCTTTTTAGGATCTTTAAACATTGAAAACATTTTAAAAAAAATTTATCCAAATATAATAATAGAAGTTAAAAAACGGTTCTCACAGTTAACATTTCTTAGGAAACAAAATTTTTCTAAATTAGAACCAAGATCTGCAATTATAGCTTTCAATATTAATAAAGTTTATGAAATCGCTGAAAATATAAGAACACATAAGGGTGGAACTGCAGTAGTATTAGGGTCTCTTAGTCCAAGGACTAGAAATGCACAAGTTGAAGTTTATGAAAATAAAAATGTTGATTATCTAGTAGCTACTGATGCTATTGGTATGGGTTTAAATCTTAATATTAATCATGTATGTTTTTCGTCACTAGAAAAGTTTGATGGCAGATATAATCGTAATCTTGCTCCAGACGAAATAGGACAAATAGCAGGTAGGGCAGGAAGATATAAACAAGATGGAACATTCAGTTATACTAGAGAAGCAGGTAATTTAGATCAATTAGTAGTACAACAAATAGAAACACATAACTTTGCTAGTATTCAAAAAATTTATTGGAGAAACAGTAGCTTGGACTTTAGAACAATTGATCTTTTATTATCTTCATTAAAAAAATATCCTATTCATAACTACTTTATACATAAAAAAAATGCTTTGGATGAAATTAATTTTCGTAATCTAATCGATGATAGTGAAGTTCGATGTCACTTGTCAAATGCACACAATATCAAATTGCTATGGGAGATTTGTAGAATACCAGACTTTGAGAAAATATTTAATGACAGTTATTTAAATTTTTTAAAAAATATATTTCTAAAATTAATAAACAATAATTTAAAAATTCCTGAAGATTGGATAAGTAATAAAGTTTTAAAGTTAGAAAATTATAATGGTGATATTCCAGAATTATCTCTAAAAATTTCACAGATTAGAACCTGGACATATATTTCTAATCATCAATCATGGTTAACTGATCCAAAATATTGGCAAGAAAAAACTCAAAAAATTGAAAATGATTTATCTGATAATTTACATGAGGGCTTAACAAATAAATTTATAGATGTTTCGTCTAAATTCTTTATTGATACTCATTCAGACTATAATATTAAAAAGGTTGAGCTGGACAGTGATCAAACAATTAATTTAGATGGAGAAAATTATGGTAAAATAAAAGGATTTGAATTAGAATTTAATAAAAATAGTAATTCCCACTCTCTTTTTTCACTCAGCCATGTTAAAAAATCTATTAGAAATATGATAGAAGATAAAATTGATGATTTTTTAAATGCCCCTGACGATTCACTAAACTTTGGGGATCTCTCACAAAAGAAAATTAATGAAAAAATATTTATTTATTGGGGTGATGATAAAGTTGGTCAATTAACTAAAGGATCAAAAATATATCTTCCAATAGCAGAATCTTTTAAATCTGAATTTATTACAACTGAAAAGAAATTGCTAATATCAGCTAAATTACAAAATTGGATAGATACTCAAATATCTGATATTTTAAACCCAATAAAAAATAAACTAGATGATAATACTAATTCTAATGTTAGGGCTATAGCTTTTAATTGTTTTGAAAACTTAGGTATCTTAGAAATAGAGGAATACAAAGATTTCATTAAAAATATAGACACACAAAGTAAACAACAACTTTTCAAACTTGGAATTAGGATTGGGGCAAAATTTTTTTTTATTCCTAATTTTATGAAAAAAAAACCAATAGAACTAAATGCTATTTTATGGACCCTATATAATAACTACGACTCTGAATATATACTTCCCCTTCCAACAGACGGCAGGGTTTCATTCACATCAAATGTAGAGATGCCAAAAAGTTATTGGAATTCTATTGGCTACATAAACTTAAATAATTTTATATTCAGGGTAGACGTATTTGAAAAAGTTTTTTATCTTGCCAGAAAAAAAATGAAATATGGCCCATGTTTAGAATCATCAGATTTAATGAATCCAATTGGATGTAATAGTAATCAATTAAAAGATATAATGCTTTTCTGTGGTTATGAAGAAATAAATTTAAATTTAGAAAAAAAACTTTACTTTTTTAAACAAACCACAGCACTAAATAAAAAAAATAATAGACAAAATAAAATTAAGAAAATTAAAAAAACTAAATCTCAAAAGAAAATTAACCCAGATTCTCCTTTTGCAGTTTTAGAAAAACTACTTTAAAAGAATATAGAGGAAGAAATTGATCAATATTTTAAAAAACTTCTTTGAAGATAATAATAAACTAAAAAAAGATGACATAAATGATTTAGAAATACTATGTGGTCTTATGATTGAGGCAGCTAACTCTGATGGTAAAATTGATAATATTGAAATAGAAAAAATTAATAATTCACTTATAAAAACTTTTAAAGAAGATAAAAAACAGGTTCAAAGTGTTTTGGAAATGGCAGTTAAAAACAAAAACAATTCTAAATCACTATTTTTTTATACATCTAAGATAAATAAAAATTACTCATATGAAAAAAAACTGTTATTAATTGAAATTCTTTGGGAAATAGTATTATCTGACGGTCAAATACACGACTATGAAACTAGTATAATAAGAAGATTAGCAGGTTTACTATATATTTCTGATGTAGATTCTGGAAATGCTAGGAAAAGAGCTCTAAATAAATAAAAATGACCTATGTTGTAGATGAAAAATGTATAAAATGTAAACATATGGACTGCGTTGATGTCTGTCCAGTGGATTGCTTTTATGAAGGTGAAAATATGTTAGTTATACACCCAGATGAATGTATTGATTGTGGTGTATGTGAGCCTGAGTGTCCTGTTGAAGCTATTCTTTCAGATACAGAAGATGGAACTGAGAAATGGGCTGAAATAAATAGAAAATATTCTGAATTGTGGCCAAATATATCTTCAAAAAAGAAACCACCTGAGGATGCAGAAAAATGGCAAGATGTAGAAGATAAATTTAATAAATTTTTTAGTGAAAAACCAGGAAGTTAAATGGCAAAAAAAAATAATGAATTTAAAATAGGTGAAATTGTTGTTTATCCTAAGCATGGAGTTGGTGAAATTATAAAAATAGAATCAATGGAAATCGAAAATATAAAGACAAAATTTTATGTTGTTAAAATGGAGCAATCAAAACTTACTATTAGAGTTCCATTAGAAAAACAAAATGAAGTAGGATTGCGTAAAATATCATCAAAAAAAATCATAGATGAAGTTTACAATACATTGAAATTAAAACCAAAGATAAGAAGAATTATGTGGAGTAGAAGAGCCCAGGAATATGATGCTAAAATTTTTTCAGGTGAGCCAATTAAAATAGCTGAAGTTGTTAGGGATTTATTCAGAAAAAATAGTCAATCCGATCAATCATATAGTGAAAGACAAATGTTTCAAGTCGCAATTGAAAGACTTGCAAGAGAAGTTGCTGCAGTTGAAAAAACTGACTATTTTCAATCAACAGAAAAGATTGAACAAATCCTAATAAAAAAATAAAACTTTGAACAAGGATAGTAATTTTATAGAACTTAAGAATGCTAATAGGATTTGGGCAGTTGGTTCAATTCACTCAAACCTAGCTGCAATAAATTCTATTAAAAAATTTATTATCAAAAATTTTAGGGAAAATGATAAATTAGTTTTCCTTGGAAATATAATTGGACTTGGTAATTTTTCAAAAGAAACACTATCAAGCATAATAGATCTTAGATTTACTCTCATGTCAAAGTATAAGCTTAAACATAATGAGATTGTTTTTTTAAGAGGTGCTCAAGAAGAAATGCTCTCTAAATTATTACAACTACAAATAGCTCCCAATCCTACTGAAATTGTTAAATGGATGTTTGAACATGGTGTTGATAAAACTCTTGAATCTTATGGCTATAAAAAAGATGAAGTTTTAAATGTAGCTTCATCAGGAACGGTATCAATCTCAAAGTGGACATCAAAACTTAATAAGACAATTCTTAATAATCTAGGGCACAAAGAATATTTTTTAAATCTTAAACATGCTGCTTACTCTTCTTCAAAAAAGATTTTACTAGTTAATAGAGGTGTTGATATAACTAGACCGTTGTCTGCACAAAATGATTGTTTTTGGTGGGGATATCAAAACTTCTCAAATATAAATAAGCCATATAAATCATTTTCTCGAATAGTTAGGGGTTATCAATCAAAACATAATAATGAATTTGAAAGCGCTAAAAGTAAAATTGTTTGTACATTATTTAAGCAGCCTCTTTCAAATAACCTCATATATGCGGGTATTTTTTCAGAAAATGGAGAAATTCTAGAAATATTTGAATCAAATTGATCCAAAATCGTTTTTAGACGTATAATAATGTATGGTTGTTAATAAAAACTTTTATAAATCCAATCTTATTGAATTTTCCAAAACTGCAAAAATTCTTGAAAAAAATGAAGAATTTTTTCTAATTAACGATTGGAGAGATAACAAAAACCCTAAATCCTTACAAAAAATCTTAGATTCTTACTTAAGATTAGCTGTATCATACGCAAGAAAATATTCTAGTTATGGTTTATCAATAGATGATCTTATTCATGAGGGAGTGTTAGGTATTATGCATGCCTTAGATAAATTTGACACATCAAAAGATTTCAGATTATCAACTTATGCATCATGGTGGATAAGAGCTTCTATCCAAGATTATATATTAAAAAATTGGTCAGTTGTAAGAACTGGATCTACAGCCTCGCAAAAAGCTCTTTTCTTTAACTTAAAGAAAATCAAACAACAAATTAATGATATCTCTAGAGATTACATGGGACAAGATGAGATTGATAAAGTATCCAATATGTTAAAAGTTAAATCCTTTGAAGTACAAAACATGGAATCAAGATTAACTGGTGGAGATTTACACTTAAATCAAAAAGTTGATAGTGATAGTGAAAATGACCTAATGTCACTTTTACCTGATGATAGAAAAAATCCTGAAGAAGTTATTGAGTCTATTAAAGACAGCAATGTGAAGAAAGATTATATTAATTCTGCAATAGAAACACTTAATGAAAGAGAGAAAACAATTATTAAACTTAGAAAATTCCAAGAAAAAAGCATAACTCTAGACGAGCTCGGAAAAAAACTTAAGATTAGTAAAGAAAGAGTAAGGCAGATTGAAACGAAAGCTCTAGAAAAACTTAAAAAAACAATTTTGGAGATTTCTCAACAAGATAAAGAATTTTTTGTTTGATCCTTTCATTTATTTTATTAGAATAAATAAATGAAAATTCTAGCCCTGTTTATAACTCTCTTTTTAAGTTTTAATATGTTTGCTAAAGGAATAAATGTATTTGGCATTGGAGTATATGATATAAAATTTGACGGTAGTGAAGATAAATCTACTCCAGATTTCAGATATGAAAGACGCTTTGATAAATCAATTTTTGATATAGGGCCTGAGGAAGATAATTTTTTCTTTTTAAAACCATTTATTGGTATTGAATATACTGGAGATGATGCTTTTTACTTATTATCTGGTATCTATTTAGAAGATGAGCTAGGACAATTATTTACTGGAGAAAGTGGAAAAAAATTATATTTTTCTCCTAGCTTTGGTGTTGGATATTATAACAATGGATCAGGAAAAAACTTGGGAAATGATCTTCAGTTTAGGACAACATTAGAATTTAATTACAAACTTAAAAATAATAACAGAATTGGAATATCCCTAGGCCATATTTCGAATGCAAATTTAGGTGATAAGAATCCAGGAGCAGAAATTATAAGCTTGAATTACCAGGTGCCGTATTAGTTTAGAAGCAATCTATTTTGTGAAACAAAATCAATAAAAATTCTCTTAATTTTACTGAGTTCTTGTTTTTTCATATGTGTATGTATTTCAGATTTAAATTTTTTACTATCTGGAATTCCAAAAAAAATATTAAGTAACGGACTTAATAATCGGAATATCGATTCATACTGTATTTTTGGAGCAATATAATCAAAATAATTATATATTATATCCTCGTTCACTTCTGACAATATATTTTCATTATAGATAAAGTTATCAACTCTTTTTAATAAAAAAGGATTGCTTTGAATTAAACGTCCAAGCATTACACCATCAAATTCGTATAACAAATGTTTTGCTTTTTCTAAACTGTCAATTCCACCATTTAGAACAAAAAAAATATTAGGATATCTAAATTTAATTTTTCTAACAAAATCATAATCTAACCTTGGTATTGATCTATTTTGTGCAGGACTTATCCCAGACAGGATTGCATTTCTTGCATGAATGTAAATAATGTTTATTCCACTTTTTATCACTTCATCTATAAATTCTTCAAAAAAACTATAATTTAATTCTTTTCCTAATCCAATTCTACATTTTAATGAAACCTCTATTTTCTCATTTTGCATGGCCTCCAAACATTCTTTTACTAAAACTTTATCTTTCATCAAACAGGCCCCAAAACTACCTTTTTGTACCGCTTTACTTGGACACCCCACGTTTAAATTTATTTCATCATAATTGTACTGATATGCTATTTTTGAACATTTTTTTAGATCTTCTAAATTTGAGCCACCAACTTGTAAAGCTACTGGATTATGTTCATCATTTTCTATAATTAAATCTTTACTTTTAGAATGTATTAGTGATTTAGATGCAATCATCTCACTAAAAAGAAATGATCTTTTAGATAGAATCCTATAAAGTTTTCTTGCATAAGGTGTTGTATACCCCATCATAGGAGCTATACAAAAACTTCTATTAATCTTTTCTTTCATTTAATTTTTAAAAAAATAATCTATGATTGTTACATAATTAATAAAACAATGTCTTTACCAGATTTTTTAATTGATAAATACAAAGATTGGAAAAAAAATTTTTTTCTTAAAAACAAAGAATTATATATTGAATTAGAAGCTAATGGTCAAAAACCAAAAGCTATGATTATATCTTGTTGTGATTCAAGAGTTGACCCAAATAAAATATTTAATGGAAAACCTGGTGATTACTTTGTTCATAGAAATGTTGCTAATTTAGTTCCAATTTATAATTTAAATAAGACTGAAAACCATGAAATTACTTCATCCATTGAATACGCTGTAAATTCCCTAAAAATACAAAATATAATTATTTTAGGCCACTCAAGTTGTGGTGGCATAGAATATGCTTACCAGAGATTTTCAAAAGAAAATTTAGAAAACAAACAAACATCTCTAGACACTTGGACAGAACCAATCAAAACTGCTTTTAACAACATTGATACAAATTTATCAGATAAAAATGCAATTAAATCTCTTGAAAAGATGAGTGTTGTTAATTCACTAACTAACTTAAAAAGTTACCCAAAAATAAATGAATTAATTATTAAAAATAAGCTCACCCTACATGGTTTATTTTTTGACATTAGCAAGGGAGATCTAAGTAAATTTAATGAAATCTCAAATAAGTTTGATATAATTTCTTATTGATAAGTAAATTTTTTATTAGGAAATTTTTTAGATTTTACTTCCTTAGAAAATTTTTTTAAAACTTTCTTTGTTTCTTTACCAAAATTCATATATGTTTTTACAAATCTTGGTAATTTTTTTTGGTCATCTATATTTATCAAATCATCAAATACTAAAACTTGACCATCACAATACTTTGAAGATCCAATACCAATCGTTGGTATAGAGACAGATGCGGTAATTTCTTTAGATACTTTTTCTGTAACACACTCAAGTAGAATAGCCTGGGCTCCAGCTAATTCAGCATTTACTGCCAATTCTAATAATTGTTTTTTTTCTTGATCATTTTTTCCAACAATTTTTATCTTTTTAAAATCAATGAAACTTTGTGGAGTAACACCAATATGAGCAATAACATTTAATTTTTTTTTTGATAAATATTTGATTATAGGAATAGTTTTTTTTTGTATTTCTAATTTCAATACGTTTGCTTTAGTAAAATTAATTAATTTTCTGGCATTCTTAAATGCCATCACTTTATTGGTATATGATTTGTAAGGCATATCTATCACAACAATGCTTTTTTTTACATTCTCAGTCACAACTTTTCCATGTAACTTCATCATATTTATAGTTACACCCCGTGTATTTTTCATACCATAAAGTGTTGATCCCAATGAGTCACCAACCAGTATTATGTCTATATTGCCATCTAACAATTTAGCAATTGAAGCTGAATAAGCTGTTAAGCAAGTTATAGGCTTATTAAAAATTTTATTTAGGAACTTAATTTGTTTTTTCATATCATATACTTTTCAAACAGATCTGGTAATACCACCATCTACTCTTATATTTTGTCCTGTTATGTAAGCACCATCTTCAGATGCAAGTAATCTCACAACAGCAGAAATTTCACCTACTTTCCCAGCTCTTTTTAATGGCACTCTCTTTATAAACTTCTTTTTTGGATTCAAACTATTTATAAATCCTGGAAGAATATTATTAATTCTAATATTATATCTTGCATATTCATCAGAATATATTTTTGTAAAAGAAGATAGCCCAGCTCTCATAACACTAGATGTGGGAAAGCTCTTCTCAGGTTCAAAAGTTGCATAAGTTGATATATTTATTATTGATCCACTCTTTTGTTTTTTCATAATTGGAGTCACATACCTTATTGCCCTTACCACATTTAAAAAATATGTTTCCAAACCAATAATCCATTCTTCATCAGTTATCTTTAGAATTTCCCCCTTCGGCCCATGGCCAGCACTATTTACTAATACATCTATTCTACTCCATTTTTTATAAATTACATTTATAAAATTTTTAAGATCATCTTTGTTTAAATTAGACCCTATGTATCCAACCCCTCTTAATTCCTTTGCTAATTTTTTACTTTTTTCAGATGAGGAAAAAATAGCAATTTTATATCCTGCTTTTGATAATACTTTAGCTGCATCAGCTCCCATTCCACTTCCAGCAGCAATTAAAACAGCTACCTTATTCATTATTTTTAAATTCAGACAATATTATCAACTTTTTTTGCATTATAATTTTTTATATCAATTACTTTATTATCAAATAAAGATGTTATTTTTTCAATTATAGAATTAATATCCATTTGCGCTTCTTTATATTGATCATCGGGATCCATATGATCAATAAATTTATCCTGGAAAAATATATTTTTAATAATAGTTGTAGTCCTTTTTTTTCTAATATTGTTTATATAGTTTAGTACATGTGAGGCAAACCCCCCGATTGAACCCTCTTCAATGGTAACAAGAAATTCATGGGTTTCTAAAAGGTGGTCAATAAGATCAGTGTCTAAAGGTTTTGCAAATCTAGCATCAGCAACTGTTGGCTTAATATTAAAGTCGTTTAAAACTATACAGGCATCTAAGCACGTTTCTAACCTTGTGCCTAAACTCAAAATTGCTACTTTTTCTCCTTCGGCTAATATTTGTCCTTTACCTATTTCTATTTCTTTATAAATCTTGTTATCAAAAATATTAACCGCACCTCTTGGATAACGGAATGCTGAAGGAAAGTCATTTATCAGAGCTGAAGTTTTAATCATTTTAACTAACTCTTCTTGATTACTTGGCGCCATAACAATAAAATTAGGTAGGGTTGATATATATGTTATGTCAAATGAACCTGCATGAGTTGGTCCATCTGATCCAACTAGCCCAGCCCGATCTATAGCAAATCTTACAGGTAATTTCTGCAGGGCAACATCGTGAACAATCTGATCAAATGCTCTTTGAAGAAATGTAGAGTAAATTGCAACAAATGGCTTATATCCCTCTGTTGCCATTCCTGCAGCCATAGTTACAGCATGCTGTTCTGCAATACCTACATCAAAAAATCTTTCTCTAAATTTATCTTTAAAAATTTTTAATCCTGTACCAGACATCATTGCAGCTGTTATAGCAATAATTTTTTCATCACTACCAGCAAGCTGTGATAAAGTTTCACCAAATACTTGAGAATAGCTTTTTTTGTTTGATTTTTTTATGGCTGAACCCGTATTAATATTAAATTTTTCTACTCCATGAAATTTGTCTTCTGATTCTTCCGCAGGTTTATAACCTTTACCTTTTTTTGTTATACAATGCAGAAATATAGGTTTGTCAAATTTATTATCTCTTACATTCTCTAAAATGGGTACAAGATCGTTAATATTATGTCCATCTATAGGACCTAAGTAATAAAATCCCAACTCTTCAAAAAGAGTGCCACCAGATAATAGCCCCTTTGAATACTCTTCAGTTCTATAAAGTGTTTTTGATAAGCTATCAGGAAAAGTTTTACTGAACTTTTTTATCACATTCCTTAAACTTGAGTAAGATTTTGAAGATAATAACCTAGTCAAATAAGTACTCATTGCACCAACTGGTTTATCAATTGACATTTTATTATCATTTAAAATAACTATGAGCTTTTTTTTCAAAGCACCTGCATTGTTTAAACCTTCAAATGCTAAACCCGCACTAAGTGCGCCATCCCCAACAACACATATAACATTTGCATTATCTCTTTTAATATCTTTAGCAATTTTAATCCCCAAGCCCGCTGAAACTGCAGTTGAGCTATGAGCTGTGCCAAAAGGATCATATTCACTTTCAGATCTTTTAACAAAACCATATAAACCATTTTTTTTTCTAAGAGTTTCAATTAAATTTTTTCTTCCTGTCAAAATTTTATGAGGATACGCTTGATGACCTACATCCCAAATTAACTTATCTCTTGGAGTATTAAAAACATAATGTAGCGCTACAGTTAATTCTACCACCCCAAGACCTGCCCCTAGATGTCCTCCTGTTTTTGATACAGTCGTAATTGTCTTGTGTCTTAATTCTTCTGATACTTTTTTTAAATTTTTCTTATTGATTTTTCTGAGGTCAGAAGGAAAATTAATTTTATTTAAAAAAGAATATTCCATATACAAATAGACATCTACCTTTTTTTAATAAAGATTCTTATTTATAATTACTTAGCTTTTGAATAAGTTTGTGGAAAATATCACTCTTATTTTATATATGGTCCAAAGCTCAAGTCGAAACCAGCACCAACTCTTAATAAAGAATAAACTATTACACAAATAAAAATTGCTAAAATTAAATTCACTATAATTTTTTTTTCATTCATAATTTGTAAATAAAATTATAGTTCATTAATATCTAAGCTTAAACAAGTTTTCGCTCAATTAAAGGTTTTTCATTTACTGGTAAATGAATTATTGCAGAAAATGCACCAACTCCTATTCCAACCCACCAAACAATATTATAACTTCCATAAACGTCATAAAACCATCCGCCTAACCAAACACCTACAAAAGAGCCAATTTGATGTGATAAGAAAACTATTCCATATAGTGTTCCCATATACTTTAAGCCGTATATATATCCAATTATACCTGCAGTTAAAGGCACGGTGGCTAGCCATAATGATCCCATTACTATAGAAAATATTACTATGCTCATTGGTGTTATTGGTAAAATAATAAATAAAATAGAAGCTAAAGTTCTGCCTGTGTATATGATGGCTAAAAAATATTTCTTTGAATTACCTTTTCCGACAACTCCAGCCATTATTGAACCAATAATATTAAATAAGCCTATTAATGCTATTGATAAGGCTCCTAAGCCTTCAGCTGAATTACACACAAAACTTATTATACTTCCTTGAATTATTGGACTGCTTGTTTCTGCAATAAATGCAGGAAAGTGAGCGGTAATGAAAGCTAGTTGAAATCCACATGAAAAAAAACCAAAAAATAACATTATGAAAGTTGGATCTTTTATAGCTTCTTTAAGCGCATCAGTTAAATTATAATCTTGTTCTTTATATTTTTTTTTATTTTTTGTTTTTAAAATTGGAACTAATACAATTGTAACCAAA
>CACNNQ010000007.1 GCA_902621855.1 uncultured Alphaproteobacteria bacterium | reverse complement strand
AAAATTTTTAATATTGATATATTTTTTAAGAATATCTGAATTCATTTCATTTTTTAAATCATTAAAATCATTAGTATGAAATAGCCAAATAATATTTTTTGGTTTTAATTCTTTTACGTACTCGATATATGATGCATATTGAGTCAATGGGCCGTTTCCTGCTTTTGCAATTGATAATGATTTTAAATTTGAATTGTTTAAATTACTTACAATATTATAATTTTGATTAACTGAATAACCTTCAGTAAAAGAATCACCAATTAATACTATATCTAATGAACTATTATAATTATCAGTAAGATTAGCAAAACCAAATTTATCTAATTTAATAATAGGGTATTTTCCATTTTCATTTTCAAAAATTGTAAAACTGTTTGAAATTCCACCTAGTGGAAGCAAGTCAATATTTGTAAAAAATTCCTCACCAATATAATTCTTAGGCTTTAAGTTTGGGTATGCATTAATATTATTTTTATTTAATGTATCAATTACTTCTAAAGAACTCCTTTTGTCAAAATCAATGCCTTGATACTTTGCTACCTTGTACCTTTCTATCAATCTAAGATCTGCATTTTTTCTAGTATTTTCAAAAAACAATTCAAAGGACAACAGTAAGAAAATTGTAATAAAACTTGTTAGGCTAATATTAATTGCAAGTTGATTACTTATAAATAAAAATGAAATAAACAAAATTAACATACAAAATATTACAAATATAAAAATTAAGAAAATTACAAATCTCAAACTAAAATCTTCTGCAATAACTAAGCTTTGTACTCTTAAAAAAAATAAAACAATCAATGATGTTAAATAAAAAATTAAAAATAATATCATTAAACGATAAATATATTTAGATGTTTTAGAATTATTCATTTTTTCAATATTCGATTTATTAAATACAAAAAATAATACGATTTAGGATAATAAATAATTTCAGATTTATCAGATTTTATTTTACTAATAATGTAATTAGATGCTTTATTTAAGTCTTTGGGCAAGTGTTTTAAAATTATATTATTAGTAATCTTTGAATTTTTAAAATAACTCTCAGTTTTTATACCTCCAAGCATAAAAAGTTTTACAATTAGATTCTTATTATTCTTTATTATATAAAAGTACTCATCCAAATATAATATTTTTGATAATCTATAATATCTCATCTTAGATTGTTTTTTAAGTGCTTCAAAACTTGAAAAAAATACAATTTTTGAAATATTTATTTTAATAGTATTTTCTAAATATTTGAACAATGATATTTGATTAAAAAAATTTACTTCAAGAATTTTATTTTTATCTGCTAGTGTATCATCTTTTTTGTCATAAATTGTTGAATTAAATAATATAGTAAAATCATAATCTTTGTATTTTTTTAGCTCACTATTTATTTTATCTAGGGATTTTTTTTGATTGGATAGTTTATCACTTAATGAATAAAAAAAAAAATTTTCATGCTTAATATTATTTTTGGAAGTTATGCCAATGGTAAAATAATCATTTGATAATTTGTTAAATATGGATTTTCCAATGCCTCCAGAAACTCCAATAATTATGAAACCCTTCATTTTAAATCATTAGATATTATTTGATTTTTAGAAATATCATCAATTTTAGAAAAACCGCTCAAAAATAAATTATAATCAAAATCATTTTCTTTATTTTTAAAATTATATGGACAATCTGATGCAAACAATATTCTCTTTGTATCTACCAGTTTTACAATTTTTTTTATAATTTCTTTATCAATATGATTACTTGCTAAATCTATATAACAATTTTTATTTATATTAATGTCATTCCAAATAGAATTAAACATTGGGAATCCTCCATATCCAAAAATAAATTTTACATTGATATAATTTTTAATAATTTTAAGAATTTCTTTTTTGTTAGTGTAAGTCAAAATTATATATACAGGTAAATTTTTACAATCTGCTAATTTAATATATTCATTTAAATCTTCAGTTTTAAATGAATGCCAATATTGATGAAATTTTATACCATAGATTTTTTTTGAAAACTTTTCAATTTCGTTGGATACATCTGAAATATTGTCTACTTTTGGATTTATCCAATACCACATCTTAAAATTTTCATAATTTTGGATTTTACTAAATAATAATTTGTTATCAGGATTTATAATTTTTATTAAGCTTTGTTTATTGGAAAAAATTTTCCAAAAATTTCTTAATTCTTCCTTATCATTATAAAAAGATTTTGATATTAATGCACAAAAGAAGTTTCCAAAATAGTTCATTAATAATTTTCTTTGTATATAATACATCCAAGAAGATTTTTCAGGTTCTCTAAATTTTGTACAAGGTGGGCTAAATACTACATTTTTAATATTATATTGTTCAAATAATTTTTCAAATGATTTTAAATCATAGTATGTTTCATCAAAGTAAACATGATGATCAATTTTAATACTTGTAGTTTTCATTAAGTTATTTAATGTTTGATTTTATATTATTAATATTCAATAAAAAATGTTTTTTTTAAAAATTTAATATGCAAAAAAATAAAATTTTTAATAAAGATTCTATTAAACTTTCTTTAAGCAAACTTAGGAATAAAAAAATAGTACATTGTCATGGTGTTTTTGATCTTTTACATTATGGACACATAAAATATTTTGAAGAGGCTAAAAACATGGGAGATATTCTCATTGTATCAATAACATCAGATACTTTTGTTAATAAAGGTCCATACAGACCTTATTTCAAAGAAAATATTAGAGCTAAAGCAGTTGCTGCACTATCTATCGTAGATTTTGTAATTATTAATTATTCGAAAACAGCAGTAAATGCTATAAAACTCTTAAAACCAAATCTTTATGTAAAAGGTCCGGATTATAAAAATCAAAATGATAAAAATTTATCTTTGGAAAAAAAAGCTGTAAATTCTATTGGAGGCAAAATAGTTTTTACCTCTGGACAAACTTTTAGCTCTTCAAATATTATAAATAAAAGTCTTGAAGATTTTAATGATGATCAAAAAAAGTTTTTAATTAATTTTAAAAGAAAATTTAATAAGTCCTCTTTAGTTTCTCATTTAAATAAGATCAAAAATAAAAAAATTTTGCTTATTGGTGAAACAATTATTGATGAATATGTATATTGCACACCTGTAGGAAAATCTGGCAAAGAACCTATAATGGTTAACAAAAAAATAAATTCTGAAAGATACTCAGGTGGAGTTATTACAATTGCCAATCATCTTTCAAGTATTTCCAAGAACATTAAAATTCTCACATATCTAGGTGATAAAAAAACAGAATTAAAATTTATTAAATCGTCATTGCAAAAAAATGTATCAATAGAATATATTAAAAAAGAAAAGAGCCCTACTATTGTTAAGTCGAGACTTGTAGATAGATATTCTAAAAATAAAATTATTGGTTTATATGATATCAATGACAATGAATTAAATATAAAAGAAGAAAATAAAATTATTAATTATTTAAACAAAAATATAAATAAATTTGATATGGTTTTGGCTGTAGATTATGGTCATGGCTTATTGACAGAAAAAATAATTAACTTAATTCAAAAAAAATCAAAATTTTTAGCTGTAAATACTCAACTAAATGCTTTAAATTCAAGCTTTCATTCAATATTTAAGTATAAAAAAATAAACTATCTTTGTATTCACGAAGGAGAATTAAGACACGGTTTTAGAAATAACAAAGAGGATATTTCTAAATTGATAAAAAAATTAAAATCTAAAATAAAATTTGATAAAGTAACAATAACAAAAGGAAGAAATGGATCAGAAACATATTTTAAAAAAGAAATGTGCCATTGTCCTGCTTTTGCTTCAAATGTTGTTGATAGAGTAGGAGCTGGTGATACTCTACTTGCATTTACATCTATTTGTTATCTTGCTAATTTACCTCCTGAATTAACTCTGTTAACTGGTAATTTAGCGGCTGCTGAATTTATAACTAAAATGGGGACTGGTAATAAAATAAATATAAATGATTTAACTAAATCAATTATCTATTTGACCAAATAAATTATGAATATTCTTGTATTAGGTGGATGTGGTTATGTTGGTACTGCTTTAGTAGAAAAACTTTTAATTAAAAATTTCAAAGTAAAGGTTATAGACACTCAATGGTTTGGTAATTATTTAGAAAAAAATATTAATTTAACTGTAATACAAAAAGATATCAGAGATCTTAATAATGAAGATTTTGTAGATGTAAATATTGTAATACATTTGGCAAATATTGCAAATGACCCTGCAGTAGAATTAAAACAAGAGCTTAGTTGGGAAGTAAATGTTTTAAGCTCTCTTAGAATATGTAATCTTGCTCAATCAAATAATATTAAAAAATTTATTTATGCAAGTTCTGGCAGTGTTTATGGTTATAAAAAAGAGTTAAAAGTTACAGAAGATTTGAGTTTAGTACCTATATCTACCTACAACAAAACTAAAATGGTTGCTGAGGAGTTATTTAGAAGATTTGAGAATAAATTTCCTATCTATATAGTTAGACCAGCTACTGTATGTGGATATAGTAAAAGAATGAGATTAGATCTAACTGTAAACATGTTAACAATGCAAGCATTAAAAAATAATATCATCACGGTATTTGGAGGTAAGCAAATTAGACCAAATATTCATGTGAATGATTTAGTTAGTGTTTACTTACATATGATTTTAAATGATGTTAAGCCAGGAACATACAATGCTGGTTTTGAAAATTTATCTATTCTTGAAATAGCTAATATGATATCGACTAAAATAAAATCAAAAATAGAAATTTCTGAATCAAATGACCCTCGTTCATATAGATTAGATTCATCTAAATTAACTCAAACTGGATTTGAACCTAATTTTAATGTTAATTATGCTATTGACGAACTTATTGAAATTTATCAAAGAGGTAATTTAAAAGATGATGATAGCTTTTATACAGTTAAATGGATGAAAAAAAATAAAATTTAAAACTATGGGACAAGAAATAGACTTACTGAAAAATTATCCAAAAACAAAAAGAGACTTAGAAAAAAGACTTAATGAAAAAACTGAAGAAGATAGGGCTATCGCAAAAAAATTTGAAAGAGAATTTTTTGATGGAGAAAGAAGAACTGGTTATGGTGGATTTCAATACAATCCTAGATTTTGGCAACCAGTAGTACCAACATTTAAAGATTTTTATAAACTAAATAAAAACTCTTCAATCCTTGATGTCGGTTGCGCAAAAGGTTTTATGTTGCATGACTTTAAAAAACTAATTCCAGGTATAAAAGTATCTGGAATAGACATTAGTAATTATGCAATATCAAATTGTATTGAAACCGTTAAAAGTGATTTACGTGTTGCTGATGCTAGAGATCTTCCATTTGAAGACAATAGTTTTGATTTAGTCATATCAATAACAACTATTCACAATTTTGATATCGAAGGTTGTAAAACAGCATTAAAGGAAATAGAAAGAGTGTCAAAAAAAGATAGCTTTATCACAGTTGATGCTTATCATAATGAAAATGAAAAAAAAATAATGCAAGCCTGGAATCTTACTGCAGAAACTATTTTACATGTAGATGATTGGAAAAAACTGTTTAACGAAGCAAGATATAAAGGAGATTATTATTGGTTCATTCCATAGTAATATAATTTTTGAATAACTCAATTTACATAAAACTTTTAGAAAATATGATCTTAATAAGAGAAGTTGAAGAGTCAATTGCTTTGAAATATTCTGAAAATAAAATGCGTTGTCCTACTCATTTATGTATTGGGCAAGAAGCAATTTCCTCAGGAGTAAGTCTAAACCTAAGACCTATAGATACAGTAGTAAGTACCCATAGATCACATGGGCATTATTTAGGTAAAGGTGGTAATTTAGGTAAAATGATTGCTGAAATATATGGAAAGACAGATGGGTGTAGTAAAGGTTATGGGGGATCTATGCACTTAATAGACTTGGATGTAAATTTTATGGGTAGTACTGCAATTGTAGGAAATTCTATGCCTGTTGGAGTTGGTTTAGCACTATCATCAAAATTGGAAAATTATAAAAGCATTAGCTGTATATATTTTGGTGAAGGTTGTACAGAAGAGGGTATTTTCAGTGAATCTATTAACTTTGCAATTGTAAGTAATTTACCTGCACTTTTTGTTTGTGAAAATAATTTTTATTCTGTGTACTCAGATTTAAAACCTAGACAACCTAAAAATAGAAAAATACATAAAATGGTAAGTGCCATGGGAATAAAGACATTTTATGCAGATGGTAATAAAGTTTTGGATGTTTATAAAACTACAAATAAAGCAATTAAATATATTAAAAAATATAAAAAGCCTGTTTTTCTTGAATTTGCAACATATAGATGGAGGGAACACTGCGGTCCGAATTATGATAATTCAATTGGATATAGAACTGAAAAAGAATTTGCAAAATGGAAAAATAAAGACCCAATAAATGAGTTTAAAAATTATTTAGTTAAAAACAAAATAATTAATGCAAATCTCATTGATAAATTTTATTTATCTACAAATCGTAAAGTAGCTAGAGCGTTTAAGTTTGCTGAAAAATCAAACTTTCCATCAGAAAAAGATCTTTTTAAAAATATTTATGCCTAAACTTAGGATAATCAAATTTCATGAATCTATTAATGAGGCTATGACAATTGCTATGAAGTCAAACAGAAAAGTTTTATGTTTTGGCTTAGGTGTTGATGACCCCAAGAGAATATTTAACACAACAAAAAATCTAAAAGAAAAATTTGGTGCTAATAGAGTTTTTGATACTCCAACATCAGAAAACGCAATGACTGGAGTCGGAATAGGGCTTTCACTACAAGGTTATTTGCCTGTTATGGTACATCAACGTTTTGATTTTTTTCTCCTTGCAATGGATCAGCTTGTAAATGGAGCTGCAAAATGGTTTTATATGTTTGGAGGTCAAAAAAATGTTCCAATAACAATAAGATTAATAGTTGGAAGAGGTTGGGGGCAAGGGCCTACACATTCACAAAGTTTGCATTCATGGTTTGCACATATTCCTGGGTTAAAAGTTGTAATGCCATCATCTGCACACGATGCTAAAGGTTTGTTGCTTTCTAGTATTTTTGATAAAAATCCTGTAATATTTATTGAACATCGATGGCTTCATAATACAACAAGTTTTGTTCCTAAAGAAAAATATTTTATACCACTTTCTAAATCAAATATTGTTAAGAAAGGTTCCGATATTACCATAGTTGCTAATTCTTATATGACATTAGAGGCTATTAAGGCCTCTGAATTTTTAGAAATAAATAAAATATCAATAGAGATAATTGATTTAAGAACAATTTCTCCAATTGATTACAGTACAATATACAAATCTGTAAAAAAAACAAAAAAACTTTTAGTGTTAGATATTTCAAATGAAAAATTTGGTATAGCTGCAGAAATAGTATCTAATATAACCATAAATTTGTTTAAATACTTAAAAATTCCACCTGCTATAATTGCATCACCAAACGCTCCAACGCCTACAAGCTTTGCATTAACAAAAAATTTTTATCCAACACATAAGGAAATTATAATAAAAATATTTGAAATGAATAATAGAAAATTAAATAAAAATAATATTCCAAAAAATAAAAATTTACATGATGTTCCTGGAGAATGGTTTAAAGGACCATTTTAAATAAGTGAAAATTAAAAAAGCTCTAGTACTAGGATCAAATTCTTTTTCTGGAAATAATTTTGTAAATTTTTTATTAAATAATAAAATAAAAGTTGTTGGTATTAGTCGCTCGACTGAACCAAATTTCATAATGTCATCATATTATCAAAATAAGTTTAAACAAAAAAATTTTAAATTTTATAAACTTGATATCAATAAAGATCTTAATAAAATATTACAAATAACCAATAGTTTTAAACCTGATACAATCATTAATTATTTAGCACAAGGTGATGTGAGGCACAGCTGGAACAATCCAACTGAATGGTACCAAACAAATTGTATGAGTATTGTCAATTTTACTTCTGAATTAATAAATACAAATTTTCTTAAAAAATATTTATCTATATCGACACCCGAAGTTTATGGATCATCAAATAAATATATATATGAAAATTCAAATTTTAATCCAAGTACTCCATATGCTGGTTCTAAACTTGCTGGTGATTTACATCTTACAACATTATATAAAAAATATAACTTCCCAGTATTATTTTCACGATCATCAAATGTATATGGCGCATATCAACAGCTTTATAGAATTATTCCAAAAACTATAATCAAAGTTAAGCTTGGGCAAATGATAGAACTCCATGGTAAAGGTCGTACTAGAAGAGATTTTATAAATATAAATGATGTAAATAGCGCACTTTTTACAATTTTGAGCAAGGGTAATATTGGAGACTCATATAATATTGCTAATAAAAATAGTTTAATTTCAATTTATAATTTAGTTAAGAATATTTGTAAGACATTAGGGGTTAAAAACTGGAAAGATCAAATTACATTAATTGATGAAAATTTTGGACAAGATAACAAATATTTTTTAAATACTAATAAGATAAGAAAGTTAGGATGGAGTGAGAAAATTACTTTAGAAAGTGGTATTAATGATACAATTTCATGGATTAATAAATATTGGGACAAAATTGAAAAAATGCCGCATGAATATATTCATAAACAATAGTATAAATAAGATTAATGAAAAAAATAAATAATTTTCTTCCTAATCAGTATAAGCTAACAGAAAAATTACCAATAAATCATAATTATTTAAGGGAACAATTTAGAAATAGTAATAAGATTTTTCATGAAATTAAAATGTTAAATTTTAATACGGATTACACTTTAGGTAAAAAAGTTAATTCTGTTGAAAAAAAATTTGCCAAGATAACAAATTGTAAATATGCAATTGGAGTAGGTAGTGGTACTGATGCAATTACATTAAGTCTTAAATCATTAGGTATTAAAAGTGGAGATGAAGTTATAACACCATCTTACACATTTTATGCAACCGTTGGAGCCATAGTGCAAGCTGGTGCAAAACCAGTTTTCGTAGATATCTCAGATGACTTAAATATTGATATTTCAAAAATTGAAAAAAGTATTACTCCTAAAACAAAAGCTATTGTTCCAGTTCATTGGTCAGGTCAAATATGTGATATGAAAAATATTAGAAAAATTGCTAAAAAAAATAAACTATTCATAGTTGAGGATGCATGTCATGCAATTAAGGCAACAAGAGATAATTATAAAGCTGGAAAATATAGTGATAGTGCATGCTTTAGTATGCATCCATTAAAAAATTTAAATGTATGGGGTGACGGAGGTTTTATAGTAACTAACTCAAAAAAATTATATGAAAATTTATTATTAATAAGAAATCATGGATTAATAAACAGAGATACATGTAAAGTATTTGCTGGAAATTCAAGATTAGATACCATTCAAGCAATTGTGGCGGATAATTTATTACGCAAACTAAATAATATAACTTCTAAAAGAATAAGAAATGCAAAAATTTTTGACAAGGAACTTAGTAAGATTTCTGAAATAAATATTCCTAAACGATTTAAAAATTCTCAGCACGTATTTCACATATATGTAATTAAAGTAAAAAAAAGAGATAAACTTAAATCTTATTTAATTTCTAAAGGTATTGATGCAAAAATTCATTATCCGGTTCCTATGCATCTTCAGCCTGCAGCAAAAAAATATAAATATAGAAAAGGTGATTTTCCTCATTCTGAGAGTGTATGTAAAAATGTAATATCTCTTCCAGTGCATGAATTTATTACAAAAAAACAATTAATGTATACAATAAATTGTATTAAGAATTTTTATAAAAAATGAAAGTTCCTTTTGTAAATTTGGGATTACAATATAAAAATTATAAAACTAAAATAATTAAAGCATTTGATAGGATTTCTTCAGAAGGAAATTATATACTAGGAAAAGATTTATTAAAATTTGAAAAAGATTTTGCTAAATTTTGTGGTACAAGGTACGCAATTGGTTTAGGCAATGGATCAGATGCAATATCATTTAGTCTATTATCTCTTAATATAGGGAAGGGTGATGAGGTTATTATACCTGCTAATTCATTTGTTGCAACAGCATGGACAGTTGCAAACACTGGAGCAAAAATAGTCTATGCAGATGTGAACAATGACCTAAATATAGACCCCATTTCAGTAAAGAAACTTATTACTAAAAAAACTAAGGCCATTATACCAGTACATCTAACAGGTAAAATATGTGATATTGATGAATTAATTTATATTGCAAAACAAAATAAAATCCACTTAATAGAAGATTCAGCACAATCTGTCGGAGCTGAATATAAAAATAAAAAATCTGGTTCATTTGGAATTACAGGTTGTTTTAGTCTGCATCCTCTTAAGAATCTACATGTTCATGGTGATGGGGGAATTTTAACCACTAATGATAAAAATATTTATGAATACATAAATAAAATTAGAAACCACGGATTGAAAAATCGAGATGAGTGTGAATTTTGGGGGTACAATTCAAGATTAGATAATATTCAAGCTGCTATCGCAAGAATTAAATTAAAAAGTATTAATAAAATAAATAATAGATTTCGTAAAATTGCTAGAATGTATAACAACGAATTAAAAACTTATTTTGAAGTCCCCATTGATGATGATAATAGAAAAAGTATTTTTCATCGCTATATAATTAAGTACTCAAAAAGAGATAAGTTAAAAAAATATTTACAAAAAAAAGGAATTGAAACAAAGATAAATTATCCAATACCTTTACATAAACAAGAGGCCTCAAGAACAACTAATTTCAAAAAAAAATCACTAAAAAACACAGAACAATTATCAAAGAAAATATTATCATTGCCAATTTATTATGAAATGACAGATAAACAAGTAGAGTATGTTATATGGCAGATAAAGAACTATTTTAAAAAACATTAAATTTTTATTAGTTTAATGTTATATAACAAAAAACTATTAAGTTATTATCAGCTTAAATAGTCTAAAAAAAATAAATTATTTTTTTATTTATGAAATCTTATTCCTTAAAAAAACCAAATTATATTAATGCCGCTGTATTATTTAAGAAAAATACACCACTTAAAATACTTAAGTTAAAAATTCCTAAATTAAAAACGGGTCAAGTATTAATAAAATTAATTTATTCAGGTATTTGTAGAAGCCAACTAATGGAAATTGAAGGTTTGAGAGGTAAAGATCCATATTTACCACACTTACTTGGACATGAAGGTTTTGGTGAGGTAATTGAAATTGGACCCAAGGTAAAAAAGGTTAAAGTAGGGCAGAAAGTAATTTTATCTTGGATTAAAGGAAAAGGCATTAATGCCGATGGACCTATTTATTACTTTAATGAAACCAGAATAAATGCTGGTCCAATTACAACATTTAGTGATTTTACAATTATAGCTGAAAATAGAGTAAGTGCTGCTCCCAAGTCTATAAATCCTATAGAGGGAGTCCTCTTTGGATGTGCTGTCCCAACTGGTTCTGGAATGGTATTTAATGAATTAAAAATAAATAGTAAAAAAACTATTGCTATTTTTGGTGTAGGTGGGATTGGTATTTTTAGTTTGATTGCTTGTAAAATATTAAAAGTAAAAAAAATTGTTGCCATAGATATTAATGAAAAGAAATTGCATATTGCTAAAAAGTTAGGTGCTACAGATATAGTAAATCCCTTAAAAGAAAATCTTGTTAAGAAAATAAATATTATTACATCCGGAAAAATGATTGATTATGCAATTGATTGTGCTGGTAAAGTAAATACAATCGAGGATGCTTTTAATATTATTAACAATAATGGAACTTGTATTTTCGCATCACATCCTGAAAAAAATAAAAAAATAAAAATTGATCCTTTTGAACTTATCAAAGGCAAAAAAATAATTGGTACTTGGGGTGGATCAGTAAATCCTGATATAGATTTAAGAAAATTCTATTTTAAAATGAAAAATTCTAAAATAAATTTTAAATTAATCAATTCACACGTTTATAAATTCAAAGATATTAATAAAGCACTAAAAGACTTTAGTATTGGAAAAGTGTTAAGACCTATTATTAAATTTTAAAATGATAAAAGATAATTACTTTCAAAAAAAGAATTTAAAAAAAATTAGTGGTTACGCTGAAACGAAATTTGTAGATTGTTATGAAATTTATCCAAATAGTATTGAAGAATGTAAAAATATAATTGAAGTTGCAAAAAATAATCAATTATCTATTTGTAATAAAGGAAATGGTCTAAGTTATTCAGATTTAATTACCAACGAAGACAATATAGTTTTAAATTTAAATAAATTAAATAAAATTTTAAATTGGAATAAGTCTTCGGGAATAATCGAGGTAGAAAGTGGCGTAAGTTTTGGTCAGATATTTAATGTTTGCATGTTAGATAATTGGACTCTATCTTCTTGTCCAGGTAGTATGGATATTACTGTCGGTGGAGCCATTTCAAATAATGTGCATGGAAAAGACTCCTATAAAATGGGTAATTTTGGAAATCATGTTCTATCTTTAGAAATATTACTTTCTTCTGGAGATATTGTTAAAATTGATAAAAAAAATAATAAAGAATTGTTTTTTTCAATTATTGGAGGACTAGGATTAATTGGAGTAATTACAAAAGTAGAGTTACAATTAAAAAAAATTTTCTCACCTTTTGTAAAAAGTTATAATAAAATTTCAAAAAATATACATCAAACAATAGAAATATTTGAAAAATATAAAGACGACAATGATTTTTCAGTTGCATGGACAGATTGTTTTGTTGGTGATACAAATTTGGGTAGAGGTTTTGTGTCATTAGCAAAATGGAGTGATTCTAAAAATGATATAAGTCAAAAAAAATTAATACATGAATTACGAAAAAGTAACACAAAGTCTAAGTTTATTTTTAATGTTTTACCTGCAAATTCTACTTGGGCTATTTTAAAATATTTTGCAAATAGAAACTCATTTAGATTATTTAACAATCTTTTTTATAATTACTTAAGTTTTAAAAATAAAATAAACTATATATCTCCAAAATACGAACTGTTTAATAAATTTAATTTTATCCATAACAAATTACCAGATATAAAAAATATTCATAAACCCTATGGTTTTTTAGAATTTCAACCATTATTACCAAGAAAAAATATAGAATTTTATATAAAGCAAATAATTAAACTTTGTATTCAATTTAAATGTGAATCAATTTTATGTGGGATAAAGCTTCACAGTTCAGACGATTTTTACTTATCATATCAATTAGATGGATATAGCATAGGTATTGATATTCAACTGAAAGGTAAAAAAAAGAAGGACATTGGTTTGTTTGCAAAAGAATTAAATGATTTAGTAAGTGATGCGAATGGTAAAATGTATTTAGCAAAAGATGAATATCTAGATAAAAAAAATTTCATAAAAATGTATCCTCAACTAAATAATTTTTTAAAAATTAAAAAAAATTATGATCCTACAGACTTATTTACATCTGACTTGTATAAAAGATTAATTTAAAATGATAAATTTTGTTATAATTAATATAGCTCACACACCTCTTATATTTTTTTTTCATTTATTTTATTTAAGATTTAGGAAAAATAAAATTAAATTTGTTTACCTCATTAATAGTCTTATTTTATCATTAATAATTAACTTTATAAATTTAATAATTTTTTATAATTCATCTATTTTAAAAATTGAAAATATCATTATCATTATTACAATACAAATATCAGCATTTCTAATTTATGTAGAATTCTTTTCAATGATTTGTAGAGGATTTTCACTAAGAATCTTAACTGACGTTTATATTAATAAAACTGTTCCCAAAAATAAAATTAGCTCAATTTATTCTTCTGACAAAGGGTATGATTGGCTATTAAATAAAAGATTAGATTCTATAACAAACATAGGCCTAATTATAAGGGAAGATTATTATTATAAATTATCAAACACAGGTAGAGTTGTTTCTCAAATAAGTATCTTTACAAAGAAAATTTTGAAACTTGGGAAAGGTGGAGAATAGATGTTATTTAGTATCTTATTCTCTATTATAATATTTGTTTTATTTTTTTTCATAGAAATATCATTAAGATTATTAAATTTAAGAAAAACTATTAGCCCATTTAATATATTTATTTTATCAAATATTTTTTTTATTATTGTTTCAATAATCTCTAACCTATTTTTTTTTAAAGAGTTACTTTTTGATAGATATCTGGTTTCATTTATATACTACAATCTTTATACAATTTTTTATCTTCACTTATTTATAGGTATCGCAAAATCTGTTTCATTGAGATCAATGGACGAGATTTATTATTTTAAGCAAAAAATGACAATAGATGAGTTAAAAAAAGCTTATTCTCAAAAGGATTTTTTTGACCACAGAATTGAATTATTAATAAAAAATAAATGGTTAATTGAAAAAGATAGTATCATTAGATGTTCAAATAAAGCCCTATTTTTAGTAAAAATAAATTTATTTTTTTTAAAACTATTTAAAATATCTGATACTGGTTAATTAATGAAACAATTTTTTAAAAAAAATTTTTTAGAAAACTCATTAATATTTTTCTTAATAGCCACTATAGTTTACACTTTTGAGCAAATATTTTTAGGTCCATTTAGTTATCTATACAGCAATGATACTGCAATGCATGCTCTACCAAAAAGAATTTCTGCAATTAATGATTTTTATAACTTTGGATTACATTTCTGGTCTCCGTATATTGGTGGTGGCGCTGATTTATATTCATCAAGTAATTTATTTTTTAGTTCAATAAGAGAATCTGCCCTATTGATGTTTTTTTTCCCACCATGGTTAGCATTCCAAATTGTTTTATTTGCATCTATATTTTTTGCGGGTTATTTTACTTATATAATTTTGAGATATAATTTTAAATTTTCAAATTATTTTTCTTTATTTGGTGCTATATTATATCAATCTTGTGTACCATATTATTTTGATATTGCACTAAGTTTTCTTCCATTTATTTTAGTTGTTTTTGAAAAAACTATTAATAAAAAATTTACCTTTTTAAATGTTTCAATTATTTCCATAACGTCTTTGTTTTATTGCTCTGTAACAGGGTTAACTTATCAATTCTCTTGTTTTGCTTTAATTATAATTTGGTTTTTTATTTTTAATTTCAACAAAAAAAAATTATTTAATATTATTATTTATTTATCAATTCTTTTGTCAGTTTTTTTAATCTATTTTTTTCCACTTATACTATCACTAAAACAAAACAGCACTAGCTCTCATAGAACGACAAATATAGATTTCACAAATTTGTGCGAAAATTCCTTAACATGTATTCCAAATGAAGATTTTTTTTACTCCGCTGTTTTTAATACAATATTTCCCTGGGGTATATTTTACATATTTATAATCATTTTAGGTTTGTATAACTATAGTAAAAATATAAATTATTTTAAATTTAGTATTTTATTATTATTGTTTTCTCTAGGCACCGTAATAATAAGCATACTTTTTAAAATATTTATTCCAAAAATTGAAATATTAAATTTTTTAAAAGGTTTTAATACATATAGATGGGGAGAACCATTTTCATTCTTATTTGTTTTAAGTACAATTTATTGTCTAAATGAAATTTATAAAATTAAGAAAAAACTATTTTTTTCATTTTTCTTATTATCATTTTTACTCTTTTTTTCTTATGATCAAATTTATAAGAAATTCAAAAATATAGAATTATATCTTTCAAGGTCACATTCTTATGTATCTATTTTTGAAAATGAGAATTTAAAAAAAATATCAAATTTAAAAAAACCTTTTAGAGGACAAATATATCCAGGAGAAATTACCACTATCTCATGGCTTGCAGCATACAATATTGAAGAAGCTGGTGGGTTTTCATTTATGATAGATTCAAATTATCTAGATATATGGAAAACTATGGTCCATGGTAATTATTCAAATTATATAAAATTTCGAAATAGTTATAATTTTCCATCTGGAGAATTTATGAATTTTGAAAATATTTCGAATGAAGAATTCTATGAATATAGAAAATTAAAGAAAAAAATTGATATAGATAATATACATAATATAAATTTATTAAGCTTATTAAATGTAAAATATATTTTTTCCCGAGCTTATTTAGAGTCTGAAAGTTTGACTGCAATAACTGAAATACCTAAATATCTTGTAGAGCCAGGTTTAAACTTTCAAAAACTTAAAACTAAAATAAAATTAATATTTGGATTAAATGATGATTTATTTAATATTTATAAAAATGAGGATGTCTTACCTAGGATTTATTTAGTAGATAAACTAAGTTGTTTTAATAACAAAATAGATTTACTGGATTCAATGGCAAACAGCGATTTAAACAATTTAAATTCTACGGCATATATTCTGAATTGTAACGAAAAAAATTTTTTTAAGCCAAATATTGATCTAAAAAATACCAATCTTCTTCTGGAAATTTATGAACCAGATAAAATTAAAGTTTCATTTGAAATTCAAGGAAAAACAATAATGATTGTTACAAATTCCTATTCTAAATCTTGGAAAGCAAAAACAAACACTGGAGATAAAGAAATTTTTAGGGTTAATCATGCATTTTGGGGGATATATTTAGATGAAAATGATAAATATGTTCAATTCGATTATAAGCCGCAATATATGAATACTAAATTAATGATAAGATGATTTATAATAAAATAAAGAAATTATTTAAAAAAAAAGAAATAAATAGTTTTGATAAAATATATTTAAATTACTTTAGTAATCAAAAAATTATTGTTTTCGATGTCGGTGCTAATTTTGGTCAATCCATAAATAGATTTGATAATTTACTAAACATATCCAAGTACTATAGTTTTGAACCATTAGAAGAATGTTATAATTTTTTGTTAAAAAAATATAATGATAAGAAATTTTATCATATTAATAATGCATTAGGCTTAAAAGAAGAAAGTAAATTATTTTACGTAAATAATAAAAAAGCCAATTCAAGTTTTCATGAGTTAAATACAAATTCAAAATGGTGGCAGAGTAAGAAAGATAGATATAAAAATCACAATATTGTTGAAAAAAGAAATATTTCTTTAACAAGTTTAGACACTTTTTTAAAAAAAAATTATGTTACAAATATTGATATCTTAAAAATCGATACACAAAACCATGAAGATGAAGTTCTTTTAGGCTGTAATGAAACTTTAAAACAAAAAAAAATAAATTTTATTGAATTAGAAATTAATGTAGGAAATGGTTATCTTAAAAGTCTATCTTTTTTTGATATTGAAAGTATACTTAATAATTACAATTATTCATTATATGGGATTAATAATAATGGCAATTTGCTTGAAAATTCAAATTTACAATTTGATGTGTTATATAAACTAAATGAGTAAGCAATCAAAAAATAAAAAAATTGATATCTCATTTTTTGTTCCATGTTACAATGAGGAAAAAAATATTCTAAATACCTTTAATACTTTGATTGCTGCAGTCAGTAACTTTAATTTTAATTTTGAAATTATTTGTGTGGATGACAATTCTTCTGATAGTTCAGTAAACATAATTGAAAAATTCATTAAAAATAACATAAATATCAACATTCAATTAATAAAAAATAAAAAAAATAAAGGTTTAGGTACTAATTATGTTGATACAGCTTTTATTGCATCTGGAGAGAATTATATGTTAATAAATGGAGATAATGCTGAGCCTAAAGAAACCATAGTTAATATACTAAATAAAATTAACAATGCTGATATAATAATACCTTATTTTAAAAACTATGACAATCGATCACTTATAAGGACTGTAATATCAAAATTATTTACCTTTCTAGTGAATATTATTACAGGAAACAAAATACCTTATTACAATGGGCCAGTAATTCATAAAACTTTTAATGTTATGAGATACCACGCTGATACATGTGGTTATGCATATCAAGCTGAGTTAATTACTAGAACATTAGTTGAAAATAAAACATATATAACAGTTCAAATAGAAAACAATGATAGATTAGAAGGTAGTTCTAGTGCTTTTAGAATTAGAAATATATTATCAGTCATACATAGTTTAATGCAGATAATACTCAAAAGATTAAGGCAGGTTTTGTTCAAGCTATAAATTAAATTGTTTTTTGAAAATATTTTCTATGTTATATGTTTAAATATGGATTTTAACAAAATTGTTTTACCTTCCAATAAGAAATTTGGTATATCTATTTCATTAATTTTTTTAATAGTTTCAATATATTTTACTTACTCATCATTTTTTTTTATTGCTATAATATTTTTTTTCTTCTCTATTGCATTTATAATTTTTGCTTTTTTTTTACCTTCTTACTTATACTATTTAAATAAATATTGGATGTTATTTGGTTACTATTTAAGTTTAATTGTGAACCCTTTAGTTTTAGGTTTTATTTATTTTATAATCTTAACCCCATTTGCTCTAGTAAGAAGAAAATTTACTAAAGACGAATTAAAACTAAAATTTAATAAAAATTTTTCATATTGGGAAAAAAGAAATAATACCTCTATTTCCCCAAAATCTTTCTTTAAACAGTTCTGATTAATGAGTTTTTTTTTAGAATTATGGGAGTTTTTAAAATTTAGAAAAAAATTTTGGTTATTACCAATTATTATCTTGATGATATTTTTTGGAGGTTTACTAATTCTGGCTCAAGGCTCAGTATTTGCTCCTTTTATTTATACATTATTTTAAAATTTTATGTATATTTTAGGTATATCAGCCTACTATCATGATAGTTCTGCTGCAATTGTAAAAGATGGTGAAATAGTCTGTGCTATTCAAGAAGAGCGTCTCACAAGAATAAAACATGATTCAAAATTTCCTATAAATGCAATATACGAATGCTTATCTATTTCCAAAATAAATATACAAGAAATTGATTATATAGTTTTTTACGATAAACCTTTTACTAAGTTTGAAAGAATTTTAGAAACTTATCTTTCATATGCACCGAATGGGTTTGTGAGTTTTAAGTTATCTTTGCCAATTTGGATTAAAGAAAAACTTTTTCAAAAAAATACAATATTAAAAGAATTATTAAATATTTACAAAAATAAGAAATTTTTTGAAAATAAACTTTTATTCGCTGAACACCATCTGAGTCATGCAGCAAGCGCCTTTTATCCATCTCCCTTTGAAAAAGCAGCAATACTTACTATGGATGGTGTAGGAGAATGGACAACGACATCATTAGCTGTTGGTGATAAAAATAGTATTAAAATTTTAAAAGAAATTAAATTCCCGCATTCTTTAGGTTTACTATACTCTGCATTTACTTACTATACAGGTTTCAAAGTAAATTCAGGTGAATATAAATTGATGGGTTTAGCTCCTTACGGTAATCCAATTTATGTTGATTTGATAAAAAAATATTTAATAGATATTAAAGATGATGGAAGTTTTCGATTAAATATGAATTATTTTAATTATTGTGTTGGTTTAACGATGACAAATAAAAAGTTTCATGAATTATTTCAGGGTAATCCAAGAAAATCAGAAACTGAAATTACTCAAAAAGAAATGGATATAGCAGCATCTATACAAAATGTTACTGAAGAGATAATTATTAAATTGTGTAAAAATATTCGAAAAGTAACTAATTTAGAGAATTTATGTATTGCTGGTGGTGTAGCTTTGAATTGTGTAGCTAATGGTAAATTACTTAAAGAAAAAATATTTAATGACATTTGGATACAACCTGCTTCTGGAGATGCGGGAGGTTCAATAGGAGCTGCCTTATCAGTCTACTATTTAATGCTAAATAAAAAAAGAAATGTAGTTAAAAAATTAGATAAAATGAATGGTTCATACTTAGGCCGAAAATACAATGATTTAGAAATTGAAAAGGAGCTTATGAAAGCTGATGCAACCTTTCGTAAATTAAATGAAAAAGAAATCATAAAAATAACAGCACAGAAAATATCTGAAGGTAAAGCTATTGGTTGGATGACAGGTAGAATGGAATTTGGTCCAAGAGCATTAGGTTCTAGAAGTATATTAGCAGATCCTAGATCGGATCAAATGCAAAAATTATTAAATCTTAAAGTAAAATTTCGTGAGTCCTTTAGACCTTTTGCACCTAGTGTTCTCTTTGAAGATTTATCAGATTGGTTTGATTTAACACAACCTTCTCCCTACATGTTATTCGTATCAAAAATATTTAGAAATAAATTACTTAAAATTACAGATAAAGAAAAAAAACTCAATGGTTTTGATAAATTATATTTAACCAGATCTGCTATTCCTGCAGTTACTCATGTCGATAACACAGCAAGAATTCAAACAGTTCATAAAGAAACAAATGAAAAATATTATAATTTAATTAAAGAGTTTAAAAAAATTACAGGTTGCTCTGTTTTGATTAATACTTCATTTAATATAAGAGGTGAACCAATTGTTTGCACGCCTAGTGATGCTTATAGATGTTTTATGGGAACAGATCTTGATATTCTAGTTATAGAAAATTTTATGCTCATTAAAAACGAGCAAAAAAATAAAAATAAAATTATTGATTACAAAAACGAATATACTTTAGACTAGATTGATTTTTCTAAATCCACAATAAATTCTGGATCAAAATTATCTTCCATAATTTTTGAAAAATTATTTTCTTTTATTTCTTCAAGATTGAATGTTGGTGCAAAACATTGTAAACTATTCTTTTCATTTTCTTTATTTCTATGATTAAGCATTTCTTTATCTTCTTGCCACATCACATCCATTTTTTTATTTATTAATTTGATAACTATTTTTCTAAAAAAATAAGTAAAGTTACTGACTGGGATCATAAAATCATTAACTATTTTAATACCTTTATAATCCTTAATTGCATAGCACTTAAAATATGTTATTTTTTTATTTTTAATATTTATATATACTTGTGTAAAATAATTTTTTTCTGGATAAATTTTTTTTATAGCAATAAATTTTATAATAGGTGATATTGGAAACCAATTAATAATTTTTGTTTCATAATAAAATATTTGAATATTATTTTTATCAGAGATAACCCTGAAATCATTAAAAGAACTTTTATGTGCAAATAAAAAATGTGTATAATCATTTATAACATCTCTGACTATATCCATATCTTTTTGCGAGGTTTTTACTATTCTTCTAAATGTAAGTTGTTTCAAATTCTTACCCCCTTTTTATTTATTTGCATTTTGCAGCCATGCCAGTGACATATAATAATATTATCTTTTTTGAATGCTTTTTCCAATGGTGCATTTTGGTGTGGACAAAAACGTTTCATTTTATAAATTCCTTTTGAAGAAGGAAGAATTAAAAATTCATTATTTTGAATAACAAAATTTTTTAAAGTTTTATATTTATATAAAAAAATTAATCTATATTTTAAAAAATTTAAAAATTTCATTAAAATTCTATATACGATTTTTTTTAAAATATTAAATATTAATATATTCATTTAGGATCTTGAATGTAAATTAAAAAACAAAATTTTGTTTAATTTAATATCATAATTAGTTTAACTTGACTTAGGACTGTCATTTAGTAAATAGAGTTTTTTTGGCGGAGTAGCTCAGTTGGTCAGAGCGCACGGCTCATATTCGTGATGTCGGGGGTTCAAATCCCTCCTCCGCTACCAAAGAATAATTTAATATATATCTGAACACTCAAGGTAATTAAAATTCTCACAATTTTCAAAACTTGGCCATAATTTACCCCATCTATCTTGATACTCAAAAAATTTATTAATAGAATTAAAAGTAAATATGCAGATTATAAAAATCAAAATATAAAGTTTAAATTTAAAATATTTTTTATTGTATCTTAAAAATACTAGCCAAGTTGGAATAATGAAAATTAACATGAAATTTAAAATATAAACTGAGCCAAATCTAAATGTTGGAAAATATAAAAACCATATTAAAATATTAATTAAAGATATTATTGAAAAAATTTTAAAACTAAAAAAATTATTTTGCTTTAATATATTTTTAAAAGTTACTGGATTTTTTACAAAATTAATAATTAAAAAGGAAATAGGTAGAATCAAAATAAAAAAATATAAAAGTGTTTTTTCTAGTATTTTAGAAAAATGGCTATTTAACCAAAATTTTATCCATCTAAAATTATCAAATAAATATTCTGAAGTTTCATAAGGTATGCCTTCTTTAAATATGGATTTAGAAAATGCACCAATTACAAAATTGTAGAAAATAGCTTGATCTAAATTTTCAAGACATAAAAAAGGTATTGGAAATATATAACATCCACTAATATAATAATTTTGATATAACCATATAAATATGGGTAGCATTAAAATCAAACTTATTAAGAATATTTTAAATTTATTATCTAAAAATAAATATAAAAATATTATTAGGGGTAAAATTAATATATTAGTAATTTTAATTTGAAATGCAAATAAAGATAAAATTAATAAAACTATAAAAACTCTTTCATTGAACTTTCTTGATTTTTCAAAATTCTCAAAAAAAACAAATATTATAATAACAATTATAATTTGACCTGGCAGATCTGATCCCATATTTTGATACTTACCCACAACCCCTAACAAATAAATTAGAGAAAAAATACAATATAGCGAACTTACAGAATTTAATTTATATTTATAATTTTGAATTGTTTTAATGCCTAAGTCATAAATTACAGAAGCATACAAAAAGGATGAGATAAAGAAAAAAGAAACTTTGAATGATTTTAGTGCTATTAATGAATTCAAACTAAACCATATAGAATTGAATGCTATTCTCAATTCATTTGTGTTATTTATTAATCCTCTTTCAAGTACATTTTCTTTATAATATAAGATTGAAAATAAATGATAACTAAAATCATCACTATCTTTGGAATAAAATGAAAATAAACTTGCAAATAAAACAATAAATATGATTGTTGTAATTTCTTTTATCAAGTAATTTCCTTTAAAAATATAAAAAAAAATTACAGTTCCTATTAGAATATAAATAAAAGTAATCGTATCAGTAATTGGAATGAAAAAACTAGAAATATTTGCAATTAGAGATGTAATGACTAACCCTAGTATAAAAATAATTGAATAGTAATTAAGTCCATTAATTTTTTTAAAATAAATACATTTTAACAACAATTTCCCATAACCAAGTACTGAAACTGACAAAATTAAATTAATTAAAACCAGTGAAAAAAAACTATAAATCATTATTTTTTAAATATTAAACATTTTATTAAAAAATAAAATGGGTATTATAGAATAACCATAAGATGTTTTTTTAAATGAAATATTGCTAATATGTTAGTTTAAAAAACTAATATAATAAAAGAAAAACTATCTATTACACAACAAAATTATATTAGTTTATAAATTCAAAGATATATAAATAGACTTAAATTAATTCTTACTTATAATAATATGTAAAAATTACACTATAAAGCTTTAATGTTTGAATCATTAATTTCTAACTTTTTTAATTTTTCTATCAATAATTATTCACAATATTATAATCTACAAGAAAGATTAGAAATATTGTTTAATAATTTTTTTTTTTTATTAATATTATTATTAATTGTCTTGATTTTAAAAAATAAATTAAAAATTATTAGAAATCTTAAGTATTATATACTTATTATTATATGGGTTGTTTGGGCTTATAGAAGTATTTATTTTTACGTGTATGATACATTTTTTTCATCAATAGCAATTTTATCCGATATCCTATTAATTTGCTTATTATCATATATTCTTGGTAATTTAATTATAAGAAATAGTAGTTTATTACTGAAAATATTATTTGGTTTTTCATTACTTACATTGTTAAGTTCGGTATTAGTAATTTTAAATTTACATACTATCTTTTCAAAACCAAATAATTTCTCACATTTAATATTTTTATTATTTTCTTCTCTCTATATATATTCTACTGAACTTGATTACCAAAAATATCTAAAATCAATTTTACAAATTAATAAGTTATTTTATTTAATAATTTTTATTCCTTTTTTACCATATGTTTTTACTCCAGCTCCTCCAGATGCAGACATTACATCAATTTCAGAAATTATTGGTTATATATATCAGGGTAAAAATTTGAGTAATTTATCAACTGGTTTAATTAATTCAAATATCTTTATAAGATATCCTATTGGCCTACCATCTTTGGCTTGGATCTACTCGATATTTTTAAATTTAAGAGCTTCAGAAATACTTTTACTTCTTTGGATTTTATCTTATGTGTTTTTAATTTTAACAATAATTAAAATAACAAATAATTTTAAAATCAATCCATGGATAATAATTTTATTTTCATTAAATATTACGATAAATGGAACTTATGGATTAAAAGGTGGACAAGTACAAGAAATCATCTCATATACTTTTGGCTTAACTTCTATTTTATTATTATTTAAAAATAAATATTTTCATTCAAATATTTTATGTGCGACTGCTATGATTATTCATCCAATAGTCTCAATTCCTTTTTTAACAACAAATTCATTTTATTACATTTATAAATACAAACTATATTTTTTAAGTTTAAATAAATTTAAAAAAAGTCTTATAGATTTTTCTTTTATTTTTTTTGCGCTTATTTATTTAATTTACTTAGGATTAGGTGATTCAGATAATAAATCTATAGTAAAGATAGCAATTGAAAATACTAGCTTTAGAATTTTTACAAATGAAGTAATCAGAAATATAAACTCTGATACATTTGGCTTATCATTTTTTTTGATTTCAATATTTATTAGTTTTAAATTCAGAATAATTGAAAAAGACCACTTAATTTTATTTATTTTATGGATATTAGGGATTTTCGTAATTGACGGTTTATTCAGAGTTTTATCGACAGGACCTTTTCATGGAACTTTCAGCATAATTGCTCCATGGATAATTAGTATTGGTTTAACATATAAATTAATATGTTTAATAAACATTAAAAATATAAAGATATATGCTATTACTTTATTCATTTTTTTATGGTTTTTTAAATTAAGCCCTGGTGTTTCTCTTTATCCTTTTTCAGTTTTTACAACCCATGCTGAAATAAAAATTTCAAGATATATTGAAAAAAACTTAAGCAACAATTCTTTAATAGTAAATGTACGTCCGCCAGGTGAATGGGGTCACTACAATTTTGTAAGAGGTAATTCTTCAAAAAATACTTCATTTGCCAGGATAAGTGAACATCATATTAAAAGAGGATATTATGGAAATGTTCCAAATTTTAATCAATGTTATGAAACATCAAAACTCTATAACAATAATTATTTATTTTCTAAAAATCTTTTTTTATGCCTAAAAAGTTTTTCAGCAACTCACCTACTTGTCATGTCTAGGCATAATGCTGATGAATTCGTAGAAAGAATAGATGTGGAGCCAATTATAAAAATGGGAGAAAATTATTTATATAGACTTGAAGATTTATAAATGTTAATTTTTAAAATACATTCTATTTCATAAATAATTTTATGAATATAAATCTTAATAAATACAAATCTATAATACTTGATTGTGACGGTGTAATATTAAATTCAAATAAAATAAAGACAAGAGCATTTAAATTAGCAGTAAAAAAATACTCCAAAAATGAAATAGACACCTTTATCAATTATCACAAAAATAACGGTGGTATATCTAGGTATGTAAAATTTAAACATTTTTATAAAAATATTTTAAAAATTAATAAATTTGAAAAAGAGTTTGAGCAATGTTTAAAAAACTATGAAAAAGAATTATCAAATAACATACTTTTATGTAAACAAGACAATTTTTTAATTAAATTTTTGAATAAGTATAAAAATAAGAATTTAATAGTATGTACTGCTAGTAATGAAAAAGAATTAATAAAAGTATTTAAAAAAAGAAAAATATATGATTTTTTTGATAAAATATATGGATCTCCAAATTCTAAATTTGAAAATATTAAAATTGGCATAGCAAATAAATTTATATTAAAACCTTGTGTTTATATCGGCGACAGCTCTGAAGATTATAAAGTTGCAAAAAAATTTAAATTTGATTTTATTTTTAAATATCCGTGGTCTGAATTAGATAATTGGCAAGAATTTGTTGATAAAAATAGAATAAAAATAATTAAAAATTTAAATATTTAAATATATTTATAATCATATATTAAATGCAACTTAAGTGATTAAGAATAAAAGAATATTAATTACGGGAGGTTCTGGATTTATAGGAAGTCATCTATGTAATAAATTAATTAAATACAATAAAATTGTATGTGTAGATAATTTGATTTCAGGTAAAAAACAAAATATAAAAAAAATATTCAAGGACAAAAATTTTACTTTTATTAAACATGATATTAAGAAATATTTAAATATCAAAGTAGATTATATTTTTCATTTAGCCTGTCCAGCTAGCCCAATTCAATATCAAAAAAATCCAATTGATACGATGCTAACTAATATTCTTGGAACATATAATATTCTAAGACTAGCAAAAAAATATAAATCTACTGTTTTATTTACTTCAACAAGTGAAGTGTATGGGGATCCCTTAATAAATCCACAAAAAGAGACTTATCTTGGAAATGTTAATTCAATAGGTATAAGAGCGTGTTATGATGAAGGTAAACGTTCAGCAGAAACAATATGCTATGATTTTATTAGAAAATATAATTTAAATATAAAAATAGTAAGAATTTTTAATACTTATGGACCATATATGGACATTAATGATGGAAGAGTGGTTTCAAATTTTATTGTAAATGCAATTAAAAATAAAAATATTGAAATATATGGTAAAGGCAAGCAAACTAGAAGTTTATGTTATATAGAAGATTTAGTTGAGGGATTGATTAAAATTTCCAAACTTCCTAAAAATTTTCATGGACCTATAAATCTGGGAAATAATAATGAAATTTCAATTAAAGATTTAGCTCTTAAGGTTTTAAAATTGACTAATTCCAAATCAAAATTAATATATAGGACTCTACCACTAGATGACCCAAAAAGAAGAGTACCTGAGCTTAAGTTAGCTAAAAATAAAATAAATTGGAAACCAAAAACTAATTTACAAAATGGACTCAAGCATACTATTAATTATTTTAAAATGTTAAGAAAATAGATTATATTTCACAATACATCTTAAAGCGCTAAAACCATCTTTCCAAGTAATTTTTTTTCCTTGTGAATAATCTCTTCCATAATATGAAATTCCCACTTCATAAATTCTTATATTTAATTTTGCAATTTTTGCAGTTATTTCGGGTTCAATTCCAAAACGTTTTTCTTTAAGGCTAATTTTTTTAATTATGTCGGCTCTAAATACTTTGTATCCAGTTTCCATGTCTGTAAGATTAAGATTTGTGAACATATTTGATAGAAATGTTAAGAAGCTATTACCCATTTTGTGCCAAAATAATAAAACTCTTTTTGCATCACTTCCCACAAATCTAGATCCGTAAACAACATCAGCCTTATTATTTAAAATAGGATTAATTAATTTATCGTAATCATTAGGGTCATACTCAAGATCTGCATCTTGAATAATAGCAATATCTCCACTTATTTTATTTATTGCAGTATTTATTGCTGCGCCTTTACCTAAGTTTTTATTATGATTTATAATTTTAATTTCACAATTTAATTTCTTTTCAATTTTATCTAATATTTCTTTTGTATTATCGCTAGATCCATCATTAACTACAATTATTTCCTTATTTTTAAATGAAGTTTTATCAATTTTATTTAATATTAATTCTATTGTTTTTTCTTCATTAAAACATGGCACTATTACAGATAAAAGCATGTTAATTATAATTTAATTTTAATTTTATATATTTACAAACGTTAATAACCACTTTATTAAAAATTACTATTAATCTTTATAATTTTAAAAAGATAATTATTATATGACGCGGGATGGAGCAGCCCGGTAGCTCGTCAGGCTCATAACCTGAAGGTCGTAGGTTCAAATCCTACTCCCGCAACCAATTATATAATATATACTAAAACAAAAATTAAAGAATAGTTTATATATTAAAACTTTAAAAATTTAAAAATTGACTCAGGAATTAATTTTATAAGCATAGATAATAAATACCAATACTGGCCATATACAATATTTTTTTCTCTAATTGGAAAGCAGATACAATAAATAATTCAATTGAGACACATAATTTTTATAGTTTTTGTCTTTAATGGTACCGCCTTTAATAAAAGAAATTAAACTTACTTATAATAATAATTATATTATCGTTTTAATTATTTGTTTAATTTTTAATTTTATTTTTATTATTTTTTAATATTTTTTTTTTGAAAAAAATTTTTATAAAATTAGGAAATTTTGAATTATTATTTTTTACCCAAGTATATAAATTATTTAATTTCAACTCATAATTGGATTGATTTAAAAAATCTAAAGTAGGTTTATTCTTATTTGTTTTTTTAAAAAGAGTTGTGTATTTTTCCTTTTTTTCAATATTGCATATATAATTAACAAAATTTAACATCGTGTGCTCAATATTTTTACCAAAAACACGACAACTCAATATAAAGTCAATAATATGTAAGTAGTTAGATATTTTTTTTATGATTAATACACCTACTAAACCATAATCACCAAACTTATCTCTTACTTTGAAACTATATATTTTTACGCTTGAATTTGATGTTAACAGATCCCAATCTTTAGGTGTATAACGATTTGTAGAAATATTCATTTGATTCGTTTTATTAATTAATTGTAAAATTCTTGTTGAATTTATCGAACTATACATATCAATATGTACTTCAATTTTAAGACTATCTAGCCAATTTTGATATGAATTTTCTTTAATGAAATCTATTTTATTTTTTTCTCTTAAACTATTTTGTTTGTACATAATTGTTCGTTTTTTATCTTCTTTTGTTAAATCAAAATTAAAACAATCTAATTTTTTTATAATTATAGGAAACAAAACAGGATTTTTTGGAAGATCTAGGACAAGCATTTTATGAAAAACTGATTTAACTCTTCCTCTTTCACTTGGTGAGTCATCAATAAAAATAACATCTTCCTGATTTAAATTTAAATCATTTAGTATTTCTTTAATATTTTCAGCCTTATCTACCCAATTTATTTTTACAGATACAAAATCTTTGAGTCTTAGTATCATCTCAGGATGATTTGTAATTGCATTTATGGCAATTTTTTTTTCATTTTTGCTACATAAAGCAAGTAAAATACCATTATTTTTTAAATGTAATAAATACTTTTGAAAATCTTTGTAGGCTTCTCCTTTCGCGCTATGACCTCCTAGTATAATTTTCTCTATTCCATCATCACCCAATATTCCTCCCCATAAAGTATTGTCAAGATCACAAATTATTAATTTTTTTTTAATATTAAAGAAATTATTTATTACATTAAAAATACTATCTGATAATTTTTTTGTTTCTTCTAAGGTATATATGCTTTTTGTATTATACCAGTATTTTTCATTTTCTATATCACTTTGTGATTTAAGAAAATCTATTGGGTTAATAATAATAATATTTTTGTATTTGGAGAGTTTTTTTATTAAGATTAAATTAAATTCCATTTCAATTGATTTTCTTCCAATCTTATCTACAAAATCTATGCTATTTATATTTTTAAAATTTCTATAATTTTTAAAAATAGATATTATTGATAAATGAAATTTATTTTCACTTTTAATTATTAAATCAATTAAATTAAGAACATTTTTTCTTAATGTCCTTATT
>CACNNQ010000006.1 GCA_902621855.1 uncultured Alphaproteobacteria bacterium | reverse complement strand
AATTAACAAGACAGTTGATAATTTAGAAAAATCTTTCATCAACAAATATTCTATTAAATACAACTTGATTATTTATAATGAATAGTTTGAAAGCTATAACGATAGGAGATATAAATGGAATAGGATTAGAGTTATTATTAAACTTATACAAAAATAAAAATAAAAATGACTTTGTTTTATTTACAGATATAAAAAAATTTAATGATTACATAAATAAAAATAAAATTAAAATTAAGACTAATCATATTAATTATTGCAAAAAAAAATCAGTCTATAACAAAAAATTATTTAATATTTTTTCTTATAAATCATCATCTAATGAGGATAATACTGTAAAATCTTTGATATATGCTCATAAAGAATGCTTAAAGGGTAATTATATTGGTATTATTACACTACCTTTAAGGAAAGATTTAATAATAAAAAATATTGATCGCAAATTTATAGGTCAAACAGAGTTTTTTCAAAAATTAGAAAAGAAAACAGTATCAAATATGATTTTATTTCATAAAAAAATTATTACATCTCCTCTAACTACACACATTAGTCTCAAATCAGTTTCCAAAGAAGTTTTAAAAAAAGATTTCTTATCTAATAAAATTAGCACCATTAATAATACTCTGAAAATTGATTTTAATATAGATAATCCGAAAATAATTGTTTCTGGAATTAACCCACATGCTGGTGAAAATGGAGAGATTGGATTCGAGGAAAATAAAATTTCACAAATATTATTACAACTCAAAAAAAATAAAATTAATGTTGATGGTCCTGTTTCTGCTGACAGTATGCTTTTAGAAAAAAATTTAAAGCATTATGATTGTTTTGTTTTTATGTATCATGATCAAGCATTAATACCATTTAAATATATTAGCAAATTTACTGGAGTAAATTATACTAGTAATTTGAATATAATTAGAGTTTCACCTGATCACGGTACTGCTTATAGTTTAAAGGGATCAAAAAATGTTTCTTCTGCTTCTTTAGAAAATTGTTTTAAGTTAATTAAATTTATTTATAAAAATAGAAATGCAAAAAATAAAGCCAAAAAAATCATTAAGTCAAAATTTTTTAATTGACAAAAATATTGCTAATAAAATTATAAACCAAACTAAAATAGAAAATAAAATAATTTTTGAAATTGGTCCTGGTTTAGGATTTTTAACTGATATAATTTTAAAAAAAAAGCCTAAAAGAATAATATTAATTGAAAAAGATAATCTTTTAGCACGAAAATTAAAAGAAAAATATTCTGATAATAAAAGAGTTGAAATTATAAACAAAGATATTTTAAGATATAATATAACTGAATTTAAAAATATAATTGTAATTTCTAACTTACCATACAATATATCAACAAAAATAATTTTGAAATTGTTTAATTTCAGAAGACATATTAAGGAAATGATTTTTATGGTACAGAAAGAAGTTTCTCTAAAATTTGATTATAATTTACCTAAAATGAATAAATATAAATTTATTACATATTTAAATGCAGAATATATTAGATGTTTTGATATTTCAGCAAATGTATTTTATCCAAAACCAAAAGTAAAATCATCAATTGTTAAATTTGTAATAAAAAATAATAAAATTAATTTTGATAAAGCAAATAATTTTTCAAACATTATTTTTAAAAATATTAGAAAAAAAATATCTAATAATATAAATATTAATGTTAATAATAATATTTTAAATAAAAGAGTAGATAAAATAACTTTAAAAGAATTATTGATTATCTACAATTTTTTTTAAACTTTTTTTTAAGATTAAATTATTTTTTTCAACAAATTCGTTAAATTCTATTATTTTTTTAATATCTTGCACAGTTTTTTTAACTTTTTCATTTATAAGTACATATTTATATTCTCTATAATGTTTCATTTCTGAAATTGCATATGATAATCTTAAATTAATTTCTTTGGAATTATCTCTACCTCTTTTAATTAATCTTTTTTTTAATTCTGATTTTGAAGGTGGTAAAATAAAAATATCTATAATATCATCTTTATTGTATTTTTTTCTTATTTTTCTTGCTCCTTTCCAATCTATATCAAATAACAAGTGGTTATTTTTTTTATTTGAATTTTTAATATTTGCAAATGGAGATCCATAAAAATTTTTAAAATTTTTTGCAGTTTCAATAAAATAATTTTTTTCTTCTAATTTTAAAAATTGTTCTTTTGTAATAAAAAAGTAATCTCTTCCATTCATTTCACTAAGTCTTTTATTTCTAGTAGTATAAGAAATAGATAATGATACATTTTTCATATTTTTTAAAAGTAATTTACATAAAGTAGTTTTTCCAGCACCAGAGGGAGATGAAATAATAATAAGTTTATTTTTGATTCCTATATTCATTTAATCTTTTTTTGTGATTTTCAAAATCATTAGAAAATATATGCTTTTTTAAAGAATTATCAAAAAAATAAAATAAAAAATCTGACTTATGATTTTCATAGATTAAATCAATAGTTTTAGTGCCTACATAAGCAATTGGCTTTGGTGGTAACCCATAGTTCATATATGTATTAAAAGGATGTTTAAATTTTAAATCATTTAAATTTAATTTTCTATTTAAATTATATTCTCCATCTGTAATAGCAAAAAGCACAGATGCATCAATTTGTAGCCGCATATTTATTTTCAATCTATTGAAAATTACAGATGAAATATTTTTTTTATCATAATAATCTAAACCTTCTTTTTCTATTAAAGAACCAATAATCATAATTTCCTCATTGTTATAATTTTCATTAAGAATGTTGTTTTTAAATTTTTCAAAATAATTGATTTTATATTTCTTTAGCTTGTTAAAAAAAAAATTTATATTTTCATCTTTTTCGTAAAAATATGTATCTGCAAGAATATCATTGTATGGAATTTCTATAATATTTGTAAAATGTTTAGATAATTCGTACTCTAATTCTTTTTTTGACCATCCTTCAACAATTGTAATTTTGTTTAAAATATTACTTGGTTCATATAAAATCTCAAGAAATTTATGAAATGTTATATTTTTTCCCAAATAAAAATCTCCATAATGCAATTGTTTATTAAATAAATAAGAGTTCAAATTATAATAAAACTTAAAAATAAAAATTTCTAAGAAATTTAAATTTTTTATTTTTGTATTTATTATATTAGAAATATTTTCTCCTTTTGGAACGACTAAATATTCGTTATTTAAAAGTAGTTTTTTATTAATTGATGAATAAATGTTTATAAAAAAAATTAAAAAAATTATTATAATAATAATACTAAATACTTTTAAATAATAAAGCAGTATTTGTACCTCCAAAACCAAAAGAATTACTTAAAGAGTATGATATCTTGCTATCGATTGGTTCTTTGGGAATAAGATTAATATTTCTTGAATCAACTTGGTTATCAAGATTTAGTGTAGCAGGCATAATATTTTTGTTTAAGGCCATTATAGAAAAAATAGCTTCCACACTTCCGGCAGCACCCAATAAATGTCCGATGGAAGACTTAGTAGAACTTACATATATTTTATTTTTAAATAATCTAGATATTGCGTTTAATTCAATTTCATCCCCTTTTACAGTTGAAGTTCCATGAGCATTTATATAATCAACATCTTCAGGTGTAATTTTAGCCATATCAAGGGATGCTTTCATAGCTCTAAAACCTCCATCCCCATCTTCTGAAGGTGCTGTAATATGAAACGCATCTCCCGACATTCCATATCCAATTAATTCTGCATAAATTTTCGCACCCCTCTTTTTTGCAAATTCCAACTCTTCAAGTACAATAATACCTGAGCCCTCTCCCATCACAAAGCCATCTCTATCTTTATCCCAAGGTCTTGAAGCAAGATGAGGAGTTTCATTAAAAGATGTACTTAAACTTCTTGCTGCACAAAAACCTGCAATTCCTAATTTACAAACAGCTGCTTCTGATCCACCAGCAACCATTACATTAGCAGCTCCCCTTTTAATAATCTCACTGGAGTCACCAATTGAATGTGCTCCTGTTGCACACGCTGTTACAACTGAGTGATTAGGCCCCTTATACCCGTATTTAATAGAAATTTGTCCTGATAATAAATTTACTAAAGATGATGGTATAAAAAAGGGTGATAATTTTTTTGAACCTCTTTCATTAATTGTAATTGAACCATCATATATTGTCTCTAAACCTCCAATACCAGAGCCTACTGAAACGCCAACTTTTAATTTATCTTCTTCATTAAGGTTATTTAATCCAGCATCTTCAATTGCCATTTTTGCAGCAACTAAACCATATTGAATAAATCTGTCGTTGCGCTTTAAATCTCTTGTTTCTAAATATTTTAATTTATTAAAATAATCAGAATTATTTGGATCATTTTCAATGTAGCCCGCTATTTTTGAGGTGAGATCAGAAACATCAAAATGAGAAATTCTTTTTATTCCCGATTTACAACTGATAAGATTATTCCATGAAGTATTTAGATCATTACCAAGAGTAGATAACAGACCTATACCAGTTACTACAACTCTTCTCATTTATGTAGATATTTACTATTTTTTACTTTGGATATAATCTATGGCATTTTGGACTGTTTGTATAGTTTCAGCTGCATCATCAGGAATTTCTATTCCAAATTTTTCTTCAAAAGCCATAACCAATTCTACTGTATCTAAACTGTCTGCTCCTAAATCATCAATAAATTTTGCTTCAGGAACAACCTTAGCTTCATCTATTCCTAGATGATCTACAACAATTTTTTTTACTTGATCTTGAACTTCACTCATATTTTACTCCTTAATTTACTTTTAGATTATTATTTGATTGTATGTCAACTACTTAAACCATCAACATTCCACCATTTACATGAAAATTTTGTCCAGTAATATATGTAGAATCATCTCCAGATAAAAAATATACTAAATTTGCAACATCTTCTGGTGTACCAAATTTACCCATTGGTATTCTAGATAGATAATTATTTCTTTGGTTCTCATTTAGTTTATCTGTCATAGCTGTACTAATAAAACCAGGAGATATCAAATTCACGTTTATATTGCGCTTTGCGACTTCTATAGCTATACTTTTATATAACCCTATAAGTCCAGACTTAGATGCTACATAATTTGATTGACCAGGGTTACCAGTTGTTGCAACTATTGAAGAAATACCAATAATTTTTCCATACTTATTTGACAACATATTTGGCAATAATAATTTTATAATTTGGAAATTTGAATTTAAATTTGTTTGGATAACATCAGACCATTGATCTGAATTCATCCTAAATATTAGATTATCTTTTGTAGTACCAGCATTATTAACTATTATTGAAATATCTTTATGATCATTTGATATATCATTTAAAATACTGTTTACATTTTCTTTGTTTGAAAAGTCTACTTTATAAAAAAAATGATTATTTCCAAATTTAATTTTTAATTTTTCTATATTTTTATCAGAAGATGATGTTAGAATTAGTTTATTTTCATTTTTAAATTTGTTACATACAGCATCACCAATACCTCCAGAAGCTCCAGTAATAAAAATTTTTTTGTTTTTAATCATTTAAATCCAAATCAGATATTTCATTTATTGATTTTATATCAAAATTACTAGAAATTCTTTTTATTAATCCAGATAAAACTTTGCCTGGCCCTACTTCAATAATCTTTTTTTGACCATTATTTTCTAATTGACGTATACTTTGAGTCCACTGAACTTTATTTGCCATCTGATTTTTTAAGGCTTTTTTTATAGTACTTGTGTCATTAGAGATTGATGAGTCGTAATTGGAAATAATTTTTATATGATTTGTGGAAAAATTTAGAGATTCTATTTCATCACCTAATATTTTTTGGGCTTCTTCCATAAATTGACTATGAAAAGCTGCAGAAACATTAAGAATTACATATTTTTTTATATCATTTTGTAAAAATAAATTTCTATAATTTTTAATTAGATCAATTTTCCCTGAAATTACTACTTGTATTGGAGAATTATCATTAGCAATCTGTAGATCAATATTGTTTTTTTTTATAATATTATCAACATAATCAGCATCCTTGCCAATCAAGGCTGCCATACCAGTTTTATTTGAAGATGTAGCATCATGCATTAATTGTCCTCTTTTTTTCAAGACTAAACTACATTCCTCTAAACTTAACTTATTGCTGCATGCTAATGCAGTATATTCCCCTAAAGAGTGTCCTAACATAAATTCAATTTTTGAAAAATCTAGTTTAGTCTCTTTTATTAATGTTCTGAATATAATTACAGAAGCTGTGAATATTGAAATCTGAGTATAATTTGTAAAGTTAAGTAAATTATCTCTATTTTCAAAAATAATATTTTTTAAGTCCATTTTTACATAATCTTGGATTTCATTTAAAGTGCTCTTCGCTACCTCAAAATTATCATAGAAATCCTTAGACATGCCCAAAAACTGGCTTCCTTGACCTGGAAATACTAATGTTGTCATTAAAACTTGATTTATTTTAAAATTTTAATATATGCAAGTCCAACTTCTCTTGTATTTCTTTATATAAGATTAACCACGGAGTTATATGAATAAATTTGAAGCTGTATTACTATATAGTCCTGAACTAAGTTCCCAAAGTCTAACAAATGAAATCGATATATTCAAAAAAATGATTGCCTCAAACTCTGGTAAATTAATTACAGAGGAAGATTGGGGTCTAAGAGAATTAAGTTACAATATTAATAAATTCAAAAAGGCATTTTATAAATTTTATCAACTAGAAATATCAGGAAACGACATAGATTCTATAAAAAAAAATCTTAATCAATCAGAAAATGTTTTAAGACATTTATTTATCAAAGTAAATAAACATCAAGAACTACCAACAAAACTTGAAAATGAAAAAAAATAAAAAAAGAAAAATTTCTAGAGATGAAAACTCTAATTCTCCATTCGAGAATAAAAAAAGATTTTGTCCATTTAGCCAGCCTGGTTCTCCAATAATCGATTACAAAGATATAAGACTATTATCAAGATACATTAGTGAAAAAGGTAAAATTATACCAAGCAGGATAACTGGAGTTTCTAGAAAAAAACAAAAAGAATTATCAAAAGCTATAAAGAGAGCAAGATTTTTATCACTAATGTCTTATACAAACAAATTTAATGCACAATGAAAATAATTTTAACCACAAATATAAAAAAAATTGGCAAAATAGGTGAAACAGTAAGCGTTAAGGATGGTTATGCACGAAACTATCTGTTTCCTAAAAAAATGGCACTAAGAAATAATAAAAAAAATAAAGAATATTACGAAGAAATCAAAGATCAAATGCTAAAAGAAGAAGATAGTAAACTAAAAGAAGCAAAAGATACTCTTAAAGAAATAGGAAAACTAAAAATTGTATTTAATAAGGAAGCTGACGAGAAAGATCAACTGTATGGATCAATTTCAAAAAAAGAAATTATTGACTTTTTTTATGAGAATAAAATTAAAGTAAAATCAGATGACCTTCTAATAAAACAACCTATTAAATCTTTAGGAGAACATGAAATAGAGATTAACCCTTATGTTGACATATCAGAAGTATTTACATTAACTGTAAATAAAAATTAGTTTATTCACATAATTAATAGTTTATTAACCAAATAATTTTCAAAAATATTGTTTCATTTTTATTTTCGTTTAATAAAAAAAATGTGGCAGTAGAATTAATAAATACTAAAGAAAAATCACAACAAACGGGCGATAATTTTTTTAATTTTGAAGCTGAAATTGCTACAATAGGTTGTATTTTATGGGATAATAAGAATTTTGAAAAAATATCAGAGTTTTTACATGAAGATCATTTTGTTGATGAAAACAATAAGATAATTTTTAAAACAATAAAAATTTTATTTGAAAAAAATATTTTAGTTTCACCAATAACTCTTAAAAACTATCTTCCAGATAATGATACAATTGATAATATAAAATATCTAAATCAAATAAAAGATAGTGCACCGTCTACTCAAAATGCATTTAATTATGGAAAATTAATATATGATTTACATATTAAAAGAAATTTATTAAGCATTGCAAATAGCATTATTTTGGAAACAAATAATAAATCTGAAAATATAGAAAGTAGTATTCTAATTGAAAATGCTGAAAATGACCTTTATAATTTATCTCAAACTGGAAATGCAGATAGAAAGTTTATAGATTTTAGTACTGCACTTAAAAATGCAGTAGACATTATAAGTGAAGCGTACAAACGTGAAGGTAAAATAGCTGGCATACCAACAGGTTTTAAGGACGTAGATAAAAAACTAGGAGGACTTCATAAATCAGATTTAATTATTGTTGCTGGTAGACCTTCAATGGGAAAAACAGCCTTTGGCACAAACATAGCTTATAATTGTGCAGTAAAGTATCAAGAAGAAATTGATGAATTTAAAAAAGTAAAAGTTATAGATGGAGGAAAAGTTGCTTTTTTTTCTCTAGAAATGTCATCAGAGCAGTTAGCAACAAGAATTCTTGCAGAGAAGTCAAAAATTTCTGGTGATAAAATGAGAAAAGCAGAGTTTAGTAAAGAGGATTTTAATAAGATTGCTAAAACTTCATCAGAACTTGAAAATTTAAATTTAATTATAGACGATAATCCAGTTTTAACAATTCCTACTTTAAGAGCAAGAGCTAGAAGATTAAAAAGACTACATAATATTAATCTTATAATAATTGATTATTTACAACTAATGTCATCTTCAAATAATAGAAATGATGGAAGAGTTCAGGAAATTTCTGAAATAACACGTGGCTTAAAATCAATAGCTAAAGAATTAAATATACCAATAATAGCGCTTTCACAATTATCTAGACAAGTTGAACAAAGAGAAGATAAAAGACCACAACTATCTGATCTAAGAGAAAGTGGTACAATTGAACAAGATTCAGATGTTGTTATGTTCATTTATCGTGAAAGTTATTATTTAGAAAGAATGATACCAATTAGAAAACCTGAGGAAGATGAAATTAAATACAATGAGAGAATGAGTAGGTGGCAACAACTAAATGAAGATAGCTATAACAAAGCAGAAATTATAATTGCTAAACAAAGACATGGCCCAATAGGAACAATAAAAATGCATTTTGATGCTAATTTTACAAGATTCAGTGATTTAAGTAGTGAAGAATATGATAATATTATTGAGTGATTAACGAAAGTGGCATTCTAAGCATTAATACAAAAAACTTAATTTACAATTATAATTTTTTTAAAAATCTTAAAAAAAACCTTATTGTTGCTCCAACAATAAAAGCAGATGCATACGGGTTAGGAGATAAGAAAATTTTTAATCTTTTAGTAAATCAAGGTTGCAAACATTTTTTTGTTGCAACACTAAATGAAGGATCAAAATTAAAAAATAAAAATAATTCCATAAAAATATATGTTCTTAATGGATTACAAAATTATAAATTGGAACAATTCACAAGGGCGAATTTAATCCCAGTAGTTAATTCTATTGAAGAATATAAAAGAATTAAAGATGCTAATATAGATTATGCAATACACATAGATACAGGAATAAATAGATTAGGTATTTCATCTGAAGATGTAAAAAAATTAGATCTTCAAAATGATAATATCAAATTGATAATTAGTCATTTATCTAGTTCTGATGAGTACAAGATTAAATATAATATAAAACAAAAGAATCTTTTTAATACTTTTATTAACGAAAAAACTAAAGGTATTATTTTTAGTTTAGCCAATGCTCATGGCTCAATTCTAGATAAAACATATTTATACGACATGATTAGGCCTGGAATAGGTATATATGGTTGTTTTGAAAATAAAAAATTAGAAAAAAAAATAAAAAATGTAATCAATCTTAAAGGAAAAATAATCCAAATTAAAGATTTAAAAAAAAATCAATATATTGGATATAATCGTACATTCAAAACAAAAAATAAAACAAAAGTGGCGATAATTGGTCTTGGCTACGAAGATGGTATACCTAGATTAATGAGTAATAAAGGTTTTGTTTATTTTAAAAAAGATAGATTTAAGATTATTGGTAGAATTTCAATGGATTCATTTACTATAGACATAACAAAATCTAGTCATGATTTAAAAGTAGGAATGTACGTAGATATTATTAATAATGAACATAAAGTAGATAAATTTGCTAAAAAATGCAAAACAATATCATACGAAGTTTTGACTTCAATTGGTAATAGAGTGTATAGAAATTATGAGTAAACAATTAAAATTAATTTTATTTATTTTTTTTATCCTATCTTTATTTTTTTCAAGTTTTTATATCAAAGATTTTAGGATAGATGCTTCTTCTGATAGTTTGGTATCACAAGGCGATGAAGATTTTAAATATTTTTCTTATTATCAGGATCTATTTCCTACAAAAAGTAGCCTTGTAATAGCTATCAAAGGTAATGATCGAATAGATAAGCCATTGCTAACTGAAATAGAAAAGATAAGCAAAAAATTATCTGATTTACCAGAGGTATATTCTGTTTTTAATATTAATAAAGCCCCTATTCTTCTTTTAAATAAAACTAATCTTTTAGATTTAGCAAACAATAATTATGAAACTATAATTAATACAAATTTAGAAATTAAAAATGTTTTAAATGAGTTTGCAAAGAGCCCTATATATAGTGATCAAATTATTAATAAAAATAAAAATATAACTTCTATCATAATTTTTCTTAATGAAAACAATAAAGCAATTGATCTTAAGGCCAACAAAAATTTGTATCTCTCTCAAGGAAAATATTACAAAATAAAAACAGAAATAGATAATGAAAGAAATGAACTAATAAAAAAAATAAGAAATATTATTATTAATAGCAATCAAAATTATACATACTATTTAGGTGGAGTAGAAATGATATCTAGTGATGTTATTTCTTACGTAAAAAATGATATTTTAACATTCAGTATAATTGTACTGTTAATAATAATTTTAATTCTTTTTTTAATTTTTAGAAGAGTCAAATGGGTATTTGCCATTTTATTTACTTCAATTAGTGCAGTTTATTTATCAATAGGCTTAGCTGGTTTTATCAATTTTGAAATTACAGCAGTTTCAGCTAACTTCTTATCCTTAATGTTTGTTTTATCTGTTTCTATGAATGTTCATATAATGAATAATTATTTACAAAGGGATATAAAAATTATTGAAAATTTTGGTATGATGTTTTGGCCTTGTTTTTATACCTTTCTCACTACAATTGTTGCTTTTGTATCTTTAGTAATATCAGATATTAAACCTGTAATTGATTTTGGGATTATAATGATAGTAGCACTATTAATAGTTTTAATTTCATCATTTGTAATATTACCCCTAATTGTCTCTTTCTTTGCAAAAGAGGAAAAAAACTATTCTCTAAATTTGATTTTTTTGAAATCTTTTTATCCTTTTGCATATAAACATAGCAGGTATATTCTTGGATTAAACATTCTGATATTTTTTATCTCCCTATATGGAATTACTGATCTGAATGTAGAAAACTCATTTGTAAAATATTTTAAAAAAAATACAGATATTTATAAAGGTATGTATCTTATAGATAATGAATTAGGCGGGACAACGCCATTAGACATTATTCTTAAATTCAAAAATGATGATACAATATTGAATACAACAATTAATGCTGAGGAAGAAGAAGACTTAGAAATAGAAGATGATTTTTTCTCAGATGATCTGTTTGAGGAAGAAAACAATATTTGGTTTACAAATGAAAAAATTGAAACAATTAAATCTATTCATAAATATTTAGAAAGTAGAATAGAGATTGGAAAAGTAACTTCAATTTATTCTCTTGTAGACACTGCAAATCAGATAAACAAAAGTGATTTATCAATGTTTGAATTATCAGTACTGTATAATGAAATACCTATTGATTATAAAACTGATTTAATTGATCCTTATCTTAATATTGAAAACAACATGATAAAAATTTCTACAAGAGTAAAAGATTCAAAAGATATTAAAAGAAATGATCTTATTAATGACATTAATTATTTTTTATTGAATGAATTTGATAACTTGGAAGAATTTAAAGTAAACGGCTTATTGGTATTATATAATAATATGTTAAAATCTTTATTTAGCTCACAAATAAAATCCTTAGGTTTTGTAATTTTAGCTATTTTTATAATGTTCGTAATATTATTTAGATCCTTAAGATTAAGTATAATTGGAATAATTCCAAATATTTTAGCTTCAACGTTTATTCTAGGTTTAATTGGATGGCTCAAAATACCACTTGATATAATGACAATTACAATTGCAGCAATATCGATTGGTATAGCAGTTGATAACACAATACATTATATCTATCGTTACAAGGAAAATCTGAAGTTGGGTAAAAATCATAGTGAAATGATTGAAAAAACACATTTAACTGTAGGCAATGCAGTTTTAATTACATCTATTGCAATAACTGCAGGTTTCCTTACTCTTTGTCTATCAAATTTTGTTCCTACAGTTTATTTTGGTCTATTTACTAGTTTAGCAATGATATTTGCTATGATAGGAGTTTTAATTACTTTACCATCAATATTGAAATATCAAAAATGACTTTTTTAAACTTTGAATTAATATTTTTCGATTATGTAATATTAATTCTAACTTTAGTAATTGTTATTTTTAGTTTCTGGAAAGGATTTATTAATTCTATCTTAGGTTTATTAACATGGGTTGGATCTGTATTTGTAACTATATATAGCTATCAATATCTTTCAGATTTTTTAAGTGAACAACTCTTAAATATTAATTTTTTACAAAGATTTGAACAATTTGTTAGTATTATAAGCATAATTATTTCAATACCAATAATTTTTTTAATTAGTTTATTTATATTAAAAAGAATAAGAAAATTTTTAAATAGTGACTTAGATAAACAAATTTTAGGAGTAATATTTGATAAATTTTTTGGAACCTTATACGGCATTATATTTTCGTATATAATTTATAGTAGTGTATTGTATATTACCGATAATAATGATGTTGAGATTTTGAAAAATTTTCATTTATTTTTTGTCGAAAATTCAAATATCCTTAATATAATTTTTGAATATAATGATAATATTATTGAGAGTTATACAAATAAGGACGAATAATAACTAATCATAAGGATTCTTGGATTTAGAAAATAAAATTTTTAAATTTCTACTTTTTATTTTAAAGAAATTATAAAAATTATTTAATAAATATCTTTTATATGAATTTGATATTTCTTTAGAAAAGTTTGAAAAAATTTTTATTGTCAAAGGATTTGTTGAAACCTGAGTTCCATATTTCAATTTCACTTCTTTGCCATTTATTCTTGGGTGGGAATTAATTTCAACAACATGATTTAACCACTTATTAATTTGTGAAGTTGATATATTTTTATTTAATTCTAGAATATGTTTATGAATTTTATTTTTTAAAAATAAAATATCTTTCTGATAAAGTGTTGAAATTGGAATAATAATTATATTTTTTGATTGTGAAAATTCATAATTTATATCTTTAATTAATTCATTAATTATCTTTTTTTTATTTTTTTTTATTAGATCAATTTTATTAATTATAAATAATAAAATGTTAGACTTTTTATATATTAAATTAAATATTTTTTTAGACTGAGTATCAAAGCCCTGTTCAATATCTATGAGAAAAATATTTAAATTAATTTCATTGATAATTGATAAAGTTTTTTTGGTGACATAAAAATCAAGACTATTTTTATCAATTTTATTTTTTTTTATTAAACCTGCAGTATCTCTAATTGAATATGTATTGCCTTTATATGTATATGAAGAAGAAACAATATCAGTTGTAGTTTTTGGTTGATTACTAACAATCGACCTCTCAAATCCTACTAATTTGTTTAAGAGAGTACTTTTCCCTACATTAGTTTTACCAAATAAACCTAGAGAAAAATCGTAATTAATTAACCTATTATCTTTAGCTTCATATTTTGATAAAATATTTAAAAAACCATCGATACCTAAATTATGTGAACACGAGATAAAAAAAATATTCTTAATACCAAGATTATCAATTTTTTTATCTTGTTTGAAATTATCATCTTTATTAATAATAACAAATATTTCCTTATTAAATTTTCTTAATTCGTTTATCAATTCTTTATCTGTAAAGTAATTCTCATCTTTATAGTCAATAACATAAACAAAAATGTCTATTTTCCTTATTATGTTACTGACGCTCTTTGTTACTAGATTTTTTTGATTAATTATTCCTGGTGTATCATATACGTTAATATTATTATTTAATTTTAGAGGTGATACATGCCAATCTCTTGTCGTCCCTATTGTATTATGTATTATATTGTTATTACTATTTGTAATGATATTGTATAATGACGTTTTGCCAACATTTGGCATTCCTAAAATTAATATATTCATCTTTAATAAATGTATGTGATCCCTTTTTCAGTATTTACAAAAATTTTATTTTGATAACTATAAACTTGATTAATATTTTTGATTTTTAGATTTATAGTTTTTTGAATATTGAGATTTTTATCAAAAATAATTATCATCCCTTTGTCTGTAAATATATGTAATCTCTTATTTATAACTAAAGCATTAATTATACTTGATTTTTTATTTAATACTTTATTGATATTAATTTTTGTAAAAAGATTTCCATTTTTTATGTTGTAAAAATATAAAAAATTTTCATTTTTTGAAATTAAAGCATTATTTAATATAATAACATGGGATGAATTATTGATTCTAAAATTCCTTAATACAAACCTTTCTAAATTCATATCATATGTATGTATAATATTTCCATCATCTACATATACAATAAAATTATTGTACACATGAATTTGATCTTTAAGATTATTTAAAGATGTATTTATTTCAAACTTATCAAAATTTAAATTATGCTCTTCAAACAAAAAGGTGTCTATAGCTTTAAATTCACTATTAGAGAGAATAAAGAAAATGATATTATAATAATTTGCAATCTTACCACCTGAAGACTGTAAGATATTACCAGATTTAAAAATTTTCTCATAAACAATATCTCCATTTGAAGGAGATAAAAAAATAATTTTATCTGAATATAATACTATTAAGTTATCATTATAAATTTTAATCGGAGTATTTAAAAAATCATTATTTTTAAATAACCAAATGACTTGACCAAGTTTATTGATTCTGGCTACTTCACCCGTTTTAAGAGCAACAATAAAATCATTTTTATAAAGTGAAAAAGAAACAGGAACTTTAGTTACTAGATCTAATTGAATATTATTTCTTTCAATTAATTTTCCTGTATCAGTATCAAATTTTAAAAGTTCACCTTTTTTATTAATTGAGAAAATATGATCTTCAAAATAAATAGAATTTATTGGAGTATTTATTGAATATTTTGACTCATAATTATTAATTTTTAATTTACTTTGATCATTATTCAAAAAATTAAAAGTTGATAATTGATATGTATAAATGTCAATAATATTATTTGTAGGGTCTTCAAAAAAACTAAAATCAAAAAATTCTTCAGTTTCAAATTCCAAATTAGTATTTTCAATATTAATATTTTCATCCTTTCCTATAAAAGAAACAGTATCCTGGCAGGAAATAATTAATATGAAAGATAAATAAAGCGATATTTTATTTATAAAGCTGAAACTCATGTATCTTTTTAACTCTTTCTTTTATAGAGGTAGAAATAAGTTCTGAATTAAATATTTCATTATATTTATCCAAAGCTCTAGAATTATTTTTATATTCAGATTTGTTTAATTCAATTTCAGTTACAATTAATAAATATTCCAATTCTTTTTTAATGGAATAATAACCATCTAAATCATCACTAATGTTATTTAGATAAAATGATATATCATTTAGATAATTATTATTTTTATCTTCATATGATGCATTAATCATTGAATAAGTGGCTTTTACAGCAATAGATGATTTGTACAAATCATCTAAATTTGACGATGAAAGTAATTTTTTAAATATATCATTTGAATAACTAAAATTTTTATTTTCATTATTTTTTTGAATTAATTTTAATTGCGATAGTATTGCAAAAAAATTATCATCATTAATTAAATTTTCTAAATTACTTAAATCTCCTTGATTTTCTTGGATAATATTAAAAAAACTTGTACTAGTGTTTTTAATTGCTTGAATTTTAAAATAATTAAACACCTGAAAACCAACAAATAAAATTAAAAGAAATGCTAGTGAAATAATTAATTGTTTATAATTTGTTAAAATAAAATTTTGTGTTTTTTTAAATAGATTAAAATCTTTATTATTTTCACTCATATTACTTCCATTTTATAGAACAACCAATGCTATTTATTTGTTCGGATGGACCTCTTCCCTCATTTTTAATTTTAATCATTGCATTAAAAAGTTCTCTTTCAATTATAGAATTTTGATTTTCATTCATTAAACCTGAGTCTAACCTGCCTCTATATTTTAATTTAAGATTTTTATCAAAACCAAAAAAGTCTGGCGTACAAACAGCATTATAATTTTTTGCTATTTCTTGTGTTTCATCATAGAGATAAGGAAAATTAAATTTATATTTTTCTGAAAATATTTTCATATTTTCAAATGAATCGTCTGGATAATTAATGACATCATTTGACATAATTGCAATTGTTTTTATTGAGTGCTCTAGTAACTCATCAGCTTCCTTTTTTAATCTAGTTGCAATTGCTTTAACGTATGGACAATGATTACATATGAAAACAATAACAGTTCCATTTAGTCCTTTTGCATGATCCAAAGAGATCATCTCATTATTAACATTCATGAGATTAAATGAGGGCGCTAATACATCTAAATTGTCATTTGGGGCATTTACAGGCATATATTTTTGTTATATTCTTAATTTATGGGCTTAGTAACATCTAGTGCTTCAACTAACAATCACAATCTATACTTTTCCAAAGATGAACTTGCCAAAATCCTTAATCTTTATTCTAAAGGAGTATCTAATGGGGAATGGAAAGATTATGCTATTGATTTTAATAAAAATAATGCATTTTTTTATATTTTTAAACATAGTCTTGCTGCTCCAGAATGCATTTTAAATAAATCAGTAGAGAGAAAAAAAAGGAAGATTTTCTATAATTTAAAATCTAAAAATCAAAATAAGAAATATGAAAATTTAGATCAACTCTTGACATCACTGAATAGAAAAATATTCAAAATTTTAGAGTAATTATTTCAAACTCAATTTAAAAAATTGTTTAAATTTATTTATAAAAATTATCAAAGTGATTCTGTCTATCATCTTTTTTCATAACAATAGTTTCATCCATAAATTTATTTCTATTTTCTCTTGTTTTAAAAACCCAAATACACACAGTATCTTTACTATGATAAATTGCTTTTAATTCATCGTCTATGTTATAAATTTCTTCTGGTATTTTAGCTTTTATACAAATCATCTGCTTATTCCCACTCTATTGTTCCTGGAGGTTTTGAGGTAAAATCATATAAAACTCTATTTATTCCTTTTACGTTATTAATTATTCTAGAAGATATTTCTTTCAGTTGATTATTTGTAAACATATAAAAATCAGCTGTCATTCCATCTACTGAAGTAATGGCTCTAATAGAAACGGTATAGTTGTATGTTCTTTCATCTCCCATAACACCTACTGATTTTACTGGTAGCAGCACAACAAAAGCTTGCCAAATTTTATTATAAAGTTTTTTCTCTTTTAAATACTGAACTAAAATATAGTCTGCTTCTTGAAGAATTAAGATCTTTTTTTTGTCAATTGCTCCCGGTATTCGAATTGCTAAACCTGGCCCTGGAAATGGGTGCCTTAAAAGTAAATCTTTATCTATATTTAATTGCTTTCCAACATTTCTTACCTCGTCTTTAAATAATTCTCTTAGAGGCTCTACTATTTTAAGTTTCATTTTTTTTGGTAAGCCCCCAACATTATGATGACTTTTAATTTTAGCTGTAGGACCTCCAAAAAATGGAATACTTTCTATAATATCTGGATAAAGAGTCCCTTGCCCTAAATAATTTACATTTGATATTTTTTTAGCTGCTTTATCAAAAACTTCTATAAATGTTTTGCCAATAATTTTTCTTTTTTTCTCAGGATCAGAAATATTTTTTAAATTTTTTAAAAAAATTTTAGAAGCATCTATTTTAATAAAGTTTTTTCCAAATTTTTTGGAAAATATTTTTGACACTTCGTTAGCTTCATTTTTTCTTAAAAGACCGTGATCAACAAAAATACAATAAAGATTTTTGTTAACGGCTTTGTGTAATAAATATGAAGTAACTGTGGAATCTACACCTCCAGATAAACCACAGATTATTTTTTTATTCTTAATTTCATTTTTTAATTCTGATACTTTATTTTCAATAAATTTTTGAATTTTGAATTTATTTTTTATATTTACAATATAGAAAACAAAATTATTAATTATTTTTGAACCAAAATCTGTATGATAGACCTCAGGATGAAATTGAAGGCAATAAATTTTATTTTTATAATTTTCAATTGATGAAATAATTTTATTGTTTGATACAGATGTTACTGAAAAAATTTTTGGTATTTTATTGATATTATCTCCATGAGACATCCATACTTTGATTTTTCGTTTGTTTATTCCTTTAAATAGAAGTGATTTTTTCTTAATATTTATAATAGTGTGACCATACTCTCTATACGTAGAACGTTTTACTACACCACTCAAATTTTTTGTTACTAATTGCATGCCATAGCAAATTGCTAAAACTGGTTTTTTCATTTTTAAAATTTCTTGATTTAATTTAGGGGCATTTTTGTCTAATACTGATCTAGGTCCTCCCGATAATATGAATGCAGATGGTTTGATTTCATTTAAAATTTTTTTCGTAATTTTATTAAAAGGATAGACAAGACAAAAGACTTCTAATTCTCTTATTCTTCTTGCAATTAATTGTGTGTATTGAGATCCATAATCTACAATTAAAATAGTTTCTAATTTACTCTTCATGCAATCTAAATCCTCTTGATATTATAAATATTTCACTTGATTCTTGTCTTGATGATTTTGGCTTAAAATACTCAACTTTATCAAAAATTTTTTTAAGCATGTATATAATTTCCTTTTCTTCCTCTCCCTTCCAAATTTTGAATATAAATGATCCTTGTTTTTTTAATATTATTTCTAATCTGTTTATAACTTCATATATTATTTGACTTATCCTGAGATGATCTGTTGATTGATGACCGGTTGTATTAGGAGCTATATCTGATAAAACCAAATCAAATTTATTTTTTAAATTAGTAAAATTAAATTTTAAAAAATCTTCTTTAAAGAAAGATATACGTTGATTATTAATTTTCATATCTAATAAATCAAAACAGGTTATATTTGTTTTTGGATTGTAATTTAAGATGACTTGAGTCCAACCTCCTGGAGAAGATCCAAGTTCTAGTATTTCTCTAGAATGTTCAATTATTTTATATTTTTGCTCAATCTCTTCTAGTTTAAACGCAGCTCGATTTATATAACCTAACTGTTTAGCTTTTTTTACAAACTGATCATTTTTTTGTCTATTAACCCAGTTTTTTGATTTCATAAATGATTATAAAGTTAACAAAAAATTGTTTTTTAGTAACTTTAATATATATGAATTGTACGATATTTAATGAAAAGATCAATATTTATAGCCTTCATAATTTTTGCCGCTGTTGTTGGATGGATTGGTTCTGGTCAATTTACAAATAATGTTATTGCGCAAGACGAAGATACAAAAACTAGCACTGAAACAGAAACTTCATATTCTGAAGATACAAAAAATGATGATAATGAAGAATTTACATTTTCTGTTGAAACAAAAGTTTATACCTCCAGTTTAATTGATCAATCTATTGAATTACAAGGCCAAACTATTCATAATAAAAAAATTGATGTTAAATCTGAAACATCTGGCAATATAGATAATATTGAATTTGCAAGAGGAGATAGAGTATCTCAAAATGCTGAAATGATTACAATCTCACTAGAGGATAGAAATGAAAAGCTTTCAAGTGCAAAAAAAGATCTAGAAAGACTTAATAAAGAATTAATTTTAAACGAAAAAAACAGAGATAATCTTCTCAGACAAAATATTGAGAGAATTGAATTGTATGAAATTGAATATGCTTCAGCAAAACAACTTATTGATAAAGGTTTAAGTTCAAAATCAAAATTAAGTTTAGCATCTTTTAATCTTGCAAATGCTCAAGCGGATAGAGAAGATATTAAAATAAAATTTGAATCTACCTTAGCAAACCTTGAGGCTCAAATTTCAAATGTAAAATCAATTTTAAAAAACATAAAACTTGATATAGAAAAAACTACTATCAAAGCACCATTTGATGGAATTATTTCAGAAAAAATGGTTGAAAAAACTGAATTTATCTCAATAGGAACCCCGCTATTTACTATAATTGACTTAGATCCTATTAAAATTGAAGGTTATTTATCTGAATTTGATGTAAATAAAGTGAGTGTTGGTACTAAAGCTTTAATTGAAGATAGTAACGGTATTAAAAAAAATGGAATAATATCTTTTATTTCACCATCAGCTGAAACTAGTACTAGAACATTCGAAATTACGATTGAAGCTGATAACAAAGATCTTTCTTATAAAAGTGGTATAACAACAAAAATTATTATCAAAGGATCAGAGCTTAGAGCTCACAAAATACCACCTTCTATATTAACTTTACTAGACGACGGAACTGTAGGTGTTAAAGCAGTAGATAATGATAAAAAAGTTACTTTTTACCCAATTAAAACAATTAAGGATACAATTGACGGGATGTGGGTTTCTGGATTACCTGAGACGGTAAATTTAATAGTTAGTGGTCAAGAATATATAAGTATTGGTGAAACAATAAACTAATATCAATGAAAATTAATATTATAGACTACGCAATTAGCCATTCTCGAGTTTTTATGGGAATTCTTTTATTTATAATTTTTTCTGGGGCGTCTACTTATATAACAATGCCTAAAGAATCATCTCCTGATGTTAGCATTCCAATAGTTTATATTTCCCTTCATCAAAATGGTATTTCAGCACAAGACTCTGAAAGACTTTTAGTTAAACCAATAGAAGATGAAGTAAAAACTGTTGAAGGAGTAAAAGAAGTAAGATCAACAGCTTATTCGGGTGGAGGTAATGTTTTACTAGAATTTGATGCTGGATTCGATTCTGATCAAGCAATGGTAGATATAAGAGATAAAGTTGATAGAGCTAAAGGCGATCTTCCTAGTGAAGCAGATGAACCAACAGTAAATGAAGTTAACATTAGTACATTTCCTATTCTTTCCATTTCATTAAGTGGAGATGTGCCGAATAGAACTCTTCAAGACTTAGCTGATATTTTACAAGATGACATTGAAACAATTCCAAGTGTTTTAGAAGCTAAAATAGGTGGTAAAAGAAATGAGCAGGTTGATATTTTAATAAATCCAACTGCTGTTGAAAGTTACGGTATAAATCTGGAAAATCTTATTAATATTGTAAGAGAAAATAATATGATGGTATCTGCTGGTGGGCAAGATACTGGTGATGGAAGTTTTGATATTAAAGTTCCAGGTTTATATGAAACAATTGAAGATGTATTAAATACACCTGTAAAAACTAGTGGAGATTCAGTAATAACTTTCCGAGATATTGCTGAAGTAAAAAGAACATTCGAAGATAGACAATCTTATGCAAACGTAAATGGGTCAAATTCAATTACTATTGATGTTTCAAAAAGAATTGGTGAAAATATTATTAATACAATTGATGAAGTAAAAAAAGTTACATCAAAAACCCAAAAAACCTTTCCGGAAAATGTCGAAATTTCTTTTGGTAATGATCAATCAAAAGGTATTAAAACTATGTTAAACAGTCTTCAGAATAATGTTATAGCTGCCATAATTCTTGTTTTAATTATAATCTTAGGAGCTTTAGGAGTTAGATCAGGTTTATTAGTTGGTGTATCTATACCTGGATCATTTTTATCAGGTTTATTAGCCCTTTCTGTAATGGGATTTACTATTAATATAGTAGTTTTATTTGCACTTATTTTATCTGTTGGACTTTTGGTTGATGGGGCTATTGTTGTTGTGGAATATGCTGATAGAAAAATGAAAGAAGGCTTAAGTGTAAAAGATGCTTTTGCAAATGCATCGAAAAAGATGTCACTCCCAATAATATCATCAACTGCAACTACGCTTGCAGCTTTTCTACCACTAATATTCTGGCCAGGAATTGCTGGTGAGTTTATGAAATATCTTCCAATAACACTTATATGTGTTCTTATTTCTTCATTATTTATGGCACTACTTTTTGTGCCAGTTTTAGGATCTATTTTAAACACAGTATCAAGAATACTACTACAATTTATTGTACCATTATTAATATCACTAATTTTTTATAATATAATATCTTATGGATTTGGATTATTAGATCTTCAGAGATTTGGTTTATTTATTACAATTGGAAAATATTTACTCAGCTTTGCTTTATTTATTTTTGTATTTATAAAAATAATACCAAGAGTTTATAAAATTTCAGAAAGTGTAAATTCTACAGATAAATTAGTTTCTAAAAATGCTAAAATCTTATCTTCAGAGTCAAATGAACCTGTTTTAAATGTAACTGGTTTTGTAGGTTTTTATGCTAAACTATTAAACTTTTTATTATTTCATCCTTTAAAGGTTATGCTTAGTGCCTTAGTGATATTAGTTGCAGTAAATTATACCTATACTCAAGTTGGAAAAGGTGTTGAATTTTTCCCAGATGTTGAGCCAGATCTTGCAAAAATTGTAGTATTTGCAAGAGGTAATCTCTCTGTTGAAGAAAAAAAAGATTATGTATCAAGAGTTGAGAATATAATTTTAAAACTACAGTCAGAAAGACAGGAATTTAAAAATATTTATTCTTTAAGTGGAAATGTAAGTGAACAATCAGAGGCTTCAGAAGACTTTATAGGATCAATAAGTTTGGAATATACAGATTGGGATAAAAGAAGAAAATCTAAAGTTATACTTGCTGAAATTTTAGAAGCAACGAAAAGTATTAATGGAATCAAAGTAGAATCAAGAGAACAACAAGGTGGGCCTGGTGAAGGCAAACCAATTAATATTAAATTGACTAGTGATAATAAACAACTTTTAATTACTGAAGGAATTAGGCTTAAAAAATTCATGGATAATTATCCAAAGTTAATGAATGTTGAAGATAATTTACCAGCACCTGGAATAGAATGGGAAATAAATGTTGATAGAAAACAAGCTTCTAAATTTGGAGCTAACATTTCATCTATAGGAAATGTTATAAAACTTGCAACTAATGGTCTTAAACTTGGGGAATATAGACCTGATGATAGTAACGAAAGTATTCCACTGTATCTCCGCTATCCTAATGAAGGAAGAACACTTGATAGAATTGATAATTTAAGAGTTACAACTTCAAATGGTTTAGTTCCAATATCCAACTTTGTTGATATTGTTCCAAATAACAGAACAGGAAATATAATTAGAGTAGACTCAAAAAATGCTATAAATATTCAGGCTGATGTAGAGCCTGGAACCTATCCTGATGGAAAAGTAAGAGAACTTGAGTATGTATTAGGAATTTCGGATACTGCTCCATCTTGGAGAGGAAGAACAATAGATTTGCCACGCTACGAATTAGATAGCAAAGTAAGAGCTGAGCTTATAGGAGAAAATGAAGACCAAAAAGAAGCTCAAGAATTTTTGACAGGAGCTTTTGGCGTTGCTTTATTTTTAATGCTAATGATACTTCTTTTACAATTTAACAGCTTTTACAGTGCATTCTTAATTCTTTTTGCAGTAGTAATGTCTACAGCTGGTGTATTCATAGGCTTAATAGTAACAGCACAACCATTTGGTATTGTAATGTCAGGAGTTGGCGTTATTGCCCTTGCTGGAATAGTTGTAAATAACAATATTATATTGATTGATACATTTGATTTTTTAAAGACTAAGACATCAAATATAAGAGAGGCCATTATCAAAACAGGAGCACAAAGACTTAGACCAGTTTTACTTACAACAACTACAACAGTACTAGGATTATTACCAATGGTAACAATGACAAATGTTGACTTTATATCTAGAGAAATAACCAGAGGTTCACCAGATACTCAATGGTGGGTTCAATTATCAACAGCTATAGTATTTGGACTACTTTTTGCAACTTTTCTTACATTAGTTGTAACACCATCTGCTTTAATGTTTAGGGAAAACATAAAGGATTGGTATAAGAAAAAAATTTCTAGTTAATTTTTTCTAATAATATTTTAAATATATGATTGTTAAATCTATTACTGTCTATTGCTCATCCTCAGATAAATTAAGTAATAAATATTATCAAGATGCAGAAAAAATTAGCAAACTAATATCATCATTTAAAATAAATATTGTCTATGGTGGGGCAAAAGTAGGTATTATGGGTGTAGTTGCCAAAACAGCAAAAAAATATAAAAATAGAGTAATTGGAGTAATTCCAAGTTTTTTATCTGAGAGAGAAATAATTTTTGAAAATATAGATGAATTAAAAATAGTGGATAATATGTCTGAAAGAAAAAAATTACTCTTTGAGCTAGGTGATGCCTATTTAGCATTACCAGGAGGAACAGGAACTTTAGAAGAAATAGTAGAAGTTGTATCTTGGAAAATAATGGGAATTCATAATAAGCCAATAATATTTTTTAATAAAAATAATTTCTGGGATAATCTATTTCAACAATTTAAATTTTTTGAAGATGAGAAATTTTCAAATAAAAATTTACAAAACAGTTTTCACATTATAGATACTGTTGATCAATTAAAAAATATATTAATTAAATGGCAAAAATAAAAGTTAAAAACCCTGTAGTTGAAATGGATGGAGATGAAATGACCAGAATCATCTGGAAGTACATCAAAGAAAAATTAATTTTGCCCTATCTTGATATAGATATCAAATATTTTGATCTTGGAGTGATTAAAAGAGATGAAACAAATGATCAAATCACCATAGATGCTGCCAAGGCTGTTAAAAAATTTGGTGTAGGAATAAAATGTGCAACAATTACACCCGATGAAAATCGAGTAGAGGAATTCAAATTAAAACAAATGTGGCGTTCTCCAAATGGAACCATAAGAAATATACTGGGAGGAACTATATTTAGACAGCCAATTATATGCAAGAATGTTCCAAGAATAATCACAAATTGGAATCATCCAATTGTAGTTGCTAGACATGCCTTTGGTGATCAATATAGAGCGACTGACACATTAATAAATAAACCAGGGACACTCAAAATGGTTTTTGAACCTAAAGATGGATCTGAAGGATTTACAAAAGATGTATATGAATTTGAAAAATCTGGCGTAGCCCTATCAATGTATAACTTAGATAATTCAATTAAAGACTTTGCTAGAGCTTGTTTTAATTATGGACTTAACCTTGAATGGCCAGTTTACCTTTCTACTAAAAATACTATTTTAAAAGTCTACGATGGAAGATTTAAAGATTTATTTCAGAATGTATTTGATACTGAATTTAAAAATAAGTTTAAAGAAAAAGATATAGTTTATGAGCATAGATTAATCGATGATATGGTAGCCTCAGCTTTAAAATGGGAAGGTAATTTTATTTGGGCTTGTAAAAATTATGATGGAGATGTTCAATCAGATTCTGTTGCTCAAGGATTTGGATCACTAGGTTTAATGACAAGTGTGTTGATGACTCCTGATGGTAAAACAGTAGAAGCTGAAGCTGCACATGGCACTGTTACTAGGCATTATAGAAATCATCAGAAAGGTATAGAAACTTCAACTAATCCTATTGCATCAATTTTTGCTTGGACAAGGGGTTTAGGTTTTAGAGGAGAATTTGATGGTAATAATGAATTAATAAATTTTGCAAAAAATTTGGAAGAAACGTGTATCAAAACTGTAGAAAGTGGTGAAATGACAAAAGATTTAGCAATATTAATTAATAAAGATCAGAAATGGTTAAACACTCAAGATTTTTTAAGCGCAATAAAAAACAATTTTCAAATTAACTAATAGAATTTAATTTTTCTTCTACGTATTTTATACTCTCATTAATTTGACTAACATTTGATCCTCCTCCTTGAGCAAGATCTTTTCTACCACCCCCACCCTTTCCACCTAGAATAATCGAAATTTCTCTAATTTCTTTTGAAGCATCAAAAAGATCTGTAATATCTTCTGTAACTCCTAGCACTATAGATAGTTTGTTTTCATTATTTGAAATTATTAACGAAACACTATTTTTATTATATTGTTTTTTTTGCTCATCAATAAATGTTTTCAAAGATTTATTAGGGTAGTCTTCAGCAATTAAGTATATAAAATTTAATTCTTTGATTTTTTTTACAACAATATTGTCATTATTTTTTGATATAGATATATTTTGTTTCAATTTTTCGTGTATTTGAATTAATTCTTTAATTAACAAACCTTTGTCTTCAAATTGATTGTTAAAATTATAATCAGTATTAATCTTTTTAATTTTATTCTTTAAATCTTCAATTTGATTATCTTGTTTTTTATTTTTTTCTAATAAATTTCTTTCTATTTCTTTGATATATTTATCTACTGCAACATTAGATACAGCCTCTATTCTTCTTATTCCAGACGCAACACTAGATTGATTTGTTATTTTAAATTTACTTATTTCCCCTAATTTAATAACATGAGTTCCTCCACATAATTCTTTAGAAAAAAATGATTCATTTTCTTGACCCATTGTTACAACTCTTACTTCATCGCTATATTTTTCTCCAAATAATGCCATTGCACCTTCTTCAATAGCTTTTTTTTGATCCACAATTTTAATTTCAACAATTCCATTTTTTTTAATTTGATCATTTACAATTTCTTCAACATTTATGAGTTGATTTTTTTCAATTGGATTATTGTGACTAAAATCAAATCTAAGTTTTTCTGAATTTACAAGTGACCCTTTCTGCGTGACATGCTTGCCCAGTATTTTTCTTAGAGCAGCATGTAATAAATGAGTTGATGAATGATTATATTTTATTAAATCTCTATTCACTGTATTAATGCTTGCTTTAATGATATCTTCAACTTTGCATTCACCACTAATTACTTTACCTTTGTGAAGAAAATAGTTTCCAAACATTTTTGTTGTATTGATAACTTCAAACCTAAAATTATCATTTTCAAAAAAACCCTGATCTCCCACCTGACCACCACTTTCTCCATAAAAAGGTGTTTGATTTAATATTATGATTGCTTCTTGATCTTTTTTAACTTTTTCTACTGACTTATTTGCTAATATGATTGAAATTATTTTACAATCAGCTTCCATATCAGAATATCCTAAAAATTCTGTTGGCTCTAATTTAGAAGTTATTTGAAACCAAATGCCTTCATCCTCGATGTCTCCTGTACCTTTCCAGCTTTGTCTCGCTCTTTCCTTTTGATCTAACATTTTTTGTTCAAATGTTTTTATATCGACTTCGATATTTTTACTTTTCAAATAATCTTGTGTTAAATCTAAGGGAAATCCATAGGTATCGTATAATTTAAATGCTACTTCTCCATTAAATATATTTGTTGAGTTAGAAATTTCCTCATTTAAAATTTTTAATCCTTTTTCAACAGTTTCTTTGAATTTAGTTTCTTCATTGATTAATGTATTAGTGATGAGATCTTTAGCTCTTTCTAATTCAGGATATGAATTTTTTATTCCATCTAAAAAAATAGGGAATAGCTTATGAAATACTGGTTCTTTATTACCTAATGAATGAGCATGTCGCATTCCCCTTCTCATTATTCTTCGTAATACGTATCCTCTACCTTCATTTGACGGCATGACTCCATCAGCAATTAAAAAAGAGGAAGATTTTAAGTGATCTGCAATTACTCTGTGACTAGGATTTGTTATTGAACTTTCATCACCACATAGTTTTGTTGATTCATTTATAATTGGTTGGAATAAATCTGTTGAATAATTATCATTAGAGCCATCTAAAAGAGCTGTCATTCTCTCTAATCCCATTCCAGTATCAATTGAAGGTTTTGGTAGATTGATCCTTTCAGACTTAGATATTTGTTCAAATTGCATAAAAACTAAATTCCAAATTTCTATGAATCTATCGCCATCTTCATTTGGTGATCCTGGAGGACCACCTTCGTATTTATCACCGTGATCATAAAATATTTCAGAACATGGACCACAGGGTCCGGTTTCGCCCATTGACCAAAAATTATCAGATGTATCTATTTTAATAATTTTATTTTCTGACAATCCTGCTATTTTTTTCCATAGATCAAAAGCTTCTTGATCTTCAGAATAAACAGTTACTAAAAGTCTATCTTTGTTTATTGAATATTCTTTGGTGATTAGTTTCCATGCTAGCTCTATTGCTAGTTCTTTAAAGTAATCTCCAAAAGAAAAATTACCTAACATTTCAAAAAAAGTATGGTGTCTTGTTGTATATCCTACATTTTCTAAATCATTGTGTTTACCACCTGCTCTTACACATTTTTGAGCAGTAGTCGCTCTATTGTAATCTCTTATCTCTTTACCTGTAAAAATATTTTTAAATTGTACCATTCCAGAGTTAGCAAACATTAAAGTAGGATCATTATCTGGCACTAGAGAGCTAGAATGAATAATCTCATGCCCATTTTTTTTAAAATAATTGAGAAACGTCGACCTTATCTGATTTGAATTCATGAAAAGGTATTATAACTTGAAAACTATATTGTCTAAATAAAAAAAGCGCCTACTTTAAAATAGGCGCTAATCATAAAATAATATTTTTTATTCTTTTACTTCTTCTGCTTCTTTATCTTTTTCTTTATTCTCTACTTTTCCTTCCATCATAGCTTTTTCAACAATTCCAGCATTTTGAAGAATTTGATTTTCAATTTCTTTAGCTATAGTAGGATTATCATTAAGAAAATTTTTAACGTTTTCTCTGCCCTGCCCTATTTTAGTATTTTTATAAGCAAACCAAGATCCTGATTTATCAATTATTTCAGCTTTAACACCTAAATCAACTAATTCACCTAATTTGGATATGCCTTCACCATACATTATATCAAATTCAACAACTTTGAATGGAGGTGCAACTTTATTTTTAACTATCTTTACTCTAGTTTGATTTCCAATGATTTCATCTTTGTCTTTTATTGCTCCAATTCTTCTAATATCCATTCTTACTGAAGAATAAAATTTTAAGGCATTACCGCCTGTGGTTGTCTCAGGACTGCCAAACATAACACCTATTTTCATTCTAAGCTGATTTATGAATACAACTAGAGTGTTTGATTGTGCAATAGAACTTGTGAGCTTTCTTAAGGCCTGACTCATCAATCTAGCCTGCAAACCAGGTAAAGAGTCTCCCATATCACCTTCTAGTTCAGCTCTTGGTACAAGTGCAGCAACAGAATCGATAATAAGAACGTCTATACCTCCAGATTTAATTAAGGAGTCAGCAATTTCTAAACCTTGCTCTCCTGTATCTGGCTGAGATATTAATAATTCTTCTAAATTTACTCCTAATTTCTTTGCATATGCTGGGTCTAAAGCATGCTCTGCATCTATAAATGCACAATTACCACCTTGTTTTTGTGACTCAGCAACAATATGAGTAGCTAAAGTAGTTTTACCTGAACTTTCCGGTCCATAAATTTCAATAATTCTGCCTTTAGGAACTCCTCCAATACCAAGAGCTATATCGAGTCCTAATGAACCAGTGGATATTGCTTCAATATCTACGTTTGTTTTAGAACCCAATTTCATTATTGAGCCTTTTCCATAATTTTTCTCTATGAGACTCACTGCAGCTTCTAGAGATTTACTTCTGTTTTCTTTATCCATTGAATTTTCGTTATTTACTACTTTTAATTTAGCTTGAGACATTAAATTTCTCCATTAATTTCCTATGTTTTTATTAAGATTCTTGCAAATCATGATTACTTGTACACGTTTTGTTCTATTTTTAAAAGTTCTATTTTTGTTCTTTTATAAAAAATTAATTAAATTATTGAAAAATATAGATTTTTTATAATTAATAAAATTTCAATATTGCTTGAATAAATAAAATCATTTGATAAATCAGCAACATTTTAAAATATGACTAAATTACCTAAAAATTACAAACCATCCCTGAAAGAAAAATTCATGAATGCCAAAATGAAAGAATATTTTAGGCAAAAATTAGTAAATTGGAAAAAAGATTTACTAAAGGAGTCATCTCAAACTTTAAACAATCTTCAGAATGAGAATGAAGCAAAACCTGATATAACCGATAGAGCATCTGAAGAAATAGATAGATCTTTCGAACTTAGAACAAGAGATAGAGAAAGAAAGCTTATTAATAAAATTGATGCCGCTCTTCAAAGAATTGAAGACGGTTCATATGGGTATTGCGATGAAACAGGTGATCCAATTAGTATCAAAAGATTAGAAGCAAGACCAGTAGCAACATTGAGTTTAGAAGCTCAAGAAATGCATGAAAAAGCAGAAAAAAGAATAAGTTAACTATTTTTAAATGTCAGATTTTTATATAGGTGATCTTACGCCAGGTACTTTTGTTGTAAATGTCAGCAAAGAAAAAGAATGGGGGATTGGACAAGTTCAATCATCTATCAACAATATTGTTACAATTAATTTTGAAAATGTCGGAAAAAAAACTATTAACCCTAGAGAAGTTGAATTAAAAATTATTTATATAAATGCAACTAATTGATCAATATTTAAGAAAAGTAAATTATCTAAGAGTATCTGTTACAGATAGATGTGATCTGAGATGTGTTTATTGTATGAAAGAACAAATGCAGTTTCTTCCGAGAAAAGATATACTAACTTTAGAAGAAATTGAAAGATTATGTGGGAACTTTATAGAACTTGGAGTTGAAAAAATTAGACTAACAGGTGGTGAGCCTTTGGTAAGAAAAGATATTATAAAATTAATCGAAAAACTTAATATTAAAAAAGAAAAAACAAATCTAAAGGAAATAACGCTCACGACAAATGGTACATTGTTAAAAAAATATGCAAAACAACTTAAGCTAAATGGTGTTGATAGGATCAATGTTTCTCTAGATACAATTGATCCTGTGAAATATAATAGAATTACAAGATTTGGAAGTATTGAAAAAGTTTTTGATGGAATTAATGAAGCACTTGATGCTAATATAAAAATTAAAATTAATACTGTAGTAATTAAAGATTTTAATGAAAATGAAATTGAAGAATTAATCAATTGGACTAGTAATAAAAAAATTGATCTTACATTTATTGAAGTAATGCCAATGGAAGAAACAGATATCTCAAGAGAATATCAGTTTGTCTCACTATCTGAAACTTTTGAAAAGCTAGATAGAATATATAATTTTTCTAAAATTGATTACAGTACAGGAGGCCCAGCAAGATTTTATTCTAGTAATTTAGTGTCTAATAAAATTGGGTTTATAAGTCCTTTAACAAATAATTTTTGTGAGTCTTGCAACAGGGTAAGAATATCAAGCACTGGTAAACTTTTTATGTGCCTTGGTCAGAATGACTTTGTTGATTTTAAAGATATAATGAGAAAAGATTATAGTAATGATTACATAAAAGAAAAAATTAAGTTTGCTCTCAATATAAAACCAAAACAACATGATTTTATGATTGGAGAAAAGATTAATAAATATATTAAAAGACACATGAACGTAACAGGCGGATAATGAAATTTCATTTTTTATCATCAAATAACCCCGACGCAAAAAATACAGAAAAAAAACTAACAGAATTATTTGGACAAAATTCTGTTGAAGATGCCGACTTCATTATTCCAATTGGAGGTGATGGACTGCTTTTGAAATCACTTCATAATTTCAATAAATTAAACAAACCATTTTTTGGAATAAACTTTGGATCAATTGGTTTTTTAATGAATAATATAAGTAATGAAAATTTAAATAACGTAATCACCAATGCAAAAAAATCTACTTTTAAACCGTTAAAAATGACTGCACAAAGTGTAAATAATGAAACCTTTGAGGCGTACGCTTATAATGAAGTTTCCCTAATGAGACAGACACATTTGGCATCAAAAATTAAAATAAAAATAAATGAACAGGTAAAAATGGAAGAGTTAATTTGCGATGGTGTTTTGTTGTCTACATCTGCTGGAAGCACTGCATATAATCTATCTGCACATGGTAGTATTCTACCTTTAGATTCAAACATACTTGCATTAACTCCAATTAGTGCCTTTAGACCAAGGAGATGGAGAGGTGCTCTTTTATCTGAAATAAGTAAAATTGAATTTGAAGTGTTGAACAATAATGAACGCTCATCTAGCGTAACGGCAGACAATGTTGAATTTAGAGATATTAGTAAAGTTAATATTGTTTCTTCAGATGAAAATAAATGTACTGTATTGTTCGATAGTAAACACTCTATTGAAGATAAAATTTTAAATGAGCAATTTAATTATTAAAATCAAATTTTTTTAAAAATACAAATTTTGTTGCCATCTAAATCCCTCAAATACGCATAATAATCTTTACCATGTCTGGGTCCAGGTTTTCCTTCATCTTTTGCTCCAAGACTAATTCCAATTTTATAAAATTCATTAACAGTTTTTTTTGAATTAGCTTTAAAAGTAATCATCGTGCCATTTCCTATGGTTGCTTTTTTTTTGTTATGAGGTTTAATCAAGTATAGTTCTATTTTATTAGGGGTTTCTTTTTTAGCATAACCAAAATAACGATTATGAGATAATACTTTTTTAATTTTAAGAGGCTTTAATATTTTACTATAAAATGCAGAAGATTTAGTTAAATTATTTGTTCCAATAGTAATAAAAGCAAACATAAATTAGAGATTGGTAGCCTCGGCCGGACTTGAACCGGCACTCCCAAAAGGGCAAGGATTTTAAGTCCTTTGTGTCTACCATTCCACCACGAGGCCTAATTTTGGACTAATATCAAACTATAGAACTTTTTCCACCATTTAATTTAATCATCTTAATTATATCATCAACTATTGGTTGGATAGATTTCGTATCCCAAGAAGAAACAACTATGTTAACACCGCCTGTTTTAGCTGCAAGATTAAAATAAGGGTAACTACCGATTGATGTATTTGTATAATTGTTTTGAATTTTTTTTAAATTTTTAGCAATTTTACTTTCGTATAAATTGGTATTAATTGTTGTAACAAGTTTTGGGTTACCTTTTTTAATTTTTTTGATTAATTCCTCAAACATAACTCGCATTATTTCTGGAACACCGGGTAAAACATAAATATTTTTAACAATAAATCCTGGTGCAGCGGTCATTGGATTTAAAATAAGCTTTGAACCAAATGGCATTTTGGCCATTTTTTGTCTACTTTCATTAAATTCACCTTTAGGATAATAATTTTCAAGAATCTCAAAAGCCATTTTATTTGTTTCATATTGTAAATTAAAGGCTTCAGATACACTTTCTGAAGTTATATCATCATGAGTTGGTCCAATTCCTCCAGTAGTAAACACATAAGAGTATTTTGAGCTATATTTTAGAATATTTTCTATTATTATTTTTTTATCATCCTGAATAACAATAACTTCTTCTAACTTAATACCAGCTTCTAATAATTTTTTTGCAATATAATTTGAGTTTGTATCTTGGGTTCTACCAGAAAGTATTTCATCACCAATAATAATAACTCCTGCAGTAAAAGAACTCATATGATTAATTGATATTTTCTATATATTATTTATTAATTGTAAGTAATTATTTTTTAAATGAGAAACAATAATATCCCAATACATACAAAAAAAGATTTTGAGAGCATGAGAGAAGCTGGTTCTTTAGCTGCTGATGTTCTAGATTCTCTAAATGAAAAGATTGTTCCAGGTATAAGTACTCAAGAAATAAATGACATATGTCATGATCAAATTATTCAAAACAAAGCAATACCAGCTCCTTTAAATTATAAAGGTTTTCCAAAATCAGTTTGTACATCTGTTAATCATGTTGTTTGTCATGGAATTCCTTCTGAAAGGAAAATTTTATCTGATGGTGACATAGTCAATGTGGATGTTACTGTTATACTAAATGGTTGGTATGGTGATAGTTCAAGAATGTTTGTTGCAGGAAAAACAAACAAAAAAAATTATGAATTTTTGAAAATAACTTATGAATCTTTATTAATTGGTATTAGTGAAGCTAAACCTGGTAAGCATATTGGTGATATTGGAAATAAAATTCAAAAACTAGCGGAAGGAAAAGGTTATTCTGTAGTAAGAGATTTTTGTGGTCATGGAATCGGAAAAGAATTTCATACTCCGCCTAGTGTTTTGCACTTTGGAGAACCAGGTGAAGGACCTATGTTAAAGCCTGGAATGTTTTTAACAATTGAACCAATGATTAATTTAGGTGGATGGCAAACAAAAATACTAAATGATGGTTGGACAGCTGTAACAAAAGATAAATCTTTATCTGCTCAATTCGAGCATACAATTGGAATAACAGAAGAAGGAAATGAAATATTTACATTATCTAAAAATAATACAGCTTTTCCAATAAAGGATGTATAAGTAGGTAAAATGATACCTAGATATAATAGATCTAAAATTGAAAAGATTTGGTCATTAGAAAATAAATTTACAATTTGGACAGAGATTGAGTGTTTAATTGCAGAAAAACAAGCAATGCTTGGCGTTATTCCTAAAAAGGCTGCAAAAGAAATAAGAATTAAAGCAAAATTCGATGTTAAAGAAATAGAAAAAATTGAAAAAGAAACAAAACATGATGTTGTTGCTTATATTAATAATGTAAGCAAATATATTGGCGACTCATCAAAGTATTTTCATTTTGGTGTAACATCAAGTGATATTATTGATACTTCATTTTCTGTACAACTTAAGCAAACCTCTGAAATAATAAGAAAAAGTTTAGTAGAGTGTATTCGAAGTTTAAAAATCAAATCTAAAAAATATAAAGACACATTAATGATTGGAAGAAGTCATGGTATACATGCTGAACCTATTACTTTTGGGTTAAAGTTATCTTCATTTTATTTTGAGTTTAAAAGAAATTTAGAAAGACTAGATCAAGCAATTAGCGGAATATCTGTTTGTGCAATTTCTGGACCTGTTGGAACTTTTAATTCTATAGACCCACGAGTTCAAGATTATGTAGCAAAAAAACTTAAACTAAAATCTGAAGATGTATCAACTCAAGTAATTCCAAGAGATAGGCACGCATATTTTTTCTCAGTATTAGGAATTTTAGCATCTTCTATTGAGAGATTTGCTGTGGAAATTCGAAATTTACAAAAAACAGAGGTATTAGAAGTTGAAGAAAGTTTTTCCTCCAAGCAAAAAGGTTCTTCTGCAATGCCTCACAAACGTAATCCAGTATTAAGTGAGAACTTAACAGGTATCTCACGTTATATTAGAAGTGGGGTAATACCTTCATTAGAAAATGTCGTACTTTGGCATGAGAGAGATATTAGTCATTCTAGCGTTGAAAGAATTTTGACGCCAGATATTACAATTGCAACTGATTTTGCACTGAATCGTTTGAATAGCATTATAAAGAATTTAAAAGTCTATCCAAAAAATATGTTGAAAAATATGAATATGCTAGGAGGTTTACACAGAACTCACAATATTATGTTAAAATTAATTGAAAATGGACTGAAAAGACAAAAAGCTTATAAAATTGTGCAAGAAAGTGCTATGGAAACATGGAATAATAATAAGGATTTTTCCGAAGTTTTTCAAAAAAATAAAGAATTAAACAAGATATTAAGTTCAAAAAAAATCGAAAAAATCATTAAAGATGATAACGATCTAAAGAAAATAGATTGGATTTTTAAAAATAAAATTAAATAGTCTTTATTTTTTTTAATATCTGAACTATTTTATTATTATGCCAATGACTGCTGAACAAATAGAGCAATTTATTAAAGAAGCTATACCAGATGCAATTGTTGAAATTGAAGATCTTAAAGGAGATGGCGATCATTACAGCGCTAAAGTAAAATCAAAATCTTTTACTGGAAAAACAAGAGTAGAACAACATAAGATGGTTTATGATGCTTTTGATGGTAAAATGGGTAGTGATTTGCACGCACTTAAGCTAAAAACTATTTCGGAGTAATAATGAATAATAATGACCATGTATCTCAAAATATAGAAAATGAAATTAACTCAAATGATGTAATGCTTTTTATGAAGGGAACCCCAGTATTTCCAATGTGTGGATTTTCTGCAAGAGTAGTTGAAATATTAAATAAAATAGGTGTTAAATTTGGAACCGTGAATGTGTTAGAAAGTGATGAAATGAGAGAAGGTATCAAAACATATTCTAATTGGCCAACCATACCTCAACTTTATGTTAAGAAAGAATTTATAGGTGGGTGTGATATTATAACTGAAATGTTTGAAAGTGGGGAATTATTAGAATTATTTAATACAAATGGAATAGACGTAAACCCATCTTAATTTGTTAAATAATAAATTTTCTAAAGGTGTAATATTTTCCTGTATTGCAGCAATTTTTTGGGGGCTTCCACAACCCCTCTTTTTTAATGAATTAAATCACGTTGAGACTATTGAAGTAGTAGCTCATAGAGGTTTCTGGTCCTTTATTTTTTTATTTTTATTATTAATTTTAATTTCGAACATAAGTGATTTTATTGAAATATTTAGATCTAGAATAAAAATTTTTATTTTAACAATTACAGCTTTTCTTATTACAGGTAACTGGGCAGGTTTTATTTATTCTGTTGGACAAGAAAGAGTTCAGGATGCATCAATGGGTTACTTTATTACTCCAATGATAAGTATTGTTCTTGGTTATTTTTTTTTAAATGAGAAAATAACTAAACCTAAATTTGTATCTGTATGTCTTATGTTTTCAGGTATATTATTACTATTTATTAATTTAAATCAATTTCCATTCCTAATAATTTGGATTGGTACCTCATGGGCGATATACGGATTATTAAGAAAACAAGTTAATGTTAATGCTTCAATTGGTTTACTTTATGAGACTTTCATAATATCTTTAATATCTATCCCATATTTAGTTTTTTTATTTTGGCAAAATGAAAATAGTATCTTTAGTATTGATTTAAAAACATCATTATTTTTAATTCTAACTGGAGCTGTAACAATTTTTCCATTATTCTTTTTTAATTTAGGTTTAAAATTTATTCAACTTGGTCTTGCTGGGGTTTTATTTTACTTAGCACCAACTTTTCATTTTATAACTTCAGTTTTTATTCTTAATGAAGAAATTTTACAAATTAAATTGGTATCTTTTATAATTATTTGGATAGCAATAATTATTTATATTTATGATAGTTATAAAAAAGAAATTATCTTGAATAATACTCAATCACTAAATTAGGTTCCATAGTTACAGGATAAGGAACATCATGAATTAGGGGTGCTCTTAAAAAACGACCTTTCAAATCTTTTGCATCAACTTCTAAATACTCTGGAATTTCTCTTTCTTGAGAATTAACTGATTCTACAATTAAGTTAATTTCTTTACTTTTATCTCTAATTGAGATTTCATCTCCATCACTAACACTATAAGATGGAATGTTAACTCTTTTTCCATTAACCTTTACATGACCGTGATTAACTAGTTGTCTTGCAGAAAAAATTGTAGGTACAAATTTCATTCTATAAACTGTAGCATCTAATCTTCTTTCTAAAAGTTCAATTAAAATCTGACTCGTATCACCTTTAATATTAGAAGCTTTTTTAAATATATTTCTAAATTGCCTTTCAGTTAAGTCACCATAATAAAATTTAAGTTTTTGTTTAGCAAATAATTGATTGCCGTAATCTGAAAGTTTTTTTCTTTGTCCTTGCACACCATGCTGACCAGGCTTTGAGTTTCTTCTATTAAAAGGGCTTTTAGGTCTACCCCACAAGTTAACTCCTAATCTTCTATCAATTTTGTATTTAGCGTTATGTCTTTTAGTCATTATTTGAGAGGTTTATAGTGATTTAAAGAACTATGTCAAATTTAATATACTCAATTTTTGGCTTATTTATTTAGTTTTTTAGTAATTCCCCATAAAGTCTGTAAATCTTTCTTTGTGAGAGGGATTTTTGTGAAAATACTATAAATATTATTTTTCATACTTTCTTTTTTTTCAATTGGAATAAAAAATTTTCTATTTTCAAGTTTCTCAATCACATAATTTAAGAATTTAGATAATTGATATTTACTAATATTATCCTTTTCGATTGAAGTGGAATTAGTAATTTTAAAATTATTCAATTCAAATAATTTATGACTTAAAACAGTAACCGCATGAGAAAGGTTTAATGAATTACTTTTACTACTGGTTTCAATAGTAAAAATAATATCAGACAATCTCAAATCCTCATTTGAAAGTCCTGAATTTTCAGGACCAAAAAGTATTGCTGTTTTTTTATTAACAATAATTTTTCTTTTAATGAATTTAAAATCGTTAGTAGAATTTTTTCCCAAATATCTTCTTCTATTCGTTGTGGCCACAACATAAGAAAAGTTAGAAAGTGCAATTTCTAAATCATCATAAACTTTAATATTTTTAATAATTTTCGTTGCTTTTTTTGCTGCATTTATTGATTTATTATTTAACCAGTTATTTCTTGGCGAAACAACTATTAGATCTTTTAGACCAAAGTTGTGCATTACACGAGCAACCATTCCAATATTTTCAGGGAGTTGAGGTCTCACTAAAATTATGCTTGGATATTTAAAAGTCAATTTTTATTCTTTGAATCATTAAACAACTTAAAAGTAATGCTATCAAATATAGCACTATAAGATGCATCAATAATATTTGGAGATACGCCAATAGTTGTCCAATGTGTATTGGTAGAATCAGATGATTCAATTAAAACTCTCGTGATAGCACCGGTACCTTTTTCTGATGAAAGAATCATAACTTTGTAATCAGTTAACTTTAAATCTTTGAGATTAGGATAATAATCAATTAGAGCTTTTCTTAATGCACTATCAATAGCATTTACTGGACCATTTCCAGTACCCACCGTCATCATATTTGAATCTTTAACTTTTAAAAATACTGTAGCCTCTGCTTCGGTTACAATTTCACCTTTAGCATTCCATCTTCTTTCATCTGTGACTCTAAATTTTTCTAAGTTATAAAAATCCTCGAAATGACCAAGGTGACGTCTAACTAATAATTCAAAACTAGCTAAAGCAGTATCAAATGAATATCCTTCTGATTCTTTTTCCTTGATAATCTCTAAGATATTGTTGATTTCATTTTTAGGCAGATTAATATTAATCTTATTTAATTGATTTAAAATATTAGACCTTCCTGCCTGATTAGAAATTACAACGTTTCTAGAATTGCCAACTATTTCTGGTTCAATATGTTCATAAGTTGAAGAATTTTTTTCTATTGCAGATGCATGCAATCCGCCTTTATGAGAAAAAGCATGATCTCCAACATATGGAGCGTTTTTTCTTGAAGGCATGTTAAGAATATCATTTAATGTTCTAGAAATATGAATTAAATTTTTTAATTTATCTTTTGAAATGTTTGTTTTATATTTTGTTTTTAAAACTAAAGATGGAATTAAGGAAATTAAATTAGTATTTCCACATCTTTCTCCTAAACCGTTAATCGTTCCCTGTATCTGTCTTGCTCCAGCATTAATAGCTGCTAATGCATTTGCAACTGCATTATCAGTATCATTGTGAGCATGTATACCAACATTTTGACCTGGTATAACTTTTACTACTTCTGAAACAATATTGTAAATTTCATCTGGAAGGGTTCCACCATTTGTATCACAAAGAACAATCCATCTTGCACCAGCGTCATACGCTGCTTTAATACAACTTAATGCAAACTCTTTATTTTCTTTAAAGCCGTCAAAAAAATGCTCTGCATCAAAAATTGGCTCTTTGTTTTTAGTTTTTATTGAGTGAATACTATCACTTATCATTTTTAAATTTTCATCCTCAGTTATTTCTAATGCATTTTTTACGTGAAATGATGATGATTTGCCTACAATGCAAACACAACTTGCACTTGAATTGATAAGTGCATTTAATCCTGGATCGTTATCAGCACTTCTGCCTGGTCTTCTTGTCATACCAAAGGCAGTCAATTTACTTTTTGAAAATTTTATATTTCTTGAAAAAAAATCATTATCAGTAGGATTTGCTCCTGGCCATCCACCTTCAATATAGTCTATTCCTAAATCATCAAGATGTTGGGAAATATTCATTTTATCACTAACAGAAAAATTAACTCCTGTTGTTTGCTGACCATCTCTAAGTGTAGTATCGAATAAATATACTTTGTCTTCCATAATTAATAGATCGCTAATAGAGTATAAATTAAAATTTACTAGATTTTTCCAAGTTTTTGCAAAATTCCGTTTCTATCAAATAATGGTAGTAGATATTTTAATTCGGGTCCATGAGATTTTCCTGTCAAAATTAACCTCAGAGGCATAAATAAGTCTTTTCCTTTAAGCCCAGTTTTTTTGTTAATTTTTGATGTCCAATGATCCCATGTTTTTTCATCAAAAGGATCTTCGGGTAATTCTTCAATTGCAGTACTAATAAAATTATCATCAATATTTAAATCTTTAGCATTATTTATTTTTATAATTACCTCTTCCCATTCTTTAGCTTGTTTAATAAATGAAATATTATTTTTAATAAAATACCAAAAACTCTCTTTTTGAAAATTAGATTTTATATTTTTTAACTTATGATTAATCTCATTATAACTAAATAATTTAACAGTATTTTCATTAAGGTTTCTTAGGGATTCGATTGAAAATTTTGCAGAAGATTTGGATAAGCTTTGAATATCAAATTTTTTTACTATTTCATTTAAATCTTTGATTGGATCGATATTACTACTCGAACCAATAAAAAGAAAATAATTAAGTAACGTAATATCCTCATATCCCTCATCTCTAAAATTTTCAATTGAAAGACTTCCAAGCCTTTTGCTAAAACCTTTACCAGTTTCATCAACTAAGAATGGATGATGAGCAAATGATGGAATTGAAGATTCAAGAGCCCTAAAAATTTGAATATGATAGGCAGTATTTGCTATGTGATCTTCCCCCCTAATAATATGTGTGATTTTTTCTTCAATATCATCAATAACTGATGGTAAATGGTATAATAATGTTCCATCAGCTCTAATTAAAACAGGATCACTCAAATTTTTAGCATCAAATGAAACGTCCCCTTTAATAATATCTTTCCAACTAATTTTTTCATCGTCTAATTTGAATCTCCAATGAGGTTGAATTCCAGATTGTATTTTTTTTTCTACTTCTTCATCACTTAGATTTAGTGATGATCTATCATAAATAGGCGGTTTACCAGATGATAATAGAGATTTTTTCTTTAAAGCTAATTCCTCTTCTGTTTCAAAACACGGATAAAGTCTATTCTTTTGTTTAAGAATTTGGATTTTTTCATTATAAATATTTTTTCTTGAGGATTGATTAAAAGTATAACTCCAATTCAATCCAAGCCACGTCAGATCATTTTTGATACTTTTCTCAAATTCTTTAGTACTCCTATTGACATCAGTATCATCAATTCTTAATACAAACTCACCTTGATTTTTTTTACAAAAAATCCAATTCAAAATTGCTGATCTAGCATTACCGATATGTATTTTTCCTGTAGGGCTAGGAGCGAACCTACACTTCATATTATTCTTTAGGAATTTCGCAAACAGGAATAGGCTTCATCTTATGAAGATTTGGCTTTCTAATTTCTTCATATCTACTGTAGTATTCACTAGACTTATTTTCCATTGCTTCTTCTAATTGCTTATACGAAAGACCAAGCTGGCTTTCATCATTTCTACTATCATCCCATAAACCATCTGTCGGTGCTGCGCTAATGATATCTTGTATAACCCCAATTTCTTCAGCTAATTCCCATACCTCAGTTTTAGTACAATCTGCTATTGGTGATATATCTACACCTCCATCACCATATTTTGTATAAAATCCAACACCAAAATCTTCAACTTTATTTCCAGTACCAACAACTATACCATTATTACTTTGAGCTATTTGATAAAGAGTTACCATTCTCAGTCTAGATCTTGAATTTGCAAAAGCTAACTCACTATTAAAATTTTCCATCGTATTTTGAAAAGTTTTAAAAACGTTATCTAACTCAACTATTTTTGTTTCTACATTTGGGTAATTTTGTTGTAAAAATTCTAAATGTCTTAAACTTAAGTCATGTTGTGATAAATTTTGCTTTATTGGCATTGAAACAGCTATAGTTTTTAAACCAGTACGAGCACATAAGGTGCTGGTAAGTGCAGAGTCAACTCCTCCTGACACTCCTATTACAAGTGTAGTTGGATTCTTATTTATGGATATAGCATAGTCTTTAATCCATTTCGAAATATATAAAATTTTATCTTTAGAATTCATAATTATTATATAAATATAAATTTATAAATTTGAAGATTGCTTTGAGAGCAATTTTTCTTCTTTTAAAAAATCTGATAATAAAAAAGCCAATTCTAGAGACTGCGAGGCATTTAGTCTCGGATCACAATATGTATGATATCTATTTTTTAGATCTTCATCAGTTATTTCTTGAAGACCGCCCATACACTCTGTAACATCTTGACCAGTCATTTCTAAGTGGACTCCGCCAGGATATGTTCCTTCACTTCTGTGAATTTGAAAAAATTGCTGAATTTCAGAAATTATATCTTTTAATGGCCTAGTTTTGAAACCCGTGTTAGATTTTATAGTATTTCCATGCATGGGATCACAAGTCCAAACAACATTTTTACCAGCTGAGTTTACTGACTTAATTATTTTTGGAAGTATTCCACTAACTTTTTCATGACCCATTCTACAAATCAGTGTTATTTTTCCAGCTTCATTATTTGGATTCAACACATCTAATATTTTTAATAGTTCTTCTGTCTTTGTACTTGGACCCACTTTAATACCTATAGGGTTCTCAATACCTCTTAAAAATTCGATATGGGCTCCATCCAGTTGTCTTGTTCTGTCACCTACCCACAACATATGAGCTGACACATCGTACCACTTACCTGAAGTACTATCTATTCTTGTTAATGCTTCCTCATATTGAAGAAGTAAAGCTTCATGACTTGTAAAGAAGTCTGTTTCATTTAATTGTCTTACACTATTTCCATTTATTCCACATGCCTCCATAAAAGATAAGCATTCGTCAATTCTAGAAGATAACTCTCTAAATTTAGCTGCATTCTCACCCTTAACAAAATTTAAGTTCCATTGATGTATTTTATTTAAATTGGCAAAACCGCCTTGAGAGAAAGCTCTTAATAGATTAAGTGTTGATGCAGACTGATTGTAGGCTTGAATTAATCTATCTGGATTAGGATCTCTGTCTTTTTGATTAAAGTTGATCCCATTAATTATATCGCCTTTATATGACTCAAGTTCTAAATTATTAATAACTTCTGTTGCAGATGACCTTGGCTTTGCAAATTGTCCAGCAATTCTTCCTACTTTAACAATTGGACAAGAAGCACCAAACGTCAAAACAACAGCCATTTGTAAAATAACTTTAAATGTATCTCTAATATTATCAGGATGAAAGTCTGCAAAACTTTCTGCACAATCCCCACCTTGTAATAAAAAAGCATTTCCATTTGCAACATCTCCAAGTTTATTTTTTAATAGTCTCGCTTCTCCAGCAAAAACTAAAGGTGGATATTTGGAAATTTCATTTAAAGTTTTATTAAGACGTTCTTCATTCTTATAGTTTGGCATATGAAGAGCATCTTTATTTCTCCAACTATTGGGTGACCATTTATCGCTCATAATTTGAAGAGGCTCATAAACCCTAATATATCTTGAAACAAGGGTTATTATTATGATCTTTTATTTCTTAGAATTTTTAAGGCCGATCTTTCAATAGCAAGTGAATTTTTGGGAATATTTTTAGTTATTACACTACCTGCGCCAATTCTAGATTTAGACTCAATTACAACTGGAGCAATGAGTGAAGTGTTTGAACCTATAAACACATTATCCTTAATTATCGTTTTGTGTTTTTTCTTCCCATCATAGTTACAAGTTATTGTTCCAGCACCTATATTCACATTGTTTCCTATTTCTGAATCTCCAACATATGAAAGATGGGCAATAGAAACATTATTTCCAATTTTAGAATTTTTAATTTCAACAAAGTTACCAATCTTTGATTTTTTGCCAATTTTTGTTTTTGGCCTTAATCTAGCACTTGGACCAATATGTGAATTTTCATCTATTGTAACTTCTTCTAAGTATGAATTACTTTTAACTATTGAACCTTTTTTTATAGTTGTTTTTTCCTTAATCGTAACATTGTTTTCAATTGTGACAGTAGGTTCAATTTTTGTATCATAGCTTAAATAACAAGTATTGGGTTTTAAAAAATTGACTCCGTTTTTTATAAAATTTTTTACGTATTTTTTTTGCAATATATTTTGTACAACATTAAAATCATCCAATGTATTTATGCCCAACATTGTTTCTTTGTTGCACTCTATATAATTTATAGGAATATTTTTTTTTGAAAAAATTTTGCATATATCAGGAAGATATCTTTCTTTTTTAATTTTATTTTCTTTAATATTTTTTAAATTATCAAATAATAATTTAGTATTTGCTATTAAGATGCCAGAATTACATAAATTGATTTTTTTTTGTTCGGGTTTTAAATTTATTTGCTCTATTATTTCTTCAACATAGTTATTATTTAATAACAACCTACCATAACCATGTGGTTCTGAAGTATAAAATGCTATTAATGAAGCTTTCGCTTTACTTTTTTTAAATTTACTTACTAGTTTTCTTATATCTTTGACTTCAACTAAAGGTGTATCTCCAAATAAAATTAAAATATTTTTTGATTTAACATATTTTTTAACTTGCTCAATTGCATCAGCAGTTCCTTTTTGTTTTTTTTGAACAACTAACTTAGAGGTATTTAATATCAACTTTAATTCTTCTTTATTTTTTTCATTAGATACAATTAATATATTTTTACCTGATATTTTTTTTGCAATATTAAAAATATGTGAAACAATTGGTAATCCACATAATGGGTAAACAAGCTTTGATGTACTTGCTTTAAATCTTGTACTTTTACCTGCAGCAAGTATAACAGTTGTAATATCAGACATTAAGTTAGAAATTTCTTAAAATTTCGTTTCCAACATTAATTATTTCTTTTGAAGCGTCTGATGTAACACTTATATCAACTACGCCCCTTCCAACTGAAAATGTTTCTGCAAATAATACTTTGCTAGAAAGTCGGGAGCGAGCAATTTTAGCACCGGCATATCTTAAACGCAAAATCATTGCGTCAGTTAATTTTGCTCTCGGCATAACTCTATTAAGAATAATTATTGGATTTTTTCTCTCTTGTTTTGCAATTTTTAAAAAAGGCAGTGTAGCCATTAAGTCTACTGGACTTGGTTGTACTGGAACAAATACCCTATCGGAAGCTTTTACAACCTGCATTGTTTCAAAAGTTATAGATGGAGGGCTATCAATTATTATAAAATCATATTTTCTTTTTATTGCTTTAATTTCATCTATTAAATTCCTGATATCAAAATTTAATTGAGTTATTCCAGTATCATCTTCACCATAGTAAGATTTTCTAGCTTCAAGCCAATATGATAGACTTTTTTGTGCATCAGCATCTATAACAGCTACTTTGTAGCCACTATTGCTCCACAAAACTGATAAATTTGCTGAAAGAGTCGATTTACCTGAACCACCTTTTTGATTCGAAAATGCTATAACTTTTCCCATATACAAGTATTGATAATAACTATTTTAAAGATAGATGGAAACATTTTATAAAAAAATATGAAAAAAAATAAGTTAGATATTGCTAAAAATTTATTAAGCAGTGGAGAACTTGTAATATTTCCCACAGAAACAGTGTTTGGTATTGGAGCTGATGCAACAAATGATGAGGCTATAAAATCTATTTTTAAAGTAAAAAAAAGACCACGAGCTAATCCAATTATCTGTCACTTTAAAAGTATTAAACAAATAGAGAAATATTTTTTTTTAAGTGAATTTGAAAAAAAATTAGGTTCAAAATTTTGGCCCGGTCCTCTAACTATAATATTAAAGAAACGGAAAAATTCTAAAATATCAAAATTAGTCTCTAATAACTCAACTTTAGTTGGCTGTAGAATTCCTGGTAATCAATTGGCTAAAAAATTAATTACTTTATTTGGCCTACCTATTGCAGCTCCTAGTGCTAATCTGTCAGAAAGAACTTCTGTAACTAATATTATGGATATTGATCCTATTCTACAAAAAAAAATTTTTGTTTTAAAAGATAAACAATCAACTCACGGACTAGAATCTACAGTTGTAAGAATTGATAATAAAAATAAAATTGAAGTACTAAGATATGGAAGTATTACTGTTGAAGATTTAAACAAATTTGCAAAAGTAAAAATCAAAAAAAAATCCTCAATTTCTCCTGGTAATTTAAAAAAACATTATTCACCTTTAAAACCAATAAGAATGAATGCTAAGAGAATATTTAAAAATGAAGGTTTATTAAATTTTGGTAATAATAAATTAAGGTCTAAAATAATTAATTTAAATTTGAGTAATAAAAAAAATTTAAATGAAGCAGCAAAAAATTTTTATCATTATCTTCATAAATTAGATCAAAGCAGATGCAAAAAAATTGCTGTAGTAGAAATACCTAATAAAGGACTTGGCAAAACTATAAATGACAGATTAAGAAGAGCAATTAAATAATTACAATCTATTTAAATAATCCATTAATCTATAATAAATAATGGCTGAGGAATACAATGGTCTTCTAAAAATGTTGCCACCTGGAATTTTAAAATGATAAATTTGCTCAAACATATCAAAGTTATTGGATTTATTTAAAATTTTTTCAGCTACCATTTTTCCACCCATAATACTCATAGCTAAGCCATGCCCAGAGTAAGCATGGGCATAATATAACTTTTGGTTCATTATAGTTCCAAAAATAGGTAATCTATTAATTGATATTGCCAAGGTACCTCCCCAGGAAAACTCAATTTTAAATTTTTTTAATTCAGGAAAAACTTTATACATTCGTTTAGAGACAAAACTCTTTGCATCTTTTACAAAATGAGATGTAATTGTTTCAGGTCCTCCAAAAAGAAGTCTGTAGTCTTCAGAAAACCTATAATAATCAATCATGAATCTAGAATCTATTACACCACAATTTCTTTTGATTAATTTACTTGCTAGATCTTTTCCGAGAGGTTCTGTTGCAATAATATAATTATTTATCGGCATAAAATAATTTCTTTTTGACCCTAAAAGATTATCAAGGTAACCATTGCAACCAATAATTACTTTCTTCGCTTTAATAATATTTTTTCCAGAATGAATTATAACTTCTTTTTGATTATCAACAATTTTATCAGCTGGAGAATTTTCATATATATTTATTCCATTTGCTAAACACTGTTCTGCTAAGCCATATGTCAGTTTTAATGGATTTAAATGATAAGAATCCTTTAAAAGCATTCCAGAAAAATATCTGTCACTATTAACTTCATCTCTTATTGAATTGTGGTCGAAGTATTCGTAGTTATTATAACTATAATTTTTCTGCATGTGCTCAATTTCATCTTGAAAATATTTATAATCTTTTTTTGTGTTGCCTACATGAAGAACACCTTGTCTAAGTGCACAATCAATTTTGTATTTTTCAATTAAATTAACTACATTTGAAACAGCATCTAATCCAATTTTCCAAAAAAATTTTGCCTTTTCAATACCAAATTTTTTTTCTAAGTAGAATTGATCTTTTCTCATTCCAATTCCTAGTTGACCACCATTCCTACCAGAAGCACCAGATCCAACTTTATTTGCTTCCAAAATAGTTATTGATAAACCTTGATTAGATAAATTTAATGCTGAAGAAATACCTGTTAACCCACCTCCAATAATACATACATCAGTTGAAATATTCTCATTTAATGTTATTTGACTAGAAAAATTAGGTGCTGAATATTTATAAAAACTCTCTTTTTCATTATCATGTTGATTAAAGGTTCTTTTTTTTGTAGTAAACATTAACTTATCTTTAATGGTTTAATAATAATTAGTAAACAAACAGTCTCAATATGATTGAAAAATTTCAAAATTGGTTTCATGAAAAATCTATTACAGAAGTTGAATGTTTAGTTCCTGATCTTGGAGGTATAGCAAGGGGAAAAATTTTACCAACAAATAAATTTTTAAAAGGACTGGAAGATGAAAGTCACAGATTACCACAATCAACTTTTATTCAAACGATATCAGGAGATTATGCAACTGAGGACTCTGCTGGTGCTTTACCTAGAAGTGTTTACAATCCAACTGACATTGATGTAATTTTAAAACCAGATTTTGATACAATGAGAGTAGTGCCATGGTATGACGACCCTACTGCACAAATTATTTGTGATACAATAAATCTTAACGGAGATGATGTTATAAATTCTAGTAGGAATGCTCTAAAAAATATTCTTAAACTTTATAAAAAAGATAAATTAACTCCAATAGTTTCACCAGAGTTAGAATTTTATTTAGTGAAACCTAATGCTGACTCAGATTACCCCCTTGAAGTGCCAGTGGGTCAATCAGGTAGACAAGAAACAGGTAAGCAAGCCTTGGGTATAGATGCTGTTAACGAATTTGATCATCTTTTTGAGGATGTATATAATTATTGTGAAGCACAAAATATTGAAATTGATACTATTAATCATGAATCTGGTTCAGCTCAGATGGAAATTAATTTTCAGCATGGTGATCCTTTAGATCTAGCAGATCAGGTATTTTTATTTAAACGTACTCTAAGACAATCAGCTTTGAAACATAAACTTCATGCAACATTTATGGCAAAACCTATGGAAAACCAACCTGGTAGCGCAATGCACATACATCAATCGATATATAATGAAAAAAATAAAAATATTTTTTTTAATCAATCATCTAAAATTTCAAAAAAAATGAAAAACTATTTAGGTGGTTTAGAAAAATATACTCCATTGTTGATGCCAATATACGCTCCAAATATAAATTCATTTAGAAGGCTATTTGCAACTTATGGTGCTCCTAAAAATGTTAAATGGGGAATAGGTAATAGAAGTTGTGGTTTTAGAATTCCATCAATTGAGGAAAGGAATATACGTATTGAAAATAGAATTCCTGGATCTGATACAAATCCATATCTAGTTTTTGCAGCTAATTTAGCTTCAGGATATTTAGGAATGAAGAATAATTTAAAACCAAATCCAGAAACCAAAGATAGTGCATTTAAAGATAAAAATTCTACTCTACCAAAAAATATGGATGAATCATTAACTCTCTTTGAAAATGATGCAGATATAAAATTAATATTTAATGAAAAATTTGTAAGGTCGATTGCTGCGATAAGAAGAGTTGAATATCAAGCATATTTATCTGTAATAAGTTCTTGGGAGCGAGAATATTTATTACTTAATGTTTAAATTTTTTATTAAAATAAAAATAAAATAAACCAATTATTATCAAAGCAAGCATTAAAATTGCTGATAGTGCGTTTACTTCAGGACTTAATCCTAATCTCACTTTAGAAAAAACTACAATTGGCAATGTATTAGCTCCGGGTCCGGTAGTAAAACTCGCTACTACTAGATCATCTAAAGAAATTGTAAAAGCTAATAACCAACCAGCAATAATAGAAGGTAAAATTATTGGTAAAGTTATCTTATAGAGTACCTTGGTATAATTATAACCAAGATCCATAGCAGCTTCCTCAATATTTTTGTTGAAGTCAGTTAATCTTGCTTGAATAATAATTGCAACAAATGCAATACAAAAAGTAACGTGCGATATAAAAATAGTTAATTGTCCTCTAGATGATGGAAATCCAATTATATTATTTAAGCTTATAAAAAAAAGCAGCATTGAAAGACCTAAAATTAATTCCGGTAAAACCAAAGGTGTTGATGAAAGAAAAATATAGAATGATTTAAAAGGAATTTTTCTTATTCTTACAAGTGAATACCCTATCATAACTCCTAAAATTGTAGCAAAAGTAGCAGACAAAGCTGCAATTTTAATACTAATAATAAATGCCTCAATTATTTGTTCATTATTAAATAATTCTTTGTACCAACTTAAAGAAAATCCTTTCCACACCATTACTCTCTTATTTTCGTTAAAAGAGTAAAATATTAAAACTAAGATTGGGAAATATAGAAAAAATAAACCTAAAAAAATAACTGTACTTTTGATTAAACTAGATTTCATTTTTTTCACTCCAACGAGAATAAAGTATTTGAAAAATAACAATAGGTAAAACCAAAATAATAATTCCACTAAAAGCTAAGGCACTAGCACCTGGCCAATTTCTATTAACAAAGAATTCCTCCCATAATATTTTTCCATAATACAATCTATCACTACCACCTAACATTTCAGGTATAATAAATTCTCCAACAACAGGTATAAAAACTAATAAAGATCCAGCAACAATTCCCGGAACAGACAAGGGGAGTATAACTTTAAAAAAGGTTTTAAAACGATTTAGTCCTAAATCTTTTGATGCTTCAATTAAATTTAAATCAAATTTATTTAAGTATCCGTAGAGTGGTAAAATCATCAAAGGTAAATAGGTGTATACAATCCCAATGATAACAGCATATTGATTGTATAATAATTGAAGTGGTTCTGATGTTATGCCTAAGTTTAGAAGTATTACATTTAAAATTCCATTATTCTGTAAAATTATTTTCCATGCATATACTCTTAATAAAAATGATGACCAAAATGGAATAACTACTAAAACTAATAGGATATTCCTTAATCTAATATTTGAAGTCGCAATATAAAAAGCTAATGGGAATCCAATAAGTAAACAAAAAAAAGTAGATATTAGAGCTAGAATCAAAGAGTTTACAAAAGATCCAATATAGTAATAATCACTAAATATATAAACATAGTTTTCAAATGTAGTATTGATCTTAAATCCATTATCAAAAAGAAAAATATCTTGATAAGGAGGCATCCCCCATTCTGATACCGAAATTGATATTTTAAAAATTATAGCTAATGGTATAAAAAAAAATAGAACAAGCCAAAAATAAGGACTAAAAACAAAATATTTTTCAAATAATTTATTTTTCAATTAATCCTCTAAAACCTTAATTGATTCACTTTCCCAAGTACAAATGACTTTCTCCCCTTTTGGAAAATTATAATTTGAGTTGGAGTTAAAATTCTGATCTAAAACTGAAATTATCATATTTTTAATTTTAATTTCATAACGTGTAAAGCTTCCCAAATATGATTTTTCTAAAATTTCTCCACTAAAGGAATTAAATGAACTTGTTTTCAAATTATTTATTGATTGTATTTTTATTTTCTCTGGTCTTAGTAAAATATTAGTTTTTGTATTTTTTAATTCTTTGTTTAATTTAAAATTTATACCTAAATCATCAGAATAAAAATTTTCATCTTTCTTATAAATCTCAATTATATTTGCAATTCCTATAAAATTGGCAGTATAAAGACTTTTAGGATTTTCATAAATCTCTTCAGGGCTAGAACATTCCAAAATAAGACCATTCTTCATTATTGCCATTCTATCAGATAAGGACATTGCTTCTTCCTGATCATGGGTGACAAAAACAAATGTAATTTTTAGTTTCTTTTGGAGTGTTGTTAACTCTAATTGTGTTTTTGATCTTAGTTTTTTATCTAGTGCCGCAAGAGGCTCATCTAATAATAATAACTTAGGTTTTTTTATTAAGCACCTTCCAAGGGCAACTCGTTGCTGCTCTCCGCCTGATAATTGCTTAATTCTTCTATTTAATAAATGTTCAATAGATAAAAGTTCGGCAATATTTCTTACGTTTATTTCAATTTCTTTTTGGGTAAAATTTTCTTTTATTCCAAAAGCTAAATTATTAAATACGTTTAAGTGAGGAAATAAAGCATACGATTGAAACATATAATTTAATGGTCTTTCAAAAGGTTCAAGGTTTGTTATGTCCATTCCGTCGAGTATTACACGGCCTGTATCTGGCTTCTCAAATCCACCTAATATTCTTAGTAAGGTAGTTTTGCCTGAACCCGAAGATCCTAAGAGACCAAAAAATTCAGATTTTGAAATATTTAAATTAATATTTTCTAAAACTTTGTTATCCCCAAAGGATTTAGAAATATTTTCAATTAGAAGAAAATTATTATCCATCTTAAATCAGCACTAATATTAATATATTAGTGCTGAAATGAAGTATATTTTTTAATTTGCTTTAAACTTATTAAAATATTTAGTTGATAATTTAGATTTTTTCGGAGAGTCTGCAGTATCAGCAAAAAGCATACTTAAAGTTGCTTCATCTGGATAAATAGCAGGATCTTCAAAAATTTCAGGATCAACTAGTTCATTGGCTGCTTTATTTGGATTTGAATACCAAACGTAATTTGTAATATCAGCAGCAACTTGAGGTCTTAAAATATAATTTATAAATTTGTGTGCATTCTCAACATTTTTTGCATCAGCTGGAATAGCCATCATATCAAACCATATTACAGTTCCTTCAGATGGAATTGAGTACCAAGCTTCTACTCCTTCTGCAGCTTCATCTGCAGCTAGAAAAACGTCACCTGACCAACCCATCGTTAAACAGATCTCTCCATTTGCTAAATCATCGATATATTGAGAAGAATCAAAATATCTTATGTAAGGTCTTATTTGCTGTAACATTTCAAGAGCAACCTCATAATCTTTCTCATCCTCTGTATAAGGATCTTTTCCAACGTATTTTAAAGCGATTTCCATAACCTCTGTAGGAGCATCCAACATTGCGATTCCACAATCTGCATATTTTGATGCAATAGCTGGATCAAACAAAATGCTCCAACTTGTAATATCATTTTCATCAACTTTATCAGTATTATAGCCAATACCTGTAGTACCATACATATAATTTATCGAGTATTGACCTCCTGGATCATGTGCATCAATTTTTGCTAGTACATCGGGATCTAAATTACCAATATTTGAAAGTTGAGCCTTATCAAGTTTTTGAAAAACTCCAGCTTTGATTTGATTTTCTAAAAAAGAGCCTGAAGGCACCACAATATCATAACCTGAACCACCAGCTAAAAGTTTAGCTTCAAGAACTTCGTTTGAATCAAACACATCATAGGTTACATCAATGCCAAATTCATTTTCGAAATTTTCAATTGTATCTTCAGCAATATAGTCAGACCAATTGTAAATAAATAATTCTTCTTTAGCCTGAGCTGAAAAAGAAATTAAAACTAATAGAGATATAAAATACTTAAGCATTATTCCCCTCCTAAATAAAAATTACATTAAATAAAATAAATTAAAAATCGAGAATTTTTTTATATAGATCGGGCCTTCTGTCTCTAAAGTTACCCCATAATTTTCTATATTCTCTTGAAATTAACAAATCTAAAGTCGCAGTTATTATTCCCTCATCCTTATCATTCATACGATTTATTACATTTCCAAGATGATCCAGTATAAAAGAATTACCATAAAAATTTAATTCAATATCAGCCTCGACCTCCTTCCCTACTCTATTCGAAGTTACTATAGGGATTTGATTTGCAGCAGCATGTCCTACCATTGTATTAATCCAATGATCCTTTGAATTTAATTCAGGCATGTGTGGCTCAGAGCCAATTGCTGATGGATAAAAAATTAAATCTGCACCTTTCAATGTTAATATTCTTGCACATTCAGGAAACCATTGATCCCAACAAATTGCACAGCCAACTTTTGCCAGAGGGGTGTCAAAAACCATAAAGCCTGTGTTGCCTTTTTCAAAATAATACTTCTCATTATATCCAGGCCCTTCAGGGATGTGAGATTTATTATAAACTTCGCTTATTTTACCAAAAGAATCAATCATTACTAGAGAGTTAAAAAACTTATTTTCCTTTTTTTGAAAAAAACTAATTGGTAATGAAATCTTTTTATCTTTACAAATATTAGATAATTTTTCGAACATTGGATTAGAAGGAAAATCAATTGCAAGATCAAAAAATTTATCATTTTTTGTTGAACAAAAATAATAATCTTGAAATAATTCTTGCAGAAGTAAAATATCAACATTTTCATTTGATGCTTTTTCAACTAAACTAATTGCTTTATTTAAATTAGCGTCAAAGTCTCCTTTAATAGCCTTGAATTGTGATGTTGCTACTTTTACTTTCATATTTTTGGTACATTCATTGTTATACAATGAATATTTCCACCACCATAATTTATATTTTCTGTTTCCAGCATCATTATTTCTCGATTTGGGAATAACTTTTCAAAAGTTAATTTTACCTCATGATCTTCCTTAACATTGAATTTAGGTAAGATAATTTTATCTTTACTGAAATAGAAATTTATATATGAACTAATAATATTCTTATTATTAATCTTTTTTCTTGTAGGTAAAGGAACTTCAATTAAATCAAATGTCTGATTAGTATCTCTAAAAAATTTAATAAGATCAGCTTTGTTTTTTTCTAATATTTCATAATTAGGATCTAATTTGTGAGTTGTGGCAATTAAATATTGATTTTTTCCTATCGGGCATAATAAATTATCGACATGACCATCTGTATCATCCTCCATTAGTCCATTTTCAAATAAAAAAATATAATTTAAGTCAAACAAGAACTTTAATTCTTTAATAATATATTCACTATTATGTTTTTGTTTTCTATTTTTATTAAATATTACATTTTTAGTGCTAAATAAATTTTTTTTATCATCATAAGTTATTGCTCCTCCTTCAATAACTAAGTCAGAAATTTTTGTTGGGATATTTAAATAGTTTGAAATAAATTTTGATATTTTATTATCATTTAAATAATCTGGATACTTTCCATAACCATTAAATTCAAAACTAATTGATTTTAATTTTTCATCTTCGTTATAAAAAATTGGTGCTATATCTCGCATCCAAGAATCATCTAATTTACATTCTACAATATCTATATTTTTATGATCAGTTTTATTTTCAATTTCATTAATGTCTTCTTTATTTGACAATACAATTACATTTTCCGTTTTTGCAATTTCATTAATTACATTTGCAACTTCATCTCTAGCCTTAGTAATAATTTTACCATAAAGATCTTTATTACATGGCCAAGCAATCAAACAATATTGGTGCTCATACCATTCAGGAATTAGTTTCATAAAATTTAAAAATATGTATAATTATTTCATGTCTAAAGATGAAGTAAAATTCACTGAAATGAAACATGGTGATAAAGAAGATTATGAACTTCTTGCAAATTTTGAAGATAAATTTATTGAAGGTACAGCTGATAGAATAGTAAGAGTGCTAGAAAGTTTAGATAGTTCTTTAGGTGGGTATAAGGTATCTAGATTAGAACACTCTCTTCAAACTGCTTCAAGAGCGTTACGTGAACAAGCTTCTGAAGAAATGGTGGTAGCCTCCTTATTGCATGATATAGGTGATGAAATTGCACCTCTTAATCATTCTGAGCTTGCAGCTGCAGTATTAAAACCTTTTGTTTCTGAAAAAACAAGATGGATTGTAGAACAGCACGGTTTGTTCCAAGCCTACTACTATAATCATTATTATGGAAAAAACAGAAATCTTAGAGATAAATTCAAAGGTCATGAATTCTTTAAAGACACTATAGATTTTTGTGAAAGATGGGATCAAGCATCATTTGATCCAAATTATGATACAATTCCTTTAAAAGAATTTGTTCCAATGGTTCAAAGAATATTTAATAGAACACCTTATAGAAATTTATAATTATTTTTTTAGCTTGTTGATTAGTGTAAGGTCACCTGGATCAAAGTTATTTTTATTTTCTTGAATAAATTTATCTATATCTTTTTGCTTTTCTAATTCTAATTCAGAAACTTTTCTAACATTTAAATCAACATACAAAGAACAGACCTCAGTTGTTGCTGCTCTATAACCTTCAAGCTTATGTGTCATTTCTAATTTATAAATTAATCTTTTTTTATCCCTATCAAGAAATAATAAATTAATATCTACTTCATCACCTTCTTTAATTTCTTTGTCATAAGTTGTGTGTGACTCTACGGCAAAAGTAGTTTTCTTCTCTGTTTTTGCAGAAGTTTCCCCCATATTAAATTTTTGTAAAAGAACTTCCCATCCAGCATCAAAAAGATGAATATAAAATGCCAAATTCATATGACCATTGTAATCGGTCCATTCCTTTTTAACTCTTCCTGAATTTAAATATATCTTCATTGTTTTTCTTTATTAATTCAAAAAATATAGTAGTTTAAAATAATGAATAATGAAGTAATAATTTCATGTGCCGTAACTGGATCAGGAGATACAGCAGGTAAACATCCTGAATTACCTATAACACCAAAACAAATTGCTGATGCTTCAATTGAAGCCGCTAAAGCAGGTGCTGGAATAGCTCATGTACATGTAAGGGAACCTAATGGCAAACCTTCAAGAAATTTAAATTATTATAAAGAAGTGGCAGATAGAATTCGTTCTTCTGAAACTGATGTAGTTTTAAATTTTACAACAGGTATGGGCGGTGATTTTGAAGTTGGGTCTGGGAAAGATCCTTTAAATCCGGTGGGAGCAAATACAGATATGATCGATGCATTAAGCAGATTAGAACATGTTGAAGAATTATTACCTGAAATTTGTACTTTAGATTGTGGATCACTTAATTTTGGTGACTCAAACATGACATTTATTCATACGCCGATACAACTAAGAACTGCAGCAAAAAAAATGCAGGAGCTTGGAGTGAAACCGGAAATGGAAGCTTTTGAAATGGGTCATTTATGGTTTGCTAACCAACTTTATAAAGAAGGTTTAATTGATGGTCCTCCTTTTTATCAAATATGCCTTGGTATACCTTGGGGGTCACCAGCAACAACAAGCGCAATGAAAGCAATGGCTGAAATGGTACCTACTGAAGGTATTTGGTCTGGATTTGGAATAGGAAGATCTCAAATGCCTATGGCTGCACAAGCAGTTATTTTAGGAGGAAATGTTCGTGTAGGATTAGAAGACAATCTTTATTTAAAGAAAGGAGTTTTTGCATCAAATGCACAGTTAGTTGAAAAGGCAAGGTGCATTGTTGAAGATATGGGAGCTTCTATTTTATCACCACAACAAACAAGAGAAAAATTAAAACTAAAAAAACATTTTTAATTTGAAAAATATTGCTGTCATTGGAACTGGTGTAATTGGTACCGGCTGGATACTTAGATTTCTTGCTAACGGTATAAAAGTCAAAGCATTTGATAAAAATTCTCAGCAATTAAATTTTCTAAAAGATGAAATAACAAGAACAAACTTAATTGTTAAAAAATTATATAATATAAAAATCAATTTAAAAAATTTGGAAATCGTAGACGATATTGAGGAAGCAGTGAAAAATGCAGATTTAATTCAAGAAAATGTACCTGAACGACTATCTTTAAAAAAAGATGTTATAAAAAATATAAGTAAATATTCACCATCAAATTCAATAATTGCTTCAAGTTCATCTGGCTTACTTCCATCAGATTTACAATCGAAATGTATTAATCCAAAAAGATTAATCATAGCACATCCCTTTAACCCTGTATATATTCTCCCATTGGTTGAAATTGTAAAAGGGAAAAAAACTACAAATTTATATCTTAATAAAGCAAAAAAATTTTATCAAAAAATCAAAATGAAAACATTATTGGTAGAAAAAGAATTGCCAGGCTTTTTATCTGATAGATTACAAGAAGCTTTATGGAGAGAGGGATTACATATTATAAATGATGGATATGCTTCAACAAAAGATTTAGATGAAGCGATTACCTATGGTCCTGGTATGAGGTGGGCTCTAATGGGAACTTTTTTGACATTTCACTTAGCTGGAGGAGAAATGGGCATGAAACACATGTTAGGTCAATTTGGACCAGCATTGAAACTTCCATGGACTAAACTCAAGTCTCCAAAATTATCAAAAAAACTTAAAGAAAAAATCATCAAAGGAACAAAAAAACAATCAAATAATCATTCTATAAAAGATTTAAGTAACATAAGAGATAATTTCTTAATAGATTTGCTAGAATTAAAGAAAAAATATAAATTATAATTATGAAAATAACCTCAAAATATGTGGCTTTAAAAAATTATATCCCAATTGGATTACCTAAAGAAGATGATTTTGAAATTAAATCTAAAACTTTAGAGTTAGATGAAACAAATAATATTCATGTTCTTAATTCATGGATATCTGTTGATCCGTATATGAGAGCAAGAATGACAGAACGTAAAAATTATAAACCACCTTTTTTACTAGGTGAGGAAATGGAAGGTTATGCAATTGGATCAGTCCAAAAATCCAAAGATTCAGAATTTAAAGAAGGAGATATTGTATTCAGTAATTTTGGGATGAGAGATAACTTCATTTGTAAAAGCAGTGATTTAAAAAGAATCAAAAATACTGATCTTCCATTGCAAACTTATCTAGGACCTTTAGGAATGACAGGGCAGACTGCATATATCGGTCTTTTTAATCATGGAAAAATAGCAAGGGGACAAAGTATTCTTGTATCTTCAGCAGGTGGAAGTGTTGGATCAACAGTTTGTCAAATTGCAAAAAATTTAGGATGTAAAGTTTATGCTAGTACAGGATCAGATGAAAAAGTTGATTGGTTAATAAATGAATTAAATGTTGATGTAGCATTTAATTATAAAAAAATAGATAACCTTGTTCTTCACTTAAAAGAAATTTGTCCTGAAGGATTTGACTTATATTTTGATAATGTCGGAGGTGATTTTTTAGAGTCTGCAATTTTTCGTATGAAAAATTTTGGAAGGATTATTATTTGTGGAAGAATATCTCAAATGAATTCAACTTCTGCTCCTGTTGGATTAAAAAATATGGCTCACGTATTGGTAAAAAGATTAACAATAAAAGGTTTTTTAATTTTTGATCATGAAAATGATAACGAGCCTTTTGAAACAGATATGCGAAATTGGCTTTCAGAAGGAAAAATAAAATTTAAAGAAACAATTTACGAAAATATAGAAAATGCTCCAAAAGCATTTATAGATCTACTAAATGGCAAAAATTTAGGTAAAATGTTAGTTAAAATTTAACTAAATTGTAACGTAGGGTGACGTGCCCCTGTATTTTATATCTAATTTAAGTTCTTTATCGATCGGAGGAAAAGCTCTTTGCTGACACTCCACCCTTGGGCAAATCCTACAAGAAACTCCAATTGGCATTTGTAATTTCTTATTTGTTAGGTCAATACCTTCAGAATAAACCAAATCTTTTGCATATTTCATATCACACCCTAGGCCAATAGAAACAAAACTTTTTGGCATGCCATGTTTTTCAATACCCTTCTCAAAAGCTCTAGCTATACAAAAATAAACTTTACCATCAGGCATTTTTGAAATTTGTGGGTGAATCTTTCCGGGGTTTAAGAATGCAGTATACACATTCCATCTTGGGCACGATCCGCCATGTCTAGGAATATGAATACCTGATAGAGAAAATCGTTTAGATACGTTGCCTGCAATATCTGTTTTTAAAAAATGAAATGGAACACCAGAATTACCTGGCCTCTGTAGATTTGTTAGTCTATGCGTAACTTGTTCAAAGCTACAAGCATAATGATGCATTAAAATTTCTACATCATATTTATGAAGTTTTGCACTTTTTAAAAAATCATCATAAGGCATCATAAATGCTGCTGCGTAGTAATTTAATAATGACAGTTTGAGTAAAGGAACAACCTCCTCTGACTCAACATTATTTTTTTTGATTACCATATCTATAATCTCTGAAGCTTCTAAATAAGCAACCTGAGAAGCTAAATGAAAATTTCTTGAAGTATATGTTAACATTTCAGATAAATAATAGGTTTTACTTTTTTCATCATAGCGTTTGACTATTTTTTCATCTTGATCAATTGTTACTATTTTAACCGTGATACCGTGCTTTGATTGAAGATACTGTGTTAGTTTTGAACCCGATCCAATATTTGGACCTATTTTAAGTCCTATTTCTTTTCTTAATTTTTCTGAACTTATTTCTAAATCATGAAAATAATTTTTATTCTCTTGCAAAATATCTGAAACTATTTCGACTGGAAGTCTCGTTGGTTTTTCTATTTTGCCAGAATTAACATCCATTGTTTCAAGACGATTCTGCATATCCTCTTTAAAACTTTTAAATGAATCATTTATCGTTAATAGTGCTTTTGCAATGTTCGGATTGGATCCAATAAAATTACTAGTGTCATGGTTAGTAATTTTAAGATCATCAAATATTTCATTACTCAAAACATCCATAACATCTGAAAGTAGTCGCTTATTGGATTCTTCAGAAAAGTCCTTTATTGATAAATCTAGTTCCTCGGAAGCTTTTATTAACAACGAAAGAGGTATTTTACGTTTCCCGCTTTCTATTAAATTTAAATAACTTGGTGATATTCCGATTGATTTAGATAATTTAGCTTGGGAAAAACCCTTGTTAATCCTTTGTTTTTTTAATCTTGGACCTAAATTTATATCAGCTTCAATATTCATTTACAAAATTTACAAATTAAAATTTGATCAAGTAATTATCTTTACATTAAAAGTGACTTATTTACTAGTTTTTTTTATAATTTTTATATAAGTGTAAATATTGTAAATTATGAATAGCAAACTAACAGAAAACATTAAAAACCAAAAAGAAGGTTTAGAACAGAGTTCTATTGAGAATAAGGTCCTTGAGGGATCTATAGACTCCAACTACGATCTTAACTTAGCTGAAGGAATTGAAGCTTATTACAGTGAAAGATATGGTTGGACACTCAGAAGAAAATCTATCTAATTCTTGGCATTTTTAAGGTTTATTCCCTCCTTAATTAATGCATTTCCTTCCTTTAAGAATAAATAACAGCAATTTACTTAGGCTAGAAACTGCCTAAGTTTTTGTTTTAATCTAGTAAAAAATCAGCTGCTCTTTCTGCGATCATCACTACGCTTGCATTTAAATTGGCGCTAACAATATCAGGCATAATTGATGCATCTATAACTCTTAAATTTTCAATGCCATGAACTTTTGTTTTTTGATCAACAACTGAATAATGATCTGTGCCCATTTTATTAGTACATGAGGGGTGATATGCTGATTCAGCAGTGTTTCTAATAACTTCGTCTAATTCTTCATTAGATTGAATATCAAATCCAGGCCTTATTTCGTAATCAACATAATCTAAGAGTGATTTCTGAGAGCAAATATTTTTTGCAATTTTCACACTGTCTCTCATTTGAATTAAATCCTCTTGATTTTGTAAGTAATTAAATTGGATTTGAGGCGATATATTAAAATCATTTGATTTTATTTTTACAAACCCCCTACTCTTTGGCCTGTTAGGACATGCGTGAAATTGAAAAGCATCAAATTCAGGATTTGTTAAACCATGATTTATTACTAATGATGGAAAAAAATGAAATTGTAAATTTGGATGTGAGTAATTTTTATTTGTTTTTACAAAACCACCTAACTCTAAATGTGAGTGAGCTAATTTACCTTTCTTGAAAATAAACCATTTGCTGCCTTCAATACCTTGAGAAATAAAATTGGTTGATAAATCATATAATGTTTCTTTTTTCTTTGATTTATATTGAATATATATTTCTAAATGATCTTGAAGATTTTCACCAACTCCTTTTAAATCATTAATTATGGGAATTCCAAAATCTTTAAGATGTGCAGCATTACCTATTCCTGAGAGTTGAAGTATTTTTGGCGAATTAATTGAGCCTGCACTAAGTATTACTTCTTTATTTGCATAAAAATAATGTGTCTTGTTGTTTTTTATATATTCTACCCCTATTGCAACTTTATCTTTAAAAATTATTTTTTTTACATATGTTTTTTTTACTATTTGAAGATTTTTTCTTTTTTTTATTGGATCTAAATAAGCTTTAGGAATACTTTGACGAACACCTTTATCAATTGTTACATCAAATGTTCCAAACCCTTCATTGCTAAGACTATTTGAGTCATCAAAAATATTATAGCCAGCTTCTTTTGCAGCTTTTAAAACTGCATTAAATAATGGAAACTTTTTATCTATTTGAGATTTATTTACTTTTAATGGACCATCTTTACCTCTTAGATTATTTTTTCCAGACCATGTTTCTAGTTTTTTATAATATGGTAAAACCTTATTATAGCTCCATTGATCAAGACCATAAGACTCCCATCTGTCAAAATCCTCTTTATGACCCCGAGCAAAAACCATACCATTATGGGAGGAACAACCTCCTAACATCTTACCCCTAGGACAATATAATGATCTGTTATTTAAATAAGGTTCAGGCTCAGTATAATATTTCCAATTGTATTTTGGATCATGCATCACATAAAGTAATGCACTTGGCATATCAACTTTCCATGTATTATTAGAGGGGCCAGCTTCAAATAAAGTTACATTATTTTTTGAATGAGATGATAGTCTATTTGCTAGTACACAACCTGCTGAACCTGCACCAATTATTATATAATCAGTGTAATGAGACACTAATTCATTCTTTCAGTATTTCCATCTACTGTCATAGCCTGACCAGAAATATTTTGACTTTCATCACTTAATAAAAATAAAGCCATTGAAGCAATATCTTCTTTATTAACAAATGTTTGTAGAGATACCATTGATTCAAACTCTTGTTTTACTTTTTTGGGATTAGTTTTTGTTAATAAGGCTTTTGCATCAACTACTCGCTTCATTCGATCTCCCTCTACTGATCCAGGACAAATTGCGTTAACTCTAATTTTAAATTTACCAAGTTCCATTGCTAAAGTTTTGGTCAGACCTATTACTGCCCATTTACTAGCAGTATAAGGTGAACGTTGTGCAAAACCATAAAGTCCTGCAGTAGAAGAAATATTAATTATTGATGATTTTTTTGCTTTTTTTAAAAATGGAATAGAATACTTTGTATAATAAAAATGACTATGTAAGTTTGTCTTTATAGTCTCTTCCCATTCTTCTATTTTTATATTTTCAAGACTTTTGGTTGGACCTGCTATTCCTATGTTATTTATTAGACCATCAATTTTTTTTAGAGATTTTAGTTTATGAAAATAATTTTTAATTTCAGCTGGATTTGTACAATCCATAGCAGTTGCATAAATTTTGTTCTTATATTTTTTATTTATTTCATTAATTTTTTTTTTGTTAATATCAGAAATATATACTTTTCCACCTGCGCTGATAATCTTCTTAGCAATTGCAAAGCCTATACCATCTGCAGCAGCTGAGATTACATAAGTTTTATTTTTCAAATTTATTTTCATAAAATTTAATTATTAATTAATTCATTTTTGGTAATATAGCCAATTGTTTTACCTTTATTGTTAATAACTACTACCGTTAGATTATCTTCTGTAATTTTTTCTTTAAAATTTTTAATTTTGATATTTCCGTTTACTTTAAAAGTATTTCCTAATGTTAAATTCATTTTATTAAAGTTGCTTTCATCTATCATTATATTTCTTGCCTCAAGATTATTAAATTTGCTTTCTTTACTTAGAAAAATATTTAAAATTGATTTAATAATATTCACAATTAACAAGAATTTTAATTATAAGGAGTTAAAACTTTTTCGTGAGGCATCACAATACTTTTTTGGAACTTAGATAATCTTCTAAGTAATTGAGCCGATGGTCTATATGGGTGACGAAAAAATCCCCAAGAAGGTCCATACCTGTATACAACAATTCTTCTCTCTCCTTTATTAACTCTTTTTGCTGAACCATGACATAATGAGTCTACAAATAAAAGTCCATCACCTGCTTTTAAATGAACCTCAACAGATGCAGTCATTCCATCTGCTGATGATACTTTACCACCTTTTAACATCTTTTTTTCTCTAAATTCTGGATGCTCTATGTTAGATTTATGTGATGCAGGTATTACAACAGTTCCACCATCACCTGGACCAATATCATTCAAAGCTAATAAAATATTTACTTGTGCACAATGAAATTTTCCATTTTGAAATCTATAATGATTTCTTTGCAGGCCTTCATGGTTGCCAGAATGTATGCCGATAGCCTCACCTGGGCCTCTAATATTTGCAAAGTTCTCATCAATAAATAATGGACCATGAGTGTGGTCAAAAGAGCCTTTACCTCCTACAAAATGTAACATGTGATTAATCCATGAAGGATGGTCAATTAAATTTTCAAAAGGCTTTCCTGCTTCATAAATTTGTTGAAGATTTAAGCCCTCTTTACCTCCGTAATTATGACCATGGACATGACCGGCCCACTGTTTATTACTTAAGTTTTTTAAATCATCCAAAATTTTATTTAAATTAATAAGTTCTTTTTTACTTAAAGCATTTTTAATAATTAAGTATCCATTAAGATCAAATAAATACTCATCTAATTTAGAAATTTTTTTCACAAAAAATTTAAATAATAAATTTAAAATATTTTCAAGTATTTTTAATTAGATTAATTAGTTTGATCTTTTATTTAAAAGATTTGTTAGCCAATCGGGATCCATTTCTGGAACTGAAGATAATAACAACTCGGTATAATCAGGGTGTGGAGGGTTTAAAATTTTACTTTTTAAACCTTGTTCAATTACTTTACCTTGATACATAACAACTATTTCATCCGAAATGGCTTTAACAGTGGCAATATCGTGAGTAATAAAAATATAAGTTACTCCAAGATTTTTTTGAAGTTTTTGTAACAGTTTTAAAATTCCTTCTTGAACAATTTGATCCAATGCTGAAGTAACCTCATCACAAATAATTAGATCTGGATTAGCAGCTAAAGCTCTAGCTATACAAATTCTTTGTTTTTGGCCTCCTGATAATTCAGATGGCAATCTATCTAAAAACGTTTCATCTAGTTCAATCATTTTTAACAATTCAATTACTTTAGTCTCACGTTCTTTTCCTTTTACTCCATGGTAGAATTCAATTGGTCTCCCAATGATTTCATCAACAGTTTGTTTAGGATTCATTGCGGTATCAGGCATTTGAAAAATTATTTGAATTCTTCTTAATTCTTCTTTTGATCTTTGCTCAAGTTTAGGAGATAATTTTTTTCCATCAAAAATAATTTCTCCTTTGGTTTGAGGTAGTAGGCCAGTTATTACTCTTGCTGTTGTTGATTTTCCTGATCCACTTTCTCCAACTATTGCTACAGTTTTACCTCTAGGAATATTTACAGAAACATCATGAAGAACTTTTGATGAACCATAAGCTGCATCAATATTTTTAATGGACAACATATAATCATCATTTGTTTCTTCAGGCTTTATTAGTGATCTTACTGACCACAGTGATTTAGTATATTCTTCTTTAGGGTTTGAGAGCATCTCTCTTGTCTCAGACTCTTCAACTTCTTCTCCATATCTAAGAACCTTAATTCTATCAGCCATTTGAGCAACTACAGCTAAATCATGAGTAATATAAATTGCGGCAGTATTAAATTTATCTACTATCGATCTCATAGCAGACAGAACTTCAACTTGAGTAGTAACATCAAGTGCAGTTGTTGGTTCATCAAAAATTATAAGTTCTGGTCTTGGTGACATAGCCATAGCGGTCATAATTCTTTGTAATTGACCACCAGAGACTTGATGAGGATATCTCTCTCCAATATTTTCAGCATCTGGTAGTTGTAGTGATTCATAGAGTTGGACTGCATCTCTTCTTAATACGTCAGTAGGACTTATTTTTGCTCTATTAGCTGCACTAATTGTTTGATCCATTAATCTGTGTGCAGGATTAAAAGAAGCTGCTGCAGATTGTGCAACATATGAAATTTTAGTACCCCAGATTTTTCTTTTTTCAAATTCTGTAAGCTTAGCAAGATCTGTACCATTAAAAATTATTTCACCTTTAATAATTTTACAACCAGGTTGAGTATAACCCATTGCTGCTTTTCCCATAGTCGATTTTCCAGCACCGCTTTCTCCAATTAAACCTAAAATCTCACCTCTGTATAAATTTAGATCAACACCTTTTAATATTTTATGCCATCTCTCATCTGAAAATCCATCAATATGAATATTCTTCATTTCTAAAAGAAGTTCTTTTTTATTATTTGATGTCATCTTTTAAACCGCTTGTAATGTACAAATACCAATCAATTACGAAGTTAATTGCAAGAGCTAATAATGCAATTATTGCAGCAGGTATTAGTGGAGTTAATCCTGCGGTAATATCATATTGGGCATATTGAATTAATATTGCATTTTCTCTCACCATAGCAGCCCAATCAGCTGCTGGTGGCTGTATGCCTAAGCCTAAAAAACTTAAACTTGAAACAGTGAAAATAATAAAGATAAATCTTACTCCGAATTCAACTATCAAAGGAGATGCTATATTAGGAAGAATTTCTCTAAAAATAATATATGAAAGTTTTTCTCCTCTTAATTTAGCTACCTCAACGTATTCTAATACAACTTGACCAACAGCTACAGATCTTGAAATTCTAAAAAATCTTGTAGATTCTAATACCCCTAAAATTAAAATTAAATTCAAATTACTTGGTCCAAAAACTGATAAAAGAATAAAAGTAAAAATCATTACAGGAATTGCCATTAAAGTATCAATTGATCTGCTTAAGATTTGATCAATATAACTTCTATCTATTGCTGCAATTATTCCAAATATTGTTCCAATAATTAAAGCAATCGTACAGGCTAAGAAGCAAATACCTAGTGTATTTCTTGAAGCAAATATTAATCTAGAGAGAATATCCCTTCCAATTTGATCTGTTCCTAATAAGTGTTCTCCACCCCATGGGGCATATGCTACTGGAAATACTTCAGCTTCGCCATGTGGTGCAATAAATGGGGCGAAGAATGCAGCAATAAGATAGATAGATAAAACAACCATTCCAAACCAAGCAGATAAAGGAGCTTTAGAAAATGCAATTTTAATTCTTTCAAATCTAGTTCTCCTTTTATTTATATTACTAACTTCAGATTTTGCTGAATATGATTGTGTATTATCACTCATTTTGGATACAAAAGTCTAGGGTTTGAAATTATGCCTATTAAATCAGCTAGTAAATTTAAAATAACATAAGTTGATGCAAATATTAAAGCACAAGCCTGAACAACGGGAATATCTCTATTATAAACAGATCCAACCATAAGTCTTCCTATGCCTTGATAATTAAAAACAAACTCAACAACAACCGAGCCAATTAACATGTAAGCAAGATTAATAGTTATTACTTGAGCGATTGGAGCCCAAGCATTAGGTAAGGCATGTTTTACAATTACTTCATATCTGGTAGCGCCAGATAATTTTGCCATTTCAATATATTCACTAGATAAAATATTTATTATTGCTGAGCGAGTCATCCTCATCATATGACCCATTGTTACAAGTGTTAAAGTAAAAACTGGTAAGGCAGTTAAATAAAACCTATCAATTAATGAAGTGTCTTCATTAACATTTGCTATTGTTGGAAAAACTGGAAATAAGGTAGCTAATAAAAGTATAAAAATATACCCAGTGAAAAACTCTGGAGAAGAAACTGTAACTAAACTAAAACCAGTTGCCGATCTATCGTAAACACTATTTCTGTATAATGCAGCTGAAATACCAAGAAGCAATGCTAGCGGAATAGCAACTAAAGCACTAACTCCAGTTAAAAAAAGTGTATTTTTAAGCCTAGGAATAATTAGTTCTACAACAAGTCTCGATCTATCACCTTGATCACCTTGCACTTTAGATCTACCTGAAAAAGAGCTTCCAAAATCTCCTTGAAATACATTGGATAGCCATTCAAAATATCTTGGAATAGGGTGTTTATCTAAACCTAATTCTGATCTAAGAGCCTCTACAGATGATTTTGTAGCTGATTGCCCGAGAATCTCCGTTGCAAAATCTCCTGGTAAAAAAGAGAAACAGCTAAAAATAATTACTGAAAATGCAAATACAGTAATTAATCCTAGGCCAATTCTTAATAAAATTGTTCTAAATATTGGATGAATTTGGCTAATATGGTCCTCCTATATATTTAATTTTTGTTATTACTTAATTAGGTCATTATGCAACCTAAATTTCACAAATTATCCGTTGAATTTAAATAATATATATGTTTGTATGTTAATTAACTTAAGTTTGTTTTTTGTTAAATTTCTAGAAATTATGAACAAAAACACAGGTTTTTGTTCAATTAAAGGGAGGACAAATGAAAGATAAGAAAATAGACAAATATATTAAAGAGCAGTCTTCAAAGCTCACAAAAGGGCTAATTGATAGAAGACAGTTCATGATGTCTGTTCTTGCAACTGGTGTAACTCTGCCAATAGCTCTGTCACTAGCTGACAAAGCTGTTGCTGCTACTCCAAAAAAAGGCGGACATTTAAGATGGGGTAATGGTGCTGCTGATACTACAGATACACTTGATCCCGCAACTTATCAAAGTTCATTCATGCAAGCTACAGCTTGGTCATATCAAAACTGTTTAACAGTTGTTGACTCTGATCATACTATTGTAGGGGAGCTTGCTGAGTCAATTGAATCTGATGATGCTCAAACTTGGATATATAATCTTCGTAAAGGAGTTGAATTCCATAATGGAAAATCAATGACTGCAGAAGATGTTGTACTCAACTATCAGTATCACATGAATCCAGACACTGCTTCAGCAGCAGGTGGATTGTTATCTCAAATTGAAACAATTTCTGCTGATGGAAATGACAGAGTTATTTTCAAGCTAAAAGGTGCAAACGCTGACTGGCCTGCAATAACTACTGATTATCACATTATGATTAAACCAACAAAAGATGGCGTTGTTGACGCTCAATCTACTATCGGAACTGGTCCATATATAATGGATGAATTCAATCCAGGTGTTGGTGCAAAATTTGGGAAGAGAAATCCAAATTATTTCAAAGGTGATAGTGTTGCTCACTTTGATTCTGTTGAAGTTATTGGAATTAATGATCCTGCTACTAGACAAGCAGCATTATTAAACGGTGAAATCGATTGGATGAATGGTGTTGATTTAAGAACTGCTAACTTACTAACAAGAGATCCAAATGTAGAAATTACTGCAGCATCTGGATATGCGCACTATACAGCTCCTATGAGATTAAATGTGCCGCCATTTGATAATTTTGATGTTCGTATGGCAATGAAGTTTGCAATCAAAAGACAAGAAATTGTTGATAAGATAATGCTAGGATATGGAACAGTAGGAAATGATCACCCGATCTCAACTGCTCACCCATTCCACAACAATGCTTTAGAGCAGAGAGAGTTCGATGCTGATAAAGCTGCTTTTCACTGGAAAAAGTCTGGAGTAAGTGGGCCAATTGAAATTAGTACTTCTGAGGTTCCTTATGCAGGATGTACAGATGCAACTAACTTGATAGCAGCATCTGCTCAAGAATGTGGTATCGATCTTCGAGTTAAAAAAGAGCCAGAAGATGGTTACTGGAGTAACGTATGGAACACTAAAGGTTTCAGTATGAGTTCTTGGGGTGGAAGACCTACAGAAGATATGATGTGGTCTGCTGCATTCACAGATGATACTGAGTGGAATGAAGCTGCTTGGGGTAATCTGGTTCAAACTGATTCAACTGTTCGTTTCAATGAACTTGTTAGAGCTGCTAGATCAGAACTTGATGCAGAAAAAAGAAAATCAATGTACTGGGAAGCACAAGCTCTTTGTAACTACGATGGTGGTGCAATTGTTTATGCATTTAACCAATATGTAGGTGCTGGTTCTAAAAAACTTGCTCACGGTGAAAATGTTGCTGGTAACTGGGAAAGTGATGGTAACAAACTTTCGGAACGTTGGTGGTTTGCATAAAATATTAACTTTCTTTGTGGCGCATTTTGATGCGCCACAATTACTCTCCTGATCTTCCAAAAAAATGTTTTTAAAAAATAAGAAATACCTCTTTGATGGGGGTTCCGGTCAAACTTTAATGGAAATGGGCCTAACAACAACAGGTGATCTTTGGTCTGCACAGGCTTTATTAAATGAAAATAATCACTCAATGGTCGTAGATATGCATAATAATTTTATAAATGCAGGATCTCAATTAATAGTTACCTCAAATTTTAGCGTTAGACGAAGACTATTAAAAAAATATAACTTACTTGATAAATTTGAATTTGGCATAAAATCTGCTGGAGCACTCGCATTAAAAGCAAAAAATGAAAGTAATAAAAAAGTTATTGTTGCAGGCTCGTTGCCAAATCAAGGCAATACATATTCACCAATACATTTTGAAACTGAAGAAACAATGTTTAATTATTTTCATGAAATTGCAAAAATCTTAAAAAATTATGTAGATATATTTTACTTAGATGTTTTATGTTCAATCAAAGAAATAAAAATTGCTTTAGAAGCATCAAAAGAATTTAATAAACAAGTTCTTGTGGGTGTACACTTACGTTATGATGGAAAATTACCATCTGGAGAAAATCTTGAAGAACTCTTTGAAATTATTCAAAATTTTAATTGTTGCGGCATAGTATCAGCATGCGTATCACCTGAAATCGTTAATTTAAGTATTCCTATATTTAACAAACAAAAGCTTCCTTTTGGATATAAAATGAATTTATTTAAACAACTGCCTACTAGTAATAAAGAAAATTTCAATTCAGAGGGTTTTGAAGGACATTATGATTATATTGATCCAGTTGAGTTACTTGGAACTAGAAATGAAGAATTCGGAGTAGAAAAATACAAAAATTTTGTTTTACATTCTTTAACTAAAGGTGTTACTCTAGTTGGAGGATGCTGTGAAATAAAGCCACGACATATTGAAGCTATAAAGAATTTATTTTAAAATTTTTTTTTCATTATTTTGTGATAAGTTAATAAATTGTATGGGTGATGTAGTTAGTAATTACAGATTTGTTGTAAAGCCAGTTATTAAAGAAACTGGTAGATCTTTAGATTTGGCTCGGCCAATGAAGATACATCCGTTAACATATCAAGAGTTACCACTAAATCCAGAATATACTAACTACGCTGATGGTAGATTTACACTTGAAAAATTATCTCATGCTACAGCAGATGAAATGTATTGGAAAGCTAGACAAGAAATAATTTTACGCCATACCGGTGAGCACCCATACGAAATCTCTGGTCCAGATGCTGAAAATTTGCTTCAAGAAATATTTCCTAGAGATATTTCAAAAGTAAAAATAGGACGATGTTCTTATCAATTTGCTTGCTATCATGATGGAGGAATGATTTCAGATGGATTATTATTAAGATTAGAAAAAAATAAATTTTGGTTTGCGCAGGGTGATGGACATTTGTATAGTTGGTACAAAGCTCATTCAAAAAATCTAAATGTTGAAATTAAAGATCCAAATGTTTGGGTAAGTCAAATACAAGGGCCTAAATCTCTAAAACTTTTAGAAAAACTAGTTGATCAACCATTAAATAATAATTTTAATTACTTTGATTGGATTGAAACTTCAATTGCTTCAGAAGAAGTAATCATAAGTAGAACTGGGTTTACAAATGAACTAGGTTGGGAAATTTATTTAAGACCACAAAATGATTCAAAAAAAATTGGAGACTTAATCTTAAGTAAAGGTCAAGAAATGGGAATGATCCTAACAGCCTCACCTGGATTTAGATGTAGAAGAATTGAGGCAGGTCTCTTATCTGCAGGAAGAGATTTTACGAGAGATCGAACTCCATTTGCTGTTGGATTAGGAAAGTTTATAGACTTTAATAAAAATGATTTTATTGGAAAAGATTATTTGCTGAATGCCAGTAAAGATTGTTTAACATGGGGTATGAGAGTAGAAAATAGTTTTGCATTAGTTGATTCTGAAATTTATATTAATAATAAAAAAGCGGGAATTGTTACCTCAAGCACATGGTCACCATTTCAAGTTTGTGGAGTTGCTATAGTTCATATGGATCATGCAAAATTTGGACCAGGAACAATAGTAGATGTTAGTTGTGATGATGGTAGTTTGCAAAAAGGTGAAATCTGTACTTTACCAATGTATGATGAGAAAGGTGAAATACAAAGAGGTTTAAAAGAAGATATTCCATCCAGTCCAATACCTTGGAAGGGTATTTCAAAAAACTAATATATTTTGTAATAGAATTATAAATTATATTAGAATACAAATATTAAAATGAATGATTTCATTAAACCTAGCACAAAAATTCACACAATTGATGATGCAATAAGATTATCTAAAAAAAGATTACCAAAATTAGTCTTTGACTTTATTGATGGAGCATCAGGAGATGACAAACTTGCAGAAATTAATAGTACAGCATTAGATCAAATTAGACTTGAGCCTAAGGTTTTTAGAAATGTTGAGAATAGAAATTTAAGTAAAAAAATATTTGATTTTCATTTTGATTATCCATTTGGATTTGCACCAATGGGAATGACAAATCTTTCATGGCCTGATGCAGATAAAATGATAGCAAAAGAAAGTGCGTATAATAATATTCCAACGTGTGTTTCAATGGCTTCTAGTACTACACTAGAAGATATGTTTACTTTTTCAGAAGGTCATTCGTGGATGCAAATATATATTTTTCAAAGTGAAGAATTTATTATGGAATTATTAAAAAGAGCAGAAAATATTGGATACAAAGTTTTAATTCTTACTGTTGATGTTCCAATTCTTTCAAGAAGATCTAGAGATGATAGAAATGGCTTTGGTTATCCATTTAAAATTGGCCCAAAACAATTTTTAGATTTTGTACTACATCCTCAATGGAGTTTAACAACTTTGTTTAAAGGCGCTCCAAAACCAATGAATTATGTTACTTCTAAAAGTGGGGATCAAATTTTTAGACGAAAAGAAAGTAGAGGCACTACTGATTGGGATACTTTAAAAAGAATTAGAGAAGCTTGGAAAGGAAAATTAATAATCAAAGGAGTAATGAACGCTGAAGATGCTTTAAAAATTAAAGAGGCTGGTGCTGATGCAATTCAAGTATCAAATCATGGTGGAAGGCAATTAGATAGTGCTACTGCTTCTATTAATGCTTTACCACTAATACGAAAAGCTCTGGGAGACGATTTTCCAATACTTTTTGATAGTGGCATTAGAAGTGGTAGTGATATTTTACGTGCATTAGCTCTAGGAGCTAACTTTGTTATGTTTGGCAGACCTTTAATGTATGCTATTGGAGCAGATGGTGCAAGAGGTCTTAGAAGAATCATTAACCTAATTAAAGAAGAGTTAAGTACAAATCTTGGCCTAGTGGGATTAAACGATATAAATGAAGTTGATAAAAAAATTATAGCAGAGAAATTTTTTAAGGATATAAAGTATTAAGATGGGAGATAAAATGATTAGAGGTGGGGCATTAGTTGCAAGAGCTCTTAGAGACAAAGGTGTTGATAATGTTTTTACACTTTCTGGAGGTTTTTGTAATCCAGCTCTTGAAGGATTTATGGAATGTCAAATTAATGTAATTAATTGTCCTCATGAACAAATTGCTGGTCATTTAGCTGATGGTCATACTAGAATATCAAGAAAACCATCTGTTTGTATTGTTGGACCAGAAGGTTTCGCAAATGCAGTACCCTCAATGATGGAAGCTTGGGGTGAAAGATCCCCTGTTATTTTTATTACTGGATCTAGTAGCTTAAAAAGACAAGGATCAGGCGGTTTTAAGGAAATAGATGATGTAACTATTGCTGCACCTTTAACAAAATACAGTGCCAGTATAACAGATGGTAATAGAATAAGGGAGTTCGTAGATAAAGCTTATAGAATTGCAACAAATGGTTATCCAGGTGCGGTACATTTAAGTGTGCCAGTAGATATAATGTTTTCATCATTTGCAGATGATGCAGGTTTAGAAGAAAGGCCATTTACTCAACAAAAAAAACCTTTAGCTAAAGCTTGGCCAGATCCTAAAAGTTTAAATGAAATATTTGATCTTGCAATTAATGCTAAAAAACCAGTTTTTATTGGAGGGCATGGAGTTTGGTGGTCTAGTGCAGAAAAAAAATTAGAGCATGCTGGGTTTGAATTAAATATTCCAATATTTAATATACCATACCACCAAAAACTTTTAGGTGAAGAGGCAGATACATACATGGGTCTGGCAGATATACATCAATATCCACCTTCAAAAATGGCTCTCCATGAATCAGATTTGGTTCTTATGATTGGTGCACGTCTTGATAATCAAATGAATTTTGGTAATCCTCCACTTTTTCCAAAAAGCACAAAGCTTGTTTGTATTAATGGATCACATGAAGAAATAGAATTAAATAGAGCTGCAGATATTAATTTACTTTGTGATCCTGGAGTCTTTTTGGATAAACTCGTAGAATTAAAGAAAAATAATAAATGGAAATTAAATAATGATTGGTTTGATAAGAATAAAAAAGAGAAAAAAAATTGGATTGATAAAACATTAGATGAATTAAATGAAGAAACTGAAGAGACGAAAAAAAATGGTGGAAAAATTCATCCTCTTCAATTAGCTTTAGATGTTCAAGAAGTATTAAATGAAAATGATTGGTTGGTTATTGATGGTGGTAACACACATTTCTGGTCCGAGATTGCAATTAATATTGCTGGATCAAAAGGTAAAAAACTTGGAGGAATATTGCATCCAGGTACTTTTAGTATGTTAGGGGTTGGAGTTCCTTTTGCAGTATCAGCGAAAAATCTTAATCCTAAATCTAATGTCGTTTTAATAAGTGGAGATGGCGCATTTTTATCTGGCGGATTATCAATTGAAGCTGCATTTCAAGAAAAAAAACCTATTGTTGTAGTTATCGATAACAATGGAGGTCTTGACTGTATTTCTCAACAACAAGAAAGGTTATTTGAAAGTGGGAAACACTTTGCAACTGATTTTAGAGATATTCCATTTCATTCAATTTTTGAAGGTTTTGGAGGGCATGGAGAATTAGTTACTAAAAGAGAAGATTTAGGACCCGCTTTAAAAAGAGCATTAGAAAGTGGTAAAACTGCATGTGTAAATGTTAAGGCTAAAGGTGTTATAAGTCCAATAGTTGCTGCAGTTAGTGATAAAAGAGATAAAGCGTCTATAGAGTAGGTTATGGCAATTTTTTCTACACATTTACTAAACTCAATAGATGGTACGCATGCAAGTGATGTAGAAATTGTTATTTATAAAGTAAATAATAATAACAAACTTGTATTCCTAGAAGATAAAACAGATAAATCTGGAAGAATGCTTAAAGAATTTGAATTAAAGAAAGAAGATTGTGAAAGTGATTATGAAATGATAATTAATTCTGGTAAATTTTTTAAAAATACAAGCGAAATAATTAATTCAATAAGTGTTAAATTTAAAATGAAAGATCCTCTTAAAAAATACCACATACCTCTTATTATTTCTCCAAATGGATACTCAATATGGTGGTCTAAATAAAATGAGTAATTCAGGATTAAACATGTCTAGACGTATTAGGAGGACTCCCTATACCGAGAAAGTAATTGAGGCTGGTGTAAGTGGTTTTACTGTAGTTAACCATATGCTTCTTCCAAAATCATATAAAGCAACAGTAGAAGAAGATTATTGGCACTTATCTAAAAATACTCAAATTTGGGATGTTTCATGTCAACGACAGGTTCAAATAATAGGAGAAGATGCTACAAAATTAATACAACTCATGTCTCCAAGATCAATAGAAGATATGCCTATTGGTAAATGTTACTATTATCCAATGATTGATGAAAATGCAGGGATGATAAATGATCCCGTACTTTTAAAATTAAGTGAAAATAAATATTGGCTATCAGTTGCAGACTCAGATGTTCTTCTTTGGGCAAAAGGATTGGCTGTAGGAAGAAATTTTAAAGTTGATATTATAGAACCAGATATTTACCCTCTAGCAATCCAAGGTCCAAAATCTGAAGAATTAATGTCATCAATATTTGGAGAAAAAATTAAAAAATTAAAATTCTTTCATTTTTCTTTTTATGAATTTGAAGGAACAAAGCAGATAATTGCAAGATCAGGATATAGCAAACAAGATGGTTTTGAGATTTATCTTAAAGGTTTTAGTTTAGGAAAAAAACTTTGGGAAACTATTTGGGAAGCAGGAAAAGATTTTAATATTTCACCTGGATGTCCAAATTTGATTGATAGAATAGAAGGTGGCTTATTATCCTATGGTAATGAATTTACTTTAGCAAATAATCCAATTGAATGTGGATTTGATAATTATTGTAACAATTTATCTCATAATTTCATTGGAAAAAATGCACTAATAAAAATATTAAAAAATGGAATAGAAAAAAAAATTAAAGGAATTACTTTTGATGGGTCCCCAACTCCTCCGTGCACAATACCTTTTCCTGTATACTCAAAAAATAGATTTCAAATTGGCAATATCACCTCTGGTATTTATTCACCATTTTTAAAAACCAATATTGGGCTATCAATGGTTGATAGAGATTATTGGAATGATGGGCAGGATGTTATTGTATTAACACCAGACAATATTGAGAGAAAAGGTAAAGTGTGCTCACTACCTTTTAATTATTCTTAAAATGAGTCATTCAATCGAATTAAAGTGGGAATTAGGAGATCAAAAACTCGAATTTGGAAAATACTTAACTGATCACACAGTAATGCTTAACGACAATGTATCTATTGATGCGGGATCATCTCCAGATTATGGAGGAAGCGAAACTAATATTAATCCGGAGCAAAAACTAGCTGCAGCTGTAAGTAGTTGTTTTATGATGACGTTTTTAGCTTTAGCTGCAAAAATGAAATGGCCA
>CACNNQ010000005.1 GCA_902621855.1 uncultured Alphaproteobacteria bacterium | reverse complement strand
AATTTATAGTAAATCATGGATGAAGATAATTTAAATCTAGAGATTAGAAAATTTCTTAAACAAGTTGGTATTAGCTCTCAACGTGAAATAGAAAATTACATACGAAAAAAGTTTTCAGAAGGAAGTATCAAATTAGGTGAATCCATAAAGGTATCTATGAATTTATCATCTGAAGATGGAGAACTTAATCATTCAATTGAAGGAGATTTAAAAATAAAATAATTTTTTAAATTTTTTGAAAAATTTAGTTAATACGATTTTGTATTTTATCGATATTTTCAAGTTTAGATAATGGTCCAATACTTGATATAGTTATTGGTCCTTTTACAATTTCATTAGCAATTTTTTGAACAGTTTCTTTAGAAACCTTATCTATATTTTTAATAGTTTCAGCAGGGTCAATTATTCTATCAAAGACAAGAAGTTGTCTAGCAGCACTCTCACATCTTCTAAATGCACTTTCCCTCCCCATCATTAAGCTTGCTTTCAATTGAGCTTTACCTCTATTTATTTCCTTTTCTGTAATTGAATTAGGACTTTCATTTAATTGATCACATAAAACAGGTATGAGCTCTTGGATTTGATTTTCACCTGTTCCGCAATAAATACCAAAAACACCCGTGTCAGTGTAAGATGAACTAAAAGAGGAAATACCATATACAAGACCACGTTTTTCTCTAATCTCTTGAAACAATCTTGATGACATACCTCCACCTAATAAAGAAGAGTAAACCAATAAAGAATAGTAATCATCATGGTGATAATCTATGCCTTCAAAACCAAGTAATAAGTGAATCTGTTCTAATTTTTTGTCTTCTCTGTATTCTCCAGATTTGTAATCAGCTTTTTGTCTTTCAGTAGATAATCCAGTTGGAAGATTAGTGCATGATTTTTTGATTGATTCTACAAATTGATCATGGTTAATTTTTCCAGCTGCACTTATAATCATTTTTTTTGGATTATAGTGATTCATCATAAAGTCTTTAACTTCGTCTCTTGAAATATTTTTAATAATATCAGTTTTACCCAATATGGAACGCCCCATTGGCTGGTCCGGGTATGCTTTTTCTTGCCAATAATCAAAAATCATATCATCAGGAGTATCAAGGTACATTCCAATTTCTTGAATTATGACTCCCCTTTCTCGATTAAGTTCATCTTCAGCAAATGTAGAATTTTGCAAAATATCTGTCAGAATATCTATTCCATAATGTAGATCATCAGCTAAGAGCTTTACGTAATAAGCTGTTATTTCCTTTGAAGTATAGGCATTTATATCTCCGCCAACATTTTCAATTGTTTCAGCTATTTGAAGAGCATTTTTCGTTGATGTACCCTTAAAAGCCATATGCTCTAAAAGGTGAGCAACACCATTTATGTCTTTTGTTTCATCTCTACCACCAACAAAATTCCATATACCCATTGATACTGTTTCCAGCCCTGGCATATTCTGGGTTACTATTCTTAATCCATTTTCTAGTGTTGTAATTTTATGCATTGCTTATTTTTTCTAAGATGAAGTTTTTTACATTTATAGTACTATTAGGTAATATAGTCATCTTTTCCTCTTTATCAAAGAGATTGCTTAATTCTTTTGGTATATCAATTTCTTTGTTAATTGCTTTATTCACAGCATTGTCAAATTTTGCAGGATGTGCACAAACTAAAGATACCCAGGCTTCATCATCTTTTTTATCTAATAATACTTTTAGTCCTGTTGCAGTATGTGGATCAGCAATATAATTATATTTTTCATATACATATTTAATTGTTTCTAGAGTCTGACTATCATCAATTGAGGAAGCTTTATATATTTGCTGAAACTTAGCTAAAACAGAGTCATCAAATTGATAAAAACCTTTTGATGAAAAGCTTTCAAATACTTCATTTACTCTTTTGCTATCTCTATTTAGGCTTTCAAAAATTTGCCTCTCAAAATTGCTTGAAACTTGTATATCCATACTAGGGCTATATGTTTGAGAAACAGATTTTTTTTTCATTTCTCCAGTGTCTACTATGGACTTCAAGATATCATTAGAATTAGTTGCAATATGTAAGTGACCAACAGGTAATCCCATTTGTTTAGCAACAAAGGCTGAAAAAATATTGCCAAAATTTCCCGAAGGAACAATAAAATTAATTTGCTGCTTATCAGTTTGCAAGTAAGCCCAAAAATAATAAACAATTTGCGCAATTAATCGTGCCCAATTTATAGAGTTTACTGCAGTTAAAGAAGTAGACTCTTGTATTTCATCATCTACAAATAGTTCTTTGACAATTTTTTGACAATCATCAAAATTACCCTCTACAGCAATATTAAAAATATTTTTATCAATTACTGTGGTCATTTGTTTTTGTTGAATAGGTGATACTTTATTATGAGGATGTAGAATAAATACATTTATATCTTTTTTTGATTTAAAAGAGTGAATTGCAGCTGATCCAGTATCACCAGAAGTTGCGCCTAAAACAGTAATTTTTTTTGGAGACATCTCTAAACTTGTAGAAAATAGGTTACCAAGAAATTGTAAAGCGTAATCTTTAAAAGCATAAGTAGGTCCATAAATTAATTCTAATAAAAATTTATTATTTTCTAATTCTACTAGTGGAGCTATTTTTTCATGATTAAAATTTGCATAAGTTTCATTTAAAATTTTTTGTAAATCTAATTTTTCTATACTTTCATTTACATAAGGAAAAATAATTTCACATGCCACCTCTTCATATGATTTATTTTTTAAACTTAGTAAGTCTATTTTGGGCCAGCTTTGGGGTAAATATAGACCACCATCTCTCGATAATCCTTGATAAAGAATATCGTTAAATGATCTGCTTAGAGAATCATCTCTTGTACTTAAATATTTCATTAAAGATAGCGACTAGTAATATATTCTTTGAAATATTTAGCATTTAAAGGCGACTTTGTAACCTGTTCTAAAACCTCATTAGTTGAAAAAAAACTAGCTTTTTCATGGATATTTTTTTTAAGCCAATTTACTAAATTTGAAAATTCACCATTTTCTATTTCCTTATCTAATTCCTTTTGATCAGTTCTCAATTGAGACGCAAATTGAGCAGCAGTGAGTGCTCCTAATGAATATGTTGGAAAGTATCCAAATAATCCAGCAAACCAATGAATATCTTGTAAACATCCATCATTGTCTTTATTTATTGATAAATTAAATAATCTATTAAACTCATCATTCCAAGCATCGGGAATGTCTGCAATATTTATTTCATTGTTAAAAATTTTTCTTTCTAAATTAAATCTTAAAATAATATGTAAGGGATAGGTTACTTCATCCGACTCAACTCTTATAAAAGATTTATTTACCCGAGTACCTAATTTGTAAAGATTCTCAGGATTTGTAGCTTTGTCTTTTATATTAAATTTTTTATTTAAAGTATTAGATAAAAATTTTTTAAAAGCCAAAGATCTTGTGATTTGCATTTCAATTAATAGTGATTGACTTTCATGCATAGCCATCCCTCTAGATTTACCTGCTGGCTGATGCATCCAATCTTTTGGAAGGTTTAGCTCATATAATGCATGTCCAGTTTCATGCATAACACCATCTAAAGATGAAAATGGATTGTCATTATTATATCTAGTTGTGATTCTAACATCATTTGTAGATCCTCCACAAAAAGGGTGAACACTTTTATCAAGTCTCCCTCTTGTAAAATCAAAACCTATTTGTTTCATTATATATTCAGAAATATTTTTCTGCTTTTCTTCATCAATACTTTTTTCAAATTGAAGTGTTTCTTCTGTTTTTTGCTTATCAATAATTTTATCAATAAGTGGTGTTAGAAATTTTTGTAAATCATCAAATACTCCAGATATTTTATTTTCTTCTGAAGAAGGTTCAAATTTATTTATTAGTGCTTCATAAGGAGAAATTTTAAAAGTTTCCCCTAGAATATTAGCTTCTTCTTTCGTTAAACTTATAAGTTCTTCTAAATCTTTTTTTACTAAATTAAATTCGGACTTTTCCCTTGCCTCTTGCCAAACACCTTCACATTTAGCTGAAGATTTTGAAATTTTTTCTACAAGCTCCGTAGGAACAGCAGAAGCTAATTTATATTCTCTATCCATTTCATTTAAGTTTTTCTGATCACTGTTACTTAGATTAAGATTCTTAGAATCTTCAATTAATTCACCGACTTCAGAAGATGAAATTTTACTATGACTAAGTTTTGACAAGTAGGCTAATTGATCTGATCTTTGATCCCTTGAGCTGCTAGGCATCATTGTTGCCATATCCCAGTGTAAAATACCTGCAATATCTGATGTCAGTGAAGCTTCATTAAAGATCTCTTTAAGTTTTAAATATGTTTTCATTTTTTCTTCCTAAATAAATAAATTATAAAAATAATCAAAAAAGAAAAACTCATCAAAAGCCATGTAATTGCATACTGTAAATGATTATTTGAAAAATTATGATTTTGAGATGATGGTATTAAGAAATTCTCTGCGTAATTACTCATATTTTTAATGAAAAACTTCTGATTTATTTTAACATTTAAGAATGTTTGAATTTGCTCCAAATCATAATAATACCATTCATTTGAAGAGATAGAATTCTCAGGAGTAAACATCTTTTTTTGAGTTGGATATCGGATGTATCCTAGAATTTCAGCATTTATTATTTCATTATTATCTTTAAAATAATCATATCTGCTTTGCTCAAACCAACCTTCATCAATTAAATAATTATTACCATGATTATCTGACAATAAACTAGCTATTCTAACACCAGAAATCCCATTCAATGTTTTAGCAGGGAAAAAAATTTTTTTACTTCTGTCAACAGTTGCTAAAGTGATAACTTTAGTAAACTCATCAATGTTTGGATACTTCATTTTTCCCATTGAAAGTGAAAGTGGTTTTTGATCCTTTAATTCATTAAATTCGGCTATAATTTTTTCTTTCCATTCCAGTCTTTGCAATTGCCAAATTCCTAAAAATATTGTCAGAGCAATACAAAATGAACTAAATAAAAAAAATTTTATGGGAAAGTTTTTAATTTATGCACCCCAAACATAAACGCAGACAAACAGGAACAACCAAACAACGTCAACAAAGTGCCAGTACCATGCTGCAGCCTCTAATCCAAAATGTCTATCTGGTGTAAAATGATTTTTATAAACACGATACAAACAAACAGCTAGAAATGCTGTTCCAACCATCACATGAAATCCATGAAAACCAGTAGCCATATAAAATACTGACGGATATATTCCATCAGTAAAACTAAAATAATGATGAGCTGCTTCGTAATATTCTACACCCTGCATAAATGAGAAGAAAATTCCGAGACCAACAGTACACCATAATGCCTGAATCGCTTGATCTCTATGACCTTCTCTAACAGCATGGTGAGCCCAAGTACAAGTAGTACCTGACATTAATAATATTAATGTATTTAAAAAAGGAACATCAAGCGGATCAAATGTTTTGATACCTTCTGGTGGCCAAATTCCAACAGCACCATTACTATCAAAAGTTTCAGAGAATTCTTCTATAGGTAATTTAGGTGTTAAACTTGCATCAAAGAAAGCCCAGAAAAAAGCAACAAAGAACATTACTTCTGATGCAATAAAAAGCGCCATTCCATATCTTAGTCCCAGTTCCACAACAGGTGTATGAACCTTTTGAAAAGTTGACTCTTTAATTACGTCTCTCCACCATAAAAACATAATAGTTAACAAACCAATTGTACCAAGAATAAGAAGCCAAGAAGTTCCATAATGCATATAAAATACAAGACCGGCAGCCATTGCTAGACCAGCTATTGATGATAAAAATGGAAGTGGGCTTGGATCAACTAAGTGATATGGATGTTTCTGCCCTGTTGTTGATTTATTAGCCATTGGTTATTCTATATATTTAAAAAAGGTATATGACAATGTTATCTCTTCGACATCTTTCATTGTTGGATCTTCATTAATTGAAGGGTCTATGTAAAACACAACCGGCATTTCAACTGTTTCACCAGGTTTTAAAGCCTGCTTTTCAAAACAAAAACACTGTGTTTTAATAAAGTACGGACCAACCTTTTCTGGTAAAACATTAAATGTCGCGGTTCCAATTGTTTCAACGTCAGATTGATTTGTAGCTTTATAGTTAACAAGTTTATTTTCACCAACCTTAAATTTAATATTTTCTGGTGCGGTGAATGTCCAATTTATACTATCATTAACATCGGCATTAAATTTAAGATTAATATCTCTTTCTAAAATTGATGATGAAAGGAACTCAGATGTACTTGTCTTACCACCATAACCAGTAACACGACAAAATAAATCATATAAAGGTACCGAAAAAGCAACTAAAGTTATCATTGTTAAAACAATTAATGATAATCCTAAAGCTGTTCTAGTATTTGTCATTATACTCCAAAAATATTAGCCTTAAATAAAGTCCACAAATAAAAGAATGCGACAATACAAAGTAGAATAATTAAAGTGATAATATTTTTTCTTCTTCTATTTTTCATCTTAGTACCACATGATCAATCAATAATGCTGAGAATAAACTGAATAAATAAAGAATTGAAATAGCAAAAAATTTTAACCCTTCAGAATTTGGCATTGATTTTTTTTCTCTAGATTTTTTTAACTTTAAAGAACTATTAAATAATAATAAATTTAATATTGTAACTATAGTTAAGTATATTATTCCAACATTGCTATCTAAGTATGGAAGATAACTCGATAAAATTAATATTACAGCATAATAAACAATCTGTTTTTTTGTTTCTTCAATACTGCTTACATTTGGTAACATAGGCACATTAGCATTTTTATAATCATTATATCTATATACGGATAGGGCCCAAAAATGAGGTGGGGTCCAAAAAAATATAATTACAAATAAACTAATTGGTAAGAAATTTAATTCAGGAACAACTGCTGTCCATCCAATAATTGGGGGAATTGCTCCTGCTGCTCCTCCAATAACTATATTTAATGAAGTTGTTCGTTTGAGCCAAAATGTATAGATAAATACATAAAAAAGAATTGTAAAAAGAAGTAAACTTGTTGCTAATGAATTTGAGAACCATTGCATCAAAATTAAAGAAATAGTCCCTGTTAATATCCCTACAACTAAAGCTTCATTTTTAGAAACTATTCCAAGTGGAATTGGTCTTAGTTTTGTTCTTTCCATAGTTTTATCTATATCTTCATCGAACCACATATTGATTGCTGCTGAAGAACCAGCTCCTAATGCAATAGCAACTATTACAAGAAAACTATTTAGTAATGTTATCTGCCCAGGTGCCAAAAACATTCCAACAAACGCAGTAAAAATAACCAAGGACATAACTCTTGGTTTCATTAACTCGTAATAACCTTTAAATTTTCTTAAAAGAAAATTATTGCTATAACCAGCTTCTAAGGATTTAGCATCCACGTAAATTATCCTTTGAATTTAGGTAAAGTCTCAAACTGATGGAATGGCGGAGGTGAAGAAAGTGTCCATTCAAGAGTATCAGCTCCTTCTCCCCATGGGTTTGCGACTTCTTTCTTTCCAAAGAATAAAGCATACACAATTGCGAAAAGAAATATCAAAGTAGCGGCAAAAGAGATATAAGAACCATAAGTTGATACAAGATTCCATCCTGCATAAGCATCTGGATAATCTGGAATTCTTCTTGGCATTCCAGCAAGTCCTAAAAAATGTTGAGGAAAGAATGTTACATTTACCCCAATAAAAAATAACCAGAAATGTAGTTTACCTAAGAATTCATTATATTTTCTTCCAGACATTTTTCCAAACCAATAGTAAATACCCGCAAAAATTCCAAACATAGCACCCATACTCAGAACATAATGGAAGTGTGCAACAACATAATATGTATCGTGCATGACTGTATCTATTCCGGCATTAGCTAGAATAACACCGGTTACTCCTCCGAGTGTAAATAAGAAAACAAATCCAATTGCAAATAACATTGGAGTTTCAAATGTAAGCGATCCGCCCCACATAGTTGCAATCCAGCTAAAGATTTTTATACCGGTTGGAACAGCAATGATAATTGTAGCTAGCATAAAATATGCTCTTAAATCTGCACTCATACCAACTGTAAACATATGATGAGCCCACACAATAAAACCTATAAATCCTATTGATATCATAGCGTACACCATTCCTAGATATCCAAATACTGGCTTTCTGGAGAAAGTAGAGATGACCTGACTTACAATTCCAAAAGCTGGTAATATCATGATGTAAACTTCGGGATGACCGAAGAACCAAAATAAGTGCTGGAAAAGAACTGGATCTCCACCACCTGCAGGATTGAAGAATGTTGTACCAAAGTTTCTATCAGTTAAAAGCATTGTAATTGCTCCAGCTAAAACAGGAACAGCTAATAAAAGTAAGAATGCTGTAATTAACATAGCCCATACAAAAAGAGGCATCTTGTGAAGAGTCATTCCAGGCGTTCTCATATTAAGTATTGTTGTTATAAAATTAACAGCACCTAAAATTGAGGAAGCACCTGCTAAATGAAGAGCAAAAATTGCCATATCAACAGAGGGTCCTGCGTGTCCGAGTTTATTTGAGAGTGGCGGATAAATTGTCCAACCTGTACCAGCACCAGTTCCTATTGTTGCCGAAACAACTAGTAAAACTAGAGCAGGCACGAGTATCCAAAAACTAAAGTTATTCATTCTTGGAAAAGCCATATCAGGCGCACCAATCATTAATGGGACAAACCAGTTTCCAAAGCCACCTATTAATGCTGGCATTACAACAAAAAATACCATTAACAAGCCATGCGCAGTGATAATTACATTCCAAACCTGACCATCAGCAACAACATCTAAACCTGGAGCAGCTAATTCAGCTCTCATTAATAATGAAAAGAAACCTCCAACTAAACCAGCTAATATGGCGAATATTATATAGAGAGTTCCAATATCTTTATGGTTAGTAGAAAAAAACCATCTTTTTATAAATCCTGGTTTATGATCATGATGGTCGTGACTTGCTGAATCTGCGTAACTCATTTTGCTCCTATTCTATTATATTCTCTTTAGTAGTTATTTCGTTTGCTAATGCTAACTTATTTTTTTGTTCAATTATCCAATTATTAAAATCCTTTTCACTAAGTGCTTCTATGACAATGGGCATGTACCCGTGACCTGTTCCACATAATTCAGAACATTGACCTCTATATATTCCTGGTTCATCTATGTTGAACCATGTTTCATTAAGTCTTCCAGGAACAGCGTCTTTTTTTACACCTAAGGAAGGCATAGCAAAACTATGAAGCACATCACCAGCAGTAACTAATACGTGAATATTTTTATTTGCTGGTAAAACTAGGTGATTATCTACTGTTAATAATCTTATATCTCCAGGTTCTAGTTCATCATCGGGTGTCATGTAACTCTCAAAAGAAATATCATCGTGTTCTGGATATTGATACTCCCAGTACCACTGATGGCCTATGACTTTAATAGTCATATCTGTTTCAGGTATTACATCTTGCTGATATACTAATTTAAAAGATGGGATTGCCATAAAAATTAATATTATTACTGGAATCCCAGTCCAGAGTATTTCTATAAATGTGTTATGAGTAGTTTTGGAAGCAACTGGATTTGCTTTTCTTCTAAATCTAAATACAACATAGAATATTAGAAATAAAACAAATATTGTGATTGCAGTCATCATAATTAATACAAAATTATGCAGATCGTAAACATTTCTCATAACATCACTTGCAGGTTTTTGAAAACCTAGCTGCCAATCAGAAATACCATTTGCTGAAGAAGCAAAAGCCATAAATGTAGCAACAATAAAGGATAAAATGCGCATCTTAATTTATTTATGTATACACTAATAAATAAATTATTCAGTAAATTAACCAGCAATATAGTGGCAAAATTCTAGGACAGGTTGTCGCTCATTATAATTTATTCAATAACCGATTGAATAGAAAAAATTGCAGCTGTAGTTGCAGTGTCTGAACGTAGAATTCTTTTTCCCAATGAGACGGATATACATGAACACAAAGAAGAGATGGTTCTTCTTTCCTTTTCAGAAAAACCACCTTCAGGTCCAATAATGACAGACCATTTTTTATATTTTTTTTTTTCATTAATTAATGCGTTGTAAATACTTGGTAAATTTTCATTTCCTTCGTCACAAAAAACTAACCCTCTATCAGATGGAAAATTGTTAACTAAATCATCTAGTTTAATTGTTTTATCTAAAGTTGGAATTGACAATCTCTCAGATTGTTCTGATGCTTCAATCATATTTAATTCAAAGTTTTTAAAATTTATTTTTGATTGATTTGTATATTCTGTCAAAATTGGAATAAATCTTGAGATGCCAAGCTCGGTAGCTTTTTGAATGGTGATATTCATTCTATAAGATTTGATTGGAGCAAATATTAACCATAAATCAGATTCTTGAGGTATATCTCTCAATTTGTTTTGTATTTGTAAAACAATGTTATCTCTATTGATAGAAATTACTTTAGATAGCCATTCACCTGTCAAACCATCGAATAAATTTATGTTATCGTCTTTTTTGATTCTAAGAACATTTTTCAAAAAATGGTGCTGCTTATTTTTTATATAAATTAAAATATTGGCTGATAATTTTTTTGATACAAATAATCGTGTTTTAGACATTTTCATTACAATAGTTTAGAATTATAACATTATATTCATATATGTGGGATAACTTAGTTGTAAAAAAAATATTTGATTACTGCGAGTTAATTAGACTTAACAAACCTATTGGTTTCCTTCTATTAATGTGGCCTTGCTGGTTTGGTTTAGCGTTACTAAAAACAGAAACTTCTAAACTATTATTTTGGTATTTACTTTTTTTAATTGGTTCTTTTTTAATGAGAAGTGCGGGTTGTATAATTAATGACATCATTGATATTGATTTTGATCAAAAAGTTACACGTACCAAATTTAGACCTTTAGCATCAAAAAAGATTTCTATTACTGAAGCGATATTATTATTAATAATATTACTGATAATTAGTTTTTTCATTCTTCTCGAGTTTAATTTTAAATCAATTATATTAGGTTTTTTAAGTGTACCATTTGTAATTTTATATCCTTTTATGAAAAGAATAACTTTCTTCCCACAATTATTCCTAGGAATTACTTTTAGTTGGGGTGTGCTAATAGTTTCAATGCAATTTAATACACGAATTACATTTGATTTTCTTTTATTGTATTTTGTATGTATATTTTGGACATTAGCATATGATACGATTTATGCCTACCAAGATAAGGCAGATGATGTTTTAAATAAGATCAAATCTACTGCAGTTTATTTTGATAAAAATGGTAAAAGATTTGTTCAAACATGCTATCTTATTATCTTAATTATACTGTCTTATTTTGTATGGAATTCCTCAAATTTTTTACTAAGTTCAATTGTTCTAGCAACTATCGCGATTTGTACGTATATAGCAATTCAGAAATGGGATATAACATCACCTTTAAGTTCAAATTATTATTTCAGACAAAATAATATTTTTGCAATTATGTTATTTTTACTTTTACAAAGTTTTTAATGTCTTTAGATAAAAAACAATCAGTTACTTCTAGAATAGTTTTTCTATATTTAATGAGTCATAAACTCAAAATAATCTTAGCTTTATTTATGATGGTTATCTCAGCAGCAGCAACGGGTTTGCATGCTTGGTTAGTAAGACCTGCGCTTGATGAAGTCTTAATCAAAGGGAATAAAGAAATGTTATTTTTAATTCCAATTGCAATTATTATAGTGACCCTCTGTAAAGGATTGGCAACATATACTCACTCCTATCAAATGAGTAAAGTTGCACATTCTATTATTGCAAAACTACAAACTCAGATGTTTGAAAAACTCATGTATTTAAATATGAAATTTTACAATGATTCTAAATCAGGTAATTTAATTTCAAGACTCATCAATGATACTTACTACTTAAGACTTGCTATAGTGAAGTCTGTAACAGGAATTATAAAAGATGTTTTAGTTATAATTTTTTTACTAGGTAATATGTTTTACCAAAGTTGGACCCTAACTCTTTTTGCTTTTTTTGCATTCCCTTTGGCAATCTGGCCCATAAGAAAAATTGGAAAAAGTATTAGAAAAATTACTTACACTATCCAAAATGAAATAGCAGTTTTTTCTAATGTATTAGCTGAGAGCATTAAGGGTATTAGACAAGTAAAAGCATACTCAAGAGAAAACTTTGAAAAACAAAGGGCTTTTGAGACTATTAGTTTCATTCAAAAATATTTTACAAAATCTGCTTTTATTAGCAATCGCTTAAGTCCTTTAATGGAATTTATTGGAAGTTTAGCTGTAGCACTTTCAATTTATGCTGGAGGAGTTTTTGTCTTAAACGAAAGTATGACAACAGGTCAATTTATGAGTTTTTTAGTAAGTCTTCTTCTCGCTTATCAACCTGTTAAAGCTCTTGGAAATTTAAATATTAGTGTACAAGAAGGGTTAGCTGGAGCTGAAAGAATATTTAAACTTTTAGATACAAGTGAACGAAATATGGAAAAAGTTTCTACAGAAAAAACCATAGATCTTGATGGTGACATTGTTTTTAAAGATGTTTCATTTGCGTATAACGATAATACAGTGCTTGATAAAATTAGTTTAACAATACCAAAAGGGAAAAAAGTTGCATTAGTTGGCCTATCTGGTTCTGGTAAATCAACTATAGCAAATATAATTTTGCGTTTTTATGATAATTATTCAGGCTCTATATTGATTAATTCTAAAGATATAAAAGAAATAGATCTTTCAGCTATAAGAAATAGTGTTTCAATAGTTACGCAAGAAACGATTTTATTTAATGAGAGTATTTTTAATAATATTAAATATGGAAACCTTGAAGCAAGTGATGAAGAGATAGTTTTAGTTGCTAAAAATGCTGGAGTGAATAGTTTTGCAGAAGAATTGGATAAAAAACTACACACTGTTATTGGAGAAAACGGTATAAAATTGTCAGGTGGACAACGACAAAGAATTGCCATTGCTCGAGCTCTTATTAAAGATGCACCATTATTAATTATGGATGAAGCTACATCTTCTCTTGATAATATAACTGAAAACAAGATTCATAAAACGATTAACAATCTTATGAATAATAAAACCAAATTAATAATTGCACATAGATTAAGTACAATAGAAGATGCAGACATAATCTACGTTTTAGACAAAGGCAAAATTGAAAGTCAAGGATCACATAAAGAGCTAATTTTAAAATCTAATATTTACAAAAAATTACAACTAAGAGAACAATTGGAAAATGAGTTTTAAAAAAAAAATTTTTAAATTTTCTTTTTCTCAAAAAATTTTAGCTTTTATTGGTTACCTATATATACTATTTGTAGGTTATACTTCTAAAATACAGATAAAAAATTCTGAATTACCAGAAAAATTATGGAAAGAAAACAAACCATTTATTCTAGCCTTTTGGCATGGCCAATTAATGATGATAGGACATGTATGGAAAAGCAAAGCTGTTTTAAACATGTTAGCATCCAGTCATAGTGATGGTCGCTTTGGTGCATACATTGCAGGTCATTTTAATTTAAAAAATGTTTCTATAATGTCAAAAAATAAATCACCTTCATTAAGAAAGGTATTTCAAATTTTAAAAGATAGAAATTATATTGGTATTACTCCTGATGGTCCAAGAGGTCCAAATAGAAAAGTTTCGGAAGGAATCATAAAAATTGCTGTTCATTCTCAAGTGCCTATTATACCACTTGGTTTTGCTTCAAATAAAAATATCAAACTTAAATCTTGGGACTCATTTTTAATAACATACCCTTTTTCAAAATGTAGATTTGTCTGGGGTGAGCCTATAATTATTCCTTCATCTACAAAAGATGATGACTTAGATAAATATAAGCATTTCCTGGAAGAAAAAATTAACTATTGTATGAAATTGGCAGAACAAGGACTAAATGCTTAAAATATATCAAATAATTACTACTCTTTTCCTACCTCTAATTATCGTTAATATATTTATTCGAATATATAAAAAAAAAGAGGACAAGGTAAGGTTTATTGAAAGATTTGGAAGACCAACTGTAAAAAAAAATAATGAAAAAAAAATTTTATGGATACATGCAGCTAGTATCGGGGAATTTAAGTCGTCAGATTTAATTATAGACAGATATCATAAAGTATTTCATATTTTAGTAACAACAACAACAAAGTCTTCAGCGGATTATATTAAGGAGTTTTATAAAAATAAAGTTATCCATCAATATATTCCATTTGATGTATCAATATGGTGTTCAAGATTTTTAAACTTTTGGAAGCCAAATTTAATCCTATGGATAGAATCAGATATTTGGCCAAATATGCTTAATAAAATTAGAGAGAAAGATATCAATTGTTTATATTTAAATGCAAGAATTTCTCCAAACTCTTTTAAAAAATGGCAAAATGCAAAAAATTTTTATAAAAATTCATTAAAGAATTTTAATAAAATTTTTGCACAAAGTACTGATGATAAAAAAAGAATCCACGAATTAACAAACTTACAGATAGACTATATTGGAAATTTAAAATTAGCTAAAACTAAACTTAATTTAATTACAAATAGAAAACAATCAAATATAATCATGATAGCAAGTACTCATTCTAATGAGGAAATAGAGATAGTTAAAAGTATTAAAAAAACAATTCGTGAATTTGATTTAAAAATATATCTTGCACCAAGACATCCAGAAAGGATTAAGACAATTAAGCAAGAATTAAATAAAGAAGGATTTAGTATCTCATTAGAATCTAGAAAAGATGTTGAAGAAAATAATATCGTAATAATTGATAGTTTTGGAAAATTAGATCAGTATTTTAAAATTAGTGATTTAGTTATTTTAGGTGGTTCTTTTTTAAAAAATATAGGCGGACATAATCCAATAGAACCTGCGTGTTATGGATGTGTTGTTATTAGCGGAAAATATGTTGATAATTGGACTAATATTTATGAAGATATGGTAAAAGTAAAATCATGTATAATTGTAAATAATTTTGAAGAAATTGAGTTAAAGATGAGGGAGTTACTAAATAATAATATTGAAATTAAAAAAATCCAAAAAAATGCATTGGAATTTTCCAAAGGTCCTTTTTTTGAAAAAGAACAACTTTATCAAGACATTGAAGTGTACATAAATTAAAATGCTTAAAGCTCCTAAATTTTGGTATAAAAAAAATGATACATATTTATCTAATTCTTTATATCCACTCTCATTACTATTTAGATTTGGAACAAAAATAAGAAATTTTGTAAGCAGAAAAACATCTTCTGTAATTCCTGTGATTTGTATTGGCAACATAGTAGTAGGAGGTGCTGGTAAAACACCTGTTGCATTAAAAATTGGAAATTTATTAAAACTTAATGGATATAATCCTCACTTTGTTTCAAGGGGTTATGGGGGTGTTGAAACATCTAATGTTCTGGTAAAAGATTGGCATTCAGCAAAAAGTGTTGGGGATGAGTCTTTATTATTAGCTGAAGTTGCACCAACTTGGATTGGACAAGATAGAAATAGATCCTTTTTCTTAGCTAAAGAGAGCGGTGCTGACTGTATAATTATGGATGATGGTTTTCAAAATCCAACTCTTCAGAAAGATTTTTCAATTATAGTAATTAATGGTGAACAAGGATTTGGAAATAAACGAGTCATCCCATCTGGGCCTCTAAGGGAGAGTATATCAAGAGGTATTTCTAGAGCGAATTTAGTAATTGTAATTGGTGAAATTGCTCAAGATGTTAAAGAAAAAATTCCTAGCACTGTTCCAATTATTCACGCTAAGTTTCAAATTAGTACAGATAACAAAATTTATAAAAATCAAAAAGTGACAGCTTTTGCTGGCATTGCTTATCCTGAAAAATTTTACAATTCACTAACTGAACAAGGCGCTATTTTAGAAAAGAAAATTAGCTACCCAGATCATCATATATTCGATGAAAATGACATGTTAAATCTTGCAGAAAATGCTAATCTTACAAAATCTGTATTGGTTACTACAAAAAAAGATTTTGTGAGGATACCAAAATCATATCGTTCTTTAGTCAGCACACTTAATGGTGAAATCAAATTTGAAGATGAAAATTTACTCAAAGAAATTTTGAGTAACGTTCTAGAAAATAAAATCAATGATTTAGCAATATGAAACAGATAATTTACTTTTTACAGTATATTGGATTTATTTTTATTTATTTTTTATATAAAATTTTACCACTCAATCTATCTTTGAAAGTTTCATCATTTTTATTTAGCACTTTAGGTAAATTTACACGAGCTAATAAAACAGCTATAAATAATTGTAAGCATGTTTTCCCAAATCTTAAAGATGAAGAAATACAAAATATTATTAAAAAAAGTTGGAATAATCTTGGAATTACAATTTGTGAACTTCTAAGAATAAATGATATTTTTATAAAAAATAAAATCAAATATATCAATTTAGAAAATATAGAAGATTTTATCAAAAATAAAAAACAAGCAATTTTTATTAGTATTCATCAATCTAATTGGGAAGTATTAGTTCCAAGTTTAGATAGAATTGGGATTAACATTGGTGGTATATATAGGCATATAAATAATAATTTTATTGATAAACTAATACTAAATATTAGACAAAATTCTCTTGTTACTAAAAATAGCTTTTACACTCCCAAGGGAAAGAAAAGCGCTAAAGATGTTGTTGATGCAATAAATAATTCTTTATCAATTGTATTATTAATAGATCAAAAAGATTCATCAGGAGAAGAGGTCATGTTTTTTAATAAAAAAGTTAAAACGCAAACAGGTTTTTTAAAAATAGCTAGAAAATATAATTTACCAATAATTCCAATACAAAATAAAAGAATTGATAATGGAAATATTGAGCTAACATTTTTAGAGCCACTTTATCATAACAATTTAGAAATTAATGATACTCAGATGATGGAAGAAATTCATAATAAAGTTGAACAGTGGATTAAAGCAGAACCCACTCAATGGTTCTGGCAGCATAAAAGATTTAGTTAATTTTTGTTACTTTTATATCAATGGTACCATCAATAAGTTTTACTGATAATTGATCGTCAGTAGTAATTATTTTTCTTGTCTTCACAATTTTCTTTTTATGCATCAAAATTGAATATCCTTTTTTAAGATTTGAGGAAATAGAATTTGAATTGAGCAATCTTATATTGGACCTATATTTTTCAAGCTTATCTCTATAATTATTGGCTATATTTAAATTAAGATTTTTTGAAAGATTGTTAATCTTTGTTTGTTTCAAGTTTATTGATGAATCAGGTGAAATAATAGATTTTCCTAAGTTAAGAAGATTCAATTTTGATATACTAAATTTATTTTCAATTGATAATGTTAAATTTTTAAAATCATCTAAAAGTTTCTCCTTATAATTATTAACTATCAAGCTTGGAGATTTGAGAAATTTATTTAAATATTCATAATTTTCTTTTTTGGATTGAATTTGTAAATTTACTTTGGTGTTTAATCTAAGTTGTAAATTTTTAATTTTTTCAATTAATTCAAATCTCACTGGAGTAGCTTTTTCAGCTGCTGCAGTTGGTGTAGATGCTCTCAAATCTGATACTAAATCAATAATTGTTGTATCTGTTTCATGACCTATTGCTGAAATAATTGGTATTTTTGATTCAAAAACACTTGTTGCAAGATTTTCATCATTAAATGCCATCAAATCTTCGGTACTTCCACCACCTCTAGCAACAATAAGTATATCTGGTTTACCTGACACAAGTTTATTAAAACCTTCGATAGCATTTATAATGCTAACTGCTGCGTCAACACCCTGTACAGAAACAGGCCATATATCTAAAGGCATTGGAAAACGGTCATTCACTCTATTAATTATGTCATGTACTACAGAGCCAGTAGGAGATGTAATAACTCCTAATCTCTCAGGTAAATAAGGTAATGGTATTTTTTTATCTTCATCAAAATAACCTTTTTTTTGTAGTCTTTTTTTTCTTTCTTCAATGAGTTTTAAAAGTGCTCCCTCTCCTGCAATTTCAATTTTATCAATATCTATTTGGTAAGTAGTTTTATAGCGAGACCAAGTGGTGATTCTCCCAGTCGCTATTATTTCTAACCCTATTTCTGGATTTATATCTAAGTATTTTTTTTTCTGATCCCAGATAACTCCACTTAAAATAGAGTCCTCGTCTTTAAGTGTTAGATAAATTTGACCTCTTGTTGCAGTTTTTACCTCAGAAATTTCTCCTTTAATTCTTACATAATTAAAATTGGACTCAATTACCTCTTTAAATGCTTGATTAAATTCTGAAACTTCAAATTCTGGTATATTAATTTTATCTATCACTTTTATTTTTAAAAAATTTTTTTAATAAATTACTACATTCTTTTTCCATAATGCCTCCATAAATAGTTGGCATAAATATATTTTCTCTTTGAAAAGCAACTCGAAGTTTTTCAATTCCTCCATTTTTTTCATCATATGCTCCAAAATATATATCTTTAATATGTACTTCACTTATGGCACTAGCACACATTGTACATGGTTCCAAAGTTACAAATAATGTCATATTCTCTAAATATTTAAGCCTTAGTTTTTCACAAGTATTTTGAATTAGATTTAATTCACAATGTCTTATAGCATTTTTATCTTTATTTACTGTATTGTAACTTCTGGCTACAATCTTGTTTGTCTTATTATCGACAAGTATTCCCCCAACTGGAACTTCATTTAAATTATAAGCTTTGTCTGCTTCAATAATTGCTTCTTTCATAAAAAAATCAACGTTCATTCTGGAACACACTTATTTTGTACATTATAGTTGAATTATAATGAAAAAACCAATTATTGGAATAACTCTTGATAGTGAAAGAAAGAAAACATACTCAAAATTTCCATGGTATGCATTAAGGGAAAATTACTTAACTTCCTTAACAAAATTTAATACAATTCCATTTCCTCTGTTGCATGAAAAAAAATATATTGATGATTTTTGTCATTTAATTGATGGCCTAATTATTACTGGAGGAGATTTTGATATTAATCCTAAATTATACAAAACAAGTAATACTCAATCTAAAAATATTAAAAATAAAAGAACGAATTTTGAAATAAATATTTTCAATAAATTTTTTAAATATAATAAACCTATATTGGGAATTTGTGGTGGAGCACAGCTTATCAATGTTGCATGTGGTGGGACCTTAATACAAGATTTAAAAAAAGATCCAATAAATCATGAACAATTAAATCCAAGAAATCAGACTAGTCATAGTGTTAATATTTCAAAAAATACTCAACTACATAAAATATGCGGGACTCGAAAAATAAAAGTTAATAGTGCACATCATCAGTCAGTAAAAAAGATTGGTAAGGACTTGAATGTTTCATGTACAGCAAAGGATGGTGTTATTGAAGGAATAGAGCACAAAAAACACAAATGGTGTATAGGCTTACAATGGCATCCTGAATTTTTAATTACAAGATATGATATAAAAATAATAAAAAATTTTATTAATGAATCAAAGTGAATATTAGAATTTCAAAATACCTATCAAGTGCTGGCGTTTGTTCAAGAAGAGATGCAGAAAAATTAATAGTTAAAAAAAAAATTAAAATTAATAATCAAATATGTGTTCATCCAAGTCATAAAGTAAATGATTTAGACATTATTAAAGTTAATAATAAAATTGTTAAAAAAGTAAATAAAGTTGAAGTATGGAAACTATATAAACCAATTAAATATATTTGCAGTACAAAAGATAGCTTAGGAAGAAAAAAAATTTTTGATTTATTGCCAAAAAATATTGGTCAATTGATAAGTGTTGGAAGATTGGATTATATGAGTGAAGGGTTGATCCTGCTTACTAATAATGGTGATTATTCAAGATATTTAGAGCATCCATCTTCAAACATTGAGCGGATCTATAGAGTTTGCATAAATAGCAATGTGCAAAGTATTGATTTAGAAAAAATAAATAAAGGCATTACAATTAAAGAAATTAGTTATAAAAAAATTAAAGTTGTCTTTGAAAAAAAATTAAAAAATCACAGTTGGTTAATTTTTAAACTTCAAGAAGGAAAAAATAGAGAGATAAGAAATATTTGTAATTATTTTTCATGGAATATAATTAAGTTAATAAGAATTAGATATGGTCCTTACAAGCTTGGTAGCCTTAAAGAGGGAGAATTTCAAAAATTAAATACAATTAGTAAATGATACGGATTACTGGAGGAAAGTTTAAGCAAAAAAAATTAGCTAGTATTAATGATTTTGTAAGACCTACTTCTTCTTTAAAAAGAGAAGCTTTTTTTTCAATTATTGAAAGTTATGCAGTTAAAAATTCTATCGAATTATATAAAAAAAAAATTTTTTTAGATCTATTTGCAGGTATTGGCACAATGGGTTTAGAAGCAATTTCAAGAGGTATGAATGAAGTTATTTTTTTTGAAAATAATATTGAAGTTATTAAGATTTTAAGAAAAAATTGTTTAGATATTTGTAAAAATAATCAATTTAAAATTTATGATGAAGACCTTATAAATTCTAAGTTAGAAATTGAATTCAAGGATATTTCTGTTGTTTATATTGATCCACCATATGCAAAGTATAATTTAACAAAGCTTTTAGAAAATTTATCTAATAACATTAAAGATACTACTGTGATTGGTTTGGAGGCGAGTTTGAAAGATAATATATTAATACCGGAAAATTTAAATCTACTTCAAAAAAAGACTTACGGTAAAACAATTATTTATTTTTTAAAATTACCTTAAATAAGTTTTCGTTAGTTTTTTACCTTGTTCAACAGCAGGTTGATTAAAAGGATCTACATCTAAATACATACAGGAGGCAATAGTCTCCATTATACTAAACGATAATAATTTACCTAAGTTTTTTTCATTTATTTTAGGAATATAAATTTCTCTAAAACTAAAACCATTTAATTTAAAAGTTTCAATGGTTGCACACTGTTCAGCTTCCATTAAATCTCCCATCGTTTTATCTTTTAAATAATCAATATTAGTACCCTCAAACATATCATTATTAATTTTTATTCCCTTATTTGCATGATCAGTAGTGATAAAGGTGAAATATTTATCTTTAGGTCCATCTAAATACAATTGTAATTGACTATGCTGATCGGTAGTTCCTACCGAATGAATTGCCGTAATGCCTTTATTATTTTTTCCAATACTTTCTGCCCAAAGTTGCAGATACCATTTTCCAAAAAAATAAAGTGAATCTGAATATGTCATTAAAACACTATTAGTAAATTTTACATTTTCTATTTGCGTTAAATATATTCCAAGATCATAAGGTCTATAATTATCAATATTATTAATTACTTCAGAAGCTCCACTAAAAAGTTCATTAATATTTAATCCAGAAATTATTGCCGGCACTATACCAACATTAGTAAATATAGAATATCTGCCTCCAACATCTTTATGATGCTCCAATAATAAACAATTATTATCTTTTGCAATTTTAAAAAGTGGTGATTCTTTAAACTCAGTTATGATGAGTGTATTTGAAAAAAAATCTTTAATCTTGTTAGCTTCTATTGCTTTTTGATATAGACATGAAAATTGTGATAATGTCTCTGGTGTCGTTCCAGATTTTGAAATAACTAGGAAACCAGTTGACTCAAAATTTATATTATTAAAATTTTTTTCAAAATTAATTGGGTCAACATTGTCATAAAATTCCAAATTAATTTTATTTGTTAAAATAATATTATTTAACGCTCTTGCACCTAAATTTGAACCTCCTGTTCCAAATACAATTATTTTTTCTTTTTTTTCTTTAAATTGATTTGAAATATTTATTGTTTCCTCTAATAAATTTTTGTTTGAGATAATATTGAGGGATGGATGTTTTTTAATTACATTTGTAATACTGTGATCAATATTTTTATTTTTAATAATTTTTTTAAAATTTGAATTAAAGTATTTTATTTCCATTTACAAAATTAAAAAAAGAAAAATCTTTTTTTCTTTTTAGTTTCATTATTCTCGCCTTCATTGTTTTCATCTTTTTTATTAAAAAAGAAAAATCTTTTCTTTTTTCCATCTTTTGATTTATTTGTATTAATTTGAGTATTATTTTTTAACTTCGTTTCTTCTATTGCACTATTTACTTCAGTTTGATCAGAGAATTTTTCTTCGTCCTCAATACTTGACTTCTCACCTGCAAATTCTTCATTAATTATGTTTCTAACATCATCACTTACTTCATTAGCTTTAGTCTGATCTATAATCTCATCCATTAAAGAGACGTCCTCTTTTACTATAGTTTCATTATCATCTAATCCAAAGAGAATTTCTTTAGCTAATTCAGTGTCAAAGTCTTCAATATTTTTTGTCTTTATTTGCTCTGGGGGAAGCAAACTTATATCTGGTGGAATTATCAAAGGAGGATTTTCAATAACTGAATATTCATCAATTACTTTTCTATTTACTCCAGCACTTTCTCTTACAGAGTTACATGAATATAAAAACAAAATTATAAGTGAAAGAGCAAATACCTTTTTTTTCATTTAAGATTATCAACTTTTATAAATATTCCAACTACTAGCATGATAATACCAATTGTAATATAAATATCTGCTATATTAAATGCTGGCCAATAAAAAAAATTATAATGCAATGAAATAAAATCTACTACATATGAATTGATAGCTCTGTCAATAATATTGCCAAGAGCACCAATAATAATAAAAAAATATGCTAGTTTTTCAATATTTTTATTAGATTTTATCATTAGATATACAACAAGGAAGACAACTAATAATCCTATTATTACAAAGAACCAGTAGTTAAATGTTCCAGAAAATAAACCAAATGAAACACCAAAATTTTGAATATAAACTATATCAAAAAATTGATTTATTTTTATAGAATGATTCAAATCAATATAATTTTTAACAACAAACTTTGTAAACAAATCTAAAGATAATAAAAAAATAAATATAAGGATCTTAATCACTTAGAAATTACATTGTTACATCTATCACAAATTTCGTCATTAAATAATTTTGCCTCATATTTCCAACATCTTTGACATTTTTCTCCATTTGCCTTTGATGCTTTTACAATGACATCTGAAATATCATCAAGAGAAAAACCACGAGATTTTTCATCGATTACAAACAATGAAACTGATGATGTAATTGTAATTTCATCAAACGCTACTTTTTCAATTTTTTTGTAAGTATCTTGAGAAACAAAAATATCTAGATGCGCTTCAAGACTTGAGCGAATTATTTTATCCTCTCTAATCTTTTCAATTGCTCCTGTGGCAACTTTTCTAATATTTTTAATTAAGCTCCATTTTTCATTTAATTGATTATTTTCATATTCTTTTTTACATTTTAAAAAGTCTTGTAGATGTATGCTCTCTTTGTTCCCTATAGCTTTCCAAGCTTCTTCAGAGGTGAAGGAAATAGATGGTGCAAACCATCTTACTAAGTGATTAAAAATAATATTTAAAAGAGTTCTTGTTGCTCTTCTTCTATTCGATTTGATACTATCACAATATATAGCATCCTTTCTTATATCAAAATAAAAAGCAGAGAGGTCACCTGAGCAAAAATTTAGAAGTGTTGTAAACATTAAGTGAAAGTTGAATGTGGATACACATTTTAGAACGACTTGATCAACTTCCCACAAACGATGAAGGAGATATTTTTCTAGCTCCGGAAATTCACTCTCATCAATCTCTTCTTCTTTAGTAAAATCATTTAAATTACCAATTAGAAATCGAAATGTATTTCTTATTCTTCTATAAGACTCTGCTTGCGATTGAAGTATGGCATTATCAAGTTTAAGATCATCATAGTAGTCTGATGCAACTACCCATAATCTTAAAATATCTACTCCATATTTTTTTAAAATATCATCTGGAGATATTACATTACCTAAGGATTTTGACATTTTACGACCTCTTCCATCAACAACAAATCCGTGTGTTAGAACACTTTCATAAGGCGCTTTACCTCGAGTACCCGAAGATTCTAAGAGGGATGAATGAAACCACCCTCTATGCTGATCGCTTCCTTCTAAGTACATCGATGCAGGCCATTTCAAATCTTCTCTTTGTTCTAGACAAAAGGCGTGAGTAGAGCCACTATCAAACCATACTTCAACTACATCTTTCACCTGTTCATAATCTTTAATAGAATATTCATCACCTAAAAATCTTTGAGGATCTTCGGTAAACCAAGTATTACTTCCTTCTTTTTCATATATATCAGCAATTCTATTAATAATGTTTTCATCTCTAAGTGGTTGGCCTGTCTTTTTATTTACAAATAGTGGTAAGGGGACACCCCATACTCTTTGTCTAGATACACACCAATCTGGTCTAGTCTCAATCATTGATCTTAACCTTTTTTGGCCTTGAGGAGGATAGAATATAGTTTCATCTATTGATTTAAGTGCAATTTCTCTTAAATTATTTTTTTCCATGGAAATAAACCATTGCGGCGTATTTCTATAAATAAGAGGAGCTTTTGACCTCCATGAATGTGGGTAGCTATGACGAAGAGAACCCCTAAATAATAATTTTGAAAATTCTTCTAATTTATCTGCAATTTTGTCATCTACTTTATAAATATGTTCACCTTCAAAACCAACAGCATGTCTATTGTATTTACCATCATCTTGTACTGTCTGAATAATATCGACATTATTTTCTATACCTAAAACATAATCATCATCTCCATGTCCTGGAGCTATATGTACAACTCCTGTACCCTGTTCTAAATTTACAAAGTCACCATGAAATGGCTTAACAACAAAATCATATCCTAGCTCTTTAAATGGGTGCTCACATTCACAAGAAGATAAATTATCTCCTTTAAATTTCTTTTTTGTAGTAAATTTTTTTATACCAATTTCTTTAGTAACACTCTCCAAAAGTTCTGATGCGAATATTAACTTATCATCTTTTTTTACTAAACTATGTTCTTCTAATTCTTCAACAGTAATAAGAGAATAATCTAATTCTTTACCATAAGCCAATGCTCTATTTCCTGGAATAGTCCAAGGGGTTGTAGTCCAGATAACAATATTGGAACCAATTAAATCTTTGTTTTTAGAATTTGTGATTAAAAATTTTACGTAAATAGTATTTGATGTATGATCTTCATATTCAACTTCAGCATCAGCTAAAGCTGTCTTTTCTACAACTGACCATAGTACTGGTTTTGCTCCTTTATATAAACTTTCATCAAGAAGAAATTTTCCAAGCTCTCGAACAATTTGTGCTTCAGCCTGGTTTGACATTGTGAGATATGGATTTTTCCAGTCCCCTTCAACACCAAGACGTCTGAATTCTTTTTTTTGTATATCGATCCATTTTTCTGCAAACTCTCTACATTCGTTTCTAAATTGTACTACAGGAACATCATCTTTGTTCTTTCCTTTTTTTCTATACTCTTCCTCTATTTTCCATTCAATGGGCAACCCATGACAATCCCAACCAGGAACATAAATTGAGTCTTTACCAGCCATTTGTTGTGTGCGCACTATTACATCTTTTAAAATTTTATTTAATGCTGTGCCCATATGAATATGTCCATTTGCATAGGGTGGACCATCATGAAGAACAAACTTTTCTCTACCTTTGGATTTATTCCTTAACTTCCTAAAAATATTCTCTTTATCCCACTGTTCTATTATTCCAGGCTCTTTTGAAGGAAGGTTAGCTCTCATTTCAAAAGATGTTTTAGGAAGAAAAATTGTATCTTTATACTCCATTATATTTGATGATATTCTTTAGCTTTATTTATATCTTTGTTGATTTGCTCTGTTAGTTCTTCAAAGTTATTAAATTTTTGTTCAGTTCTAATAAATGTAAGGAATTCAACAGTCAATTCTTTACCATATATTTCTTTATTAAAATTAAACATATGAGTCTCTAGAAGTAGATTATTACCATTAACTGTAGGTCTTAAACCAAAATTAGCCACACCTTTGTATTTTTTATCCTCAAAAACAACTTCTACACAATATACGCCTTTTTTTGGCAATATATGCTTAGCCGGTATTATGTTTGCTGTTGGAAAATTAATTTGCCTAGCCCTTCTATCACCTTCAATTACAATACCACGCATATGCCAAGGTCTTCCTAAAGCGTTTCTTACTTCTTCCATATTACCATTACTTATATGTGTTCTAATTATTGATGAGGAGTGTTTATCAGTTTTATCATTTAACATTACTGGATTTATTAAATGAATTTTAAAATTTTTTTTTAATACATACTTATTTAATGTTTTAAAATCACCTTTTCTATCTTTTCCAAATTTAAAGTCTGTTCCTATAACCAAATACTTTATTTGTAGTTTGTTAATAAGAATTTCAATAATAAAATCATCTGCAGATAATTTTGATAAATTATTGTTAAAAGAGAACTCTATAAATAAATCTAAACCCAAATCTTTAAGAAATTTTAATTTATCTTCATGAGTGTAAATATTGAATGGATCTACAATTTGATTAAAAAAAATACGAGGATGAGGATTAAAGCTCATTACAGTAGAATGTAAATTATTTTTTAAAGATATTTCTTTTAATTTATTTATAATTTTTAAATGTCCTTTATGTAAACCATCAAAATTACCAATCGCAAGACAAAGGTTTGAGTTATTAAAAGATGACTCCGTATTTAATGAATGAATTTTCATACTTTTTAATTCAGATTGTATAGAAACTTATGAATAGTAACTACAAATATTTATTTAGAATATTTTCAAGATATTCTTGCCTTCCTGAACGAGGTTCAGGCTCAATTTTATCTTGAATTACTTTTTTATTTATATCATCTAAACTGTTATTTTTATTATGAATAAATTTACCTAAATCATTATTCCAGTCTGCATACCTATCTTCGATGAATTTAGGAATGATGTTATCATTTATCATTTGTTCAACTGCAATTAGTGTTTTGGCACAAACATCCATACCGCCTATATGAGCGTGAAATAAATCTTCAGGATCAATAGATTGTCTTCTTATTTTTGCATCAAAGTTCATTCCTCCTTGACCCAAACCACCGTTCTTAAAAATAAAATAAAATGACATAATTAGATCCGCAGGATTATTAGGAAATTGATCTGTATCCCAACCTAATAATGTATCACCTCTATTAATATCAATGCTTCCTAGAGCTTCATTTGAAATTGCGTATGCTATTTCATGCTCAAAATTATGACCAGATAAAGTGGCATGATTAACCTCAACATTTAATTTTATTTCATTTTCTAAACCTGCTTTTCGTAAAAATGCTAAACAAGAAGCAGAATCAAAATCATATTGATGTTTTGTTGGTTCATGAGGTTTAGGCTCTAATAATATTTGACCTTTGAAACCAATTTTATTCTTATAGTCAATTACTAGTTCTAAAAATCTTCTAAGATTATCTGTCTCTTTTTTCATATCAGTATTAAGGATAGTTTCATATCCTTCCCTACCGCCCCAAAGAACATAATTGTGTCCACCTAATCTTTTTGTAGCATCCATACAATCTTTTACTTGTGCTGCTTTATAGGCGAAAACTTCTGGATTTGGATTAGTAGAGGCACCACTCATATACCGTTTGTGAGAAAATGCATTAGCAGTTCCCCAAAGTAGTTTAATGCCTGTGTCATTTATTTTTTCTTCCATCAAATCAATTATATGAAAGAAGTTTTTTTGAGTTTCAGAATAATTTGATCCCTCTGGAGAAATATCCCTATCATGAAAACAAAAAAAGGGAGTTTTAATCTTTGTAAAAAAGTCAAATGCAGCATCAAGTTTCATCTCAGCTCTTTTCATGTCATCACCTGTTTTCATCCAAGGCCGATCAAATGTTTGGCCACCAAATGGATCGAGGCCTGGCCATGTAAATGTATGCCAATAACAAGTTGCAAAACGAAAGTGATCTTTCATACTTTTACCTAAAACAATTCTATTTTCATCATAGAATTTAAAACTGAAAGGATTTGTACTATCTTGACCCTCAAACTCAATTTTTGGAATATTTTTGAAATAATCAGACATAAAAGTCCTTTTTACATATTTTTTTTCATTTAAAAACAAGAAATATATTAATTTTTATTAGCAGCAGAATTTATACTTACTAACACTAAACTTCCTGAAAAAACTACCAATCCAATACCGATAATTTTTAGAATATTGATTGTCTCACCAAAGAAGAAATAACCTGATAAAAGTGCCCATAAAATTTGTAAATATAAAAAAGGACTAATATATCTGCTATAATTTCCAGCTATATGAAATGCTAGAGTAAAAAATAATACAGCGAGTATCAAAAAAGTACCACCCAAACAAATGATAAAAAGTGAATACATTGATAAGCTAATTGGATTAAGCAAACATATTATTAAACTTATTATTGCAAGAGGTGACATAAAAAATAAAACGTAGGTATCTGAGGGAGCAGCTCTTGAATACTTACTTACAACAATGCTGGCCAATGAATTAAAAAGTGGCACAATAAAACATACAAATATAGTTATTGTAAAAGTGTTAAATATTGGTTGTACAATAATAACAACACCACAGAATCCAATAAAGATTAAAAAAATATTGGAAAATTTAAATTTTTCTTTTTGAATAATAATAGACCAAAAATATAAAAAAAAAGGAGTAGTCATTAAGATAGTTGTGAATATACTAATATCTAATCTTTCAAGAGAATAAAAAACTATTAATGGAATCGGCACAAAGCCTATTCCACGTAAAACAGGGATTAGATAATCAGTGTAATTATTAAGTACTAAAGTAGTTTTAAATTTCTTTGTGGTTAATAAATAAAGAATAAAAATTAAAATTCCAAATCCATTACCTATTCCATAATAATAATACCATTCAATATTTATTTCATTTACATATTTGGTAACCGTATCAAAAGCTGTTCCAAAGAGCGTATTTATAAAAATGTATAAAACACCTAATAAAATTATAAATTTTGTGTGACTTTTTGTGTTAAGAATTTTCTTCATTTCATTTGAAAATATTTAAATTTTTTATATATTTAAAATATGCATTTAAATTCTGAGTGGTATAAACCTGAAATTAGCAGAAAAGACCTTAAAAATCTTGCTAAAAGAAAAGATCTTCCAGGTATTTTACACATGATAATATATTTCACTTCATTAGGAATATCAGGATATCTCGCTTACTACTTCATAGATAGTTACTTATGTTTGATTTTCTTTTTTATATATGGGACTATATGGGCCTTTAGTGTTAGTAATTGGCATGAGACAGTGCATAGAACTGCTTTCAAAACGAGATGGCTTAATGAAATTGTTTACCATATTTCATGCTTTATGGGCGATTTTGAAGCATATAGATGGAGATGGAGTCACACATTTCATCATTCAAATACTTATCAAACTAAAGACGACTATGATCATGAAATTCAAATTACAAGACCAACAGAGCTGCTTGCATTTTTCTTAAATTTTATTCCTTTTGCAGACCTATTATTCCCTCACAAACTTCTAAAATATGAAATAATTAAACATTCGTTTAGAAAGTTTTCACCTGTTATTGCAATTACTGCTCCTGATTCAGAAAAAAATAAAATTGTCTGGAATTCGAGATTTTATGTTTTCTTGTGGTTAGTTATTATAGCTTATTCATTCTGGATTGGTTCAATTCTTCCAGTAATATATATTCTTTTGCCAAACTATTATGGAAAACCTATACAATTTTTTGTAAATGTAACTCAACATTTAGGTGCTCCATTTGATAAAAAAGATCATAGAGAGAGCACATACTCGGTTAAAATTAATCCTATCTTTGCCTTTTTATATTGGGACATGCAATACCATTTAGAACATCATATGTTTCCAACTATCCCATCTTATAACTTAAAAAAATTAAATCACCTTATTAAAGATCAAATTCCAAAACCATTCCCAAGCCTTTTTAGTTTTTACTGGAATGTAATGCCAACTGTAATAAAACAAGCAACAAATCCAGAAGCGTATTATAAAACAAACATACCTCAAAACTAGGAAACTAGGCCATAAATCCCAAACATAATTAATAACAAACCTACCAAAATATCGAATTCCTTATTCCTAAAAACATTTTTTTCAAAAAATACGTATATAGCAATTATTGAAATCCATAATAAATTCATAACTCCTACTGAAAATAAAATTAGCATCAAAGCCCAACAACATCCAAGACAAAATAGAGCATGCTGATAACTTACTGTAAATTGACTAGAAAGATTATTAAAATTTAGTTTGGATAAAATTTCTATTGGATTTCGACAATAATAAAGACAAAAATTTTTTAAAGGGGTCAATTGATAGATACCAATAAATATAAAAAGTGTAGATGAAATTGTATTTGTTGTTTTAAAATTTGATAAATTAAAACTATTATACTCCAAAAGAATAATTTGTAATAAAGTTGCTAAAAAGCTAAAAAATGACCAAACTAACATATACATAGTAATAAAAAAAATTGGATTTAATAAATTAAACTTATTTTCTTTTCTTTCTTTATAAATTTTATTGTACATCACAAAAACAGGATAGGCTGTAGGTAACATCATTGCAATCATCATAAAAGTCCACATAAAAAAAAGAGAAATAAAATATTGGTTTGAGAAAGTATAAGTTTTCATATCTTTCATAGTGGTTTTGTTATCTGAAACAAAAACTTGATTGTATTCCATTAATGTCATTTTCCATGCAGACATATCCATTCCAATACCAAAGATTGTATAGACCCAACTTATTACAATTATCGATATAAGGAAAAGAGTTGTAAGAAAGTTAATGTTTTTAAAATTTACTGCATTAAATATCAAGAAGGTATACCTTTATTTGTAACATTTAATTCGGATATACTGGAAAATGAGTTATTAAAAATTGACTCAAAAGCACCAAAAGCTTTTGTTGTGCCGGAGGCCATTTCTGACTCCTTGAATTCGATACCATCTGGTAAAACAATTTTTGCTTTTAATTCTTCTTTTGATACTGGATTTTTAATGGGCTCTACATTAGTAATTATTATATCTTCGGCTATTAAAGAACATTTTCTTGCAACAATATCGACGGTAATTTTGATATCTTTAATCAAAGGCTCATGTATTTTGGACATCATAGAATGATACATGTAAAAAGCTGTAGCCATTGGTTCAGTGTGTTCTCCATACATTATGCTTTTAATAGCGTCTTGCTGTTCTTGTGAAGACTTTGAGTCTAATATTATTTGCATTTCTCCATTACCTTCATGAATAGGACCAGGCCATTTCCCCATAAAAACAGCATTTACTCCAGCCATATCTATGTCAGCAAAAAATCCTTTTTCAATTTTGAAAGCACCCATACCATGGCAATACTTATATGTAGGTGGGGCATTAAATTGACATGGACAACCATAATCACAATTACAATTACCAAATTGCTTACCTATAATATGCCATTTAACTGTCATGACTTTGTTATTTTAATTAATATATTAATCATAGTTTTACTTATAACACTGTATATATTGGTTTTCCTTTTTTAAAATACTGAATTAAATTTTTTATACTTAACTCTGCCATTTCCCTTCTTGTTTCATGAGTGCCACTTGCATGATGGGGGTATAAAATGACATTGTTCATTTTTTTTAATTTATAATTTATCTTGGGTTCAGATTTAAAAACATCTAAAGCAGCTCCTTTGATATTTTTATTGTTTAGATGATATATTAATGCATTTTCATCAATGACTGTACCTCTTGAAATATTTATTAAGTAAGAAGTGTTTTTCATACACTTTAATACTTCGTTATTTATTAAATTATGAGTATTTTTTCCTCCCGCACATGTGATAACTAGATAATCAATATAGTTTGCCATTTTTTTTAAATTTTTAAAATATTTATAATTATTATTTTTTTTAGAAGGTCCAAAATAACTTATATCCATATTTAATGCCTTAGCTTTAATCGCAAATTTTTTTCCAATTTGACCCAAACCAACAATACCAACTTTTTTTTTATTTACGCTATCCGTTAAATCCATTGGTCCTTTTTTTTCCCAACTATTGTTTAGAACATAATTGTGGGCATTATATATGTTTCTTGATATTGATAACAAAAGTGTTAAGGCAAGATCAGCAACATCATTTGTTAAAACTTTAGGAGTATTAGAAACTGAAATATTTTTTTTTTTACAAATATCTAAATTAACATTATCAAAACCAACAGAAAATAATGAGATGATTTTCAGTTTGGACATTTTATTGTAAAGATTGCTTGGTATTTTAAACAAACCACTTACAACTAAACCCTCATATTCGTTATAATTTAATTTTTTTTTACTCCATAAAGTATCAACTTCAAAATATTTTTGATAAAGAAATAAATATTTTTTTAATAAAGGATCTGCTAATAAGATCTTTTGCTTCATTAGTTATTTATTATAAAAAATTTCTTCCATATAAATCCAACCATCATCTCTATTGCCTTTTTCTAAAGGCTCGAGCATAGGAATATGTATATCCCACCATTCTTGCATTTTTTTATTTTCTCCCCATTTCTTCATATCTTGATCTAAGTTATTTCCGTGGTACTCAAAATATCCAAATAGAATTGTTCCATGGATAAATATTGAAAAGTTTTTTACATTGCCTTTGGAAATCGTTTCTAAAACTTCAGGCCAGGTATTTGCATGGTTTTTTTTATAATCATCAATGCACTCAGGCTTAATCCCGATGACCATTGCTTTTCTTTGCATATTAGTTAGCGTTTTTTGAAGTATCTAATACTTGAGGATATGGATAACCAACACCTAATAAATTTTTAAGTTTTTTGTTACATTTTTTTATAACTTTCATATCCACACTTGCTAATTGATCTTCCATTGGTTTAACAAATTTTGGTAAATATTGTCCTAGAATACCTATTCTTGGTCTTTTGGTTTTATTCGAACCTGCACCATGCCACAGTAAACCGGTCATTAACATCACTGATCCGGCTTTACCTGTTGTCTGTTTCATTATCGGCCAGAATTCTTCTTCTTTAGGAAAATATCCTCTAAGTTGAGTTCCTGGTGCCACCATTGTTGCTCCATTATCTAAAGTAAAATCATCAATCATAATTGTTGACTGACAGTTCATAGCAAAAGTACTGTTTATATTATTTGGAAAAGATTTTAGGTTATACATATCCCAATAAGGATAATCTAAGTGAGGTTTTTGTTTTTTATCTCCAGGTTGTTGAATTCTAGCTGCAAAAGATCCCAATTTTAATTCGTTACCAAGGATAATAGAAAAAACTTCTAAAATTAAATCATTAGAAACAAGTTTTCTAAAAATCTCATCTTTATCAATTAAGTTCCAAACATGATTAGTGGCTGAAATCACAGACAGGGCATCTTTTTTTGCAATATCTGGTGCACTTACTTTTGCTAATTCAACAATTTTGTCTTTTGCTTTTTTTACATCCTTTTTTGAAAAAAGATTTTCTACTACAAAGTATCCCTTACCTTTTAATAGTTCATTTGCTATTTGTTTAGCGTTGTACTTTGACATTAGACTTTAATAACTTGTTCAGTTACCTCTTCTAAATTTGTATCTGATTTATTTTTTTCAAAAATAACTTTTCCATGGCTCATCACTACAAATCGATCACAAACCTGAAAAGCATGGTACAAATTATGCGTAACAATAACGCTAGACACATCTTCTTTTTTAAGTTCTGTAACATACTGCAGTACTCTCTCAGTTTCTCTAACAGATAAAGCAGATGTAGGCTCGTCAAGTAAAAGTATTTTTCTTTTAAAATACACAGCTCTTGCAATAGCAACAGCCTGTTTTTGACCTCCAGATAGAGCTCCAATTTCTTTTAAAGGACTATCAATACCTGAAATATGAACACCTGATTCAAGAACATCAACAGAAGTCTCTTCCATTTTTTTATGGTCCATAAAACCTAAGTTCGTCGTTATCTCTCTTCCCATAAAGATATTTCTTGTAATTGTCATGTCATCACATAATGCAGAATTTTGATATATTGTTTCTATACCAGCAACTTCTTCTGATTCCTTACGAGTGGATATTCTTGTCTCTTTACCATCTACAAATATTTTTCCCGTATCTGGTGTAACAACACCTGACATCATTTTAATTAAAGTAGATTTCCCTGCTCCATTGTCTCCAAGTAGACCGACAACTTCGTTTTTTCCAATACTAAAATTCACATCATCGAGTGCAGTAAGATTTCCATATGATTTTGTTACGTTTTTACATTCATAATAGTTAACATTTTCCATACTACACCTATATCCTTTTTCTTATTACAACATTTGTTACAGCTGCTATCACTATCAAGCCTCCAACAAACATATCAAAATAAAATCCTGGAGCACGAAGAAGTAAAAGTAAATCCTGAATTGTATAAATAAGAGCTGTACCTAACATGATTCCTATTATCGATCCTCTACCCCCCATCAAAGCGCATCCACCAATGACACACGCTGCGATTGCTTCAAGTTCTAATCCAAGCCCACCACCGGGTTGAACACTTCCTACTCTGCTCATTGCAACAACTCCGGATAATGCAGCACATCCTCCAGCTATCATAAACGCAATTAATTTTACTCTTTTTGGATTAATTCCTATTGCTACTGCAGCTTCAGGGTTGCCACCAACTGCATAAAAATGGTTTCCAATTTTATGATGATGGAGTACAAAATAAAAAATTGCCCCAACTCCTAAAAACCACAAGAAACTTGCATCAACTACTCCAATATCACCAGTTAAAACCGTCTTATAAGTAGCACTTTCATATTTGTATCGAAGTGATTTAGCGCCGTGATAAAGTAATGTTGCTCCTTTCCATAATAGCATTGCTCCTAGTGTCACAATAAACGATGGTATAGTAAATCTATTAACTATACTTGCATGCATTACTCCAGCTAACATACCAACGAATACCCCAACTAGCATAGCGAAATACGGTGACATTGCGTACTCTTTGACAACTGTTGCAGTAACTATTGCACAGAATGTGTATAAAGTTCCTACAGATAAATCAAATTCACCTGTAATCATTAGAATACCTACTCCAATCGCCATTATACCAAGTGCAGACATTGATTTAAGAAGAACAGCTATATTTGCAGGATTAAGATATCTAAAACTATCTGGGTATAGTAGTCCCCCTATTATAGCCACAATCTGAATTGAAACAAACAAGAGTATAATACCTCCTGCAGGCTTACTTCTAATATTATCAACGAACTTTAACATAATAAAAACTCCCCAGTGCTTTGAATTTACATAAAGCAGCATTTAAAATGCCGCTTTATGATTAAATTATTATCTAGTTATACCAGCCCACTTAATAGCTGCATCAACATTGCTTTTATCTATTAAGCCAGAACCACCAGTATTCATATCTGCAGGTAGCAATCCATATTTTAAATATTGTGCTAACATTGTAACAGACATAAAGCCTTGGTGATAAGGTTGTTGGTCAACAGTAGCCGTTAAAGTACCATTTTGAATATTCTCTAAAATTTCAGGAGTAATATCGTATCCCCCAACAGGAATATCCATTCCAGCTTCTTGAACTGCTTTAACAGCAACAGAAGTTGGAGTTGAACCTAAACCAATAACTGCATCAGTTTCTGGATGACCAAGTAAGTATTGAACCATTAAGTTTAATGCTTCAGAGTGATCTGTACCAGTTCCTAATAGTTCTGTTGTACCACCCATAGCTGAAATTGCATTATTTACACCTTCGTGTCTTTGTACTGCATATACAGCTTCAGGAAATTCAACTGGAGTGAATACATGATCACCAGCTTTTAAACCGTGTTCAGCAATCATACGCTCACCAAGAGTTTGTCCTGTTTCAATAAAGAACTGACCAACATATGCCATACGACAGTTACCTTTAGCTCTTTGTGAGTCATCGATGTTATGAAGAACAACTGGAATACCAGCATCCATAGCTTTACAAACTATTTCATCAAACGCATCGTCATCCCAAACTGTCATAGCAATACCATCAACTTCGTTTGCTATTGCAGTTTCCAGAATGTCATTTGTTTTTGCAGTGTCTGAGTCACCAAATTCCATATACATACTTATGCCATGGTCTTCAGCTGCATCATGAGCACCATTGATTGATGGAACAAAGAATTCAACATCCTCTGCAGTCCAAATTAAAAATAAAATATTAATATCTGACCAATCATTATCAGAGTCTTTATCTATTGCGTGAACGCTACCAAGTGATAGGGTTGCGAAAGTCGCAATAATAGTTAGAATTTTTTTCATAATTCCTCCCTATGAAAATTATGAAATAATATTCATTATAATTGATATAAATACAACTAAAAATTAAAAAAAAATGGCTTATTGTCAGACAAATCAATTACTTCGATATTTTTTATATGACAAAATTTACTGTTAATAATTAATAAAAAAAGCGTTATTTCACCGCAACATAATGGATTGAAATTTAAGTTTTTTTAAGTATATAATTATGTATGGTTAAATTTGCTTATAAATCTATTGAAAATCAACAAGATCAAATGCCCAATTGGTATAGGCCGAATATAGATAAAAAAATTTTAAAAGAATTAATGCAACGAAGAGATCTTCCAGCATGGATTAATACTATTTGTTTTTTTGGAGTCCTAATATTGAGTGGTATCGTAGCCTGGTATTCTTGGGGCACATGGTGGGCAATTCCTGCCTTTCTTGTATACGGCAATATATATTCATTTTTAAATGCCAGATGGCACGAGTTTGGTCATAGATCTGCTTTTAAAACTAGATGGTTAAACGATTTATTCTATGAAATTTGTAGTTTCTTAGATTACTTTGAATCACACTCTTGGAGATGGAGTCATACGCACCATCACAGTAGAACAATTCATGTAGATGTTGACTATGAAATTCAAGTTTCAAGACCTGCTAACTTATGGAATTTATTTTTCAGAGATGCATTTGCTGTTGATAGAGTATGGGCAGAATTTAAAAAAGTATTTCAACATTCACTTGGTATTGAAACTCCACTCATGAAAGATTGTGTTCCAGAAAACGAAAGATGGAAAGTCATATGGAATTCGCGATTATATATGGCTCTCAAAATAGCAATTATAGCATGGGCAATTTCAATACAAAGCTTCCTACCTCTAATGATTTTCATTACGCCACTAATATATGGTGGAACTTTATTTCAATTTGTAGCAATGCTTCAACATGGTGGGCTTAAAGCTGATACATGGGATCACAGAGAAAGTACTAGAACTGTTTATCTAAATGGTTTTCTTGGCTGGTGTTTATATGCAAACATGAACTATCATATTGAACATCATATTTTTCCTCAAGTTCCATTTTATAACCTGCCAAAACTACATGAACATATTAAGGATCAGTGTCCTCAACCTAATACAAGCTTCTATGATGGTATGAAGGTTATGATTCCAGCAATTCTTAAACAAGCAAAAGATCCAGCATATCATTTACCAAGAGAACTACCGGCATAAAAAATGATCGACGATAGTCAATACGGAAGTAGAGACAAACGTGGACACTGGAAACCATTTAAATTATCATCAAATATTCCCTTTTTTGACTGGCCATTTAGCATAACCAAAAACTTAAAATGGTTGTTAGGAATACCTGGCTATATCTTCCCATGGACATTTTTCTATGGATCAATAGCTGTTCTTCTTTGGGTGTATTTTACTCCATCACTAGAGACGATGAAAACTTTTCAGCTTGGCTGGATCTCTTATCTATTAATTAGAAATTTAATTATTATGCTTATTTGTGGGACAGCGCTACATTTCTTGTTATATATAAAAAAAACTCAGGGTGATGCGTTTAAATTTAATCCAAGCCCGATGTCTAAAAATAATAAAAATTTCTTTTTTAGAGATCAAACTAAAGATAATATTTTTTGGACCTTGTGCAGCGGAGTTCCAATATGGACAGCATTCGAAGTATTTTCTTTGTGGGCCTTTGCTAATGGTTACTTTATTGGCCTAGAATGGATTGATCATCCAATCTACCTTGGTTTGACTTTTCTAATAATTCCACTTTTTAGGGAAGTCCACTTTTACTTTGTTCACAGACTTCTTCACACTCCACTATTATACAATTTTTGTCACCATGTTCATCATAAGAATGTAAATCCTGGACCATGGTCTGGATTATCAATGCATTGGTTTGAACATGTACTATATTTTACTGGAACATTAATTCATTTTATAATTCCAGCACATCCAGTGCATGCAGTATTTCAACTTCTTCATGCAGCGATAGGGCCTTTGTTCCATGGTCATATTGGTTTTGATTCAATTGTAATTGGTAAGACCAAAATAGATACACATAGTCATGCTCATTATTTGCACCATAAATATTTTGAATGTAATTATGCAGATGGTGCTATTCCATTAGATAAATTATTTGGTACATTTCATAATGGTTCAGAAGAGGCACAAGAAAAAATGATGGCAAGATATAAGCTTAGGTCAAAAAAAATGAGATCTACAACTTAATTAATTATCAAATAAAAAACTCCAAATAATCAAATATAAGCTAGTCATTAATAAAAAAATGATATTATTAACTACTTATGAATTTAGGAAATCTATCAATAAATCAAATTGTAATGAAAAATTCATCATTTGATGAATTTATTACATTTACAAAAAAATTAAATATCCAGAATATTGAAATACGTAATGATATAAAAACAAATTTAGTAAAAGAGAATGAGCCGCAAAAAATAAAAGATATTTGTGATAATCATTCAATCAAAATATTAACTATAAATGCTCTGCAAAAATTTAACATATGGAATGAGCAAAGGAAAAATGAACTAATTGAATTATGTTCTTTTGCAAATAAAGCTAGTATTTGGGCAGTTGTTTTAGTTCCATTAAACGATGGATCTTTTCCAAAAGAAGAAGATCAAATCAACTTGTTAAGGTCATCCTTAAAAAATATTTCGGTAATACTTAATGATTTTAATATAATGGGTCTTGTAGAACCCTTAGGCTTTACTCAATCAACTTTAAGAAAAAAATCTATTGCAATTAAAGTAATAGAAGAAATTAAATCAACAAACATTAAATTGTTACATGATACTTTTCATCATAAACTAGCAGGTGAAAACAATTTTTACTTTGATAAAACCGGACTAGTTCACATTTCTGGGGTTTCTGATTATTATAGAAAAAGTGAACTCACTGATGATTATAGAACGATGATAGAAAAAAATGATTTAATTGAAAATATCAATCAAATAGAGAAATTTCTTACTAATGGATACAATGAGTTTTTTTCCTTTGAGCCATTTTCTGAGAAATTTATAAATAACGTGGATAAGTTCAATTTAACTCAAAAAACATTCGATTTTATCTTGTCTAATTTACCAAAATAATGAAAATATAATTTATAAATACATTCAATGGAGGAGGCTAAATGAAGAGAAAAAAATTAACTACCTATGATTATTTAGCTTGTAAAGGTAAAAGACAATTAAGTAATCTGTTCGTACATAATAAAGAAGAAGCCGCAGCAGCAGAAGAAGCAGGAATAGACTTTATTGTTGCAGCTCATGATGTTCCAAGCTTTGGTATAAACGCAACATTAGATGAAGTGAAAAGAATAAGAGAAGCAGCGCCTAGTTGCTATATGCAATCTGGTGGATCATCGAGACCAGCGTCCGAATATGAGGCAATCAAAGAAGGTCTTGAATATATGTCTTATGGTGTTGATTGTGTTTATGTTGGTAATCATAGCTTACAGTTTATAAAAGCTATGCGCCGTGAAAATATACCAACAATAGGTCATTGTGGGTTAATTCCAGGAAAAGCAACTTGGATAGGTGGTTATAGAGCTATTGGTAAGACCGCAGAAGAAGCAGTTGATGTACTAAAATGGACTTTAGCACTTCAAGAGGCAGGTGTTGTAGGTGTTGAATTCGAAGTTGTACCTCCTAAAGTAGCCGCAGTAGTCACAAAAAAAACTGAAATTATAATAATGTCCATGGGTAGTGGTTCAGATTGTGACGCGCAATTTCTTTTTTCTAATGACGTTTTAGGATGGACAGAAGGTCATATTCCTCGTCATGCAAGAGTGTATAGAGATTTTAAAGCCGAATATGAAAAACTACAACGTGAAAGAGTAGCGGCATTTAAAGAGTTTCATGAAGATACTATAAATAAAAATTTTAACGATCCAAAGATAACTGTTGGAATTGACGACGAAGAATATGATAAGTTTTTAGAGTTAGCTGAAAAAATTAATTAATGTTTATATAAACTTCTTCATTTTCGACTTTAACAGGATAAGTCTTCAAATCATCACAAGCGGGTGGACTTACAGCTTTGCCTGATTTAATATCGAAAATACCCTGATGCATTGGACATTCTATTTCACTGTCCATGACTAATCCTTCTTCAAGATGAACAGCTTCGTGAGTACAAATACCATCTGTTGCATAAAATCCATCTTCTAATCTATATACACAAAAGGTTTTATCATCATGGTCGAATCTAATAAGATCTTCCATTTCAATATCTTCTACCTTGCAAACTAACTTCCAATCATCAGACATATATGTAATAAATAGTTAAAATTATTTTAATTAAAACGTTTTTATGTATTTTTTTATCAAAAAATAGCAAATTTATAGGTATTTATTAAGTTTTGTGGATGTATCAGATAAAATTTCTTTAGATATTTTAATTTTTTTTTCAGATAATTTACTTGCTAACCTTATATTTTTTGCAACTTTACCACCAATTGCTAGTCCACAGGCGCCATGAATTATATTTTTTTTAAGGAAAAAATAGATAATACCCTCTCTAATATCTTTACCTCTTGAAACCATGTCGTCATAATCGTCACATACTCCAGATAGTTGTAAATTTAGGTCAAATTGATCAGACCACATCCAAGGAATATCTACGTAAGATTCTTTTAAGCCACAAATATTTTTAGCAGCAAAAATACCGTGATTTTGAGCATGTTTATAAGATTCAAGTCTCATATATTTACCATAGTGTGGATGATAAAAATTTGCTACATCACCTGCTGCAAATACATCTTCTATCGATGATTGACAGAATTCGTTAACCTTAATTCCATTTTCAATTATTAATTCAGAGTTTTCAAATACAGATGTATTTGGGATAGATCCTACACCAATTATTATTAAATCAGTTTTAATTTCTTTGTTGAAGTCTAAAGTAATCACAAATTCTTTATTTTCTTTTTCTATTTTTTTTATGTTTGAATTTAGAAAAAAGATATTCCCCTCTTGCTCATGTTTTAATTTAACTAGCTTAGAAATTTCTTCAGGAATGACTCTTCCCATTAGTTGAGAAGATTTTTCAATTAAAGTCACTTTTTTTTCAAATTGAGAAATTGAAGCTGCAATTTCTAAACCAATAAATCCACATCCTATAATAACTGGATTGTTACATTCTTTTATTTTAAGATTAATTTTTTTACTATCGTCAATATTTCGGAGGTACAAAATATTTTCTTCATTTTTTAAATCATTATTCTCAAATTCTAACTCTCGATTTTTTGATCCAGTAGCAATTAATAGTTTATCATAAGATAGTTTGCAATTTGAATTACCTGTTATAATTTTTTTATTGAAATCAATATTATTAATATGAATATTTTTTTTAACTTCAATATTATTTTCATCATAAAATTTTTCTGAAAAAAACAAACAGTCTTCATATTTTCTCTTATCTACTAAACAGTTTTTCGATAAAGGTGGTCTTTCATAGGGTAGAAATTTCTCTTCTGTAACTATTGTCACTGTTGATTTAGAGTCGTGTTTTCTAATTTCTTGTGACGCATAAGCTGAGGCTTGTCCTCCACCAATTATTAAAATATTTTTATGCTCATTTTTCATATTATTTATTATATATTAGCTTAAAATTTTATTATAAATTAATACTAAACAATTAAATAGCCTGCCTTACCAAGATCCACTATTTTCCATAGATTTCCAAGGTTCAACAATTTCTAATGGATCGCCCTCTTGCAGTAATTCTATTGAAATACCATCAGGAGATTTTACAAATGCCATGTGACCATCTCGAGGAGGTCTATTGATTATAACATCATTTTCCATTAATTTTTTACATGTGTCATATATATTTTCAACTGTGTAAGCTAGATGTCCAAAGTTTCTTCCTCCAGTATATTTTTCAGGGTCCCAATTATAAGTTAGTTCTAATAACCCAGATTTTTCAGAACTATTTTCTGCAGCTAAAAAAACTAATGTGTATCTTCCTTTTTCACTCTCTCGTCTTCTAACCTCTTTTAACCCCAAAAGGGTACAATAAAAATTTAATGATTCTTCAATATTTTTAATTCTAACCATTGTATGTAAATACTTCATTATAAAACCTCTAAAGATTATTAATAAAAAGTTAGAAGAAATATTTATCTTTGTAAATAAAATAATACTAAAAAATTAAAAATTTATAATAATGTATTTATTTTTTAAGTAGTTTTATTATTTCTGTGTCACTAAAGGGTTCTGGTTTTTGACAAGTTGTTCTTAAATCTACTTCTACTTTATAAATTGAAGAAATCATCGCACATTCTATTATGTCTAAAACATGGAGTGCTAATTCACCACTACACCTATGTTTTTTGTTGGTTTCTATTGAGTGTATCATTTCAGATAATCCAATTCCTCTATAATTAGATTGCTTTGAAGCTTCATTGATTCTGCCACTATGATTTTCAATATTAGTTTTTCCTAATGGTTTCTCTTCAACACTATGTTTTACCCAAACTGATCCTAATTCTTTTGATACTGAGACAGGTCCTCCAAACATATTTGGATCTGGAACGATAATTGATCCGTGAGTTCCATATAACTCCATGTGGTTTCTTCCATGATTTTGAACGTCAAATGAAATAAATCCTTGTATTATTGTTTCATTCACAAATTCTAAATTAAACATATAAGAAGTAGGTATCTCTACATCAAAAAATTTTCCTTTATTAGGCCCAGCTTTGTATTCACGCTTATCACTAAACTTAACTCCTCTACCTCTAATGTTTTTAGCAGGTCCTAATAGATTTACTAATGTTGTGAAAAAATAAGGACCCATATCAATAACCGGTCCACCACCTTCTTGATACCAAGACTCAGGGCTTGGATGAAATTCTTGAACACCAGGAAAAGCAAAAATAAAATTGCCTGTTAAAATCTTACCAATATCACCTTTATCTATTATTTCTCTTGATAACTGACCTCCCCCACCTAAAAAAGTGTCTGGTGCATTTCCAATATATAGATTTTTTTCTTTTGCCAAGTTTACGAGTTCTTTTGCTTGATCAAATTTTACGCTCATAGGTTTTTCGGAATAAACATTTTTTCCTGATAAAAGACACTTTTTCGAAACCTCATAGTGTGCTTGTGGAATTGTTAAGTTTAATATTAAATCAATATTTTTACTGTTGAGCATTTCATCAATAATTAAAGCCTCGACATTATGTTCAATTGATGCTTTTTTTGCAGCTTCAAGATTTATATCAGAACATGCAATAAAATTAATATTATTAAAATAATCTTGGGCACGAAAATAAGTTTCTGCAATATTGCCACAACCAATTACACCTACATTCATCATAATATTTATTGTAAATTAATTATGAAAAGATTAAAGAAAAAATTAATGAAACGAATTTATATATTGTTTTTTTATTTTATTTTATTTGGAGTATCTAATATTGGAAACTCAGCTGAAATAAATTTTAAGCCACTATTTGACAAATCAGACAAAGTATTTGCGCATAAAATATTAGAAATTATGCCTTCTTTAAATAATGTCAGAATAGGAAACCCCAATGCTAAAAATATAATTATTGAATTTGTTGATTATAACTGTGGTTACTGCAAGGCAATTCATAAAGAAATTATAGATTTAGCTAACAATACAGAATTGGATTTAGTTATTTATTTTTTTCAATTTCCAATTTTAAGTGATAGTTCAAGACTATATTCAAAAATACTACTCTCAGTTGCTGAGCAAAACACAGATGAAGCAATTTTATTACATGACAAATTAATGAATGTTAAAGGAAATTTAAATGAAAATAAATTAAATAATATTTTATCGTCGATAAATATAAATCAAGAAAAGTTTGAAAAAGACATTGTAAGTCTAGATATTGAGGAGAAAATAGAAGTTTCTTATTATGTTGCTCGAAGAATAGGTGGAACTGGCACACCTCTTTTAATAATTAATAATTTTGTTGAACAAGGTTTTCGAACTAAAGAAGAAATTATTAATATACTAGATTAAATTTATCTATTTTGCTTTGTAACCAATACCGATTTCATTTTTTGATTTACTTGTATCCATAATTTTAGGATAGGGATAATTAAATCCAAGAAGTTGTTTGACTCTATCAGAACAATTTTCTTTAAAGTTGTGATCTAGATATGAGACTAAATCTTCTACAGGTTTTATGTACTTTGGTAAAAATTCAATTAATAGAACTGCTCTTTGGTGATCGGAATTATTCGGCATTGCACCATGCCAACAATTGCCATTAAAAAATACTAAATCTCCAGGATTAGCAATCATTTGTTCCATTTTACTAAAATCATCATTCTTATTTGGGTACTTTAGTTTTTTTTGTGAACCAGGTATAAAAGCTGTTGCTCCTGATTTATTTGAACATACGTCTAAAGGTATAGTGGCTTGGCAATTTTGAAGAAATGAGCCATTGAGGCCGTCTGGAAAGGTTTCATCTTCATAAAAATCCCAGTATGGATAATCTATGTGTAATTCTTGACCAGGAGCCCCTGGCAAAAGCCTACTTGCACAATAAGAACCGGTAATAAATTTTGTACCTAGTAATTTTGACATTAATTCAAAAATTAAATCATGAGTAATTAATTCACTGAAAATTTTATCTTTACCAAATAAATTCCAAACTCTCTGCTGCAAATGAATTTTACCGGATGCTTCAGCCTCGGCATTAAAATGTGTTTCTTTGGTTTCTTGATTTTCTGCAAAATTATTAATTACTTCTCTTGCTGAGGAGATTTGTTCTTTAGAATAAACATCTTTAATAACAATAACTCCAGAACCTTGAGTTATCTCATGTTTAAAATCATTATAATTTATAGTTTCAGTATTAAAAACCTTCATATTTAAATAATATTCATAAAACAAAAAAAATCAAAAGAAATCAATGTTTTTTAAATTTACTTATGATATGTATATTTCTTATTGGAGGGGTCTATGAAAAAAACTATTTATTTTTTAATCGTTTTCTCACTTTTGTTAACTTCAAAAATAAGTTTTGCAAATTGTGACTTAACTCAAATTGCGGATTTAGAAAGAAAGAAAGATGGAGCAGTTCGTCTTTTTGCTAGAACAGGTACATTTGAAAAAAATATATTAGATAAGTCATCAGATTGTGCATTGGATGACATAATTGTAGATTTAACCCAACAAGAAACAATAGAATATTTTGATTTTGTAAATAAAATGAAATTAGCTCCTGCTAGGTATACTGCATACATCGCTGAAAATGATACTATAGGTATACTCCAATATGAAGGATTAGCTGCCCCTTTAGATTATTATCTGCAATCAAATAATATTGAATTTCCTGCAGATCAAATGCTTAAACTTGGTGGAAGAAACACTATTGCAGTTGCGTATTCACAGAATACAAAACAACTTTATGCAAATGATGAAATTATTAAAAGTAATAATCTTACAATTCCAACTACCTATGAAGATTTGCTCGGTATATTAGAACAACTAAAATCATCAGGTTTCGAATTCCCAGTCTCAGGAATGTTTAATAATAATAGAGATTTAGCAATAATGTTTGTAAATATTTATTTAAGCTTAGGTGGAGAATTATTTAAAGATTCTGAAAGTCCAAAAATAGCTATAAGAAATAAAATTGGTATTAAGGCATTGGAAACGATGAAGGCAATTGCTGAGTATTCAAATCCTGAGCACTTTGTTGCTGATACACAAGCGCTCGAACAAAACTGGAAAGATGGTAATGCTGCCTTTGGTTTATTTTGGGCTTCTCAATATGCTGGCTTAGAAAGTGATAGCACTTCTATCCATGGCGCATTAAGTTTAGAAGGAAGTAATTATCCAGCATCTACTATTTGGTTTAAAGGTTTCACGGTAGCTAGATATGTTGTTGAATCTGAAGCAGTAGCAGCTATGAATGCAATGAAATATAGTTTTGATGATCAACTAGCAAATTCTAATCTTGAATTATGGATCAAAGATGGATTTACAGATTCTAAGTCTGCAGGATTAAAGTCAAATATTGATAATGGTGTCCCAAATTATCCAATAAGTCCATATGTTAGCCTGTTAACGGAGAGTGTTGGAGGTGCAATTAAGGAGTACTTAACTGATGGAGGAAAAGCTAAATCAGTTTTAAAACAAATGGAAAAAGATTACACTAACTTAGCTAAAGAATTAGAATACAGATAAATTATTTATAATTGATTAAGATATTGCAAACTTTTCTTTGCATAATCTATAGCATTGATATCTAAAGTAGGATCTAAATCTTGCTCAATCGTTGCGTAACCTTCATAATGAATTTTATTTAAGTTTTTATAAACTTTTTTAAAATCGACCATACCTGTTCCCAATGGGGTAAAGACGCCTTTTGAAACCGCTGTATCAAAATCCAATTTATCTTTATAAACAGTATCTAATACTTCTTGTTTTATGTCTTTAAAATGCATATGTTTTACTAGTGATCCATATTTAAGTATTGCTGCGTAAGGATCAATACCGCTATATGTTAAATGTGCTGTATCTAGACATAAAGATAAATAACTATTATTTACTTCGTTAAATAAATTATCAATTTCATCTTCATACTCAATATAAGTACCTGCATGAGGGTGAAGTACAGGAGTTAAATTAAATTGCTCTTTTACTATATTACAAATATCTCTTATAAAGTTTACCATTAATTTATATTCTTCAGAATGCAGAGGTTTAGATATTTGTCTATTTCCAGAAGTTTTCATGCGTTCCTCAGAAATATGATCAATTATTACAAATACTTTTGCATTAAGTTTATTTAAAAGATCGCAAGTTGAAATTACTTTTGTTTTTATACGGTCATGTTGTTTAGATTGATTTAAATGATCGAAAATAAACCCGCCAATTACCTTTAAATTTTGTTCATTTAAATAATCAGACGTTTGCTTATATTCTTTTGGTAAATATCCATATGGGCCAATTTCACAATACTTATAGCCTGCATTAGAAATTTCTTTAAATACATCTTTCCAATTCGGATTATTAGGATCATCAGCATAATCAACCCCCCAAGAACATGGTGCATTGGCAATTTTGACCATTAATATTTTACCATTATTTTTTTTCCTAATTTAGCTGATTTAGTTAATGCTTCTGCAACTATTAATGAATTCCTTCCATCAATTAATGTTGGCATTGGTATAGATTTTTTAACAATACAATTTATAAAACTCTCAGTTGCAGCAAAATAAGCATCTTTGTATCGCTCCATAAAATGGTATGAAAATTTATCTTTATTTATACCTTCCGCTGTCATAACATTGACTGCTGTCTCATGCTTATTGTCTAATTTTATATTACCTTTTTCACAAAATACTTCAATACGTTGGTCGAAACCTGGAGTGTGTCTTCTTGAGTTTATTATTTGACAGATAACTCCAGATTTTGATTTTAGTATAGCTGACATTGTATCAAAATCAGGAACACCTTTAATTTTTTTATCAACTAATACATTACCTAGTGCAAACACTTCTGTAATTTCTTCTTCTAAAAACCATCGAAGTACGTCAATACTATGTATTGACATGTCTTTAAAAATACCTCCAGATACTTTTAGATAATTTATTGGCGGTGGTGATGGATCTCTATCAAACATCACTATTTGTTCAATTTTCCCATACTTTCTTTTTTTTAATAAATTTTTAATTTTTTGATGAGAAATATCGTATCGCCTATGAAAACCTAACTGTATTCTATTTTTGTGATTTTTTATTTTTGTTAAGCATCTATTCACTATATTAATATCTAAATGAATTGGTTTTTCACAATATGCATGTTTGTTAAATTTATGTGATAATTCTAAATACTTAACATGTGATGCAGTATCACTACATATAAATACAGCTTTAATTTCATTATCTTTAAAAATTTTTTTATCATCATCGACAGCATTAGCGTTTAATTTATATGAGAGTTTTTTGGCTAATTGATAGTTGGTATCATAAATAGATTTAACATTTACTTTCGGATGTAAACTTAAGTTATTTGCATGGAAACTTCCTATTCTCCCTGCACCAATCACAGCAATGGATAGTTTATTCATATAATTATTTTAAATATTTTTATTTTCTAAACAATATGAAGTAGCAAAATAATGTGCTTTTTTTAAAGATAATTTAGTAATAGTGCCTGCTGTTATTGCGTCATTTAAAATACATGATGCAAAATTATCACCTGCACCAAGAATATTAAGTTTTTCATATATTTTGTTACTATATTTAAATTCTATTATTTTTTTATCATTTAAATAAATTGACTTATTCTTACTATGAACAATAATGTGTGGTACAGTCTTATTTAGATTTTGAAGTTTTTTTAATACTATTGGGGTAAAGTTTTTGTAATTACTTCCTTCTAATATCGAATTTAATTCTTTTGTAGAAAAAATTAAAAAGTCAAAAAAAGGTAAATATTTTTTTACATTGGTATTTTTAAAAGTCTTATTAGAAATATCGGCAGAAAAAATCTGATTATTTTTTTTATTTAAAATAATATTTGCGTAAATGTCTAAGAACTCCTTATTATCTATATACATAAAGTGGATCCATTTAGTATCGTGTAAATGAGGTAATTTTTTTGGTTTTTTATGAAATGTTCTTGGAAATACTGTTTTGGAATTATTCTTTTGATTAACAATTATAATATCATCGTTAGTTTCTTTATCTCTGATAATTTTATTTGTATTAATTTTTAGCTTTTTTAATTCTTTGACAGCGTCATTACCAACGTGATCTTTACCTAAAATTGTAAAAACATCTATTTTTATTTTTTTATTTATTTTTCTTAAACCTCTAATAGTATTAAAAATACCTCCAAATTGTTTTTTTACAACAGGATTTCTGATATCATCTCTTTCTCTAGGAAAACTTTTTAATAAATAAATAATATCAAAATATGTGTGCCCACAAATCGTAATATCAAATTTCATGAGACTTTAGGTTATGATTTTTTTTGCATAATCAACAATTCTATCTACTGTAGGTACATAATTTTTTTCTAAATTTGGTGCTACAGGCACAGGAGTATCTTCAGCTGTATATCTTATAACCGGTTTTTTTAAAACTTTAAAACAGTTTTCAAATATTATACTGGTTATTTCACTAGCAACTCCAGTGGTGTAGTGCCCTTCACTTAATACAAGTGCATGTCTAGTTTTTTTTACTGAGTTAATAATTGTATTTTTATCTAAGGGATTCAGAGTGCGAAGATCAATAATTTCTGCTGAAATATTTTCTTCTTTTAATTTTTTCGCAGCTTCTACTGCAAAGTTTGTCATTCTTGAATAAGCTATTATTGAGATGGAATTGCCTTCATTTAATATATTTGCTTTTCCAAATTGTACTTTATTTTTTTTATCTAAAGGGCCTTCAAAATTGTATAAGAGTTTGTGTTCAATAAAAACAGTTGGAGTATTGGTTTGTAATGAGTCTCTTAAAAGGTGATACGCATCATTTGGGTTTGACGGCATTACTAAATATAATCCTGGTATATACATTATCCAAGATTCTAAACTTTGAGAATGTTGTGCCCCACCCGAACGTCCTGTTCCACCTTGTGTTCTAATAACCATGGGAACAGAAATTTGACCTCCAAACATATATCTTATTTTTGCTGACTGATTGCCAATTTGATCCATAGACATGCCAAAAAAATCAACATACATTAACTCAGCAATAGGTTTTAGACCCGTCATAGCTGCTCCAATTGCAGTACCAACTATAGTAGGCTCAGAAATTGGAGTATCGATAACTCTGTCACTACCAAATTGCTCAAGTAAGTTTTTTGTAGCTCCATATGCGCCACCGTATTTAGCGACATCTTCCCCTAAAATAATAACATTTTTATCATCCTTCATTTCATCATACATTGCAAGACGAAGTGCATCTCTAAAAGTTATCTTTTCAAAAAAATCTTGCTCAGGTATTTTCATTTATTTTTTAAAATATTATTAATTCTAGAATCAACGCTTTCAATTGTATAACTTTTATCATACACATCTGTAAATATTTCTGATTCTACGTTAAGTGGAGAATTAATCGCATAATTCATAGAAACATCCATCTCTTTATCAACAGTCATATCAATGCTTTTAATTTCTTCTTCGTTTAATATATTTTGTGTTAGAATATTTTCTTTTGCAAAAGCAATTGGATCAAGTTTACGATTTTCAATTTCTTCATCTTCATTACGGTATGGACTTTTATCTTTTCTTGCATGTCCATAAAAACGATAGCATTCTACTTCAATAAATGATGGTTTATTATTTCTAGTGTTATCCACTATTTCTTTTATATCCGTATAGGCTTTTTCGGCATCTAGATGATTAACATGTAAACATTCAAGTCCAAAAGATTTTGCTCTTAATGAAAAATCTTTTACAGCAACTGCATCATCAATTTTAGTACCCATTCCGTATTGGTTATTGATACAACAAAATACAACAGGTAATTTCCATAGAGCAGCCATGTTCATACTTTCATAAAGTATTCCCTGTTGCATTGCTCCATCACCAAAGAAAGCAATTGATACATTTTTTTTGTTTAAATATTTATAACTCAAAGCAGCTCCTACAACTGTAGGAATGCCACCCCCAACTATAGCGTTTGCTCCTAAATGTCCTAAACTCATATCTGCGATGTGCATTGAGCCGCCCTTGCCTTTGCAATAACCATCTTTTTTTCCTGCAATTTCAGCCATCATTTTATCTGGATCCCCACCCCTAGCTAAAAAAATACCGTGACCTCTGTGATGTGTTGTAAATGTATCACCATCTATCATTGCTTTTGTTACACAAGCTGGTCCAAGTTCTTCTCCAATCGAAAGGTGTAACATTGATCCAGCTGTCTCGCCTCTTACAAATAATTCAGCTACTCTTTCTTCAAAAACTCTAATTCTTTTCATTGTGGTATAAAGATCTTGTAAATTAGTATTAGATTTTGAGTTCATATTAAATGATATATGTATATATTATTTATTTGGTATAATTAAAACATGATTTTTGTAGCCGGTGAAAATTTAATTGATAGTATTGCCTATAAAAATAGTAAAAATATTTTTAAAACTTTTGTAGGTGGCTCAACTTTAAATACAGCACTAGCCTTGGGAAGATTGAATTCAAATGTCCATTTTTTCTCGAGGATTTCCAATGATTTTTTTGGAAAAATGATAGTAGATCATCTAAAAAAAAATAATGTAAATGTTAATTTATCTCAAAGAACAAATGATCAAACTACTATTGCATTTGTAAGTAATAAAAAAAAACCTGAATTTATATTTTATAGCAAAGATACAGCTTTTAAAAATATGAAAAGTTTTAATTTAAGTAATTCTATTCAAAATAAAATTAAGTTATCTCATTTTTCTTCAATCTCATTGGCATTGAAACCATCTGCAAATACATTACTGAAATTAATTAAGTATTTAAAAAAAAATACTAAATCAGTAATATCTATAGATCCTAATATTAGGGCAGGAGTAATTGAAAATAAAAAATGGTATTTAAAACGCTTTAAAGATTTTTTATTTTATGGAGATATAATTAAAATGTCTGATGAAGATTATAGATATATAACTAAGAAATCTTACAAAAATCAAATTTCAAGTTGGATTAAAAAATACAACATAACTTTGTTTATTCTAACTTTAGGAGATAAAGGAGCAATATTATTTACAAAGAAATATTACATTAAGATCAAAGCAAAAAAAGTCTATACAAAAGATACAGTTGGAGCAGGTGATAGTTTTATTGCAGGAGTAATTTTTTATTTAGAAAAATTTAAAAAACTTGATTTAAATTCTATGGACAAACTAAAAAAAGAGAACTGGGTTAATTGCATTGAATTCGCAAGCGTTGTAGCATCAAAAAATTGTTCTAGGGAAGGTTGTGATCCACCTAACATAAAAGAAGTAAGTAATTTTATAAAGTTTCAAAAGTAGCAATTACCCCACCTACTTCTATTTCTTCACCCTCATTCACTAGAATTTTGGTAAGTTTTCCAGCCTCTAAAGCAGGTAATTCAACTATAGTTTTATCACTTTCAATTTCCGCAATTGTTTGCCCTCTTTCAAATGTTTCATCTTCTTTTATTAGCCACTTGGAGATATTACCTTTTTCCATTGTCTCACCTAAGCGAGGAAGAGTTATTTCTTTTTCCATCTATTTAGTCAAAAATAAATCAGGCACTTTTAATAGCACCAGTTATGAGTCCTGTAATTTCCTCAGGAGTACACAAGTCTTTTGATTTATCACAAACTTTTTCACCAAGTCTCATTACAACAATTCTATCACAAACTTTCATTACATCTGGTAGTCTATGACTTATTAATAAAACAGCAATATTCTGTTTCTGTAAGTTTTTTATATATTCTAATATTACAGGAACCTGTGCAACACTAACAGCAGCTGTTGGTTCATCCATTAAAACTATCTTAGGCATTGATAATCTTGTTCTCGCAATAGCAACGGCTTGTCTTTGACCACCAGACATACCTGAAACAACATCATTGGGTCTTGCAGAGGAGTTTAACTGATCTAGTATTCCCTGAGATGTGTCGTTCATATGTTTATGATCCATTAAAAAGAAAAACTTCTTTTTTTCTCTACTGAGATAAATATTTTTTGAAGCCGTTAAGTGATTACATAAAGCAAGATCTTGATATACAACTTCTACTCCTTGCTTTCTTGCATCGTTAGGAGAATTAAAAACTACATCTTTTCCCATAAAATTTACAGTACCTGATGATGCTAAATAATTTCCTGCTAAAATTTTTAATATAGTAGATTTTCCAGCACCATTATCACCCATTAAACCAACTATTTCTCCTTCATTTACAGACATACTAAATCCACTTAATGCCTGAACAGCACCAAAGTTTTTATAAATATCATTTACATGCAATATCTCTGACATTATTTATTTCCTTTGTTTTTGAGCTGATCAAAGAAGACAACAACTACAATTAGAAGACCAGTTATAATTCTTTGCCAATACGGATCGAATTTAAGTAAATTTGCTCCATTATTGATTGTAGATAAAAGCGTTGCTCCAAGAACAGGGCCGAATACTCCACCTACAGCTCCAAAGAGACTAGTGCCTCCAATAACTGATGATGCAACAGCTTTTAATTCCCAAGTAAAACCATTTGAAGCAATACCTAAACTTAATCTAGCAGCTACAAGAATACCAACAACTGATGCACAAAAACCAGAAAACATGTATGCAAAGAATATTGTTCTCGTTACTGGGACAGCATTCAATTCCGAACCTGGCATATTACTTCCTATAGCGTAAAGATGATTACCAAGAGGGGTATGATTTAAAATAATATATGTTGGAACCATAATTCCTATAACACACCAAAACAGATTAGGAATACCAATAAAATCACCTCTAGAAAATTCTTTAAAATCAGCTGGCAGGTTACCTATCGGCATTGCACCAGTTATTAATAACGCTACTCCAAACCATCCTGTTAAACCAGCAAGTGTCATTATGAACGGAGGTAATCTTCCTTTTGTAATTCCTAAAGCATGGATAGCTCCCACACCAAGACCGCATAACATAGTAAAGATAACCGAAACTGAAATTGGATATCCTTTGTTTAACATTAAGGCAACAATACAACTTGTTAACCCTACAACTGATCCAATAGACAGATCAATTCCTGCCGTAATTAATACTACGGTTTGACCAATTGCAATTATGGACCAAAGAGAAGACTGTCTTAATACGTTTGTAATATTGTTTACAGTACCAAAAGTGTCAGTAGCGATGGTTAATGATAACCAAATCATTGCTACTATAAAAAATACTGCAAGATTATTTAAATACATTCTTATTCTTGCTACTCTAGGATCTGCGAGTTTGTTTTTTCTGCCGCCTAATAATTCTTGTAAATTCATAGCTTTATTGTTTGTTTAGACTAACCCCTCAAAAAGAGGGGTTAGATAATTAAATTGATTATGGCTTACAATCCAAAGATGGATTTAATTTTGCATCAACTGCTGGATCATTTATATTAGCTTTTGTAACTAATGTAGCTCCAGTATCAACGAAAGGCGCTAACGCTTTTCCATTAATTGCAGCATCGTATGCAGCTTTAACACCCATATTACCCATACCCCAAGGATCTTGAATGATAAGACCTTGTAGAGTACCATCGTTGATGTAGTTGATTAATTCATCACTACTATCAAAAGTAACAGCAAGTATTTCACCAGCTTTACCAGTTTCTTGCAATGCTTGACCAGTTCCTAATCCACCAAATAGAGCGTCATCAAAAATTCCTCTTAAATTTGGAAAAGTAGTAATTAAATCAAGTGTATCATTTAACTGTCTAGTTGTAGTAAAATCTCCAACTTTTGTTGCTACAAGTTTAATACCTGGGTAACTGTCGAAAACTTCATTACAACCTTGTATTCTGTCTCTTAATGAGCTTGGTCCCGCACCGTAGTTTACGATAGCGACTTCACCTTCTGGTGCACCATGCTTTTCTTCAATAAGATCTACAAGATGTTGGCAACCCATTCTTCCACCTTCAACGTTATTAGTTGTCATAAAAGAAGAGTGATTTTTTGAATCAGCAATTGAGTCAATAACAACAACTGGAACTGATTTAGCTGCTTCATCAATTGGAGCACCTAAACCTTCAAAAGAAGTAGCTGCAATAACAACAGCATCAGAACCTGCAGCAACTGCATCTTCTAAAACGTTAATTTGGCCTGCAATGTCTGCTTCAGAAGTAGGACCAAGAAGTGGAACATCGATTCCTAGTTCAACACCAGCCGTACAACCACCATCTAAAACAATTTGCCAAAATGGAGATGTACTATCTTTAACAATAACTGGAATTGAAACTGCATTTGCTCCAGCACTTCCAAATAGTAGTGCAAAAGCAATAGCTATATACTTAAATTTCATAATTCCTCCTTAATTTTTTAAAACTAAAACATCTTACAAAATTATTTTCAACAACTTTTTTTGAAAAAAAATGTTATTTTTTATTAAAAATAAATGTTATTTTTTAAATGTTTTTACTCCATTACAGCACCGCCACTTACATTTAATGTTTCACCTGTTGTCTCACTAAATGTATCGGAGCAAAATCCAACAATTGCCTTAGCTATATCTTCAGGCATTTGGTATCTACCCATAGGAATCCTATGAAGCCAATCATATTCTACTTCTTCTCTGGTCTTCTCATATCCGCGACTTATTCTCCAATTTATTTCATTATCAATTATTTCAGTACCAATTGTTCCAGGACTTATAGCATTAACTCTTACTTTGGGTGCTAGCTCAAGTGCTACTGCTCTTGTAAAACCAATTACACCCATTTTAGATGCATTGTAATGAGCTGTAAATCGTTGAGCTCTTCTTGCAGCTTGAGATGAAATATTAAGAATACTAGCATTGTCATTAAATAGAGGTATTGCATGTTTTGTCATTAAAAACATACCTCTTAAATTTACACTCATTACTAAATCCCATTCTTCAACACTTAAATCTTTACATAAATTGAGTGTTGCCACTCCAGCATTATTAATAAGATGATCAACACCATTAAACTTTGATTTCACATTTTGATAAAATTCAGTGACGTTTTTTTCTTTAGTAATATCTAAATCAAAAAAAAATAAGTTTGATGATGTGTAAGAAGATTTAAATTTTTCAATTCTCTCTTTATGATTATCAACGCATAAAACAGTTGCTTTACTATTTATAAATGCTTCACATGTAGCTTTACCAATACCACCTACACCACCTGTTACAATTACTACTTTAGATTCAAAATTGTTCATACTAAATAATTTAAAATCAATAAAAGTATTTTACAAGATATTTTTATTTATAATATTATCTAAGTCCGTTTTATTATCTAGATGAGTTAAAATATTCTCAATAGTTTCAATTGACATTCGTCTTCTACATTCATTAGTAAGTGCAGCATTATGTGGAGTAAATACTATGTTTTTAGCTTGTAAAATTATGTCATTCTTTTCTGGAGGTTCGTGAGTAAAGACATCCAAACCAGCACCTAAAATTTTATTTTCAGCCAAGGATTGAAAGAGATCATCTTGATTAACAATTCCTCCTCGTGCAGTGTTAACAATTATGGTGTTTTTTTTCATTAGAGATAATTCTTTTTTCGAAATCAAATTTTTTGTTCCATCTGTGAGAGGAACGTGAATAGTAATAAAATCTGCATTTTGTAAACCAGATTTTAAATCAATAAATTTGTATGGATTTATATTAATATTATTTTTTTCAACAAATGGATCATGAACAAAAATTTCACAATCAAACGAATGTAATCTTTTTGCAACTTCTTTACCAATTCTACCATAGCCAATTATTAAAATTTTTTTATTGAATAGCTCAACAGTATTTTGAATTAATGTTTTCTTTGAAAATTCTCCTTTTTTTACTAACTCATGACATTCTATAATTTTTCGGGCACTAACTAAAAACATTGTAATAACGTGCTCAGCAACTGATACAGCATTACTTTTTCCAGTTATTGCAAGAGGTATTTTATTTTGATTTAAATATTCTAAATCGACAGAGTCATACCCCACTCCATGTCTTGCTACAATTTTTAATGATTTGCAATGCGATAACACTTCAGCAGGGAGTTTTGCTGTTCTTACACCGATAGCATCACAATCAGCGAGTTGTTTTTTTAAATTTTCAAAATCGTAATCAAATATTTCTATAAAATTTATTTTATTACTTGTTAATATTTCTTTTCCAGCATCATGAAATTCACCGATTAATGCTATTTTAGTCAAATTAAAGCTCAAGCTCTTTTGCTAGATCTCCAATTTCTGCCCCACCTGCCATAAGTCTTTTAACATCTTGACCACCGAGTTCGCTCGCTAAGCCATTACCTATAACTTCCCCGAGACTCAAAAAAGTATATCTATCTGCTATTAAACGAGCATGAATTTCATTATGAGTAATTAGTATGATTGCAATATTACCAAGTCTTTGAACTTTTTTAATTGTCTTTAAAACCTCCATTTGTTGCTTTTGTCCTAAAGCAGAAGTAGGTTCATCTAAAATTAAAATTTTTGCTCCAAAATAAATTGCTCTTGCTATTGCTAAAGTTTGTCTTTGACCCCCGGACATTGTTCCAACAGCCTGGTTGGGGTTAGCTATATTGATCCCAATTTTTGACATTTCTTCAATAGTTATTTTATCCATTTCATTCATCTGCATTAAACCAAATGGTCCAGGCCCCTTTTTAATTTCTCTTCCTAGAAAAAAATTAAGAGTAACAGATGTAAGATTATTTAATGCAAGATCCTGATAAACTGTTCCAATGCCCGCATCTGAAGCTTGTCTTGGATTAGCAAATTTTACTACTTCACTGTCTACTTTTATTTCACCACTTGTAGCTGGATGCACACCAGATAAGACTTTAATTAATGTTGATTTACCTGCTCCATTATCCCCAAGTAAAGCATGAACTTCACCAGGATATACATCTAAAGATACCCCATTTAAGGCTGTAAAACTTCCAAATTTTTTAACTAAGTTTTTTATTTCTATTAAAGGTTTTTTTTCCATTAAATACTTCCGATAATTCTTCTTCTTATATTTTCATTTGTTAATGCTGCAGTGACTAGTACAGCACCTAAGAATACTCGATAGAATGAACCGTCTACGCCTGGGATATAAAAGAATGCTTCCTTCGCTATACCAAAAATAACTGCACCTAACATAATACCCATGATTGTTCCAAACCCCCCGGTTAATACTACTCCTCCTATTACAGCAGCAGCAATAGCTTCTAATTCTTTTAGATTTCCTTTAGCAGTATCAGCAGTATTTACTTCAAAAACTTGGCAAGCGGCAAACATAGTTGCACAAAAAGCAGTAAACATGAATAATCCTATTTTGACTTTATTAGTAGGTACACCATTTGCTTGAGCAGCAGATAGGTTACCACCTGTCGAATAGATCCAGTTACCTACTTGTGTTTTACTTAAAACAAAATAACAAATTATGGCAAGTAAAACCCAAATCATAACACATGAGTAAAATCCTGGTGCAAATTTATTTCCAAACATATTTACATTCCAGTCTGCAGTAAAATATAACCAATCAAAAAAAGGTTCTAGAATGTCACCACCAAAAAAGTTGGCCACTGGTCTAGCTGTTATAAAGGTATCTAGATATGCTCTTGCTAAGTCTAATTCTGTTACAGATTTTGCAGCAATTTCTGGAACTTGAATACCAGCATCTATCTTTTTTTGTATAGCTTCAACCATCGACTCATTTCCAGATTTTTGAGCATTTTCTAAAGTTTTTTGCATGCTATCAACCATTTTTTGTTTTTGTAATAGAGTTTTGGTAACTGCTACTTTCTCATTAATGTATGTTAATTGTTCTGTAAGTTTCTCAACTGTGCTTTGCGGTGCTGTTTTCAGAATTTCTAATAATTCATCATTGGATAATGCTTTAGCTGCATCTCTTTCCATTTCACCTTGACCAGGAACATTAATTATATTTTTTATATCGGGAAGATCTGTGACTGTTGTTGACCCAGCCGTTTGATCTGGAGCTTTATTAAATGCTCTGTAACAGACTTCAGTTAAACCTCTCAAAAAGAATAAGCCACCTAGGGTAACAATAAAGGAAGCAATTCCACTTTTGACAATTACATATCCTTGAAACCAACCAAATGCCAAAGTCATTACAAGAGTAATTAACAAAGCTGTTAATGGCGATACATTAGTTATTTCAAAAATTTTTATTCCTTCAAAATGAAAACCTCCTTCAAAAGAAATATAAGGTATTACAATAGCAAAACCCCATTTCAGTATCATTGCCATTGCTCCACCGGCAAATCCAATCATTGATCCAACACTCAAATCGAATTCACCAGCAATAATCAACATACCAGCACCTAGAGCTACAATCCCTAGTTGTGAAATAACACGAAAATTGTTTCTTATGCCAAGTGCATTAAAACCTTCCCCTGCAAAAGGGTTCAAAGAAAATTCACCTTGTGGAATTGAAAAATAACCAAGCATTGCAAAAAGTAATAGCATGACACCCAAGGGTCCAATTTCTGGTCTTGCAAAAATTGCAGAATACCATCTGCTTGGTTTTAAGCGATCAGACTCTTGTCTTTTTACTTGTTGGCTTGTATTCATAAAAAAAGCCGCCCGAAGAGGGCGGCTTAGTTAAATTAAAATTATCTGTCTATTCCAGCTAAAGCTGAAACAGAAGCCGCATTTGATTTGTCAACAAATCCTGGTCCAGATGGAATATTTGCACCTGGTAAAAGGCCTGCACTGTTGTTGTATAAGTGTAATACAATAATAGGCATATAACCTTGTAATCTTTGTTGTTGATCAATTGTGAATGATACTTTGTCAGCTGCGATTAAGTCCATAACACCTGGGCTTAAATCGAAACATGAATGGTGAATACCACTCATACCAAGATCATCCATTGCTTTAGCAACACCTTCACAAACGTGAGGTCCTACAGATAAAATAGCGTCAATATCTGTGTTAGCTTGTAATGCTGCAGTTGCACGAGTTACGATTGTTGCTGGGTCAGAAGTAGTATCAACATATTCCATTGGAATTGTTTCTCCATAACCTTCACATCTATCAACTAATGCTGTGTTATATGCTTCTTGAATCATACATAATCCTTTTGAAGCACCTTCAGACTTAGCTCTTTGACCAGCTTTTTGACCTGCAAGATATTCAGGCTGACCAACGTGCATTAAAGCACCTAAAGCAGCTGAGTTTTCAAGACCTGAGTTCATTGTTACAACAGGTACACCTGCGGCAACAGCAGCTTTAATTGCTGGACCTAATGCATCAGGATCAGGTAATGAAATTACCATTCCATCAGGTTGAGTTGCAGCAGCAGCTTGAATTGAACTTGCCATATCTGCCATATCAGCTGAAGGGTTATATATATATTCGAAGTCAGCACCGATTGCTCTTGCTGCATCTTCTCCACCTTTTTGAACAACTGGCCAGAAAGGATCTTTACCTTCACCGTGAGTTACCATCACGTATCTTTCAGCGAAGGCTGCACTTGTAGCGAATACTATCGCTATGATTGTCATAAGAATATTTTTCATTATTCCTCCTAATAATTATAATTATTTACATCTTCTATAAAAGGGAGCGAGTACAAATCAAGTGTTAAATTTATTAATTATTTGACAAATTTACACACCTTTTCTTTGTATTTTTTTGCCATCCATATGTTCTTGGAGAGCTTTTTTGTTGGCTTCAGAATTACCAATCTCTAAAGTTGGACTTTCCCAATACGCTGTGCCATCTAACCATTCGTATCCATGCGTTTCTATCGATATAACATATGTTTTATCTGATTTTTTTGCTCTCTCAAAAGCTGCTTCTAAATCTGTTATTGATTTTACAGTTTCAGCATTTGCACCCATACTTTTCGCGTGTGCTTCAAAATCCACAAATTGTAGTTGAGACGCATTTGCGGCTCTTAGGTTACAAAGATATTCTTTACCTCCCTTTGCTAATTGAAGTCGATTTATGACCATGTGTCCACCATTGTCACAAACTACAATTATCAATTTCTTATTATAAATTACCGAGCTATAGATGTCACTGTTATGCAATAGGTATGAACCATCACCAACAAAAACAATAACATCTTGATTAGGTTTTGCCATTTTAATACCAAGTGCACCAGATATCTCATAACCCATGCAGCTAAAGCCCCACTCAGTTTCAAAGGTGTTACGTTGTTTTGGTTTCCAAATTTGTACTGTTTCACCTACAAGACCTCCAGCTGCCGTTACAACAATATCAGATTTATCTGCTTTTCTGTAAACTGCACCAACAGCGTGTGCATAGGAAGGTATTTCTTGATTAGTTGGGCCGCTTTGTTTTTCTATATAAGTATCCCATTCTTTTTTTTCTTTAAGAGCTCTTCCATACCATTGCTCAGGAGCCTTCCAATCGCCTAAGATTTTTGAGAGTTCTTGTAAACCAATTTTTGCATCACTAATCATCGGTGAAGCTCTATGTTTATTAGAATCAAATCTCGAAGTATTTATTGAGGCTAATTTAAAATTATCATTTTGAAAATTTGTCCATGATCCAGTTGTAAAATCAGAAAGTTTAGTTCCAATTGCTAGAGCTAAATCAGTATCTTTAGATAGGCTATTTGATGAACCATCTCCTAAACATCCAATAGCACTTATATAATACGGATCATCTTTATCCATACAGCCAATACCCATAACCGTTGAAGTAACAGGTATATTATGCTTTTTAGCAAAATCAGATAATTCATCTTCTGCTTCAGAATACAATACTCCACCGCCTGAAATTATTATTGGTTGTTTAGATTGCATAATCTCTCTAGCGACACTCTCAACTTGTCTTGGATCAGGGTGTATGCGTCTAATTGCATGAACTTTTTCCTCAAAAAATACTTCTGGATAATCATAAGCTTCTCCTTGTACATCTTGAGACATTGATATTGTTGCAGGACCGCATTCTGCTGGGTCTAACATAACTTGAATTGCTTGAGGAAGAGAAGATAAAATTTGTTCAGGTCTTGTTATTCTATCAAAATATTTTGAAACTGATTTAAAAGCATCATTTTGTGTAGTTGTTGGTGAATTAAAATTCTCTACTTGTTGCAAAACTGGATCAGGAAAGCGACTAGCAAAAGTATCACCAGGCAGAAATAAAATTGGAAGTCTATTGCTTAAAGCAACTGCCGCAGCTGTTACCATGTTTGTAGCTCCAGGTCCTACTGAAGATGTAGCAATAAAAATTTGTTTACGTCTCATTGCACGGGAATAACCAATGCCTGTTAAAGCCATGTTTTGTTCATGATGACCTCTATAACCTGGAAGTTCATCTTTAAATTCTTCCATTGCTTGACCTAGACAAGCCACATTTCCGTGTCCATAAATTCCAAATGCACCAGGAAACAATGGTGCCTTTTCTCCATCAATTATTATTTTTTGAGCAATTAAATATTTAAAGAGAGCGTGTGCACATGAGAGTTTAACAGTTTTCATTATTCCTCCAAATAAGTTATATTAAAACTAATAAGTCTAGAAATTCAATAATTATTTAAAAAAAAATAGTATCTCTTTAATGTATTAAGGGAAATAAAAATAACTAGATATTTAAAAAAATTTGATTGTCTTCTTCTGTAACATCAAAAATTTTAAGAGGTGCTTGATCTAAATCTGAAATTGAATCACCTGATACTATGCTAAAAGTGTTTCCACAACTTGGACATTCAAGTTCTTCACCATCTACATCTGCCTCACTTAAAAGTGATCTTTCTCCACAGTTACAGTTACCCTGTGTTGCAAAGAAACCTGACTCAATTCTAAAAATTGCATAGTTGATTTCTTCATGTTCAAAATTTTCAACTGATCCAATTTCTAAATCATCCACGTCTCCAATTAGAATAGGTTCTATATCTTCATTCATTTAAAAAAAATTCTAGAATAAAACTAGAGGAGAATAAATAATTTTTTTTAAAAATATGTTAATTTATCTAAATCTTAAATTTTTTCTTGATAATTCTGAGATATTTTTGACTCCCATTAATTTCATATCTCGTTCAATTTCATTTCTCATATTAGTCATTGCCTTTTCAACACCCTTTTGACCCCCAGCAGCTAAGGCGTAAAGATACATTCTCCCACCTGAACAAGCTTTTGCTCCTAAGGAAAGTGCCTTTAAAACATGAGTTCCTCTTCTAATTCCTCCCTCACATATGACATCTATTTTATCTCCTACTGCATCTACAATTTCAGCAAGTTGGTCAAAAGGAGAACGTGATCCATCTAATTGTCTTCCACCATGATTAGAAATCATGATTGCTGTTGCCCCAATATCTATTGCTCTTTTAGCATCTTCAACTGACATTATTCCTTTAAGTGCAAATTGGCCTCCCCAGTATTTATTTATTTCTTCTGCAGCTTTCCAATCCATAGATTGATCAAGCATTTTTGTGAAATAATCGTGAATGTTTAAAGAGATTTTGTTACCTTCTCTTATCCAGTGTTTGATTTGATGTAATTCAAATCTTGAATGAGTATAATGATTAAAAGCCCAATTAGGATGCATTGCAAAACTCATTAAACTTTTTAAAGTTAATTTTGGTGGTGAAGTAAAACCAGTAAGTAAATCTCTTTCTCTATTACCACCAACAATAGTATCAACTGTAAGCGCAAGACCATCAAATTTTGCCTCTTTACATCGATCAATCATATTATTTGTTAGTCCTTTATCTTTGTGAACGTAGAGTTGAAAAAGTTTTGGAGTAGATATATGTTTTGCTATTTCTTCAATACTGACAGTACCAAGAGAGGATATACCAAACATTGTTCCAAACTTTTCTGCAGTTTTACCTACTGCAAGTTCACCTTCGTGATGAAATAATCTTTGAAGTGCTGTTGGAGCAAAATATAAAGGTAAATCTATTTTTTTACCCATAACGGTTGTAGACATATCTATATTTTCTACGCCTGCTAAAACATTAGGAACTAAATCACATTTTTCATAAGATTCAGTATTTCGCCTATAAGTTACTTCATCGTCAGCAGCTCCATCAATATAGTGAAATATTGGTCCAGGGAGTCTTTTCTTAGCAAGTATTCTAAAATCTTCTGTGTTTCTACATTTTTGGATAGAATTAAACATTAGCCTTGGTAGGTTTTTTGTGTTTGTTCACCAAGACCTTCAATGCCAAGTTTCATGACATCTCCTGCCTTTAAAAATACTTGTGGATTCATTCCCATACCAACGCCTGGTGGTGTACCAGTAGAAATAATATCACCGGGTTGCAAAGACATAAATTGACTTAGATAACTTACTAGAAAATTTACTCCATAAACCATGGTACTGGTTGAGCCATCTTGCATTGTTTTGCCATTTACCTCTAACCACATTTTAAGATTTTGAGGATCAGCAACCTCATCAGTTGTTACTAAATATGGACCAATTGGTCCAAAAGTATCACATGATTTACCTTTCACCCACTGACCTGAGTGTTCTATCTGAAATTCTCTTTCACTAAGATCATTAATTACGCAGTATCCGGCTATATGTGATTGTGATTCATTTTCCGAGATATACTTTGCTTCTTTTCCTATAATAACTCCGAGTTCGACTTCCCAATCAGATTTTACTGATTTTTTAGGAATTTCTACATCATCATTTGGACCAATAATTGAGCTAGTTGCTTTTGCAAATATGATTGGTTCAGGTGGTACTTTCATTCCTGTTTCTTCTGCATGATCAGAATAATTCAAACCAATACAAATAAATTTTCCAACACTTTTTTTGCATACACAAGGTGCTAAACCATCATGGCTTTCAACAAGCGGTAGAGAGTTTGGATCAATTTTTTTAACTTCATTTAATTTATCAATAATCACATTTTCATTATCCCAATCTTTAACTAAACTAGATACATCTCTAACATTACCATTATTATCTAAAATGCCTGGTTTAACCGCATTACCAATTCTATATCTTAAAGTTTTCATTATAAAGTCCATCCTCCATCAATTAAATTAAGTGTACCTGTCACAAAGTCTGATTCGTCACTTGCTAAATATGTTGCAAGAGAAGCTATTTCATCAGGTTGCGCTAAACGACCCATAGCTTGTCTTGCAATAAAATCTTTTCTTGCTTGTGTTGGATCACTCGCCATTTGAACTCTTCCTTCCCAAGAAGGAGTTTCTACGGTTCCTGGTAATATAGCATTACAACGAATACCTTGTTTTACATAATCAACCGCAACTGCTTTAACAAATCCATTTAGAGCTGCTTTGGTTGTACCATAAATAAATCTATTTGGCGCTCCTTTTACGTTTGATGCTGCAGAAGACACAATAATTATATTTCCTTTTCCCTTATTAAGCATTTTAGGTAGTAAATTATAGCTCATTAAATAAGCAGAATAAATGTTTACATTCACAGAACGTGTAAATTCTTCATCATCACAATCCATGAGAGTACCATGGTGAACAAAACCAACTGCATGAAATAGGACATCAATATCCCCAATACTAGAACAAAATTTATGAACCTCTTCTTTATTTGTAGCATCAAGTTTTTGTGTATCAATTGAACCATTTTCATTTTTTATTTCATTTAGTTTTTGTTCGTTAATATCTGTAGCAATAACAGATGCTCCCTCAAAAGCAAATTTAAGTGCCGTTGATTTTCCAATTCCTTGAGCAGCAGCAGTAACTACAATTTTTTTATTTTTTAATCTCATTTCGAGAAAATCAAATTATCACCTTATAAACTTTTTTCAAAGACTTTTATTTTAATATTTTAAAGTTGATAATAGTAATTAATTACAGAATTCTATGTTAGTTAGCTATGATAAATATTCTCAAAGGTCTTTTCTAGTGAGAGTACATACTTCTTGGTATCAAAAAGATTAGAATTTATTTTCTTAAATTGAAGTTCTTTTTTTGTTTCTAAAACTTTATTCGGATTTTTTGCAAATGAAAGAATTAGATTTTCATAATCTGTTTCATTATTTGTAATTAAGTTTTTCATATCAATGGCACTTAATAAACTAGCACCAACCCTAGAAGAAAATGATTTTCCTATCATTGTTACAACAGGTAAGCCTGAATAAAGAGAGTCTACAACTGAGGTATGACCATTATAATTGAAGGTATCTAAATAAAGATCACCTAATTGATGTCTCGTTAAGTGTTTGTCATTATCTGTATATTCAAAAAACATTACTTTATTTAACTCTAAATTCCTTTTAATTATTTCAGATTGTAAGTTTATTTTTATTTGTTCATTTTCAACAAGAAGAATTAACAAACTATTAGGTATCTTTTTTAAAAGTCTCGTCCAAATATCAAACTCTCTTGGGGAGATTTTATAAGTATTATTATAACAACACATTACAAAAGTATTTGAGCCTATTCCAAATTGTTCTCTAGTTATGGTTTTTTTGGAAATTTTTCTTTGATCGTATGTAGGGTAATATGTATTAGGTAAATAAATAATTTTTTCTGAATAGTATTGAATATTTTCTTCTGGAATAACAATTTTATCTGCAATTATATAGTCAATGAATTCTAGACACGTAGTTCCGGGATATCCTAGAAAACTTATTTGAATTGGTGCTGCACGATAGTTAAATATATTTGATCTTGAATTCTGACTATAACCATTTCTATGGATAGCAATATCAATTCCATTTTTTATTGATAACTGTGCAATTTCTTTGTCTGATAAATCATGGACATAGTAAAATTTATCAAAATAATTTTTTATTCTAAAATGAGTATCATCATTATTTTTAAAACCATAATCAAACCCAATAATCTCAAATTTAGATTTATTATGATATTTAAATATTCCTTCCATGTTTATCATACCAGCGTGCAGAAAAAAATCTGGAGTAAAATATCCAACTTTGATTTTATTATTTTTTGTAAATGAAGTTTTTAAATGAAAATTTTTAAATATTTGTGAATAGTTTTGAGCTCTTAGATACTCTTGTTTTGGGTTATCATCTAATGATAACAATTGCCAAGGAGTTACTGCTACTTTTGAGTTAGTAATATTTTTTATTATTTTTTGGTTATCTTCAAAAGATGACCAATCACAAAGTTTCTTTTTAAGAAATAAAACTTGTGCACTTGATTGAAAAAACTTTGAGTTTAATGAAAGAGCTTTATTAAAATAAGAAAGTGCCGAAGTATAATTTTTCATTTCAAGTTCTAATATTCCAATATTATGTAAAGCTTCTACGTACATTGGTGATAAAGATATTGCTTTTTGTAAATTTCGACTAGCTAATTCAAATTTTTTTAATTTTATGTAAAGACTTCCTAAATTATTATATGCTTTTGTATACTTGCTATTTAAAGCTATTGCTTTTTTATAGTGAAATTCTGAAGCTTTAAAATCACCTAATTGTGAATAGACGATTGCTGTATTATAATGACCTATAGGAAAATTAATATTAATTTGAATTGATTTTAAATAATTTTCAATAGATAGATCTAATAAATTTTGTTTTTGGTAAATTTTACCAATGTTAAAATATGCATCATGATTGTTGGTATGCATTTTTATAGATTCTTTAAGATATTTAAGTGCCTCATCATACTGCTCTAAAGCTATTAAACTTTTTGCGATATTATTTAATATTTCAAAATTTTGCTTTTGAAGATTAAGAGCTTCTTGATAGAAACGTATTGCATCTTGGTGTTCATTTTTTCCTGCATAAGAAGCCCCAATTAGATTAGGAAAAATTGGTAATTCCTTATGATTGTCATATAAAATTTTAGCGTCTTGTATGACATCATCATATAATTTTTTTTCAAAAAATTGGATTAAATTAATTATTTTTTTTTCTAATTCTGCTTTAGAGGTCATTTAATTAAAATATATGTTTAGTTATTTTAAATTATTTTAGATTAATTTATAAAGATATTAAACAATGAATATACTTCTTACAGGTGGTGCTGGCTATATTGGAAGTCATGTTGCGCTCTCTTTAATTGATAAAGGTTACAAAGTTCATATTATTGACAATTTATCGACTGGAAATATAAAACTTATTCCTAAGAATGCTAGTTTTACAAATTGTAATATAAATGATGAAAAACAAATTGCTCAAATTGTGAAAACTAATAATTTTGATATTTTAATGCACTTTGCTGGTTACATACAAGTCGAAGAATCAGTTGAAAATCCAGACAAATATTTTGAAAACAATACAAATAATTCAATTAAACTTTTTCAAATTTGCAAAAATAATGATTTAAATAATATAATTTTTTCATCCACTGCTGCAGCTTATGGTGAATTAAATACAGATAATTTAATTAATGAAAACTGTATATTAAATCCTCAGAATCCATATGCTGAGTCTAAAATTAAAACAGAAAATTATTTGATAAATAATATTAGTGAATTCAATTATATTATTTTAAGATATTTTAATGTTGCAGGAGCAGATACTAAAATGAGAGCGGGTCAGATGTCAAAACAATCAACACATTTAATAAAAATATTATCTGAAGTTATAGTTGGAAAAAAAGATTTGATTGAAATTTTTGGGAATGATTACTCCACCAAGGATGGCACTGCAATAAGAGACTATATACATGTTTCTGATCTAGCAAACATACATATTGAAACTGCAAAGTATTTATTAAATAACAATGAATCTAATATTTTTAATTGTGGTTATGGTAAGGGTTATAGTGTTCAAGAAGTAATCGACTGCGCAAAAAAGTTATATAAAAATAAAATTAATTTTAAATATTCAAAAAGAAGAAAAGGTGATGTAGAAAAATTAATTGCAGAAACATCTAAAATTAAAAGTCATTTAAATTGGAAACCTGAATTTGATAATTTGGAAATTATATTAAAATCTTCAGTAGATTGGGAAAAAAAATTAAATGGAAAAAATTCATAAAAGAAATTTTAAAAGAAATGATAAAAAATATTTACTATTATTTGGGTATAATCAGCATTATGAAGAAAGTGGGAAAGAACTTAAAATAACTGAAATTCCAGAACCACATATGCGATGGAATCCATCAAGAAATGAGTGGGTTACATATTCTTCTGGTAGAAAAAATAGAACATCTTTCCCTCCAAAAGAATATTGTCCTTTATGTCCTGGTAAAAATTTAGATTTTCCAACTGAAATTCCTTTTTCTGACTTTGAAATTGCAGTTTTTCCCAATCGGTGGGCAAGTTTTAATTCATTAAGCAGAAACATATTTTTAGATGGTGTTATTAGTAGGCCTTCAAAAGGAGAATGCGAAGTAATTGTTTATTCTTCCGAACATTCTCATACTATATCTGAAATGCCTATAGAAAGAGTTGAGCTATTAGTTAAAGTTTGGATCGATAGATATATTGAATTATATAAAAATCAAAATATTAAATATGTTCTTCCTTTCGAAAATAGAGGAGAAGAGTGTGGAGTCACCCTTCATCATCCACACGGGCAAATATATGGGTATCCGTTTATTCCACCTGCTATTGAAACAGAATTAAATTCATTCCAAAAAGAAAATTTCTTATTAAAAATTATGTCTCAACTAGAAACAAAATACAATCTGTATCAAAATGATAGTTTTGTTGTAACAATACCACCTTTTGCTAGATACGCTTATGAAATATGGATAGTACCAAAAAAACAAATAGAAGGTCCATGGAAGTTTACTGATATCCAGATTGAAGATTTTGCTTTCTGTATTCAAAAAGTTGTTAAATGCTATGATAACTTTCTTAATAAAAAATGTCCTTATATTATGGGTTTACATGCATCACCAAATCTAGAAGATAATAAATTTCATTTTCATGTTGAGTTTTATCCGCCTTTAAGACATGGTGATAAACCAAAAGTATTAGCTGGATCAGAATCTATGGCTGGAGTTTTTATAATGGATGTATTACCTGAAGAGTCTGTCAGTATTTTAAAAAAATATATGTCATGAAGTCTATCGAGGAAAAAATTAATTATTATAAAGAAAGTTTGGATTTATTTGATGATGGTATGGAAAAATACAAATTTTTAATCGATCAGGCAAAAAAAGCAAAAAATTTTCCAGAAGAATTTAGAAATGAAACATTTAAGGTTTCAGGATGCCAAGCTCAAGTTTGGTTAGTACCAAAATTAAATCAAAATTTATTATCATTCTATTATGATTCTGATGCCTTTATATCCAAAGGAATGGTAACAATACTTTGTGATATATATGGAGATAGAACACCTTTGGAAATAAAAAAATCAGATCTCTCTCTTCTAAACATTCTTGAGTTAGATACACTTTTAACACCTGGTAGAAGAAATGGCGTTTATTCCATGTTAGAAAAAATTAAAGAATACGCTGATGCATATTCAAAATAATAGTCTATAACTAAAACAGTTTTTTATTAATAAAAAAGCCTATTTGACGTTTTAAAAAATAATTTTAATAGTTTAAGTTGGAAGTTAATGAAATTATTTATATCTATCCTAATCTTTTTTATTACAAAAATAGCTATTGCACATGGACCAGTAATTATTGGACATGACAAATAGATGGAAGTTCCACCTGAGGAAATTAATGTTTCAGTTTATGATCCAATTTTAAATACGATGGATCCTATAGGATTTAAAGGACATGGGAATGTAGGTGCAGGAGTAGATGGTGAATTACTATTATGGGATAATGATCAATTTTGTGCTCTTGTAGCTTATGTAAGAGTTTATGACTTTGCATGGGCATTTGACGCTTCAGAATTTTTAGGGGGAAAATTAAAAAAATTAATTCATGATATTCAAGATGAAATGCCCACACAAATACTAGATAAATATTGCTCTTTGTATAGCCCTGAAAATGAGGATAGAAAATTTCATTCAAATTTAATTGAAATAATAAGTAAAAAAAAGGGACTAAAGGGAAATAAAGAAATAGTCCGTTATCAACAATTCATATTTGATAATAAATTAAAATGTTTATTTTATAGTGGTGGTTTAGTACCTTTTGTTGTTGGTTATTACAAAGGAGGAATAACTGGATGGTTGTGTGTAAAAGATGAAGACTATTTTAATAAAAATAAAATTAGATCAATTACAAAAAGCGTTGGGGTATATAATTTTGCAGACCCTCCACAATCATTAAGGTTAGATATACATAAATAATAAGATTAAATTAAAATGCTTTTGCAACGCTTTATGTCTATGATTTATTAATTCAATCTCATAGACTTAAAGTAAAAAACCAATTAATAATAAGAAAAATAATATGGGAGTATGGCGGAACTGGTAGACGCGCCGGATTCAAAATCCGGTCACTTCGGTGGTGTGGGTTCGATTCCCTCTACTCCTACCAGTATTAATTATAATGAATTTTCTTAAAAATATTTACAATTGGACATTAAAAAAAGCTGAACATAAAAATGCTAAGTGGTATTTAGGCTTTATATCTTTTGCAGAGAGTTCATTTTTTCCAATTCCACCTGACATACTTCTAATACCAATGGCATTAGCTTCAAAAGCAAAAGCTTTATTTTATGCTTTTATCTGCACTCTCTTTTCTGTTCTTGGTGGAATTCTTGGATATGTAATAGGATATTTTTTTTATAACTCATTAGGTGTTTATATTGTTGAGCTTTATCATTTGGAAAATTCTTTTAATATTTTTGAAAATTACTACAAAGAATTTGGTATTTTAATTGTTTTAGGTGCTGGTATAACTCCGTTTCCATATAAATTTATTACAATTGCAAGTGGCGTATTTGGATTAAATATTTTTTTATTTGCTATCGTTTCTATTATAGGTCGAGGATTAAGATTTTATTTGATAGCAATACTTCTTTATTTTTTTGGTGAAAAAATAAGGTTAATTATTGATAGATATTTTAATTTTTTAACGGTTACGTTTTTTATTTTACTCGTTGGAAGTGTGTTTATAATTAGGTATTTATGATTATTCGATACTGGACAGTTCTTTTATTTATAATTTCCGTTATCTCAATATCATTAGCATTAATTGCGGAATATTTCTTTAATCTTCAACCTTGTGAATTATGTTTAAAGCAAAGACATCCATACTACTTAATTTTAATATGTTTGGTTTTCATATTTCTGTTGAAAAATTTAAATAAAATTTGGTTTTATTTTATAATTCAATCTGCATCAATTTATGGACTTTTTTACTCTGTATGGCATGTTGGAGTTGAAAATAAAATTCTTAAAGGACCAGCGGGTTGTACTGCAATGTTAACAAACAGTGAGAGCGCTTCAGACCTTAAAGAACAAATATTATCAAAGCAAGTAATCAGTTGCGATGAAGTTATTTGGAGTTTTTTTGGAATTTCTGCTGCTTCAATTAATACACTTGTTTTACTAGTTATTTTTATTTTTAATGCTATCTATTTATACAAAAATTATGGCTTCAAAAAAGAAAAAAACATCTAAAAAAAATTCTTCTTCAAATAAAATAACTAATAGAGAAGTTTTAGAAGAAATTATAAGAGTCGATCATGCTGGTGAATATGGTGCCACCAAAATTTACGATGGTCAAATTGCAATATTTGGAAAAAACTCAAAGCTTGGCAAAACAATTCAGCATATGGCTGATCAGGAGCAAGAACACATAGAAAAGTTTAATGAATTAATATTAGAACATCGTGTTAGACCAACCGCTTTACTTCCACTATGGAATATTGCTGGTTTTGCTCTTGGAGCTTCTACTGCTTTGATGGGTGAAAAAGCTGCGATGGCTTGTACAGTTGCCGTCGAAAAAGTTATTGGTGAACATTATCAAGAACAATTAAATCTTTTAGGGGATGATCACAGAGATTTAAAAAAAACAATTTCTAAATTTCGAGATGATGAGCTAGAACACCATGATATTGGAATAGAGCATGATGCAGAAAATGCACCAGGTTATAAAGTTATGTCAAAAGTTATTGAACTTGGGTGTAAAACTGCAATAGCTATTTCAAAAAAAGTTTAATTTTCTAGTTCAGTATCCCAATATAGATAATCTCTCCACGTCTCATGAAGAAAGTTTGGTGGAAAATTTCTTCCATTATTTTGAAGTTGCATTGATGTTGGTCTTAGAGGTTTTTTGAATAACTTCATATCTGTATATTGAATAAGTTTGCGTCCTTTTTTCAGATTACACGAAGTACATGCAGATACAACATTTTCCCAAGTAGTCTTCCCATTCAAACACTTGGGTATTAAATGGTCAAAAGTAAGTTCACTAGCTGGAAAACGACCTGTGCAATATTGACATGTAAAGTTATCTCTTAAAAAAACATTAAATCTTGTAAAAGCTGGTTGTCTTTGTGGAGTAATGTAATCTTTTAGAGCAATTACGCTAGGAAGCTTAAAAGTTAGATTTGGTGAATGAACTTCTTTATCATACCTTTCAATAACTGACACTCTATCGAGAAAAACTGCCTTTATTGCATCTTGCCAAGAGCAAAGTGAAAGAGGATAGTAAGATAGAGGTCTAAAATCTGCATTAAGTACCAGTGCTGGATTTTGGACTGAACTCATTTTAGTTTCTACTTACCCAGGTCATAATATTTAGATAGTACTATATTATTATGATTCGATTACATTAAATATTATTTTTAACAAATTTTTGAAACAATTTTATTGTTTCTGGTGACATGGTGTGGGTATCTTCTTCAATTAAATGGGATTCATAGTGAAAATTTTGTTTATCTAAAATTTCTAAAGATTGATAATAATTGGAGATTGGTAAAATATCATCCTTACCACCATGAGATATAAAAATGGGAGTTCTTTGAAAAAAGGTATTAGAATCCATTTCTCTTTTGATTATTCTAGAGGATATAATTGCAACTCCTCCTAATGTTTCTGTCAGGGATCTTCCTAATTCAAAGGCCATTATACCGCCTTGGGAAAAACCCATAATGAAACAATCATTCATACTTAATTTCATATTTTGTAAAATTATATCAATTGTGTTTTTAATTTTTGTGACGTTTGCAGTAATTACTTCATCTATTATTTTGTATTCTTTAGGACCAGCATCAGAAATGTAAACCCCATTAATATATAAATCAAACCATTGATATCCCATTGGATTTCCTGGCATTATATTTGGTGCATTTAAAGCTACGTAGTGCATACCCCATTCATCCTGATCTAAAGGCTCTGCTAAATAAATAAAATTTGCTGCATTATCTCCATATCCGTGGAGCATTATCATTAATTTTTTAGGTTTATCATGCTTTGATATAGATGGGCCCGATAGAATATTATCCATAAATTCCTTATGTATGAATTCTTGTTTCATTCAAGAAAAGTTTTATATACATATAATTAATGGGATCTATGCAAATAATTCTTGTTCTTTTTATGGCTGCTACGCTAGCAATAGTAGTTATTGGTGTTATTGCAATGGCAGTAAATAGTAAGTTAAATAAAAACCATAGTAATAAATTAATGAGATTAAGAGTACTTTTTCAAGCTATAGCTATATTTGTTTTTGTAATCATAGTTTGGCTAGCAAGAAATTAGAATTTAGAGTCTAGAAAAATTCTCTAATATTTAGTATATATGTTTAATTATGGGTATTCATTTCAATCATAAATCAAGAGCTGGAGACCGAAAAATGCAAAAAGAACTCAAGCTCAAAATGAAGGCTGAGGAGCGTAAAAAAAAGCGTGAAGAACAAGAAAGATTAAAACAAGAAGAAGAAATGCGTAAGTTAGAAGAACTTACAAGACCAGATAATCCAAATACTAAATAATTATTTTATTTAATTGGATCATTTTTTAGAATAAATTTTTTAAGAATTTCCAGAGTTTGATCAGCTTCTTCAAGAAGCATCATGTGACCACAATTTTCAATTACGTGAACTTCTGATCCTTTGATATAGTCAGCAAGAATTTTTCCGTCTTTTAAACGACACATTCTATCTTGCGCACCTAGAATTGAAAGAGTTGGTAAATTTAAATTTTTTGCAATCTCTGGTCCATTTTTATAATTATCGCAAGCTCTAAAATCTACCCCCAAAGTATCTTTGATTTCTTTATTTTGAACGATCATAGATCCAACATTTAAATGGTATAATCCTGGAACAGGGTGACCTCCAAAATGTCCAGCTGGTCCATGTGCAAAATCCATCATTAAATCTACAGCTTTAGGGTTACTCTCTTCTGCTAAACTTAGTAATTCTGGATTCATCGGAATTGCTGAAGCCCCGCCCATAAGAGTCAATGTTTTAATTTTTTTAGAATGTTGTGCAACACATTCCATTGTTACTAGACAACCTTGAGAGTGGCCTACAAGTGACGCTTGCTTGCATCCAACTGCTTCTATTGCATCACCAACCCAATTACCCATTTCCTCAATTGTTTTTAAACTTTCACCAGATGATAAACCATGACCTGGCAGATCAACTGCTAAAACACTGTATCCTCGAAATGCAAAATACCTTGTTTGAAGAACCCATACCATATGACTAAGACCACTACCGTGGACGAAAACAATTAGCGGTTTGTTTTTGTCAAAGGGCCTGCCTCCAGTGGAGGCAAACGTATCAATTCCTCTGACTTTAAATTTCATTTATTTGTTTGCAACTAAACGAGGTTTTTTTGCAGCTCTAAATCCATCTTCAAAATCGTTAACAATATCTTCAAAATCTTCTAAACCAACAGAAAGTCTAATCATGTCGTGGGATAATCCTGCAAATTTAAGAGTTGCCTCATCCATTTGAGAGTGCGTTGCAGATGCCGGATGAATAACTAGAGTTCTTGCATCGCCAACATTTGCTAAATGTGATGCAAGTTTAACATTATTAATAAATGCAGCTCCAGCTTCCTTTCCACCTTTAATTCCAAACGCAATCATTGAGCCAGTACCCTTAGGTAGAATTTTTTCAGCAAGTTCCTTATCTGGATGCCCTGGCGCGCTAGCATGTGAAACCCACGCAACGCTCTCGTGATTAGATAAGTAATCAACCATTTTCAAAGCATTGGAACAATGCTTTTCCATACGTAGAGAGAGAGTTTCTATACCATGTAAAATATTCCATGCATTTTGTGGGGCTAAGCATGGTCCCATATCTCTCATTCCTTCAGCTCTTGCCATCATGGTAAAAGCTGTTGGACCAAATTCTTCTGCAAATGATAATCCATGATAGCCTTCATACGGTTCAGTCATAGAAGGAAATTTATCATTTTGCATCCAATCAAATGTTCCACCTTCTACTAATATACCTGCCATTGAAGAACCATTACCACTCATCCATTTAGTTAGTGAGTGCACAACAAGGTCAGCTCCGTGTTCAAAAGGTCTACACAAATAAGGAGTTTGATAAGTGCTATCAATGATTAGGGGGATACCTGCTTCTTTTGCTATTTTAGAAACCTCTGGCATGTTCATTAATTCATTGCCTGGATTACCAACAAGTTCACCAAAAATACCTTTTGTATTTGGTTGAATAGCTTTTTTGAAACCTTCGGTATCTCTTGGTTTTACAAAAGTTGTTTTAATACCAAACTTAGGAAGTGTTAATCTAAATAAATTTACTGTACCGCCATATAATTGTGAAGATACAACCATATGATCACCGGCATTACACAAAGTCATAATAGTTAAGAATATTGCACTCATTCCAGAAGCAGTTGCAAGAGCAGCTGTTCCACCTTCTAATGCACAAACTCTTTCCTCTAGAACTTGAACAGTCGGATTAGACATACGACTATAAATGTGACCACCTCTCTCTAAATTAAAAAGTGCTGCAGCATGATCAACATCATCAAACATATATGAAGTAGTTTGATAAATTGGTATTTGCCTTGACCCAGCATTTTTACTTGGTTGATAGCCAGCATGTAGACTTAGTGTGTCAAATTTATAAGTTTTTGGATCCATTTATAACTCCTTTGCTTTTGCTCTTAATTCAAATTTTTGTATCTTCCCAGTTGAAGTTTTTGGTAATTCACCAAAGATTACATGCTTTGGTCTTTTAAATCCAGCCATATTTTCTTTACAAAACTGAATTATATCGTCTTCTGTGGCATTTTTTCCAGGTACTAATTCTACAAAAGCACAAGGAGTTTCACCCCATTTTTCATCTGGTTTCGCGACTACTGCAACCAAGGAAACTGCTGGGTGTTTTGCAACAACGTTTTCCACTTCCACAGATGAAATGTTTTCTCCACCCGAAATAATAATATCTTTTGATCTATCTTTTATTTGAATGTATCCGTCAGGATAGACAACGGCTAAATCACCAGAGTGAAACCATCCCTTTTTCATAGATGTTTCAGTTGCCTCTTTATTTTTATAATATCCTTTCATTACAACATTACCTCGAATTAAAATCTCTCCCATGGTTTCTCCATCCATCGGAACTTTCTCATAAGTCTCTGGATCTGCAACACAAACTTCTTCAGTATTTGGATAACGAACACCTTGTCTTGCTTTAATATCAGCTTTTTCAGGATTTGATTGTGATTCCCATTCTTCATTCCAAGCACATTGAAGAATATGGCCGTATGTTTCGGTTAGCCCATAAACATGCATAACTTCAAAACCTAAGTTATCCATCTTTTCAAGAATTGCACTCGTTGGTGGAGCACCAGCAGTTAATACATATACTTTATGATTTATTTCTTTTTTATCTTTTTCATCAGCATTAGCAATTAAACTTAAAACTATAGGAGCACCTCCAAAATGAGTTACTTTGTATTTATCTATTAAATTATAAATATCTTTTGCAACAATGTACCTGCAGCAAATAATCTTTGCATGTATTAAAGCGGCTGTCCAAGGGTAGCCCCATCCGTTACAGTGGAACATTGGAACAGTATAAAGAAATGTTAATTTATTAGGCATGTTCCATGCCGTAACACTTCCTGTAGACATTAAATATGATCCACGGTGGTGATACACAACACCTTTTGGTTTACCTGTTGTGCCTGATGTATAGCTTAGTGAGATTGCTTGCCATTCATCTTCAGGTAAGGACCAATTATAATTGTCATCACCCGTTTGTAAAAATTCTTCATATGTCATTTCTCCAATTTTTTCTCCTTCACCATCTTTAAAAACTGCCTGATCATCATGAATGTCAATAATAGGAATATCTTTTCCATATATTTGTAATGCTTTTTTCATTGTAGGTGAAAATTGAGTATCAGTTATAAGAAGTTTTGCATCACTATGATCTAGAATATACGCAATTGTTTCTGCATCAAGTCTGGTATTGATCGTATTAATAACGCCACCAGTCATTGGGATAGAATAATGTGCTTCAAATAATTCTGGAGTATTTGCCGCTATGATTGAAACGGTACTTCCTTTTGTAATTCCTTTTTTTGCTAATGCACTAGCAAACTTGGTACATCGATTATAGGTTTCAAGCCAAGTGTAACTTCTTTTTCCATAAACTAATGAGTCATAGTTTGGATAAATATCTTTCACGCGAGTTATAAAACTTAATGGTGATAGTGGAACAAAATTGGCTGAATTTTTATCTAGGTTTGTATCAAAATTACTCATCTGTTTCCTAAAAGGATCAAATACTACAAGAAATTAATTTAATTTACTAATGGTTTTCCAGTTTCAAGTGTATGTTTTATTCGCTCTTGAGTTTTAGGCATCTGGATAAGTCTCATGAAAGCTTCTAATTCAAGATTATAAAGATCATCTTCATTTAGTTCATTATCAATATTTGTATCTCCACCACTAAGTACAAAAGCAATTTGCTTACCTACTTCTAATCCGTGGTCTAAAATTTTATTTTCATTATATAGTGCTTCAAGTTTTTCGAACATTTTATCTCTTACAGCGCTACCCCCTAAATTGAATTTAGGTTTAGATGGTTTTGCATATCCACCCTCTATAGTATTTAATAAATCGATAGCTGTTGATAATTGTCTGTCTCTATTTATTACTACCTTATCTTTTTCTAAAAAGAATTGATTTGGGAGCGCTTCATTTGGTGAAGTAGCGGTGATTGCATAACCGATTAGATCAAAAACTTTCATAGACGCATGTTCAGAATTTTCTTTACCTTCAGGAGTTTGTAACCAACGCCACAACATTTCCTTACAACCCCCACCAGCAGGAATTAGTCCAACTAAAGATTCAACTAGTCCAAGAACAACATTTGTATGAGCAACATTATAATCACAATGCAATACCACTTCAAAACCACCGCCTATAGCAAGCCCTGATGGCGCAGCAATAAAAGGCTTATCTGCATATTTTATTGTTTTACACGTTTGTTGGAAATCAATTATAAATTTTTCAATTTTAGACCATTCATTATTTTTAGCAAATTCCATGACATAATTTAGATTTACACCAGCAGAAAACTGCATTGCATCATTAATTACGATTGTGCTTTTATTATTTTGTGCTGCTTCTTTTAAAGCTAACATAGAGTCAGTATCTAAAGCGTTTGCCTTAGTAGTAAATTCAACAACCTGATAGGATGAAGCATTTTTAATATTAGCAGAAGGGTTCTCAAAAGTTTTTTGTAAATTTAATGATCTTAAATTATCAATACTTGAATCTAAATATCCAGGTCTTTTATTAAATTCAAAAATTCCCGTTAAATCTCTAAAGAAGCTAATATCAGTATTTTGATCAATAAAATTTTTTGTATCAATATTTGAAAGCATTTCAAAAGGGCCAATAGTCCAATTAAAACCTAATCTTAGTGCATCATCTATGTCTATATATTTTGATGATACATCAGGGATTAAATATGCAGCATACCTAATTACTTTTGTCAGAATTGATTTTGCGTATTCACCATATTTATCTTTTCTGTGAATGAGTTTATTTATATCAATTTTATCTCCAATGCCTAAATTAATTTTCTGACTTGGGTGATACTCACCAGTTTCTAAATTAATAGCTTCAAGAATTTTTTTTCCATCAGATTTATTCATTCTATAAAAACCACCCTTACCTTTTCTTCCTGTATACCCAGTTTCAATAAGTTTTGTGACCAATGGAATTTCTTGAGCAACCTCGTGGAAAGGATCTTCTTTTGGGAGTTCTTTGATAAAACTTTTTAAAACATCAGCCATCAAATCGATACCAATTAAATCGTATAGCCCAAAAATTCCAGTCTTTGGGATACCCATTGGTCTTCCAAATACTGCATCAGCTTCTTCAATTGATATATTCATTTTAAAAGCTTCAGTCATAGCAACTTGCATTGCATAAACTCCAATTCTGTTTCCGATGAATCCTGGAGTATCATTACAAATAATTACACCTTTACCAAGTTTTTCATCACAAAATTGTTTTAATAAATTTATTTTTTCAATGTCATTAACTTCTTCAGTTACAATCTCAAGCAATGCCATATAACGAACTGGGTTAAAAAAATGGGTAATACAAAAATTTTTTTTCATTTCATCTGACATATTTGCTGATAAAATTTTTAATGGGATTGTAGATGTATTAGATGAAATTATTGAATTGTTCTTTCTTGTAGTCTGAATTTTATCATAAATTTTATGTTTAATATCTATTCTCTCAACTACAGCCTCCACAACCCAGTCAGCTTCCGCAACTTCATTAAAGTCATCTTCAATATTTCCAACCTTAATTAATTCTGCCTTGTTATCTTCTACTAAAAGTGGGGGTCGTGATTTTTTAATTCTTTCTTTGGCATTTTCTGTAATTTGGTTTCTAGACCCTTCTTTCGAAGGTAAGTCTAAAATTGTAACATCAATACCAGCATTTGCTATTTGGGCAGCAATTCCACTACCCATAGTGCCAGATCCTATTACTACTACTTTTTTAATATTCATGTGAGTTCTATAAAGGTGAGCTTATATAAGAAAAATTTGCTGTATGAAAATAATTTAAGCATTAGACTGGAAATTAATATAAATATCTCTTATAGGCGCGCAAAATGAAAAAAAATCCTTCAAGAAATGTCCATTTTTCAAAAGGACCTAGTGAGATTTTAGATGCGATTAATTCGTCTATAGATATCGATCAACGTCTGTATAAAGAAGATATAACTGGGTCAATAGCACATGCTAGAATGCTCGGTAAACAAAGAATAATAAATAAAAAAGAACAAAGTGCAATAGTCTCTGGACTTAAAGCAATTGAAAGAGATATTGAAAAAAACAAGGTCATATTTTCAAAAAAACTTGAAGATATTCATATGAATATTGAAAGTTTATTATTTAAGAAAATTGGAAAAGTTGCAGGAAAGCTTCATACTGCAAGATCTAGAAATGATCAGGTAGTAACTGATTTAAAATTATGGATTAAAAAAGAATCTAAAATCTTAGATAGTGAACTAAAAAAATTTCAGAAAACTTTGATTAATATTGCAACAAAAAATACTGAAACAATTATGCCAGGTTATACTCATTTACAAATTGCTCAACCAATAACATTAGCTCATCATGTTTTAGCTTATGTTGAAATGATTGGTAGAGACAGAACAAGACTTGAAGATTGTTTATATCGTCTTAATGAAAACCCTTTAGGAGCAGCTGCACTTGCAGGCACCTCTTTTCCTATTGATAGAAAATATACATCTAAAGAGTTAGGTTTTAGAGAGCCAACAAAAAATGCAATAGATACAGTCTCAGATAGAGACTTTGTAATAGAATTTTTATTTGTTCTATCATTAATTGCTGTTCATTTCTCAAAAATAGCAGAAGAAATAGTACTTTGGTCAAATCAACAATTTGAATTTATAAATTTACCAGATGATCTTTCAACTGGCAGTTCAATTATGCCTCAGAAAAAAAATCCTGATGGCGCAGAACTTGTTAGAGGAAAAACAAGTATTATCATTAGTAATTTAAGCACAATGCTTAATATTGTTAAAGGGTTGCCACTTTCTTATAGTAAAGACTTACAAGACGATAAACAAATAACATTTAATTCATACGACAATGTTTCTTTGTGTATAAAAGTTCTGAACGAAATTTTATCAAAATCAACATTCAACAAAACTAGAATGAAAAAGTTGATTGAAAATTCAAATGCAACCGCAACAGATTTGGCTAATTGGTTAGTTCAAAATCTTAGATATTCATTTAGGGATGCCTATAATGTTACAGGAAAGATAATTTCATATTGTTCAAAAAAAAATAAAAATATAGATTCATTATCTCTTGATGAATTAAAAAAATTTGACAAAAATATAACAGCTGACGCAAAAAAAGTGCTATCAGCTGCCAATAGTGTTAAATCAAAATCAAGTTTTGGGGGTACAGCTCCTGAAATTACTAAAAAAATGATAAAACTTGCTATAAAAAAATACTTATAATGATCAGGTTAATATTATTATCATTCTTCTTGTTTGTTTTTAGTTGTGGTAAAGTTGGTCCTCTAAGTTTACCAGAAGATCAAATAGACAATTCAGTAATTACATATCCATGTGATGAGGCATGTTTAGAGAAGTTAGAAGAAGAGAAAAAACGTCAACAATCTGTTGTTATAGATACTGAATAAATGCTAAACTATAAAAATAGTGACCCATATATTGAGGGTGTTTCTCTGTATGAATTGGTTAAAGTTTGTGAAACACCCTTTTATGTGTATTCACAAGAAAAAATTATTAACCAAGTAAATAAAACTAAGGAAATTTTAGGTAATAATATTTTTTATTCAGTTAAATCTAATTCAAATCAAGCTATTTTAAAATTAATGCAGTCATTAGGTATAGGAGCAGATGTAGTTTCAAGTGGTGAACTTAAAAGAGCTTTGAAGGCTGGCTTTGACCCAAAAAAAATAATTTTTGAAGGTGTAGGAAAATCTGAACAAGACTTACTTTATGCAATTCACAAAAATATACGTCTGATTAATACTGAAGCATTAGAAGAAATAAAATTAATAAATAATTTAGCAAAAGAGAAAAATAAAACTGTGGATATTGGTGTTAGACTTAATCCAGATATTGATGGCGAAACTTTAAGTAAAATTTCAACAGGAAAAAAGACTGATAAATTTGGTATAGATATTGATAATGTAGATAAAATTATTGAATTAGTGAAAGCTTGTAAAAGTTTAAATTTAGTTGGTATTAGCTGTCATATTGGAAGCCAAATAAGTAAAATTGAAGTTTATAAAAATATGTTTAATCAAATGAAAAAAATTGCAGATAAGTTTTTTGAGTCAGGTATTATGATAAAACATATAGATTTAGGTGGAGGTTTTCATGTTAAATATAAAGACTCAGATCCTGACTTTAATATTGAGATGGTAAAACAAGAACTAGATAATTGTTTTGCAAAAACAAAATATGAATTATCTTTTGAGCCTGGTAGGTATTTAATTGCTGAATCTGGAATAATAATCACTTCTATTATTACGATCAAAAATAACGGAGGCATTGACTATTTAATAGTTGATGCTGGGATGAATACACTAATACGTCCAGCTATGTATGGTGCACATCATGAAATATTAGCAATAAATTCTAACTCAGAGCAGTTTATTGATTATACTATTGCTGGTCCAATTTGTGAAAGTTCAGATATGTTTTCGAAAAATATAAGATTAGCTAAACAAAAAATTGGTAATTTACTGGTTATAAAAAATTCAGGAGCTTATGGAAAAGTTATGTCTTCAAACTATAATTCTAGACCACTACCTTCTGAAATTTTAATATATAAAGATAATTATGCAATTGTTTATTCCCCTGAAAAAATTGAGAAAACAATTGAAACAGATAATATTCCTAGCTGGTTATAACTAATTTAAAATGTCATGTATAATGATAGCTAAGTCTGTAATTATTAAATTTAAATTAAAAAAAAACTCAATTATATAAAATTCAATTAGAACAAATGTATTTATTCCATAGGATCTTAAAAACCAAATTCCAAGGAAAATAATAAATATTAATAATAAAAGAAGTACAGAATTTCTTGTACTAGGCTTTTCTTGTCTAACTACTGTGCTTGGCAAATTTTTAATTTTTTTATCTTTATCTTCTTCATTTAGCTTATTAATTTTGTTTGACTCCACATTTAATTGATTAGTTGATGGGGCTGCAGAAAATGTTTCTAATTCATTAATTTCTTGGAACCATTGATGGCCACAGTTTACACATTCAACCATTCTGCCTTTTGGTTTTAAATCTGCAGAATTTACTAAATACTTGAATTCACAATTAGTACAAACAATGAACATAAATTATATATAGATCAGTAAGGCTAGTATATAAAACAAAATCATTAGATATGTTAATTTTAAAAAGTATAATATTTTACATTTCCTTAGTTATGTGGACTGTATTGATGGGTATTGTATGTTTACCTTTCCTTCTTTTGCCAAGTTATTTACTTAAATATCCAGCCAAACTTTGGATACGTGTTATTTTTGATTTTCTAAATCTAATATGTAACATTAAACATAAAATTGAGGGTTTAGAAAATATTCCAAATGAAAGCGTATTGATTGCATCTAAACATCAGTCCGCGTTTGAGACACTTGCGCTCTATTACTATTTAAAAGATTGTTTCTTTGTCCATAAAAGAGAACTTTTCTTTATACCAATTTTTGGCCAATATTTGTTCAAGTCTAATATGGTTGCGATTAATAGAGATGGAGGAACAAAAGCTATGAGAAGTATGTTACAGGAAGTTCAATCTAAATTATCCTCTGGATCATCAATTATTATTTTTCCTGAAGGAACAAGAAAAATGCCTGGCAGTAAACCTGATTATAAAACAGGTTTTATTGGAATTTATAATCATACAAAAAGAAAAATTCTCCCTATAGCATTAAATTCAGGTTTATGTTGGCCAAAAAAATCTTGGATTTTAAAAACAGGAATAATAACTATAAAGTTTTTGCCCGTAATTAATGAGGGTTTAGATAAAAAAGTTATATTAGAAGAAGTTCAAAACAGAATAGAGACAGCTTCAAATTTATTGCTTAACAATTAACTCTTTTCTGTTGGATCAAAAGTACCTGCTTGACCAATCTCTTCAATAATTTTTCTAATTTCTTTTGATTTTATAAATTTTTCTTCCAAAAACCTTAAATCATTATTTCTTATTGCTTTTTGATAAGTAAGTAAATCTTCACTGAAACGACCAAGCATTTCTAAAACAGCTTCTTTATTTTTTTCATAAACATCACGCCACATTACTGGATCACTACCTGCCAATCTTGTGAAATCTCTAAAACCTGCAGCTGAATATTTAATTACTTCATCTTTCATTTGAGATTCAAGCTCTGTTGCAGTTCCTACCACAGAGTATGCAATGAGTTGTGGAATATGAGATGTCATTGCTAATACTCTGTCATGACGTTTAGGTTCCATGATTTCTATATTCATTCCAAATGACTCCCAAATATCTGAAATTGATTTTGTTATCTCACTCCGAGTTTCTATTGGGGTCAAAATACAATACCTATTCTCAAACAGCTTTGCGAAACCAAATTCTGGTCCACTTTTCTCTAATCCCGCAATAGGGTGGGCAGGAACAAATAAAATTTTTTTATTATTAATTGATTCTTTAAAATCTTCTATAACACTTACTTTTGTTGAACCAACATCTGTTACTAGTGTTGTTTCATTAACATAGCTATTCAATTGCTTAAATATATGCCTATATGAACTCAAAGGCGTACAAATAAAAACAATATCAAATTGTTGATTATATTTATTTAAATTACTCTCTATTGCATCGACAAGATTTAAATTTTTTGAAATATTTATTACCTCACTGTCTCTATCAATAGCAAAAATTTTTTTTGATAATTGTTTACCCTTGAGCACCCTCGCTATGGATGATCCAATTAATCCCATACCAATGATTAGAGCTGAATTATAAGTTATTTTAGACATAAAATTTCTTCAAACTTTCAACTGTCAAATTCATTTCTTCTTTTGTACCAATACTAATTCTCAAAAAATTGGGCAGATTATAACTATTTAAACGCCTTATAATAATGCCATCATTCATAAGATGATTACTAATTTTCTCTGCTTCTTCTTCTGAAGTTTCAATTAAAGTGAAATTACCTTCAGTTTGTCTAGTTTTAATATTTAGAAGTTTTAGCTCTTTTTCAAACCAATCTTTAATTTCAGAATTTAATTTAACAGAGTTTTCAATATGTTCTTTATCCTCCAAAGCTTTAATTGCAAGAGACTGTGAAATAGTTGTCGTATTAAAAGGAGGTTTTATTTTATTAATTATATCAGCTATTTTTTGACTGGTATAACACCAGCCTACTCTTAAAGCTGCGAGTCCATATGTTTTTGAAAATGTTCTTGTTAAAATAATATTTTCATATTCATCCGTTAGACTAAATCCTTTATCATAATCGTCTTTTTGCACATATTCAACATATGCTCCGTCTATAACAACTATAATGTTTTTAGAAATATTATTCATTAATTTAACAAGTTGATCTCTAGACAAATAAGTTCCAGTAGGATTATTAGGTGATGCAATATAAATTACTTTTGTAGTGTCATTTGTTTGATCTATGAGATTGTCAATCTTTAAATTAAAATTCACGTCTTCCTTAATTTTTTTTGGAACTGCTCCAACTACTTTACTGACAATTGAATACATCTCAAAGCCGTGGTTTGCATGGAGAATTTCATCGCCATCTTGACAAAATGCCAAAGCTGCAAATAATAAAACTTCATCTGAACCAGAGCCAAGAATAATTCTATTACTATCAATAGAAAAATTTTTAGCTATTGCTTCTCTTAATGATGATCCATCAATTTCTGGGTATCTATGTAAATCATGATTAATATTTTTTGTTTCTAGCAATTCAATTGCTTTCGGTGAAGCGCCATAGGGGTTTTCATTTGATGAAAGTTTGATAACTCTTTTATTGTTATTTAACTTTGCCTTACCGCCTTTATAAACATTAATATTTTCTATAGATCTTTTTGATTGAATATTTTCTTTAGTTAACTTCTGAAGTTTTTCAGAAGATTGAAAAATTTCTCTCCAAAGTCTAACAATAGTATCCTTCGGATAAGATCCTGTAAATGTAGAGCTTAATCTGTCGAGAATTTTTTGCTCTCTATCTAGATCAACAACTGAATTATCTTTTTTGTGTTTTCCTATTTCTAAAACAATTTTAGATCGATTAGATAATAAAGATAAAATTTCATCATCAATGTTATTAATTTTGCTTCTTAAATTGTCTAATTCTTTATTTTTCATAATTCTGGACGTTTCTTTACAAACTATCTTAAGATAAATCAAAATAAAGTAGTATTTAATTTAAAAAATGACGATTTATTGACTTAGGAAGATATATAAATATAAGACCGATTATCACCGATTTGAGACAGCTTGCGGGTGGAGCAATAATCAGCTAAAGCGTTTAGACTCCTCCTTCATTCTTTCAAATAGTGTTAGACTAAAAAGATATGAAAACAAAATTTACTACTGATGCAAAACTTGAAAGCGAAATAGCCTATTTCGAGAATATTAATTTAAAATTAGAATCAGGAGATATAATAGATAGTTTTAAACTAGCATTCAAAACATATGGCAAATTAAATGCTGATAATAATAATGCAATTCTTGTTTGCCATGCTTTAACTGGAGATCAATATATTGCTGGGAATAATCCCATTACTGGGAGAGAGGGTTGGTGGTCTAGAATGGTTGGGCCTAATAAACCAATTGATACAAATAAATTTTTTGTAATTTGCTCAAATGTACTCGGCGGTTGTGCTGGCTCAACTGGTCCTAAAGAATTACAAAATGGAAGTAATGTTGCATATGGTAGTAATTTTCCTTCCGTAACAATAAAAGATATGGTGAAAGCTCAATCTTTATTGATTGAAAGTTTAAATATAGAGAAATTATTTTCTGTCATTGGTGGTTCGATGGGAGCAATGCAAGCACTTCAATGGGCGATCGATTTTCCAGACAAAATTTTAAATATAATACATATTGCTGGCGCTTTAAAACATTCGGCTCAAAATATTGCATTTCATGAAGTTGGGCGACAGGCAATAATGAGTGATCCTATTTGGAAAAATGGAAAGTATTTTGAAAATAATGAAGTGCCAGAAAGAGGTCTATCAGTAGCAAGAATGATTGCGCATATTACATATTTATCTGAAAATGCGATGCATAGAAAATTTGGAAGAAAACTTCAATCAAGAGATATTATTTCTTTTGGATTTGATGCTGATTTTCAAGTTGAGAGTTATCTGAGATATCAAGGTAAATCATTTGTTGAAAGATTTGATGCAAATTCATATCTTTATTTAACAAGGGCTATGGATTATTTTGATCATGATGAAACGTTTAGAAAAAATATTGAATTTAGTCATAATCCAAATAACCATTTAAAATACTTAATTGTTTCATTTACCTCGGATTGGTTATTCCCTACAATAGAGAGTAAAATGATTGTAAATCAATTAAATTCTCTATCAAGAGAAGTAAGTTTTCTAGAAATTGATACTGATAAAGGACATGACAGTTTTTTATTAGAGGAACCACAGTTAGATGATGTAATAAAAGGTTTCCTAACAAACAACTTTGCGAAGATAGATGAATAAAATTAATAGCATAAGAAAAGATTGGTCTCTTATTGAAACACTTATCGCAGAAGATAGAAAAATCCTAGATATAGGATGTGGTGATGGCGGTCTTATGGAACAATTAGAAAATAATCGTAATGCGATAACTCATGGCATTGAATTAAATAGAGATCTAGCTGCAAATGCTATCGCAAGAGGTTTCAATGTTGTGCATGGAAATGCCGAATTGGATTTGTCCCAATATTCAAATAATAGTTTCGATTATGTAATTTTAAGTCAAACTTTACAAGCAATGATGAAGCCCAAAGATATTGTGTCTGAATTATTAAGAATAGGATCAAAAGCAATAGTTTCTTTTCCTAACTTTGGACATTGGAAAATAAGATTACAGCTTTTAATTTCTGGAAAAATGCCAGTAACAGAAAGTTTACCTTATACATGGTATGACACACCTAACATTCATTTCTTTACAATTAAGGATTTTTTGAATTTGTGTAATGAAATGAATATTGCGATTGAAAAAAGTATTGGATTAACATCAAAAGGTAAACAATTTGATATAAGTGAATCAGTTACTGGAGTTAATTTTTTCACTCACGAAGCTATCTTTTTATTAAGTTATAAAAATTTTGAACCAATAAAAATTAAATCATCAAAAAAAGTTTTTGCAAAAAATTCTATTATTGCAAATTAGTTATTAGATGAAAGTTGAAATTATAAATCAATTAAAAGATAACTACTCTTTTGTTTTATATAGTGACACGCTTAAGAGCTGTGTTATAGATCCTGCTGATAGTAATCCTATATTAAATTTTGCTCTTGAAAACAATTTAACCATAGAAGATATATTTATTACACATCACCATAAAGATCACACATCAGGTGTAAAAGGAATACTTAATACTTTTCCAGGAGTTAATATACACTCTCCAAGTGCTGAGATTGAAAATACAAGATTCGTTTTACGTGATGGAGATGAAGTCAACTCCTGCTTAAATACATTTAGAATAATAAAAACACCCGGGCATACATTAGATCATATAATTTACTATGATGAAAACAATGGTGTTTTATTTTGTGGTGATACACTGTTCAGACTTGGTTGTGGTCGTGTGTTTGAAGGAACATTAAATGAAATGTTTAACAGTTTAAAAAAAATCAATGAGTTAGGTAAAAATACAATTATTTATTGTGGTCATGAATATACAATAAGCAATTTAAATTTTCTTGAGAAAACACTCAAAAAAGAAAGTGCTTATTTGACAGTTAGAAACAAAATTAATGATGATTTAAATAATAAAGGAAAATCTGTACCTTTTTTATTAGAGGATGAAAAACAATATAACTTATTCCTCAATCAAAACTCAAAATTAGGAACTATAATTAAGAAAGAGCTAGGTTTTACAGATTTTGAATTATTTGCTTATTTGCGAAAAGCAAAGGATGGCTTTTAAGGTCTTTATTCCCAGTATTTACGCCATATTTTTAATTTGACTATTCACATAGTTCACTATAAACCCCGCCATCAAAAGATATGTTAGCAATTTTCAAAACTGGTGGAAAGCAATACTCAGCAAGAGCTGGTCAGATACTTAAAGTAGAAAAACTTGAGGGATCCAAAGGTGATAAAGTGTCTATTACTGATGTATTGGCGATCAGTGATCAAAGCACAAACAGCTTAGGCGAGCCATTACTAAAAGATGCTTCAGTTGAAGCAAAAATTGTTGATCAAATCAGAGATAAAAAAATAATAGTTTTTAAGAAAAGAAAAAGACAAAATTACAGACTAACACAAGGTCATAGACAATATCTAACTGTATTAAGAATAGAATCAATTTCTTATGGTGGAAAAAAGTCCACTGCTGAACCTGAAACAAAAAAAGTTAAAAAAACTGAATCTAAAGTTACTAAAGAAAAAATTGTTTCTAAAGAGGTAAAAGTTGCAAAAAAGAAGACAGTTACAAAAAAAGCAGTAAATAAAGCTTCACCTACTAAGAAAAAATCGGTAAAGAAAACTGTTAAAAAAACTGTTAAAACTAAAAAAGAAGATAAATAATGGCAACAAAAAAAGCAGGTGGTAGTTCTAGGAATGGAAGAGACTCAGCGGGTCGAAGACTTGGAGTTAAGAAATTTGGCGGTGAAAACGTAATAGCGGGAAACATTATTATTAGGCAACGAGGCACAAAGTTTCATCCAGGTGATAATGTTGGCATAGGTAAAGATCACACAATATTTGCTACAATAAATGGAAAAGTAGCTTTTAAAAAAACAAGAGTAAGAACTTTTGTATCAGTTGTTCCCACAGAACAATAATCCCAATTAATTAAAAATTTATTATGAAATTTTTAGATCAAGCAAAAATATATATTGCATCAGGTAATGGTGGAGATGGCTGTGCTAGTTTTCGTAGGGAAAAATATATTGAGTTTGGTGGTCCTAATGGAGGCGATGGAGGCAAAGGTGGAAATATTATTTTTAAAGTGGATGATAATTTAAACACACTAATTGATTTTAGATACCAACAACATTTTAAAGCAAAAAAAGGTGAAAATGGAAGGGGGAAAAATCAAACAGGAGCGAATGGAAGCAACATGGTTATTAAAGTTCCACCTGGAACTGAAATCTACAATGAAGATAAAACGGTATTGCTAACTGATCTAACAAAAATTGATGAAGAATACATTTTATTAAAGGGTGGTAATGGTGGGTTAGGAAATAATCATTTTAAATCATCAGTTAACCAAGCTCCAAGAAAATTTACAAAAGGGGAATTAGGAGAAGAACGATGGATATGGTTATCACTCAAATTATTTGCAGATATAGGAGTAATAGGCTTACCTAATGCAGGTAAATCAACTCTGTTATCAACAATTTCTAATGCTAATCCAAAAATTGGGGATTATCCATTTACAACCTTACATCCTGTGCTTGGTACCGTGAAGCGCTTTGATAAAGAGATTGTATTAGCAGATATCCCAGGTTTGATTGAAGGTGCGCATGAGGGGAAAGGTTTGGGAGATAAATTTTTGGCGCATATTGAGAGATGTAAATATTTACTTCATTTAGTAGATATAAACGACGACAATTGGTACGAAAACTATAATACAGTAAGAAACGAAATTTCAAAATATAGTGAAAAAGTATCTTCAAAAAAAGAAATAATTGTTTTTACCAAAGTTGATTTACTCAATGAAAATTTAGAAGAAAAAAAAATTATAATCAATCAAAAGTTAAATTCTGAGATTCTTTTTATATCAAGTTTTAATAATGAGGGTATAAATGATCTAATTGATTATTTATTCAAATATAATGAAATCACAAATGATTAAAAAATATAAAAAAGTAGTTATAAAAATTGGGTCAAATTCAATAGTTGATTCAAAAACAAAAAAAATCAAATCTAAATGGTTAGATAATTTATGTAAAGACATTGCGGAATTGAATAAGACAAAAAAAATTGTGATTGTTTGTTCTGGTGCTATTGCATTAGGTGCAAAAAGTATTTCAAATACAAAGTTAAGAAAATTAGAAGATAAACAGGCAGCAGCTTCAGTTGGTCAAATTGAATTAGCCCATCAATGGCGGAATAAACTAGGAAAATATAAGATAGGTGTCTCTCAAATTCTATTAACATTAGAAGATAGCGAAGAAAGGCGAAGATATTTAAATGCTAGAAATACAATATCATCATTACAAAGCAAAAACATAATCCCAATCATTAATGAAAATGACACTGTAGCTACTGAAGAAATTCGCTATGGTGATAATGATAGACTTGCAGCCCGAGTAGCACAAATGATTGAAGCTGATTTATTAATTTTATTAAGTGATATAGATGGTTTATATCAAGGTAATCCAAAAAAAGAAAAAGATGTTAAAAAAATTTCACAGGTATTTAAAATTGATAAAAAAATTGAAGAACTTGGTAATTATCAATCTTCTGAGCTAGGTAGTGGAGGAATGGCTACAAAAATTTTAGCTGCAAAGATATGTGCTGGAAACGGTTGTGCTACAATAATCACGAATAGTGATAAAAACAGACCAATAAGTAATATTAATAAGAAAAATTCAACAATTTTTTATCCCTTGACTTCTACGAATTCGTCCAAAAAGAAGTGGTTATTAAATCATTTAAAACCATCAGGATCGATTATTATTGATACAGGGGCTCAAAATGCAATTTTGAAAAATAAAAGTCTTCTTCCTGCAGGAGTAATAGATATCAAAGGAAGGTTCAAAAGAGGTGATGTAATATCTATCTTAGTTGAGAATGGTCAGAAGGTAGCAATAGGGATATCTGCTTATGATTTTAATGATGCTAAAAAAATTATTGGAAAGAAAAGTAAAGAAATTTTTAAAGTTTTAGGTTTCGAAGGAAGAGAGGAAGTGGTACATAAAGATAATTTAGTTAAGCTTTCTACATGAGTATTGAAAATAATATTATTGAATTAGGCAAAAGAGCAAAAACTGCCTCTCTAAACATGAAAGTTTGTAGCAGTGATCAAAAAAATCTTGCTTTAACAAAACTCACTAAAAATTTAAATAAAAACAGAAAAAAAATTCTTGAAGCTAATAAAATAGATTTAGAAAATGGTAAAAAAAAATCTTTAGCAAAGCCATTAATAAACAGACTTACATTAACTGAAAAATCTATTGATGGATTGATTACATCAATTCAAGATATAATCGAAATTCCAGATCCAATTGGCATTACATTAGAAAAATGGGAAAGGCCTAATGGTTTGCAGTTTCGTAAAATTTCAACGCCACTTGGTGTATTAGGAGTGATTTATGAATCAAGACCAAACGTCACTGTTGATGCGTCTTGTCTATCAATTAAATCAGGCAATTGTATAATTTTAAGAGGTGGTAGTGATAGTTTTCATTCCTCTAAGGAATTGGTAAATAATATTACAAATGCTTTCACGGAAGCTGGTTTACCCGAACATTGTGTCCAAATGATCAATACACCTGGAAGAGAAGCTGTTGATCATTTACTTAGTATGAGAGATTATGTTGACGTAATTATTCCTAGAGGCGGTAAAGGTTTGATTGAAAAAATTAATTCAGCAAGCAAGATTCCTGTTATCAAACATTTAGATGGTATATGTCATGTGTATGTAGATAAAGATGCTGATATAGGCATTGCAGAAAAAGTAGTTTTTAATAGTAAAATGAGACGTCCTGAAATTTGTGGTGCTGCAGAAACACTTTTAATTGATGAAAAAATTAAAGACGAAGCAATGAAAATATTAAAACCTCTAAAAGAAGTAAATTGTGAAATTAGAGGCGATAAATATATTCAGTCGCTAGATAGTGATTTTAAAACTGCGAATGAAGAAGATTGGTCATTAGAATATTTAGATAAAATTTTATCAGTAAAAATTGTTTCAGGAGTTGACGAAGCGGTTAAGCATATAAATGATTATTCTTCTGGACATACGGAAAGTATAATTACAGAAAGTGAAAGAACCTTTGAAAAATTTTATAATAAAATTGACAGTGCAATAATTCTCAAAAATGCATCAACACAATTTGCAGATGGAGGTGAATTTGGTTTTGGTGCAGAAATTGGAATATCAACGGACAAAATCCATGTAAGAGGACCTGTAGGAACAAAGCACTTAACAACATTTAAATATGTTGTAAATGGAAATGGTCAGGAAAGGCCATAGTTGAAAAAAATTGGTCTGCTTGGAGGTTCGTTTGATCCACCTCATAAAGGTCACTTGTTTATATCATTGGAAGCAAAAAAAATTCTTAAACTGGATGAAATTTGGTGGTTAGTAACACCCCAGAATCCTCTAAAAATTTCAAAACCAGCAACTTACGTTGAAAGAGTAAAAAATTGTAAGAGTATTTCTAGAAATTTACCAATTAAGATTAAAGAGATAGAAAAAAATATAAATTCAGACTATTCATACAAAACAATTAACTATTTAGTAAATCATTATAAAAGTATTAAATTTTTTTGGTTAATGGGTGCAGATAATTTAATAAATTTCCACAAATGGGAAAAATGGCAAAAAATCTTTAACAATATGTCTATTGTTATTTTTAGAAGACATGGATATAATACTAAGGCATTGAAAAGTATTACTGCACAAAAATTTAACAATAGTAAAATAAAAAAATATAATATCCTTTTGGATGAATTTGATGCTGTTCCATCTTGGTTATTCGTAGAGAATAAAGAAATAAAAATTTCTTCTACAGAAATTAGAGAACAAAGAGTAAAACTCAGAGGTAAAAATTAATAAATCATCTCTATCAAATAAGATTATTTCTATATTAGATGATGCTAAGGCTGAAAACTTAAAAATAATTGATTTAACCAATAAATCTTCGATAGCTGATAGTTTCATAATAGCCACATGTAGATCGACAAGACATGCAGATTCAACTGCAGACGAACTAATAAGAAGTTTAAAAAAAATTGGAGTAAAATGTCCTAATCCAGAGGGCAGGCCACAATGTGACTGGATTATTGTTGATACAGGTAGCATAATCGTTCATTTATTTAGACAAGAAACAAGAGATCTTTATAATTTAGAAAAATTATGGGAAGTTAACTTTGATTCTTCTAAAACTCAACTAGCTTAATATAATGTATTTAATTAATTCTAATAAAATATTAAAAATATATATCTACATTTTTTTAATATTTTTTTCACCTTCTACATACTCGTATGATAATAACGAAGAAAAGTACAAATATTTAGATCTATTTGGACAAGTATTTGATCGGGTTAGATCTTCCTATGTTGAAGAAGTGAGTGACCAGGAGTTAATTGAAAAAGCTATAGATGGTATGTTATCTGGTCTAGATCCACATTCAGGTTATATGAATGAGGATATCTGGAAAGAAATGCAAATGGATACAAAAGGTAAGTTTGGCGGTCTTGGAATAGAAATAACTATGGAAGAAGGTTTTGTAAAAGTAATTGCTCCCATTGAGGACACGCCCGCATATGATGCTGGAATATTAGCAGGAGATTATATAATTCAAATAGATGATACACCGGTCTTTGGTTTGACTTTAAATGAAGCTGTGGAACTAATGCGTGGAGAGAGAGGAGCTCCAATAGTTGTTACAATTTCAAGAGATAACACCGAGCCTTTTGAGGTAAAGATTATAAGAGATTATATTAAAATTAGATCAGTAAAAAGTGAGGTTGTAGATGATGTTGGATATTTAAGGATTACTTCATTTAATGAGCAGACTGAAAAGGGTTTGATCGATGCAATAAATGAAATCCAATCTTCTGCTTCTAATAACATTATAGGATATGTATTAGATGTACGCTCAAACCCCGGTGGGCTTTTAACTCAAGCAGTAAAAGTTACAGATATTTTTCTAGCAAGAGGAGAAATTGTATCTACACGTGGTAGAGATAAACAAGATATAAAAAGATATAGAGCAAAAAAAGCTGATAGAATTAATGGAAAACCTTTAGTTGTAATTATAGATGGAGGGTCAGCTTCAGCCTCAGAAATTGTTGCTGGTGCACTACAAGATCACAGAAGAGCTATAATTATTGGGACACAATCATTTGGTAAGGGATCTGTTCAAACAATAATACCATTTCAAGTATCAAATAGCGACGTATTGACAGGAATAAGACTTACTACTGCAAGATACTATACGCCTTCAGGGGAGTCTATACAGGGTAAGGGAATTACTCCAGATATTACTATCGAACAAGGTGAATTTGAGTCATATGACTTTAAGAGTTTTTCTGAAGCTGACCTTAAAGATTCATTAGATAAAGACGAAGAAGTTATAAGTGACAATAAAGAAACTGATAAAGAGTTGTCCGAATTTGAGAAAAGATTAAAGATTGACTACCAACTTCAAAGAGCGATTAATTTAGTAAAAGGAATTAGTTTAGATAGCTTACGAGATAAGTGAAATAAACCAAAGCAAATATACAAAATGCAAAACAAGTACAGAAAATGTGTTGGAATGATGATCTTAAATGATGATAATAAAATATTAGTTGGTAAAAGAATGGATCACCCGAGTGGGCATTGGCAAATGCCTCAAGGTGGTATTGATGAAAATGAAAATCCGGAGGAAGCAGTTTGGCGCGAAATGCATGAAGAAATAGGAACAAAAAATGCAAAAATGATTAAAAAATCAGCTCATTGGATCAACTACGAAATACCTTCTGAAACTTTAAAGACACTGCCATGGGGTCACAAGTTTATTGGTCAAACACAAAAGTGGTTTGCATTTCGATTTAAAGGTTCAGACGAAGAGATAAACGTTGGTACAGAAAACCCAGAATTTAGTGAATGGAGATGGACTAACCATAATCTTTTAGTAGAAAATATTGTTCCATTTAAAAGAAATACATACAAAATAATATTAGATGAGTTTAAAGATTTATTCATAAATAAATGAATATATCAAAATTTATAGTATCCTATAAATATATTGACCAAAGATTAATAGATAAAAAAATACTATGGGGTTTAAATTATCTAAAAAGAATCTGCTCTAAATATAAAATAAAACTTTCACTAAACAAAAGTATTATAAATACACAAGAAAATATAATTTTCTTATTTAATAATGAAAATATTTTAAAAAAAAATTTCGATATTAAAATTAAGCTTTCAAAAAAAAATGAGTCCTTTGCAATAATCCCTCATGATAATAAAATACTAATTTATGCAAATGATAATAGGGGTTTTATTTATTCTATTACTGAACTAGCAGATATAATTATATATTCAAAAAATAATAAACTAATCTTAGAAAATGAAATCGTTGAATCACCCAAAACTAAAATTAGATCCATTTCAAAATGTTTTGAGAGCATAGATGAGGATAAAGAATGGTTTTATGACAAAAAATCATGGGATGATTATCTTACCTTATTAATATCTGAACGTTTTAATAGATTTACTCTTACATTAGGTATGCAATATAATTATCCATATGGAAATGAATTTATTAAAGACGTTTACTTATATTTGCCATATCCTTTTATTGTTCAGCCAAAAGGTTATAAAATTAAATTAACAAAATTTTCAAAAAAAGAGCGAGATAAAAATTTAAAAATCATTCAATATATTTCAAAAGAAGCTCAGAAAAGAGGTTTAGAATTTCAATTAGCAATATGGACACAAAAATACGATTTTGATGAAGTTCCAAATGCAAACTTTCAAATTTTAAATTATCCAAAAGGCTTAAATTATGCAAAATATTGTAGAGACTCTTTATCGTTAATATTGAAAAAATGTCCAAACATTACAGGGATAACCCTAAGGGTTCATGTAGAATGCGGAATACCTGAAAAAGATTATAATTTTTGGAAAATTTATTTTCAAGCAATCAAAAAGTGTGGTCGTAAACTAAATCTTGATCTTCATGCTAAGGGTATTGATGATAAATTAATTAATATAGCTTTAAAAAATACCAATAGTTTATCAATTTCACCAAAGTATATATCAGAACATATGGGGCTCCCATATCACCAAGCATCGATTCGAAAACAAGAGTTCCCACCAAGAAAAACCGTAAATAAAAAATGGTCTTTCAGTGAAGGTTCAAGAAAGTTCTTGAGATATAGCTATGGTGATCTTCTAAAAGAAAATAGAAAGTATAATATTTTATTTAGGATATGGCCTGGTACACAAAGGGTGCTTCTTTGGGCTGATCATGAATTAGCAGCGGGATATGGAAAATTATCTACCTTTTGTGATTCACTAGGGACAGAACTTTGTGAGCCACTTTCATTTAAAGGCAGAATGGGTACTGGTATTAAAGGAGGTAGATTTAATTATAAAGTTAGCAAACTTAGGACAAAATATGATTGGGAAAAATATATATATAATTACAAAATATGGGGAAGATTAAATTATAATCCAAATACTGACCAAGAGACTTATCTACGGTATTTAAAATATTATTTCAGTAAAGATTATAAAAATATTTCACTTGGACTTGCAAATGCAAGTAGAGTATTGCCATTTGTTACGCTTGTACATGGGGTTTCAGCATCTAATAACTCATATTGGCCAGAAATTTATCAAAATATGAGTATAGTTAAAAAAGATCCATGGTTACCATATAGCTACGATCTTCATCAATATAGTAGATTTGGTATGGCAACTAGTTGTGATCCTCAATTAATAATGTCACCTAAAAATGTAGCTAATTATCTTTATAAAAAAAAATCAATAAATAGATACTCACCTTTATCAATGATTGTTTGGTTATATAAATTTTCAAAAGATGCTAAAAAAAATATATTAAAAGTTAAAAGTAAAAACTACAAAAAAAACAAATCTATATTTTTAAGAATATATATTGATACAATAATACAATCTGCAATAGGTAAATTTTTTACTTATAAATTTAAATCATCAATACTTTGGGAATATTACTTACTAACAAAATGTAAAAAGGTTGGAAATAAAGCAATATCAAATTATGTTAAGGCAAAAAATTCTTGGGAAGAAGCAGCAATTATATCAAAAAAATATTATTTACCTGATCTTAGTTATGGTCCACAAAGTTGGTTAAGAGGAAGATGGGATGACAGATTACCTGCTATAGTTGAGGACATTAATTATATGAAAAAATCTCTCTTACAAAATACTAAAATAGCAAAGCCATTACAAAAAAATATAAAAATGATCAGTCTTATTGAGAATTGGAATGTAGATCAAAATATATTGATCAGTCACATACCTCCAAAATATTTTAAAAGAGGTGAGTATATTTATTTATCTTGCAAACTTAATAAAAAAAATCACTTACCAGCATATCTTCATTATAGAGAAGTAAATCAATCTAAAAAATGGAGTAAGAAAAAATTAATAAAAGTAAATGAAGATTATAAATCTGTTATATCTAAAACATTTACTCTAACAAATTACCCAATTCAATATTATTTTGAATTCACTGGAAAGGTTTACTCTAGTTTCTCTCCTGGATTTAATAGTTACTTATCTAATCAACCTTATCACTTAATAAGACAGAAAAAACAAATTTAGTATTTAGATTTAAATTGTATTATAAAACGTGAAGTTTATTGCATCTAATTTTGCTTTTGCAATTAATAATTGTTCGTTTGTTTTCATTTCATTTTGAGATTCTAATTGTTGTATCTCTTTTTCCACTAAAGACTTTTCTAAATAACTTAACTCATCAACATTTTCTGCTAACACTATGCATTTTTCTGGGTTTATTTCAGCAAATCCACCAGACACAAAAAAAGATTTTAGAAGATTTTTATCTTCGCCATAAATCATTACCCTTCCTGGCCTTAAAGTGGATATTACTTTACTATGCCCTGGAAGAATACCAAGATCACCGTCTTTTCCGGGAACAATTATCATACCAACCTTATCATTAAATAAAAGTTTTTCGGGAGATACTAAGTCAAAAGAAATGTTTGCCATTATGCGGCTTCAGCTTCTAATTTCTTAGCTTTTTCAATTGCTTCATCAATACCCCCTACCATGTAAAAAGCCGCTTCAGGCATATGGTCGTATTCTCCTTTTACAAGTCCATCAAAACTTTTTATAGTATCTTCTAAATCAACATATTTTCCAGGAGAACCTGTAAATACTTCAGCAACAAAGAATGGTTGACTTAAAAACTTTTCAATTTTTCTTGCTCTTGCAACTGTTAATTTGTCTTCTTCTGAAAGCTCGTCCATTCCTAGGATAGCTATGATATCTTGAAGACTTTTATATGTTTGTAAAACTCTTTGTACTTCTCTGGCTACTCTATAATGATCATCACCAACAACTTGTGGATCTAAAATTCTAGATGTAGAGTCTAGTGGATCAACTGCAGGATATATTCCTTTTTCGGAAATAGCTCTGTTTAAAACTGTTGTTGCATCCAAATGTGAAAAGGATGTTGCAGGTGCAGGATCAGTTAAATCATCTGCAGGAACATATATTGCTTGAACTGAAGTGATAGATCCTTTTTTTGTAGTTGTAATTCGTTCCTGTAATGCGCCCATATCTGTGGCAAGTGTTGGCTGATATCCAACAGCTGATGGAATACGGCCTAAAAGTGCTGACACTTCTGAGCCTGCTTGAGTAAATCTAAAAATGTTATCTACGAAGAATAACACATCTTGACCTTCTTCATCTCTAAAATATTCTGCTTGAGTTAAACCTGATAAGGCTACCCTAGCTCTTGCTCCTGGTGGCTCATTCATTTGTCCATAAACGAGTGCAACTTTTGAATCCTTACCTTTTAAGTCGATAATTCCTGATTCAATCATTTCGTGGTACAGGTCATTCCCCTCACGTGTTCTTTCTCCCACACCTGCGAATACTGAATATCCCCCATGTGCCTTTGCAATATTATTAATTAGCTCCATAATTAAAACTGTCTTACCAACTCCAGCTCCACCAAATAATCCAATTTTACCACCTCTTGCATACGGTGCTAGTAGATCAACAACTTTAATTCCTGTTACTAGGACTTCAGTTTCTGTTGATTGATCAACAAACTCTGGCGCTGGTCTATGAATGGGATAAGATTTACTTGTTCCAATGTCACCTCTTTCGTCAACTGGCTCTCCTACAACATTCATAATTCTACCTAAAGTTTCCGGTCCTACTGGCATTGAAATGGGGGCACCTGTATCAGTAGCTGTTTGACCTCTAACTAGTCCATCTGTTGTATCCATAGCAATTGTACGAACAGCGTTTTCTCCTAAATGCTGAGCAACTTCTAGCATTAATCTTGTTCCGTTGTTATCAACTTTAAGAGCGTTCATAATTGCAGGAAGTTCACCATCGAACTCTACATCAACAACAGCTCCAAGAACTTGTGATATTTTTCCAGTTAAATTGTTAGCCATATATCCCCCTTTATATTGATTCAGCTCCAGAAATAATCTCTATTAATTCTTTTGTAATGAACGCTTGTCGCGTTCTATTATACTTTAATGTTAAACTATCTATCATTTCACCTGCGTTTCGGGTTGCGTTGTCCATTGCTGCCATTCTTGCTCCCTGCTCCCCTGCATCACTTTCTAAAAGTACTTTAAATATTTGAATAGAAACATTTTTTGGAAGTAAATCCTTTAAAATAGTTTCTTCATCAGGCTCATAATCATAAATTGCATTTGAAGAATTTTCTTTTTCTTCTTCCTTTTCAGAATTTGAAACGTCTAATGGTATTAATTGTTGTTGTGTTACTTCTTGCGAAATAGCTGATTTAAATTTGTTGAAAACTAATATGCATTTATCAAATTTACCATCAAAGTATAATTCTTGAAGCTTATTAGAAATATTTAATGCAGACTCGTAACCAGTACTTGAAACATTTAGGTCTACAAAACTCTCTATAATTTGATCCTTCATTACTCTATTAAAAAAGTCTCTACTTTTTTTTCCAACTGGCATTAGTTGAACTATTTTTCCACTACCCTCAAGCGATTTAGCTAACTTAAAAGCTTCTCTATTTATACTACTGTTAAATCCACCACATAAACCTCTATCAGCACTTACTGGAACTACGATATAATTCTGATCATTGCCAGTGCCTGTTAAGAGTTTAATTATACCTTCCCCAGATACAGCAGATGATGCAAGAGAAGCAAGCATCTCCTCTAGTCTTGATGAATATGGTCTTGCAGCTTCAGCTTTTTCTTGTGATCTACGCAACTTACTTGCGGCAACCATTTTCATTGCTGATGTAATTTTTTTTGTAGATCCAACTGAATTGATCTGAGTTTTGATATCTTTTAAACTTGGCATAAATTAGTTACTTGCAAACTTTCCAACCAAATCGTCTAAGATTGATTTTAATTTATCATCATTTTCTTTAGATAATTCTTTTTCATTGGCGATTGCATCTAATAAATCACTATGCTTAGTTCTAATTTCATTTAAAACTTCTGCTTCAAACTTAACTACATCACCTACAGCAACTTTATCAAGATATCCGCGTACACCTGCATAAATAGATATAACTTGCTCAGAAACCGTTAATGGTGAATATTGACCTTGTTTTAAGATTTCAACTAGTCTTGCACCACGATCAAGTAATTGTTTCGTTGAAGCATCTAAGTCTGATGCAAACTGTGCAAAAGCTGCCATCTCACGATATTGAGCTAATTCTAGTTTTACTGGACCAGCAATTTTTTTCATTGCCTTTGTTTGAGCTGCTGAACCAACACGACTTACTGAAAGACCAACGTTAATAGCAGGACGAATACCGGCAAAAAATAAATTTGTTTCTAAAAATATTTGTCCATCTGTAATGGAAATAACATTTGTTGGAATGTAAGCAGATAAGTCTCCAGCTTGAGTCTCAATAATTGGAAGAGCGGTTAAACTTCCGCCACCATGTTCATCACTCATTTTGGCAGCTCTTTCTAAAAGACGACTATGAATATAAAATACATCTCCAGGATATGCTTCACGTCCAGGAGGTCTTCTTAATAAAAGAGACATCTGTCTGTAAGCAACAGCTTGCTTCGATAAATCATCGTAAACAATTAATGCGTGCATACCATTATCTCTAAAATACTCACCCATTGTACAGCCAGTATAAGCAGATAAAAATTGCAATGGAGCAGGCTCTGATGCAGTTGCTGATACAACAATTGTATATTCCATTGCTCCATTATCTTCTAGCGTTTTTACAATTTGGGCAACTGTCGATCTTTTCTGACCAATTGAAACATAGATACAATACAGTTTTTCTTTTTCATTTTTTGATTGATTAACAGATTTTTGATTTAAAATTGTATCAATAGCAACAGCAGTTTTGCCTGTTTGTCTGTCACCAATTATTAGTTCACGTTGTCCCCTTCCAACTGGAACAAGAGCATCAAGTGCTTTAATACCTGTCTGCATAGGTTCAGATACACTTTGACGAGGAATAATACCTGGTGCTTTTAATTCAATTCTTCTCTTTTCTGAAGATTGAACAGGGCCTTTACCATCAATAGGATTACCTAAACCATCAACAACACGTCCTAACAATTCTTTTCCAACAGGAACGTCAACGATTTCTCCTGTACGTTTAACTGTGTCACCTTCTTTAATTCCAGTATCATCACCAAAGATTGAGACACCAACGTTATCCATTTCAAGGTTGAGGGCCATACCTTTAATACCGCCTGGGAATTCTACCATTTCTCCAGCTTGTACTTGATCAAGACCATACACACGTGCAATTCCATCTCCGACACTTAGTACCGTACCAACCTCAGCAACATCAGCTTTAGTTTCAAAATTAGCTATTTGGTCTTTAATAACAGACGATATTTCTGCAGCTTTAATTTCCATTATGCCCCCTTCATCGCAATTTTAAGTTTATTAATTTTATTCGCTATAGATGTATCAATCATTTTGGAACCAACCTTAACAATTAAACCACCAATAATTTCTTCATCAATATCAAAATTTAAAGATAATTTTTCACCTAAAGATTTTTTTAGCTGATTTGTAATATTATTTTTTTCATCATCAGATAATATATTTGCTGATGTTATGTCAGCAGTAATATCACCTCTTTTTTCAGAGTTTATTTTTTTAAATTGTAAAATAATAGAAGCGATATTTGAAATTCTCTTATTGTTATCAAGAACTTTTAAAAAAGTTATTGTAAGATTATGTAAATTTGCTTTGGAAAATAATTTTAGCAAAATATTAAGTTTATCATCTGAATTTACTAATGGACTTTTAATAACTTGTCTCAATTCTGAACTTTCTTTCAATGCTTTTTGCACTAATTCAAAATCATTTAGAATATCATCAATACATTTTTTTTCAGAAGCAAGATCATAGAGAGCTGCTCCGTACCTTTCAGATATAAGATCTCCAGATAATGTATTAGATGTCATAAATTAAATTCATAAGAAGTTTAGAGATAGGCTATTAACACATCAGAAAAAGTAGGTAAACTGTCAGTTTGTGCGTCAAATGAGTTAAATCGAAGATATTTTTAAAATTGTGGGTAAATTACATAAATGAGTAGGGATCAACATCAATAATTAACTTTAAAGAAGAAGGTAATTTAGTCTTTTCGACAATTTTTTTTGTGAATTTATTCAGATTTTTTCTACTATTACTCTTCAGTAATATTCTGTATCGATATTGTCCTCTAAGCAAAGAAATTGGAGCTTCAACTGGACCTAGAACTTTAATATCTTCACTATTTTGATCTTGTTGAGCTAGTCTTGAAGCATATTTAAGAACTAAAGCTTTTGTATGACTAGAAAGAATTATTGAAGTCATAAAACCGAAAGGAGGAATATTAAAATTCTTTCTCTCTTCTAAAGCTCTTTCAATAAAAGTTTCTCTTTCTCGAAGTTGAACCGACTTTATTATTTCTTGATCTGGAAAATATGTTTGAAGAAAAACTTTACCAATTTTTTTTCCTCTACCAGCTCTTCCTCCAACTTGCTGAAGTAGGTTAAAAGTTTTTTCTATAGCTCTAGGATCACCGCCAAATAAACCTGCATCCGCATCAACAATTCCTACTAATGATAAATTTGGAAAATCATATCCTTTTGCCATAATTTGTGTAGCTACAATTATATCTATATCTTTGTTGTTTATATCAGTGATAAATTTTTTAATTTTGTTTGGTGTGTTAACGTTGTCACTAGACATTATGGAAATATTTTTCCCAGGAAAGAATTCTTTTAGCTCCTCTGCAACTCTCTCAACTCCAGGACCAATAAATTTTATACTATCTTTTTCATTACATTGAGGACAATCTAAATTTAATTTTTTAATAGTTCCACATTGATGGCATAAGAAAACTTTTTTATGTTGATGCATAACCATCCATGATGAACATTGATCACATTCATATCTGAATCCACAACTATTACACAAGGTTAATGGTGAGTATCCTCTACGATTTAAAAAAATAAGAGTTTGTTCTTTATTTTTTAAGCACTGAGAAATAGAATCTATAATTGATTGTGATATCCATTTATCTTTTCCAAGTTTATTTTTATTTAAATCAATTATAGAAATTTCAGGTAATGGAGTTCCAGAAAATTGTTTTGATAAGTAGACTTGATTATATTTTTTAATTTTAACATTATTTATTGTTTCTAAAGACGGCGTTGCCGAAGCTAATAATATAAAATTTTTTTCAATTTTTGCTCTTACAACTGCAAGATCTCTTGCTTGGTAACGTATATTGTCCTCTTGTTTATAACTAGAGTCATGTTCTTCATCGACAACAATTAATCCTAAGTTTGTAAAAGGAAGAAACAAACTTGAACGAGCACCAATAACAATGACTGGATCTCCAGCAAAACATTTATGCCAAATTTTTTTCCTATTTTTTTTTGTAATTTTAGAATGCCACAAATACACTTCCATTCCAAAACGCTTCATTACTCTTGTCTCTAATTGTGGTGTTAAGCTAATTTCTGGAACCATTATTAATATTTGTTTTTTTTCTTTTAAAAATTTATCTATTATTTCAAAATATACTTCAGTTTTACCAGAGCCTGTTACACCTTCTAATAAAACAGGCTTATTTGATTTATTAAATGATAGGATGATTTCTTTAAATGAGTTTGCTTGCTCTTCACTCAAGTTCACTAAAGAAGGTTCGGTGTCATTGAAATTATCTAATTTTTCTTCATCAAATTCAACTATATCATTGTTTATAAGAAATAATTTTAAAACTGCTCCTAGTGGAGCTAAAGTATAACTTGTGATCCAATTTATAAAATCGATTGAAGAATTATGAAGGACAAGATCTTTACAAATTTTTGTAACCTCTTTAATTTCGTATCCAGGATTTTTAACATTCTTCTTCCAAACAATCCCAGCTTCTATTTTTTTTCCAAATGGAACTAAGACTACTTGACCAATTTCAAGTTGCTCATTTGTTGAAGAATAGGTGAAAACTTTGTCGAAAGGTCTTGTTACTACTATATCGTACAACATTATATTTATGTATTTTTATATGTTAACTTTCTAAATAACTTGTATATGGTATACAATAAACAATGAAATTTTTTATAGACACTGCCGATATACCACAGATTGAAGAGTTAATGCCTAGTGGATTAATAGACGGTGTTACGACAAACCCGTCTCTTATTGCAAAAAGTGGTAATGATATGGGAGAAACCATTAAAACAATTTGTTCCATAGTATCTGGTCCAGTAAGCGCAGAAGTGACAGCAACGGAATATGACAAAATGCTTGAAGAAGGTGAATACTTAGCATCATTAGCAAAGAATGTTGCTGTAAAAGTTCCTCTTACACCTGCTGGTCTTCAAACTTGCAAAGCTCTTAGAAAAAAAGATATCATGGTAAATGTAACATTATGCTTTAGTGCTGCTCAGGCATTACTAGCCGCTAAGGTTGGTGCAACATTTATTTCACCATTTGTGGGAAGACTCGATGATATAGGTGAAAAAGGAATGGATCTGATTTCAGATATAGTAATAATGTATGAAAATTATGGATTTGATACGGAGGTATTAGTTGCCTCGGTAAGAAATACTCAACATATTATTGATGCAGCTGTAATTGGTGCCCATGTTTCAACTCTACCACCTAAAGTTATTCATGAATTATATAAACATCCTCTCACAGATAAAGGACTTAAAGCATTTCTCGATGATTGGGCAAAAACAGGACAGCAGATCTTGCCAAAATAATCGTCATGGCTCATGAAGACGAAATTAATGAAAAACAAATAATCAATTTTTTAAAAAAAAATAAAAATTTTTTTATTAAAAATTCAGAATTAGTTAATGAATTAAATTTTCCAAGCCTAGATAATAGTTCAGATAAGGTTGTTGATTTAGAAGCCTATAGATATAGAAAAATATCTCAACAAAATATAGATCTACAAAATCAAATGACAAAAGTACTACTTGCAGGGAAAAGTCATTTAAATGCCCAGAAAAGAATTCTTAAGTCTACAATTAGAATTCTAAATGTAAAAAGTATACAAAAATTAATAAACTTAATTAAGAATGATCTTAAAACAATTTTAGGTTGTGATGAAATGAATTGTTTTGTTACAAATGAAAATATTAGAGCAGAAAACTTATCACAACTAGATATTAAAATTGCAAATAGTTATTTTAAAAACAAAATAGTTACAAATTTAAATCAAAATCCTAAAGGTTTACTTTTATTTTTTCCTAATAAATCAGCAACGATAAAATCATATATTTTATTAAAAGTTAAATTTCGTGAAGATAGTATAATATTGGCCATGGGATCAAAAGATAAAAATAAATTCACAGTCGATATGCAAACTGATCTTGTTGAATACTTAATTAAAATTATAGAAGTAAATTTATTAAGTATTAAATGAAAGGAAGGTAAAATGAAAGGTTATAGATTTATAACAGATGATGACACTGTTGATTTTTGCCAAAGAGTAACAGAGGCACTCTCTAATGGATGGAAATTACATGGTGAACCAAAAATGACTTTTGATCATAAAAGAAAAGTTATGAGGTGCGGTCAAGCAGTTGTAAAACAATCATCAAAAAAATACAAAAAAAGAATGGATCTAGCTAAAATTTAAATATGAATTGCTCTACCATCAACACTTAAAGCTGCTTCTTTTACTGCTTCACTAGTTGTCGGATGAGCATGACATACCCTTGCAATATCTTCTGCACTTCCACCAAATTCGATTGTAGTAACAATTTCTGCAATCAGTTGTCCAGCATCATGACCGATTATATGAGCACCTAAAATTTCATCTGTTTTTTTATCAACCAAAATTTTAACAAATCCCTCTGATGCAGAAGTGGTTAGGGCACGACCATTTGCCATAAAAGGAAATTTTCCAACCTTGAAGTCTTTCTTTTCTTGCTTGAGCTGTTCTTCTGTTTTACCTACAGATGCAATCTCTGGATTGGTATAAACAATCGCTGGTATAGCGTCATAGTTTATATGAGGTTTTTGACCATTTATAAATTCAACACAAGCCACTCCTTCTTCTTCAGCTTTGTGTGCTAGCATTGGACCTGGTACTACATCACCAATGGCGTAGATTCCCTCAACAGAAGTTTTAAAGTTATCTTTAATTTCAATAGATTTTTTATCCGTTAGTTTAATTCCAATTTTTTCAAGACCCAGTCCCTCAGTGTTTGGTTTTCTTCCTACTGACATTAAAACTATTTCGTAGTTTTCTTTTATTTTCTTTTTATCTGATGTTTCCATTTCAACATCTACACCAGACTTACCAGATTTTGCAGAACTCACTTTATGTGATAGTTTGAATTCTAATCCTTGTTTAGTTAACATTTTCATAAACTCTTTTGCAATTTCAGCATCCATAGTTGGAACAATTCTGTCCAGAGCTTCAACAACTGTTACCTTTGAACCTAATCTACTCCATACTGAACCCATTTCTAATCCAATGTATCCACCACCAATAACTAAGAGTGATTTTGGTATTTTAGATAGAGATAGAGCACCTGTTGAAGATACTATTTGTTTTTCATCGACAGGAATATTTGGTATCTCAATCGAAGATGAACCTGTTGCGATAATAAAATTTTTAGCACTAGCAGTAATTTCATTTTTTTCATTTATAATAGAAATAGTATTTTTATCTACAAATGAAGCCGTACCAGGAATGTGCGTGATTTTATTTTTCTTAAATAAAAAACCAATCCCTGTTGTAAGTTTTTTTACAATCTTAGTTTTGCGATCCATCAAAACATTTAGGTCTAAATCTATCTTTGATGTTTTTATACCATGCTCTGCAGCATGATTTGAAATTTCAACAAATTTTTCAGATGAATTTAATAATGCTTTAGAAGGTATGCATCCAATGTTCAAACAAGTTCCACCAAGTGATGGCTCTTTTTCTATACAAGCAACCTTCATTCCAAGTTGAGCTGCTCTAATTGCAGCTACATATCCACCAGGTCCAGAACCAATTATTATTAAATCAAAATCTTCCATTTTATATTCCTAATACTAATTCCGATGGATCTTCTAGAAGTTCTTTAACCTTCACTAAAAATCCAACACTTTCTTTTCCATCAATAATTCTGTGATCATAGCTTAGTGCAACATACATCATTGGCCTAATTACTATTTCATCATTTACAACTACTGCCCTTTTTTGGATATTATGCATCCCTAAAATACCAGATTGAGGTCTATTGATAATAGGTGTGCTGAGCATTGATCCGTAAACGCCACCATTTGAAATTGTAAAAGTTCCCCCAGTCAAATCGTCCATGGTCAGCGTTCCATCTTTGGCTTTTGTACTGAGATCAATGATTTTAGTTTCTATTTCTCCAAAACTCAATTGATCGGCGTCTTTAAGTATTGGTACGACTAATCCTTTTTCAGTTCCAACAGCTATACCTATATCAAAATGGTTTTTATAAATTATATTTTCATCTTTAATTTCAGCATTCACAGCTGGATACTCTTGCAAACTTTTTACTACAGCTTTTACAAAAAATGACATGAAACCTAATTTGACCTCATACCGACTTTGAAATTCTTGGTTTTTTGATTTTCTAATTTCCATAACTTTGGACATATCAATTTCATTGAAAGTTGTAAGTATAGCTGCTGTATTTTGAGCTTCCTTTAAACGTTTAGATATTGTCTGTCTAATTTTAGACATTTTCACAACTTCTTCTCTTTCACCTTTATTAGTGGTTGTTTTATTTGAAGAAGAGAGATGAGAAACTACATCTTCTTTATTAATTCTTCCATCAGAACGTAATGAAGTGACATCTTCTAGTTTTATATTATTTTCCTCAGCAATTTTTCTTGCAGATGGTGAAGATTTAGCAGGAGAAGATTTTGTTTCAACTTTAACTTCTTTTACTTCTTCTTTTACTTTTTCTTCTTTAATTTCAGTTTTTTTAGGAGTTGGTTTTTTGCCTTTTGATTCATCTAAGATTCCTAAAATACCACCAATTTCAACATCAGTTCCTTCAGAAACTTTTATTTCTTTTAGAGATCCAGCATGAGGCGCTGGTACTTCAACTGTAATTTTGTCGGTTTCAATTTCAACTAAAGCTTCATCTGCCTCAAAATTATCACCTATGTTCTTAAGCCATTTTGAAACGGTTGCTTCCGTAATTGACTCTCCAAGTGTTGGAACTATTAATTCAGTACTCATTAATTAAATGCTTAATAACATTTACTCCAATTTATTCAATTGGCAGATTGGTCTTTAATTTTGTTGAAATACCTGCCCAAGATTTGATAATTTTGCCAATTGAATCTTCAGTTGCCATTTTTAGAATAGTTTCTTGGTTGTTTAAGTGTCTTTCTAAAGAGCCAGCGGCAGGAGAGGCGGCAGGACTTCTACCAACGTAGTATATTTTTTCTTGTTTAACTTTTGCTTCCTTAATAACACTTTCTAATCTACCTTTGGCAAAACCCCAGGCACCCATATTTTTTGGCTCCTCTTGTACCCAGATAATTTCAGCATCCGTATAATGTTTTAGTTCATCTCTAAAGTTTTCATAAGGAAATGGGTAAATCTGCTCCAATCTAATTATGGAGAGAGTGTCTATTTTATTTTTAGTAATATGATCTGCTAATTCAAAATATATTTTGCCGGAACAAATTATTACTCTTTTCTTTTTCTTTTTTTCTTTTACTGATATTTTATCAGTTAGAATTCTATGAAAAGTTGATCCATTAATATAATCTTCAATATTTGAGATGTTAGATTTGTGTCTAAGTGTAGATTTTGGTGTAAATATAATTAGAGGTTTCCTAAAATTTCTATGTAGCTGTCTTCTCAAGACATGAAAATAATTTGCAGGACTAGTGCAATTAACAATTTGCATATTATCTTCTGCACACATCTGTAAAAATCTTTCTAATCTTCCACTTGTATGCTCAGGGCCTTGTCCCTCATGACCGTGAGGAAGCAGCATCGTTAAACCAGACATTCTCAACCATTTTCTTTCTCCAGAACTGATAAATTGATCAATCATAATTTGAGCACCATTTGCAAAATCACCAAACTGCGCTTCCCAAATAACAAGTGTTTTTGGATCAACTTGTGAATATCCATATTCAAAACCTAGAACACCAAATTCAGATAAAAAACTATCTACAATTTCAAAGTAACCTTGCTTACTTTGAAAGTGTCTTAATGGAACAAAGCGATTTTCATTTTCTTGATCATATAGAACACCGTGTCTATGACTAAATGTGCCTCTTCCAACATCTTGACCAGATATACGAACACCGTATCCCTCATCTAAGAGTGTTGCCAAAGCTAAGCTTTCAGAGGTGGCCCAATCGATACCTTTTCCCTTAGTTACACTTGTTAATCTATCTCCATAAATTTTTTTTATTCTTTTATGGACATTGAAATCTGCAGGTATCTCATGAATTTTTTTAGCTACATTAACTAATGTTTTTTCTTTTACAGAAGTTTTGCCTTTTCTAGCATCAAATGTTGCAGTAGTTAAACCTGTCCAAGTTCCCTCTAACCAATCCACTTTATTTGGTTTATAATTTTTAGTTGATTCAAATTCTTTATCTAAAAAGTTTTTAAAAGAATCTACAATGTCTCTAGATTCTTCTTCTAAAAGAGTATTATTCTCAATTAATTTTTTTTCATATTTTTTTCTTGTCGTGATTTGTTTTTTGATAGCCTTATACATTAGTGGCTGAGTAAAAGAAGGTTCATCAGCTTCGTTATGTCCTGATCTTCTGTAGCAAAACATATCTACAACAACATCGACTTTGAATTTATTTCTAAAATCAGTTGCAAGTCTACAAACATGGACAACAGCTTCTGGATCATCACCGTTAACATGAAATATTGGTGCCTGAACCATTTTTGCAATTTCAGTACAATAAGGTGCTGATCGTCCATATTGAGGCATCGTTGTAAAACCTATCTGATTATTTATTACAAAGTGAATTGTACCACCTGTTTTAAACCCTCTTAATTGTGACATAGCAAAAGTTTCCGCTACTACTCCTTGTCCAGCTATTGCTGCATCTCCATGAATTAATAAACCTATAACTTTATCTGTTGTTTTATCTTTAGCTAAAGTTTGTTTAGCTCTTACTTTTCCTGCTACAACTGGGTTAACTGCTTCTAAATGGGAAGGGTTAGAAGTGAGCGATAAATGAATTTTCTTTTTTTCAAATTCACGGTCAGCAGAAACCCCTAAATGATATTTTACATCACCCGAACCAAGTACCTCATTTGGATCGTTTAAAGATCCTTGAAATTTTGATAATATTTTTTTGTAAGGCATTTCTAAAACACTTGATAGAAGTGTTAGTCTACCTCTATGAGCTGTGCCAATAATAATATCTTCAATGCCAGACAAACATGCCTGTTTAACAATTTGCTCTATCCCAGGTATCATCGCTTCACCACCTTCGATACCGTATCTCTTTGTGCCTAAAAACTTTTTATCTAAAAACTGTTCAAATAATTCTGATTCAACTAATCTTTTATAGATTGCTTTTTTTCCTTCATTTGTAAAATTTGTTTTATTTCTTACTTCTTCAATTCTTTCTTGCACCCATTGTTTTTGATCAGCTTGTTGTATATGTAAAAATTCAACACCAATTGAAGCAGAATATGTTTCTTTTAATATTTTAATAATATTTCTTAGTTTACCCTTTTCTAAACCCAAACTTCCATCAATAAATATTTCTTTTTCTAAATCTGATTCATCAAAACCATAACTTCTATAATCTAATTCTTGGGGATACTCTCTTTCAGATATTCCTAAGGGGTCAAGATCTGCAATTAAATGTCCATTAATTCTAAAAGCTCTAATTAACCTTAATGCTCTAATTGAATCTAAAGTTGAAATTCTAAATTCTTCAGAATTGTAATTCGAATTTGATTTTACAATCTTAGTTATGTAATTTTTATCTATTATACTTGATGGACGTTCTTTCCATTCTGGTCCTCCAAAATCTTTAAGAACTGAGTAGTCATCTTCATTTAAATTATTAAAAAAATCTTTCCAAGTTGTGTCCACACTTTCAGGGTCATTTCTAAATTTAGAATACAGTTCGGCCACATATGGCGCATTAGCACTATTTAAGAAAGTATCATTCATAGATTTTTATTAAACTAAAATCATTCCCATAACAATCATACTAATGGAAACTAATTATTCCCATTTTGCATTGCTAATTTCATAGTTTTTCCCAATGATGCTGGAGATTTTGATACTAAAACTCCAGCCTTTTCTAAAAATTTAATTTTGGAATATGCTGTGCCTTTTGAGCCTGAAACGATAGCACCAGCATGACCCATACGTTTTCCTTTTGGTGCCGATTGTCCAGCTATAAATGCTGAAACTGGTTTTTTTCTTTTTGAATTTACAATAAATTCTGCTGCATTTTCTTCTTCCTCACCACCAATTTCACCTATCATTAAAATTCCCTCAGTCTCATCGTCTTCTAAAAATAACTTTATACAATCTATAAAATCCATTCCATGTATTGGATCTCCACCAATACCAACACAGGTTGATTGACCTAATCCTACCTCTGTTGTCTGTGCAACAGCTTCATAAGTTAATGTTCCTGATCTGCTTACTATTCCTATTTTGCCTTTTTTATGGATGAAGCCAGGCATGATTCCAATCTTGCATTCGGAAGGTGTGATTAACCCTGGACAGTTTGGTCCAATCAAATATGTTTTATTTTTAACAATTCTTTTTTTTATATCAATCATATCTAAAACTGGAATACCTTCTGTAATACAAACAATTAATTCAATATTTGCATCTAAAGCCTCATGAATTGCTTTAGCTGCAAACTTTGCAGGTACATAAATAACTGTTGCATTTGCTTCAGTTTGTTTAACTGCATCAGCAACTGTATTAAATACTGGTAAATTTAAATGAGTCTGTCCTCCTTTTCCAGGCGTGACACCACCAACAAGGTTTGTACCATATGCTATAGCTTGTTCAGAATGATATGTTCCTTGTGAACCGGTAAAGCCTTGGCAAATAAGTCTTGTATTCTTATTAACTAAAATTGACATTATTCTGATAGCTCTACAGCTTTTTGTGCTGCATTTGAAAAATCATCAATTGAAATTAATCCTAATGATGAATTATTTATAATGTCTCTTCCTTCTTTGGAATTTGTTCCTTGAAAACGTACAACAACAGGAAGTTTAAATTCTAATTCTTTAATTGCATCAATGATTCCATTAGCAATCATGTCACAATGGATAATTCCTCCAAAAATATTTATAAAGACTGATTTTACGTTTTTATCTGATTGAATAATCTTGAAAGCTTTAATAGCTCTTTCTTTATTTGCTGTACCGCCTAAATCTAAAAAATTGGCTGGTTCCATTCCAAATTGTTTAATAATATCCATAGTTGCCATAGCTAGCCCAGCTCCGTTAACCATACACCCTATTTTTCCATCTAGTTTAATGTAAACCATATCGTTTTCTGAAGCTTCAAGTTCTAAATCATTTTCTTCTGAAGTATCTTTTAATTTTTCAATGTCACCCTGTCTATAAAGAGCATTATCATCAATATTAATTTTAGCATCTAAAAGAATTAGTTTTTCATCTTTTGTTACAACAAGAGGATTAATTTCAATTAAAGAAGCATCTATTTCGACATAGGCCTTACATAAATTTGAAACAATTTCTTTAAATTGGTTAAACTCATTAATAGAAAAGTTTAATTTATTTTGAAGACTATTACTAATAGTAAAATCTTCTAAGTTATCAAAATAAATATATTGAATTCTTTCTGGTGTTTTTTCAGCTACATCTTCTATATCTACACCACCAGCATCAGATACCATCATCATTAATTTTGATTGATTTCTATCAAGAAGAATACTTAAATAATATTCCCTATCAATTTCACATCCAGCTTCTATGTAGATCCTGTTTACTAACTTTCCTTCATTACCTGTTTGCTTTGTAATCAATATATTACCCATCATTCCTTTTGCAATTTTTTGTGCATCATCTATTGATTCTGTTATTTGTACTCCTCCTTTTGTATTAAATGGTTTTAAGAATTTACCTGCTCCTCTTCCCCCAGCATGTATCTGTGATTTAATAACCCAAGGTGGTCCTTTTATATTTTGTAATTCTTTTTGTAAGTCGTCAACATTTTCTATGAAACTTTTACCATCCAGTAAAGGTAGGTTATACTTTTTAAGCAGATCTTTAGCTTGATATTCATGTAAATTCATTTTGATAGAAGGGTAATAGTTAGATTAGATGAAAAATACAATTATTTTTTATTTTTCTTCCGTAAAAATTTATTAGACAAAGTAGTTAGTGATCTTACAGCATTTACAGAATGATTAAATTCTTTCTTTTCTTCTTTAGTGAGTTTTAGTTCTATTATTTTTTCAACACCTTTATTTCCTATAAGAACTGGAACTCCTACGTAAAATCCTTTTACTCCATATTCACCATTTAAAAATGCTGCACATGGCAAAACTCTTTTATGGTCCTTTAGGTATGACTCAGCCATTTGAATAGCAGAAGAAGCTGGGGCATAATAAGCAGAAGCTACTTTCATAAGCTTACCTATTTCACCACCTCCATCTCTAGTTCTTTGGACAATATCATTTATTCTTTTTTGAGTTGTCCATTTCATTTTAACCAATTCAGTGACTGGAATTCCAGAAACAGTAGCATATCGTATTATGGGTACCATTGTATCTCCGTGCCCTCCTAGTACAAACGCGCTGATATCTTCAACTGAAACATTAAATTCTTTAGATAAAAAATATTTTAATCTAGCACTATCTAAAACTCCTGCCATACCAACACACATATAAGTTTTTAATCCGGATGCTTTTTGAAGAACGCTTACCATTGCATCAAGAGGATTAGTTATGCAAATTACAAATGCTTGAGGACAATATTTTTTTATATTTTTTCCAACTTTTTCAATAATTGATGAATTTTTTTCTACTAAATCATCTCTAGTCATTCCTGGTTTTCTAGGAAAACCAGCAGTAACTATCACTACATCTGAGTTTTTAATATTTTTGTAATTCGCTGTCCCAGTAAAATTTGCTTCAAAATTTTCAATTGAAGATGATTGTGCTAAGTCAAGTGATTTACCCTTTGGAAAACCATCTGCAATGTCCACCATCACAACATCGCCTAACTCTTTCAATCCAATTAAATGTGCTAAAGTCCCACCAATATTTCCCGCACCTATGAGAGCAATCTTTTTTCTCATAAAAGTTCTATAATGTAATTATAATTCTGTAACAATAGCCTTTTTTAAACCTGCTATTTCTTTAGCTGGGTTTAAACCTTTAGGACATGAACGCGTGCAATTCATAATGGAGTGGCATCTATAAAGTTTTAATGAATCATTAATAGCCGTTAGCCTTTTCTTTCTCTCAGAGTCTCTAGAATCATTTACCCATCTGGCAGCCTGTAATAAAACTGCAGGACCTAAATATTCATCTCCATTCCACCAATAACTTGGGCAAGATGTTGTACAACAAAAACATAGGACACATTCCCATTTTCCATCAAGTTTTTCTCTATCTTTAGGTGTCTGTTTATTTTCTTCAATCTTATCTTCTTTTTTCTTAGTTTCAGATTTTGAGCGCTCAAGCCAAGGCTTTATGGATGCAAGTTGCTCATAAGCCTTACTTAAATCTGGCACTAAATCCTTTACAACACGCATATGAGGTAGAGGATATATCTTTATGTCTTTTTTTACATCTGACATACTTTTTAAACAAGCTAATGTATTTACACCATCAATGTTCATTGCACATGAACCACAAACACCTTCTCTGCATGATCTTCTAAAAGTTAAAGAGGGGTCAATTTCATTTTTAATTTTCATTAATGCATCTAAAACCATCGGCCCACATTTTGATTGATCAATTTCATAGGTATCTAATCTAGGGTTTTTGTTGTCTTCTGGATCCCATCTATAAATGACTAAATTTTTTGGTGATTTAGACGGTTCTTTTGGTTTGTGTTTAATTCCATTTGTAACTTTTGAATTTTTTGGCAAAGAAAATTCGACCATTAATATACTCGTTTTTTTGGTGGTATTGGTTGCACATGATTAGTTAGGGTGTTCATATGTACCGACCTAGAACCCATTCTTACATCTCCATCTTCATTTAACCATGCTAGAGAATGTGCAAGCCAATTAACATCATCTCTATCTTTATAATCTTCTCTCGCGTGTGCGCCCCTGCTTTCAGTTCGATTTAATGCTGAATAAAGAGTAACTTTTGACTGTGCCATTAAATTGTGTAATTCTAAGGCTTCGACTAAGTCTGTATTAAAGATTAGTGATTTATCTTTAATATTAATCTCATCCATAGAAGTTTCTACTTGTGAATATTCTTCAATACCTTTGGATATAAGGTCGTGAGTTCTGAACACAGCACACTTTTGCTGCATAATGTGTTGCATAGAGGTTCTTAGTTCTCCAGTTGTAGAGCTTCCTTTACTATGTCTTATTTTGTCAAATCGTTGAATAATATTATCAGTTTTAGAATTACTAATTTCAATTTTTTTAGAATTAGGTTTTACTTTTTCTTTACAAGTAAGACTGGCAGCTTTTCCGAAAACAACTAGATCAATTAATGAATTGGTTCCCAATCTATTTGCACCATGCACAGAGACACATGCTGCTTCTCCTACGGCCATTAATCCTTCACAAACATTATCGGGATTATCACTTGTTGGCCTTAAAACCTCTGTTCGATAATTAGTTGGTATACCTCCCATATTGTAATGTACTGTAGGAAGAACTGGTATTGGATCTTTTGTTAAATCAACTCCTGCAAAAATTTTTGCAGTTTCTGAAATACCAGGTAATCTTTTATGTAACGTATCCGAGTCAATATGTTCAAGGTGTAGTAAGACGTGATCAGCATTGTCTCCACAACCTCTATTTTCACTAATTTCGATAGTCATTGCACGACTTACTACATCTCTTGAAGCTAGATCTTTTGCATTTGGAGCATATCTTTCCATGAATCTTTCGCCATCACTATTTGTTAAATATCCTCCCTCACCTCTGGCACCTTCTGTGATTAAAACTCCGGCTCCGTATACACCAGTAGGATGAAACTGAATAAACTCCATATCTGAAAGAGGAAGATCTTGTCTCAAGGCCATAGCACTTCCATCTCCAGTACAAATATGTGCACTAGTAGAAGAAAAGTAGGCTCTTCCATATCCGCCAGTAGCAAGTATTGTTTGATGTGACATAAAACGATGAATTGAACCATCCTCTAAACACCATGTTACAACACCGATACAGTTTCCTTGATCGTCAGAGATTAGATCTAAAACAAAATATTCTATAAAAAATTCAACATTATTTTTTAGAGATTGTTGATAAAGTGTATGAAGTAATGCATGACCTGTCCTGTCAGCTGCTGCGCACGCTCTCATCGCTGGAGCTCCCTCACCATTATTTGTTAAGTGTCCACCAAATGGTCTTTGATAAATTTTTCCATCATCAGTCCTACTAAAAGGCATTCCATATTCTTCTAGTTCAATCACTGCCTCTGGAGCCTTAGAACATAGATATTCTATTGCATCTTGATCTCCCAACCAATCTGATCCTTTGACGGTATCATACATATGCCATTTCCAATTATCCTCACCCATGTTACCTAAAGCTGCGCCAATTCCCCCTTGTGCCGCAACAGTATGACTTCTTGTAGGAAATACTTTTGAAATACAAGCAGTTTTGAGTCCAGCTTCTGCACAGCCAAGTGTAGCTCTGAGACCGGAGCCACCAGCTCCAACGACTACAACATCATAATGGTGATCAATAATTTTATATGAAACAGTCACTTAAAGTACCATTCTTAGTATATTTATTGTTATTAGAATCATGAAAAAATAAATAAGATAATTAATACTTACTTTAATAAATTTAGCTGTTTTTTTCGATGTGACATAATCTTCAATGATTGTCTGAATTCCTAATTTTGAATGTAGGAGCATTGATTGCATCATTACAAAAAATAAAAATGCATTTAAGTAGGACTGAAAAAAGATTTCAATTTCATAGTAAGCCATCTTTGATAATGATATTGCTGAATAAATAAACCAGAAGGTAAGTGGAATTAAAATAGAAGCAGTAATTCTTTGAGTTAACCATTTAAGAGCGTAATTTTTCATACGAAATACCAAACACCTAAAGTAGATATTATAGTAAGGAATAATACAACATAGCCAGATCTATAAACTTGAGATAGCTCCATTCCGATGCCAAACGACCAATACAATTTTCTACAACCATTAAACAAGTGGTAAAATATACCAATGGTCCAGATCAATAGTACAAGTTTAAATAATATATTTTTTGAGATTAATTCAAAATAAACGTAAAATTGAGGTCCAGAGCTGATTAAGAAAAACCATATAGAAATTAACAACGAACCCACACTTAAACCAATTCCAGATATTCGATGAAAGATTGAGAATACTGCAGTTAGTACTCTTTTATGAATAGATAAATGCGGTGATAATGGTCTATTATCAGTCATATTATTAATTTCTTCACGTTCCATAAATAAGTCTATATCCTTAAATATCAAAATATAATTGAATTAGTTCTACTTAGCTTTCTATAATGGAAGTTAATTAAAATGTTGATAAAAAATGGCAAATAATCATTAAATTTAAGGAATTTACTACCAAATTTTACTAAAAATCTTGAATTTTGTATCGATAGATATTACTCTAAATAAGCCGGATAACACTCATTTCTTTGCTTCGGAGGAACGTCAAGGATATTGATTATCTTACCCGCCGTTTGATAATTAGTTGAGTTTCTTATTCTAGAGAGGTGTCTGCCAAGGTACAAACTAGATTCAGAGTCCGGCCTAATTTAGATTTTTATTAAAAAAATCTTCCATCTTTTTAGAATAAGATTCAGGCTCCTTAAACATGGCGTCCACATGATATGCATCTTTTACCAACCAGAAATCTGCATTAATATTATTTTTTTTTGAATATTCTTTAAAGTAATTAAAGTGCTTTGTTAGAATTCTTGTATCAGAATCACCATGGGTAAAAAAATAATATTGTTTATCTGATAATTTTTTAGCTGGAGATAATTCGGTTGGATCTATTCCAGTTAGTATTTTTCCAGCTAAGCTTACAGCAGGTCCGAACTCTATAGTAAGACCATATCTTGCGATTTCATCTTTTAAAATCATTTTAAATTCGGCTAGAGAACTATCAGACCAGATAGCTTTTATTTCTGGTTCTGCATGTGCTGCAAAAATAGATGTACTTGCACCAAGAGATATTCCATGTAAACCGATACTATTAGATTTGAAACCAATCTTTTTTAAAAAATCAAATGCACCAAGTATATCATTATATGACTCTAAACCTAGATCGTCATAACTACTTACTGTATCGCTTTGGCCATAATTTCTTAAATCAATTGTAAGAACATTAAATTTTTTCTTAATTAATAAACCCGCAATAATATTTGACTCTGATTTACACTTTCCATTTGGACTGATACCATGTGTAACAATAATTATAGGTCTCTTCGGAAAATAGTTAAATAACCAGCCGTTTAATTTAATATTATAATCACGTGATTGAAAATATACATCCTGCCATTCATCTAAATAATAATCTTTATAATTAAAATTTTCTCTTATTCTTTGCTGAGAAAGAATTGAGTATTGGTGTGAATCTACTTTTGTGCTCCATGAATTTGGCAATGAGCCTTCATGTAAACCACACGTAGGATCAATCTTAAGGATTTGATAAGCAACATAAAAGCCTGCTGTAAAGTAAACTACAATTAATAGAAAAATTATGCTTAACAAAAAACGAAATATATATTTCATCAATCTGGCTTAACAATAGTCATTTCATATAGTCTACTTGCAGTTCTTTTAAATTCAGCATTTAAACTTTTAACAGTACTTAAAGTAGAGATTGGTTTAGAAGCCAGGATAACAATTGAGCAATTATTTTCATACAACATATCAATTAAACTTATAAATCTTCTACATGAATCTTTATTTTGATCATTTAATTCAGGCACATTTTTTAGGAAAATTAATTTAAATTTATTAGCTATATTTATGTAATCTTCGTGACTCAAATAGTTATCACATATCTTATTAAATTCAGTTAACAAAATATTGGCACTACATTTATCAAATAGAATCTCTCTACTTTTTGACTTAACTATTATGGATGTTAAGTGCGTTTCATCAACAAATCTATTAAAAAGTTTATAAAACTCTTCACTTGTTTCTTTGTTAATTGGAGTAAAGTAAGTTTTAGATTGATTGAGAGTTTGTCTTCTATAATCAGTACTAATATGAATATCGATTATTGAATAATTGTTTTTAATTAGATCTATAAATGGAAGAAAATCATTTCTCTGTAAACCATTTTTGTAAAGATCATCAGGTTGGAAATTAGATGTTATTAACAAAAATATTTTATATTTTTTAAAAAAAAAGAAAATTTTTTTTATAATCAATGCATCAACTATATTAAAAATATGCATTTCATCAATAAATAAAATTTTAAACTTATTTCCAATATCTTTTATGTAATTTTCAATTGCTGTTTCTTTGTTAGATGAACTTTTAATAACATCATGAATTTGTATCATTAAATTATTAAAATGGATTTTTTTACCAACTTTAGAATTTTGGTAGAATAGATTGGAAAGAAATGTTTTACCTGTTCCAACTTTGCCAAATATATATATGCCTTCTTTTTTATTGCTATTTGAAAATATTCCTGCCTTTTTATAATTTTGCCATACTAAGCTCATATTTTTTAGAACTCTAATTTGCTCTTTATTAGATTTTATAAAGTTATTTTCAACAAAACTGCTATATTGATCAATTACATCAAATGCCATTATTTTTTACCTAAGAAGTTTGATAATTTTATTAGTGTTTCATTCTCTGATTTTGTAATTATTTTCATTTCTTTCTTTTTTTTTAATCTTTCGTACTCCTTTAAAAGAAAATTTATACTTTCAATAATGTCTTTATTCATATCTATTAATAAGAATAGGTAATAATGTCGAAACAACAATCATCAATAAAGATATAAAAGAAATCATCCCAATACCAAATCCCCAATCTATTATATATCCAAATACAACAGGTGAAAGTGCGCTTACCAAAACAACTATTGCATGAAATACCGCCTTAACTGTACCTATACTTTCCAAACCAAAAAGTTCTGCCCATAAAGATCCGATAAAAGGTGCAGAAAGTCCCAAATTAAAGCCATAGAGTGACATATAAACTAACAAAAATATGAAATTATGAAAATAGACTAAAACTAATATTCCTATAAATATTGGTATCAATAAATAAATGATAGCTTTACGGGGGTTAAGAGTATCAATAAGGGGACCAGCTACCATTAAACCAATTATAGAAAATGCCCCAAGAAAGATAAAACCAGTACCTAACATCTCAGTAGTCCAGCCTTTTTGGGTTATGATAAATATTTGATGAAACATTAATCCAGTTCCAATAAAAGAAAAGGAGGAGGTTATAGGTAAATATATTAAAAACTGTTTATTTTTTATAACATCTATTGTTTTCCAAGTATTATTGTCATCTTTAACAGTTTCTACGAATTTTTTTTGTCTATCATTTTGGTTGTAAAGAATAAAATATAATATTGGTAAAAAAATAATAAGTGATAATGAAGCTAACAACCAAATCTGCTTAAAATTTAAATATTGATATAAATATACTACAATGATTGGCAAAATCATTACTCCAAACATACCACCTAAGTTTCCAACAGAAATAGCCTTACCTTTATCTTTACCAAAATATCTTGTCATTGAAGTTATGCCTGCGTGCGTCATTGCTCCTTGACCAAAAAACCTAAGGCCAAAAAGAATAATGAAAAGATAAAAAACATTTGACGAAAAAAAATAAATTGCAATACAGGGAATTAGTAAACCAAGTGTAATAATTATAGAATAAACTCTTAGATCGATAAAGTCTATTAACTTAGCAAAATTTACTAATAAAATTGAACTTAATGTAGTAGATAGTGCATAGACTAATCCAAATTGACCATCAGTGAGATTGTAATAATTTTTTATGTCGTTGTTAAATATTGCTATAAAAAAAGTTTGCCCATAACTGGCGAAAAAGATTATTAAAAAACCGTATAATAATAATAAAGGGTCAAATAAAAAAAAATTTTTCATAAAAAATCTAATTCTTTTTTTACCTTTTTAAGTAAATGGATCATTTTAGTTTTATTTATCCTTCCTGTATTAACATTTCTTGGACTTGGATGGTAACTACCAACTAAAAACTTACCATCCGGCAATTGATTAAAACTTCCATGACCAAAGTTATAATCTTTGTTTTTGATATTAAAAAATTGTTTATAATAGTTAATACAGGCATCATAGCCAATTTTACCAAGTGCTAAAATAATTTTAATATTTTTTAATGAATTAATTTCTTTATTAAAATAATTGAAGCAAGTTTTTAATTCTAAAGAAGTTGGTTTGTCTCCTGGAGGCACACATTTTAAAGCAGTAGTCAAATATAAATTGTCTAGAAGCAAACCATCCTTTTTATCTACTGAAATTGGTTGATTACAAAAACCTGCTTCAAACAGACATTTAAAAAGAAAATCTGCAGATTTATCACCTGTAAAAACTCTACCAGTTCTATTTCCTCCATGTGCTGCTGGGGCTAAACCTACCATCAAAAGTTTTGCTTTTTCATCACCATATCCTGTAATTGGTTTACCCCAGTATTCTTCATCAATATATTGTTTTCTTTTTTCAGTTGCTATTTTTTCTCTAAAATTAACTAGTCGTTCGCACTGTCTACAATCTATTATTAATTTATTTAATTTACTTAATGTCATAAGGAAAATAGTTATTTATATTATAGGTAAATGATTAATGAAAGAGCTAAAGCTATTCTATATTTTTGTTTTAAAAAAACAAAAATGGACAAATGGTTCAAAAAAGATGAAAAATTTGACAATGAATTAAAAGATTTGTTTATGACAGATTATTATAAGGCTATTAATAATGAGTATAAGCAATGGCAAAATAACCCCGAAGAATGTGTAGCCTTAGTTCTAATTCTTGATCAATTATCCAGAAATTTTTTTAGAAATAATTCAAAAGCATATGATCAAGATTATAAATGTAGATTAATTGTAAATAAAGCTATTGATAGAAGATATTTGGAAAAATTAGATATGGAAAAAATACATTTTTTATTATTACCTCTTATTCATAGTGAGAATTTAAGTGATCATATATTTGGTCACAAATTAGTAGACACATATTTAAAAAATCATAAAGAATATGAAAGAATTAAAAAAGCTTGGAATGATCATACGATAGCTATTAAAAAATTTGGAAGATACCCTCATCGAAATAAATTTCTAAAAAGAGTTTCTACAAAAGAGGAAGAATTATTTTTGAAACAACCTGATAGTTCGTGGTAAAAGCTATAAATTAATAGGTCTCGTGGTGAAATGGATATCACACGTGTCTTCGGAACATGGATTTGGGGTTCGAGTCCCTACGAGACCGCCAAGTAATGGTGATGGAAATAAATTATAGATTATTTACAAAAGAAGATAGTGAAGATGTAATGGATTTATGGAAAAAGATTAATAGAAGATTAAATATTTATGGAATTTGAATATTTTGAAATAATTAATTCTGCAATTTGAACAGCATTAAGTGCTGCGCCTTTTCTCAAATTATCTGAAACTACCCATAGATTTAAACCATTATCTACTGATTTATCATTTCTAATTCTACTAATATAAACTTTATCCTCTCCTGCAATTTCAACTGGGGTCACATAACCTTCATCTTTTTGATGATCAATTACTGAAATACCTTCAGAGTTAGATAAAATTTCCTTAGCTTCTTTTTCATCTAATGGTGAGTCAAACTCTATATTTACAGCTTCTGAATGGCCAATAAATACAGCTGTTCTAACACAAGTTGCTGAAACATTAATTCCCTCGTCTAGAATTTTTTTTGTTTCATCAATCATTTTTTGCTCTTCTTCTGTATTACCATTTTCTAAAAAAGCTCCAATGTGTGGAATGGCATTAAAAGCAATTTGTTTTGTAAATTTTTCTTTTTTTAATTCTTGGTTTGCATAAACATTTTGAGTCTGATTAAATAATTCATCCATACCTGTTTTACCTGCTCCAGAAACAGCTTGATATGTTGATACAACAACTCTGTTTATAATTGCTTTTTCATGTAGTGGTTTTAATGCAACAACCATTTGTATAGTTGAGCAGTTAGGATTTGAAATAATGTTAGTTCTGTTTTCGTCATCAAAAAATTCATCAAGTGCATTAGCGTTTACTTCAGGCACGATTAAAGGAATATTTTGTTGCATTCGAAAGTGAGAGGTATTGTCTATAACAATACATCCTGTTTTAGCTGCTTTTGGTGCATATTCTGCAGAAATTTTACCACCAGGTGAAAATAAACCAATGTGAGCTTTTGAAAAATCAAATTCCGATAAGTCTTCTACAACAATTTCTTTATCTTTAAACTCTACTTTTTTACCTTTTGATTTTGATGATGCAAGTAAATATAAATTGTCTATTGGAAAATCTCTTTGCTCTAATATTTGAACTATCTCTGTTCCAACTGCACCTGTTGCTCCTGCTACTGCTATATTGTATTTTTGAGTCATTTAATTTCCAGATAGAATTTTTAATTCTTCAATAACCGCATTGCCCATTTCTTGAGTTGAGATAATTTTTTCTGCTCCATCTTTTATATCAGCTGTTCTTAAACCTTTTAGTAAAACATTTTGTACAGCTTTCTCAATCATTTGACTATTTTCTTGCATATCAAAACTATATTTCAACATCATAGCAAAACTCATGATCATTGCTAAAGGATTTGCTTTAGATTGACCAGCTATGTCTGGTGCACTACCATGAACAGGCTCATACATTGCTGCTCTAGTTCCATTTTCTTTAACTGGTCCAAGAGCTGCTGAAGGAAGCATTCCTAAAGACCCTGTTAGCATAGCTGCAGTATCACTTAAAAGATCACCAAATAAGTTATCTGTAAGAATAACATCAAATTGTTTTGGATAACGAACTAATTGCATTGCACAGTTATCTGCAAGCATGTGTTCTAAATTAACATCAGAATATTCCTTTTTATGTAAATCTGTTACAGTTTGTTTCCAAAATAAACCTGTTTCCATTACATTTGATTTTTCTACTGATGTAACTTTATTATTACGCAACTTTGCTAAATCAAATGCAACTCGTGAAACTCTATTAACTTCTGATGTGGTATACAGTTGAGTATCAACTGCTTTACTTTCAGTCTCACTAATTTTTGATATACCTCTTGGTTGTCCAAAATATACACCACTTGTTAATTCTCTTATTATCAAAATATCTAATCCTTTAACAAGATCAGATTTTAAAGATGATGAATCTGAAAGAGCATCTAAAACAACCGCTGGTCTTAGATTAGCAAAAAGATCTAGATCTTTTCTTAATCTTAATAAAGCTGCTTCAGGTCTTTTATCTCTTTCTACGTTATCCCACTTAGCACCTCCTACGGCACCAAATAATACTGCATCACAATCCATGGCTACTTGCATTGTTTCATCACTTATAGAATTACCTTCTTTATCGTATGCTGTACCTCCAACTAATCTTTCAGAAATATCAAAAGATAAAGATTTAGTTTTTTCCATCCAATCAATTATTTTTAATACTTCAGCCATAACTTCATTGCCAATTCCATCACCAGGTAAGATTAAAATTTTTTTATTACTCATTTTTGACTACACTATCCAAGGCTGGATATTGTGTATTTTTTCTTCGTGAACATCAATTTTTTTATTTTTTTGGAGTGTCAAACCAATATCATCCAAACCTTCTAGCAAACATTTTTTTCGAAATGCATCAATTTCAAATTCTATTGTTTTATCATTTTGATAAGTGATTTTTTGATTTTCTAAATCAACTGAAACATCATTTTTATTATCTGCTTCATTCATTAATATATCTACATTTTGTTGATCTAACTTAATTGGCAGAATTCCATTTTTAAAACAATTATTGTAGAAAATATCTGCGAAGCTTGGTGCAATTATTGACTTAAAACCAAAGTCTAAAAGTGACCATGGTGCATGCTCTCTACTTGATCCACAGCCAAAATTTGCACCGGTAATTAAAATTCTTGAAGTTTTATAAGGATCCCAGTTAAGAACAAAATCATTCTTTGTGTTACCCTGAATATCGTATCTTAATTCATGAAATAAGTTTTTTCCCAAACCAGATCTCTTTATTGTTTTCAAAAATTGCTTTGGAATAATCATATCAGTATCAACATTAATCATTGGTAGTGGCGCAGGAATACCAATTATTGTTTTAAACGGTTCCATTTATAAATCCTCTACTGTTGCAAAAGAGCCCTTGATTGCAGAGGCAGCAGCTATTGCAGGGCTAACAAGATGTGTTCTACCTTCTCTACCCTGTCTACCTTCAAAATTTCTATTTGAAGTTGATGCACATCTTTCTTGCGGTTTTAATTGATCTGGATTCATTGCCAAACACATAGAACAACCTGGCTCTCTCCAATCAAATCCTGCTTCAATAAATATTTTATCTAAACCTTCTTCTTCGGCTTGTTTTTTAACTAGACCTGAACCAGGAACGATCATTGAGTCTACAGAAACTTTTTTGCCTTCTACAACTTTAGCGACTTCTCTCAAATCCTCAATTCTTCCATTTGTGCAAGAACCAATAAAAACTTTATCAATTTTAATTTTTTGTATTTCTTGTTTAGGTTCTAAGCCCATGTATTCAAGAGAACGTTCCATAGCCTTCTTTCTATTTGGATTACTCTCCTCTTGAGGATTTGGAACTATACCATTTATAGCAACAACGTCTTGTGGACTAGTTCCCCAAGTAATTTGTGGTGAAATATCTTCTGCATTAATTAAAATTTCCTCATCGTATTTAGCTCCCTGATCAGATGGAAGGGATTTCCAGAATTCTAATGCTTTATCCCAATTATCTCCTGATGGAGCGTAAGGTCTACCTTTAATATATTCAAAAGTTTTATCATCAGGAGCAATTAAACCAGCTCTAGCACCGGCTTCAATACTCATATTACAGATTGTCATTCTTCCTTCCATAGAAAGAGAGGAAATGGCATTACCAGCATATTCAATAACATAACCAGTTCCACCAGCTGTTCCTATTTTGCCTATTATATGAAGAATAATATCTTTTGCTGTAACACCTAAGCTTAATTTACCTTCAACAGAAATACGCATGTTCTTTGCAGGTTTTTGAATTAAGGTCTGAGTAGCTAACACATGTTCAACTTCACTTGTGCCGATGCCAAAGGCTAATGCACCAAATGCTCCATGTGTTGCTGTATGACTATCACCACAAACTATTGTCATGCCTGGCTGAGTAATACCTTGTTCTGGTCCAACTATATGAACTATACCTTGTCTGCTATCTAATAAGGGAAAGAGAGTAACATCAAAATCTTTGCAATTTTTTTCCAGTGTTTCAACCTGAATTCTACTTTCTTTATTTTCTATACCTTTAGATCTATCTGAAGTTGGAACATTGTGATCAGCTACGGCAAAAGTACTTTCAGGCCTTCTAACTTTACGGTTATTATTTCTCAAACCTTCAAATGCTTGAGGGCTTGTAACTTCATGAACAAGGTGTCTATCAATATATATAAGACAAGTTCCATCTTCTTGTCTATCGACAAGATGATGTTCCCAAATTTTATCAAAAAGAGTTTTAGGATTATTTATTGTCATCCGATTTATTTTCGGCTGCTTTTTCCTCTTCTTTACTAGATTCATCTGCAGCTTCTGCTTTAGATTCTTCTGCTGGTTTGGCTTCTGCTTCTTCTGCTTTTTTTTCTGCTTGTTTTGCCTCTACCTCTTCAGCTTTTGGTTCCTCTGCAGCATTTGTATTTATATCTGCAGTTTTTGTTTCTTCTACCGGAGGAGCCTCCTCTGTATATTCATATTGATCAACTTCATCACCCCTATCTTTATCTGCGATCCTTGCCTTCTTTCCAGATAATTCTCTTAGATAATATAGCTTAGCTCTTCTTACATCACCTTTTCTAACAACTTCAATTTTTTCTACTAAGGGACTGAATAAAGGAAATACTCTTTCAACACCCTCTCCATGAGATATTTTTCTCACAGTAAAGTTAGAGTTTACTAAATTATTTTTTCTTGCAATACAAACACCTTCAAATGCTTGAAGTCTCGACTTACTTCCCTCTGTAATCCTTACAGTAACTTTTAGAGTATCACCTGGACGAAAAGCAGGAACTCTTTTTTTTGAAGTTAACTTTTCAATTTGTTGTTTTTCAAATGTCTCTAATAAATTACTCATTTTATATTTCCTTTTTAAAAAGATCTGGTCTTAATTCTTTAGTTTTTTTAACCGATTTTTCTTTTCTCCATTTCTCAATTTTTTCATGATGACCTGATGTTAAAACATCTGGAACTTCATGTTTATTTCCCTGAATATCTTCCCAGGTTTTTGGTCTGGTATAATGAGGATATTCAAGCAGATTATTAGAAAAAGATTCTTCTAATAAGCTTTGTGGCTGCCCTAATACTCCAGGAATGAGACGAATACAACCTTCAACTAACACCTGAGCAGCAATCTCACCGCCAGATAGGACGTAATCACCGATACTTATTTCCTGAAAATCAAGAATTTCTATAGCTCTTTGGTCAACCCCTTCAAATCTACCGCATAAAATAAGCATTTCATCATATTTTGATAGATTATTAAGTTTGGCTTGAGATAATTTTTGACCTGACGGTGTTAGAAAAATTTTGCAGTAATTATCGGTTTTGAAAGTGATTGAATTTAATGCTTTTTCAATCACATCTGGACGAATAACCATTCCAGGGCCTCCCCCAAAAGGTTCATCATCAACACTTCCTCTTTTGTCAATTCCAAAACTATGCAGATTGACTATCTCTAGAGAAAATTTTTTATTGTTTAAT
>CACNNQ010000004.1 GCA_902621855.1 uncultured Alphaproteobacteria bacterium | reverse complement strand
TGTATAGTCTGAACCAGCTGTTGCTGTTCCATTTGAAGTTGCATAATTGACAGTGACATCCCTTCCCGCAGCTGCAGACAGCGTAACGGTCATATTCGTTGCAGCATTACTTTCATCCGATGTGGAAACATCATTAATAGATAAAGACGGCGTTGCATCATCATCAGTGATCGTAAATGTACCAGTTGAATCACTAATAGAGGCATTAGATGCACTGGATAATGTCATCGTCACTGTTTCATTTGCCTCGTCTAACGCATCTGCAAGAACTGTTACTGCAATAGTTTTAGATGTTTGACCGGCAGTAAAAGTAAGAGTTCCATTTGTTGCTGTGTAATCAGACCCTGCTGTTGCTGTTCCGTTTGATGTTGCATAATCAACAGTCACTGTTTTTGCAGAAGCAGCAGAGAGAGTTACGGTCATGTTTGTAGAAGCATTACTTTCATCTGACGTAGAAACATCATTGATAGATAAAGAAGGCGCATTATCATCATCGGCGATGGTGAAAGTTCCTGTTGCATCACTTATGTTTGCATTTGATGCATTTGATAAGGTCATGGTGACTGTTTCATTATTTTCATCAGTAGAATCTGCAAGAACAGTTACAGGAATAGTTTTAGATGTTTCGCCAGCACTAAATGTTAATGTTCCACTTGTTGCTGTATAGTCTGAACCAGCAGTTGCTGTTCCGTTTGATGTTGCGTAATCAACAGTCACAGTTTTAGTGGATGCATCAGATAATGTAACTGTCATGTTGGTAGCAGCATTACTTTCATCTGAAGTCGTAACATCATTAATGGATAAATTAGGTGTATCATTATCTGTTATTGTAACTGTTCCAGTTGAGTCACTAATAGTTCCATTAGATGCATTACTAATAGTGATGGTAATAGTTTCACTACTTTCATCCGTGCTATCATCTGTTATAGATACTGAAAATGTCTTGGAGGTATCACCAGCACTAAATGTTAGAGTCCCATTTGTTGCCGTATAATCTGAACCTGCTGTTGCCGTACCATTAGAAGTCGCATAGTCAATAGTCACATCACTTGAATAGGCATTACTTAGCGAAACGGTAACAGTTGCAGATCCTGCCCCTTCTGCAACAGTAACATCAGCAACAGAAAAACTTCCACTATCATCATCAGTAATTGTTATCGTTTCAGCTTGTGTTCCACTTTCTGTAGCACTACCGCCAGATACACTTGTGACTGCAATGGTAGCCGTTTCATTACCTTCTACTATAGAATCATTTGTCGGCGTAAAAGATACTGTACCCGTTGTACTACCAGCGCTAATAGTGATATCATCTAAGTTACCACTTCCATCCGTATAATCCGTTCCTTCTGTTGCTGTACCTGATGTACCTAGTGCAGCGGTCACATCTTGATATGTTCCATTTGATAAAGTAGCAGTTACAGTCAGTGATGTACCTGCATTCTCAGCAATAGAAGTAGCACTCGTAGAGAGTGTTAAAGTTGGTGCTGACTCATTATCAGTAATAGTAATCGTAACTGCTTGTGTTCCATTTTCTGATGCCCCTCCTCCACTGACAGCTGAAACAGAAATACCTGCTGTTTCATTTGAAGTAGCATCATAAATACTATCATCTGTTGGAGTAAAAGATGTTGTTCCTGTTGTTGATCCTGCACTGATAGTTATATCAGATACCGTTCCAAAATCTGTTCCTTCAGTACCTGTACCTCCAGTTCCATCTATTGATACTGTTACGTCTTCATAAGTTGCATTACCTATAGTTGCTGTTAAAGTTAAAGATGATCCTGCATTCTCAGCAATACTATCTGCACTAGTCGTTAATGTAACAGAAGGCGCACTTTCATTATCCGTAATTGTTATCGTAACTGCTTGCGGTGTACTATTTTCGGCAACACCCGTTTTTCCTGAAACGTCATTAATTGATATGGTTGCAGTTTCATTAGAAGTCGCATCATAAATACTATCATCTGTTGGAGTGAAATTAACAGTACCTGTTGTTGCTCCTGCACTAATCGTAATATCATCGATGTTACCCGATCCATCGGTATAATCTGTTCCTTCAGTTGCGGTACCTGACGTATCTAAAGCAACTGTAATGGCAGAGTCTGTTGTACCACTCAAAGTTGCCGTCAATGTTAAAGAAGATCCTGCATTCTCAGCAATACTAGTTGCGCTAACAGTTAAAGTTACAGTTGGCGCACTTTCATCATCTGTAATTGTTAAAACTACGTATTGTGTCCCACCAGAAATATATGCGTCTCCACCAGATACACTACTAATCGAAATTGTTGCTGTTTCATTTCCTTCATAAACTGAATCATCAGTTGGGGTAAAGTTAACTGTTCCGGTTGTACTTCCTGCACTAATAGTAATGTCATCAATATTTCCACTACCATCTGTGTAATCAGTTCCTTCGGTTGCTGTTCCTGATGTACCTATAACAACAGTAACATCTTCATCAGCAGCTCCTGTTAGGGTTGCCGTTATTGTTTTGGAACTTCCTGAATTTTCTGCAAGAGTTGATGAACTTACAGTTAAAGTAACTCCAGGTGCAGATTCATCTTCAGTGATTGTTACAGTGACAGATTGAGAACCACTTTCACTAGCACCACCTCCTGAAACTCCTGAAATAGAAATACCTGCTGTTTCATTTCCTTCATAAACAGAGTCATCGGTTGGATCTACTGCTGCAGTGCCTGTTGTAGCACCTGCACTTATTGTTATATCTGAAACTGTTCCAAAGTCTGTTCCCTCCGTACCTGTACCCCCTGTTCCATCAATAGTAACTGTTACATCTTGGAATGTTGCTACAGATAAAGTTGCCGTAATAGTAACGGTACTTCCAGAATCTTCATCTATGGCTGCAGCACCTCTTGATAAAGTAACTGTTGGTGCACTTTCATTATCGGTAATAGTAATTGTAACAGATTGACTACCACTTTCTGTTGCACTTCCACCAGAGACACTACTAATAGCAATTGTTGCTGTTTCATTTGAAGTTGCATCATAGATACTGTCATCTGTTGGAGTAAAACTAACTGTTCCTGTTGTCGAGCCAGCAGAAATTACAATATCATCAATTGATCCACTTCCATCCGTATAATCAGTTCCCTCTGTTGCAGTACCACTTGTGCTTAAAGCAACAGTAACATCAGCTGTTGTTGCAACAGATAACGTTGCAGTTAGTGTTAACGATGTACCAGCATTTTCTGCAATGGATGTTGCACTTGTTGCAAGTGTGACGGTTGGTGCTGATTCATTATCCGTAATTGTAATTGTTTTTGATTGTGATCCACTCTCTGTTGCGCTTCCACCCGAAACACTACTAATAGCAAGAGTGGCAGTTTCATTTCCTTCATAGATAGAGTCATCAGTTGGGGTAAAGTTAACTGTTCCAGTTGTTGCACCAGCACTAATTGTGATATCATCAACATTACCGCTACCATCAGTGTAATCGGTTCCTTCTGTTGCTGTTCCTGATGTACTTAAAGCAACAGTGACTGCTTCATCAGTTGCTCCAGATAGTGTTGCTGTTACGGTAATAGAAGTACCAGCATTTTCTGCAATAGATGTTGCACTAACACTTAGAGTAACTGTTGGTGCACTTTCATTTTCTGTTATTGTGACTGTAACTGATTGATCACCGTTTTCTGATGCATCTCCACCTGATACACTGCTTATAGCAATCGTAGCAGTTTCATTTCCTTCGTAAACTGAATCATCTGTTGGGGTAAAGTTAACTGTTCCTGTTGTAGAACCTGCACTGATAGTAATATCATCTATTGCTCCACTACCATCTGTGTAATCGGTGCCCTCAGTTGCTGTTCCTGAAGTTGATAGTGCAACTGTAACATCTTCATCAGCTGCTCCAGAGAGAGTTGCGGTTATAGTAAGAGAAGTACCGGCATTCTCTGCAATAGATGTTGCGCTAACACTTAGCGTAACACTTCCCGCACTTTCATTATCTCTAATCGTAATCGTTACAGATTGTTGTGATCCACTCTTTGTTGCACTTCCACCTGAAACACTACTAATTGCAATTGTAGCGGTTTCATCTCCTTCATAGACACTATCATCTGAACGAATAAAGTTTATAGATCCTGTCGTACTTCCTGCGCTAATAGTGATGTCATCAAGATTACCAGAACCATCAGTGTAATCAGTTCCTTCTGTTGCTGTACCACTTGTACTTAAAGCAACAGTTACATCTTCATCGGTTGCACCAGATAATTTTGCTTCTAATTTTAAAGACTTCGATGAATCATACTCATAAACGGATGCAGTTATGTAATCGTATCCTGAATTATCTATTTTAATAGATAAAGTAACAGTAGGCGCTGATTCATTTTCTGTAATAGTTATAGTGACTGCTTGAGTTCCACTCTCACTTGCTTCCCCTGTAACGCTACTTATAGCAATGGTAGCAGTTTCATTTCCTTCATAAACACTATCATCAGTTGGCGTAAACGAAACAGTACCAGTAGTACTTCCTGCACTAATCGTAATATCATCAACATTACCACTTCCATCTGTATAATCTGTTCCCTCTGTTGCCGTACCAGATGTGCCTAATACAACGGTAACATCTTGATCAGTTGCGCCAGATAATGTTGCTGTTAAGGTTAGAGATGATCCAGCATTCTCTGCAATCGATGTTGCGCTTACTGCAAGTGTTACTGTTGGCTCTGATTCATTTTCAGTTATTGTAACAGTTACAGATTGAGAACCACTCTCACTTGCCCCTCCTCCGGATACAGAATCAATAGCAATCGTTGCAGCTTCATCATCCTCATAAACAGAATCATCTGTTGGTGTGAAACTGACTGTACCAGTTGTATTACCTGCACTAATTGTAATATCATCTAAGTTACCACTTCCATCGGTGTAATCTGTTCCCTCAGTTGCAGCACCGCTTGTACTTAAGGCAACTGTTACTGCTTCATCAACTTTAATTGAAAGAGTCGCTGTTAAAGTAACTGACGAACCTGCATTCTCTGCAATGGATGTAGCACTTGTTGTTAGCGTTACAGTTGGTGCACTTTCATTTTCTGTAATAGTTATTGTTACCGATTGTGTTCCACTCTCGCTTGCACTTCCACCAGAGACACCATCAATCGAAATGATGGCTGTTTCATTTTCTTCATAGACAGGATCTGAAGCATCATCTGTAGGTGTGAAACTTACCGTACCAGTTGTACTACCAGCACTAATCGTAATATCATCGAGATTACCGGAACCATCCGTGTAATCGGTTCCTTCGGTGGCGGTACCAGCTGTTCCAATAGTAACGGTTACATCCGCAGTCGTAGCTGTAGATAAGGTTGCTGTAATGGTTAAAGATGTTCCAGCATTCTCTGCAATAGATGTAGCACTTGTTGAAAGAGTTACCGTTGGTGCCGATTCATCTTCTGAAATTGTAATCGTAACCGATTGTGATCCGCTCTCTGTTGCACTTCCACCTGAGACACTACTAATAGCAATTGTAGCCGTTTCATCACCTTCATACACACTGTCATTAGTTGGTGTAAAGTTAACGGTACCTGTTGTGCTACCAGCACTAATGGTTATGTCATCAATATTTCCTGAACCATCCGTGTAATCGGTTCCTTCTGTTGCTGTTCCAGAAGTTGATAATGCAACTGTAACATCAGCAGTTGTTGCAACTGATAATGTTGCTGTTAGAGTTAAGGACGATCCAGCATTCTCTGCTATACTTGATCCACTTGTACTTAAAGTTACTGTTGGTGCACTTTCATTTTCTGTAATTGTAATAGTAACAGCTTGAGTACCACTCTCACTTGCTCCACCACCCGACACACCAGACACAGAAATACCTGCTGTTTCATTTCCTTCATAAACATTATCATCTGTTGGATCAAAAGTTACAGTACCTGTAGTACTCCCAGCGCTAATTGTAATGTCCGATACTGTTCCAAAATCTGTTCCTTCTGTTCCTGTGCCACCGGTCCCATCTATTGAAACTGTAACATCTTGGAAGGTGGCAGTTGATACAGTAGCTGTTAAGGTAATTGTGTCACTAGAATTTTCTGCAATAGATGATGATGCCGCTGCTAATGTAACGGTTGGTGCACTTTCATTATCCGTTATTGTTATCGTAACTGCTTGCGGTGTACTATTTTCGGCAACACCAGTTTTTCCTGAAACTCCATTAATTGATATGGTTGCAGTTTCATTAGAAGCCGCATCATAAATACTATCATCTGTTGGTGTAAACGACACCGTTCCTGTTGTTGCACCTGCACTAATGGTAATATCATCGATGTCTCCACTACCATCGGTATAATCTGTTCCTTCTGTTGCTGAACCAGATGTATCTAAAGTAACGGTAATATCTGCATCTGTTGCACCAGATAACGTTGCGGTTAAGGTTAATGATGATCCTGCATTCTCAGCAATACTCGTTGCACTAACAGCCAGTGTAACAGTCGGTGCAGATTCATTATCCGTTATTGTAATAGTTACTGATTGTGTTCCGTCTTCAGTTGCATCTGCTCCTGATACGCCGTTAATAGAAACTATTGCTGTTTCACTTCCTTCGTATACGCTATCATCAGTAGGAGTAAATGTAACAGTTCCAGTTGTTGAATTAGCAGAAATAGTTATGTCATTTAAATTTCCACTTCCATCCGTATAATCAGTTCCCTCTGTACTTGTTCCACCAGTTCCAATTGTAACAGTTACATCTTCATCTGCTTTTCCAGATAGTGTTGCTGTAATAGTAAGAGATGATCCGGAATTCTCTGCAATACTAGTTGCACTTACACTTAAAGCAACTGTTGGCGCACTTTCATTTTCTGTAATCGTAATAGTAACGGATTGCGTTCCACTCTCTGTTGCTCCACCACCTGAAACAGATCCAATAGAAATAATTGCAGTTTCATTTCCTTCATAAATAGAGTCATCAGTTGGTGTAAAGTTGACTGTACCTGTCGTACTACCAGCGCTAATGGTGATGTCATCAACATTTCCACTTCCATCTGTATAGTCCGTTCCTTCTGTTGAAGTGCCACCTGTATCAATTCCAACAGTTACTGTTTCATCTGTTGCACCACTCAAAGTTGCCGTTAGTGTTAAAGATGTTCCTGCGTTTTCTGCAATCGATGTTGCACTAACAGATAAAGTAACTGTCGGGGCAGATTCATTTTCTGTAATTGTTATTGTAACTGATTGTGATCCACTTTCACTAGCACTTCCTCCGGATACGCCATCAATTGTAACAGTGACTGCCTCATCATCTTCGTAAACCGAGTCATCAGTTGGATCAAGAGACGTTGTCCCTGTTGTGCTACCTGCACTAATTGTAATATCAGAAATAGTTGCATAGTCTGTTCCTTCTGTTCCACCTGATGCACCAATACTTACCGTAACATCTTGATACGTTGCATTCGATAACGTTGCGGTAATCGTAACAGTGCTTGAAGAATTTTCATCTATAGCTGCTGCACTTCTTGATAAAGTAACTGTAGGTGCTGATTCATTATCGGTAATAGTAATTGTTACTGATTGAGTTCCATTTTCTAGTGCATCACCTCCTGAAACTGAATCAATAGACACCGTTGCTGTTTCATTCGATGTTGCATCATAAATACTATCATCTGTTGGTGTAAAAGTCGTCGTTCCTGTTAATGATCCAGCAGTAACAGTAATGTTTGATAAAGATCCATAATCTGTTCCTTCTGTAGCAGCACCAGATGTACCAAGAGTAACGGTAACATTTTCTGCCGCTGTTTTAGATAGCGTTGCCGTTAAGGTTAAAGATGAACCAGCATTTTCTGCAATCGATGTTGCGCTAACAGTTAAGGTTACTCGCGGAACACTTTCATCATCTAAAATACTAATAGTAACAGATTGCGAACCACTCTCTGTAGCACCACCACCGCTTACACCGCTTATGGCAATTGTTGCAGTAACAGTATCTGTTTCATCGGAGTCATCGGTTGGATCAAAAGTTGCCGTTCCTGTTGTAGAACCAGCACTAATTGTAATATCAGATACATTTCCGTAATCTGTTCCCTCTGTTGCGGTACCTGACGTACCAATTGAAACAGTTACATCTTGATAGGTTGCATTTGATAGAGTTGCTGTTAACGTAATTGTTGAGGCAGAATTTTCTGCAATACTAGTTGATGATGCTGCTAAGGTAACAGTTGGTGCACTATCATCATCTGTTATTGTAATTGTTACTGCTTGTGTTCCACTCTCACTAGCACTTCCACCAGAGACACCACTAATAGCAATTGTTGCTGTCTCATCTGATGCTGCATCATACAAACTATCATTTGTAGGCGTAAAGCTTACTGTACCTGTTGTTGAGCCAGCCGAAATAACAATATCATCTAAATTTCCTGAACCATCCGTATAGTCTGTTCCCTCTGTTGCGGTACCACTTGTGCTTAAAGCAACAGTAACATCAGCCGTTGTTGCAACAGATAGAGTTGCAGTAAGAGTTAACGAAGTACCAGCATTCTCTGCAATGGATGTTGCACTTGTTGCAAGTGTTACAGTTGGCGCTGATTCATTTTCTGCAATTGTGACACTTACTTGTTGTGTTCCACTTTCGGTAACACCAGATTTTCCTGAAACACTTGCAATATCAATGGTCGCTGTTTCATCTCCTTCATAAATATTATCATCTGTTGGATCGAGTGTTGCTGTACCTGTTGTTGCACCTGCACTAATGGTAATATCTGAAATTGTTCCATAGTCTGTTCCCTCTGTTGCGGTTCCAGACGTATCAAGCGCGACGGTAACAGCTGAATCTGTTACACCAGAAATAGTCGCCGTTAATGTGATAGTCGAACCAGAATTTTCATCAATTGATGCTGCACTTCTTGCTAATGTAATTGTTGGTGCACTTTCATTTTCTGTAATTGTAATCGTAACAGATTGTGATCCACTTTCACTAGCATCAGCTCCAGAGACACTACTAATCGCAACAATGGCTGTTTCATTTCCTTCATAAACAGAATCATCAGTTGGTGTAAAGTTTACCGTACCTGTTGTAGAACCTGCACTAATCGTAATATCATCGATGTTACCTGATCCATCTGTGTAATCTGTTCCTTCTGTTGATGTACCTGACGTTGATAAAGCAACGGTAACAGCTTCATCAGCAGTTCCTGAAAGTGTTGCTGTTAATGTTAACGATGATCCAGCATTTTCAGCTATACTTGTTGCACTAACACTTAAAGTAACAGTTGGTGCACTTTCATCTTCTGAAATGGTAATAGTAACAGATTGTGATCCACTCTCACTCGCTCCTCCTCCAGATACACCAGTGATAGCAATTGTTGCTGTTTCATCATTTTCATAAACTGAATCATTTGTCGGTGTAAAATTAACTGTTCCTGTCGTACTTCCTGCACTAATAGTTATGTCATCAACATTACCACTTCCATCAGTGTAGTCTGTTCCTTCAGTTGCACTTCCAGAAGTTCCAAGTGCTACAGTTACTGTTTCATCGGTTGCACCAGATAACGTTGCAGTTAAAGTTAGAGATGATCCTGCATTCTCTGCTATTGACGTTTCACTTACCGCAAGTGTAACTGTTGGGGCACTTTCATTTTCTGTAATCGTAACGGTAACTGATTGCGTTCCACTTTCTGTTGCATCTGCACCTGATACTGTATCAATGGCAATAACAGCTGCTTCATCATCTTCATACACACTATCATCGGTTGGTGTGAAACTTACTGTACCTGTTGTAGAACCAGCTGTAATGGTGATATCATCTAGATTACCTGATCCATCCGTATAATCCGTACCTTCGGTTGCTGCACCACTTGTGCTCAAAGATACAGTTACATTTTCATCAGCAACATTTGATAATGTGGCAGTTAAAGTAAGAGATGATCCTGAATTTTCAGCTATACTTGCTGAACTAACAGCGAGAGTTACAGTTGGTGCAGATTCATTTTCAGAAATAGTAACAGTAACAGATTGTGTTCCATCTTCACTTGCACCACCACCAGAAACTGTATCAATAGCAATAACAGCTGCTTCATCACCTTCATACACACTGTCATCTGTTGGTGTAAAAGATACAGTGCCAGTTGTTGAGCCAGCAGATATAGTTATGTCATCTAAGTTGCCACTTCCATCTGTATAGTCAGTTCCCTCTGTTGCAGCACCACTTGTACTTAAGGCAACTGTTACCGCTTCATCCACTTTAATAGAAAGAGTCGCTGTTAAAGTAACTGAAGAGCCTGAATTTTCAGCAATTGATGCAGCACTTCTTGTTAAAGTAACTGTAGGCGCACTTTCATTTTCTGTGATTGTTATAGTAACGGATTGCGATCCACTTTCTGTTGCACTACCTCCAGAAACAGATCCAATAGAAATAATAGCTGTTTCATTTTCTTCATAAACAGGATCACCTGAGTCATCACTAGGTGTAAAAGAAACAGTTCCTGTTGTTGATCCAGCTGAAATGGTAATATCATCTAAATTTCCTGAACCATCGGTATAATCCGTTCCCTCAGTTGCTGTACCTGCTGTATCGATGCCAACTGTAACATCCTCATCTGTTGCACCAGATAGAGTTGCAGTAATTGTTAAAGATGATCCAGCATTCTCTGCAATCGATGTTGCACTAACACTTAAAGTAACTGTTGGTGCAGATTCATTTTCAGAAATCGTTATCGTAACAGATTGCGTTCCATTCTCTGATGCACCACCACCAGACACACTGCCAATTGCAATTGTTGCACTTTCATCATCCTCGTAAACGGAATCATCTGTTGGTGTGAAATTAACGGTACCTGTTGTACTACCTGCACTAATAGTAATATCATTGATAACGCCACTTCCATCAGTGTAATCAGTTCCTTCTGTTGCACCACCAGACGTATCAATACCAACGGTAACATCTTGGAATGTTGCACCTGATAACGTAGCTGTTAAAGTTAAAGATGATCCTGCATTCTCTGCAATCGATGTTGCGCTAACACTTAAAGTAACCGTCGGAGCACTTTCATTATCCATTATGGTAATGGTAACTTTTTGATCACCACTTTCCGTTGCTCCACCACCTGAAACACTGCTAATAGAAAGAATAGCTGTTTCATTTGACGTTGCATCATAGAGACTATCATCTGTTGGTGTAAATGTAGCTGTTCCAGAAGTTGATCCAGAAGAAATAGTAATGTCGGAAACAGTTCCATAATCTGTTCCTTCTGTTGCTGTGCTAGAACTTGATAACGAAACAGTTACATCTTGACTTGTTGTTCCACTTAATGAGGCAGTAATTGTAATCGATGAACCAGCATTCTCGGCAATACTTGTTGCACTTGCTGCGAGTGTTACTGTTGGCGCAGATTCATTTTCATTTATTGTAATGGTAACAGACTGTGTTCCATTTTCTGTTGCTGATCCACCACTAACTGTATCAATAGCAACAGTTGCCGTTTCATCTGTTGATGTTTCATACATACTATCATCAGTTGGGGTGAATGTTGTTGTACCTGTTGTTGCACCAGCGCTAATAGTAATATCAGATAAAGATCCATAATCTGTTCCCTCTGTTGCTGTACCACTTGTGCTTAGTGTAACTGTAATGTCTGAACCTGAAACAATTGAACTCGTTGCTGTTAGAGTTAAAGATGATCCTGCATTCTCTGCAATCGATGTTGCACTAACAGTTAATGTAACAGTTGGCGTTGCTTCATTATCATTTATCGTAATTGTGACTGATTGTGATCCACTCTCTGTTGCATCAGCTCCTGAGACACTACTTATTGCAACAATGGCTGTTTCGGCAACATCAGAAATACTATCATCAGTTGGATCAAACGTTGCTGTTCCAGTTGTATTACCAGCTGTAATTGTAATATCCGAAATTGTTCCGTAATCTGTTGCTTCCGTAGCAGTACCAGAGGTAGAAATTCCAACTGTAATATTTTCATCTGCAACAATGGATGATGTAGCTGTAATCGTTAATGTTGATCCAGAATTCTCTGCAATACTAGATGCACTAACTGAGAGTGTAACTGTTGGTGCACTTTCATCTTCAGAAATGGTTATTGTAACAGCTTGAGTACCGTTTTCTGATGCTTCACCACCTGAAACACTATCAATAGAAATCGTTGCTGTTTCATCACCTTCATACACACTATCATTTGTTGGTTTAAAACTAATTGTCTCTGTTGTATTGCCAGCTGTAATAACAAGATCATCGATATTACCACTTCCATCAGTATAATCCGTTCCTTCTGTTGCAGTACCTGAAGTTGCAATAGTAACTGTAACATCAGCGGTTGTTGCAACTGATAACGTTGCAGTTAAAGTTAATACAGATCCAGAATTCTCATCAATACTAGTTGCACTTGTTGATAGTGTTACAGTTGGCGCACTTTCATTCTCTTCAATTGTTAGTGTTACTGATTGAGATCCACTTTCAGTAGCACTTCCACCGGAAACACCGGTAATAGAAACAGTTGCTGTTTCATCAGTACTTGTTTCATATAAATTATCATCTGTTGGTGTAAATGATGCTGTCCCTGTAGTATCTCCAGAAGAAATAATAATATCAGAAATTGTTCCATAATCTGTTCCTTCTGTTGCACTACCAGATGTTCCAATTGAAACAGTTACATCTTCACTTGTGGGGTTAGATAAAGTTGCTGTTAAAGTAATAGAAGTGCCAGCATTCTCTTCAATACTCGATGAACTAGCAGCCAATGTAACTGTAGGTGCACTATCATTTTCTTCAATCGTTAATGTTACTGATTGAGACCCACTTTCAGTTGCTCCTCCTCCTGATACAGTACCAATTGCAATTGTGGCTGTTTCATCTGTAGAAGTTTCATACATACTATCATCAGTTGGGGTGAATGTTGTTGTGCCTGTTGTAGAGCCAGCTGAAATAGTAATATCAGAAATTGTTCCATAATCAGTTCCTTCTGTAGCTGTGCCAGAAGTATCGAATGAGACGGTAATATCGGATCCAGAAATAATTGAACTTGTTGCTGTTAAAGTTATCGTAGATCCTGCATTTTCAGCAATACTAGATGTGCTAGCTGCTAATGTAATAGTTGGAGCAGCTTCATCGTCAACAATTGTAATAGTATCCGAAGTTAAAGTTTCATCGCATAACTCAATACCTTTATCAACAGCTGTAAGTGTTAAATCAATTGTTTCATTAATATCAGATATTGAATCATCAATTAGTGTAATTGAAAAACTTGCTGTTTCTCCACTTACTGTAACATCATCGATAGTTTGATAATCTGTTCCTTCAGTAGCAGATCCTGAGGTTGAAACAGCATAAGTAATATCTTTCCTTGTTGATCCTTCAAAAGTAATTGTAAAATCAATTGTTGAAGAAGAATCTTCATTAATTGAAGTGGCAGTTTGAGATAAAGTTGCTTTGATACTGCATTTTTCTTTCTCATTAGTTACAAGATAAAAAAAATAACCTGTTAACAAAGTAGCTAAGTTACCTTCCTGCCTTTTTTGTTTGGCAGTTTTTCTATTCTCAACTAATTCTCTAGTAGTTATGCTTGAAAATAATTTTGGAAGAAGATCTAATTTTCTTAATTGATAATCACTGATAATAGGATCTTCACCCCTTAATAAACTATCAATTGTAAAAATATGATTTGGATATTTTTTTATAAATTCATCAATTGTTAATTCAGGATTATTAGGGATAAATTTTTTATCTATAAATTGATTTACATTTTTGCCAAAATCAACTCTTTCATGAAAATTCTCTGGTAATTTTGTTTTAAAAGATTGGATTAAATTATTTTCTATTGATAATTTTTTAGAGTCTAAACAACTTTGAAAGTTCTTTTTATATTGTTCAAGATCTTCAGAATACTTAATACATTTATCAACCTCCTGAAATGTATTAAAATCAAAAGCAAATAATTGAGAGCTAAATAGAATTAGAAAAAGAGAACTGACTAATTTCTTCATAAAAAAGCTACAATTATTATTGAATCTATCACGAATTTTGTCTTTATTTTAAGGAAAACTAGCTTTATACAAATTTTAAATAATAAATGAGTATAAATTATTTATTAAAAATATAAAAGTATTATTTTTCAATTAGTTAAAATATAATTCTAATAAAATCAATTAAGAAAAATATTGTTCGATATAATATTCTTTATCTGTTTTATTTTATAATAAATTTAAATAATTAATTACAAATATAAATAATAATAATAAATGACCAATCCTTTTATTTTAATAGCTAGAATACGTGTAAAAGAAGGTAAGGTTCAAGAGTATCTCAAAATAGCAAAAGAAGCTGATGACGCCGTTAAATCTTCAGAACCAGATATGCTGATCCATACTTTTGATCAAGATCCAACAGATCCATTAGAATTTACCTGGAGTGAAGTTTACCGTACGAGTGAAGCGATGGTTCACCACATTAATAATCCTGCTGTTGTTGCTTATGTAGAAAAACATCAAGAAATAGCAGATAAATTTGAAATAGAAGTTTACGGAAATATTACAGATGAGACTATTAAAGCAATTCAAGCTTTAAAATGTCCCCTTCAAGCACTTTAAAACATCAGATGTAAAATATATAAGAACAGAAGATTTTATATAAATGATTTTTTATCTTGTAACTCCTTTAATACTGATATTTTCAAGTTCCCTAGGGTTATTAATTAATCCTTCTTGGTCTATATCACCTTTTGTTTGGGTCTTTGTACTAGTTCCCATTATTGATCTAGTTTTACCCTATCTAAGTAAACAAGATGCTGATTTAAAAGAAAATCTATTTCATAATTTTTCAATTTTAATTGTTCTTCCTTGTATTTTATTTCTAATATTTTTTGGATTAATTGTTGTATCTGATCCGCAGATAACATTTTTAACTGCTGCCGCTTTAGGTGCAGCTGTTGGTATGTCTGGTGGTTCAATAGGAATTACCACAGCGCATGAACTTATTCATAGACAAAATAAATTTATGAGAGGTATTGGTGTGTTTTTACTAGTTTTATGTTGTTATGGTCATTTTCGTATTGAACATATTTATGGTCACCACCGAAATGTTGCTACCAAAGAAGACCCTGCAACAGCGAGAAGAGGAGAAAATTTTTATTTTTATTTTGTTCGCTGTGTCATAAATAGTCTCATTTCTTCGTGGAATATTGAAAAGGATATTCTTGATAGAAAAAATATAAAAACTTTTAGCTTTCAAAATAGAATGATACATTATTTTTCCTTAGAATTTTTATTTTTAGTAATTGCTTATTTAATTGCTGGAATTAACGGTCTTGTATTTGTTGTCTTTCACTCATTTGTTTCAATCATCTTACTTGAGTTAGTAAATTATATTCAACATTATGGTTTAGAAAGAAAAAAACAAAATGGAAGATTCGAAAGATTTTCAGATCTACATTCTTGGAATAGTCGTCATATCTCGGCTAATTGGTCGACTTTTAATTTAGGCTTGCATGCAGAACATCACCAAAGTGCATCAAAGCACTACCCTCTTCTTTCACAAGAAGAAAAGGCCATAGAGATGCCAGCCAACTATTCCATTATGTTAATAATGGCTTTAATTCCTCCCATATGGTTTTTTGTAATGCACAAAAAAATTGAAAATTTAAAAACAATTTAATCACTATTAATTTGCTCAATCTTATTTAATTGATAAAATATTACGGGGTATAAAGCCCTCTCCACTGAGGGAGTTTTGCCCCATAATTTATTATTGAAAAAAATAATCAAAAAATATAAAAAAATTCAAATGAAATACATTTTATTATTCCTTTTTATAGTATCATTACCTTCTTTATCTTTTGCAAATAAGTTTGAAGACAAAATGTCAAAAAAAGAAAAGAAAACTTATAATCAATATGTTTTAAGAGGTGAATTAGAAGGCAATATGGTTTTCACAATAAGAAATATCAAAGAAAAAAAAGGACTGGTTACTTTTTTTGATGAGTTTGAAGATAGATTTGGTGTAAAAGAAAAAGGTGTAGAATTTAATGTTAAATATTCTGATGAAGGCCATAAATTGGATTGGGAAAGATGGGGTAATCCAGGACACGCTCAACGTTTTCAGATTATGGAACCAATAAAAAAAGTTGCCAAAAAAAATCAAACTAAATGGTACCGTGTAGAATATTTCTTAGATGGAACATATTTTAGTAAAAAACATAATGTAAGTATATTTGATTTTAAGCCTATTAAAGGTAAATCAGAAGTAGGAGTAGGTCCTACTTTTAATTATTCAAATAATAGATTTTCTTGGACATTTAATTCAGAAAAATTTTTTACAGATAACAATGAGGCTGGTCGTCAGAATTATTACAATACCTTTTCACTCGATCTTAATCAAAATGAAATTCCGTTAAAAGGTAAATGGGTTAATTTAATAATAAATGCTAAGTGGGCAGATGATGGTTTTTTACATTTATGGATAGATGGTAAACTAGTGTCAAGTTATTACGGTCAAACTTTAGCAGGTGCAGATAAAATTCGTATAAAGTTTGGTCCTTATCGAAATTATATGGATGATGCTACATCAGAAAATATAGATATTCCTGATCTTAAAGTAAAATATGCAAATATTGGCAAATCAAACAAATGTGATGACCTGTGGTCTGGATGTAATGAACTTACAGATCAATTATCTAACAACTCCCAAGCTCATTTTGCGCATGCAATAATTTTATGTGAAACTGCGCCAAACAAAGAAACAAGCTGTAGAAATTCTGGTTGGCCTCAAGAAAAGATACCTTTCTAAATTTAAAAATTTTTAAATTAATAATAATGATGCTAGAATAAGTTAGTATAATTGACTGAAGAAAATATTAAAAATTAATCATGTTCTAAGTGTTGTTTTAGCAACTACTAAAGATTTTTTTCTATTCTCCCTAAAAACTATATAAATACCACTTGCAACAATAAGAATAATACCAATGAAGGAATAAAAATCTGGTAATTCATCAAAAATAAAAAATCCTAAAATTACCGCAAAGATTAAATGAACATATTCTGCTGGAGCATTTATTAATGGAGATCCAATTCTGTAAGCTGCTATTAAAGATATAATGCCTAGACTTCCTAAAACTCCAATAAATAAAATAAAGATAACAGTCTGAATGTCATTAAGGATCCAAGGATTATTCAAATTATCAAGAATATAAAAATTTATATCTGAATTATATAACAAGACACTAATTACAGTTCCTCCAATAAATGAACCTATATAAATATGAAAAGTCTGTTGAAATAATGAATCTTTATCAGAAGTTTTTTTAGCTAATGTCATTGATAAAGCATAACTGCACGCCGTGATAATAGGAAATGTCATATAAATATTAATATTGGTAAAATCAGGTTTAATAATTAATAGTGTTCCAGAGAAACCAACGATAATACTAAAAATTCTATTTATCCCTATTTCATTTTTTAAAATTAAATAAGAGAATATTGTAATAAAAAAAGGACTAACAAAAAATAAACTAGTTGCTTCAGCAAGACCAATTTTACTTAATGAAATAAAAAATAATAGAAAACCAAAAAAGAATGATAAACCTCTGAAGACAGCAACATACGGATATGCAGAACTAAATACAATATTCTGTTTTGTATAAAGTAAATAAAAAATTAAAATTAAAGACCCTATTGTTGCTCTAAAAGCTAATATTTGGAGCAATGAGAGATCATTCACTGTTAACTTAATTAAAGTATCGTGGACAATGAATAATAACATTCCAAATATAATCAGCAATAATCCTTTAATATTGTTATTCATTTAATAAGGTATTAATACTATTTTTGTTTTAGAATAAACAAAAAATGGATTGTATAAGGTGATAGATTTTTTTTCTAAATTGCGAGATAACCGAATTTTTCAATTTACTGTTGTAATCATTATAATCCTCAATGCGGTATTAATTGGAGCAACTACATACGAATTAGATCCTCTGTTCCTCAATTTTATTCATCTTCTTGATTATGCAATCACAATTTTTTTTGTAATTGAAATCTTAATTCGATTTATTGGTGAAAAAGAGAAAAAAAACTTCTTTAAAGATGGTTGGAATATATTTGATACAATAATTGTTGCAATATCTCTTATTCCTATTCCCAATAATTCTAGCTACCTTGTTTTACGTTTACTTCGTATATTTAGAGTTTTAAGATTAATCTCAGTAATACCAGAATTAAAAAAAATAATTGAAGCAATCCTTGCATCAATAAAAAGAGTTTTTTACGTTAGTCTTCTTCTTTTTATTATACTCTATATTTACGCAACCATGGGCTCAATTTTATTTGGTGAAGATGATCCAGCAAGATGGGCAGATCTTGGTATTTCACTTATTACACTATTTCAAGTTTTGACATTATCTAGTTGGGAAAATGTAATGCTTCCAATGCAAGCAATTTACTGGTGGAGTTGGATATATTTTTTTAGTTTCATTACAATATGTTCAATTACTATCTTAAATTTAGTAATTGCTATACTGGTAGATGTTGTAAATCATCAAAAAAAATAAATATTTGTAGAAAAAAGTTAATTTTTTATTTAAATTATGTTAAATTTTAATAATAATAGCAGTAGCAGTAACCTGCATAATCAAAACAAGAGATGGAGGTAAAGAATGTTTGAAAAAAAAGATGATAATACAAGTTCTACTGCTGATGTATTTAGACCAGCAAAAGGATCAGCAAAAGTACTAATTGGTCATGGTGTTTCAATTAATGGTGAAATAAAGAAAGCTGATGAAGTTCAAATTGATGGTGAAGCTGATGTTACTATGAAAACTGATAATGTAGTTATTGGTGTTACTGGAGATTGCAAAGGGAATATAGAAACACATAATATGGACGTGTGGGGAAAATTTGAGGGAGAAGTAAAAGCTTCTGGTACCTTAACAATCCAAGAGCAAGGAAGCGCTACGGGAGACATAGAATATCAAAACTTACAAATCAAGCTTGGTGGACAGATCAGTGGTGATATTAAAAAATCTGATAAGATACAACCCATTAAAAAAGATTCAAAACCATCAGAAGATAATAATTCATTACAAGAAGCAATGAAGAAAGAAGAAAAATAATCACTACTTTAATTGAATTGTAATATTTTATAACTATAAATTAATCATCACGTTTTATAGTCGATTGTTTGGCGATTAGCTAAGCTCGACTAACGTGATCATTTAAAATCCTTAATAAAATTATATTCCTACTTTTAATCTACACTAAAATTTTAAATATACTAATTGCACCATTCACCTTGTTTAAAAATAGGTATCATATTTCCATTTTGATCTTTGCCTAAAACATCAATTTTACCTGAGCCAATCATCCAATCAATATGAATCATACTTGAGTTCCCTCCCCTAGATTTTATTTCATCAGGGGTTAAATTTTTTTTACTTTTAAAACATTTAGAGTAACATTGACCAAGGGCAATATGACTTGCAGCATTTTCGTCAAATAAAGTATTATAAAAAGTTATGCCTAACTGAGAGATTGGAGAGCTATTAGGCACTAAAGCAACTTCTCCTAATCTTCTTGAACCCTCATCTGAATCTAAAACTTTTAAAAGCACATCTTCACCTTTAGATGAACTTGCATTAATGATTTTACCATCTTTGAATTCTACTGCTATATCTTCTATTAAAGTACCTTGGTACGATAAAGGTTTTGTTGAACAGACTTTTCCATTTACTTTTAAAGAGTGGGGAGTTGTAAAAACTTCTTCTGATGGAATATTTGGGTTGCAAATTATTCCATTTTGAGCTTCTGAAGCTCCTCCCATCCATTCATGATCTAGTGCAAGACCAACTTCAAGTGATGTTCCAGGTCCTTCATAGTGTAATGAAGAAAAATTCATTGAATTTAACCAATCAGTTTTCTCTCTAAGATTTTTATTATGATTGTCCCATTCGCTTACAGGATCATCTGATGTAACACGTGATGCATGAAAAATTGCGTCTCCAAGTTTACTTATTGCTTCATTTTCATCTACATTTGGAAATACTCTTTTTGCCCAGGCTTTTCCAGGCCATGATATTATATTCCAATTAATTTTAAATTCAGTTATTCTTTCTCTTGCTGGTTTATAAGCAATAGCATTTGCTTTATTTGCACGAGAGACTTTTTCTGGATCGATCTCGGCTAGAAGCATTGGATCATCACCAGCTATAGCCATTCTAGCTGTATTATTATCAAAAGCCTCACCCATTCCATTATAAAGCCAATCTGCTGCTTTATCGAAGGATTCATTGTGCGCGAATTTAAATCTTGATAAAGTAATATTTGCATCAGTAAATAAAGGTGTAACAATATTAGCACCTTCTTTATATGCATATTCACATATTTTTCTTACCAACTGTAGAGATTCAATTGGAGCTGTAATTAATAAGTTTTGACCTTTATTTAGAGCTACACCTCTTTTAATAGAAAGATAAGCTAGTTTATCAATTTTTGTTTCATCTAAAATATTACTCATAATTTATAGTTAGTTTTCAAATACCAAAATGTCTAGAAATATTTCAAAAATATGGCGCGCTCGACGGGATTCAAACCTGTGACCTATCGCTTAGGAGGCGATTGCTCTATTCAGCTGAGCTACGAGCGCAAATTATTTTTAATAAATACAATTTTTAAGTGTTTAAAGTATAGAAAATAAATAATAAAATCTAATTAACAAGGAGATTATAATGATTAGAAAAGGAATGGTAAGAGCTATTAAACCTGAGTATATAAAAGAATATAAAAAAACTCATTCAGATGTTTGGCCTGAAATATTACAAAGAATAACAAATTGTAAAATTAAAAATTACTCTGTGTTTGCTCAAGAAGATAGATTATTTAGTTTTTTTGAATATCACGGAGATAATTTTGAAGATGATACAAAAAAAATGAGAGATAATCCTAAATTTGAAGAATGGGAAAAATTTCATGAACATATGTTTAGGCCACTAGGAGATAAAGAAAAGGATGAAGGATGGGTTGAGCTTGAAGAAGTATTTCGTAAAGAATAGAATTAAAACTCAATAAAAAGTATTTTTAATAACTTTTAATACTAAGTTTTTCTTCAATATATTCTGAATATATCGGATCAGATGAAATTACTTTGTAAGTATCATCGCCTATTGATTTAGCATAATACAACCAATTATTAATAACAAGTGCGTCTCTAAGAGTTATTCCCGATAAAGATTTTTCTTCTAGATTCTTAGGAAAATTTATTGAAGGATCATTGTCTACCATCTCTTCATATTTAATCCAATTATTATCATAGTTCATAAAATCTTTATGCTTAGGATCAATATGGCCATAATTTGGATAGGCAATAGTAAATTCTGCACAGCCTCTCTTTATGATTAAAGGTATATCTTTATTGATAGTTTTAAAAAGAATCTCTTTTATATTTTGGTAGGCTAATTCAGCTTCTTCTAAACCAATACAATAAATTAAACCTTTATATGTTCCTTCAATATTTTTTCTTAACTCAACCATACATTTTCTAAATAATTTTTTTTTAAAATTCAAATTATCAAATACAAAGTAAAGTTTTAATAATTCTAAAACATTTCTAGGGTTAATTTGGATTTTATAACAATCAAAACAATACTTAGGAATTGCGTTGTATCTAAAAAAAACTTCATGATGTCTACTGCATTGATACTTTAACTCCTCTTCTCTAAAAGTCTGAGAATATCTAAGATTTTGATCGATATTTTTTTTAACTAATTCATCTTTAATTTTACTATAAATTTGTAAAATAAAGTTATCCTCAATTTTATTTTGTGGATTAAAATCATATTTTATTTTTTGAAGATCTTTATTAGCTATAATAATTGAATTTGGATTTTGAATAGTTGGATCAAAAAAAGTTAAATAAGTTAATAATTCAAATTTTTCCTTTTCTAATTTAGTAATTTTATCTTTTACATTGTTATAAAAATTATTTATTGAAAATGATTTTTTAAAATAATAAATTGCTTCTTCTAATTGTAATTTTAAATAATTAATCTCACCGAGATAATAATAAATTTTATGATTATTTTTAATTTTTACTTCTAATTTTTGAAGTTCATCTTGAAAAGAATTTAACTCATCCAAAGTTAACTTATTTTTTAATTCAAAATCTATCTTTTCTAATATTTTTTCTACTTCCATTGTGAAATTATTTTTGTATCATTTAAATTAAAAAAAAGAAAATCCTACACATAGTAATGCTATTATTAAAAAAAAGTTCATTATTCTAGATCTTATTTTTTTTTGTTTTTCATTAATATGTTTATTTGTTTTAAGATAATAAAAATAACATCCAATAACAAATGATACACAGCCACCAAAATAGACGTATAATTGTAAATCTGACATTTCGAAATATATAAATTATTTTTTCTTGAACTTAAACTTATAAATATTTAAGATAATAATAATGACATATATAGCAAATTCAAAAAGATATTTAAAACTCAATTATAGACGATGTGGACATAGTGGTCTACTTCTCCCCCCTATTACACTTGGTCTATGGCATAATTTTGGTGGGAAAAAAAATATGTCTTCAGAATCAAAAAAAATGCTTTTTAGAGCTTTTGATCGTGGAATAACACATTTTGATTTAGCTAATAATTATGGCCCTCCTTATGGTTCAGCTGAGTCAAATTTTGGTAAAATCATGAAATCTGATTTAAAAAAATATCGGGATGAATTAATAATTTCTACTAAGGCTGGTTATGATATGTGGCCTGGTCCTTATGGAGAATGGGGATCAAAAAAATATTTAATTGCTAGTTTGGATCAAAGTTTAAAAAGAATGAAATTAGATTATGTCGATATCTTTTATTCACATCGTTTTGATCCCCTTACTCCATTAGAAGAAACTGCTGATGCTTTAGCTCAATCTATTAGAAGTGGTAAGGCTTTATATGTCGGTATTTCCTCTTATAGCTCAAAGCAAACAATTAAAATGAATAAACTATTAAATGAAAGAGGGATTAGGTGTCTAATTCATCAGCCTTCTTATTCAATGATAAACAGATGGGTTGAAAAAGATTTATTATCTACATTAAGAAAATTAGGAATTGGATGCATTGCTTTCTCCCCCCTCGCACAAGGAATGTTATCAGACAAATATTTAAAAATTATACCCAAAAATTCAAGAATTTCAGATAATTCTTCATTAGATAAAAAAATGATTACTAAAAGCTATATCTATAAAATAAATGAACTTACAAAAATTGCAAAAAAGAGAAATCAAACTTTACCACAAATGGCTATATCATGGGTACTTCGACATAAAAATATGACATCAGCTCTTATAGGTGCAAGAACTGTCATGCAATTGGATGAATGTTTAGATAGTCAAAATAATATAACTTTCTCATCAAAGGAAATAAAAGAAATAAATAAATACGCTAAGGAAGAGAATATTAATCTCTGGGCAAGATCAAGTAATAATTAAATTATCTTTATTTAAATTTAATAGATTTTTTTAAGATTATTTTGAGGAGAATCATCAATTATTTGATAATATTTTATTTGGAGGTTTTATGGATCAACTTATTCTAGAAGCCGGAGGAACTATGGCATTTACATTCCATGTTCTATTCATGCTTTTTAATTTATTTATTATTTATCAGTTTTATTTTAATAATAAATTTTTCAATGAATTAGGATTTTCAAATGAAGAACCAAAATTGGTTTTTAGAGGCCCTTTAGGTGCTGTATTTTTAGCAATGCTACTAATGTCAATATTACTTACGTTTGACGTTACAGGAAATACTTATGAAGAAAATGTTGTACAATATAAATTTTGGTATTCATTTTTGTTTATGCTTATGGCAATAGCTTTAATTAGTTCACTAGTTAGATATTTTAATCTTGTAAATAATTATGGGATTACTTTAAATATAAGAGGAGTTATCTTTCCATTGGTCGGATTAATATTAATTATTCTTAGAACAATATTTGAGGGATATTAAATAAATTACAAGCGGTTTAATAACCGCTTGTTTTAATTAAAATAGTTTCTTATTCTCCTTCTTGATGCAAAATGTAGTATAATTGAAACTATTAAAAAAAATAAAACAAAGTAGTATTCGTTTAATTTAACATTCATTGAATAGAAAACAAAAAGAGCGCTGATTGTTAAGCTTTTTATATATATATCTAAAAATTGAATAGGATATAGTTTTTCAGATTGGAAAAAAATATATCTGAAAGCAAAATATATAAATGTTAGTGCTATAGATAATCGTAATGATGTTAGTCGATGTAATGGTACTTCTTGCCTTTCATCAACAACATTAAAGGGAAAATAAATAGTAATTCCCATTATTTCAGCTATGAAGATTGAAGTGGCCCATAAAGCTAGCAAGGCGACAATTATTTTAGATAATATACGAGCCACTAAAATTACACTTTCTTTACTCTTTTGTTACTAAACTATTAAAGTTCTCAGGTTTGGAGCGACTGAACAAAAATATTATATTATATTATATTATTTTGATAACAATTTTATAATAAAATAGAGAAAACTAGGAAAAATTAAGAAGGTATTATTTAAAATTTTCTCTAATCGGTGAATAAAATAATAAAATTAAAATAGCCCCACTAATTAAAGATCCAGTGGCATCAAGAACACTGCCAAATGAACTATATACCGAAGCTCCTTTAAGAAAGTTTAAAATTATTCCAGAAATAACTAAAAACAAATAGAGATATTTTCCATATGTAATAAAACGATATAAAAGATTTAACGTAAGAAGGTATAAAAAAAATAGTACTAGAGATATAATTCTAAAAAAATTTTGATACTCAGCAATTAATCCCTTATTTAAATTTTTGTTTATTTCTATTAAATCATTTGATTGATATAAAGAGGAAATAACTATCAAAATCAAAATTAAAAAATCAATTAAAATTAAATTTTTGAAAATTTTTTCTATTTCCATCAATATTAGATAGTAATTTATTTTTGTTAATTAAAGATCTTATTACAAATATTAATAACAGATAAAAGAATACTATTGTTGGGAATTATATTCAAGTGTTTGAACATAAATATCTAAGTTTTCAATAGAATTATTTTGGTTTGAATTTCCATAAAAAACACCTTTGATTGGTGCTGCATAATTTGCATCAAGACCACAGGAAACTCTTATATATCTTTCATCTGGACTGCAATTATTTGTGGAATCAAATCCTACCCAACCTAGATTTGCGATATGGAATTCTGCCCAAGCGTGAGTAGATTGATATTCTGAACTATGTGAATTATTATGCATATATCCATTTATATAACGTGCGGGTATACCAATTGACCGGGCAGCAGCAATCATTATGTGCGCTTGATCCTGACAAACACCCTTTTTTTGTTTATAAGCAACTATTGCACTTGTTTCTTGAGATGTCGTAAGAGGCTTATACTCAACCCTTTCTGCAACTAATCTTAGTAAATTATGGGCAGTTTCTAAATCATCATTTGATGTTTTAGATACAGCCTCATTTGCAAGTTCTTTTATCTTATCATCATAATTTGTCAGCTGTGTATTTCTTAAATAAACAAGAGGATCAAGTTTATCTGCTTTACTATAATAAATTCCTTTTGTATCGAATGTTTCTACCCTGCCTTTAACTTTAAATTTTATATTTTTTACTACATTTTTGTTAGTAAAGTTTTGTATATTATTATTTTCAGCGTCTTGGTATATTTTAGATTTTTCTGTAGCATAATTATCTACCTTCCATTTAATTATTTTTAAACCATCGTGCTCAGAAGGATGCAATTTAGTGGTTTGTATGAGACCTTTTATTGGTTTTGAATACTCATAATTTGTAGTGTGTTCAATTATAATTTCCATACTTAATTGAAAAACTCTCTATGAATATCAGCATCGACACTAGATATTTTAGTAATAAATTTTGAAACAAATTCATGTAATCCATACTCCACAATATTTTCTATTTTCTCTTGTTGAATTGTTGCATTTAGATCTTTTAATGAATTATAAATTTTTTCAACTTTTGGAGGACTGCATTTTAAATTGATTAAATGAGAAACTATATTTTGAATACAAAAGCTAAGTGATCTTGGGCAGTTATCATTTAGTATTAAAAAATCTGCTATTTTTGTTGCAGTTATTTCCCCATTATACGCCCATCTAAAAGCTCTAAATGAAGATAATGATCTTAATAAAATACTCCATTGCATGTTATCGATGTTTCCTCCGATATATTCTGGTTTTGGAAGTAAAACAAAATATTTTACATCTAATAGTCTTGCAGAATTATCCGCCCTCTCAACAAATAAACCAAGAAATAAAAAATTATATCCATCGTTTCTTAAAAGAGAACTAATGGTCCCCCTGAAAAGATTCACTTGCTCAATCGTCCATTCAGTTAAATTTGGTAAATCAGACGAAACATATTTATTATTTTTAAATTTCAGAATTTCCTGATAAGCTTTATTTATTGCCAACCATGAATCTGGCGTAAATGATGTTCTAACTACAAGTGCATTATTTCTGGCGTTTAAAATACAATTATAAACTGATGAAGGATTATCTTCGTCAAAGAATAAAAAATCTTCAACATGTTTTTGAATAATTTGATCATATTTTATTTTATATTTATCTATTGCTCCTGATGAAGCCAAAACAGACTCCCACTCATTATTGTATCCCTTTGTACTTGGAAACAAAGACAACCTATAGCCAACATCAAGAAGTCTTGCTGTAGTTTCAGCTCTCTCCATATAACGACTTATCCAATATAAATATTCTGCAGTTCTACTTAACATTTATTCTGCTAACACCCATGTATCTTTAACTCCACCACCTTGGCTAGAATTTACAACAAATGAACCTTCGCTCATTGCAACTCGAGTTAATCCTCCAGAACTTAGTTGTGCTTTTTCACCTATTAAACAAAAAGGACGAAGATCAACGCGTCTCCCTTCTACTTGATTCCTTATTAAAGTAGGTGTGAATGATAAATCTAATAAAGGCTGTGCAATATATCCATTTGGATTAGATGATAATTTTTGTTTAAAATTATCAATTTCTAATTTGGATGATTTTGGTCCAATTAACATTCCATAACCTCCTGAACCATCAACTTCCTTAACAACAAGATTAGCAATATTATCAACTACATACTTTAAATCATCATTGTTTTCACAATTCCATGTTTCAACATTATCTAAAATCGGTTGTTCACCAAGATAAAATTCAATCATCTTTGGAACATAGATATAAATGGCTTTATCATCTGCAATTCCAGACCCAGGAGCTGAACAAATATTCACTCCACCTGTTCTATAGACATCCATTATTCCTGGCACGCCTATTACTGATTGAGGATTAAAACAAAGAGGATCTAAAAATTCGTCGTCAATTCTTCTATATACAACATCTACTTTTTTTGGACCATCAACTGTTTTCATATAAAGAAACTCTCCTTCAACAAACAAATCTGTGGACTCAACCATTTCTATTCCCATCTGATCAGATAAAAAACTATGCTCATAGTATGCGCTATTGAGTGGACCAGGGGTAAATAATACTACAACAGGTTCTTCATTTTCACACTTTTCTGGAGCAAGACTCATTAAAGTTTGAAGTAATCTTGTTGGATAATTATCTATTGGAGTAACTCTGTTCATCAAAAATAAATCAGGAAACATTCGCATCATTATTTCTCTATTTTCTAACATATATGAAACACCAGAAGGAGTTCTGCAGTTATCTTCAAGAACAAAGTAACTATTTGTATCTGTTCTTATCAGATCTATTCCAACTATAGGGCTATAGATACCCCTGGGAGGAATGAAACCTACCATTGCAGGTTCAAATGAATTTTTTTTATAAATTATTTCTTTTGGTATTATATTTGCTTTAACAATTTCACCTTGATTATAAATATCAGAAAGAAACGCGTTTAAAGCTTTTGCTCTTTGTATTACACCTTTTTCAAGTTTTGACCATTCACTATTAGTAAAAATTCTTGGGATTAAATCAAATGGAATTATTCTTTCTCTTGTATTTTCATTATTAGTAGAGAATGTTATTCCAATATTTCGAAAATGTGTTTCAGCTTCTGCATTTTTTTCTAATATTACTTTTGAAGTCATGTTTTCTAGCCATGAACTTATATTATTATAATGGTTTCTTATTTTAGAATTAGGTTGATACATTTCATTAAACATAATTAAAAATCAAAATGATAGGATGAATTAAAGAGGATTATAAGGAGTACTTTTTTAATAATCACCCTATCATTAATCATAACAAACCTTTCTTTCTGTTACTTTTCATGCTTAGCTATGGAAATTATTATTAAGATCCGCGTTCCTTCAGTATTAACTTACTTCCGATCTGAATATTCAGATTGAACGATTTATAACTTGCATGCGTTCCTTCAACTTTCGTTTACTTCCGTTTTGAAAAATATCAAAATGAACGAATGCTTCTTTTATAAAACCAATTAAAATTTTCATAATGATTATGAGCATAATTAAGTATGCAATAATTGCATACCTTTACAAAACATTAGTTTTATTAGTTTTTTTATTAATCTCTAATAGATCTTATAAAACAAATGTAAGTAAAATACCCCGTACATATCAACCAAGTTATTAAAACTACAGTGTCATTAATAATTAAATTATACTCAGATTTTGTTACTAATCTCAAAGTTGTCGCTGACCATATTACTGTAAAAAAAATTGTTAAATTTCTGTAAGATTTTACTCTTAAAGGATGAACAAATTTCCAAGGTACAAATGTTAAAATTGACAAAATAACAATTACTAACAAGTTAATCCATTCATTAGTATTTAAAATAAAAAAATACAAGACTACTACGTTCCAAAGTGCTGGAAAGCCTTGAAAATAATAATCTTCAGTTTTCATGTTTACATTTATAAATGTATATAAAGAGACTCCAAAAATTAGTGCAGGTAAAAACACCTCAAAACCTGAAGGTACCATTCCAAACCAATAAATCATTAGTGCCGGATTTATAACGTAATTAAGATAATCAATAATTGCGTCCAATATAATACCATCAAGGTTTGGAGCTTTTTCTTCAACCCCTACTCTTCTTGCCAACGTCCCGTCAACTCCATCAACTAATAACGCCATTCCTAGCCATAAAAAGCTGCCCACTTGATCATTATTTAAAATTGAAATTAGTGCTAAAAAACCTAGTATAGCACCAGAGCCAGTAAAAGCATGGACACCCCAAGCTGATATTTGATTCTTATCTACCTTCATAAATTGTAGATCACATATCACTAATCTTCTATAATGTTTACACAAATAAATATTTCCCTAGAGTTTTGCCAAATAAATAATTTATTTATTAAGTAAAATATTTTAAAAAATACGAATGACATTTATATCTTGCAATTGTGGTAAATGTAAAATTTTTTTAAACTATAGTAAAATATTATATTCATTGTTTTGTGCTTGTGAAGATTGTAGGCAAGCTGCTGAATGGGGTTTTATAAATGGTGGTTTAAAACCAGATAAGTTACAAAAATTAATATATTTTCGTTCTGATTTATCAAAAGTCTCAGGTAAAAAATGGATGCATTCATTTCAACTAAGACAAAAAGCTGACTCTACTAGAGTATACTGTACTAATTGCTATAGTATTATTGGAATTGATCACACTAATTATAATGATACAATGTTTATGCTGATACCAAAACTTTGCAAAGTAAATATAGATACAAGTATTACTCCAATAGCTGCAATACAAATGCAAGATTATATTTTTGATGATAAACAAAATCTTAGTAAAGATATAAAATTTATTGAAACATATGATCCTTTACTAACAAAAAGTTATAAGCTTAAATATTCCAAACCAGAAGGTATAAGTTTCAAAAATTTAATTTCTCAAATTAGAGGACCAAAAATATTGAATTTAAAGAAAGGAGAAAGTCTAATTTAATTTATAACAAAGAAATTATATCACTATCTCCTTCTGCAAAATTATAATTTTTAAATTCTTCTTTAGACACCCATGCAGAGTCTTCGTGCTCGTTTAAGATTATGTCACCACTTATAATTTTACAAAAAAAATAATGAAGATGTACATTGATTTTATCATCTTTGTAATGTTCTTCACCTAATTTATTTCCAACTTGAACGTGAATATTAAGTTCTTCTTTTATTTCTCTAATTACTGTTTGCTGCAAAGTTTCATTTACATCCTGTTTACCTCCAGGAAATTCATAAAAACCACCAAGATGTTTGTTTTTATTTCTTTTAGCAATAAAAAATTTATTATCTTTAGTTATTATTGCTGCAGCAACATTAATTTTTTTCATTAATTTGTATTATCACGAATAAATTGATTTGCTTTCTTAATTATATGGTTTTTTCTCTCAACATTCATTTTATCATAAATATTTACCATCATGTTTAAACGAGGATTAGATTGAAAAAACTTTCTATTTTTATTTATAAAGCGCCAATATAATCCATCCATTATATCATTCCAATTACCCTTTTTAAAATTCATCATTTTCATAAAATAACTTGATCCACAGATATAAGGTTTAGTACTAAAAATACCTCCATCACTGAACAATCCCATACCATAAACATTAGGTGACATTACCCAATCAGAGCTATCAACGAACATTTCCATGAACCAATTATAAACTTCATTGGGTTTAATTTCACATAAGTTCATTATGTTACATAATATCATTAATCTCTCAATATGATGAGTGTATCCATATTTTTGAGCAGTTTTAATTGAATGATCTAATGGGTCTAAGCCGGTTGTGCCATCATACCATTTCTTAGTTAGTGAATTTTTATGCTTAAAGAAATTATTATTTTCTAATTGTTTATCATAATTTTGGTAAATTCCTCTTATAAATTCTCTCCATCCAATAATTTGCCTAATATAACCTTCGTAAGAATTTATTTTAATTTTATTTTCTACCTTTTTTACTCTCTCGATTATAAGTTGTGGCGTTATCAAGCCTAAATTAATCATTGGACTTAGTGCGCTATGAAATAGAAAATTGTTATTAGTGTCAACAGCATCTTCGTAGTCACCAAATAAATTAAATTTGTTAACAATAAAATAATCTAACCATTTGATAGTATCATCATAAGTAGTAGGTAGCCAAAAATTATCAACCTGACCTGGATGATTTTTAAAAAATTTATTTATTTGTTTTTTTAAAACTTTTGTATGTTTTGTCTCTTTTGCAATAATCATATCTGGTATCTTAATATCCTTAGGAAGTTTTTTTCTGTTATCCTCATCAAAACTCCATTTTCCACCTTTAGGTTTATTATTCACCATTAAAATATCTAATTTAGAACGGGCAATTTTATAAAAATTTGCCATAAAAGGTTTTTTTGTTTGACTTAAATAGTTTTTAAATTCATCTCTAGAATTTAAAAACATAGGTGATTGTATAAAAGTTAATTTGATATTATTTTTTTTACATAAAATTATTATTTTATTTTCAAAAAATTTATCTTCAATTTCAAAAGAAATTAATTCTTTAAATTTATTTTTATTAATATAATTCTCTAATTTCTTTTCATAGGAGATTTTAAAATCCTTATTTATATCAATATAGTTTACTTTAAATTTATTTTTTTTTAGTTGATCAGCATATGATCTCATAGAGGATAAAAATAGTATAAGCTTTAGTTTATGATGTTTTTGAAAAGTACAAAGATCATAACTTTCACACATAAAAAAAGTAGAATCTTTGTATTTATTTAGATGTTTTTGTGGAAATAATTGATTTCCTAGTACTAAAAATAGACTTTTCATATCATTTAAATAGTAAGTTATTAGAAAAATGATATCATTTATTAAATATAATTACTTATTTTAGACAATTTTAATTTATAATAATTTGAATTAATGACCAAATATATAAAATTAGTAGTTATTTTCTGTATTATAGGAGTTTCACTAATTTCTTGTAACACCACATCTCCAAATAAAGTTAAAAAATCTGATGCGCAGAAAGTTACTAATATTGAATATGGTACAATTAAAACATCTCTTCCTGTAAAAATAGAAGGTGAAAGTGATTGGATTGGAGCAACTGCGGGTGCTATGATTGGGGGTCTTTTAGCTTCTCAAATATGTGGAGAAGAAGAAATATTGGGAACTAAGTGCCAGGATATTGCTATTGTATACGGCACTATTGGAGGTGCAGCTATGGGTTCAGTAATACAGTCAAAAATTGGCAATCATGATGGTTTCCAATATATTGTAAATATTGATGAATGTGGTGGTGACATTTCTAATTGTCAAAATGATCAAGATAAAGCTTTTGTACAAGGAGATAATACCCCACTTTCAAATGGTCAAAAAGTTGTAATAATTTACGGAGATGTAATAAGAATAATGCCTTATGAAGGATAGTTTATTAAAATTAATTATTTGTATTCTTTTTTTATTTACATCTAATGTCAATGCAGAATTAATTTTTGAAGATGATTTTCCAAAAGATATGCAGGGTATTTGGAGTGAAAACTGCAATATAGAAGATCAAGTTTTCATCATATCAAATAATACAAGTATGTGGATTGATGAGTCATATGTAGGCTTTAATGTGTCAAAAACTTCAAAAGTACAAGATTGGTCAGCATACAAATGGGGTGAATTAGACGGTAGTTATTATTATTTTTTAAAAAAAGATGGAGATGTTTTAATTGAACTTACTGTTCCTGAAAATTGGGATGGTATTGACTATTCCTTTTTAAATTCATCAGATTACTCAGCTTATGAAAAATGTGAGTCAATTCCCAGCATATATCAAATTATTTATGGTGAAATTATTAATTTGATGAATTCACAATTAATTGAAACATGTAGTAATGATAGCAACCCTGCTAATTGTATTAATGAAACTTTTTCATTTTTAGATGTATCCCAAGATGATGAATTATCAGTAGCAGAATTAACTCGTGCTGCTAGAATTGCTATATACTTTACTTTTATTGATAAAAGGCAAGAAGAGGATAGAGATATAGGATTTGCTACCTACACAACTACTTCTCTATTATTCCCTGCGTTATCAAAAATATTAATTGGGAACTATGATTATGATAATTCTAACACAATTTCTTTAAAAGAAATTTATACTGATAGAATTGATACACTAGACTATCAGAACTTATTTAAAGAAAACTTAAAGGGATTAGATCCAGAAGAATTAAGACGATTAATTGAAAACTTAGATTTCTTAAAGTCATTAATGTTAAACTAAATTAGTATATTGACTTTTAAGTATATATTTAATTATAAATAGACATGAACAAGAGAAACTTATATGCTGCTGTTGCTATAGTATTTATTTTTGCTGCGTTAAATTTAACTATTTATTTTTTTTATTAAATTATGGTTATAAGAAGAAAATCTAGTATTTATAAAAAATTATATGAAATAAATGGGCAGAAAATGTTGTTTGGTCATGATAATATTCAGTTTAAAACAATTAATTTACCCCAAAAACAAAAATACAAAAATTTATGCAGTAAATTTGGTTTAAAAAAACTTTATTTTTCTAGAACAACAATTTTGCCAATAGTTAATATTAATTAAGTGAAAAATATAGCAATAATTGGAGCTGGTATGACTGGCTTATCTATAGCTTATAATCTTGAAGGACAAAAGATTACATTATTTGATAAATCATGGAGACCAGGAGGAAGGGTTTCTACAAGAATACATGATAATTATTTTTTTGACCATGGTGCACATTATTTATCAGTAAATCATAATGTATTACAGTTAAATGAATTAATAAATAAACTTAACATAGTAAAAGAGATAGAAATAGATTTTGCAACAAATTATTTAAAAAATAAAAAAACAAAGAAAAAAATTATCATTGGTAAAAATGGAATGAATTCAATTCCTAAATCTATATTTGAAAACATTAGTTTAAATAATTATTTTAATACAAAAATAATAAAAATTAAAAAAAATAACAAAGGTGCGTACACACTGTATTCTGATAGAGATGAATTTAAAAATTTTGATTATGTTTTGATCTGTATACCTTATTTACAATCTAAAGAACTTTCATCAAATTTAATTGATTTTAATAAAATAATGCATGAACCGTCATATGATCCAATTCATACAATAATGTTGAGTTACAAAGGTAAAAATAACATAAATCTAAGTGGAGGTTTGCATTTACATAAAGATATCAGTTTCTTTATGAATCAAAATATAAAGTTTAAAAATTTAATTGATGAATGTTGGGTATTAAACATGAGTTCAGAATATACAAAAACAAATATTGATATAGATGACAAAAGTCTTGAAAAATATGCTCAAACAATTTTTGAAAACACATTTAAAATTAAAAATAAAATAAGATTTATTAAATCACATAGATGGTTATATGCACAAACAAATATAAGTTATAATAGCTTGTCTAAAAAATATTGGATAAATTCTAAAGATAATAAAATATTTTTAACTGGAGATTGGGTAATAGGAAAAAGTTTAAGTGATGCTTGGAGTGCAGGAGAAAAATTATCTCATTATATTAAGATTTTAACAGTTTGATATTAAGTATTAAAATATTTTTTAATATTTTTAGCTGCTTGTCTTATTCTTTGAGTATTTTCTACTAAACCAATTCGAACAAAGCCTTCACCTCCTTTTCCAAAAGCTAAACCAGGTGCAACTGCAACATCGGCATTTATCATTAAATTTTTAGCAAATTTCATAGAACCGATTTTTTCATATTTTTTTGGTAAAGGAGCCCATACAAACATTGATGCTTCAGGAACTGGAATTTTATCCCAACCAGCTCTTTCAAAAGACTCTATTAAAACATCTCTTCTTTTTTTATAAGTCTCTCTTATTTCTTCTACACATTTTTGAGATCCATTTAAGGCGGCAGTGGCTGCTACTTGAACAGGAGTAAAAGCACCATAGTCTACATATGATTTAATTTTTGTTAATGCTTCAATTAAAGTTTTGTTTCCAACAGCAAAACCTATTCTCCATCCTGCCATTGCATAAGTTTTAGATAAAGTTGTAAATTCAACAGCTATGTTCTTAGCTCCTTTAACTTCTAATATTGATGGAGGTGGATATTTACCAAAATAAATTTCAGAATAAGCTAAATCAGATAAAATATAAACTTGATATTTTTTTGCAATTTTTATTAATTCTTTATAAAAATCTAAATTAACTATCTGAGCTGTTGGATTAGAAGGAAAAGAGACGATAATAACTTTTATTGAAGAATATTTTTTTAAATTATTAATTATATTTGATAAAAATTTGTTACTATCAAACTGTCCATTAAAAAATGTTCTCAAGGGTGTTAATTTTGCTCCAGCAATCATAAATCCATATGGATGAACTGGATATGATGGATCAGGACATAAAATCCTATCTCCTTTTGAGGTAATAGCTTGAGCTAAATTTGCCAGACCTTCTTTTGAGCCAATTGTTACAATTATTTCATTTGATGGATTTAAATTCACATTAAACCTTTTTTTATAATATTTAGCCTGAGCTTTTCTTAATCCATTAATACCCTTAGATACTGAATAACGTCCAACTCCTGGCTTATCTATAACTTCTTTTAATTTCTGTCTTATGTGAACAGGTGTTGGCATATCAGGGTTGCCCATACCAAAATCAATAATATCCCTACCCTCTGATCTTAGTTTCATTTTAAGTGAATTAATTTCCCCGAATATATATGGAGGCAATCTATTAATTCTTTCAAATTTAGATTTCACTTTTTTAACAATAATTAATTATTGTTAATATTACCAGTTTAAATAAAATTGATTTTTAATAATATTATTACTATTTTTTTATTGTGATTAAATTATTTTACTATTTTTTACCATTTATTGTTCTATTTCTTCCCAGTTTATGGGTAAATTATATTTTAAATAAGTATAATAGAGTTTTACCTGATATGCCCTTCACTGGGAGACAACTAGGAAAAAAAATACTTCAAGAAGAAAAAATTACTAATGTATCTATTAATTCTATTCAGCAATTAGATCATTACAATCCTAAAGAAAAAAAAATAAATATCGCAACAGATAAACTTGATAAAAAAAGTATAACTAGCATTGCGGTTGTTGCTCATGAAATTGGACATGCAATTCAAGATAGGGAAAAATACAAGCCACTTATTCTTAGACAATCATTAATAGAAAAAACAATGATATTTCAGAGAATTGGATCATTTTTACTGATTATAGGGCTTCCATCAATATTTGCCCTCACAAAAAGTCCACTTATCACTCTTATTGCTGCGATGATAATTATGGGATGTTTGTCTACAAATGTTTTAATTCATTTAATTACTTTACCTGTTGAATTTGATGCTTCATTTAAAAAAGCATTACCCATTTTGCAAAAATATGTTCCAAAGCAAAATTTATATCAGTGTAAATCTGTTTTAAGAGCTGCTGCTCTTACATATCTTGCTCAATCAATAATTAGTATTTTTAGACTCAAAATAATATTGTTATCTTTTGTTAATATTTTTAAATCTTTTATTAGAAGATAAATTTTTACTTTAATTTACCATATATTTATTTAAATTAACATTTTATGAATATTTCTGAGCATATTTCATTAATGTTAATTGATAATGGATTTACAAATACCCCTAACTCTAGAACAGAAAAAATAATAAATGATGCCTCAATTTTACATAATACTTTTGAAGAAAAATTAATTGCTGAACAACACGGTATAGCAAATAAACTATTTATATTAGTAAAAGGTGAAGCAGAATTTACTAAAGATCATAATAACCAACTATATAAATTAGCAACTTTAAAAGGATCTGGAATTCCTCTTGGAGTATCAGGATTAAATCCGCCAAGTCGATACATGGCTGATATATACGTGAAAGCAAATTCAGAATATATCGAAATAGATATAAATAAATTAAAAGATCTGGAAAGTATTGACCCCTCTTATGCTAGTTTTTTTTATTCATATCTTGTTTTACAATCAATGAAATTAATCTGGTCTTCTAGAAATTTAGAAGATTGTTATAAAGAAGAAAAAATAACACTTTCTACTGGAGTTAAAACTGGTGGAGAAATAGTTAATACTAAAAGAATAAAAGATACAGCTTTTCTTGCTTTTTTAAATGAAGAAGATTTAAAAAAATTATTAGATTATAGTAGCATAAAACTTTTTTCAGCAAATGAATATATAACTGCAGAAGGTCAATTATCAGATGGAATAAATATACTACTTAAAGGTAAAGTTGACGCAACATTTACTAGTATTAAAGACAAAAAAATTGAAAAGAATACTAGAACAATTGCAAGATCGGGTGTTGCATTGTCATTATCTTCAGGAATTCACGAAACAAATTCTCCGTACACAATAAAAGCTACAAGGGATACAACAATAATTAAATTTTCTAATGAATTTATTGACAATTTAATAAGTAAAGATCCAGATCTAGCATTAAAGTTTTTAAAAAGAGAATTATGGCAGTTAGGAAAATATATTCAATCATCTTCTGGTTTAACCACTTACCCTGCAAAAGATGAAGCTGAATTATTTAATTATCTTTTAAGTGATAATTCTTCAAGAATACCTGTTAATTCTAAATTATATAATATACCTCATCTTTTAAAAAATCATCTAACTCACTCACTGGCATTTGATATTATTTATGAGGTTGTTGTAACTGGTAATGAAAATGAAAAATCTATAGCGAGCCTAATGATTGATGCAATGTCAGGATTAGAAAGAAAAAACAGATTTTTTAATCAACTAACAAAGATTTATAATAGAGTAGCAACTTCACAAAATGAATTTAATAAAGAAACTCTTCAAAAACTTACAAATGCAGATTTTATAAAAGCTTTTGATCAAGTACCATATGTTATTAAAGGAATGGAAAATTTACCTGATGAACCAACAAATATATTTTTTTATAACCACCTTGCTAGTATAGATGAAAACACTCTAGCCAATGGACATTCATTTAGTATAGATAGCCATTTCATAAGTGCAAAAATTTTATTTCCAAAATATGGAGACGGAGGTCAAAGAATAGCTAGATATAGCAGAAATACAGAATTTTGGAGATATAATTACTATGAAAATTTAGATTATATTTTTGTTCATACGCCTGAGTCTGATAGACTTGAAGAAACCGATAAGGAAAAGAAAAAAAGAAAAGAAAAATTATTTGTGGAAACACAAAATATATTTGATCAAAAAAGACCTTTAGTCATAGCTCCAGAAGGAACAAGCGAAACAGATGATAATATTACAATAAATTCACCTGGACCATTTAAACCAGGAGCATTTTTGATAGCAAGTGAATTGGAGCCTGAGCCTTTACTTGTGCCAATTGCTCTTGCAAATTTTGATTACTCTATCTCTAATGCAATTTATTGTGCAGTAATTAAAAAACCAATTAAAATAAAAGATTATGTAAAAGATATAAAAAATAAAAAAGAATTAGAAAAATTTTTAACTGATTATAGAAAAAAATTTAGAAGTTATGTTGAAGAAGCAATAGACTTATCAAACAATATTTATAACGATAATCAAAAAATAGAAAATGTTGAAACAAATATAAATTTAGTTAGTCCTATTGAAGAAGAGTATGAAGCTGATGTTAGGGAATTAGAAATAAATCTTCATAATAAAGAATTAGAAAATAAGAAAACTATTTTATTCGGAAGTTCAACATTTAAAGATTGGAACAATGCTAATCAGGATTTATCCATAAGTAATTTATCAAATTTAGGATTTGGAGGATCAACTTTAGTTTCATGTAGAACATACTTCAATAGGATAGTTGTCCCTTTCAATCCAGATACAATGATATTTTATGCAGGCGATAATGATATTGGAAGTGGAACTACTGCAGATGAATTATTAACTGAATTCATGTTATTTACTTCAGAAGTAACTGAAAAAATACCACACACAAGATGTTTTTTTGTTTCAATCAAACCAAGTATTTTTAGAAAAGATTATTTAGAAATTATATTAGAGGCTAATGATAAAATTAAAAAAGCTATTAATCATTTAGGTCAATGGAAATATATAGATCTGTGTTCACCCATGTTAGAAACTGGTTATGAAAAATTTTATGGAGAAGATCCCTTACATATGAATGTTTTAGGATATAGTTTATTGAGTAAATTAATTAGGGATGAGTTATCTGTATTTAATAATTAATTATATTTTGGTAGATAGTTTTTGTGAGCGTCAATTAATTCATCAGTCATGGAGTATATTTCATCAATAGAAAGAATAGAAGAAGTTAAAGGATCCATCATTGCTGCGTGATAGATATGTTCTCTTTTTTTTGTAGTTGCAGCTTTGGCAGTTAAAATTTGAACATTAATATTTGTACGCATTAAAGCTAATAATTGTTCAGGTAAACTGCCTACTTGTTGAGGGTGAAATCCATTAGAATTAATCAGGCATGGAACTTCAACGCAACAATTGCTTGGTAGATTATTAATTAAATTATTATTCATAACATTTGCATTAATTGTAATAGTTTTATTATTTGTTACTGCATCCATTATATATGAAGCATATTCATTACTTAATTTTAAGGGCTCATTATTTAAAGTTGAAATATTTTTTTCTATTTCTTTCCAATTTTTTATATGTTGCTTACACCTATCTATATATTCATTTATTGGGATTTTATATTTGTTAATTATATCATCCCTATTATTTTTAATAAACCAAGGAACATATTCTACAAAATGCTCACTAGACTCAGTTACGAAATAACCAAATTTTCTTAAAATTTCATATCTCACTTTTTCATGAAGAATTTTATTTGATTCATAATAAATATTTTCACTACGAGATGAAATTTTTTTATCCTTGACTATTTCTTCTGCTAATATTTTTAATTTAGGGTAAAGATCTATATTCGAATTTTTTTGCTTTTTTTCAAATTTTAAAAAAAATGCCATATGGTTAATACCAGCGCAAGTAAAATCAATATTAGAAATATCTTCATTCAAATCTTCAGCTAACATTTCTGCAGTTCCTTGAACAGAATGGCACAAACCTATGGATTTTATTTCTGGAAATTTATTCTTAATTGCAATCATATTAGAGCACATTGGATTTACGTATTGAAGCCAAATAGCATTAGGGCAAACTTCCATGATATCTTTAGATATATCAAGCAAAATAGGAATTGTTCTTAATCCTCTCATAATACCACCTATGCCAATTGTGTCACCAATAGTTTGTTTTATTCCATACTTTGTTGGAATATCAAAATCTATTACAGTGGAAGGTTTATAACCACCGACTTGTATGGTTGTTTGAACAAAATCAGAACTGCGCAAAGCATCTTTTCTATTAGTATGTAATGAAATTTTTGGTTTAGCATTAAGTTTAATAGCTACGCTATCTATCAATTCTTTTGCTAATTTAAGTCTGTCTTCATCAATATCCATTAAAGAAATGTGCATTTTTTTAAACGAAGATATATGCAATAAATCAACAACAATATTTTTAGTAAATACAGCGCTACCAGCCCCAATTATTGTTAATTTAATCAAAATGGCTCCAAATAAATAATTATCTCAATTTTTCCTTAATTATATCCATATTGCAACAATATTTACAAATAAAAACTATTAGTGGCACTGATTAAGATGATAGTTCTTTTTTTTATTTCATTATTTTTTATAATAATACTCCTTATAGGTGCCACATCTTCATATGGACTTACCTTTCTAGTATAGTAAATATAAATAATGATAAATCTTATTGAAGATTTAATTTTTCCGACAGAAGGTAAGGGAATGTATGAAATTACATCAAAGATTAGGAACTGGGTTTCTAAAAATAGTTTTAATCAAGGTCAATTAAATTTATTTATTAAACACACTTCTGCATCATTAACAATTATGGAAAATGCAAGTCCTGATGTTCTTGATGATATAAATAAATTTTTTCTTAAATTAGTACCTGAAGACTCAACTTTATACTCACATGGATATGAAGGTAACGATGATATGGCAGCTCATATAAAATATATGTTAACTCAAACATCTTTAACCATTCCTATTAAAAATAAACAACTAATTCTCGGCACTTGGCAAGGTATTTATCTTTTTGAACATAGATATTATTCTCATAAAAGAGAAATATCTTTAAGTTTTATGGGAAATTAATAGTATAAAATTATTATTTTATATTATGGAGGAAAAATGTCTGTAGCAAGAATAACAACAATTAATTTTAAAAACAAGGAAGATGCTGATGAGTCAATTAGAGATTATTCGGAAAAAGCACCTAGTGAATTTCCAGAGGCTGAACAATTATTACAAATACGTGCAAGCGATACAACTGTGATGGCAGTATCTCTTTATGCTGATAATGATGCAATGGAACGAGCATCAGCTGCAAGATCTAAAAGGATGAGCAATAACAAAGATACTTTTGATGTAGTTGATACAAAAACTGGTGAAGTTACATTAAATCATAAAAATTAAATATTTGGAGAAAAAAAATGTCTAATGTAATGAAAGTTTCTTTTGAAGAAGGAGAAATTAAAAGACCTGAAAAAGCACATTCAGCAACTGTTAAGCTTGGCAATGTTACAATGAGCAAAACTATATTACAACCAGGTTGGAGCTGGAGTTCATGTATTAAACCTATTGTTGGTACTGAAAGTTGTCAAGCAGGTCATGTGGGAGTTGTTATAAAAGGTGAAATGAAAGTTAAACATGACGATGGAACAGAAGATAATTTTAAAGCAGGTGATGCATACTATTTAGCACCGGGACACGATGGGTGGATAGTCGGTGATGATGAATTTGTTTCATATGAATTTACAAGTGACCAAAAAGATTTTGGACCTTGGAAAAAATCTTAGTTGTATAACGGGTCTTTTAGACCCGTTTTTTTATAAATATAATTTATCAGATAAGTTTAAGATCAAAATTGCAGAACCTGCAGTTAAAAAAGCAGAAACAACTAAATCTAAAAGAGAATTCTTTGCGCCAATATCTTTATCAATTATTTTAAAATAATAAAATAAATCATAAATTAAATTAAACATCGCAGTTAAAAATATAAAATTATAATATGGCCATGTTCCAGTTGGCCCCATAGGACGAAATAAAATCCATAACCCTAATAATAAAGCACTGAGAGCAAAGCATCCTAAATATCTAATTATAAAAATACCACTTTTATCTACATTAAATTCTTTTGCAATACCTGCGGGTGCAAATAAAATTCTAAAAGTATAAACAGCAAAAAGAAGTAAAATTAAAATATTTAAAATTAAATTAAAAATACCATTAAAGTTTTCTATCATATTAATCTCCTAAAATCTTTCATAATGAAGATTCTTTAATTGTAAAATATTTACCAATTAGAATGAATATCTTTTTTAAAATATTTGCTATAAATTTCTTTAATACTTTCTTTTATAGAACTAATATCGCTTAGCTCAGATGCCTTAACATTTAATTCCACTTGAAGTTTATTTTTAGCGCCTGGAATAACCACAGTTACTTCAGGATGAGACAATATCCATTTTAAAGCTAAATCAGTTAATGAAAAACCATTGGGTATTATTTTTTTTAGTTCTTCAACAGCTTCTAGTCCTTTAGAGAAATTAACACCAGAAAATGTCTCTCCAACATCAAACGCATCTCCATTTATATTATAATTTCTATGATCGTTTTTGGGAAATGAAGAATTATGATTCATTTTACCAGTAAGTAATCCGCTAGCTAATGGCACTCTAGCAATTATAGCTACGTTATTTTTTTTAGCTTCATGAAAAAAAATTTCACTAGGTTTTTGACGAAATATATTAAAAATAATTTGTATGCTCTTTACATTAGGATGTTTTATCGCATCTAAAGCCTCAGATACTTTTTCTACACTTACTCCATAATATTTTATTTTGCCTTTTTTAACAATTTCATCCATCATTTCATATGTTTCTGGCTTTCCACATATCTCTGAAGGTGGACAATGCAATTGAACTAAATCAATTATATCAACCCCTAAATTGCTAAGAGATCTATCAATAAAACTTTCAATATTTTTTAGATTGTATCCATCTGCATTATGTGGGTTCAATCTTCGTCCAGCTTTTGTAGCAACATATATTTGTTCATTAGAATTTTTTAAAACCTCACTAATAATTTTTTCACTTCTGCCATCTCCATAAACATCTGCAGTATCAAAAAAATTAATTCCATTATTAATAGAAGAGTAAAGTGCTTCTTTAGCATCTTCAACTGATACATCACCCCATTCAGAACCAATAGCCCAACAACCTATTCCTATTTCAGAAACCTTCCATCCTAAATTACTAAATTCTCTGTAGTTCATAACAAATTAATCTTCTCTTATCGTTTTTTCATAATGTTCTGTTCGTTCAATAAGTCTTTGATGCCCTTTTATATCAAAATTTTTTTTTGCAATTACATCTTTTTTATAATAATTATAATTATCCTCTCCTCTAACGCATAAAGCACTATCGTCTTTACTTTTTAATTGCTTTAAATCAGGGGTAATATATTGAAAATTCAATCCAATTCTTCTATCTTTACTATTATTTGGCTTAGAAGCATGTAGTGTTAAACCATGATGAAAAGAAGCTTCTCCAGGTTGTAAAGGACATAAAATAGCTTTATCTATATCAACATTATTAACTGTTTGTCCTCGTGATAAAACGTTATTTTTATCATTAGTAGATTTATGATCAAAAATACCTTTCTTATGTGAACCAGGAATCATTTGCATACACCCACTAGTTTCATCAGCATTTGATAACGCTATCCATGCACTTACTTGTTTTTCATTATCATCAAAACCCCAGTAAGTAAGGTCCTGGTGCCAACTAACATGAGTTTGAGTCATCGGTTCTTTAATTATGAATGTTGCATTATACAGCAAAATATTTTCGCCAATTAAATCTTCCACAAAGTCTAATAAAATCTTATTTGTTGCAATTTCATAAACCCACCTCATCATAGTATAGGTTTTTGCAAAATAATGAAGTGGTCCTATTTTATTTTCTACTTCTTCTAAATAATTTCTATAAATTTTTGCCTGTTCTAAACTAAATAAAACTAATGGAGAATAAAAGCCATTTTCTTTGTACTCTTCTTTCATCATATAAGAAAAATATATTAGTAAAAGACTGAAATTAAATCAACAATAATGGATAATTAATAATCCAACTAAGCTTATAATTATGAGATCAAATATTATTACGGTTTCCATATTTAAATGTGGTACAGATATTTATGGATAGAATACATTTACGAACTAAATATATATTGGTTAATCGGTACCACAGATAAATACTATACTTAAAATAAGACTAAAATTGAGTTTAAAAAAGGCAATATTATGAAAAAAATAAGTTGGATAACTCACCCACAATACGACATTATATTGCCAGAAAATCATAAATTTACGGCAACTAAATTTTCAGATTTATTCAATGAACTGAAATCAAAAGAATTTTACTCTAATGCAAATATTCTTCAACCTGAAAAAGCTGAAGTTGAAGATTTGGAAATTGTTCATGATAAAGATTATATTTTAAAAATTAAGAATGGTACACTTTCTGAAAAAGAAATCAGAAGATTGGGATTTATATGGTCAGAAACATTATCAAATAGATCTTTTCTAGCTGTAAATGGAACATTATTAACCTGTAAAGAAGCATTAAATAATGGTGTAGCAAATCATCTTGCAGGTGGAACACATCATGCACACAAATCATTTGGTTCAGGGTACTGTGTTTTCAATGATATTGCATATTCTTCAAAAACTTTGATAAAGAAAAAAATAGTTAATAAAATATTAATTATAGATTTAGATGTACATCAAGGTGATGGAACCGCAGAAATACTTAAAAATGACACAAATATATTTACTTGTTCTGTGCACTGTAAAAATAATTTTCCATTTAGAAAAACAAAAAGTGATTTAGATGTTGAATTAGATGATAACCTTAATGATCTAGAATATTTAAATATACTTAAAGATACATTAGATAAATGTTTAAATATTATTAAGCCAGATATTATAATTTATGATGCAGGGGTTGATGTTCATAAAGATGATATTTTAGGCAATTTAAATATTACATCTAATGGATTACTTGAAAGAGATAGATATGTATTATCTTTTTTTAAAAAAAAATCTATTCCAATATCTACAGTTATTGGTGGAGGCTATTCAAATAATAATCTAGAACTTGCAAAAAGACATAGTGTAATATTTCAAGCTACTCACGAGATTTTTAATTAATACATTTATTTATTTCAATAATAATTATATTTTTTTTATTAAGTATATTTGTACAATAATTATTTTCTAACTTAGTATAGTGTTGAAAAATTAAATTATTTATATTTGGATCAAATTTTACAAATTCATATTCCAAATCTATTTTTATAACCTTATGTTTATTAAAATATGGTTTTATTGTAACAGATCCATTCTTAAATAAAGATTTTAAACTGTAAATTTCATCATCGCTATTAACTTTAGACATTGATTTTTTTTTGTCAAAAAAAACAACATTTTGATTCCATTTACTTACATTATTATCAAAAAGAAAGTCTAAATCAATTTTTGATATTAATTGGTCTTGTTCAATTGCAAATAAATTTAGGGTGCTAAATAATATTATAATAAAAATTAAAAATCGCATTAAACTATGTAAATTATAAAGTTATATGATAGATATAGAAATTATCTTACAACTTTCAATCATGGAAAATGGATACAAGAAATAAAGGTCTGCTTTTATCACTTTTTGGTGTAATAATTTTAAGTCCAGACAGTTTACTAATTCGTTTAGTAAATCTTGATGATTTCAGTCTAATTTTTTATAGAAGTGCTTTGCCAATAGTAACAGTTTTTTTATTTCTTTTGTACTACTATAAATCTGCAGTCTTTACTTCGTTCATACTAATTGGATTACCAGGTGCAGTTTATGCAATACTATATGCAATAACGCATATTTGTTTTGTATATTCTATTCAACATACAGCTGTGGCAAATACATTAGTTTTAATTGCTGCAGCACCAATTTTTGCTGCAATTTTTTCAGTTTTTATTTTGAAAGAAATACCTAATTTTTTTACATGGATAATTATTTTTATAGCTTTAAGTGGCATGATAATTATTGGATGGGGAAGTTATACTTCGACTGGTATATTTGGTGATGTAATGGCTTTGATTGTAGCTGCAGGTATGGGATTTAGTATGGTACTAGTAAGATTTTATAAAAATAAAGATTTAGTACCAGCATGCTTATTAGGTTGTGTTATAGCTGCATTATATGCACTACCATTTAATGTAAATTTTAGTTTAAATAATTCGCAAATATTTATTTTATTATTAATGTGTTTAATAATTTTACCAATTCCATTTATGATTTTAACAATTGCTCCTAAATATGCACCCGCCCATGAAGTTGCATTGATTTTTTTAATGGAAAGTGTCCTAGGCACAACTTGGGTTTGGTTTATTATTAAAGAAACTCCACCATCAAATACTATTTTTGGAGGAGTTATTTTACTTATTGCTGTCTCAATTTTTATTTTTAAATCAACTAGAGAAAAAGGTTAGATTTACGTTTTTCTATTTTCTCTAATAAATATATAAATGCCACTCATAACAATTAATAAAAGGCCTAAATAAATCCATATATCAGGAAGATCATCAAAAAAAACATAACCAACCAGTATATTAGTCGATATTTCAAAGTAACCAAGAGGTGCTAATTTTGAAGCCTCACCCAATCTAAGTGATAAGATTATTAAAAAATGTCCTACAGTTCCAATAGAAGCAAGTAAAATAAGAAATAGTACTTGTTGTAGACTTAAGTTTATCCAAACTAAAGGAACAATCAATGAAATTATCAAAAACCCTATTGATCCTGTAAATATTAAAGTTACAAATGCACTATCAGTAAAAGACAATTTTCTTGTATACAGGATATAGAATGCATAGGAAATTCCAGCGAGCAAAGCAGATAATGATGCGAAATTTAGATCTATAAATCCAGGTCTAATTATAATTAATACACCAAAAAAACCTATGAATACTGCAAGCCATCTATGAATGCCAACTTTTTCTTTTAAATAAAAAATTGATAATACAGTGACAATAATTGGTGACACAAATGCTAAAGTTAATGCTTCTGCTAATGATATAATTGATATGGAAAAAAAGAAAAAAACAGTTGATAAAAATAAAAAAAAACTTCTCCATAACTGAACTGATAAGGATTTTGGAAATTTTAATTCTTTTCGAAAGAAAATAAATGCTAATGGTATACTTATTAACAACATAAAAAAATACCTTCCCCATACTACTTGTAAAAAATGAATCTCTATTGATAAATATTTAGCAATTCCATCCATAAATGGCAAAAGAAGCCATCCACATATATTTAAAATATAAGCTAACATTTTTTTACTTAAAGGCGGTTGGATCACATATTTTACAAACTAAATTTCCTACTCCTTTTTGGGGATTGTATGTTTGATAAAAAATATCTTTACTCTTAATTTTATTTTCTGAAAAAAATTTTTCTATTTCCCAATAAAAACGTGAACATTTTGAACATTTTGCAGCATGATTTAAATGCAAAGGTTTGTATTCATCAAACCAAGATTTTTTTACTAAATTAAAATCTTTAGAATTAATATTTTCACATAAATTACTTGGTATATCTATAAAACAATTAGCACATTGTATTTCAGTATGTACATTTTTGTATAGACCAGAACTTATTTTTTTACCAAAAGAGTGTTTATTTAAATATTTATATGAATCGCAGTTGGGACACTTAAAGGAAAACATTATTTTAGATAAGTTTATGATAAAATTATATATAAATGAAAAGTAAAAAATAGATAGTTGAATTATATTAGAACAATATGTATGTATTAAAATTATAAATAAATGAAATCTCTAGATAAGAAGCTAAGAAATATTAAGTCACTTGATAATAAAAGATCGAATTTTATAATTGCAGATGCAAAAGATGCAGATATGGCTGGAGGTATAAGAGGTCCGGGTTTTATTAGAAAAAGTAATGGAGAATTAACAAATAAACCTGATAATTTTTCATCTTATGTAAATAAAATGGATGAAATGACAAAATCTAAACTTATTGATGTGATGTTAATGTCAATGTCTAGTGCAGAAATATTAATTAAAAATAAATTATTTATAGATAGCCCGGTTACTCCTGCAGTTAGATTAAATGACACTACTTGCACATGGGGAATGATAAGGCATGGAGAATATGATAAACATGAATCAAGACCTTTTTCAACTGCTCAACTAGAGTATGCAATTAAATTTGTAGATTTGGGATTGTATTCTATTACTTTTAATAAAAACATAGATAGAGATGTTTTAATGTTAGACAAATACAGAGAATTTAGAAATAAAGCAGAAAAGTTAGGTATGAGACATTTTTTAGAAGTATTTAATTCAGCTACTTTAGATTTAGATATAAAAGAAATGGGTCAATATGTTAATGACTGTATTTTAAAAACATTGGCAGGACAATTTAGTAAAGAAAAACCACTATTTTTAAAAATCGCATATAACGGACCATCTGCAATGGATGAGTTAGCTTCTTATGACCCATCAAGTTTAATAGTAGGAATTTTAGGTGGTAGTAAAGGGACTACAAGAGATTGCTTTGAATTAATTAATCAAGCTTATAAATATGGAGCACGTGTTGCGCTGTTTGGAAGAAAAATTAATCTATCTGAGCACCAAATCAGTATGGTTGATACAATGAGAACTTTAATAGATAATAATCTTGATTCACTTGAGGGTGTAAAAATTTATCATGATAAATTAAAAAAATTAAACATAAAGAGTGATAGAAATATTAAAGAAGATTCAGAAATAACTGAAGAAGCTTTAAAACTTTAATAAATAATATTAAATTTTAATGTATCTTCCTTTAGCATTTATAATTCTTTGGAGTTCAGCTTTTGTGAGCGGACAGTTTATTGTTCAATCTGCAAGCCCATTTGCTTCTTTAACATTTAGATTTTTTATAGTTGGAATATGTTTTTTAATTTTTTCTTATTATTTAAGAGAAAAAATTTTTGTAAAATTTAACCTAGCAATACAAGCTTGTATTACAGGTATTCTATTTCATGGCTTTTATTTGGGAGGGGTATTCTTTTCATATAGTGTAGGATTATCAGCTACTTTATCAGCTTTAATTGTAGGTCTTCAACCAGTTTTAACTAATATTTTAAGTGGTCCGATACTTAAGGAAAGAATAACATTTATACAATGGATAGGAATACTGTTTGGCTTTATAGGAACAATATTAGTTATTGGTTATGATATAGGAGTAAAAATTCCAATTATAGGCTTAGTTGCATCAATAGTAGCTTTACTAGGAGCAACAATTGCAACAATCTGGCAAAAAAAAATTACTAGTAATTTAACTCTTTCAGTGAATAATTTTTACCAAGCATTTGCTGCATCAATTTTTTTATTTATTATTTCTGTAATTTTTGAAGTACCAAGTATTAATTTTGACACTCGCTTTAATTTATCAATGGGTTGGCAAATTATAATGGTTTCATTTGGAGCATATGCAATTTTGATGTATCTAATTAAAACAGGAACAGCTAGTAAAACTTCCAGCCTATTTTTTCTTGTACCTCCAGTTACAGCAATAATGGCATGGCTTGTTCTTGATGAAAAACTATCAATAATTGATATTATTGGACTATTAATATGTGCATTTGGCGTTTATATTGCTACTAGAAAATAAAATAAATATATATACTTTACTGATATGTATTTATTTTTAAAAACTATAATTACAGTAGCAATTATCGTTGCTGTCTCTGAAATAGCAAAAAAATATACATGGGCTGCAGCTATTCTAGTTTCTTTGCCACTAACTTCATTATTAGCGTTTATCTGGTTATATTGGGATACAAAAGATACTCAGAAAGTAATTGATTTGTCATTAAGCACAATAGTTATGACAATACCTTCAATAGTTTTTTTTATAGTATTACCTGTTATGTTAAAAATGAAACAAAATTTTACAATTTCTTTATTTTGTGCAGTAATAAGTACATCAATTGCATATTTTTTGTTTATGTTAATAATTAAAAAATTTAATCTTAATTTTTAATTACATTTTCTTTATTCATTAGGATTGGTCTACCGTCATGTGCTGTATTTAAAGGATAGTATTCACCTTTATATTTAACGCATAAAGTTAGACCATTTCTTATTTCTTTTCCTAAATTAACCTCTAAATCTACTACTACTAATTCAGTGTTTTCTAAAACTTTTATTATTTTCATAATTATCCTTTCAAATATCTCTATTAATAAATAAATAACAATAAGATTAAATAATGAAAAATATTAAAGAAATAAAAATTAATTTATACTTAACCTTAAGTACTATTACTAAAATACTGATATTATTATATTTTTTTTTACATAGTTTAAATTTAGATTCAAAGGAAAAAGTAATAACAATTGCAAGCACCACTTCAACTCATGATACTGGATTGTTAAAAAGTATAAATAAAGAATTTACTAAAAAATATAATATCAAAGTAAATGTATTAGCATTAGGAACTGGACAGGCAATTAGAGTAGCAAAAGATGGAAATGTAGAAATATTATTGGTACACCATACACCATCAGAAATGAAATTTATGACAGAAGGTTATGGCAATATAAGACATAATTTAATGTATAATGATTATGTTTTAGTAGGACCAAAAACTGATACAAATGAATGTTTTTCAATTGAAGACAAATTATTTGATATAAAAAATGACAGACTCAATTTTATTTCAAGAGGTGATGATAGTGGGACACACAAAAAAGAAAAGGAATTATGGAATTTAATTAATGTTAAAATTAACAATTTAGATAATTGGTATTTAAGTGTTGGTCAAGGAATGGGAGAAACATTGTTAATTGCTAATAATAAAAAAAGTTATACTTTAAGTGATAGAAGTTCTTGGATATCATTTAATAAAAAAGATAATCTGAAAATAGTTTGTGAAAATTTACCACCACTATTTAATCAATATGGTATAATCTTAGTAAAAGATAATTTAGATAAGAATTTAAATATTTCAGATGCAAAAACCTTTATAAACTGGATAATTTCTGAAAATGGTAAAGAGTTAATAAATAATTTTAAGCAAAATGGTAAACAGTTATTTTTTTTTAATTACAACTAATTGACCCTTCCAAAAAAAGTTAATCGAGCATTTTCTGAAAGTTTAATACCTTTTTCCTCATTGTAATTAAGAGTTACTAATATCCTGGGTTTTTTTGAAGTAACAGGAGTTACTCTATGAAGATAATTTCTACCATAAAATAAAACAAGAGTTCCAGCATTAGCATTGATTTTTTTTGGCTTGATTGATGAATTGAGTATTTTTGTTAAATATTGTTTATCAATATAATTATTATTAAAATCTCTTCCTTTTGAAACATATTCAAAATCACCTCCAGTTTCTGCAGACTGAATCATTAAAGTAATTGCAAAAGAAGCATTATCGAAATGCCAACCTAATTGTTGGGTTTTTTGATAATAGTTATAATTTATTGAAGACAATGTATCTGAGTAAGGATACAAAAATTTCAAATTTAAAACTTTTTTTAAAAAATTTTTAAAAATTGCTGATTTATAAATAACATTTAATTTTGAATTTTTTTTTATTAAATCATGAGGCACACATCCCTTGTCACTTACTACCGAAGTATTTAAAGGATCATCACTATTAAAAGATTCACTTGGTTTTGATAATAAAATTGTATGATTTTGAGAGCAATAAAATGCTTTTTTTTCAAGTTTCAATGCTTCTAATCTTAATTCATTTAAAGAATCATTTGTTAAAAATTTTTTTAAAATCAATATAGAGTTTTGAGTTATTTTTTTTTTACATAAATTTATATAATTTGGATCGTCCAAAGGATGAGACTTTAAATTTATAGATTTACTTAAATTAGTCATAAAATATCAATATTTATAGTAATGGCCTTTATGTTAAATTAATATAATTATATATATTTTATCAAATGAATTGGAATTTTCAAAATACTTACACAAAACTACCAAATGTATATTATAGTGATACTAAGCCTCACAATTTTGTAAATCCAAGATTAATATTGTTTAATTCAGATCTTGCTAATGAATTAAATTTAAATGTAAACTCAAACGAAGAAGAAATATGTGATTTCCTTTTAGGCAAGAAAAATAAAGAAAAGAAATTTTTTTCTCAGGCATATGCTGGTCATCAATTTGGCAATTTTACAATTCTTGGTGATGGAAGAGCTCTTTTATTAGGAGAACATGTTTATAAAAATAATAGATTTGATATTCAATTAAAAGGATCAGGTCAAACTCCTTATTCTAGAAATGGAGATGGAAAAGCAGCATTAGGTCCAATGATTAGAGAATATTTAGTTAGTGAAGCTATGCATCATTTACATGTTTCATCGACAAGAGCTTTAGCAGTAATCTCAACTGGTGAAAAAATAATGAGAGAAAAATTTGAACCTGGAGCCGTACTTGTAAGAGTTGCTAAATCTCATATAAGAGTTGGCACATTTCAATTTGGAAGTATTTTAAAAAATAAAAATTATTTTAATAATTTAATTGATTATACAATTAGCAGATTACATCCTGAGATAAAAAATAAAAGTGATAAGTATTTAATTCTCTTTAATAAAATTTGTGAACAACAAATGAGTTTAATTCTTGATTGGATGAGAGTTGGATTCATACATGGTGTAATGAATACTGACAATATGAGTTTATCAGGAGAAACAATTGATTATGGTCCATGTGCATTCATGGATAATTACAACCCTAAAAGGGTATATAGCTCTATTGATAAAATGGGTAGATATTCCTTTGAAAATCAATCAAAAATAGCTTTGTGGAATTTAGCACGATTTGCAGAAACATTTTTACATTTAGTTGATAAGAATGAAAAAAATTCAATAAAACTTATTGAAGAAATTTTAGAAAAACATAATAAAAAATTTCAAGAATCATGGATTAACATGATGAGTAAAAAACTTAACTTAGAAATTACAGGTGATAACAAAAAATTAATAAAAGATTTTTTAGATTTAATGCATATATACAAACTGGATTACACAAATACTTTTGTGAGTTTAGAAAAAGATATTTTAGATAAAAAAATATTTGGTGATTGGTTAACTAAATATAAATCTATGGTATCAAAAAAATATGATGAAATAAATCCTCGAGTTATTCCAAGAAATCATATAATTGAAAATATAATAAACAAAACATATGATGATGAATTTTCAGAATTAAATAAATTTAATGAAGTACTTAAAAAGCCTTATGAAAATGATAATGTAGGTCATGAATTTACAAATCCGCCACAAGAACATGAAAAAGTATATCAAACTTTTTGTGGTACATAATTGATTACTTTATTGCACCTTCAGTTAAGCCTGAAACAAAGTATTTTCCAATAAATAAAAATAATATAATAACAGGTAAACTAGCTAAAACAGCACCAGAAAGTAAAAAACCCCAATCGATTTGATATTGCCCAACAATACCTGCTAAACCAACTGGTAGTGTTTTTAAATTATCGCCACTTATTAATATTGATGCAAATAAATATTCAGTCCAAGATATAATAAAACAAAAAATTGATACACTTGCTATACCTGGAGCTGCTAATGGAATAACTATTCTAGATATTACAACATATCGTGATGCTCCATCAATATATGCCGCCTCCTCTATTTCATTCGGAATTAGCTTAAAAAAAGCTTTTAACATCCAAACTGCAAATGGAGTGGCAAATAAAACATTAACAATAATTAATGCTAAATAACTGTTGAGTAGATTTACTTTTGCAAACAATAAATAAATAGGTACTAATAAAATGACTCCTGGAAAAGCATAAGTAACTAGCAGTGAATATTCTACAAATTTATTTCCATAAAATTTGAGTTTGTGTAGACCATATGCAGCAGACACAGATAAAATAATTGAAATTATCATCGACGCGAATGAGACTATTAAACTGTTCTTTAAATATATAAAAAAATCTGAGTTAAATAATATTTTATTATAATGCTCTAAGGTGAAAGATCTGGGAATAATAGTTGTTGAGGTTGCAATTATTTCTTCAGGACTTTTCAATGAAGATGTTATAATCCAAAAAAAAGGAAAGAAAAAAATAAGTATTATCAATAATAGAGATAAGCCGAGAAATATAAATTTAATATTATTTTCTTTAATCATCTTCTTTAGGTGCCATTGATTTAATAAAGATTATTGAAAAAAATAATAACATAAAACTTGTAATTATTGACAAGGTTGCAGCATGACTAATTCTAAATTTGGTAAATGCAGTTTCATAAATTAATAATGGTAATGTTGTAGTAGCACTTGATGGGCCACCTTTTGTGATTAACCATATTATGTCAAATATATTGAATGATAGTAATGTACCAACTAAACCCAATACAAATAGAACACTTTTAAGATTTGGAAATGTAATAAAAAAAAATTGTTGGATAAAATTAGCTCCATCAACTTTAGATGCATCATACATTTCTCTATTAATGGAATTTAGACCAGAAAGAATAATTAATGCTAAAAAAGGACTCCATCTCCATGAATTAATTAGAACTAAACTTATAAAAGCTTTATTTGGTGAACTGAAGAAGCCCGTAGCTTCATCTAACAAACCTATATCAATCAAAACTGAATTTATAACACCACTACTACTACTCAGCATTAATTTCCAAATTACAACAACTACTACTGTTGGAATTATAAATGACAAAATAATCCAATTAGCTATAATTTTTTTGCCAGGAAATTTATAATTAATAGTTAATGCGATAGTGAATGCAAAAAAAGTCTGACATATTGCATTCCCAATTATCCAATACAAACTATTTAGTGAAGCATTTAAAAATTTAGATTTACTAATTAATTTTATATAGTTGTCAATTCCTACAAATTTTCCAGAGGTTCCAATAATCTTTACGTTAAATAAACTTAATTCAAATGCAATATAAATTGGAACTAAAATAATAAGGCATATCCAAATAACTAATGGAGATACAAATAACCAACCTTCAATATTATTTTTTTTCACAGAATTAACAGCACCTCTTAAATAGAGGTGCTGAAAAGATGTTAAATCTATTCAATAGCTTCAGTCATTATTTCCATACCTTCACTAACTGCATCTTTTGCACTTTTGCCATCGATTAGAGTTAATTGAAGAGTTTGAGCTAATAAATTCTGAGCTGAGATAGATGATATACTTGTAAAAGTATTTCCATTCGTAAAGCCAAATAAACTTCCTCTTGTAGAGTTGTCTAACATTGTTTCTACTTGTGATTTATATTTTACAACAACAGGATCATCCCAATAAGTTGAATCTTGGCTTCCAGCTTCAGTTATTGGTAAAAATAATCCTGGCTCCATGTTAATAAATCTTCCATAGTTTCCAGGCTCCATTAAGAAACTTAAAAACTTCTTAGAAGCTTCCATTTTTGCTTTATCATCAGTCATAATCATTGCAGAGTTTACATATGAAACAGTTCCAGCTCTGTGAGCTTTCCCATTTGCATAAGGTATTTGAATAACGCCTAAGTCACTAGCATCGCCACCAGCTTGAGAATCATATGTAGAAATTACAGTAAACTGTAATATCATTGCACAACCTTTACTTGCAAAACATGCTTCAGCTTCACCCCAAGTCCAGTTTGCTGCATCTGGTGCTGAATATTGATACAATTCTTTATAAACATCGTATGCTGCTACAGTTTGAGGATTATCAAATCTTAAAGTACCATCAGAATTATATATTTCTTCTGCACCTGAATTAACCATAAAACTATAAATTGTTTGATCAGTATAAAGTTGTTTATTCCCAGGAAGTCCTATTCCATAAACACCATCCTTGGTTAGAGCCTTTGCTGCTTTCTTTAAATCAGACCATGTTTTTGGTGGCTTAATTCCTGCTGCCTCAAAATCACTTTTTCTATACCACAGTGATAAACCCATGTTCCATAGAGGAACAGCCCAAGTATGGCCATTATAAGTGTATTGATCTAATGCTTTTTGATAAAAACCATATTTAGAATCCAACTCTGCAACAAAATCCTCAACAGGTTGTGCGGCACCCATATCAGCTAGAATAGGAGTAAAATCTGGTATTCCTACTAATATTTCTGGAGCTGTACCAGCTGCAACTGAAGCAGGAGCTTTTGCATAAATCTCTCCCCAATTTTGAACTTCTTGAGTCACATTAATATCTGGATTAGCTGAATTAAATTCATCAATTAAAGTTTGTATTCTGTCAACTCTATGTGGAACACCTTCCATGTGCCAAAATGTTACATTAGTAACTGCTATAGCATTAAAAGAAAATAAAACTGAAACTATAAAAAATATTATTTTATTCATTTTTCCTCTCATTTGTTAAATTTTGTATTTTATTTTAATATTATTTATAAAAATTATTCAATAAAAATAAAAAAATTTTACCAAATTTTATCTAATGATTCTCTTAATTTTTTGTACTTGATATATTTTTTATTCATATACTTTGAGTTTTGTTTGTTAGGTAAAAATGTGTTTGAAAATTTTGTATTTTTTTTGATGATTGTCTTTACATTTGATTTACTAATAAAACTTGAAATTAAATAACAGATACCTAATGCGCCAAGTTCTGAGCTAGCTAAAGTTTTAACTTTAATATTTAATATATTGGCAATTAATTGTGGTAAGATTAAGCTATTAGATGCACCGCCAGAAAGATAAAGTACATCATTTTTTTTTATCTTTGATTGAAAACAATCTTTTATAGATAATGCTATACCCTCATAACAAGATGATAAAATATCAAAATAATTATGATGTGGTAATAGTCCATGTATTTCTGCTTTAGAATTAAAATTAACAAATGGCGATATTGACCCTCCATAATTTAAATAAGGTAAAAAAATTAATGATGTTTGAGGATATGAATTTTGTATATAATTTTTTTCAAAATTTTTAATTATTGCTATTTTATCTTTATAGTTTTTTGTTTTTTTAAAAAAATTATTAATTACCCAATCTATATTGGTTGTACCAGCTACATTTATCATAGTTTCTAACCAAGTATTATTTATTGATGAAAAAAATAAACCAGAATTTTTATTTGATATTTTTGAATTATCTTTAACAATGATATTGTGACATGTAGTGCCAATTATACTGATTTTTTGATTTTTCATTATTCCACTTGATCCTAATGAAGAAGCTATTACATCTCCACAGCCTATAATAACAGGAGTACCTTCTTTTAATAATGTTTTCTTAGAAGCTTGTTTAGTAATATATCCACCTAAATCATTTGGTTTTTTTATTTTTGGAAATAATTTAGAATATTTTGTATCTAAATTAAAAATATTAAAAATTTTATTCGATAATTTTTTATTTTTAATATCACCTGGATAAACAGAAACTTCCGTTTCATCATTGTATATTTGATTTGTAAGTTTAAATCTTATCCAATCTTTACAATTTAGAATGTATCTAATTTTATTTAGTGATGACTTTTCATAAAGTGTTATCCATTTCAAAATAGGAATTGTACAGCCATATTGAGTTATTGATCCAGTTAAATTATAAATTTTATTAAAAATATTAAAATTTTTAAATAAAATTGAAGATCTAGTATCATTCCATAAAATAGCATTTCTTACAGATTGATATTTATTATCGATAGGCCAAAACCCAACCATATTTCCTGTAATTCCTATACCAATTATTGAGTCTGATTTGATTTTAGATTGAATTATCATTTGTTTAATACATTTTGCAGTTAAGTTCCAAAACAGATTCATATCTAATTCAGATTTTCCATTTTTATCACTTATTACTGGATTATTTATACTGTAGGAATAAATCTGCTTAAAATTCACATTAAAGAGAACTGCTTTAACTACTGAAGTACCTGCATCAATTGATAAATAATGTTTCAAAAAAAACTCTTAGTTTTTTAATTTATTATTTGCAAAAAAATCGACTAAATAAACAAGTATTATATGGTGAGACATTTCAATAAAATTATATTGGTTGCTATTTATATGAAAATTTATTGTTCCCTCTCTAGATAATGGATTGTTTTTTTTAAAACCGCTTAAAGTAATTAATTTTATTTTGTTTTTTTTACAAAATTTTGCAGCATTAACAATATTTTTTGAGGTGCCACTACTACTTATTAAAATTAACATGTCTTTTTTTAAAACATATGCCTTAATTGCCTCAGTTACCCAATTTTCATAACCATAATCATTTGCAAAGCATGTAATTAAATTTGAATTATTAAATGTTGATGATTTTACATTAGCAATCTTTGTAAAATCAACGCTAACATGGCTGGCTATAGAGGCACTGCCACCATTGCCTACTATGTATAATCTACCATTATTCTTTATAGTTTTTTTAATTAATTTAATTGATTGATTTATTTGATTTTCTGAAATACTTGATAAAAGTTCATTAATAGAATTTTTATACTGATTAAATTTTTCATTATTATTTAAGATACTCATATTATTAAATCAATTTTAGATGCTAAAATAAAATCATTAACTGAGAGGCCTTTAATTGCATGTGTATGTAACATTACAAGACAATATCCCCATCCAATTGATATGTCTGGATGATGTCCTTCTTTGTCAGCTAGCTCACCAATTTTATTAGCTAAATTTAAGGATTTGTTAAAATTATTAAATTCAAATTTTTTAAAAATCATGTCTTGGCTATCATTTACAGACCATTTATTAATTTCTGATAAATATTTACTAATTTCAGAGTAATTCAATTTTGGAGTGTTACCTTTACAAGGTTCACAAAAACTTTTTGATAATTCATCTCTTTTCAAATTTTGCTCCTTTTTGTGTTAATTCGATTGAATATAAACTGGTTGTAGCTGTAATATAAAGTATATTGCCCTCCACACCTCCAAATTCACAATTAGAAACTAATTCTGGTATTTTAACTTGACCGATTAGTTCTAAATTTGGATTAAAACACTTGATCGCTTTTCCTGCACTTGTCCAGATATTCCCATCATAGTCACATCTAAATCCATCAGAAAAAAATGGTTTAAAATCATAAATCATTTTTTTATTTGATACTTGTGTTTCAAATAAATCGTATGAATATAAGTGTTTAATATTTTCACCAGTATCTGCAACGTATAGTTTTTTTTCATCAGGAGATAAAGTTATACCGTTAGGTCTATCAAGATCATCTATTACTACCGATAAAATTTTTTTTTCTGGATGATAAGCAAAAACATAACAAGAGCCATATTCTTGAGCAGCAGTATATCCTTCATAGTCTGAAAGAATACCATATGGTGGATCTGTAAAAAAAATTGTACCATCAGATTTAACACACAAATCATTTGGTGAATTGAATTTTTTTCCTTCAAAATTATCAATTATTATTTCAGTATTTAAATTATCATCTGTTTTGTACAAGCAGCGACCACCATGAGAACATGAAATTAAATTTTCGTTGTTATCTATAGTATTACCATTACAAAAATTAGAAGGATTTTTAAATTCAGACACAGTTCCATTAACTAATTTCATCATCCTATTATTTGGGATGTCACTCCATACCAAAGTATCTAGGTGTTTAATATAAGCTGGTCCCTCAGCCCATAATGTACCTGTGTAAACCTTTTTAACTACATTATTATTAATGTATGAATTAAATAATTCCGAATTCTCTACGTCTTCATTTACTAAATTCAAAAAATGATAGCTTGGATTTCTTGGATCTTCATTTGCAGGAAGTAATTTAGTTTTATTCATAGTTTTACCTCTATACCTTTATTTTTTTTTTCATTATCAATTAATTTTTTTGGAAAATTTTTAGCTCTCATTTTTATTCCACATTCGTCTTCTAACATTTTAACTATTTTAGTACTAAAAGATCTAGATCCAAATAATTTTATTCCTTTTTTAAATTTTTTATTTAATAACTTAGCAAAATCAACAGGTATTTTAAATTCATCTGCTAAATTATTAAATAAATTTATATCTTTTTTTGCTAAATCCATAGTAAAACCAACATCATAACTACCACTTAAAATAACCTTGGTTTCAGTTTCATTAACAAAACTATTTCCAGAGCTTATTTTTATTGCATTATAAGTTAATCCTAAATCTAAATTATGTTTTTTTGAAACAGTAAGGGCTTCACCAATACCTGATAAGTGTAGTGAAGCTAAATAATTTGTTATTACTTTTAGTATAGATGCATTACCCAATTTTCCACAAAATAAGATTCTGTGCCCCATTTTAGATAATATAGGAAAAACTCTTTTAAAAATTTTTTTATCTCCTGAGACAAAGATAGAAATATTACCTGATTTAGCTCTATGTTCACCACCAGTAATGGGAGATTCTAAAACATCCCCTCCTTTTTTTTTAAAAATTTTAGATAATTTAATTAATTCATTTTTATCTGTGGTGCTCATTTCGATCCATGTATGTGAACTATTTATATAGGGTAACAATATTTGTAAAACATTTGAAACTGCTTTTGGTGAAGGCAAACAAGTAATAATAATATTTGAAGATAGAGCTAATTCTTCTAGAGTATTGCAAAAACGTACATTTTTATTTTTTAATTTTAAATATCTTTTATTATTTATATCAAAAACATTTGTTTTTATTTGATTGTTTATAAGATTATTTACTAAGTTAATGCCAACATTGCCTAACCCTATAAAACCAATATTATAAGAATTCATATTTCAATAATCTGACCATCATAGCCTGGAAAAACATTTTTTGGACATTTAGATTTAAGTAATTTTTCATCTAATAAAGCTGTCATATGAGTAAATATTGTTTTTTTAGGCTTGATATAATTTATGTATTCAATAATTTTATCATAACCTGCATGTGATGGATGTTCATCATCTCTTAACAATCCAACAATCCAGAGATCTAAGTTTCTCAACTTATCAATATCATTATCATAAAATTTTTTAATATCTGTAGAATAAGCAAAATTGCCAATTCTAAAAGTTTGAACATCTATAGAACCATGGTTATGCTTAAAAGTTTCAATTAGAATATTTTTAAAGTTTATTTTATCTTTTAATTCTATTATTTTCATAAATGGGTTGTAATCTTTTTCACCTGAAAAAATATATTTGTACATTTTTTCCATATCATCAATCATTATACTTGGCATGTATGCAGGTATAATCTTATTATTTATAATAGACATAGCTCTCATGTCAGGTAAACCCGCTGTATGGTCTGAATGTATATGTGTATATAAAACAGCATCAATATTTGTGCACTTAGCATTATAAAGCTGACTTCTAAGATCTGGGCTCGTATCTATCAAAATATTTATTTTGTTTTCTTCAATTAGTACAGATGATCTTGTTCTGAAATTTCTTTTATTGGACAAATCAATATTACCATATCTTTGCCATGCTAAAGGAGATCCAAATGATCCTCCACAACCAAGTATTGTGACTTTCATTAAAGTTGATTATCCCTTTTTGACTTATTAAACAAATTAAAAAAATTATTATCTATAATTTGTATAAATTGATTTAGTTCTAAATCAAAATAGTCAGCCAAATATTCTGCTATATATTTAACATAAGAAGGTTCATTAGTTTTACCTCTCATAGGTACAGGTGCTAGAAAGGGGCTATCAGTTTCAATTAAAATTAACCTTAAAGGAAAGTTCTTTATAGATTTTCTTAATTCATCTGCATTGTTGAATGTTACTATACCAGAAAGAGAAATATAAAAATCATTATCTAAACAAAATTTAACTAAATTTGGTGAACCTGTAAAACAATGAAACACAACTTTGATATTTAAGTTTAAATAATTTTTTAGAATATCAATTATTTCTTTTTCAGAATTTCTTTGATGTATTATTAAAGGAAGATCATGTTTTAATGAGGCTTCTATATGTTTTTCAAAAATAAATATTTGCTCTTTTAAAAAGTTTTTTGAATGGTATAAATCTATTCCAGTTTCTCCAATACCAATAACAATTGGATTACTGCAATATTTATCAAAGTCAAGAATTGAACCTTGATCCATAGAATTAACGTTGCAAGGATGAAGTCCATAAGAAATATAAATGCCATCATATTTACTTATAAGTTTAATATGATTATTAAATTTATCTGGATGTGTATTAATTGATAGAATTGATGTTAATTTATTTTTTTTTGAATTAATAATAATATCATCTAAATTTTCAGCAATTGATTCAAAATCTAAATGACAGTGTGAATCAATCATTCATCTATTCTAGGAAAAATTGGCTTAGGTTTATTTACTGTAATCTCATAATCAACTAAATCCTCAAAATTTTGAAATCCTATAAGCTTTTTCTGAATATTAAAATATGATAAAACTTTTGATGTACTAGAAGGAATTATAGGAATTAGCATTATTGTGGATTTTATTATTATATTAAGAATGATAAACAAAACTACATTCATTCTTTGGTGATTAGTTTTTTTTAATGACCATGGAGCTTGAGAATCAACATATGCATTAGTATTTGATAGGAGTTCCATTACTGATTTGATAGCTCTATCTATTTGAAAATTATTCATATAATTTAAATAATTTTTATATTTATCTGAAAAATTATTTAATAAATTTTTATCATCTTCAGTAAAATCAAATGATGGCTTAATAGAGCTATTGCAATTATTTACGATAAAAGATAAGATTCTTTGTATTAAATTTCCGTAATTATTTGATAAATCTGCATTTACTCTTTTTGATATTGCTTTTTTAGAAAAATCACCATCGTTACCAAATGGAACTTCACTAAATAAGAAATATCTTATTTGATCTAAACCAAATTCTTGAACAATTAAATATGGATCTATTACATTACCTAAAGATTTTGAAATTTTTTGACCTTCATTTGTCCACCAACCATGCGCGAATATTTTTTTTGGCGGTTCTAAATCAGCAGCCATGAGAAAAGCAGGCCAATAAACTGCATGGAATCTTAAAATGTCTTTTCCAACAATATGAGTTGCTGGCCAATAATTTTTAAATTTTTGACTTTCTGTATTTGGGTAATCAATTGCCGTTAGATAATTGCATAATGCATCAATCCAAACATACATAACATGCTTTGGATTATTTGGAACCTGCACTCCCCATTTAAATGTTGTTCTTGAAATAGATAAATCTTTAAGTCCATTTTTTATAAAACTCAATACTTCATTATATCTACTTTTGGGTGAAATAATGTTTGGGTTTTTTTCATAAAAATTAATTAATCTTTCTTCGTAATTTGATAATTTAAAAAAATAACTTTCTTCTTTAATTAAATCAACTGGAGCACCTAATTTAGTTTGTAATTTTCCATTTATATTAACTAATTCACTTTCTTGATAAAAAGCTTCATCTCTTACAGAATACCATCCTTCGTAATCGGAAAGATATATTTGATCATTCTTTAATAATTTATTCCAAAAAGATTGTGCAGCAATTATATGTCTTTCTTCAGTAGTCCTAATAAAATCATCTGCATCACAATCCAGAAAGGTTACTAATTTTTCAAAATTTATCGACAATTTATCTACAAACTGTTTCGGATCTATTTTTGAATCTTTGGCAGCTTTTTCTACTTTTTGTCCATGCTCATCAGTACCAGTTAAAAAAAGAACATTTTTATTTAACAATTTATTATATCTAGAAATAATATCACAAGAAATAGTCGTATAAGCATGTCCTATATGCGGTTTATCATTAGTGTAATAAATAGGGGTTGTTATAAAATAATTCATTTTAATGACTTAGTAATTTTAACATAAATAATTTTTTATCTAAATTATAATTAAACAAATCTTTTTCGTTTTTAACGATAAATTCAAATCTATCAATTATATTTTGTTTTGTAAGTAATTTTGAAACATTATTTAGACTTTTAAATTTTAATGATAAAAAGTTTTCTGGAGTAAGTACTTCACTTTTTAATTTATTTAAAAATATTAAAATAGTTTTAAAAAGTGATAAAACATTTAAGAATTTTTCATTATCAAAGTTAGAAAGATAATTACAAAATTTAATTTTTGAAGTATTAATTTCGTTATTTGATAAATTTTCCAATATCATTTCAAAAATATCATTTAAATCTTCATTATATAGTAAAATTGCATTTCCTGGACTGCCAAGGGAAATATCATAAAAAAATTTTATTTCAGTATCTTTAATATTTTCAATGTTGGTTTCTATAATTTTTTTAAAATTTTCAAAATTATGATGTGAAAATTTAAGCTTTAAACATCTAGATCTGATTGTTGGTAGCAATAATGATAATTGATGCGAAATTAAAAAAATATAAGTATTTTGATTTGGTTCCTCTAATGTTTTTAAAAGACTGTTTGATGAATTTAAGTTTAATTCATCGCTACTATCTATAATAATAAATTTATTTAATTTATTAATAGACGAAGTACTATTAATAAATTTTTTTATGGTACGAATTTGCTCAATAGAAATGGAAGTTTTTAATTTTTTCGTTTTATTATCAAATTCTCTTTCAATAATTTTAATATTTGGATGCACATTATTTATGAATAAATTTGTATGATGTTCATACTCATTATCTTTAAAATTTATTTCCAAAATTTTTAATATTAAGGCATTTATAAAAGTTCTTTTGCCAACTCCTTTAGAGCCATAAAAAATTAATGAAGAATGTAAATTATTGGTTTTATAATTTTTAATTAATTGATTAAAAAGATCTTCATACCCATATACATTATGCATAAGATTTCATAGATTTAATGATTTAATAATTTTTTTATGAATAAAAGTTTTGCTTAAAGATGCATCTAAATGAATATATCTCTTTAAAGTAGAAATTTTTTTATAACCAATTATTACTTTATTGTGAAAATCATAATCAATCTTATCATATTTATTTTTTATTTTTCTTTTTTTTAATCGTTCGATTATTTTTTTTACTTGTAAATGAAACACAAATGTTAAGTCAGGAGTATAATTATTAAGAAGTATTTTGTGTAAATATTTACATCTATTTATACCAAAATTATTTACATAACCTTGGTAAACTAGAGTAGAATCAGTAAACCTATCAGATATAACAATCTTACCTTTTTTTATATTAGGAATAATAATATTATTAAGATGATTGGAACGAGCTGTCATTAATAATAATACTTCTTCAAGGTTACTTAAATTGGTATTGTAGTGTAATATCGTTTTCCTTAAACTTTCAGATAATTTAGTACCGCCAGGTTCCCTTGTGATTAAATAAGGAATTTTATTTTTTTTTAAAAATTCTTTCAAAAGAACAATTTGTGATGATTTGCCACTAGCCTCAGGTCCTTCAAATGTAATGAATTTTCCTTTTTTATTTTTCATCTAAGCTTGTACCAAATAATAAATACTTACCAGCAGCAATAATTTTTAAGAAAGGGTTTACTTTCCGTATATTTTTTTCAGCTACAAGGCTAATAATAATAGGAGGTCTTCCTTCAATTTCTATTGTTAATTTTCCATATTCTTTACCCTTACTAATTGGTGCAGATATCGGAGATAGATACTCTATTTCACTTTTCATAAGCTGAATTTGATCAAAAGACAATGTTGAAATCACATTTTTAGAACTAATTAAATTTATTTTTGGTTCAACTCCTAACCATACATCTACTGATTTTATGTTTTGGTTTTTTGTTACAAGTTTTTTTTGTGAAGTTTGATTAAAAGCCCAATTTATTAATTTTTCTGATTCGTTTAGTCTTGATCTAGAACTATTAGTCCCATTTATAACTACAGTTATCCGTCTATTATTTCTTTTTGCTGTAGATGCAATTCCCCATCCAGATTTTTTCGTAAACCCAGTTTTTAATCCATCTGCACCTTCTACTTTTTTTAATAATTTATTCCTATTAGGTTGAGAAATTTCATTATATGTAAATTCCTCCATTGCAAAATAGGTATATAAATTTGGAAAGTTTTTTATTAAAGCGTTTGACAATATTGCCAAATCATACACAGATGAGTAATGATCATCTTCTGGCCAACCAGAAGAATTAACAAAATTGGTATTCTTCATACCTAATCGTTCTGAATAAACATTCATCAATTTAGCAAAGTCTTCTTCAGTTCCAGCTAAACATTCTGCAAGTGCAATGGATGCATCATTACCAGATTGAACAATTATTCCCTTTAATAACTCATCGACAGTTGCTAAATCATCTATTTCTAAAAAAGTTCTAGAACCGCCCATTTTATAAGCTTTTGCTGATACTCTACATTTATTATCTATTGCAAACTCAGTATTCTTTAATCTATCAAAGGCTGCATAAACAGTCATAATTTTTGTCATAGATGCTGGAATTATTTTAAGATTTGCGTTTTTTTCAAATAGAATTTCATTCGTATCGAAATCTATTACTATAGCTTGAGGTGCTTTAGTATCAATTGAATAAACTTTAAATGAAAATACAGTTATAACAAATAGGTAAGTAAAAATTTTCAACATAATATTATTCGTAATATTTAAATGTGACATTTATTTGGTTAATTCAATAAAATTTCTGTTTCTTTATAACCTTTTGAAATGAAGTATGAAACTAAATTGTTCAGTTGTTTTTTATCAATTGGACCCAATATTAAGTCATAATTAGATCCATTTTTTTCTGAAGTGTAATTAAAAGAGTCATCTAAACTATTTATAAGATTTTTTATTGTATTATAATTATCAAAATTATAAATTTTTAAAAATAATTCGTATTCTTTTACTTCATTATAGTTTATTTCAATCGGTTCTAAATCAATGATTTTTTGACTCTTCAATTTTAAATCATTATCATCAATATTAGATATTGAAACTATTTCAGTAGGAGCGGAAGAGATTGTTTTATCAAATTCTGGTTCGTTTAAACTAGTTGTTACTTTTTTCCATTGCTTACTAGAGTCTGATAAAATCTCAATTTTAACAGTGGCAATTTTATCTTTATAAAAACCTAAAAGTTGAGCAACTTTTCTAGAAACCTGTACTAAAGTTGAATTATCATTATGCCTATCAATAATTTTAATATTTAATGAAAGACCATTATCTAAATTAGTGATTTTTACCATACTTGGCAAAGGTAATGTTTTATGTCTGCCTAAAAGTTCAGTTACTTTATTTATATCATTATTTACAGTTTTAGTATTATGTAATTCTTTACCATAAAAAGTTGCTAAACCTATTTCAGAATAATTGTAATCTTCCTGAGGTAAATATTTTACTCCTTCAATAAAATATTGCTCTCCAATATAATAATAAATTGTTTCGTTAGAGTTGTTGTCTATATTTTTAATATTATTGTTGTCTTTTTTAATATTTGATATTTTTTCTTCAATTTTCTGTACACTATTATTAATCTTAATAGATATTTTATCATCTTCAATCTGTTTACACGAAAATATTTGAATAATTAATAAACAGCTAATTAGATATTTTATCACTTAATAATCCCACTGATACAGCATAATATGATGAACAATTATAATAAAGAATATTTTTGTAATTAGGATAAACTATGAACATTCTTCCATCTATCCCATCAGGCATTATTAATCTAGCCTCTAAGTCATTTCTTATTGGTAAAGAATCTCCATTGATTTTTGTAAATCCTAATTTTGACCATTCAGATAGAGTTTTTGGAATTGATCTACGTTTTACTGCTCCGCAACCTTTTGGATTAACCTGCTTTAAACTTTCATAAATTTCTGATATATTTTTTGGAGGAAAAACCTCTCTACCCCAAGTGCTATCAACATACCATGGGTTTTTATCTAATGAAGTTAAATAATTAGCAGTACTAGCAAAAGCATCTGCATAACTATTCCATATATCTATTCCATCACCATCCCAATCGTATGCAGTTTCTAAAAAAGTTGTAGGTATCATTTGAGTCATGCCGACTGCACCACCCCAACTTCCTTTTAACTCTCCATTAGGAACAAGGTTTTTATCTAATATTTCAAGAGCAGCAAATAATTGTTTTTTATAAAAATCACTTCTTCTTCTATCAAAAGCAAGAGTGGTTATTGCAATTATTGAATTTATTTTTCCTTGATTTCTTCCATAATAACTTTCCATACCTAATATAGCCACTATAAATCTGGGTTGTATTTTAAAATGCTCTCCAATTTCTTTTAATAAATCTTCGTGTTTTTTTAAAAAATTTTTTCCCGCAAATATTTTATCTTTTGTAATTGTATAAAATAAATACTGATCTAGCGTCATAGTTGATGCTGGCTGGCATCTATCACGCATAATAATTTTACTTTGTGGCTTAACATTATTTAATTGTTTTGAGATAGTATTTTGGCTTATCCCTATTTCTAATGCTTCTTTTTTTATATTTGAAAGCCAACTATTCCATTCTTCATCAGTTGGCATTTTTGGTTTTTCACAATCCGCTGAGTAGAGATTAAAAGATATAAATAAAAATAATATTACAAACCTAATAATCATTATATAAAAATACCAAAACTATCGTTAATTAGGAAATGATATATACTTAATATTTTGACATTTTTATGTTGAAACTATAGTAAGCTCTTAAATGGAGAGATGGCTGAGCGGTTGAAAGCACCGGTCTTGAAAACCGGCAACGGGGCAACTCGTTCGTGAGTTCGAATCTCACTCTCTCCGCCAATTAAACTATCTATTTACAGTCCCCCAACTAATTCTATTCCATCCTCTTTCATGTAGATAATATAAAACAGTTTTTGTTATTATTTCTAATAAAGTAATGCTGCCAGCCCATGATAATTTTCCAGTAATAATATAACTAATCAAAAATGTATCAGCAGACGCTAAAATTCTCCAACTTATAGCTTTTGCTAAAGATCTAGTTTTATTGGCTATCATATTATTTCCTTTGTTAAAGTTTTAATTTTCCTATTTTAAATAAATATTAATTAATTAATACGAGTTATAACAATTATATTTAATAGATTGTGAATGAAATGCATGTAAAAGTTAGAAACTTCAAAAATATATTGAAAAAAACATATTTTTTAATTTAATTTATTTATTTATTTTTAAAATTTTCTTCAAGTAATTTTATTCTTTTTTTAAGTTCTTGCAAAGAAAAATAGAGATACACAATTGGCCCCATAATCATAATACCAATCATAAATGATAAAAATTCAAACATATATTTCCTTTTTGTTATAAAATAATATTTTAATTAAGTTTATAATATTCATTTATAAAGGAGTTTATATGAAAACATTTATATCTTTAGGAATTTATTCACAAAAAGGTGCAGACGGTATTATTAATGGCTCGTCTGATAGAAGAGCAGCAATGGAAAAAATGATGAATAGTGTTGGCGGTAAAGTATTAGATTATCACATTACCAGAGGTCAATACGATTTTGTAATGATTTCGCAAGCTGATACTTTTGAAGCAGTTGCTGCGTGTGCATTAAAAGCAAAAGCTGCTGGAACACTATCTGAAGCAATTACTCTAGAGTCAGTTGATTTAACAGTAGTAAGAGAAATGGGTAATAAAGTTGATTTCTCTGCTCCAACCTCATAATTAATTAGCACTCTTGAAAATAGAGTGCTTTTAATTTTTTTCAAAAAGCCATAATTTGTCTTGAGCTAGTAAATAAATTTTACCATTTTTAGGATGTAATTTTATATCTCTTATTCTGCCAATATTATTTTTAAAAATTACTTTTTCAATTACATTATTTAAATTGGAGAAATCTAAAGAAATCAGAGATTGAGATTTTAAAGATGTAATTAGGGCAAGACCATTAAATTCTGGAAATTCGTCTCCTTTATAAATAGCTATAGCACTAGTAGCAATTGATGGAACCCAATATTGAATTGCTTTAGTATATCCTGGGAGCCATTTAGGTCCAATTTCTTTAAAGCTATATTCAGTACCACCCCATCCTAATATTTTCCAACCATAATTCTCACCTTTTTTTACTTCACCAAACCAATCTCCTCCTCTAGCACCATGGTTACTGATATAAACTTTATTATCAAATGGTGAAATTGACATACCTTGTGGATTTCTAACACCAATTTGATAAATTTCTGGTAACCAATCTGGTTTATCGATAAATTTGGGATTATCAATTGGAATTGATCCATCCAAATTTATTCTAATAATACTTCCTGGATGTTTATCTGACTCCTGCGCAATCATTCCCTTACCTCTTTCACCTATTGAAGCATATAATTGATTATTCATAATTACCATTCTAGAACCAAAATGATAAGGCGATCTAATTGGAGGTTCAGCCCTAAATATATTTTTAAAATTTAAAAATGATTTATCAAATTTAGCTTTAGCTATTGATGTACTAGATGGTCCATACAATTTAAATTTACCTCTTTTCTCTGCGTAACTTATGTAAATGTATCCGTTATGATACAGGATTTCTAATAAACCACCTTGGGAATTAAAATCTTCTATTACATTTAAATTGTGATTAATTTCATTTATTATTCCACTATCTTGATTATATAATTTTATTTGACCAGTTTTTTCACTAATAATGATTTCATTTTCATTAATAAATGAAATGCTCCAAGGTGAATTTAGATCTTTTTTTAATATTGATAATTTATAATCATTACTTAAAGAAAAAACATTTTTATTTAATGTTAAAAATATGATTAAAATAGATAAAGATATAAATAATCTCATTTTATTAAATTAATAATTTTTTTTGATAATTCAAATCTATCACTAAAAAAATTACCTCCAAAGTCGTAAAATATTTTTTGATCTGGTCTTAACATTAGAGAATTTTTTTTAGATAATGAAAGTTCTAATAATTTTTCTGGATTTTTTGGTTTATTTTGAAAAAAACTGATTAAGATACCTTTTCTACTAAACTCAAATTTTTCAATATTATTTTTTAAACAAATAATTTTAATTTCTACTAATTTAAATAAATTAATTAATTGAATGGGCAATTTACCAAACCTATCATTTAATTCTATTTTTATTTCTTCAATTTCTTTATTATTTTTTATATTTGAGATTCTTCTATAAATGGACAATCTTAGATCAACATCATTAATAAAATCTTCAGGTATATAAATTTCAACAGGGATTTTTATAATTGGTTGAAAACTATTTATTTTTAGAAAATCTGAATTAAATTTACTTTTTTGTAAATTTATCTCTTCTTCCAGCATTTGATGATAAAGTTCTGTTCCAATTTCCTTTATGAAACCGCTTTGCTCCTCACCTATGATAGAACCACCTCCTCGAAGATCTAAATCTTGAGATGCAATATTAAAACCTGCTCCAAGGTGATCCGAAGAATTAATTATAGATAACCTTTTTTTGCCATTATCTTTTAATTCATTTTCTTTGTATGTAATGTACGCATATCCTCGTTTAGAAGACCTACCAACCCTTCCTTTCAATTGATATAATGCTGCTAAAGAGAAAATGTTGGACCGGTAAACTATAATTGTATTTACATGAGGCAAATCCAAACCATTTTCAATAATATTTGTGCTTAGCATTAAAGGTACTTCTTGATTATAGAATTTTGAAATTCTACTTTCTAATAATTTAGGACTAAGTTGACCGTGAGTGATTACATATTTTATTTCTGGTAAATTATCATTTAAAAATTGCTCGACATAAGGTAAATCTTTTTTTCTTGGCACAACAAAGTAAACACCATTTTTTCTTCCATATATCTCTCTTTTTATAGCTTCTGTGATAGTCAAAGAATCAAAAGGTGAAACATAAGTCCTAACTGCCATTCTTTCAAATGGCGCTGTAAGTATTAGACTAAGATCTCTTATCCCTGACAGAGACATACTTAAAGTTCTTGGAATAGGTGTTGCACTAAGTGAGATACAATGTGCTTTTGGAGCTATTTCTTTAAATTTTTCTTTTTGAATTGTTCCTAGTTTTTGCTCTTCATCGTAAACAATAAGACCAAGTCTGTTAAATTTTAACTTATCATTTAATAAAGCATGAGTACCAACTAATACATTTATATTACCATTATGACATTTTTCAAAAATTTCTTTTTTATCTTTTAAAGATACCAATCTAGAAATTTCTGCAATGTTAATACCAAAAATAGATAATCTTTTTTTGAAATTAATAAAATGCTGTCTAGATAAAATCGTAGTTGGAACTAAAACTACAGATTGTAAATTTGATTTTGCAGCAAGAAAAATAGCTCTCAAAATTACTTCTGTTTTACCAAATGCTACATCGCCTACAATTAATCTATCAGATGGTATCATTTTAGAAAAATCATTAATTACATCTTGAATTGCATTCAATTGATCATCAGTCTCAACATATGGGAAAGTACTAACAAATTTATCGTATTCAGGGATATTTGTATTAATTTCATAAGATTTAGATTGAAGTCTCTTAGAAGCTATTGAGATAAGTTTTTTTGCAGCATCCCTAATTTTCTTTTTTGCATCTGCTTTTCTTTTTTGCCAATGCGAAGCACCAAGTTTATCTAAAATAATATTTCCATCAGTATCATCACTGTATTTTGATACATAACTTAAATTTTCAACTGGTAAAAAAAGTTTTTGATTTTCAAAAAATTCTAGTTCTAAACACTCATGTATTGAGTCATTTAATTCGATTTTTCTTATATTATTAAACTTACAAAGGCCATACTCAGAATGAACCAGAATAGAATCAATTGATAACTTATTTAATTCTTCAAAAAATATAGTTTGTTTACGTGATTTAGATATTTGTGTATTAAAAAAATAACCAAATAAGGATTTTTCATTAATAAAAATATATTTATTAAATTTTAGTGAGTCCTCAATATCAAGAATTGTTAAAAAAATATTATCTGAAAGTGAATGATTAAAGTTTGTTACATTATTTAAATTTAAGTTTAAATTATTCTGTAATATTTTAGATACTCTCTCTAAGCTTCCTCGACTACGACAACAAATATATATAAAATTATCTTTAGAATTTGTTGTAAAAAATTGATTTATAAAATTAAAATCTATTTCTTTTTTTATAGATGACAAATTATGAATAATATTCACATCTATATTAATATGATTATTTTTATCAAATGTATTAAAGTAAAAATGCTCATTATTATCTAAATATTTTTTAAAATTTTCATTATTTAGGTAAAAATATTCAGGTGATAGAAAGAAACTTTCTTTGTTATTTTTTCTTGCTAAATAAAAATCATTTATATTTTCTAATCTATTTTCAAATAAATTTTTAAAATCGTCATTTAATAATATTGTGCATTTATCGACATAATCAAACAATGTTTCAAGATTATCGTAAAATAAAGGCAAAAATTGTTCACCGCCAGATGGAATAATTTTGTCAGAAAAAAGGTTATAAACTTGACTATTCCTATAGTCTGAAAATATTTCTCTAAAATTTTTTCTAAATAGATTTAAATTATCTTCATTAAGTATTAATTCATTAATAATATTAAACTCTAAATCACTATTTATTTCTTTTAATCTTTTTTGAGTAATTGGATCAAATTCAAAAATCGTCTCTATTTCTTCATCAAAAAAATCTATTCTTATTGGCTTAGATCTATCATTTGGAAAAATATCTAAAATTGATCCTCTTACAGAAAATTCTGATTTATCACGCACTAGAGAAGTTCTTTGGAAGCCTAAAATCACAAGGTTATTTATAAGATCCTCAAATTTAAATTTTTGTTTTTTTGAAATTTTAAATAGTTGTGAATTTATTGTTGATTTAGGGATTATTTTTTGAGTTATTGAATTTATTGTAGTAAGTATTATTTTTTTTGAATTAGAATTTGATAAATTTTTAAGTGTTTTTAATCTTTCGATTTGAACTTCTTTTGAAGGAGAGACATTATCATAAGGTATTTGATCCCAAGATTTAAATAATAAAATCTCAACATCTGGTAATAACCATTTAATTTTTTGTTCCATAGATGATATTTCCTTCTCATCTTTTCCTATGTATAAAATTGATTTATTAGAATTTTGATAAAACTGAGAAATGAAAAAGGGTTCAACATTATGAATTGATGGACCGATAGTATTTTTATTCTTCATTAAGTATTTTATTAAATATATCTTTAAATTCTAATGGAATATCTACCTTAGAAGTGAGAAAATCATAAATCTCATTATCGGAAAATTGATTAAATATCGATTTAATATCTTCAAGATCTTTTTCACTAAACTTATCTAACTGATTTATAAAATATCTTTTATATAAAATATCTGTCTCTTTTGTTCCAGAGTAAGAAACCCTGTATTTTATAGTTTTTTTTAGTGAATTGAATGACATAACAATTGAATATAGAATATAGTTTATAATTTTATAAAAATCTATGAGACCAGAAAAATTAAATTACATATTATCTTCAATATCTTCTCTCAAAGGAATTGGTCCAAAGTTAGAACAAATTATTAATAGATTAGGTATATATAAGAATATTCATTTTGTTTGGAACATACCAAATAACATTCTTGAAAGAAAATTCTATGAAAATATTCATGATGCTGAGATTAATTCTTTAGTAACATTAAATTTAAAAATTATTAAACATGAGCCTTCAAGGTTTAAAAGACAACCCTACAAAATTAAATGTATCTGCGGAGATACAAATATTGATTTAGTATATTTTAATGCAAGACATCCTATGTTGAGACAAATGCTTCCAACAAATGAAAATAGATTAATATCTGGAAAATTAGAATATTTTAGAAACACATTTCAAATAACGCACCCTAGTCATGTAAGTGCTTTAAACAATAATAAAATAATTAAAAGTAAAGAGGCAGTTTACAGTTTAACTAGTGGCCTCAATCAAAAAATAATGAATAAATTAACCGATCAAATATTAAACAATTTACCTACTCTTAATGAATGGATAGAAACTTCAATAGTAAATAAATATAATTTTAAACGATGGAATGAAGTAGTTGAAAATCTTCATAATCCAAGTGATAATAATCTAAAAAATAAAAATTTGCTCAGAAGAAGACTAGCATTTGATGAATTATTATCTCATCAACTAGCTATAGGCATTATGAGAAATTTTAATCAAAAGAAAAAAGGTCTTAAAATTACTAGTGAAAATAAAACATTAAATAAATTTTATAGTAATTTAGATTTTCAACTCACAAATTCACAAAATAATGTAATCAAAGAAATACTTCAAGACCTAGCAAGTTCTAATCAAATGATCAGATTGTTGCAAGGAGATGTTGGGTCTGGAAAAACTATTGTAGCTTTAATATCAATGATAAAAGTATTTGAAAGTAATTTTCAATCAGCTTTAATGGTACCAACTACAATTCTTGCATTTCAGCATTATGAAAGTATTTTAAATTTATTAAAAGATTCAAAAATAAATGTTCTTGTCCTTACAGGAAAGGATAAAGGTAAAGAAAGAAAAGAAAAATTAGATGAAATTGCTAAGGGAAAAGCAGATATTATAATTGGGACACATGCTTTAATACAAGATAGTGTAAAGTTTAATAATTTAGGACTAGCAGTTATTGATGAACAGCATAGATTTGGAGTTTATCAAAGAATGGTATTTAACCATAAAAATCATAAACCAAATATTTTAGTAATGAGTGCAACCCCCATTCCAAGAACATTAACTTTAGCAGCGTATGGAGATATGAAAGAGAGTAAATTAATTGAAAAACCTTTAGGTCGCAAACCAATTATAACTAGCTCTTTGTCATTAAAAAAAGAAGATCAACTTATTGATAGAATAAAAGAAAAAATTAAAAATTCATCGTCTAAATTTTACTGGGTATGCCCTTTAATAGAAGAATCTGAAGAGTTAGATCTAAAAGCAGCAGAGGAAAGATACAAAATTTTAAAAAAATATTTCAAAAATAAAGTTCTTTTGATGCATGGACGTTTAAGTGAAACAGAAAAAGAAGAAATAATGACAAAGTTTAAAAATGAGGATTATAAAATTTTAGTTTCAACAACTGTTATTGAAGTTGGTGTAGATATTCCATCTGCAACAACAATTGTAATTGAACATGCAGAAAGATTCGGTTTAGCTCAACTTCATCAATTAAGAGGTCGTGTTGGTAGAAATGATATTCAATCATATTGTATACTTTTACATAAAGAAAATATTGGTGAAATTTCAAAACAGAGAATTGATATAATGAAGCAAACGAATGATGGTTTTAAAATCGCTGAAGAGGATCTAAAAATAAGAGGTCCAGGAGAAATTTTAGGAAAAAAACAGTCCGGTAGCCCATCTTTTTATGTAGCTGATCTTAGTTTTGATTACGATTTATTAGAAGATGCTAAAATTATGGTAGAAGATATATTATCCAAAAATCCAAAATTGGAAAATATAGAAGGAGAAAATCTTCGAAATTTATTATATCTTCAAGAAAGAGATGCGGCAATTTTAACACTGACTGCTGGATAATAGTTATGGATATAGAAAAAGGCATAAGATTTGAATGCCAGGGTTCTGGAAAATGTTGTGTTTCAAGAGGTACCTATGGTTTTGTTTATTTAAGTAAGAAAGATATTAAAAAATTGTCATCTGGATTTAAAATAACAGAACAAAACTTTGTAAAAAACTATTGTCAAAAAACTGATGGTTTCATTCACTTAAAGGAATTAAAAAAAAATAATGGAAATTGTATATTTTTGAAAGATAATAAATGCACTGTTTATAAGTCAAGACCTATACAATGTAGAACCTGGCCTTTTTGGCCAGAAAATATGAACACAAAAACATGGAATAACGATATTGCTAAAAATTGTCCTGGTGTAGGTAAAGGAAAAATAAAAACAAAAAAAGAAATTTTAAGACAAGTACAAATTGATTATGAAAACGAATTAAATATCAAGAATAAAAATTAACCGTCAGACTCAAACTCCATTTCTTTAAAATATCCAATATATTTATTAGTCTTTTTTTTAAGTAAAATCTTTATTGTTGTTCCTTCTAGAACTACTTCGAGAATATTTTCATTTTTTCTTAAAATATCACAATTTTTTTCAATTCCAGATGCAATATTTTTAATTTTTGCTTTTTTCATTTAGGATGGTGAGCCCTGCAGGATTCGAACCTGCGACCCATTCCTTAAAAGGGAATTGCTCTACCAACTGAGCTAAGGGCCCATCGAATTTGTATTCTATATAGTTCAAATATTGTAAGCGCAAGTGATTAACTATGAGTTTTTTTTATTAAGTTGTTCTAAAGTATTTTTTGAAACAAAATTGGAAACATTACCACCTAGTTTGTGGACTTCTTTAACAAAATTAGATGAAATGAATGAGTTTTTTTCAGATGTCATAAGAAATATTGTCTCAATATCAGGATTAAGTTGGTAATTCATACCTGTCATTTGAAATTCATACTCAAAATCGGATACAGCTCTTAAACCACGTATTATACATGTGGCATTTTGATCTTTGGCAAATGTTGTAAGTAATCCAGATAATTCAACTACATTAATTTTTGAATTTAATTCATTTACAGAAATGATATCACTTTTAATAATATTAATTCTTTCCTTTACACTAAATAATGAATGTTTATTAATATTATTAGCGACAGCTATTACTAAATTATCTACTATTCTTAATGATCTTTTAATTATATCCATATGACCTGCAGTCATAGGATCAAAAGTACCTGGATATATTCCAATTTTATTCATTGTCTTCAAATTCTTGTATTCTAGAAACTGAAACAATTCTATCACTTTCTGGTATTTTAAATATACTTACACCTTTTGTAGATCTTCCAGCTATTCTTATTTGATTTACATTTACTCTAATTATTTGACCTTTGTCACTCACAAGAATGATCTCATCATTATCTTTAACGACAAAACAGTCCACTACTTCACCATTTTTTTCAGTTGTTAATATACCTGTAATTCCTTTCCCTCCTCTGTTTGAAATTCTATATTCATAAGCAGATGATCTTTTACCGAAACCTTTTGAAGTTATAGCCAGAAGAAATTCTTCGTTTTTGTTTAATTCCTCAAAACCATTTTTAAGAGAAGATGTTTCTTTTCTACTTTCAGAAGCTGCTCTTAAGTATTCTTGTCGTATACTCATATCAATTAATGAGTGTTTTAAAATTGCTAAGGAAATAATAGCATTACCCTTGTCTAACTTTATACCTCTAACTCCAGAAGAGTTTAAACCTGAAAATAATCTTAGTTTTTCAACTGGAAAACGTAAACATTTTCCATTTGATGAAGATAGTAAGATATCATCATTTATAGTGCAAAGTTTAACACCAATTAATTCATCTTTTTCATCAAGTTTAATTGATAACTTACCTGAATCACGTAATTCTCGTTTCCCACTTTTAGCAACATCGATTAATTTATTTTTTCTTACCATTCCATTTTTTGTTGCAAAAATAACAAAGAACTTATCCCATTGATTTTCATCCAGAGGTAAGGGAAGGAAAGTAGAAATCTTTTCAGATGACTTAAACGGTAGTAAATTTACTATTGGTTTTCCCCTAGCTTTTAAGCTGGCTTCAGGAACATCGTGTGATTTGAGTGAATAAACTTTACCTAATGATGAAAAGACCAAAAGTTTAGTATGAGTATCCGCAAAGTGAATTTCTTTTACAAAATCTTCTTCTCTTGTTGACATGCCAGTTTTACCTTTACCCCCTCTATTTTGAGAACGATAATTAGATAATAATGATCTTTTTATGTATCCATTATTAGAAATAGTTAAAACTATATCTTCTTGTTGAATGTACCTTAAATCATCTACTTGCTCATATTCTTGATCAATAATTTCACTTCGTCTCTCAGTTGCAAATTCTTTTTTTATTTCAGTTAATTCATTTTCTATTTCTTTTAAGAGAATATCCCTTGAATTAAGTATAGATAAGTAATTTTTAATCTCTAAAATTAAACTTTCTAAGTCTTTTTGTATGTCTTCTCTTTCTAGTGCAGTTAATTTTTGTAGCCTTAATTCTAAAATAGCTTTAGCTTGTGCATCAGAAAAATTGAAAATACTGTTTTTTAGCTCTACAGTATAATCCTCAACTAATTTAATAAAATTAAGATTTTGTTTAGATACTTTCCATTTTTTTTTAACTAATTTTTCCTTTGCTTCTTTTGTATCTTTTGAACTTTTTATTAGTTCTATAATTTCATCAATATGCTCATTAGTAACAACTAATCCAACTAAAATATGAGCTTTTTCTCTAGCTCTATCAAGGTCGTGTAAAGTTTTTTTAGTAATTACTTCTTCTCTAAATTCTAAAAATGAAGATAAAATTTCCTTTAAATTCATTTGTTCAGGCTTACCCTTGTTTAAAGCAAGCATGTTAGAATTAAATGTCGTTTGGATAAGTGTATGTTTATATAATTGGTTTAGTATAATATTAGAATCTACATCTTTTTTTAACTCAATTACTACCCTAACTCCATTTCTATCTGACTCATCTCTTAAATCTGATATACCTTCTACAATTCCATTTTTTACAATTTCTGCAATTCTTTCTAGTAATTTTGATTTATTAACTTGGTAAGGTATTTCATGAAGAATTATTGCCTCTCTATCTTTCTTAAAATTCTCAATACTTGTCTTTGATCTTACTACACAACCACCTTTTCCTGTTTCAAAAGTCTCAGAAATACCTTTTTTACCAATTATCTGACCACCCGTTGGAAAATCTGGACCAAGAATATATTTTTGAAGATCTGATACAGTGCAACTAGGATTTTTAATAAGATACAATGATGCATCAATCACTTCTGCTAAATTATGTGGAGCAATATTAGTTGCCATTCCAACGGCAATACCTGACGCTCCATTGACTAGAAGGTTTGGAAATTGTGATGGTAAAACTGAGGGTTCTTTAGTTGTGTCATCATAGTTAGACTGAAAAGTGACAGTATTTTTCTCAATATCTTCAACAAGCTTTTCAGACACTTTAGCAAGTCGTGCCTCAGTGTATCTCATTGCTGCAGGAGGATCTCCATCTAAAGATCCAAAATTACCTTGACCGTCGACTAACTCTAACCTCATAGAAAAATCTTGAGCCATTCTAACCATAGAATTGTAAATAGCTGAATCTCCATGAGGATGATATTTACCCATTACATCACCAACTATTCTGGCAGATTTTTTATATGGCTTGTTATAATTGTAACCTGACTCACTCATAGAATACAATATTCTTCTATGAACTGGCTTTAAGCCATCTCTACAATCTGGAAGTGCTCTACTAACTATTACAGACATTGCGTAATCCAGATAGGATTTTTGCATTTCTTGTTCTAAGCTTACTGAGGGTATATCGTCAGGTTCTAGATTGTCGTTATTTGATGTATCTATATTGTCAGGCACTAAAAAAATCCAAGTTTTCTAAGAAAAATTAAGTTTTTTTATATCAAAAAGCGTAATTTAAGCCAACATAAATACATAATTAAATTATATAAAAAAAAATATATTTTTCAGTAATTAAATAATAATATCTAAAGTAAAAACTTAAAAAGGAATGTCTTCATCTAAATCATCAGAATCACCTGATTGGTTTCCAAAGGAGTTGTCTTCAATTGACTTAGATTGATCCATTTCTTGAGAATTATCTGATACCTGAGAATTACTATTTCTACTGTCTAAGAGGGTTAAATTGCAATTGTATCCCTGTAAAATGACCTCTGTAGTGTATCTATCATTTCCATCTTTATCTTGCCATTTCCTTGTTTGAAGCTCTCCTTCAACATAAATTTTAGAGCCTTTTTTTACATATTTTTCAACTATATCGACTAAGCCATCTCCAAATACTACTATGTTATGCCAAGAAGTTTTTTCTTTTTGTTCTTGTGTGTTTCTATCTTTCCATCTTTTTGAAGTTGCAATCGAAAATGAAGCCATTTTAGCTCCAGACTGCATAGACCTAATTTCAGGATCCCTTCCCAAGTTTCCTAATAAAATTGTTTTATTAACACTACCAACCATAAGAATTCTATATATATCCATATAACATATTAACGTTATTAGATAACACTAATATTCATGAAATTAGATAAAATTGTTATAAAAGGTGCAAGAGAGCACAATCTTAAAAATATAAACTTAGAAATACCAAAAAATAAACTGGTTGTAATAACTGGAGTTAGTGGTTCTGGAAAATCGACTTTAGCATTTGATACAATTTATTCTGAGGGACAAAGAAAATATGTTGAAAGCCTCTCTGCATATGCAAGACAATTTCTTCAAATGATGAATAAACCTGATGTAGATAGTATAGATGGTTTATCACCAGCGATTTCTATAGAACAAAAAACTACACAAAAAAATCCAAGAAGTACTGTAGGAACTGTCACTGAAATCTACGATTACTTAAGAGTACTATATGCTAGAGTTGGGGTTCCCTACTCTCCCGCTACAGGCAAGCCAATTAAATCACAATCAGTAAGTGAAATGACTGATCTTATAATTAAAAATAATATTGATAAAAGAATTTATATTTTATCTCCGATAGTTAGAGATCGAAAAGGTGAATATAGAAAAGAAATAGAGGATTTAAAAAAAAGAGGTTATCAACGCCTTAAAGTGGATAATGTTGTCTATGATATTGATGAAGTGCCTTCACTTAAAAAAAATTTTAAACACAATATTGATGTTGTTATTGATCGACTTGTTGTAAAAAAAAATATCCAACAAAGATTGAGTGAAAGTATAGAAGTTGCATTAACATTATCCGATGGTTTATTATATTTAGAAAATCTAGATACAGATAAAATATCCATATTCTCATCAAAATTTGCATGTCCTGTATCTGGATTTAGTATTGAAGAAATTGAACCTAGATTATTTAGTTTTAATGCTCCACAAGGTGCTTGCTCTGAATGTGATGGACTAGGAATTGAAAAATATTTTGATGAATATAAGATTGTACCTGATGAAACTAGATCAATTTCTGATGGAGCTATTAAACCTTGGGAAACGAAAGTATTTGGTTACCAAAAAAAATATTTCGTTGAAACAATAGATAAAATTTTAAAGCAATTTAAAGTAAAGAAAAATGTTCCATGGAGTGAAATTCCAAAAAAAGTTAGAAATATAATTCTTTATGGAGATGAGAGTAGCGAACTAAATTTTTTATATGATTTTGAGGGAATAATAAATTTTATTGATCGAAAATATGAAGAAACTGAGAGATGGTGGCTTCAATATGAGTTAGAAAAATATTTATCAGAGAGAGATTGTGAAGTTTGTAATGGTTATCGTCTTAACGAGAAAGCTTTGGCTGTAAGAATTGATGAAAATCACATTGGTAATATTACTAAAAAATCAATTAGCGAATGTTTAAGCTGGTTTTCATCACTTGAAAGCAAACTTGATAAAAATAATAAAAAAATTGCTGAGGGAGTAATTAAAGAAATAAAAGATAGATTAGTTTTTTTAAATAGAGTTGGTTTAGATTATTTATCATTAGCAAGAGCTAGTAAAACTTTATCTGGAGGTGAAAGTCAAAGAATTAGATTAGCTAGTCAAATTGGCTCAGGTTTAACAGGAGTTTTATATGTTTTGGATGAACCATCTATTGGATTACATCAAAAAGATAATCAGCAACTAATTGAAACTTTATTTAGATTAAGAGATTTAGGAAATACAGTTATTGTTGTAGAGCATGATGAGGATGCAATTAGACAATCTGATCATATAATTGATATTGGTGTTAAGGCGGGCGTTAATGGAGGTCATATAATTGCAGAGGGAGGTCTTAAAAAAATATTAAAAAATAATAAAAGTTTAACAGCAAAATATTTAAATAAATCCTTAGAAATAGAAGTTCCAAAAAATAGAAGAAAATTTAATAAAACAAAATTATTCAAACTTAACAAAATAAAAACAAATAATTTAGATAATCTTAATGTGACTTTCCCTTTAGGTAATTTTATTACTGTCACAGGTGTATCTGGCAGTGGTAAATCTTCATTAATTATTGATACATTGTATCAAAGGTTAGATGAGTATTTCAATAAATCTTTAAATAAAGATGAAAGTCGTTTTAACTTTAAAGGTATTAATCATATTGATAAAGTAATTGATATTGATCAATCTCCTATTGGAAGAACACCAAGATCAAATCCAGCAACATATACAGGGTGCTTTACTCCAATTAGAGATTGGTTTGCAAACTTAAATGAATCAAGTGCTAGAGGATATAAACCAGGTCGTTTTTCTTTCAATGTAAAAGGTGGCAGATGTGAATCATGTGAAGGTGATGGAGTAAAAAAAATAGAAATGCATTTTTTAGCCGATGTTTATGTCGAGTGCGATATTTGCAAAGGAAAAAGATATAACAGAGAAACTTTAGAAGTAAAATATAAGGATAAATCTATTTCAGATATTTTAGAAATGACTGTTGAGGAAGGTTATAAATTTTTTGATAAAATTCCTGCAATAAAACAAAAATTACAAACTCTAATGGATGTTGGGCTAGATTATATAAAAATAGGTCAATCAGCTACTACTTTGTCAGGTGGTGAAGCACAGCGAATAAAATTATCAAAAGAATTATCGAAAAGATCTACAGGAAAAACATTATATATTCTTGATGAACCAACAACTGGTCTTCATTTTGATGATGTTAAAAAATTACTTAAAATTCTTCACACACTAGTTGATGAAGGAAATACAGTGATTGTTATTGAACACAATCTTGATGTTATAAAAACAGCTGATCATATAATTGATCTTGGCCCTCTAGGAGGTGTTAATGGTGGCCAAATTGTTGGAACAGGAACACCTGAAGATATTGCAAATAATAAAAAAAGCTATACAGGTGAATTCTTAAAGAAAATTTTATAAATCAAAGGAAATAAAATGATAAATCTAGAGTTACCAGATCTACCCTACAGTAAAGATGCTCTAATGCCGTATATGTCGGCTGAAACTTTAGAGTTGCATCATGATAAGCATCACATGGCTTACATTACTAACGGAAATAAGTTTATTAAAGAACAGAATATATCAGATGATAATGTCAATGATATTGTTATTAACTCATATCAAAAAAATGCTCCAGTATTTAATAATGTTGCACAACATATAAATCATATTCATTTTTGGGAAGTAATGAAAAATAATCCAGATGGCAAAATACCCTCTGAACTCGAAAATAAGATAGTCGCAGATATTGGTTCAGTAGAAAAAATGAAAGAGGATTTTATAAATGCAGGTATTGGTCAATTTGGATCAGGTTGGTGTTGGTTAGTATTAAATAATGGAAAACTAGAAATTACAAAAACACCAAATGGAGAAAACCCAATCGTACATGGACAGACTCCTCTACTTGGATGCGATGTTTGGGAACACTCATATTATGTTGATTATAGAAATAGAAGACCTGATTATTTAAAAGCTTTTATTGATAATTTAGTTAATTGGGAAAAAGTTGCAGAAAACTTAAATAACGCTTAATCATCTTCATCTTGCGGTCTAAACTTAAAAATTAATAAAGTTGGGACCGCAATAAAAACAGATGAATAAGTACCAATTATTACACCTATAATCATTGTTAAAGCGAAAGGTCTTATAACCTCTCCTCCAAAGATAAATAAAGATAATAATGCAAGAAGTGTAGTTAAACTTGTCATTATGGTTCTAGATAAAGTATTATTAACTGATAAGTTAAATAGATCTACTAATTCTAACTTTTTATATTTTCTTAAATTTTCACGAACCCTATCAAATATTACAACTGTATCATTAATTGAATAACCTGCAATTGTAAGAATCGCAGCTATTGTTGCTAAAGAAAATTCTACATTTAAAATAGAGAGTAATCCCAGAGTAAATAGTACATCATGAGTTAATGCAACAACTGCGCCAAAACCAAATTGCCATTCAAAACGCAACCAAATGTAAATTAAAATTGCTATTAAAGCGAAAGATACTGCTTGAAATCCTCGAAACAATAACTCAGAGCTAATTGTAGGTCCAACAAACTCAGATCTTCTAAACTCAACAACTTTATCTTCAATTAAATTTTTAACAGAATTAACTGTTTCAATACTTTCTTGATTACTTTTATTCTGCAACCTAATTAAAATTATGTTTTCATTACCAAATTCTTGTAAAGATACGTCACTATACGAAGATGACAAAATTTGTCTTAACTCGCTAATTGAAGTATTTTTTGTATTTACTTCAATTAATGTACCTCCTTTAAAATCTATACCTAAATTTAAACCTTTAATACTTAATAAACCAATTGAAATTAATATTGCTAAAATAGAAAAAATTAAAAAAATTTTTCTTAAGCTTAAAAAATTAATATCAGGCTCAACAGGAATAATTTTATTTAAACCAAACATTACAACTTTAATTCCTTTTTGTTTGCAAATGATAAGTACATATATACTAAAAAATTTGTAAGCATTAAAGCAGTGAACATCGAAGCGATTACTCCTAAAGATAATGTAATCGAAAAACCTCTTATTGGACCAGAGCCAAAAGCAAAAAGTAAGACAGCAGCAATCAGAGTAGTAATATTAGCATCAAGTATAGTTGACATAGCTCTATCAAAACCATTTTTTACAATCTGAAAAACTTTTGTTTGTTTTAAACTCTCTTCTTTAATTCTCTCAAAAATTAGCACATTTGCGTCTACTGCCATACCAATTGTTAATACGATTCCAGCAATACCAGGCAATGTTAATGTTGCACCTATTGTTCCTAGTAATGAAATAATAATAAATAAATTTACTATCAATGAAACATTGGCAAGTGCGCCAAAAGTTCCGTAAATGAGTATCATAAAGATACATACTAATACCATACCAATAATCGCAGCTATTTGACCAGCAGCTATAGAATCAGCTCCTAAACCAGCGCCTACTGATCTTTCCTCAACTATTTCTAAAGGTGCTGGTAAAGCACCAGCTCTTAATAAAACAGCTAAATCAGATGCTTCTTGTGCATTGAAGTTTCCAGTTATAATACCAGACCCACCGGTAATTGCGCTATTAATCCTAGGTGCAGTAATAACTACACCATCCAAGAGAACAGCCATTCTTTTTCCAATATTATTTGTTGTAACTTTTCCAAATTTTTGAGCTCCTTCAGTATCAAAACGAAAAGATACTGCATGACCTTCAGTTTGATCAAAAGATCCTTTTGCATCTACTAAGTTTTCACCTCCTACAGATGATTTTTTATCTAATAAGTATTTAATATTTTCATCATACATATCTGAAACAATAATTTTACCAAAAGGGGCAAAATTGTTTTGTAAAGCAGATGTATTTTCATCATCAACAATATGAAAAGTAAGTTTTGCTGTTTTACCTAATAAATCTTTTATTCTTTCAGGATCTTTTACACCTGGCAATTGTAATAAAATTCTTTTTTTACCAGATCTTTGTATTAAAGGTTCTTTTGTTCCAGATTCATCAATTCTTTTTCTAACAATTTCAAGTGATTGCTTAATGGCTGAATCCTGAATAATTTTTTTATAATCTTCGTTTAATTTAATATTTAACTTGTTCTCATTAATTTGTAATGAAACACCTCTATACATTTGAAAAAAACTATCTCTTATATCTTTTATTTTATTAATATTTTCAAATGTAACCAAAATATCATTTTCTTGAATAACAATTTTTTCAATTTTTGTAGATTGCTCACGTGAAATCAGACGAATACTATCAGCAAAATTATCTAATTCTTCTTTGTATAAAACATCAAGCTGTACTTCTAATAATAAATATGACCCGCCTTGTAAGTCTAAACCTAAATTAATCTTATTTTTTAAGAACCAATTTTCTGAATTTTCATCGTATATAATAGAAGGTATAGCAAAAATTAATCCTAATAAAACTAATGATACTACAGTGAATGATTTCCAGATAGGATAATTTTTCATTAATAAAAAAATTATTTTTTTCTAGAAAATAAAGAGAAACCAGATTTACCTTTATTCTCTTCCTTTGGCGGTTCTTTTTTTTGAACTTCGGGCATTGCGTATAAATCTGCAACCATGCCAGACGCGATTTTAATTTCAACATTTTCAGCTATTTCTAATGTTAATTCTCTATTATCTGCTACCTTATTTATGGTCCCGATGATTCCGCCTGAGGTTACTATTTTGTCCCCTCTTTTTAGATTAGAGAGCATTTCTTTATGCTGTTTAACTTTTCTTTGTTGAGGTCTGATTAGTAAAAAATAAAAAACTACAAATATTAAAATTAGTGGTAAAAATGTTCCAAATGCTTCCATAATAATGCCTATGATGATTTAATTTGAGAGATTTATTATACTGTGTAATAAGAAAAATCAAATAAAGTATTTGTTATGTTTTTAAGCAATTTTTTATCAAATTTTACTGTGTCAAGAGGAAGGGCATTTATTTGGGACAGTAAAATAAAAAACATCAAAATAATATCTAATTTTAGATGTTTGGATATTGATCTTTTGATTGGAGTAGAAAGACAGAAAAAAACTATATTGAATAATACTATAAATTTTTCAAGGGGTAATTTTACTAATAATGCTTTACTATGGGGATCTCGTGGTAATGGTAAAAGTTCTTTAATTAAATCTGTTTTTAATGAAGTAAATAAAAATAATAAAAACTTAAAATTAATACAATTAAATAAAAATAATATTTTTGATATCGAAGTTATTTACGAAAAATATGCTAATTTAAAAAATTATAATTTCATAATTTTTATTGATGATTTATCATTCGAAAAAATAGATAGTGATTACAAAATAATTAAATCAACATTAGATGGGAGTATACAAAATCAACCTAAAAATATTATTTTATATGTTACCTCAAATAGAAGGCATTTAATGCCAAGAGATATGATTGAAAATGAAAGATCTTCTGCAATTCATACTGATGAAAGTGTTGAAGAAAAAATAAGTTTAAGTGATAGATTTGGTCTATGGATTGGTTTTCATAATATTTCTCAAATAGATTTTATTAATATAATTCGTAAATATTGTGAGAAGTTCAGAATGCATTTTAATGAAGATACAGAAAAAGAAGCAATTAAATGGAGTTTACAAAGAGGCAATCGGACAGGAAGATCAGCATGGCAATTTATTATTAATTATGCAGCTGAAAAAAATAAAAAAATAGATTTATAATTTATTCAAAATCAAAATTTATTTTTTCTAGACCAGAAATACCATCTTTTAAATGATAGATATTAGTCTGCTTAAGTTGCTCAACAAATCCATTAGCTAGGATTGATGATATATCTCCGTTCTGACTTACAAAAATAACTTTTTCTCCAGCTACTACTTTCTCTTTATACTTATCAAAAAAATTTGGAAAAAAATTACCATTTTTGTCAAATGCAGTTATTTGAATAGCACCTGGTATTTTATTTGAATTAATTATTTCACCCTTATTTCTAATATCTATAATTTTAAAATCACTAGTCATTGCTAATTTTAGTTGATAACCATCTATTTCTTTATATCCTGGTGGAATAACTTTTATTAATTCAATTTCAAAAATAAGATTTGATTTTGGCGGAATCAAACTACCTGCACCACTTTCTCCATAAGCTAATTGATAAGGAATAAATATAGTTCTCTTTCCACCCTCTTTCATTCCAAGTAAACCAATTTCCCAGCCTAGGATTACTTTCCTTACCCCTATTTGAAAATCAAAAAGTTGACCTCTATCGTAAGAACTATCAAAAACAGTATTGTCTTCTAGTCTGCCAATGTAATTAACAGATAATTTTGAATGATTTTTTACTTCTAAGCCATTGCCAATGGTTTCATTTAAGATCTTAACTTCGTTAGAAAAAGATTTAAAGCTAAAGATATAAATGAGTAAGAATAAAAAGATTTTTACCATTAATTTGCATCCTTTAATTGTTTTATTTGTGAGGGCAAAGAAACAATTCCACTTAAAACTATTAAAAAAGCACCAATATAAGCATATAAATTCATATATTCATTAAATATAAAAATTCCAACCAATGATGACCATAAAACCTGAAGGTAAACTAAACTAAATACTGATGCATAATGTTTTTGTGCAATCTTAAATGCAGTTGTTGCAAAAAACATTGCTAAATTAATAAATAATGCAGCAGTAGATATTAAAAAAAATTCAAAAGAAGTAACTTTTAATGGATTCATTATAAATAAAGGTAATGATATAAAGTGGACAAAAAAACCACCATAGAGAAAATATCCAATATTTGTAGTTACATGACTATATTTATTTACTATAAAAGTTGTTACTGTAATTAAGAGCACTCCAATGAGGACAATTAAATAATAAATATTAAAACTTTCAAAACCAGGCTGAATGACAAACAAAACTCCTAAGAAACCAATAAACAAAGATAGATAAGTCAAAATATTTAATTTTTCATTTAGTAAAAAAATAGCAAATATAGTTCCCATTAATGGCGCAGTCATATTTAATGTTGTGAATTCTGGAAGTTTAATCTGTTCAAGAGTTATAAAAGCAATAAATGGCAAAGGAATATTTAATAAACCTCTGAAAATCGGTGGAAAATAATTAGTGCATTTTATATTTTTTTTTAAAGATCCATTAATAAATAAATATATCGGGAAACATAAAAAAATAGGTATTCCATAAAATATGAAATGATAAAATTTTACATCTGTTTGGGATAGATAATTTATTATTGCATCATTTGTTACAAAAAAAATTCCAGCAAAAAATAAAAGAATTGAAGAATAAATTATACTTTTTTTCATGTAATCATTTGAAGGATTGTATGATAGTAAAAAGTACTTATATTGATACTAAAATGAATACAAATGAAATAAAAACTTATCGACTTATTATTAAAGGAAAAGTTCAGGGAGTGGGTTTTAGACATTGGTTTAGTGATTTAGCAATATCTTTAGGATTAAATGGGTATATTCAAAATAAAGAAAGTAAAGATGAAGTAGAGGCCATAATTCAAGGAGATATGCAAAGTATACTATCTATTACTGAAAAAGCTAAAGATGGGCCATCACTAGCTCTAGTTGAAGGAGTTATTCCAAATAGTATCATTAGTAATGTCAAGTATTCAGGTTTTATAGTTAAATACGAAACTTAATTAAAAACTTGCTTTATAGTTTTATGAAGAGAATCAAATATTTCATCTATTTGACTTTTAGTAATTATAAATTGAGGACACAAAACAATTGCGGGACCTAAAGGTCTACAAATTAATCCATTATCAATTGATAAATTAGCAACTTTATCTCCCATGTTAAGATGACCTTCAAATGGTTCTTTAGTAGCTTTATTTTTTACCATCTCTAATGCAGCCATAAGACCTACACCTCTAGTTTCTCCAATGTGTTCATAATCATTAAATTCATTTAATCTTTCAAAAAAATAAGGTTCCATCAATTTTACATTATCTAATAAACCCTCATTCATGATTACATCTATTGCTTTCAAAGCAATTGCACAACCAACAGGATGACCACCAGCTGTAAAACCATGTGGAAATTCTTCTGCTTCTTCTGATACTTCAACAAATTTATCTGAAAATTCTTTATTAACTATAACTGCTCCCATAGGAAAGTACCCAGCTGTTAAACATTTAGATGATATGATTATATCGGGTTTGATATTGTATGTATCACAGCCCCATAAGTTTCCAGTTCTACCAAATCCACAAATTACTTCATCTGCAATAAAAGGAATATTATATTTTTTTAATATTGGCTGAACTAAATCAAAATATGATTTTGAAGGAGGTATACAGCCACCAGCACCTTGAACAGGTTCAGCAACAAAACCTGCAATAGTTTCTGGATCTTCTTTAATGATTTTTTCTTCTAAATTTTTGGCCATCCTAAGGGAAAATTCTTCTTCCGTTTCATTCTCTAATCCATATTTCCAATAATGAGGACATTCAATATGAATGAATTCTTTTGACGGTAAACCAAACTCTTTATTGTATGGTTTGGCTGTCATTGAAGAAGCTCCCAAAGTAACACCATGATATCCATTAATTCTTGTTATAATTTTTCGTCTATTTGGCTTTCCAATTCTTGCATTTAACATCCATAACATTTTGACCATGGTGTCATTTGCTTCAGATCCTGAATTACAAAAGAATACACGACCTTGGTCAAATGGTGATACTTCAATAATTTTTTCAGATAGCTGTAATGTTTCTTCTGACAACCTTCCAAATAAAGAATGATAACCAGCAAATTTTTCATACTGTTTTTTTGCAACTTCAATTAATCCAGGATGGTCAAAACCGGCACACTGATTCCATAGGCCAGAATTTCCATCTAGATATTTACTACCTTTAGTATCGTAAACATATATTCCTTTTCCATAAGAAATAACTAATGGACCTCTTTCATTTAATGACTTCAAGTCAGTAAATCCATATAGGTGGTTGGAAGTATTTCTTTGTAACATATAAGTTAAATATTTTTTTTTATTATGAAAAGCAAGATTTTATTTTCAGTTGGGACGATAGGTGTACTTTTTATGATGGCTGGCCAATTATCATTCTCTATAAATGATAGTTATATCAAACTTGTTGTAAAAAATATAGGTGATGACAATTCTTTATATTCTGTAATTTTTTTAAGAGGTTTAGTTACATCAAGTCTATTAGGTCTATATTTAATTTTTTTTGAAAAAAAAAATTTAATTAAAATACTTTTTATTAAAAGTTTTCATATAAGGGGTTTGTATGAAGTATTAACAGCATTATTTTTTTTGGTTGGATTAATATTGTTACCAATATCTGAGGTTTATACACTTTTAATGACTAATCCTTTCTTTGTCACAATATTTGCTTTTCTTTTTTTGGGAGAGAAAGTCGGAATAAGAAGATGGTGTGCAGTTATTATTGGATTCTTAGGTGTGTTAGTAGTTGTAAATCCACAAAATTTTCAATTTAATTATCTTTTACTGTTACCTATTTTAGCTGCTATTTTTTTAACTATTAGAGATATTGCAACAAAGAGTTTAGTAACTAAATCAAATAGTGTTGAAATTACATTTGTGACTGCTTTGTTGATTACTGGGTTTGCAGGGTTGGGTTCAATAATTTTTGGTTATCAAGTAAGCAGAGAAGATATAAATTATATTCTTGTTTCTAGTATATTTGTTTTATTTGGATATTTATTTTCAGTATTAACAGTTTTTTATGCACCGCTCTCATTAACGGCTTCTGCAAGATACAGTGTAATTATATTTGGTATGATTTTTGGGTATTTAATACTAGGTGAAACTCCAACTGATAATATGATTATTGGTGCAATAATTATTACATTAAGTGGTTTATTTGTAATCAAAAGAGAAAAAGAAATAGGTAAAATTAAATAAAAATTTACTGATCCTTACAAAAATTATAAACTTCTTCAACATGACCTTTAACTTTAACTTTATTCCAAGAATTTAGAATTTTTCCATTTTTATCGATTACAAATGTAGATCTATCTATCCCAAAATATTTCCTACCATACATAGATTTTTCTATCCAAATACCAAGTTTATCACAATTTTTTCCTTCATCCGAACCAAGTGGGTATTTCAATTTATACTTATCTGAAAATTTTTTATTCCGATCAACAGGATCTTTAGAAGCTCCTATTACATCAAAGCCAATTTTATTAAATTTTGTTAAATATTTCTGAAAATCTGCAACTTCTACTGAGCATCCACCAGTTAACGCCTTAGGGTAAAAGAATAAAACTGTTTTATTCTTTAATTTAGATGAATCAAACTCATTGTCGTTTGTTAATTGTAGTTTTATTTTAGGAATTTTTTTCATAATTATACTACTAATTTAAGACCGTACCCGGCTTTTTTTACTCTTGTTTTAAAATAATTTTTATTAAATTTATTTAATGTTGGCTTTGTATTTATTTGATTTTCAACTTTAATTCCTGCTTTCTTAATAGAATTTATTTTATTTTTATTATTTGTAATAAGATTAACTTTATTTATTTTTAATAATTTCAGTATTCTAGCTGCAATATTAAAATCTCTTTCATCATCTAAAAAACCAATATTATGATCGGCGTCTATTGTATCCATACCCCTTGCTTGAAGAGAATAGGCTCTCATTTTATTAGCTAATCCTATTCCCCTACCTTCTTGTTCTAAATATAATATAATTCCACCATTATTTCTAACCATGTAATTGATTGATTGATTTAACTGTTCACCGCAATCACATTTTAAAGAATGAAAAATATCACCTGTAAAACAAGCTGAATGTATTCTTAAATTAACAGATTTTTTATTTATTTTTTTTGGATTAACAATTATCGCTACATGTTTATCAGATCCAATATATGATTTGAATATTTTAAAATTAGAATTTTCATTTTTTGGTAGTGGAACTTTTGCACTAGAAACTAATTTGATACTTTCACAAATTAATTCATTTTGCTTCAATAAATCTTTGTAATCAAATATTAAAATTCCATTTTTAAATCCAAATTCATTTATATTTTTGTAATTTTTTTTATTAATTTTTTTAAAAACTAGAGATGGTATCATTTTAGCATTTTTGGAAAGATCAATACAAACATTATGAAAATTTTTAGCTTTGAATTTTTTAATATTGGTAAATTTAATTACTTTATTATTGCTAAGAGGATTGACAAATAAATTTATTATTTGATTTACATCTGTTTTGGGATTTATCTCAAAATAAATATTACTTTTAATATTCTTATTAAAAATTGATTGAGCTTTTTGTTTAGTAATAAGTAAGTATTTTTCATCAACTAAGTGCTTATTGAATTGATTAAAAATTTTACTTTGGGAATGTTCTATATTAAAGAACATCCAATATTCCTTGTTATTCTTAATTATTAAGGGTCTTCCGGTCCTGAGTTCGTTAATTGCCCTATCTATTATAGTTCCTGTATTAGATTTGAAACTCATGAAAACTTTATATAGATATAATTGAAATAAAAACAAATGATTACATCGAAAAATATAGGAATTTTACTAGATTTTATAAAAAATTCTAAAAAGAATAATGATTTATATTTATTAGTTAAAAAAAATAGTATTTCTTTATCATCAAAAAGAAAAAGTAATTTTTACATAAAAAATAATAATCTGGAATCTAAAATTAATATAAGTAAATTTTATCAATCAATCTTAAATATCCTTCTCCCGATATTAAGAAAAAACAAAAAATTAGTTATAGCTCAGATAGGACAAAGTATTGATGGTAGAATTGCATTAAATAATGGTAATTCTCATTACATAAATAATCCCAAGAGTATAATTTATCTACATTGTTTACGAAGTATCAGTGATGCAATTATTGTAGGTTCAAATACCATTAAAAAAGACGATCCACTATTAACAACAAGAAAAATAAAGGGCACAAATCCAAAAAGAATTATTATCGATGGCAGTCTTTCGCTAAATAACAAATATAAAATATTTAATGACGGTAATGAAAATATAATTTTTACAAAAAGTAATAAAAATATTAGATTGAATAATTCAACAATAATTAGATTAAAAGAAAAAAATTTTACTAAAAACTTAATTACGCAAATAAAAAAACTTAAATACAAAAATATTTTAGTAGAGGGAGGATCAAAAACTATTTCAGAATTAATAAATAATAAATATATTGATATTCTTCAATTTATGATTGCCCCAATATTAATAGGTTCCGGAATTAATTCATTAAATTTAAAAGAAATTTCAAATCTCAATAAAGCTATCAGACCAAAACATAATTTTAATGAATTAGAAAATGAAATTATTGTTAATTTATTTCTTAATAGCTAAAAAATCTGTATTATTTAAAATAAATCTAGAATTTTTTTCTTTAATACATTTTAAACGAAATTTTAACCAATCATCAAAGTTAAGTTTATTTTTTTGAATAATTTCTCTACAAAAATTTAAGAAATAAATTTGAAATTCATAATTTTTACTAACATCCCATGTAGAGTCTAAAACATATGTTTTGTGAGTCCTTTTAAATACTTTATTTATTAATTCAGTACAATCTGGTCCAACAGCCACTTCCCCTATTCCTTTGTCAGATTTTTGATCTTTATTAAAAATATTAAGAATTTTTTTATCATCCTTGTGTTTTGGAAAAAATTTAAAATTACCGTTATAATTTAAGGCAAAGTAGACAATTTCTGTATCAACATTTAATTTATGAAAATTTTTAAACCATGTTTTTGGAAGAATATCTAAAAAAGCAGATCCTGTAACTAAATTATAATCATTAAAATTTATTTTTTCTAGATTATTAATTACATCAACAATTTTAAAATTAGTTTTTTTTATTTTAGATGATAATTTTATATTTTTTTTAAAATAATTTGTTGATTGATATGATATGTCTACAAAATACCAATATTGATTATTTAATAATCGTGACTTTAGAAATCTATAATTAGATCCAGCACCTGAACCTAAGTCAACAATTCTAATATTTTTTTTATTTTTAAAAAATTTATTAATTAAATATAGTATTCTTTTGTTTCGTGAATTTCTATCGACAGTTTCTCTAAGATTTAACCATTTATTTTGAAATTCATGCATATTAAATTAATTTAACAAATTTCTTAGCTGACTCTAGAGGAGTAAGAAGATATCTTTTATTTTTATGAATATCAATATTTAGTTTTTTAAAATTTTTTTTATTTAATATATTTTTAGTAATTATATTTCTAAGATCATTTAATTCAAATTTTTTGAAATAAATAACACCCTTTTTTTCTAGTGTATTTAAAATAGTATTAGTAAAAAAGGTTATAATTGGTTTTTTAATTATTAATGCATTTGCTAATGACATACCAAAACCTTCATATTTACTTACCGAAATGTAACAATCTGTTTTAGAATATAATTTAGCTAATTTTGTATCTGAAATAGTACCATGGAATATTATTTTTCTGTTCATTGAGTTTTTAGAAATAAATTTTTTGAGTTTTTTGTAATAACTTATATCTCTTGTGGTATCACCAACAATTTCTAATATAAAATTATCTAAAGGCTTTAAAACTTTTAATAAAAAAAGATAGTTTTTTCTATCTATTACACTTCCACATGTTAAAAAATGAATTTTACTATTATTTTTAAAATTATATTTTGCAAGTCTTTCTATACCAGGTTCAACTACAGAAATTTTATTATTTAGTACTTTAAATTCATTTATTAATAAATTTTTTGTATTTTTAGAAGTCACAATAAATTTATTTATTTTTTTGAAATTTTCCTTCTCTAATCGTAAGAATTTTTTTGACCTTTGACCTTTAAATTCAAGATATAAGGGATGATGTATTAGCGCGATAACATTATAAGTGAGTATTTTTTTAAAAATTGAATACATTCCTTCTAATGCTAATCCATCTATAATAATTTTAGAGTCAGGATCAATTTTATCTAAAATTTTTAGAAAATATTTTATATCGTTATTTGTAGGAAAAGGATAATTTTCACTTAGAGAAATTGGTCTAATATTTATATCTCTTATCTTTGCATATTCTAGGATATTTTTTTCATAAATGTATCCTCCAGTTTTTGCATTAATATTTCCTGGATAAACAAAATAAATATCAGATTTATTTTTAGATAACCTCTTTTTCATATGATGCCCATGCAACATTTGATTCTTGCAAGGTTATTTTAATTTTTTTTAACGATTTGTAATCTTCAGAGAATTCATTTCTTAATCTATTTAAAATCTTATTGCAAATATCCTCTGCTAAAAACTCTGTTGAGGTAATTTTACCCTTAAATTCATCAATTTCATCTAAATTTTGATAATTATATATTTTAAGAATATCTTTTAAAGTCGTGGACACTATTCCTAAATCCATAATTATATTGTATTTGTTAAGTTTATCAGTGAAAAATTCAGCATCTACTAAATATGTAGCTCCATGCATATTTTGGGCTGGTCCAAATACTTCCCCAGGTAAAGAATGAGCTATTAGAATATTTTCTCTTACTTTTATCGAATACATAATTAATATTTAACTAGATGCATTATTGTATCCTTATTTTGAAGGATTTTATAGTAATCTTTTTCTAAATCAAAAAAATTACTTTCACTAGTAATTAATTTTTCTAATTTTGAATTTTTTAAAGATTTAATTGCCAATTTTAATCTCCCCTCAAAATCATATTTATTTTTCAAGTATTTTGGTATTTTAGATACCTGTGAGCTAATAATTTTTAATCTTTTAGAATGAAAATACCCACCTAATGCAACTTCTCCTTTATTTTTACCATACCAACTAGCTTCTACTATTTTTCCTTCGATAGATAATTTTTCCATTAAAGAATTTAAAACTTTATAATTAGCTGTAGTGTTTATTGCTACATCTATTTTCTCAATCTTTCTTATATCAATAAAATTTAATCCTAAATAATTGGCAATTTTTCTTTTATTTTTATTATTATCAAAAACATAAACATTTTTATATCCATTAATTTTAAAAAAAAATGCAGTTAATAATCCTACAGAGCCTAGCCCTACAATTAGAATTTTGTTATTACTTTTAGATTGAGCATCCCAAAAGATATTAATTGCTGTTTCCATATTTGCAGTTAGAATATATTTTCTCAAATTTCCTTTTGGTAGAAAAATTAAATTTTGAATAGAAATTTCATATAAATCTTGATGAGGATAAAGACTAAATATTTTTTTATTTATATATTTCCTTGGGCCATCGATAATATTCCCAACATTTATATAACCGTATTTTATAGGTAAATTAAAAGAACCCTCTTGAAAAGGGGCTTTCATTAATTCAAATTGATCCTTACTTACGCTTTTAGATGAAACTAATTTTTCAGTTCCCTTGCTAATACCTGAGTAAATAGTTTTAACTAAAACTGTTTTGTTATTTTTATTGTAAACAAGTTTTTTTTGATAAATTTTAGCTTGTTTTTTTTTATCAATCCATAAAGAATAAGATTTCATAATTTACTTATAAATGTATAATAAAAAAATGCTAACAAACTTTTGGGAAGAATTAACAACAAATGAAATTAAAAAAATAAATAGAAAAACAGTTTTAATTTTCCCATTTTCATCAATAGAACAACACGGTCCGCACCTTCCATTAAATACCGATAAAAAAATTCTTGAAGGAATATTATTAGAATTCAATAAAAAATATAATTCAAATAAATATTTAATTATGCCTGAAATATATTTTGGTTCAGCTGCTGAACATACAGATTTTGATGGAACTATAAGTATTGATTCATTGGAATTTATATCGCACTCTTTATCAATTTTAGAAAATGTATGTAAATTGAAATTTAAAAATATATTACTTTTAAATAGTCATGGTGGACAAATTAGTCATATAGATATTATTGCTAAAGAATTGAAATCAGAATTTAAGACAAACATAGTAAAAGGCACATATTTTTTATTTGATCAATTTAAAGGAATTATATCAAGTAAAGAAAAAGACTTTGGTTATCATGGTGGAGAATTTGAAACATCTATTATGTTATATTTATTTCCAAACCTAGTTAGGCAATCTAAAATTTCTAAACATAGATTATCTCCTGATTATTTATCATCTAAAACCATTTCTTATGAAAAAAATATTAAGAAAGCTTGGGTAACTAAAGAATTAAGTAAAAGTGGAATTATTGGAGATCCTAGAAAATCCAATGCACAGATAGGAAAAAAAATAATTGATAGAGTAACACAAAAATTAAATAAAATAATAAATGAGATGTTTTAGATTTTTATTTATTAAGAATTAAATTAAAAAAATTTTTTGTATACCTCATTGTACTCACAATCATATACTTCGCAGTTGTCCAACATATATTCAGTTATTTGACTTAAGAAAGTACCATGACTGACTAATACAATTTTTTGTAAATTAAGGCTTTTGATTGATAGAAGAAAAGACCTTAATCTCATTTTAATATCATTGTGAGACTCTTGTATAATTTTTTTTTCATTTATAGGTTTGTTATTATTCCACCAAAAATCTTTTAAATTATTAAAATCAAAATCATTAAATTCTTTTTTTAATTTTTTTGGTTGTCTTCCAACATCACATGAGTGATACAAATGTTCTCTTATTAATGGTTCAATTACAGGTTTATTAGATGGAAAAACAATAGAGAATGTTTCCAATGTTCTTGTTAAAGGGGAACAAAAATAATTATCAAATTTGAGATTTTTAATTCTATTATTTAATTTTTTTGCTTGCTCAATTCCTCTTTGGGTAATTCTTGCATCATAATAATAAGTTGGATTATCTAAATCTGATGCTGCATTAGCTTCTGACTCTGCATGTCTAATTAGATATAATTTCATTTTTTAACTATAAATACGATAAACGTTATTGCATCAGTAAGTATAAAACTTAGTTTTATTTACGGGAAGAAACGGCCAATAGCAATGGCACAATCATAACTAAGGTTGTTAAGACTGATGGATTAAATAACCAATATAGAACACCTAGAGAAAATATTAACATCCAGAATTCATTTTTATATAAAAATTTCATTTTTTTTTAATTATATTAATTCAAATTATTTTCTACTAATACTTTTTTTACAGTTTCACCCATTACAGAAGGGTTTTTGGAAATTGTAACTCCACACTCTTTAAGAAGTTCTACTTTTTCTATTGCGCTTTCACCATAAGCAGAAACAATTGCACCAGCATGCCCCATCACACGACCTTTAGGTGCAGTTAGTCCTGCTATATACGCAATTACTGGTTTACTCATATTTTCTTTAGCAAATTGTCCAGCTTCAACTTCTTGTGGGCCACCTATTTCACCTATCATTAATACTGCAATAGTTTCATCATCATTTTCAAACTTTTCAATTATATCTCTAAAAGAACTTCCATTTATTGGATCGCCTCCTATGCCTACACTTGTTGAAACACCAATTTCCAAATCTTTAAATTGTTGTGCAGCTTCATATCCCAAAGTGCCAGATCTACTAACTATTCCTATTTTACCTTCTTTGTAAATGTGGCCAGGCATAATACCTAACATAGATTTACCAGGGCTAATTATTCCTGCACAATTCGGACCTACTAATCCCATTTTTTTTTCTTTTGGATATCTTCTCATATATCTTTTTATTTTAACCATATCATGAGAAGGAATACCGTCAGTAATAGCCACACAGGTCTTAATACCAGCATCAGCAGCTTCCATTGCTGAGTCAGCTGCAAAGGCTGGTGGGACAAATAAAATTGATGTTGATGCTCCAGTTTGATCTACAGCTTCTTTAACAGTATTAAAAACAGGAAGATTTAAATGAGTCATGCCACCCTTACCAGGTGTTACCCCGCCAACAACGTTAGAACCATACTTAATCATTTCTTCAGCATGAAAACTTCCAATTTTTCCAGTGAATCCTTGGACTAAAATCTTTGTATTTTTGTGAATGATTATAGACATGATTATCCAAGAGCCTTCACTGCTTTATTTGCTGCATCTTCTAAAGTTGATGCTTCAATGTAATTTATATTGCTTTTTTTAAGTATTTCATTTCCCTTTTCGACGTTAGTTCCAGCTAAACGTATAACTAAAGGATGTTTAATTTCAATTTTTGATAAAGCTTGAACAATTCCTTCTGCAACCCAATCACATCTGTTAATCCCTGCAAAGATATTAACTAATATTACCTTAACTTTTGTGTCCATAGAGATTAATTTAAAAGCTTTAACTATTTTTTCTGGTGTTGCACCTCCACCAACATCTAAAAAATTTGCTGGTTCACCACCAGCAAGTTTTATCATATCCATTGAAGCCATTGCTAAGCCTGCACCATTAATAATATTACCAATATTCCCATCTAAGCTTACATAATTCATTCCTCTGTCAGAAGCATAAACTTCATTTGAATTTTCTTGTGTTTTATCTCTTAGTTCTGCAATTTCATCTCTTCTAAACATTGCATTATTATCAAAACTCATTTTACAATCTAATGCTAGTATTTCATCTTGGTATGATACAACTAATGGGTTAACTTCAACCATTGTTGCATCAAGCTCACTAAAAGCTTTATAACAACCAATAATTGTATTTGCAGCTCTTGAGATCAATTTGGATTCAATTCCTAAACCAAAAGCTATTTCTCTTGCTTGAAATTGTTGAATACCAACTGCTACTTCTATTTTAGATCGTATAATTGTTTCAGGTTTTTCTTTTGAAATTTCTTCGACACTCATTCCACCTTCTGTTGAAGCTACAACCATTATACTTTCTGAAGATCTATCAAACACTAAACCTAAATATAATTCATGTTTGATATCAGTTGCTTCTTCAATATAAATTCTATTTATTATCTTACCGTCTGGACCAGTTTGGTTTGTAATTAATTTTTTACCTAACAATTTATCAGTTGCATCAGCAACTTCTAACGGAGAATTACATATTATAATTCCTCCCGCTTTACCTCTAGCACCAGAGTGAACTTGCGCTTTTACAACCCATTTAGAACCACCAATTTCTCTCGCTTTATTTTCTGCATTTTCTGGACTATAAACAATACCACCAGTCGGAATTTTAACACCAAAATCGGATAATATTTTTTTTGCTTGATATTCGTGTATATCCATTACTTACTTTCAATTAACTTATTAATATTTACAACATTTTCAGCCATTCTTGCAGATGCAGCATCGATCATTCTGCCATCAAGCTGAGCAGCGCCCTTTCCTTCAGCAGCTGCTTTTTCTAATTCTAATAATATTCTTTTTGCTTTATCTATTTCTTCTTTAGGTGGAGAAAAAACTTCATTAGCTAAATCTATTTGCGATGGATGTATTGCCCATTTACCCTCAAAACCAATTGCTGCCGCTCTTTTTGCTGCATCAAGATACCCTTGTTTGTCATTAAAGTCTCCAAAAGGTCCGTCTATTGCTCTTAAACCATATGATCTACAGGTCATTACTAAAGTTGATAAGCCATGATGCCATTGATCACCAGGGTAATCAGGATTTAAACCTCCTATGACAACAGTTCTTGCTCTCATACTTGCAGCATAATCTGCAACTCCAAAGTGTAATGCTTCTAGTCTAAAACTTGATGTTGCAATTGGTTGGATATTAGACATTCCTAGTGCTGTTTCAATTAAACATTCTAAACCTATTCTATTTTTAAATTTTTTATTTTGTTCAATTTGATTGAGCATACAATCAACCATATATACATCAGATGATGAGCCTACTTTTGGAATTAATAATGTATCAATCTTATCACCGACCTCTTCTATAATTTCAATCACATCACGATACATATAGTGTGTATCCAAGCCGTTAATTCTTATAGAGATTGTTTTACCTTCTTCTCTCCAATTGTATTCTTTTATTGCATTTATAACATTTTTTCTTGCATCAATTTTATCATTTGGAGATACTGCATCTTCTAAATCTAAAAATATATAATCGGCATTTGATTTTAATGCTTTTTCAAACATCCTTGGATTAGAGCCTGGAACTGCCAATTCACTTCTGTGTAATCTAGATTTTGCAGGTTTATAAAATAAATGGCTCATTAAAAAAAAAATATATATTTGATTAATATTATAAAAGCGATAAAAAAATTTAAATATTATAAAGATATTTCTTTAAGGCAATTTTCATCATTATTTTTTGGATTATTTACAATTTTTGATACTGGATAAAAGTCTAAATCATCCTCGATAACACTTTTGTTTTGATGTAGAAATTCATTTTTATTATCATTAAGAAATTTAAGACCCTCATTATGGGACATAATAAGAGGCATTCTATTATGTATATAGGAAAGGTTTTCATTTGCATCCTTAGTAACGATACAGACAACATTCATTTTTTTATTATCTCTTATTTCTTCCCTCCAAATTCCACCAAAAAATAATAATTCATTTCTAGGAATTGATATTAAATAGGGTTGTTTTTGATTATTTATATTTTTCCATTCATAATATCCATTTGCAATTATAAGACATTTTCTTTTAGTAAATGATTCTTTAAATAAATATTTTTCATTAATCGTTTCAATTCTAGCATTAATAACAAATTGAGTAACATTATTTTTTTTACTAAAAAAACTATAACTCCAAACAAAAGTATCTATTAAAAGTTTATGATTATTTTCATAAATAATATTAACAATATTAGAAGGTGATATATTGTAAGACTTATGTGCGTAATTTAAAACTTGAGAGTCAGGAAATAGTTTTGTAATTTTTTCTTTATCTTCAGTGCTTGTAAATCTTCCGCACACTATGATGCTTGTGATAAAGGCATTGGTCTAGAAACACCGACAGTCATCCAGCAATCTTTAAACTCACCGTTTTGCTCTACTTTTTCTACTGTCCATTCGAAACCAAATTTTTTTCCATTACTATCTGTAAGTTCTACAAAGTAATATGAACTTTTTTCTTGTTCCTGAACAGGAATTATATTGTGTTCTAAGTGATCAATCATCATTGCGTAAGATGGATTTTTAATCATCCTAATAAAATTGTCTAGAGGACCTGTGTACATTCTATTATTTGGATGTGCAAATTCCCAAGTTTGTTCAATACCGGCATCGTCAAAAGGTAAATTATTTTTTTGTAATGCTTTTAATTGGATTGAAATTACTTCTTTAGGGCCAATTGAAGGGTCTGGTTTTATCATTTCTCCATAAATATTTTTTGATAATAAAATAAACAAACTAAACAATATAATTTTGTGCATATTTTTAAAATAGTGTAATTACAATTTAAGGCAATATGTATATTTATGATTTTATCCAAGGATTAATAATTGGAGGAACATTAATTATAGCCATAGGACCTCAAAATTTATTTGTAATACAGCAAGGGCTTAAAAAATCTTATGTTTTTACAGTTACTTTATTTTGCAGTCTATCAGACAGTTTGTTAATTATAATCGGAATATATCTATCTAATTATATTGTGCAAATTAATCCAAGTATTATAGGAATAATAAAAGTATTAGGTGGAATTTGGCTTATATTTTATGGATTAATTAAAGTTATAAAATTAAATCAATTTAAAGATATAAATAAAGAATTAAATATAATTAACGAATTCGGTAAAATATTAATTACCTTACTCCTTATTACATACGCAAATCCTCATGTTTATCTAGATACAATTATTTTACTGGGATCACTATCAACAAATTTTAATGATCAATTTTCATTTGGCATTGGAGCAATTTCAGCTAGTTTTTTGTTTTTCTTTTCTTTGGGATATATGTCAAAGTTCTTATCAAAATATATTTATTCAAATAAAACTTGGTTTTGGATTGATCTAACCATTGCCATGCTAATGATTAGTTATGGAATATATTTTATAATTTTTTAAAGAAAGTTTCTAAGTTTTTACATACCTGATCAACATTTAATTTTGTAAATACAAGAGGTGGTTTTATTTTAATAACATTGTCATAAGGGCCATCAGTACTCAATAAAATACCTTGATTTCTCATATAATTAATAAGCAGTTTAGCTAATTTTTTATTAGGTTTAGACACATTACTATTTTGAATAATATCTATTCCTAAAAAAAGTCCCCTACCTCTAACTTCACTAATATATTTTTTATATTTAAGTTGGATTTTTTTTAATTCTTTTAAAAAATAATTACCAACCAACAAAGCATTTTTTTGTAATTTATTATTATTAATAGTCTCTAATACTGCTTTACCAATAGCACAGGAAACAGGATTTCCACCGAATGAATTAAAATATTCCATCCCGTTATTAAAAGTTGAAGCAATTTTTTCGGTAGTTATAACAGCAGCTATAGGGTGACCATTACCCATAGGTTTGCCCAAGGTTACTATATCAGGAACGACATCATGCTCTTCAAATGACCAAAAATTCCTTCCAACGCGTCCAAAACCAGTTTGTACCTCATCAACAATACATAAAGCATTGTTTCTTCTAATTTCTGAAAATATTTCATTTAAATAATTTTTTGGAAGAATTACTTGACCACCACAACCAAGTATACTTTCAGCAAAAAAACATGCAATTTTTATTTCTTTGGTTTTATTTCTAATTACTGTTTTAGCTTCATCTATATATTTTTGTATCCAATTTGAGTTTTTATATCTCCACTTTCCTCTTAATGGATCAGGCATATCCAATACGTGGACATAATCTTTTTTACCTAAACCACCCTTATTATTAAATTTATATGGACTCAGATCAATTAAAGCATTGGTATGCCCATGATAAGCATTGTCCATCACAAAGACATCTATTGCACTAGTATAAGTTTGAGCTATTCTATAGGCTAAATCATTGGCTTCAGATCCTGTGCATACAAAAAATATCTTATTTAATTTCTTTGGAAACTTACTTAAAAGTAATTCACTATATTCATTAATTGTATCATACAGATATCTCGTATTAGTATTAAGTTTTAAATTTTGCTGAGTCATAGCTTCATGGACATAGGAATTTGAATGCCCAACATGGGAAATATTATTTACACAATCTAAGTATCTCCTACCATATCTATCAAAAAAATACTGATCTTTAGCTTCAAGCATATGAAGAGGTTTCTTATAAGAAATTGATAAATTATCAGAAATATTTTTTCTTCTTTTTTTTAAAGTATCTCTAAAATTATTATTATTAGAATAAAAAGATTTTGGAATTCGTAGAATCAAATTTGGATCAGGTGAAATTTTATTCCAAATATTGGATAAAAATTCTTCACCTACTCCTGGAAAATTCTTATCATGTCCTAATAAATCTAAAATAATTTGAAAATGTAAATGTGGTAACCATTTTCCATTTTCATTAAAATTACCAATTTTACCAATCCATTCACCTTTCTTAATTTTTTTTCCAATTTTTAGTTTTTGAAACATTATTTTGGATAAATGACCGTATAGAGTATAAAATTTATATTTTTTAAAACTATGTTCTAAAACTAGAGTGGGACCATAGTCATATTTAAAATTATTATTTTTTAAAATTATAATTTTACCGTCTATTGGAGCAAATAAATCTGTTCCCTGATCAATAAAAATATCAATTCCTAAGTGAATATTACGTCTTTCATTCGTATTTAATTCAGAAATAAAGTTAGGTCCCTTATAAACTTTTCTTTTTTCATTGTATAAACCTATTCCTATACGAGAATTATCTTCTTTAAATATTTTATTAACTCTTTTCTTAAGCGAACTATTATCTGGGTTACCTTTTAATAAAGGTGAATTAGAACTTAATTTTAAGATAGATTTATTTTTATCAAGTAAATTAAATTTAAAAATATTACCAAAGTTGAATTTATTTATATAATTTATAATTTCATTATGATGGTGAATAATATCAAAGTTACATATATCGCGAACAATATATATTAGAAAATTTATAGGAATTTTGTCTAATTTTTCTAATAAAGACCATGCATCTTTCTCACTAATACTTAAATATTGATTTGATGGATATTTAATTCTTTGTTTCTTTGCCATTACAACAGTAATCATAAGTCTTGACTTACATAATGATATTAATGAATTAATTTCATTCTCATTAATAGAAAACTGTTTATTGTACTCTGTTATTATATTTTTAAGTGTAAGATAGATATTATCATTATTCATTAATGCATATGAAAGGCATATAGCTAAATCATTTATTGTTGGAGAATAAATAGAATCCCCATAATCTAGTAAACCACAAACATTATTTTCCTTAATAACAATATTGTAATTATTTGGGTCTGAATGAGTTATTGAATATCTTAATTTATTTAAATTATTTTTTACAAATTTTTCATATTCTGAAAAACATTTTAATAAAATTAGTTTTTTTGAACCAGTAAAAATATTAATATCTTTTTTAATCCATTTTATGTTTGATGGATCCCAAATAAAATTTCTATGAGCATCTATATCGTTAAATGCTTGCAACTTAGTTGATACTTTTCCAAGTAACTTACCTAAAGAATTTTCAATTTTATCATTACTTTTTGTATCTCCATACATTCGCCCTTCAATATAAGATAAAATCCTAACAAAGCATTCTCTATTTTTTTTATCTAAATATTTTACAATCTTTGTATGGTGTATTTTTGGTATAACAGATTTAAGACTAAGGTCACTTCGTAAATAATTAATTAATCTATCTTGGTATTTTAATATATTTATTTTTTCTGATGGGTTTGAAATTTTTAATACATATTTTTTTTTATTATTTATGGATATAATAAAATTTATATCCCTTTCACTATCTAGTTGTTTAATTTTGAGTAATTTATTTCTTAAGAAAGAAAAATTAATCTTTAACCATTTAATTAAATGTTTATTATCAATAATAGGTGGATCAACATCAAAAACTGACATAAAAGGTGTATAATTCATAATGCTGAAATCTAAAAACATTTTTGTTTGTATTGGGGCAATTCATCACGATTATTTATTAAATCTTAAAAAAAATATTATTAATTTTAGATCTAATCAAATTACACAAAAAAACAGAATTGGTGGAGTGGCGTATAATATTGCAGAATTGCTTTCAAATTTTGTTGATGTAAATTTTTATAGTCTAGCTATAAACGAAGAGATTAGAAAAAAAATCTCAAAAAAAATATATGTTCACCAAGTAAATAAAAATTATACAGATAGATACTATTTAGCCTTATCAGATAAAAATAATAAATTTTTATTAGGTTTAGCTAACACTGATGAATATGAAAATAATAAATCTTTTAAAATACCAAACATCAAGAATAAAAATATTATATTTGATCTAAATTTTTCTAAAACCTATTTAGAAAAATCAATAAATAAACTATCAAAAAAAAATAAAATTATAGTGTGCGCAACATCAGTGCATAAAGTTATTAAAATTAAAAGGATTATAAATAAAGTTGATTTTATATTCTTAAATAAAGCAGAGTTACTTAAACTTACAAATTCTTCAAATATAATTTTAGGTGTAAAAAAAATATTAAAACAAAATAAAAAAATAAAAATAATTACTACTAATTCAAAAAATAATGTAATCTTTGGAAGTAATGAATTTATAAAAAAAATAAAACCCCCATCAATCAAAGTAGTAAACGAAAATGGAGCTGGAGACGCTCTAGCAGCTATGATGCTGTATTTGTTCAGTATAAATAAAAAAATTAATTATATTTTGAAAACTTCTGTAGCATGCGGGTCTTATTATGCTAGTGGTAAAAGTCTAAAAACTAAGAGTGATTTTTTAAAAATTAAAAATCTTTCTAAGAGAGTGAGTGTACAATAGTATGCATGAAATATTTGATTTAAGTAAAAAAGTTCAAGAAGCAATAAATAGAAAAAAACCAATAGTAGCTTTAGAAAGTACATTGATTAGTCATGGATTGCCCTATCCAGAAAATATTAAAGTCGCAAATGAGTCTATAAAGGCTGTTGAAGATAACGGTGCAATTGCTGCAACAATAGGAATAATTAGAGGTAAGGTAAAAATAGGATTATCGGAAGAAGATATTCAAATATTAGCAGAAGAGAAAAATGTTCAAAAAGTTTCAAACCACAATATAAATTTATCAATATTTAATAAAGAAAATGCTGCTACAACAGTAGCAAGTACAATTTCTATAGCTTCTAAATTTCAAATAAAATTTTTTGCAACAGGAGGAATTGGTGGTGTGCATCTAAATGCTAAAAATACCAATGATGTATCTGCAGATCTATATGCACTTTCTGAGAATTCAAATTTTGTAATCTGCAGTGGTGCTAAATCTATTTTAGATTTAAGTAAAACAAATGAACTTCTTGAAACTTTAGGAATTACAAGAATTGGTTATCAAACAAATTATATGCCTGGTTTTTGGTATGAAGAAACAGAAAATAAAGTTGACAATAAATTTGATGAAATTCATGAAATTTCTTCTTTTTTAAAACTCAATGAAAAAATGGGAAATAAAAAATCAATTCTCATATTTAATAAAGTTCCATTAGAGAAAGCACTTAATAAAAATGACGTAGAAAAATGGATAAATAATGCAACAATAAAAGCTAGTAGAAATAATATTAGTGGAAAAGAATTAACCCCGTTTTTCATAAAAGAAATTAACGAACAATCAAAAAATGAAACTCTAAATGCTAATGTATCTTTAATTATTAATAATGCTAATTTAGCTGGAAAGATTGCAAAGAGTTTTTATAGTTAAGGTAATAACGATAATTTAGCTTTAAGTAATTGAAAAAATTTTTCATCATTAGCTTCATTCATAACAAAACAATTTACCGGTCTTTTAGTAACACCTAGCCAATCAACAACAGTCTCCCCTCTTGTTAATTCAGAATTTTCTTCAACTGTGACATTAACTTCTTTTCCACTAAAAATAGATGGATCTAATAAATATGCGATAACACATGGGTCATGCAAAGGAGTTTCCTCAGTTTCGTATAATTCTTTATGAAATATTGTATAAAATTCCATTAGTTCTCCAAAAAACTTAGAACTTTTATTTTTATTTTCATTCATTGATTTGATAATTTTTGAATTTACATTTACCTGATGAGTAACATCTAAACCCATCATTGTTAAATGAATGCCTGATTCTAAAACAATATTAGCTGCATGTGGATCCACATAAATATTAAATTCAGCTGATGGTGTAGTATTTCCTAAGCACATAGCAGCCCCACCCATAAAAACTATTTCTTTTATATTTTCTTTAATAGACGGATCTTTTTTTAAACTTAAGGCAATATTTGTAAGAGGTCCTGTTGGACATACATAAATTTGCTCTGTTGAAGATTTACAAGTTTCTACTATGAAATCAACTGCATGTTTTTCTTGAGGTTTATAATTTGTATCTATTATTATAGGATCACCTTTTTTATCTAATCCGGTTTTTCCGTGAACATATTCAGCTGTAAATAATTCATAATGAATAGGTTTATTTGCACCAGAGTAAACTTTTATGTCCGTTCTTTCAATTAACGTACAAACTTTAAGAGCGTTATTTACTGTATTATTTAAACCACTATTTCCACCAACACAGGTTATACCCAGTATGTCAATTTCATTAGAAGAAGCAGCTAACATTATTGCTACAGCATCATCATGACCTGGATCACAATCTAAAATTATTTTTTTAGTCATTAATAAAACTTTTAAGAGGTATTGAAGATCTTTGTAACCAATTCCATTCAGGATATTCGTTGTTATTATCAATTACATGAATTGTGTAAGCATGTCTTGATTTTAAACTTGTATTCTCACATGAATAATGAGGAAGTCTACCATGTAATAAGACAAGTGATCCTTTTTTTACTTCTACAAAAGTATCAGTTTCAGGAAATGGCTCATCATTTAGATCTATCATTTGCATTATACCGTCTACTTTTTTAAAAAGTTTTCTTAATGGACCTTTATGACCTCCGCTTGCAACCTGTAAACATCCATTGGTTTTATTTGCGTCTTCTAATGCAAACCAGAAACCGATGGTACTTTCTGGCTCAGTATATAAAAAAGTAGAATCTTGATGGCAAACTACTTCACCACCTATTTTAGGCTGCTTAAAAATATACATGGACTGGAGTAATTTTGGTTTTAAGAAACCAAGTGATAAAGCAATATCTTGAAGTTTTTGCTTATGAGAAAAGTTGTAAAAAACTTTATCTAAGTCATGCAAAGCATGACCGATTTTATTTACAATAAAATGTTTATTTTCTTCTATGTTGTCATCATTTAAATTAGCTTTTTCTTCAAAGAAGAAACGGATTTTATCTCCTGATTCTAAAAAATAACTATCATCATTATGAGCTTGATTGACTGTATCAAAAATAGATTTTTGATTATTAAAGTTATTATGTTCGATAAGATATGATGATCGTTCTATTAATTCATCACATTCTTCATTGGTATTGAAATTTTCAATAACCAAATATCCATTGTTATTCCAAAAATTAATCATTTCATCATTCAAGGGCAGATCATTAATAGAATAATATTTCACTATATTCCTATTAATTTTGTTAAGAATGGCAAACTGACTTTAATTAAATTTAGTAACTGTGGAATTAAGAATTTTCCAGTTGTAGCAAGGAAAAATATTATTCCTCCTATTATGACTATTAAAATTAAATTTCTATAAAAATTACCATAATTATTATATTGAGATTTGGCTCTTGATCTCAAAATAAATAGAATTATTACTATTACAATTAAAACTATTAACAATCTAATCATGTTTTCGATAATTTTTTAAAATTATAATAGTAATAAGTATAAAAAATAAAGCAAATATTAAAAGAAATAATTCAAATGATAAAATATCAATTAAATTAAAGTTTTTTACATCTAAAATATTTGATAATTGGGAACCTAAATATGAAAAAATTATATGATATGGTGTAAAACCAATAATTGTTGTTATTAAGAACTTAGAGTGGGAAACATTTAGAGATGAAAGAAAAATATTTTGAACAAATAGAGGAATTCCAAATATTAAACGTAAAATAATCAAATATTCAAAAGATGAATTTTTTATTATACCATTTATTTTATTATTATAATTTACAAGATATTTATTAAAATAATTAGTAAAGAAATACTTAATAAAGATAAAAAAAATATAACTTCCAATTACAATAGACACAATATTTATTATAAAGCCATAATAAAATCCAAATAAAAAACCGGAGGAAATCATTACAACTAGCCCACCTGGTAAAGAGAGTGTGAAGAATATAGTTGTTAATATAAAATATAAAAAAAATGCGTAGATAAAATTTAATTCGATTAAAGAATTAATATTGTTAATAATAGATAAAGTATAATCAATCATTTAATAACTCTGTAACCTTTAAAAAAAATAAAAGAAGTAATAATTATTGAAATAAAAATAAAGATTAATATAAAAATATTTTCTAATTTATAAAAAATAAATGGCTGATGAAATGAATCTCTAAAATATGAAACGACGTAATAATATGGATTATATAAAAGTATAAATCTATAATTTTCTGGTAAATAATTTATTGAAAAAAAAGTACCAGATAAAAAATTAATTGGTGAAACAAAAAAATTTGAAAATGTACTTTGAGAGTCCCATGTATTAAATATAATACCAATTATACATCCTACACAAGAAAAAAAAATTATAACAATTACTAAATAATAAAGAAAATAAAATATATTATAAATTTTTAAATCTAAAAAAAAAGAGAAGGCAATAAAATTTAATATTGCTAAAAATATTCCTATTATCAAAGCAGAACAAACTAAAGAAAATAAAATTTCAACCCGAAATATGGGAGCCATTAACCAATCTTCTAAAGATCCAATTTGTTTCATATTTATAAGTGTAGCAGAAGTATTGAAGTAACTTTCTTGAGCAACAATCATTAATATTAATCCTGGAGCTATGAATTGTACAAATGAATAATTATTAATTGATAGTGTATAATAGTTTTCAATAGTTAAAAAAATAATAATGAATAAAAGGTTTGTAATTAAGGGTGCTAAAATTGAATAATGGTATTCTTGGAATATTTCTTTTATTTTTAATGCAATAATTGTGAAAATTGCACTAATATTAATCATTAAAGATTACTTAGAGAAATACTTATTTACTAAATTTACCCAAAAATTAACCCCGATAGGTAATAAATTATCATTAAAATCATATTGAGTTGTATGGAGGTGGGCACTATGTTCTTTATCACCTTGACCGAGATAAAGATAGGAACCGGGTTTTTTTTCTAAAAGATATGAAAAATCTTCTCCTCCCATTGAGGGATCGATATCAGTAATTACTTTATCATGACCAACCAAATCTTTAGCAACGTTAGCTGCAAATTTGGTTTCTTCTTTAGAATTTATTGTAGGTGGATATTTATTAACTAAATCAAAATCAATTTTTATTTCTGCACCATGTGCATCGGCTATACCTTTACATAATTCATTTAATCTTTTCTCTATATATGCCCGTGTTTCTCTTCGAAAAGTTCTAATAGTCCCACCCATTTTAACATGATCATCAATTACATTATATGCAGTACCTGCATTAATTTTTGTAATACTTATAAGAGCTTTATCAACAGGATCTGTGGATCTACTTATAATTGTTTGAATAGCAGAAATAACTTGTGCAGAAATAACTACAGGATCAACTGCTAGATGAGGTGATGCAGCATGACCACCCTTTCCTTTTACAATAATATCAAATTCATCAACTGCTGCCATCATCGGTCCACTATTTATACCAAACGTACCTAAAGGTAGCTCAGGCCAATTATGAAGTGCATAAACTTCATCAATTTTAAAATCATCGAACATGCCATCTTGAATCATTTTTTCTCCTCCAGCAAAACCCTCTTCTCCTGGTTGAAAAATGAAATATACTCTTCCATTAAAATTATTATTTTCACTTAGATATTTCGCTGCCCCAAGAAGCATCGTGGTATGACCATCATGGCCACAACCATGCATCATACCTTTATTTTGAGATTTATGATTAAATTCATTTTGTTCTGGCATAGGAAGAGCATCAAAATCTGCTCTTAAACCAATTGTCTTATCATCAGTAACTTCATTACCATCTACCCAAGCAACAACACCTGTATTAGCGTAACCATCTTTAAATTTAATATTAAACTCACTTAACTTATTTTTTATATATTTTGATGTTTTAAATTCTTGAAGGCCTATCTCAGGAATTTTATGTAAATCCTGACGCCATTTTGTCATCTGATCTTGCATTTGATTTATACTGTTTAAAATTGGCATTATAGTATTCCAAAGAAACCTTTTTGATTTAGTTTTTCTTCACATTGTTTTAATTGTTTATTAAACATTTTAGTATTTCTTTCTACATTTTTAGCAACATCAATCAACCAATCTTTACTTTTAAATGTCTTTTTCGACCATCCATTTTGACCTTCATGGTATGCTAAGTATTGATTATAGTAATCATTTTTTGAAATTCCAATCATATTTTCAGACTGCGTTGTGTACCAACCAATAAAATCAGTTACATCTTTAAAATTTGCCCTTGATGCATTTTGATTCCCAGTTTTATTCTTATACCAATCCCATGTAGGATTTGTTATTTGTGCATAACCAAAAGCAGTTGATGATCTAGATGTTGGTATTAAACCTAAAAATTTTTTTCTTTTCGGTTTTGCAAATTGAGTAAAAGAAGATTCTTGCTTTATAACTGCTAATTGGAATGCAATTGGGGTATTCCATTTATCATAAGAATTTTTAGTTGCTTTATACCAGCTTTTCTTTTCATCAAAAATTATGCAACTATCAGCAGTATTTGTTAACTGATTTGAAGTACAAGCATATAAAAATAACAATGTAATACATAATAATTTTAAAAAATTATCAAATTTCATTATAAATGTAGATACCATAACTTTTACTTATATAGTCTTAAATGTGGCAAAAAATTATTGCTTACTATTGAATTATAGATATGAATGCTTAAATTTCAAAAATGGCAGAAAAAACTAAAGAAAATTTAACATTTCAAGCTGAAGTCAGTAAGCTTTTAGATCTTGTTGCCAATTCTCTTTATAGCGAAAGGGAAATATTTTTGAGAGAATTAATATCTAATTCTGCAGATGCCTGCGAAAAACTAAGATATCAATCACTGTCCAAAAAAAATCTTCTTAAAGATGAAAAGGATTTAAAAATAAATATCAGAGTTTCAAAAAAGAAAAAAATTATTGAAATTGAAGATAATGGAATTGGTATGTCTAAAAACGAACTTATTGATAATTTAGGAACTATAGCGAGATCAGGAACTAGTAAATTTATTGAAGCAATGAAAAATAAAAAAAGTAATGATATTTCAGCAATTGGACAGTTTGGTGTTGGTTTTTATTCCTCATATATGGTTGCGGATAATGTTGAAGTACTTTCTAGAGATGCTGAAAATGAAGAAACAAATCTTTGGTCTTCTAATGGAAAAGAAAACTATACCATAGAAGAAGCTAAAAAAGATAAAAGAGGCACATGTATAACTCTTAATATAAAGAAAGATGCTGATGAATTTTTAGATTCATTTCGTTTAAGATCAATTATAACAAAATACTCAAATTATATTCCTTTTCCCATTTATCTAAAGGACCTTGACGATAAAGAAAAAGAAGAAAAAATAAATGAAGGTAGTCCATTATGGCTAAAAGATAAAAAAGATATAAAAGAAGAAGATTATAAGCAATTTTATAATAATATTTCATTTAATTTTGATGATCCTTTAAAAACTATTCATTATAACGCTGAAGGTGTTATTAGTTATAAAGCTTTACTTTATTTTCCTACAAATCAACCTATGGATTTATTCAATGCAGACAGGAAAAATAAAATAAAATTATATGTTCAAAAAGTTTTTATCACTGATGATTGCGAAGACATAATTCCTAATTGGCTTCGTTTCATCCCAGGAGTAGTCGACTCGCAAGATATATCTCTCAATATTAGTAGAGAAATGCTTCAAAATAATCCTATTATTACAAAAATAAAAAAAGGTATTACAAATAAAATTTTAAGTGAAATTGATAGCCTAGCTAAGAAAGAAAAGGTTAAATTTGAGACATTTTGGAATAATTTTGGTCCTGTTCTAAAAGAAGGGTTATACGAACATAATGATCACCATGAAAAAATCCTACCGCTATTAAGGTTTGAAAATTCTTTAAATGATAAAAAAATATCTCTTGAAGAGTATACTAAATTAATGGCTAAAGATCAGAAAGAAATTTATTATTTTGCTAATACTGATAAGGACCATATTAAAAACTCCCCTCAATTAGAAGTTTTCACTGATAAAAAGATACCAGTTTTGTTTATGGTTGATGCAGTAGATGAGTTTTGGATACAAAATGTAAATAAATTTAAAGATTTAGAATTTAAATCAATAACCAAAGGTAAGGTTGATGTTTCAAAAGTTGGAGAAAAATCAAGTAAGAAAGATGAAGATAAAAAAGAAATAGATAGTAAAATCAATGATTTAATTAACATACTTAAAACAGAGCTTAAAGAGACTATTTCTGATGTTATTGTATCTAAGAGATTAACCAAAAGCCCAATTCTGCTTGTAGCTGAAGAATCTGGGATGGATATAAATATGGAAAAACTAATGAAAATGCATAATCAAAAAACACCTGTTTCAAAAAAAATACTAGAAATTAATCCAAACCATCCGATGATTGTAAATTTATCTCAAAATTTAACAAAAATTGACCATAAAAAAGCTTCTAATTTAATTTTAGATCAAGCTAATATATTGGATGGTAACATTCTTTCAAATCCATCTGCTTACTTAGAAAATTTAACTGAAATTTTTATTAAGTAACTGAATTTATAATTTTATTATTATTAAAAAATTCAACAAACTGTTTAGCAACCATTTCTGCTACAACTATTTGTGCTTCATCAGTAGAGGCAGCAATATGTGGGGTTAAAATTATATTATCTAAATTATAAAACCCACTTTCTTCTAAAGGCTCATTTTTAAAAACATCTAATGCAGCGCCTTTGATTTCTTTTTTTTCTAGAGCATTTTTAAGATCATTTTCATCAACTAAGTTACCTCTTGCGGTATTAATAATTATGCAATTTTTTTTCATTAGTAATAGATGATTTTTATTCATAATCGGGTTGCCATCTTTATTGGGTTTACAATGAAAAGAAATTATATCTGAATCTTTAATAATCTCATCGATAGAACAAGAATTATATTCAGGAAAGCTATCCTTAATTGTCTCAAAGTATGAAGAAACTATTGAAACGTGCATTCCCAATACATTAGATAATTCTGCAACTTTTTTACCTACATTACCAAAACCTATAATACCAATTTTCTTTCCTTTAATTTCATTTCCTTTTAATTTCTTTTTTTCCCAAAGACCCTTATGAGTTGTCTCATTGGCAACAGTAATTTTTCTTTGCAATGCAAAAATTAAACCAATAGTGTGTTCTGCTGTAGCATTTGTATTTCCTCCTGGAGTATTCATTACGATAATGTTTCTATTTTTAGCAGCTTCCACATCAACATTATCTACTCCTGCTCCTGCCCTACCGATAATTTTTAAATTTGAAAGAGAATCAATTAAATCTTTTCGAACTTTAGTTGCAGAACGAATAATTAAACCATCATAGTTATCAATTATTTTTTTTAATTCTTCAGGAGGTAAGTTTGTTTTTGTATCAACAGAAATGTTATTCTTTATTAAAATTTCAGATGCAATATTATCTAGTGAATCTGATATTAGTACTTTAGGCATGTTTTGATTTAATCTCTGAATAGGCCCAATCAATCCAAGGTAAAACTAATTCTACATCTGAAGTTTGAACCGTTCCTCCAGCCCATATTCTAAAAGAAGGTGGTGCTTTTGGATATCCATTACAATCAAATCCAACATTATTTTCAGAAAGCAACTTGCAAATATCAGCCATTACAGCTCTTTGACCACTTTCATCTTTATTAGTAAACCAATCTTCAATAATTTTAAATGTTATTCCAGTGTTTGAGATATAATTATCATCTTTAATTTCAGATAAAAAAGTGACCCAATCTCTCTCATTAATCCATTCTCTAATTTTTTGTAAAGAATTCTGAGATTTAGAAATTAATGAATTTAACCCTCCTTGAGAAGAGACCCAATTTAATGAATCAATGATATCTTCAACACATATCATTGACGGTGTATTTATTGTGTTTCCTTCAAAAATACCTTTTATTAACTTTTGTTTTTCAGCTAATCGAAATAATTTAGGTACAGGCCAACTAGGCGTAAAACTCTCTAATCTTTCTACGACGCGTGGAGAAATTGCAATCATTCCATGAGCGGCCTCTCCTCCAAGTATTTTTTGCCAAGACCAAGTTATAACATCACATTTGTTATAATCTATAGGCATACCAAAGATTGCTGAAGTAGCATCACAAATGGTTAGGCCTTTTCTATCATCAGGTATCCAATCTCCATTAGGAACTTTGACACCTGATGTTGTTCCATTCCAAGTAAAAATAACATCATTGTCAAAATTAACTTTGCTAAGATCAGGTAGTTTACCATAATCTTCTTCATGAATATTTAAATTATCTAATTTTAATTCACTAATTGCATCGATTACCCAATCTTTACCAAAATTTTCCCATGCAAGAATATCGACACCCGTTTTACCTAATAGGCACCACATAGCAGCTTCTAAAGCACCAGTATTTGATCCAGGCATTATACCCAATAAATAATCATCAGGTAATTTTAGAATATCTTTAGATTTATCTATTGCTTCTTTTAGTCTTGCTTTACATTCAACAGATCTATGAGATCTCCCAGTTAAAGCATTACTCAAAACGGATATGTCCCACCCTGGTCTTTTTGAGGTTGGTCCACTTGAAAAATTTGGGTTATTAGGTTTAGTATTAGGTTTATTCATATACTTTTTCAAACTCGTAGACTACTAAGCCATCTAAAGGTTTTGGGTCGAACCACGTTGATTTAGGAGGCATGGTCAAATTTTTATTAGCGACTTTAATAACATCACTTATTGAAGATGGGAAGATAGAAAATGCCACACTATCATTATTTTCATCAACTTTTTTTTCTAAAGCTTTCAAACCATGGCATCCGGCAATAAATCTTATTCTTTCATCATTATTAACATCAGAAATATTTAAATGTTTTTTGAAAACGAAATTATTTAAAATATTAATATCTAGTGTATCAACAAAATTATCAGTTTTTAGTTCAGTTTTAAAATGCAATGAATACCATTTTTTTTCATGATACATTCCAAATTGTTTATTTGATTGAGGTTTGAAAGGAATTTTTTCATTTTTGATTTCAAAGTTTTCAGAAAGAATTTCTAAAAACTTTTCTTCACTTAAACCATTTAAATCTTTAACAACTCTATTATAGTCAAATATTTTAGCTTCATCACTTGGAAACGCTGCTATCATAAAATCTTCCTGTAAAATATTTTTATTATAATTTAATTCTCCAATAATTTTCATTGCACCCATTCTATGATGTCCATCTGCAATATAAAAATTATCTACTTCATTTATAAAAAGAGAAGATAAATTTTTTATAAAAGTTTGATCAGAAATACACCATAGTTTATGAATAGATTTATCGAAGCTTTCAAAATCATAGTCTGGGGTATTTAATATTATAGAGGATAACAAATCTTTTATCTTATTATTTTTTTTATAAAATACATAGATAGGACCAATTTGTGTTTTTATATTTAACATTTGTTCTGCTCTTTCCCTCATCCTTTTCTCGTATATTTTTTCATGTGCTTTAATTTTTTCATCTACAAAATCTGATATTTTAGAAAGAGATAAAAATCCTAGTTGAGTATGACCTTGAAATTCAATTTGATAAATATAATAAAATAATTCTTGATCTTTTTTAATTACATCATTTTCTTTCATTTCCTTAAAATGCGATTTTGCTTCGAAAAGAGTATCTGCTTCTTTTAATTGTCCAACGGGATTCAAAATTTTTAAATAATTCCAATAATTATTTTTTTTAAATATTTCTATATTTTCAATACTTAAATGATCAGTAGAAGGGGCAATTATATTTTTTGCATCTTCGTTATAAGGACGTGTTCCTTTAAAAGGTTTAATTTCAACCATAATAAAAAGACACCTTTAATTAAATAAAAAAAAATTTAAACTTAAATTACGCTACTTCTGGTATTTGAGAAATAGATTTACCTATTCCATCATCATCAATAACATCATCAGCCATTGATCCATTAAGATAATCATCATAAGCTGACATATCAAAATATCCATGACCACATAAATTAAAGAGAATAGTTTTTGACTCACCTTTTTCTTTACATTCTAAAGCTGCATCAATAGCACCTTTGATTGCATGATTTCCTTCAGGAGCAGGAATAATTCCTTCTTGTTTTGCAAAAGTTAAACCAGCTTCAAAACAATCTTTTTGACCATAAGCCTTTGCTCTCATCAGACCTAACTCATATAAATGGCTTAAATGATAAGACATACCATGGTATCTTAATCCTCCAGAGTGATTAGCCGGCGGTAAGAAATCAGATCCAAGAGTATGCATTTTAATTAATGGTGTCATTTTTGCCATATCACCATGATCATAAGCATACTTACCCTTTGTAAATGAAGGACATGATGCAGGCTCACAACCAATTATATCAATTTTTTGATCACCTCTTAATTGTTGTCCTAAAAATGGAAACATTAATCCAGAGAGATTACTACCCCCACCCGTACAGCCAACAATTATATCAGGATAGTCTCCAGCCATCTCCATTTGCATAATAGCTTCATTACCATTTATAGTTTGATGCATTAAAACATGTCCTAAGACACTTCCAAGAGAGTATTTTGCTTTACCTCCACTTTTAACTGTTGCTTCTATTGCCTCTGATATAGCTATACCCAAACTACCGGGGTTATCAGGATTTTCTGATAATAACTTATTTCCAAAATCAGTTAATTTAGATGGACTAGCATGGCAATTGGCGCCAAATGTTTGCATCATTAATTTTCTATAAGGTTTATGATCAAAACTAACCTTAACCATGAAAACCTCAATATCTATACCAAAGATCTGACCTGCAAAAGCTAATGAACTTCCCCATTGACCTGCTCCCGTTTCAGTAAATATTTTACTAATTCCTTCCTCTTTATTAAAAAATGCTTGTGGAACTGCAGTATTCGGTTTGTGGCTACCAGTAGGACTAACACCTTCATATTTATAATAAATTTTAGCAGGTGTATCTAAATGCTTTTCTAATCTTTTGGCTCTAAATAACGGAGAGGGTCTCCATTGTTTATATACTTCTCTAACTGGTTCAGGAATTTCAATTTCTCTTTCAGTGGAAACTTCTTGCATAATTAAACTCATTGGAAATAAAGGTGCAAAATCATCAGGACCAGCTGGTTGTTTAGTTCCTGGGTGTAATGGTGGTGGTGGTGGACTTGGTAAGTCAGCATTAATATTATACCAAAACTTTGGTGCTTTATTTTCTTCTAATAAATATTTAATTGAGTCGGTCATAATAAGAGTATATTGGACTAAAAAATGATAAATTACAATATCTAATGAAATATTTTAATTTTAAAAATGTATCAGTATTTGTTGCTGTTTTGATAATACTTTATGTTTTTTTAGGATATTTTTCTCACTAATTTCTTTTGCTGACCAAAATATACACCTAATAAAATCAAGGATATCCCCAATAACGAAGAATAATTGATTTTTTCCGAGAGTAGGAAATAGCCCCATATAACAGCAAAAACTGGTATTAAATAAGCAACGTAGGATAAAAATACAGGTCCTGATGTTTTAGTAATATAATATCTAAATTGAAAAGCAATTGCTGTAGGAAATATTCCTAAATATAGGACGGCATAAAAAGAATTCAAATGAAAATTAATCTCGAAATTATTTATTGTAAAATCTAAAAAAAGAAATGGAATAGAAAAAATTGCTCCAAAAGTTGTAGCAAAGGTTGTGATTGAGAATGAATCTATATTTTTTAATTTTTCATATGCTAAAATATTAGAAAACATATACCCAAACGCAGCTAGTATTACCAAAAATTTTGCAAACAAATCGATTTGAGTTGTAATTTTTAAAGACTGAAATGTATTAATATTAAAGATTAATAGAACACCAATTAATCCAACAATTACAGATAAAAGTTTGTTAATTGTAAATTTATCATTATTAGTTAAAAAATGAGACATTAATAATGTGACTATAGGACCAATGGCCATTAACATTCCTGCAGTTGATGATGGTATAAATTGTTCAGCCCAACTTATAAGGTAGAAGGGAATAAAATTTCCTACTATACCTATTATAATTAATAAGATTAAAATCTTCTTGCTAAATTTAATTGTTTTTTTTGATATATAAAAAAAAAATAATAAAAAAAAAGATGCTATTATTAGCCTTAAAGATGCTACAGTTACCGGAGAAAAGCTCTCTAGTCCTACTTTTATAGCAAAAAAAGCTGAACCCCATATTGCTGATAATATGAGAAGTAAAATAAAATTATTTACTATATTTGGTTTTTTCAAAAATTATATTTTGTTTTTAGGCTGAGGTATAGGAATGGATTTAGATTCTTTCATAAATTCTTCACGTCGACCATCCCATAGATAATCAGCGTAATCAAACTCAGTAATCATCCTATCAGATCTCTCAAATGTTAGGCCATATTTTCTGCAATAGCTTCCAAATTCTTCTGCATTTTCTATATTAAGATTTACTACAGTCCATTTTTTTGAACTTCTATCAAATTTAAAACCATTTTTTTTGAACCAATCTCTATGATAATAAGAGTCTCTGCCAAAAGCAGAAAAAGTTATTTTTTTTGTCATTACATGCCCTTAAAATTTTTATAAAATATTATTTAATTAATAATACAAGAAATCGTCTACAGGTTGTTGCATTAAAATACTAGATATATTTTTTTAAAACATGTAGAATAATCATATGGAGTTATACAATAGTAGTGAAATTACGGTTCATCAACTCAACGAATTAAGACAGGGTAATAAAAAAATACAAATTATTGATGTAAGAGATGATACGGAAAGAGACCATGCATTTATCAAAGGAACAATTCACATGAAATTATCAGAAATAGCCCAAAGACATACTGAATTAAATAAAAAAAGTAATATTTTTGTAATGTGTCATACAGGAACTAGAAGCCAAGCTGTATGCAAATGGTTAAAAGCGCAAGGATACGATCATTGTGTTAATGTATTAGGAGGAATTGATGCTTGGGCTGCGCTTATAGATAGGGATATTAGAAGATATTAAAATACACTTTCTAAATATAATCCATAAAATATAACAATAATACTGATTAAAAAAATGAATATTCTAATTAGAATTTCATAAAATATATTTAATTTAATTCTATTTTTTATTATTAATTTATAAAATGGATTACTTATAGCTATAGAAATAAAAAATATTCCTATTATAATCACTAACCAATGCATAATAATCAATACATAACTGAAGAATTAAAATTTTCAAACCAAACTATTAAAGAAATGAAATCAAATTCAAAAAATTTTTATAATCAAATAAAAGAAAGGAGAAGTGTAAGAGAGTTTAATAATAAAAAAATTGATATAGATATTATAAAAAATGCAGTTTTATCTGCAGGTACAGCACCAAATGGTGCAAATTTACAACCTTGGCATTTTGTAATTATAAAAAACCAATCTTTGAAAAAAAAAATTAGAATAGCTGCGGAAAATGAAGAGAAGAAATTTTATAGATCTAAAGCACCAAGGGAATGGTTAGATGCTTTAGTACCTTTAGGAACTAATGAAAACAAAAAATTTATTGAAAAAGCTCCATATTTAATTGCAATTTTTGAAAAAAAATTTTCCATATCAAAAAATAAAAAAATAAAAAATTATTATGTCAAAGAATCTGTTGGTATTGCTACAGGAATTTTGATTACATGTTTACATTTTTCAGGCCTAGCAATGTTAACCCACACACCTAGCCCAATGATATTTTTAAATAAAATATTAAAAAGACCTAATAATGAGAAGCCATTTGTTTTACTTATTGTTGGATATCCAAAGAAAGGAGCTTTGATTCCAAAATTTGCAAAACAAAAAAAAAGATTAAAAGAAATTGCTACTATTTATTAACCAAGTTCCTCGGGCTTCATTGTTTCATAAACTTCATAGGGCATATGAATCCATGGTGAATCTTCTAAATAATCAATATAATAATTAGGCTTGAAACTTGAAACTGCTTTATAAAATAAGACACCTGTTCTTATAGGTTCATCAATATAAAAACCATATGTATGCTGAAGCCAATCAATACTTTTCCTTAGAGTTATACCCGAGTCAGCTAGATCATCTACTAATAAAACCTTGGATCCAATGTTGGGACTAGTTTTAGCTAAATCTCTCGAAAATGTGATGCCTCCTCTTTTGTTTTTAATTCCATCACCTCTATATGATTCTACTGATAAAATTGCTAATGGAACGTCAAATATTCTAGCCATCATATCACCAACACGCATGCCACCTTTAGCAATACATACAAGCTGATTAAATTCCCATCCATCTTTGTAAATATTGCTGGCAAGTTGCTCAGTTTTTTTTCGGTATTCTTCCCATGAAATATGTAAATCAGACATTAAAATCTCCATAATAAACCTCCCTAAATAAAATTTTAGGGAGGTAAATGATATTAATATTTTATTGAGGAACTTCTCCGTCTATTCCCTGTACATAAAAATTCATACCAAGTAACATTCCATCAGGTGCAACCTCACCCTCAGGGACAACTATCTCACCAGCTTGATTATAAATTGGACCAGTAAATGGATGAAGTGTACCATCTTTAATTGCAACTTCCATATTTACTGCTTCCTGAATTAGACTGGCTGGCATCAATTTTGTATTGTATGGTGACATTACAACCATACCTTTATCCATTCCATCCCATGTGTCACCTGATGACCATGTTCCATCAACAACAGCCTTTGCTCTTGCGGCATAATATGGTCCCCAGATGTCTTCAATAGCCGTTAAATGTGAGTCAGGACAAAATTCTTCCTGATTTGATGCTTGTCCAAATGCAAGTACTCCTGCTTTTTGAGCAGCCTGACAGGGTGCATAGGTATCAGTATGCTGTACAATAATATCTGCTCCCTGATTTATTAAAGTGTTAGCTGCATCTGCCTCTTTACCTGGATCATACCAAGTAAATACCCAAATTATTTTCATTTTAATATCTGGATTTACTTTTGATGCTGCTAGATAAAATGCATTTATGCCTCTCACAACCTCAGGAATAGGATAAGATGCAATATAACCAATAGTGTTTGTTTTTGTCATATGTCCCGCAATATGACCTTCAATCATTCTACCTTCATAAAATCTTGCTGAATATGTTGCGACATTATCAGCTTGAATGTATCCAGTAGCATGCTCAAATTTAATTTGAGGGAAATCTTTAGCAACTTCATGTGTTTGATCCATATAGTTGAAAGAAGTAGTAAATATTAAATCATGACCAGAGTCAGCCAACTTTCTAATCGCTCTTACAGCGTCAGCATTTTCTGGAACATTTTCAATATACGTTGTTGAAATGGAGTCACCTAATTGACTTTCCATATATTTTCGTCCGACATCATGCATATATGTCCATCCATGATCACCTGGAGGACCAATATAAATAAATCCTACCTTTTTTTGATCAGCATTTGCACTACCAAAAATCAAAAATAAAAAAGTAGTAATAAAAGTAATAATTCTAATCATTTTAACCTCACCTGCTAAAAATAATTCGTTTCATGGATTATTTTAAATAATTTTAATTTTGCCTCAATACCTCATGCTAATAATATTTAATTTTTGGTGGATATTTATTTTCCTTTAAAAAAAGGGATGGTCAAAGATGCTGGTGCACTAAGCTTTATTCTAAGTTTATTACTAGAAATAAATACAAGAACAATAATTGTTGCAACATAAGGAGCCATATTAAAAAATTGACCAGGAATTCTTATACCCAATGCTTGAAGGTTCATTTGCAAAATAGTTACTCCACCAAAAATATAAGCTCCAATTAACACTCTTTCAGGTTTCCATGTTGAAAAAACTACTATTGCAAGAGCAATCCAACCTCTTTCAGCAGTCATGCCTTCCTGCCACATTGGTGCATAACATATTGAAATATATGAACCGGCTAGAGCACACATTGATCCGCCAAAAATAATAGCTATGAACCTAACCTTAATTACATTGTAACCTAAGGCATGTGCAGCATTGTGGGATTCGCCAACTGCCCTCAAAATTAATCCAGATTTAGTTTTATAAAAAAAGTAACTTATAATAAATACTATTACAAAAGAAATTATAACAAAAAACCAAGGAGATAAACCATCTATTGGAGTTCCAATATATTTTTTCCCAATCATAGAACTTAAACCAATACCAAAAATTGTTAAAGCTAAACCTGTTGCTATTTGATTTGTCATTAAATAAAGAACTAAGATTGCGAAAAACCCAGACATTAAAACTCCTGAAAAGATAGATATTAAAAATGCCAAAAAATAACTTCCGCTTATTACTAGAGTAACAAATGCTGAAACTGCACCAACTAACATCATACCCTCAACACCTAAGTTTAAAACTCCAGATTTTTCAGTAACTAGTTCTCCAATAGCTGCAAAAACAAGTGGAGTCGTTGCAATTAATATAATTTCTAAAATCCCAATTATAAAATCTAAATTCATGAAATTTTTCCAAATTGAATTTTATAATTAACTAATAATTCTGCGCCTAAAAGGTAGAATAAAACTAATCCTTGAAAAATAAAACCAACTGCAGAAGGAATTTGTAAAAAAACCTGAGCATCTTCAGCGCCTAAATAAGTCAAAGCAATAATTAATGAAGAAAAAATTATTCCTACTGGATGTAATCTTCCCAAAAAAGCAACGATTATTGCTGTAAAACCATAATTAGGAGATATATCTCTATACAATAAACCTATAGGCCCTGAGACTTCTCCTAATCCTGCTAAACCAGCAAATCCTCCGCAAATTATAAAAGCAGAAATAATGAGTTTGTTTTGATTAAAGCCTGCAAAACGAGCTGCTTTAATACTCAGACCTGATACTTTTAATTGAAAACCAAAAATTGTTTTTGAAAAAATAAACCATGAAATAAAAACTAAAAATAATGTTATTATTAACCCAAAGTGTACTCTTAGACCATCAAATAATTCTGGCATTCTTGCAGATTCATTGAATGGTCTAGATTTTGGATAGCTGAACCCTGAAGGATCTTTCCAGGGTCCTACTACAAGATAATCTAATATAAAAGTAGCAACATAAACTAACATTAAACTAGTTAATATTTCATTAGTATTAAATTTTGTTTTTAGAAGAGCTGGTATTAAAGCCCATAAAGATCCACCTATCACTCCTGCTAAAAGCATAAGAGGGAGCAACCAAAAACCTTCAACATTATAAAAGTATATTGCAACACCCCCACCAAAAATTGCACCCATAATAAGCTGACCCTCTGCCCCAATATTATAAATATTATTTTTAAAACAATAAGATAAACCAATAGCTATTAAAGCTAGAGGTGTTGCCTTAACTAATAACTCAGAAAATCCATACAATGATGAAATTGGTGATATAAAAAAAGTATATAAAGAATGTATTGGGTTAAATCCTAACAATGAAAAGATTAGTGATCCAGTTAATAGAGTCAAAATAATAGCTATCAAAGGAACTAAAAAATTTACATAACTTGAAATTTGAGTTCTTGGAACAATTGATGGTGAAAGTAAATTCATTTTCCACCTCCCATTAACATTCCAACTTTCTCAATATCTATACTATCAGTATTAAATGATTTTGATAAAGTGCCATTATATATAATTGATAATTTATGAGAAATTTGAATTAACTCATCCAAATCTTGAGAAATTACAATTATGGATGTGCCAAGTTTTGATAATTTTATCAATGATTGTCTGATAAAATTTTCCGCTCCTGCATCGATGCCCCATGTAGGATGTGAAATTATTAATAATTCAGGTTTAGATAAAATTTCTCTTCCAATTACATATTTTTGTAAATTGCCACCTGATAAACTTGAGGCATTAGAATTAGTGTCTAAGCATTTAACATTAAATAAATTAATTATACTTTCAGTGTGATCATCTAAAAATTTTTTTTGTATTAATCCATTTTTTGTAAATTTATTATTATAAAATCGACTCAACAATGTATTTTCAACTAAAGATAATTCTGGAACAGCACTATGTCCCAATCTATCTTCTGGAACAAAAGAAATTGATAAATTTCTTCTTTGTTGTGGATTTAATTTTTCAATTCTTTTTTTGTTGAATATAATTTTTCCTGATTCTATATATAAATTTTCACCAGATAAAATTTCCATTAATTCAGATTGACCATTACCAGCAACTCCAGCAATACCTAATATTTCACCCTTATGTACTTTTAATGAAATATTATTTAAATCGGTAAAAAAGGGATCATTAAATTTACATGAAAGATTATTTACTTCAAAATTTACTGAATCCTTTACTGCAGAAAAATCTTTTGTAATTTGTTCTAAATTCCTACCTAACATTTTAGTAGCGAGTGTTTTTGAAGTATTACTGCCAATTGATGAGGTTTCAATTACTTTGCCGTCACGCATTATTGTAACACTGTTGCAAATTGTAATTACTTCTTCTAATTTATGTGTAATGTAAAGTATTGTAGTTTCATTTTTTACAAGAGCATTAAGGGTTATGAACAAATTTTTAACCTCTTGGGGAGACAATACAGACGTAGGTTCATCCATTACTAATATTTTAGGATTTTGTAATAATACTCTTACTATTTCTACTTTTTGTTTTTGACCAGAAGATAGTGAAATTACTGGAGCGTCTAGATCGAGTGCTAACTTATACTTTTGAATTAAATTTTCAATTTTAATTTCTAGTTTTTTATAAGATACATATTCATCTATACCTAACATTAAGTTTTCTCTAACAGTTAAAGATTCAAATAATGAAAAATGTTGAAATATCATTCCAATACCAACTTTCCTTGCTTCTGAAGGTGAAGAAATTTTTAATTCATTATTTTTATAAATTATTTTTCCTTCATCTTGCTTAATAAGACCGTATAAGATTTTTACAAATGTTGATTTACCAGCTCCATTTTCTCCTAAAATTGCGTGAACAGTATTTTTTTGTACTCCGAAAGTAACTTTATTATTTGCCTTAACACTAGGAAAAGATTTACTAATGTTTTGAATATCTAAAATTAATTCATTCATTAATTAATATTAATATTTTAAAATCAGTTAATTTTGTTGAATATTTACTTTTATCATTAAAAAATATGTTAATTATTTTAAAATAATGAGATTTTTAATAATTTACAGTTATAGGATCTAGAGATCTCCATAAATACCAAGTAGCCTGTGAACAAAAAGGGCTCCATTTTTTGTTCAGTAATTTTAATTTTCTTTCACTAATAGGTAATGGAATATTATAAAGTTTTGAAATAGATTTTAATAAACCTAAATCACCTGTCGGAAATATATTTGAGCTTCCATAACTAAACATTAAAAACATATGGATAGTCCAATTCCCTACTCCTTTTATTTCAATTAAATTTTTATAAATTTCTTCTTCTGAATATTCACTAATATTTTTAATGAATTTTTTATTTTGTAAAAAAAATTTTGAAATATTTCTTATATATAAAATTTTTTGTCTAGATAGGCCACATTTTCGTAAATCTACAGTACTTAATTTAATTACAGTTACTGGTGTTATATTTTTTTTGAGTTTAAAAAATTTTGTTTTCATCGAATCAGCTGCAGAGACGGATATTTGTTGACCAATAATTGAATTAATTAATGAATGAAAATAATTAGAATTTATATTTAAATATTCATTTTTATAAGTTTGAATTAATTTCTTCAAAACTTTATCTTTATTTGATAGATAAATTTTACCTTTATTCCAATATTTAGGTTTCATATGAACTATTATAACAAATTAAAAAAAATAATATCATACATAAATTTTATTTTTGGAATTTATTTATGGGTATTAGTTATTTACGCTATATTAAGAGCAACAGGTTTAATCAAAAGATTTGCATTACAAGAACATCTTTTAGGAGAGTATCTATCAATACCCATTAAATTTGTTTTAAATTTATTTTAAATAACAATATGATCTACTATTATTTTATTGCAATGACTGCTGCACTTTGTTGGGCAATTGCATCCTTAGTATCTGCAGATGTTACAAGAACTATCGGAGGTTTAGCTTTTAATCGACTCAGATTATTTTTTGTATCCATAATGTTAATTACTTACACATTTTATATAAATACTTGGAATACAATTAGCTTTGATTACTTAACTATTATAATTATTTCTGGAATTATAGGTATATTTTTTGGTGATACCTTATTATTTATTGCTTTACAAAAAATTGGACCAAGAAGAAATAATATACTATTTTCTTTAGCTGCACCTTTTACAGTAGTAATTAATATTTTTTTTTTAAATGATCTTGCCTCAACTATAAGTATTATTGGATGTTTTATTGTTTTTTTTGGTGTTGTATTTGCAATTACTTATGGAGATAAAAAGGGATCTCAACATAGATGGGAAACAGTAGAAGGATCACTTTATGTAGGGATATTTTTATCAATTGGTGCTGCATTATGCCAAGCAATAGGACTGGTTATGATGAAACCTATATTAACTAATGGAGCTGACCCTATAGCTTCAGCAGCAATTAGAACAACAATTTCATGTATTTTTTTATCTTTTACTTTTTTTTTAAATTATGAAGTTTTTAATACAAAAGTTAATCTGACACCAAAAATTATTTACCAATCAATTCTTAGTGGTTTTTTAGGGATGGCATTAGGCATGAGTTTACTTTTAATTGCATTACAAAAAGCTGATGCAGGAATTGTTGCAACTTTATCATCTACTAGTCCTATAATGATTTTATTTCTTCTATGGATATTAACAAAAAAAATACCTTCATTTGGCGCATGGATTGGTACATTAATTGCAATTTTTGGAACAGGATTAATTTTTATCTATTAATTTTATACCTAACTCTTCCAATCTATCTTTATCAATTCTAGCAGGAGCGTCCATCATTAAATCCATTGCCTGCTGATTCATAGGAAATGCTATTACTTCTCTAATGTTTGGTTCATCAGCAAGTAGCATAACAATCCTATCAATACCGGGTGCACTACCTCCATGTGGAGGAGCACCAAACTTGAGAGCATTAAGCATCCCTGAAAACTTTTCTTCTAATTCTTCCTTTGTATATCCGGCTATATCAAAAGCTTTATACATAATTTCTGGTTTATGATTTCTAATTGCTCCAGACGATAATTCAACACCATTACACACAATGTCATACTGGTATGCTTTTATATCAAGTGGGTTTTTATTTTCTAAAGCTTCCATTTCACCCTGTGGCATTGAAAAAGGATTGTGACTAAATTGTATTTTATTTGTTTTTTCATCTATTTCATACATTGGGAAGTCTACTATCCAACAAAATTCAAAAGATGCTTTGTTCAATAAGTTCAAATCATTGCAAATTTTTTCTCTTACCTTTCCAGAGAATAGTTGTGCTTCTTTTAACTTACCGCAAATAAAAAAAATGGAGTCATTAACTTCAAGATTTAATGATAATAATTGATTTTCATCTAGATTTTTTGCAATAGGCCCTTTGAAAGCATTATCGGTAAAAGAAATATATCCCAATCCAGCAGCACCTTGTTCTCTGGCCCAATTATTTAGTTTATCAAAGAAACTTCTAGGCTGATCACCAGTATTTTTAACTATTATTCCCTTAACTACTGATCCTTTTTTTATTTGATCGCTAAATATTTTAAAATTTGAACCTTTAAACACAGTCGTATAATCTTTTATATTAAGTGGGTTTCTTAAATCTGGCTTATCTGTGCCGTAAATTTCCATTGCCTCATTATAAGGTATTCTTTTAAATGGATATGGACTTACAATTATTTTGTTATTTTTTTTATTTTCGTTAAATATTTCAAACAAAACCGGTTCAATAGCTTCAAATACATCCTCCTGAGTGACAAAACTCATTTCAAAATCTAGTTGGTAGAATTCACCTGGAGACCTGTCTGCTCTACTATCTTCATCTCTAAAGCAAGGAGCAATTTGAAAGTATTTATCAAATCCAGCTATCATTAGAAGTTGCTTGAATTGTTGAGGAGCCTGTGGGAGAGCATAAAATTTTCCCTGATGTAATCTTGAAGGAACTAAATAATCTCTAGCCCCTTCTGGAGATGAGGATGTAAGAATAGGGGTTTGGAATTCAACAAAATCTCTATCAATCATTTTTTTTCTAATATCTGAGATTATTTTATTCCTTAGTAGAATATTTTTGTGTAATTTATTTCTTCTTAAATCCAAAAATCGATATTTTAACCTTATTTCCTCTCCATATTCTATGTCAGAGTTTACTGGTAAGGGAAGAGTGTTTGAATTAGATAATATTTCAAAACTCTCAATTTTTACTTCAATTTCTCCAGTAGATAAACTAGTATTAACAGTTGTTTCATTTCTCTTAGTTACTTCGCCTTTAATCTTAATTACACTTTCATTATTTATTTTTGCTATTTTTTTAAATAAATTATTAGTCGCATCAATTACACATTGAGTTATACCATAGTTATCCCTAATATCTACAAACAACAGATTGCCATGATCCCTTATAGTATCTACCCATCCTGATAGAGTAACTTTTTCAGATAAGTTTTTTAATGTTAAATCAGAACAAAAATGCGTACGATACGTATTCATAATTTAAGGTCTCTACAATATTTCTTTAATTAATGGTATTGTTAATTGTCTTTTTTTTTCTAAGGTAAGTTTATCTAATTTTTCAACAATTTTAATCATTTCTTCATATGATCTATTAGCTCTTTTCAAGATATAGTTAAATATTGAATTAGAATTTAAAATAAACTGTTTATCAATAAATAGTTTTGTTAAAATATTTAATAACATATCATCATCTGGATTATTAATTTTTAAATAATTAAATGTTTTCAACCTTGATACTAAATCATTTAATTTAATATTTAAATCATTTATACTAATACTAGTTGTAATTAAAATTTTTAATTCATACGAAGCTACATGATTAATTAGATGAAAAATATTTTCATAATCTAAGATTTTATCTAAATCTTCAATTAATATATTATTTCTAGTATTGATTAAATTATCAAAGTTATTTTTAAAAACAATAGCATTATTTTTTATAGCCCACATATTACCCATTTCAGTTTTACCAGATTTACGTGGCCCGAATAACAAAGTTTTATTACCACTATTAACTACGCCCTCATATGCATTTTTATTAGTAAAATTTACATAAAAATTTGG
>CACNNQ010000003.1 GCA_902621855.1 uncultured Alphaproteobacteria bacterium | reverse complement strand
CGTTAAGAAGGGTGACAGAGTGACCATTTATCTAACAATGATACCTGAGTTAGCTTATGTAATGCTCGCATGTAGTAGAATAGGTGCAGTCCACTCAATAATTTTTGGTGGATTTTCTGCTGAGTCAATATCTGGAAGAATTAAAGATTGTGGTTCAGAATTTATAGTTACTGCTGATGAAGGTATAAGAGGAGGAAAGAAAATACCTCTAAAAGAAACAACTGATAAAGCTTTAGAAAATTGTCCTGGAGTAAAAAAATGTTTAGTTTTTAAAAGGACTAATAAATCATTAAATCTAATTGGTGACAGGGATGTTTATTTTGATGATTTAGCTAAAAATGTAGATAGTATTTGTGAGCCAGAAATAATGAACGCAGAAGATCCTTTATTTATTCTTTATACTTCGGGATCTACAGGAAAACCAAAAGGTGTAATGCATACTACAGGAGGCTATCTTGTGTATACCTCCATTACTCATGAGTATATATTTAATTACAATGAAGGTGATGTATACTGGTGCACTGCTGATATAGGATGGATTACTGGTCATAGTTATATAATTTATGGACCATTATCAAATGGTTCTACGACATTAATGTTTGAGGGGGTTCCAAATTATCCCACATTTTCTAGATTTTGGGAAATCATTGATAAATATCGTGTAAATATTTTTTATACTGCTCCAACTGCTATTAGGGCTTTAATGCGAGAGGGTAATTCACATGTTAATAAAACTAGTAGATCTTCATTGAAACTATTGGGTACAGTAGGAGAGCCAATTAATCCAGAAGCTTGGAGATGGTATTTTGAAGTACCAGGTAATTCTAATTGTCCTATTGTGGATACATGGTGGCAGACTGAAACTGGGGGTATTTTAATATCACCTCAAACAGGAGCTATCGAATTGAAACCTGGTTCTGCATCAAAACCATTTTTTGGAATTCAGCCATGTATTGTTGATAAAGATGGTAAGGAATTAGAAGGAGAATGTGAAGGTATGCTTTGCTTAAAACAATCATGGCCTGGTCAAATGAGAACTGTTTACGGTGATCACAAACGCTTCATTGATACTTATTTCTCACAGTTTGATGGAAAGTATTTTACTGGCGATGGATGTAAAAGAGATAAAGATGGTTACTACTGGATAACAGGAAGAGTAGACGATGTAATCATTGTTTCTGGGCATAATTTAGGAACTGCTGAAATAGAAAGTGCTTTTGTTTCTCATTCTAAAGTTGCTGAGGCAGCAGTTGTTGGATATCCGCATGACATAAAGGGGAGTGGATTGTATTGCTATGTTTCTCTAAATGTAGGAGAAGAAATTTCAGAAGATTTGATAAAAGACTTAAGAAAAACTATTAGAGAGAAAATTGGACCTATTGCTACTCCAGATCATATACATATTACAGACGGATTGCCTAAAACCAGATCTGGTAAAATTATGAGAAGAATATTAAGAAAAATAGCCTGCAATGAATTTGATAATCTTGGAGATACAACAACTCTTGCAGATCCATCTGTTGTTAAAAGTTTAATTGAAAATAGAAAAAATATTTGACTATCTTGGATGCCAATGTTTCAAACATCTTGGCTCATAAATATTTGCTGCTCCAACTTGAGTTCTTTCACCACCCTCAGTTTTTCTAAATGTTTTAGTTGCTTCAAAACCGCATACATTACAAAAGCCATAAATTTTAACAATTTTATCAGATAATCCTAGAAGCATCGATGATGTTTCCCATGGCTTTCCTCTTGAATCTTGATCCAATCCAGCACAAACAACGTCTATTCCTTTATTTAAAATTATTTCAACATTATTTAAGGTGTCATCAGTGTCCATAAATTGAATTTCATCAAGAAAAACTACATCAACTTTTTCTTTAGTAAATTCAAAATCCTTTAAAGCACTGATCCAGTTTTTCATTGAATAGCAATCATGGCTAAGATCATTGTGTGTAATAATTTTTTTGTTTGAATATCTATTGTCAATACTGGGTTTTATTACTATAATTTTTTTATTTTGGTGCTTAGCCCATAAAATTCGTTTAAGTAGTTCGCTTGTTTTCCCAGCAAACATTGCTCCAACAATAGTTTCTAAATTTCCTCTCATTATTCTAAAATATTTTAATTTGTGTATATTATATAAAAAAATAAAAGTAATTAAGAAGATTAGAATTTTTATGAATAATGGAACAAAACTAAGGTTAAAATGTCACAAAATTTTATTTAAGATCTATAATTCTAGAACAACTATTGATAAAATTTTTAGCAATGACGAAAAAGAGGGGTTAAGTTCTAGAGATATAGCTTTCATTCACAATGTTTGTTTAAACACTATGAGATACTACTATCATGCAAAAAAAATATTGTCGAATTACATAAACAAAAAAACAAAACTAGATGCACAAATATTGCTTTTTAGTGCAGTTACTCAGATAGTTTTTTTAAATTTTAAAGAATATGCTGTTGTAAATAGTAGTGTAGAAGTAGGAAAAATTTTGAAAATACACACTGGATTTATTAATGCGAGTCTAAGAAAAATTATATCGCAAAAAAATCTATTAAAGAAAATCAAAGTGAATTTTGAAGATTTACCTGTATGGTTTAAGGAACAAACAATTAATTTTAATGATTTAGAAAAGGAAAATTTTATTAAAAGTTTTTGTGAGGAGCCGAGTTTACATTTAGTATTTAAAAATCAAAATTATAAAAGTATTTTTAAAGAGAAAATATATTCAACGTCTGATCACTCAGGTTTCTTAATAAATAAAAAAAAGATTGAAAATATACATCAATATCAAGATGGAAGTTGGTGGGTTCAAGATTTCTCATCCTCTCTTCCTTTAATAAACATAAATGAAAAAATTCTGGGTGAAAATAGTTTTGATATGTGTGCTGCGCCAGGAGGAAAATCCTTTCAAATACTTTCTAAAAAAAGAAACTTAACTCTAAATGATATAAGCAAAAAAAGAATAATAACTTTGGAGAAAAATTTAAAAAGATTAAATTTTAAAGCCAAAATTACAAATCTTGATTTTGAGAAAATTGAAGAAAGCAAAAAATATGATTTTATAGTGGTAGATGCGCCATGCTCTTCCATTGGCACAATTAGGAAAAATCCTGAATTATTGTTTAGAAAAGTTGGGCCTAATATAGTAAATTTGATTAGAACTCAAAAATTAATGTTAAATAAAGCATCTAAAATGTTAAACAAAAATGGTGCAATCCTATACATGGTATGTAGTTTTCTAAAAATTGAAACTCTAGATCAAATTGATATTTTTTTAAAAAAAAATAAAAATTTTGTGGTTGGGAAACTTTTTACAACAAATAATAATCATTTTTCTAAAGGATTTATTAAAAATGATATTTTATCCATTCTGCCAAGTAAAATTAATGAATATAAGGTAGATGGGTACTTTGCTGTTTTACTAAAAAATTGTTAACCAATGAATACATTAATAAAAGTTTTTTTTGTATTTATTGGATTAAGATTTTTAAAAAAAAACAAGGATTTATCATTTAATAATCTAAATTTTAAAAAATTAGATTTTAGTAATTATAAACTAATAAGATCCTTTATTTTCAAAAAAAATTTTCATGAAATAAACTCAAAATACGTAAATAACTTTGACTTTCTTAATTTCTCAGAAATTTTAGGTGGTAAAATTGGTATTAGTTTATCTAGACAAAGTATATTTGGTTGGCATCAATTAAACAAAAATAAAATATTTTATCCTTGGTCTGAAGATTTAACATCTAAAAGATTAATAAATATGATTTATAATTATGACTTCATAAATTCTTCATCAAGTATTGTTGAAAAAAAAATATTAAATAAAATAATATTATATCATATGCATAGAGTTTTATTTGATTTTAAACGAAAAAAAATTGATCAAATTAGCTCTTACGACTTAATAGCGAGTACACTTACACTTTTAATTTTAAAAAAGAATTATGAAAAATATATTAGCTATATAAACCAAGTAATTGATAAACAAATTGATGGCTTTGGTATGCATAAAAGTTATAACCTGGTTGAACATACAAAATTCTTGAACAATTTATATGAGTTAAAAAATATTCTTTTGTATTTTAATACCAAAGTCCCTAGTAAAATTGAAAATAAAATTTTAATAATGAATTCTACTTTAAATGAATATTTTCACAGTGATGGAACAATACCTTTGTTTAATGGAGGAAATAATAATTATACACATATAATTCAAGAATCTATAAACAAAGAGAGCTATATGAAGTCTAGAGACTTCAAGGGCATAAATAATGGAATAGCTTTTTTTAGTGACAAAAACAAAAAATTATTTTTTGATGTCGTGCAACCAAACAATAATAGTATCTCAAAGAATTTAAGCGCAGGTACATTATCAATAGAATTTAGTTGTTCAGGAGAGAAAATTATTTCAAATTGTGGAGCTTCTGAAAGCTTAGGAAAAAATCCTGAATACCTGAGATACAGTGCTGCACACTCAACAATAATTCTTCAAAATACAAATATCAGTGAGATAAAAGAGGGGAATCCTCATATAAAATACCCTCAATCTGTTACTTTTGAATTAAATAATGACGATAAAAAATATGTTTATGAAGGTTCACATAATGGATATCAGAAAAAATTTAGTAAGATAGTAAAAAGAAAAGTTACCAACATAAAGGGGTCAGATATTCTAGTTGGAGAAGATTCGATATTATCGATAACCAAAAATAATTTAAAAGTTATTTATCATATAAGGTTTCATTTAGTTTCAGGAATTGTTTTTAATTTTACAAATAATAGAAAAAATATAATTCTTAGAACAAAGTTTAATAATATGTGGATTTTTAAGAGTGATGTTGAACTTATAGTTGAGGATAGTATAATAGTAGATAGAAATACCACAGTTGAAACTAAACAGATAGTAATAAAAGGAATTACTAATAAAAATAAAGTAATAAGAAAATGGTCTTTAGAAAAGATATAAAAAAATATGCACTAATATCAGTCTTTGATAAAAAAAATTTGAAATATCTTTGTCAGAACCTAAACGAACAAAATTATTTATTTATCTCTACAGGTTCTACTAGTAAAAAAATTAAATCTTTAGGATTTCAGTGTTTGGAAGTATCAAAGATTACTAAATTTAAAGAAATTTTAGGCGGAAGGGTTAAAACACTGAATCCTAAAATATTTGGTTCATTATTATTTAAAAGAGACGATAATATACATCAAAAAGAGTTCAAAAAACTAAATGTACCTAAAATAGATTTAGTAATTGTAAATTTATATCCTTTTAGTAAGTTTATAAAAAATAAAGATCAAAGCAAGATAATTGAAATGATTGATGTAGGCGGCCCTAGTTTAATTAGAGCAGCAGGTAAAAATTATGAATATGTAACGACTATTACTAGTATAAAAGATTATGTTAATCTTATTAAAAATTTGAATAAAAATAGTGGAAATACAGATATTATTTTTAGAAAAAAAATGGCAGCAAAAGTTTTTAAAATTACAGCCCAATATGATAAAGGCATTTGTGAGTGGTTCAATAAAAAAAATATAACAAATAAGAAAATAGATCTTCGTTATGGTGAAAATCCTTTTCAAAAATCACATATAATTAGTGATAAACATAAATCTATTTTTAATCTTAAAATAAGTGGCAAAGATATTAGCTATAACAATATTATTGATGTAGATAGCGGATTTAAATGTCTAAGCGAATTTAATGAACCTACATGTGTAATCATAAAACATAACAATCCATGTGGTGTTGCGTCGTCTAAAAGTATTGAAAAAGCTTATGAGAAAGCATTTGAAAGTGACAGTAAGAGTGCGTTTGGAGGAATTGTATTACTAAATAGGAAGATTACAAAAAAGCTAGCATTAAAAATATCTAAACGTTTTTTTGAATTAATTGCTGCAACTGATTTTGAAGAAGATGCTTTAGAAATATTAAAAAAGAAAAAGAAATTAATATTAATTAAAACTGATAAAGTTAGATTAAATAGCATGGAGGTTCGTTCAACAGTATTTGGAGAAATATATCAAAATATAGATACAAATAAAATAAATAGAAAATTTTTAAAACTTGTAGCTTCTAATAAAGTATCTGACAGTAAAATAGATGATTTGATTTTTTCTTCGAAGGTTGCGAAACATGTTAAATCAAATGCGATAGTTATAAGTGCTAATAAACAGACTTTAGGCATGGGAATTGGTCAAACAAATAGAGTTGATTCCTTAAAAATCGCACTAAGCAAATATACAAGGAATTTTAAATATAAGAAAAATTTTGTATGCGTTTCTGATGGTTTCTTTCCTTTTACAGACAGTTTGGAAATATTAAATAAATATTCGTGTAAAGCTGTTGGACAACCTTCAGGCTCTATAAATGATCATAAAAATATAGAGTATGCTAAAAAAAATAAATTACCATTATATTTTTTAAAAGAAAGGCTATTTAAGCATTGAATAAAAAAAATGTATACCCGAGGTATTTAAAAGAATTATTACATAAATACCCAAAAATTGCCAGCGGTAGAAAAAATTTTGATGATTACGAAAAGAGAATTCTAAAAACAATTAAATTAATAAAGGAACATTATTCAAAAGTTAATAATTAAATTTTTCAATCCATTTACTTAGTGACGTTGATAGAAATTTACTTTGGTCATAATTTTTCCAACGGTTTATAGAACTTGTATAGAGTGGATTTACAACTTGGGTATAACTAGGAGTAAAGATTTGAGATCTATTTTTTGCAGTTTCGTAAAATTTTTCTAAATTTTTTTCATATTTAAGATCTAAGAATTCAACTAATTTAGTAATTTGATATTTAAAATTTTGCACAACATCTTCATATTTTATAATTTTATATTTTAGATCTAATTCATTTTCATAAAATACAAATAGATCTAAAACATTATTATAAAAATCAATTGTGTTTTGCCAATCCAAAAACTTTACCATAGCCTCATTAATTTTAAAAGATGTAAAAAAACAGCTAATCACAACATCACAAGGATGTCTTACAGCAAAAATAATTTTGGCATTTGGAAATATACAATTAATAAAACCTATTTCAGTAATTAATAATGGAAATTTATCTATTATAATTTTTTTACCCTCCATGTTAGTCATAGCATGGTTTATATAGTTGTTTCTAATTTCATCTTTTTCTTTTTGAGTTATTTTTAATAAAGCTGAAAGATTATTTTTTTTACTTTCAAAGAATTTATGACGTAAATCTAACAAATATGGTTTTTCTTCTATTACTTTTATTTGGGAATGAGATCTGAGAATACTGTCTAAAAGAGTGGTTCCAGATCGTGGGAAACCCACTAAAAACACGATCTGATCATCACTTAAGTATTTTAATTTCTTAGTTATTAGTTGTACATTTTTTTTAAAATAAAATTTTTTATACTTTTGAAAATTATTATCCATATTATGGTTTTGATATTTTTTATTTTCAGGTTTATTTATAATTAATTTATTTCTTTCCAAAATATTTCTAAATGAATAAGAATATTTATTTAGTCTCTCATTATTTTTTGATTCTAAATCTAAGAGTTGAATTAAAAAATTGTCATCATTTTTAAACTTTTCATACAATTTATTTGTTTTAATATATTCTTGAGAATCCAAAAAATTATTTTTTCGATTTAATAATATTGATTTGTATAAATTTATTTTATTTCTGTTTTCCTCTTGATTAAAAATCTTTTCAGTTTTAATAATTAGTTTTTCTAAATCTTGTAATTGATTAGTTTTTTCAAATATATTAAATAATTTAAAATATGGTTCAAAGAAAATTTCATTACAAGAAATAGATAAAAAATATGAATTTTTTGCCTTTGAAAAATTTTTGTTTCTCTCATAAAATTGACCTTCTACAAAATAAATAAAGCTATTTTCTTTATTATTTTTATTTTTATTTATATTTAGTATTTTGCATAGTTTTATAAATTCATTTTGTGCATTAAAATTTAAAAAAATTTTAGCAGCAAAATTAGAGACTTCATAATTGGTAGTATTATTTGAAATATAATTATGTAAAATTTTAAAAGATTTTGTATTCCTTTTTTGTAATATTAAAATATTAGCAAGATTAATATATGCATCAGGCTTATTTTTATTTTGATTTATAGCTTTTATAAAATAATTTTCTGACTCCTTAAATTTACCTAATTTAGCACTTTGAATTCCATTTTTTAAAAGACTTTCATAATTTGATTTATCACTAAGTATTGTCATTTTGTTTTATATTTACTTGATCTATTTAAAATATATTTTAGTAATAAAATATAATTATATGTCTGGTCCAAATCTTTTTTTTTCTACTCCTGTTTGGACGTCTAAACTGGACAACTACGAGGAAACAAATGAGAAAATATACACTTATATTAAAAGTTTACAGGCTCAAGACAATAAAGGAGTTATAAGGAGTAATGTAAAAGGCTGGCATTCACAAGATTTTAATTTGAAGGAAAGAAATGTAGTGGATTTCATTAATATGATTTCTCCAAAGATTAATCAGCTACTCAATGATATGGATTGGGACATTAAAAATCAATTTGTAAAAATTTCAAGTATGTGGTCCATAATTAATACCGGCGGAGCATCAAATGCCAGACACCATCATGGCAATAGTGATATTAGTGCAGCTTATTATGTAAGAGCTCCAATAAATTGTGGTGATATAGTATTTTATGACCCGAGACCTGCCCCTGTCTTCTCCCACCCTAGAACAAACAAGCCAAACTCACTTAATGCAATGGTAAATTCTATAACTCCTGTTGAGGGTGGACTAGTATTATTTCCTAGTTATTTAGATCATTCTGTAAATGAGAATTTTTCAAATGAAGAGAGAATAGTCATCAGTTTTAACATTAATTTAGTTTTGAAAAGAAATTAGTTAGAAGTCTTTAAAAGACTATTTTTTCTGTTCCACTGGTGTCACAATAAGGATTTAAAATTAGAAAGTTTTAAAAAAACTTAACAGACAAAATAGAGAGTTTGTGGGGTTTATTGGAGCGGGCGAAGGGATTCGAACCCTCGACTTCAACCTTGGCAAGGTTGCCATGTACAATTGAGATCTAAATTTTCTTTTATTTGTGCAAGAAAATTTTACAAGATTTTAAGACTTTGTAATCCAACTGGTGCGTAAGTGGAACGTTAGAAGTGGTGTGGCTGAGCGGTTGAAAGCACCGGTCTTGAAAACCGGCAAAGGGGCAACTCGTTTGATAGTTAAATTTTAGTTTCTCCACAATTAGTAATCTAATTTGAGCTTTAGTTTTTTTATTAATTCTAAACTTTGTTGATTTAAGGTGTTAAGATATATTTTATGGAAGATATACTTAGACAAATATCAAGTAATTGGAAATCTTATAGATTGCATTGTCAAAGCAAGTCTAAAACAGGATATGATATTAAAATTGTTAAAAAAGATCATATTATCTATGATCTAGTAATAGATAAGTGGTCTGATAAAATTAAAAATAAAGTTAATGATAAAAAATATATAGTTGAGTCGTCTGTCGGTGAAGGAAATTTGTCAGCTGTTCCTTGGTTAGCAATAATGAATAAAAGTATTACAGAAAGTCCAAGAGAAGGCTTTTATATTGTTTATTTATTTTCAAGGTCAGCAGAGAAACTATATCTATGTCTGGGTTTAGGAGCTTATCAATTTGAGTTAATTTATGGAAGAAACAATAAGTCTTTAGAAAAAATTAAGTTGGCTACCGATCATTTCAGACAATTATTTAATGAATACAACTTTCAAAGTTTAAATAGTGAAATTGAATTACTGGAAGATCAGAATAGTTTTGAAGAACCTATAAAAGGTTCGTCGAGATTTTTAGTAAGCGCATTTCAAAGTGGGACTTGTTTTGCAAAATCCTATGATATTAATACTGTATCTAATGAGATTTTGTATAAAGACTTGGATAGTTTTTTAGAGTCTTATGACTCAATTGTTGAAGATCCAAGGGCTGAAAATTTAGATATTATTTCTGAAGCTTATGTGGTTAAACCAGTAAATGTAGAAGTTGGGTATGAGGTACCTTTATTTACCCCAAGAGAAAAAAATAAAACTAAGAGAAAAATTTCAACAGTCTTTAAAGCAAAATCTAAAAGAAGAACCCAAGAATCTAAAAAGGTGGGCCTAGCAGGAGAGAGACATGTGTATTCAAATGAATATCAAAACTTAAAGAGTGTTGGCAGAGAAGATCTAGCAAAAAAAATAAAAAAACATTATGAAATAAATGAATATCCAGGTTGGGATATAACTTCATATGATAAAGACGGAAATGAAATTTTTATTGAAGTAAAGTCTACTAAAGGGCAATCGATAAATTCCTTAGATATTACAGAAAACGAGTGGAACGCTGCTGTTAAAGAAAAAGATAAATTTTATATATATCTAGTGAATAATGCACTTACAGAAAAAATTAAGATATTCGAAAAAATTCAAAATCCCAAAAAATTAGTAGACGAAAAAAAAATAAATTTATCAACATCTGTTTTTGAATTGAAATTATAAATATAAATTGGAGTGTAAAAGGAGCGTTACCACAGTACCACAGTTTATTAAATTCAACTGTGGGTCTATTTTTTCAATCATTACTTGAGTTTTTTGACAGTTCACCACAGACCACAGTTCATTTCGTAAATCTAATAAATAAATTAAATGTTTACGTTTGCGATTTAGGTAAGAACAAAAAAAGGGCGTTTTAACTGTGGTAGTGTGGTTGACCAGAACCCTTAACAATCTCCGTGGTTAGTGATAATAATTCAACTATGACTACTTATGTTGTGTGTGACATAGAAGCGGACGGACCTATTCCAGGAACACATTCTATGATAAGCCTTGGTGCTGTAGCCGTTAATAAAGAAGGAGAAAATTTTGGAGAATGTGAAATTAATTTCTTGCCACTAGAAAATGCCAAACCTCACCCCGCTACTATGCATTGGTTTACAACAGAAGCGCCAGAAGCTTTAAAACATACTCAGCATAATCAAGTCTCACCCAAAGAAGGAATGAATAAATTTGGTGATTGGCTTCTCACGTTACCAACCCCACGAGTTATGGCTGCTCATCCAGCTCCATTAGATTTTATGTGGATCAATTGGTATATTCAAACTTTTCTTACAGAACGATTAGAAAAAATTCCTTTCTCTATGCCTTTTTTTGATAAGAATGGACAAGCAGCCTTTGATATCAAATCCTATGCTGCTGCTGTGCTACAAAAAGATTATAAAGACATAGGTAGAGATGATTACTCTCTAGAATTGCATGATAATACAAAACATACGCATAAAGCCATAGATGATGCCAGAGAATATGCAAAATTATTAATTAAACTGCTGAATAAAAAATAATAAACAATCTCATTGGTTGTTGAAAATTTATGTTTACGTTTTTTAATATACGCCATTTTCACTCTCTTTCTGAAAGTGATTATCGACACACGCTCGACTCTGAGGTGCTATCTAAAAACTTGATCGGAAAAAACGGCTAATTTTTGGAGCGGGCGAAGGGATTCGAACCCTCGACTTCAACCTTGGCAAGGTTGCCATGTACAATTGAGATCGGCCTTTTCCTAGAGAAACTAAAAAGAATTGGTGAGAAAGTATTATTGTATTGGATTGTAAGTGGATCTTATTTATTTAGATTATAACAGAAAAAGTATGTAATTTATTTTTTATGCTGGATAGAATTAAGAATTTTGGTTAGAATTCTGTTGTGAAAAAAATTTTTATTATTTTTATTCTTACCCAGATATTATTTTCATGTTTATCTGCGGAACAAATTGCTGAAAACAATAGAAAAAGAATTGCAGCTGATGACGCAACTTGTAAAGGTTATGGTTTCAAACCAGGTACTGATGCTTATGGAACATGTAGAATGAATTTAGATAATCAAAGAGCTCAGAGAAAAGCTGAGGCTTACAGACAACTTTCAAATTCGCTTGATCAACTAAATCAATCTCTTACTCCTCAGACAACAACTTGTAGTTCAAGTGGTTCTATTTGGGGAAATAATATTAATTCAACAACTACGTGTTGGTGATCCTAACGTTAATCTATCATATTTAAAAACCAATAAGGAAGATCATTAGGATTTTTTATACAAACCTTTCTATCTGCTAGACCGTAAGATTTTATTTTTACCGTTAGATCTGCAGTGCCGTATTCTTTAATTTTAACACTAGTATATGAAATTGCTCCTGTACATGCTCCTTTTACTTTCCAAGTCTCATCTGCAAGACCATATTCTTTAACTTTGATTGTTAAATCGGCAAGACCATATTCTTTAATCTTTAGTGCATAGGTGTTAGAATTGGAACTTGTTGAAAAAAAAATTATACAAAAAAATAGAGTTAGACTTCTCATAAATATTGGTTGATTAAAACTAATTTAGTTTAAATTGCAAATTAATTTAAAATTTAGTTGAAATTATAATTTGGACATGTGCCTTGCCCAACTTTTAGCGTCGGTTCGGTTCATAAAACTTTTCGTAATGGTTCTTACACCAGCTCGCCTTATACGAACTTGGTGACTAGTTTTATTTAAGTATTTGCGCTTTTGAATAGTAGCCATAAGTTCTCTCTTTCTAGGAAAAGCTAAGCTCTATTGGATCGTAAGTGGAGTGCTTGAATCTAACCCGCTCAATATTTGGAGCGGGCGAAGGGATTCGAACCCTCGACTTCAACCTTGGCAAGGTTGCGCTCTACCCCTGAGCTACGCCCGCATAAATTGAACATAACCATTTTAAATTTATAAGTCAATATATGAGAAATTATTTTATTTAAATTTTCTTCTATAAACGATATCCACTAATAGCATATGTGGCAAGGTTAATGCTGCTAAACCAATAAAAACAACTTTTAACATTGACTCGTATAGTGAAATATTTTGGACTAAAATATATAATATTGCTAATCCACCAAACCAGGAAATAATTGTAAAAATTACAGTTGAGAAAATGACAAATTTTTTATTTGGTAAATTTATATAAATATTTTTAATCAAATGTTTTAAATGCTTGTAAGTATGGAAAAAACAAAAATATATTGCAAAACTTAAAAGGGGGTCAAATAAGAAGAAAACAAGTAAAAGAAATACTATTTCAATAATTCCCTTTTGTAATTTTTTTTCAAAAAAAGAAAGATAGAAAAAGTATATTAATGATAAAATTGTCAGGCAATATGGTATAAAGAAATAATTTTGAAAATTATAGATCTTTTCATTGGTTAAATATTCAAAAATTTTGAAAGCTTGATTTTCATTAAAAAAAATAATTCCAAAGATAATAGTCATTCCATAAGTAAAACTGACTGAATATTTATATTTACTTATTCCAAAATTTGTCCAATCACATAATCCAAAATGAAAAATTGTCATAATAAGGAAAATTGTTAAAGAAATAATTGGAAAATATATCCAAAAAAAAATTACTAAAATAAATAGAAGAATGTAATACAAGAGAAATTGTGCAAATTGAAATCTGTTTCTAAAACCAACTAATGAAGCTACAGCACCATCAAAAGAGCCATGGGGTAGACCAATAAAAAAAATTAGTAAAAAAGCAACGATATTATATAATGTAAGTTCAGCTATCATTTTAATTAAAAATTTCTTTAATAAATGGCATCTTAGGCATTGTTTTAATAATTTTAAGTTTAGTTAGAAAATTAGATTCACCCATCATGAAACTTTGAAATTCATCTCCGTTTAAATTAGAGGCAAGTTTAATAAAAGATTTTCCAGTCTCTTTATTATTTTTTAAGAAATTGATAAATATTTTATCCATTTTTCTTTCAATAAATTTATGAACAGTTACATGGTTTTTATTTGATTTGTTTAACAATTGAATTTGCTTGATAAGAAATGAAAATGCATATCCAGTTGAGGGTTTACAGGCTCCTCCTCTAATCCCAATATTAACAATATTATTATTGAGAGGTTTAGCAACATCACAAAAAAACATCGGAATCACTCCTTTTTCTCTACCATGTTCTTTAAATTTATTTATATTATTCATTTTTAAATAATCATTTATTTTTTCTCTAAACCAGATTTCATCAAGAACATTCTTTGAAAAAACTGTAGACTCGACAAGAGCTCTATTATGGCTAAATGGCAAAATGTAAATAAAATGTAATATGTCACTTTCTTGAGTAAAGTGCATTAGTGTTAATTTTTTTTCATCAAATGTATGGTCTGCTGTTTCAATATTAATGCCAAAAAAATTCTGAGTTAGTTCACCATTTTTCTCTTTTACTGATCTTGAATCATATATTTTTTCTGCATAAAATTCTTTTTTATCCGCGGTAATTATTTTAAAATAATTTTTAAAGGGAAAATATTCCTGAACCTGCTTTTTTTCTAACTTTAAATTATTTTTTGTATCTAGGCAGTAATTTCGCCACGTTTTAAAACTGATTACACAGTAAGGCTTGTCATTACTAGTATGTATTATATGGGTTTTAGCGTCTCCAATTATCCATTCATTCCACTTTTTTTCAATTATTGTTTCAAAAGGCTTCATCCAATCAGTTAACCAAAAACCAAAAAAATTGTCTCTATTACTTATATCTGAATTTTCAAATGCAATTATTTCATCCTTGGTATTACCATAAATTATTTTATTTACTGCCAGACCACTTGGGCCTAAGCCAATGATAGCAGCTTTATAAATTTTCATTTGGGAGACTGTTTCTTATTTTTTCATATTGATATTGTATAAACGGAATAAAAAGGAAAACTAAAATTGACGTGAAAGTAATTAAAGATTTTTCAAAAAAATTTAAATAAACCCTTTCTCTAAAATATTTTTTTTTATTTTTTTTAATTTTAACACCAATACCTTTATAAACGTTAGCTGCGATAAATATTCCTAATCTGGTAGACAAGGGTATATATTTTAATCCAGAAAATCCATTTTTGTAAAATTTCTCAGAGAGATTAATTGTTTTATTAATTGCACTTGATATTTCATTATCTTTTTCATTATTGGAATCATTTAAGTTTTTTAAATTAGTTAAAGATATATTTGGTATCCAATTGGCTGGTAAATATATTCTCTTCATTTGTGCATCTTCATAAACATCACGTGCAATATTAGTTAATTGCATTCCAATACCTAGGTCTATTGCTGAACGTGCTGCTTTTTTATCTTTAACTCCAATAATTTTTGACATCATTAATCCCACAGTGCCTGCTACATGATAAGAATATTTAATTAACTCTTCTGTATTTTGGATTTTAATATTTTTTTGATCTAAAATTAATCCCTCTATTAAGTCTATAAAAATTGATTTATGAATTTTATTTCTTTTTAAAAAAATATTTACAGTATTGTTTTCATTATTTTTTATGTCTTCAATGGAGTCTTTTAAATATTTTGTTTGATCTTCATATTTTTTATCAGCTATGTCATCAAAATATCTGCAAATTGAATAGAGAATACCTGCATTTTTTTTCGAATTTTGAGGTAAAAAAAAGCTTGCCCAATAAAAACTTTTACCTTCTTTTTTGAGAGTTTTAGTTGAGTTAAGATCTATGTTTCTCATCATTTTTCAGTTCTGATCTTATAATATTTTCAACGACTTTGGCTGAAGAAAGAACTCCTGGTATTCCTGCTCCAGGATGTGAACCTGCTGCAGAAAAATAGAGGTTTTTAATTTTTTTATCTTTATTGTGATATCTAAACCATGCAGATTGAGTAAATATTGGTGCAATAGAAAATCCTGCTCCATGCATTGAATTATAATCATTTTTAAAATCTTTAGGATTCATCCAAAATACATCCGTGATTGTTTCCTCTAATTTAGGCAATATTGTCTTAGATAGTTCAGCAATAATCCTATCTTTAAGTTTTTCTGATTCATTATCCCAATTTATACTTCCTTGTAAATTAGGAACAGGGCACAAGACATAAAAACTATCACATCCCTTTGGCGCAAATGATTCATCTGTAGCTGTTGGGCGATGAATATATAATGAGAAATCATCAGTTAATATTTTTTTTTTGAAAATATCATTTAAAAGAGACTTAAATCTTTTTGTCATCCATATAGTATGATGGGCTACATTATTATATTTTTTTTTGGTTCCAAAAAATAAAACATAAAGACCCATAGAATAAAGTAAATTTTTTTCTTTTTTAAAAGTTCTCTTAAAATTATATTTTGTTAATAAGTTGGAGTAAACCATCGGTGGATCCGCATTACAAACTAACAAATCAAAGTTTGTAATTTCTTCTTTGTTTGTAATTATTTTGGAAACTTTGTTGTTTTCAACAATTAAGTCTTTTACTTCTGTATTGGTTTTTATCTTAATTCCAGCATCTATCATTAGTTTCTTTAATTCAGATACTATTTTACCAGTTCCACCCATACAAAAAAACACTCCCCATTTACGTTCTAAGTAATGTATCAAGGTGTAAATTGAAGTCGTGGTATGGGGATCTCCTCCGACTAAAAGTGGATGAATTGAAAATGCTTTTCTAAGATATGGATTTTTTAGATATTTATTAACTAGTTGAGAGACGGTTAAATAACTCTGTAAAATTATTAAACTTGGTATTACTTTAATCATTTTAAAAAAAGAAATAAAAGGTTTATCAGCGAGTTGCGTAAAGCCTACATCAAATATTTTTATTGATTGATCTAAAAGTTTTTTATATCCTTGAATATCATTTTTATCAAACTTACTGATTTCTAAATTTGTTTTTTCAATTGTTGAACAGTAATCAAAAGTTTTTCCATCATGGAAATAATATCTGTACCAAGGTTCTAGTGGAACAAACTCAAGATGGTCTTCCCTTTTTTTATTAAATAAACTAAATAATTCATCAAATAAAAAGGGAGCTGTTATGACTGTAGGGCCAGCATCATGTTTATAACCATTAACTTTAAAAACCCTAGCTCTTCCGCCTAGTTCGTTTAATTTTTCAATAATTGTTGTTTCATACCCTAGTTTTTGTAACCTAAGACTGACTGCTATACCCCCAAAACCACTACCTATTACAATTGCTTTTTTATTCATTGTTATATTACTAATTTTATTTAAATACCTTAAATCGTAATAAATATAATATAAATTATGCTTTTAAAATCAGATTTATTTGAATTACTTAGGGTAAAAGGTTTAGATTTTCAAATTCATAATCATGAGCCTTTATATACAGTGGAAGACTCTGAAAAATTTAGGGGTAAAATAAAGGGTTCTCATACTAAAAACTTATTTCTGAAAAATAAAAAAAATAGTTTTTTTCTTTTTAGCTGTGATGAGAAAGCTACTGTAGATTTAAAGCTCTTTTCGAAATCAATTGACGCTAAAAACTTATCTTTTGCAAATGAAAGATATTTAGATAAATACTTGGGAATTAAGCCTGGTTCAGTTTCGCCTTTTGCCCTATTAAATGATAAAAATAAAGAAGTTAATTTTTATCTAGACCAGAAATTATATGAAAGTGAGATAATTAATTTTCACCCTCTTATTAATACAACAACTATTTCAATTAGGATGAATGATTTCATAAATTTCATTCTTGAAAATGAAATAAAAATAAATATTTTTTCACTAAACAATTATAGTATAACCAAGATTTTATGAATAAAGCTACAAATATAATTGATGTAGATGAATTACAATTTAATGAAAAAGTAATTGAAGGTAGTAAAGAAAAATTAATTATTGTTGACTTTTGGGCACCTTGGTGTGGTCCATGTAAACAACTAACTCCGGTGTTAGAAAAAATTATAAAAAAATACTCAGAAAAAATTAACTTAATAAAAATAAACATAGATGAAAATCAACAGATAGCTTCACAGTTACGTATTCAATCTATACCAGCTGTTTTTGCTTTCAAAGACAAGCAAATCGTTAACGCTTTTCAAGGAGTGCTTCCTGAAAAACAAATTATTGATTTTCTTGAAAAATGTTTAGGTTCAAAATTAAATGAAGATTTTGAAGATTTCTATGATCAAATAAATAAAAAAATGTCTGAAAAAGATTTTGAAAATATTAAAGATGTTTTGTTAGAATTTATATCAAACCAACCTGAGGAGGTAAAAGCTATAAGCTTATACTTGGAATGTTTAATTGAATTAAAACAATTTGATGAATTAGAAACTTTTCTTGAATCATTAGAAGAAGAAATACTTAAAAAAAATGAAATAAAGCAAATAATAAAAAAAACTGAAATCTTAAAAAAAAATATTTCTGGGCCAGATATTGAGAGTTTATTGATTAAACTGGAAGAAAAACCAGATGATATAAATTTGGTTTTAGAAATAGCTGATAAGTATTTTTCAATGCAAGATTATGAAAATAGCATGTCTTTACTTTTGAAATTTTATCCAAAAAATAAAGAAAAGATAAAAAAGAAAATGTTAGAATTTTTTGAAGTTTTAGGAAACTCTAATGAACACACAGTTAATTACCGAAAAAAACTGTCACAAATAATGTTTTCTTAATATGGAGTTACCTATATTTCCTTTAAACGGCGCTGTTCTTTTTCCAGATACAAATTTGCCACTAAATATCTTTGAAAAAAGATACTTGGAAATGGTAGATTACGCTCTAGCAAGAGACAGGTGTATTGGAATGATACAGACTGATACTAATAATCAATTATACAACATTGGATGTGTAGGTAAAATTAATAATTTTAACGAAACAAATGATGGTAGATATTTAATTAGTTTACAAGGAATAAACTGTTTTAAAATTATTAAAGAACTTAATCAAACTTACAATTTTAGAATGGTAGATGCCAAAGTAATTGATAATCATAGTAGTTCAAATATTTTATTTAGTGCTAAACAAAAAAAAGAGTTGTTTAACATATATAAAAAATATGTGGCTGCAAAAGAGATTAATCTTAATCTAGAAGAATTAGAGACTATTGAACTTCCTCAGATAGTCAAGTTTATACCTATGATATCACCTTTTAAAAATGAAGATAAGCAAGTTTTGCTTGAAACTAAAAATCTAGTGGAATTTTATAAAAAGTTGATTTCAATTCTAGAGCTTGAAATTATGGGGGATTTCTCGAATAAAACAATCAATTGATACCCATTGCAAAATCACTAATTAATTCTTTAAGTTTATCATTCTTGTTTATTTGATTTATACCAAAAGATCTAAAAAACGAAAATACAGGATTTTTATTTGTAAAACTTAAATCTAGCTTATCTGTTATTTGATAAAGTCTATAAGCATTATAATAATTATAAGAATGATATTCATTACAGAAAAATTGATCCCCTATTTCTATGCCGAAAGAATTATATTTTTCACAAAGATTATATAAATTCCTAACATCATTCATTCCTAAATTCCAACCCTGTCCAGCTATAGGATGAAAAGAATGTGCTGAATCACCTACATATATTGTTCTATGTTCATAAAATTTTGAATTTATATGAGCGGAAATGGGAAAACTTTGTCTTGTAATTATTTCCTTTATATGGCCAACCACGTATTGTGATTTTTTGTTAAGAATAGATATAATATTATCATTATCAAATTTTATTAATGCATCTATAAATTCTTCATCGTGCGTCCAAACAATAGAACTTGTAAAACTATTATTGGTTTTTTTCATTGGTAGTATTGCTAAAGGTCCATCTTTATAGAAAAATTCAAAAGCTGTATTTAAATGATTTTTAGAGTGTGTAAATGTTAGAACCATAGCTTTTTTATTGTAATTTTTTTTATAAATCGGAGTTTTAAATATATTTCTAACATAACTGAACTTTCCATCTGCAGCGACAATCAAATCGGAATCAATGGAACATTGTTTTAAATTTGTTGTCATTAAGTATTTTTTATTTTCAATATTAATAACATCAGCTTGATTTAGAATCTTTATGTTATTTAATTTATTTAACTCTTTATAGAGCACATTAAGTAAATGTTTATTTTTTACAATGTAACCTAAACTAGATAACCTTCTAAAGTTATCGAATTCAATTTTTTCTGATAATTTGCGATTTATAACGCTTATTTTTTTTATAGGCTCTGCATAAGGTTTAATTTTTTTCCATAAGCCAATATCATTCAAAAAAATTTTTGTACCCTCTGAGATTGCTACAGTTCTAAGATCAGGGTGGTTTTTTATATTAAATTTAGAATTTTTTTCTAATATTGTTATTTTGTAATTTAGTTTAGATAATGAATAGGCGGCACATGCCCCAATTAACCCTCCTCCAATAATATTAATATTAGAATAAATTTTTTTCATAATTTTCTTCGAATTACCATAATCACATTGTATTACAAGTTAACCTTATGTTTAAATATAGCTCAATTACGAATTTTTTTTTAAAACTTTTTCTTGGTACAATAAGTGTTGTTTTTGCTGTTATTTATATTGGTAGTTTAATAAGTTATAGTCAGACAGACCCTGGTTTTGGAAAATTCATTGATAGTTCAACAAATGAAAATATTTCAAACTTTTTTGGAATTTATGGCGCTTATATATCAAGTTATTCTTTGATAATATTTGGTGGTCTTACGTATTGTTTTGCAATATTTATTTTATTGGAGGGGCTGAAAAGTATACTGGGAATAAATAGTCGTTACTTCATTTTAAAATTTTTTGCTAGTATAATTGGTATTGTAATTACAAGTTATGTTTTACAGTATTACAATATAAATTTTTTTAATACTGGTCTAATTTCAATATTTATATCAAATACTATTTTTTTAGTTTTTTCTAAATATCTAATAAATAGTTTTTTAATCTTTATTGTTAATTTATTTTTTTTAGTAATAGGTCTAATTTTAATAGGTTATTCATTATCTTTAAAATCTAATTATATTAGAAAATTATTAGGTATTTTACATATATTTAAAATTTTCAAAGTTTTTTATATTATTCCATGGACTAAAATCTTTCAAAGGAAATATATATCTAGAACTATAAAGAGTAAAAATGAACCAACTATAAGCAAATATTCTTTAAATAAAAAAACTGAAAATCTTGTTAAGAAACAAAATTTATCAAAAAAGAATATACTTAGTCAGTATGAATATACTTTACCAAATAAAGATCTTTTAAAAAAATCACCTTATAAAAATAACTTCCTGAAAGAAGTAAATAAGACTAATAGTGATCTAGCTATAAAATTAGAAAAAACACTCTCAGAATATGGTGTTGAAGGAAAAATAACTGGTTATAAATCAGGACCAATTGTTACACTTTTCGAGTTTGTTCCGAATGCAGGAATAAAATCAAGTAAAATTATTGGACTTTCCGAAGATATTGCTAGAGCAATGTCATCAATTTCTGCTAGAATTTCTTCGCAACCCGGAAAAACTAGCATGGGTATTGAGATACCAAATCAAAAAAGAGAGGAGGTTTATTTTGGTGACATAGTTAATGATCAGAAATTTACTGAAGATCAAAATTCATTAACTTTGGCTTTAGGAAAAAATATATCAGGAGATATAATTTTTACTGACTTGGAAAAAATGCCTCACTTGTTAATTGCTGGAACAACAGGGTCGGGTAAATCAGTTGGGATTAATACAATGATCATGAGTTTGCTTTTTAAGTTTAATCCTAATGAATGTAAATTAATTCTTATTGATCCAAAAATGTTAGAGCTTAGTATATATGAAGATATTCCTCACCTTTTAACACCTGTTGTAACTAATCCTAATAAAGCGGTTTTTGCACTAAAATGGGTTGTGCGAGAAATGGAAAATAGATACAAATTGATGAGCTCTCTGAATGTAAAGAATATAAATTCTTATAATGAAAAGGTCATAAAAACGATATCTTCGGGAAGAAAATTGTTTAGAGAAGTTCAGACCGGGATAGATTCAGATACCAAGATGCCAATAATTGAAAAGAGAGAAATTAAATTGGATAAAATGCCTTTTATTGTTGTAGTTATTGATGAAATGGCAGATTTAATGATGGTAGCTGGCAAAGAGGTTGAGTCTTTAGTGCAAAGATTGGCACAAATGGCACGAGCTTCAGGAATTCACTTAATTACTGCAACACAAAGACCAAGTGTAGATGTGATTACCGGTACAATTAAAGCAAATTTTCCAAGTCGCATAAGTTATAAGGTAGCAAGCAAGTTCGACAGCAGGACTATTTTAAATGAAATGGGGGCAGAACAACTTCTAGGTAGTGGGGATATGTTGTTTTTAGAAAATGGCGCTAATATAAAAAGATTACACGGGGGTTTTATCTCTGAAATTGAAGTTGAAAAGGTTGTGAACTCTATAAAAGAGCAGGCAACATTCGATCATAAAAATGAAATTTCTTTAAATGAAGAAAATATAGATACAAATTATGACAATGATTTAATTTCTAATAACACTGATGAGTTATATTCTAAGGCTGTTGAAATTATAGTTAAGCAACAAAAAGTTTCTACAAGCTACATACAAAGATATCTTCAAATAGGCTATAACAGAGCAGCAAGAATTATAGAAAAAATGGAAGAAGATGGTATAATTTCTGAAGCTAATAACGCAGGTAAAAGACATGTTCTTAAAAGGGAGTAAAATAATAAAAATTATTTTTCTAATTTTTTTTTTTAACAATATAAGTTTAGCAGATGAAATCATAATAAATAAAAGTGTAAAATATTTTAACGATCTAAAATTTTTTTCAGCGTCATTTATTCAAAGTGACGATAACTCGTTAAGTGAGGGAGTAATTTACATAGGTTCAAAACGAATAAGAGTGGAATACACAAAGCCATCTAAGATTTTAATTATTTTAGATGAAGATAAAGCAATGTATTACAATTATGATCTTGAAGAAGATGAATTTTTTGATCCCCGCAAAACTTCAGCGTGGTTTATTGATGATGTATTTAATAATAATAATTTTTTTTTAAATTCTAATGTTATTGAAAATACAGACAATATAGTTTTAGAAAAAACAGTTATTAATGAAGCAATAGAATATGAAATAAAAATTATTTTTGAAAACAATCCATTTATTCTAAGAAAAATTGACATTCTTGGTGATAATTTCCTTTTGAGCTTATCGTTTTACAACCATAAGTATAATGAATCATTTGATGAAAAATTTTTTAAGCTGATAAATCCAAGCTTAATCAATTAATTTTGATACTTATTTCATCATTTTTAGATTTAATAATGTATGTACTTTTTATTTCTTCAAATTTTTTTCTAATCCTGGTTAAATGGCTTTCAACAGAGTTTGTTTGAACATTTTTTTTTAAATTCAGAACATTCTTTTTTATATCCCCCTTACTACATTTAATATTTTGAAATATGTATATAAGAATTTTCCTCTCTATATCAGTCAAAGTACAGGTTATATTAGTTTTTGTATTCAATAAATTGTGATGATAGATATTAATATCGTAATATTTAAAAACATAATTTAATAAAAAATTTTCAACGCTGCTTTTAATGATTTGAGGTGATATAGGCGCTTGAAGAACAACGATATTTTCTTTCAAATAGTCATTTTTTTTATCGTTGGTGATTAATAAATAGTTGTTAGATAAATATTTAATATTCTTTATTTTTGAACTAAAATCGTTTACCAATATTATACCGCCTTCATCAATTAAAGATGATTGTGATAAATCGTTAATACTTTTTTGTATTAATTGTACGTTGTTTAAAATTTTTTTTAAAAAACTAAAATTTTTAATATCGGTATATAAATTAATTATTTGTTTCAATTTCTTTTTCCAAAAAGTATTGTTCCTAATCTTATATAAGAAGGGTTAAAATCTAAGGCATCTAGATAATCATTACTCATACCAATGCTTAGTTCAGTAAGATTATTTCTTTTCGCTAAGTTTTGTAACAAATTAAAATGGGTTTTTGGGTTTTCGTTAATTGGGGGTATGCACATTAGACCACGAATATTTAAAGAATTATCAAATTTACAGAATTTCACAAATTCGTCTAATTGTTTGGGATGAATTCCACTTTTTGTCTGTTCTTGTCCTGTGTTTACTTGAATAAACATTTTTTTTTCTTGAATTCTGTCTTTATATTTTGAAAATTCTTTTACAATTTTCTCTCTATCAATAGTGTGAAAAACATCAAAAGTATCAATTGCTAGCTTTGCTTTATTCGACTGTAAAGGACCTGTTAAATGTAATTCAATATTGTGATATGTTTTTCTTAAGTCTGTAAACTTATTCTTAGCTTCAATGACCCTGTTTTCACCAAATATTCTTACTCCAGAATCAAGTGCTTCTAATACACTTTCTTGAGGATGGTTTTTTGAAATAGCTATTATTTGGCAGTTTTTAGTGTTTTTTTCTAAAATTTCCTGAATTTCTCTATACTTAATTGTATCAAACATTGGCATATTGTTGTATAAAAACAACAAAGTTAAATATAATTCATTTATTTTTAAGCTTTTTTTGGAAATTTTTCAAATTTTTTATAAATACCACATTAATACAAGTTAGTTGCTTGTATTTAATGAATATTCATTAACTCAAATTAACTCAAAAGGAGTAATTATGAAAAAAGAACTATTAATGGGAACTGCCCTAGTATCTACGCTTGGTGCTGCTTCAGTAGCTGAAGCTGTAACAGCAACTATGAGTGGTAACCACCAAACTGGGCTTCACTTTCAATCACCTAACAGTGGATCTGATTCAAGAGCTCAAATTAACGATAACAACTTCACTGTTTCATTATCTGAAACTACTGATGGTGGTATGACAATTTCATCTAGCTTTATGTTAGCTAACGAGTCTAGTACTGCTACTGGAAGTGATGGTGATGCTGGTTTCACGCTTGCTTTCACTGATGGATCAAAATTAGATCTATTAAATGCTGGTAACGCATCTGGATCACATGATATTTCAATTCCAGGTTCTGCTGGTGCTGAAGGTATTACAACAGCAACTACTAACAACGCGCCAACTGGTTTAGACTTTGCGACAGCTTCAACGGTATATGGTGTTGAATACCATACAGCTGCTGATTTCTTGGTAGATGGTCTAACAATGTCTTTCTCAGCTTCAACTGATGACGACACTGCATCTGGTGCTACTTACGGTATCGACGGACACATTGGTGTTGGTGCAACTTATGTAACTGACTTAGGTGACACTGCGGTAACAATTGGTGCTGGTTATTCAGCTACTGAAGGTGCTAAAACTGGAGATCAGATGACTTCTGATGAAGGTGGTATTCACTTTGGTATTAGTGCAGTAACTGGTGACTTAACTGTTGCAGTAGGTTTTGCTGATGGTGACAGTATTGAAGTTACAAATACTACTCAATCTGACGGTGAATTCGTTGGTGTTGGTATTAAGTATGTTTCTGGTGACCTAACATTTAATGTTGGTGCTAAGAGCGGTACTTCAAAAGATAGTACAACTATTGGTACAGCTGGTACTACTGAGGATGCTGAAGATTCAACATCTGCAAGTATTTCTTACGCAGTTGCATCAGGTGTTACAGCTATTCTTGGCTACACTAACATTGACGCAGAAGATGAAGGTGCTGCTTCAACTGATGGATCAGCATGGTACATTGGTGCGAACATGTCATTCTAATCAGATAAATTTTTTATCTAACAAAACGGCACTATTTTTATAGTGCCGTTTTTTTATGTTTTACTTTTGAGTTTTGATACAATAATTACCTATTGATGTTTCTAATTAAACTTTTAATCGTGATTGGATCACTTATTTTTATAACCTCTTGTAATAGTGGTAAAAGTGAAGAAGAAATGGAAGAGCTTTGGTCCAAGGCTCAGACTACTGGTCAAATCATTGAGAGGTCTGGAACTAATGTTAACCCGGCTTTAAATAAAGAATTAGCCATGCGAGATGCAGAAACACGTCTGCAAACGGGTGGAGGTTTGTTTGGAAAAAAAGGGATATCTATGAGCGGTTTGATAAACCAAGATACAGAAACAAATACTGTTGTTGGTTCAATTGGGATGTCAATCAATGTGTATCTTTGGCAAGGAGCTTTAGATACCTTAAGTTTTATGCCTCTTAGTTCAGCTGATCCTATAGGTGGTACCATTATAACTGATTGGTATTCTTCAACTAATAATCCAGATGAAAGGTGTAAATTAAATATTTTTATCTCTGGAAAAGAGCTGAAAACTCAAAATTTAAGAGTAGCATCGTTTTGTCAGAATTATCAAAACAATAGATGGGTAAATAAAGATATCAATGATGACAGCAATATTAAACTTGAAAATGCTATTTTAAACAAGGCAAAAAAACTTAAACTAGAATCTAGTTAAATCGTGTCTTCAAGATACAATCATAAAATAGTTGAAAAAAAATGGCAAAAAATATGGTCTGATAGAAATATTTTTTTAACTAAAAAAGATAGCAATAGAGAAAAATATTATGTTTTAGAAATGTTTCCATATCCTTCGGGCAAAATACATATGGGCCATGTTAGAAATTACACCTTAGGTGATGTAGTTGCTAGATATAAAAGAATGAAGGGTTTTAATGTACTACACCCAATGGGCTGGGATGCATTTGGTTTACCTGCAGAGAATGCTGCTATGACAGAAAAAAAGCATCCTGAGGATTGGACATACAAAAATATTAAAACAATGAAAAATCAGTTGCTACAAATGGGATTGTCTTTAGATTGGACAAGGGAAATCGCAACTTGTCATCCTAAATACTATAAGCATGAACAAAAATTTTTTATTGATATGTTTAATGCAGGATTGGCCTATAAGAAAGAAGCAGAGGTTAATTGGGATCCAGTTGATAAAACTGTATTAGCCAATGAGCAAGTAATAGATGGAAAAGGTTGGCGCTCTGGGGCGGTAGTTGAAAAAAAGAAGCTATCTCAATGGTTTTTGAAAATTAGTAAATATTCAGAAGAATTACTTAAAGACCTTGATAAATTAGATGGCTGGCCAAATAAAGTAAAGGTTATGCAATCTAATTGGATTGGTAAATCAATAGGTGCAGAAATAGATTTTGAAATAGTTAATGATGCAAAAAAAATAAAGGTTTTTACAACAAGACCTGATACAATTTATGGTGCTACATTTATTGCATTATCAGTTGACCACGAATTATCTTTGCAACTTTCTACACAAGATGACTTGGTAAAAAGCTTTATAGATGAATGTAAAACACTTAATGTAGAAAAGGATAAAAGAGGATATAATACCAATATATTTGTAAAACATCCTTTTATTAAAAATAAAAAACTTCCAGTATTTATAGCAAACTTTGTTTTAAAAGAATATGGTTTAGGCGCTATATTTGGTTGTCCTGCTCATGATCAAAGAGATTTGGATTTTGCTAATGAATATAAATTAGAAATCATACCGGTTGTGAAGCCAATTGGAGGTAATGATAATATAGAGGTTAAAAATATTGCATTTACTGATGAAGGTGAAGTTATCAACTCATCCGTATTAAATGGACTCACGACTCAAGAAGCGAAAAAAGAAATTATAAAAATATTAGAAAAAAATAGTATAGGTTCAAAAAAAGTAAATTATAAATTACGTGATTGGGGAATTTCTAGGCAGCGTTTTTGGGGGTGCCCTATACCAATTATTTATAGAAATGATGGGACAGTTAAAACAGTTGGGGAAGATAGTTTACCAATTGAGCTTCCAAAAATTGATAGTTTTACTGAAACTTCAAGCACCCTTGAAAACATTGATCATTGGAAAAAAACAAAATGTGAAGAAACAGGTATGGATGCTGTCAGAGAAACTGATACTTTTGATACTTTTTTTGAGTCTTCTTGGTACTATTTTCGATATTGCAACGCTAGATCTGAAAACCATTTCGAAGAAGAAGATATAAATTATTGGTTGCCGGTTGATCAATATATTGGTGGTATTGAGCACGCAATTCTACATTTACTATATTCGAGGTTTTTTACAAAAGCTCTTCGAGATCTAGGATATTTTAAACTTAACGAACCATTTAAAGGACTTTTTACACAAGGCATGGTTACTCACAAGACTTATAAGAATATTGAAAATGAATGGATTGAACCTAATCAAGTTGAATTTATTGATGGAAAATATTTTGATAAAAATAATAATGAAGTTAGTGTAGGTAAAATTGAAAAAATGAGTAAGTCCAAAAAAAATGTTGTTGACCCTAATGATATTATCAATCTTTATGGTGCAGATACAGCCAGATGGTTCATGTTATCTGACAGCCCGCCAGATAGAGATTTAGAATGGACTGAGGTTGGTATAAGTTCATCGCACAAATTTATAAATAAAATATGGGACCTATTGAATAAATATAATAATTATCAGCATGTATTAAATAGTAGCGACCTATATTTTAACGACTTTGATCAAAAAATAAACGACGTATCTACATATATTGAGAATTTCCAATTTAATAAAAGTGTTGCAAAAATTTATGAATATGTAAATTTACTTAATAACTTAACATCTAATAGCAAAATAAATAAAAACGCATTTGGGATGTTATTAAAAAAACTCTGTTTGATTCTTCAGCCTTTTTTACCACATCTAAGTGAAGAAATTTGGTGTAATCTAGATACCGAAGAGCTGTGTATAAATCAAAAGTGGCCAAAAGTAAAAAACACTGATTTTAAATTAGATATAAAAATAGCAGTACAAATTAATGGAAAAATAAGAAGTGTTATTGAAATACATGGTGAAAAAGAAAAAAAAGAGTTAATCAAAATAGCAAAAAACAACGACAAAATAAAAAAATATCTTACAGGTAAGATTATTCTAAAAGAAATTTTTGTTCCAAATAAGATTATTAACTTTGTAATCAAATGATGAAAAAAATTATTATTTTATTAGTGGTTTCGTTTTTATTCTCTTGTGGCCAAATAGAGTTTGTTTATAAAAATAATTCTGGAATTCAAAATCCGCTATATAACAAAACAGAGGTTTTTTTTACAGGTGAGGATATTTCCTCACTATATAAGTATTCATCTGTTTATTTAGGAGGGGTGATTGATCATCATTATGACTTAAACATTAACATAGTTGAAGAAAAAACTAAAAGATCAGTACAGACTAATCAAGCAATTGAAAAGTTAGATTATAAATTGGTATTTACCTATGATTTATTTAATAAAAAAGAAAATTGTAGAGTTTACCAAGAAAATGTTATTTCAAGATTTACATTTGAACCAAAATCATCAGGGTATAATTTTGGCTCTGATCAATCTTTAAAAAAGCTATATGAATTGTCTGTAGTTAGTAGTTTTGAAAAATTTATAAATAATATCGAAAATGTTAGCTTAGCCACCTGTTTAGATGAAAATTAATCCTGTTGATATAATACTAAATAGGGAAATTGAATTAGATAAAAAATTTTATTTTATTTCAGGAAATGAAATAACGCTCATGGAAAAAATAAAGAGCCTATTGATTAAGTCGCTGACTAGTAAATATTCTTTAGGCGTCGAAAATATTAAATCAATTTCATCTGTTACTAGTGATATCGGTCTTTTTTCAAAGAACAAATGTTATGTTGTCAATGATTTAAAAGGGTTAGATGGAGACTCAGTTGAAAATTTGAGTTTAAAAGAAGATATATTTATTTTTTTTCAAGAAAATAATCCTAAAATAAAATTAATTAAAAAAAAGTTTTTAGAAAGAAAAGATAGTTTTTTAATTGATTGTTATGAACTTTCAAAAGAATTGAAAATGAGGTTGATAAATAACTTTATGCGAATTAACGATGTTAAATTAGATCAAGAGGTGTTTTGGAAATTATTGGATAAGCTAGATAACAAGTATATGCTGTTAGAAAACGAGTTAGATAAAATTAAATATTTTAAGGGAGAAAAAATCAACCTTTCTATATTAAATAAAATTATTTCTAGGGAGGATACAGTTTCTGAAAAAATTTACTTTGAAATTCTAAATAAGAATGATGTAATAATAAGTAAGTACAACTTACATATCACAAATAATATTGAAGTTAACAACTTGTATTTTACATTCAAACATTTTTCTCATATAATTTTAGGTAGTGATAATGTTAATGATTTTGAAAAAAGTATTCCAAAATATCTATTTAAAGAAAAAGGTTTTTTGATAAAAATATATAATAAAATGACCTTAAATAAAAAAAAGATGTTGTTAGATCTACTTTTTAAAACTGAAAATATAATTAGAAAAAATGGAAACTTATCTATTGTCTTGGGTTTAAGGTTTATTTTAAATTATAAGAAAATAATCACTTCTTTAGGCGCCTCATAATATCATCTAGTTGATTAAGATCACTATAAAACAGAGTCAGAGAACCAGAAGAGCCATTTTCATTAAACTGGATTGAGGTCTTAAGTCCAATTTTGTCAGATAACTCTTTTTCTAAATCAATTATATTGGGGTCTTTAGTACTAATTGTTTTTTTTGTTTTTTTGAACTTTGAAGTTATTTTTTCCACTTCTCTTACAGAAAGATTTTTTTGCACTATTTCTTTTGCTTTTTCATAGGCATTAGGCACGCCTATTAATGCGCGAGCGTGTCCCATCGAGAGTTCTCCATTTATAACCATGTCTTGTATTTTTTTATCAAGATCTAATAGTCTTAAGATATTTGAAACATGGCTGGAACTCTTGCCAATAATTTTAGCTAAATTTTCATTATTGATTTTTTTAAGTTCAATTAAACCTTTGTATGCATTTGCTTCTTCAATTACATTTAGGTCTTCTCTTTGAATATTTTCTATTAATGCAGCTTCTAAGACATTAGTGTCATCTAAACTCTTAACAACACAATCAACTTCATGGAAACCGTTTAATTGACAAGCTCTCCACCTTCTCTCTCCTGCAATAATTTGATATTGTTCGTTTCTAACTGGTTTGACTATAATTGGTTGGATTAAGCCTTGGCTTTTAATTGAATTTGAAAGTTCCTTGAGCTCACTATCCTTAAAGTTTTTTCTAGGTTGTGATGGGTTAGGAACGATTTGTGAAATATTAATTTTTTGTACTCCATTGTTACTTGTGTTATTGTTTGAACTTGAAGAGAGGAGAGCTCCTAGACCCATGCCAAGTTTATTTTCTTTATTCATAATTTTTATTTTGATTTAAAATGAGTTCTTTTGCAAGCTCAATATAAGCTAAAGATCCTGCAGCATGTGTATCATATAGCAAGGCTGGTTTTCCATGGCTTGGTGCTTCAGATATTTTAATATTTCTTGGAATTGTGGTTTTGTATACTTGATTTCCGAAATGTTGCCTTACGTCTTTCTCTACAAGTGAGCTTAATGAATTTCTTTTGTCTAGCATTGTAAGTAATATTCCCTCAATTTTTAAATCTTTATTATAATTTTGTTGTATTAGTTTAATTGTGTTCATTAAAGCTGAAAGGCCCTCAAGGGCAAAAAACTCTGATTGAAGAGGAATAAGTGTAGTATCAGACGCAACTAATGAGTTGATTGTTAGAAGTCCGAGTGCAGGTGGGCAATCAATAAAAATAAAATCAAAATCATTAATTTCAGAAAATATAGATTTAAATATAAACTCTCTTTTTTCAAAATTTGTCAACTCAACCTCAGCAGCAGCTAGATCTGTGTTTGCTCCAATTATTTTAAGACCGGGAATTAGTGTTTCTTTAATTCCTTCAACCAAAAGTTTCTTTTCGTGAATCATTTCATAAATAGTTGGTTTTCTTGAATTATAGTTAAGACCTAGTCCAGTGCTTGCATTACCTTGCGGGTCAGCATCAACAATTAAAACATTTTTCTTTACTGCAGCTAAAGAGGTAGCAAGATTTATAGTAGTTGTGGTTTTACCAACCCCACCTTTTTGATTTGAAATTGAAATAATTTTTTTCACAATTTTTTATATTTACTTATTTTTAATACAAAACCATCACCTTCACTTTTACTGGAGTATAGGTTATAATCAAAGTTAAAGGATTTTTTTGCATCTTCAATTTCTTTTTTAACATTTCTTCCTTTAAGAAAAAGTAGTGATGTATTTTTTTTTGTAAAAAAACGTGAATAATCTAATAGTTTTATTAGTGGAGCAAAAGCTCGACAGATAATAAAGTCAAATTTTTGATTTTTGATTTTCTCAACCCTTGTGCAAATAGTTTTTATTTCTAATTTCTGTTCGTGTGCGAATTCTTTAATAAAGTTTATTTTTTTCATTTTAGAGTCAATCAATAATATATTTGTAAATCCAAAAATATATAAGATCACCCCTGGCAAACCTGCACCAGTACCAAAATCAATTATTGATGCGTTTTTTTTCAACATGAACTCAGATAACTGCAATGAATCATTAACATGTCGATCCCATGCAATATCAATTGTGGAAGGCCCCACTAAATTGTGTATTTGGTTGTTTTTTTTTAACTTTAAAATGTAGTTATCTATTAAATCTATTTGCTTACTGCAGAGATTATATTTTTTTATTACAGAGTTTTTATCCAAATTATGCTGCTTTTTTATTTTTATTTTTTTTAATGTATCTAAGCAGGGCTATAGTTGCTGCAGGGGTTACACCTGATATTCTTGAGGCTGCACCAAGAGTTGGTGGTTTAATTTTTGATAATTTTTCAACTATCTCATTAGACAAGCTACCAACTAATTTATAGTTGGTTGATTTAGGAATTTTTAAATTTTCTTCTTTTTCGAAATCTTGTATATCCATTCTTTGTCTATTAAGATATCCTGCATATCTAGCTTCAATTTCTATTTGTTCAATTACATCATCTTCTAAATCATTTAATTCTGGAACAATTTTTTTGAGCTTTGGGGTTGTAATATTAGAAAAAGATAAGAGATCAATGATATTTCTTTTCTTTCCATCTTTATTTATTTTTATCCCTTTTTTTAGAAGTGCGTCTGGCGAGAATTTATGACTTTTAACAAATGTAAAGCCTTCTTTTATTCTTATGGATTTTTTTTCAAACACTCTTTGCCTATCTACATCAACACAGCCTATCTCAATTCCGAGAGGTGTAAGTCTTAAGTCAGCATTATCGGCTCTAAGTAACAATCTATATTCAGACCTAGAAGTAAACATTCTATATGGTTCTTTAGTTCCTTTTGTGACTAAATCATCTATCAAAACACCTATATATCCTGAAGACCTGGGTATTATAAATTCTTTGTCGGACGTGGTTTTCAGAGATGCATTTATCCCAGCCATTATACCTTGTGCAGCCGCTTCTTCGTATCCAGTTGTTCCATTTATCTGTCCTGCAAAAAATAAATTTTTTATTTTTTTTGTTTCAAGCGAGTGTGTTAATTCTTGAGGATCAACAAAATCGTATTCAATAGCATAAGCGGGTTGTGTAATTGTAACATTCTCTAGACCCTTAATAGTCTTAACAAACTGCTCTTGAATTTCAGTTGGAAGAGAGGATGATATTCCGTTTGGATAAATTAAATCACTATCTAATCCTTCTGGTTCCAAAAAGATCTGGTGAGATGATTTACTTTTAAATTTATGAATCTTATCTTCAATAGACGGGCAATACCTAGCCCCCATCGACTGTATTTCACCTGAATACATTGGTGATAGATTAAGGTTCTGGGCGATAATTTTATGAGTATTTTTATTGGTATGGGTAATAAAACAAGATATTTGAGGAATGTGGATATCTCTGTTAATAAAAGAAAATGGAGTGAGCTTCTTGTCTGGTTGTTGTTCGTCTAAGTTATTGAAATTTATAGTTTTTTTAAGTAATCTTGGGGGTGTTCCTGTCTTCAATCTACCTATTGAAAACTTTAAATCTTTAAGCCTTTTTGCTAGCTTAATTGAGGGCTTATCTCCAACTCTTCCCGCTTCTTGTTTCTCAGAACCTATTCTTATTAACCCTCGTAAGAAAGTTCCTGTAGTTAAAACTACAGATTTTGAAAATATCTTTTTGCTATTACCTAAAACAACTCCCATTACCTGATTTTTTGAAACAATTAAGTCTTCAACCGAGCCTTCGACTGTTTGAAGGTTTTTTTGCTCTTTTACAAGCTTGTTTATGGCACTTTTATATAAATTTCGGTCTGTTTGAGCTCTAGGCCCCCTTACAGCAGCACCTCTGCTGGAGTTTAACATTCTAAATTGTATACAGGATCTGTCTGTGGCTTTAGCCATAATTCCATCTAAAGCGTCTATTTCCTTTACAAGATGTCCTTTTCCAAGACCTCCAATTGCAGGATTGCAAGACATTTCTCCTATTTTTTCAATTTTATGGGTAATTAAGGCTGTTTTTGATCCAGTTCTTGCAGATGAGCATGCTGCTTCCACACCTGCATGACCTCCACCTATTACAATTACATCAAATTTATTGTCCATGTCTTTTTTCACGTGAAATTACTTACCAATACAAAAATCACTAAATATTATATCTAAAATTTTCTCAATATCAAATTTTTGATTAATTCCATCAATATACATAATTGACCTTCTAACATTTTCTGCAGCAATATCTATTTCTTTTAAATCCAGACTTTTAAGCAATACAAGTGACTTGTTTAGGCTTTCCAGGTGTCTTTCACGTGAAAAAACCGGTCCAAAAATTGGTTTTTTCTTTAGTTTTGAAGAAATAGTTTTAATAAGATTTTCAATTCCATAACCAGATACTGATGAAATGCTTTGTACCCCGCTAAATTTCTTTTTATTGGTATCATATTTTGATTTAACAAATATTTTTGATTTAATCTTACTGTAGTTTTTCTTTTCATTATTTTTAAGAAAAACTATATTTAAATCAGACTTTTTTGCACTCTCTAATGATCTTTCAATACCTATTTTTTCAATTAAATTTTTATATTTTCTTATTCCTGCTGTATCAATGAATGTGTATTTATCTCCCTGTATGTCTATTGTGGAGCTTACTAAATCTGTTGTTGTTCCTGGTATATTGGTAACTATAGATACCTCTTTATTATTAATATAATTTATAAAAGAGGATTTTCCTGTATTTGGTTTTCCAATAATAGTTATTGTAAAACCGTTATGTATTTGTCTAGACAGAGATGATTTTTTGATAATGTTTTCAATTTGTTTATATATGTTCTTATTTTGTTCTTTTATACTTTTATATATTTTTTTGGGAAGGTCTTCATCAGCAAAATCAATTATGGCCTCTATATCCGCTAGAAGTTTTTTTTGTTTATTTGATATTTCATTGACTAGTTTATCTAAATTTCCACTTAAATTACCAATGGCTGTCTTTCTTTGGTTTTCCGTTTCTGCATTAACTAAATCATTAATTGTTTCGGCCTCTAAAACGCTAAGTTTATCATTCATTAGAGCTCTTTTGGTAAACTCTCCTGGTTCGGCAAGTCTGATTTGTTTTTTTAATAGGGTTTTGGTTATTTTATTAATTACTGAGATGCTTCCGTGACATGATATTTCTACCATATTTTCTCCTGTATAACTTTTAGGTGATTTAAAAAAAGTTGTTAGCGTTTGATCTATAATACTCTTTCCATCTAATAAATTATTTAATGTAGCGAAGTTTGTTTTAAATTTTTTTTTAGACGATATTGATTTTATAAGTTTATGAGAGTTATTTCCTGAAACTCTAAAGACGGCTATACCTGATTTACCTCTTTGCGTAGCAAGAGCAAAAATTGTCTCTTTAAAAGGTTTCATTTTTTGGGAATTAAACCCAAGATGATATTAAGTAAATAAGAAAAATTATAAAAAATTTATATTTATTTAGTTCCCATACTTTGGAAGAAATCGTTGTTTGTTTTTGTATTTTTCATTTTATCTAACAAGAACTCCATAGCTTCTGTACTTCCCATTGGAGCCAGTATTTTTCTTAAAATAAATATTTTACCAAGTTCATCTTTATCAAGTAATAATTCTTCTTTTCTTGTTCCAGATTTACCAATATCAAATGCTGGATATGTTCTTTTTTGACTTAGTTTTCTATCTAAAACCATTTCACTATTACCAGTTCCTTTAAATTCTTCAAAAATTACTTCATCCATTCTACTTCCAGTATCAATTAAAGCTGTTGCTATAATAGTTAAAGATCCGCCTTTTTCTACGTTTCTAGCAGCTCCAAAAAATCTTTTAGGTCTTTGTAAAGCATTAGCGTCAACACCTCCTGTTAATACCTTTCCACTTGAAGGAACAACCGTATTGTATGCCCTTCCAAGCCTTGTGATTGAATCAAGAAGTATTACAACATCATGTTTATATTCAACCAATCTTTTAGCTTTTTCTATAACCATTTCAGCTACTTGAACGTGTCTTGAGGCAGGTTCATCAAAAGTAGAACTAATTACTTCTCCTTTAGTCAAAGATCTTTGCATGTCAGTTACTTCTTCTGGTCTTTCATCTATCAAAAGAACTATTAGTTTTGTATCGGGGCTATTAGCGGTTATAGCATTTGCTATTTTTTGCATGATTATTGTTTTACCAGTAAAAGGTTGAGCAACAATCAACTGTCTTTGTCCTTTACCAAGTGGTGCAATTATATCAATAATTCTTTCAGTTAAATCTGGCATTGGTTTTTCTTGTTCAAGTCTAAATCTTGAATCTGGATATAAAGGAGTTAAGTCCTCAAAATTTACCCTATTTTTTACTTGGTCAGTATCCTGTCCATTTATTTTATTTATTTTAATTATAGCAAAATATCTTTCACCTTGTTTTGGTGATCTTATTTCACCCTCAACACTATCGCCTGTCCTAATACTGAATTTTTTTATTTGGGATGGAGATACATAAATATCATCAGGACCTGGAAGATAGTTAGATTCTGAAGATCGTAAAAAACCAAATCCATCTTGCATTATCTCTATTACTCCCAAGCCTGTGATTGGTGTACCTTCATCAGCTATTGTTTTTAAAATAGCAAACATTAAATCTTGTTTTCTAAGCGATGATGGGTTTTCAATTCCAAGTTTATCAGCTTGTTTTAATAGTTCTTCTGGATTTTTATTCTTTAATTCTTGTAAATTCATATTGTTGAAATTGTATTAGAAATGAAAATATTTTTTACAAAAAAAAAATATTAATGTCAAAACAATAATAATATTATTATTTATATATATTTTTAGTTGTTGTTGGATGTAGTTATTACAATAATTTTTTTTTCTTAAGAATTAATTAATTTTTTATTAACATCTTAAAAAAAATGAATTCAAATTGTGTATTATTTTAATAATACTAAATTGTTTATATTTTACAATAAATTAAATTTTAAAATAAAGACTGATAAGTTGTTGAGTCTTTGGGATAAAAACTATTAAAAATCAAAGTGGATAATTTTTTTATAAGTATTAAACTGTTGATAATATAAAAATAAAAAAAAACACTTTTAACGATAATTTAATTTTATTTTAATTATGTTAATAAGTAGATACATTATAAACATGCTTACTAACAACACATATATTCTAGCAAGTTCCAGCAAGTCTAGGAAGTTAATTTTGCAAAACTGTGGACTTAAATTTAAACAAGTAAGACCACTGTGTAATGAAGAGCTTATAAAAAAAAGCATTAAGGGAAAATTAAAGCCAACTAATATCGCTAAAACACTATCTTATGAAAAAGCTAAAAGCATAAGTATTAAAAAAAATTATTTTAAACATTATGTTATTGGGTGTGACACCTTAATATATTTAGACAATAAGGTGTTTGACAAAGCTAAAAATATGTATGAGGCTCAAAGTAAAATAATAAAACTATCTGGTAAAACACACAAAATAGTTTCAGGGCTTACAATTTGTAAAAATGGTAAAAAAGTTTGGCAAACCTCAGAAACCACATCTGTAAAAATAAGAAAATTAAAACCGCTACAGATTGAAAAATATCTAAAAAAAACTGGAAAACAAATCCTTAATTCAGTTGGGTGTTATCAAATTGAAGCCTTGGGACCAAATGTAATTGAAAATATTAAAGGTGATTATTTTAATGTATTAGGGCTGCCACTGTTTAAATTATTAAACTATATATCTAAAATAAAATGAATAATTACTTTGTTGTCGGTAATTCAGTTTCCACAAGTTTGTCTCCAACGATTTTCAACTATTGGTTTAAAAAGTATAAAATTAAAGCAAGTTATGGATATATTGAAATAAAAAATAAAAATTTTACAAAAGAAATTACAAAGGTTATCAAAAACAAAGAAACCAAAGGTTTAAACATAACAATACCATACAAAAAACAGATAATAAAACACACAGACATTCTTGATAAACACTCAAAAAAAATAAATGCTGTAAACTGTATATTAATAGGAAAAAAAATTAAGGGCATCAATACTGACTGGTTGGGTTATTTTAATTCTCTACCTAAAAACATCAACATTAAAAACAAAACAATCCTTCTTGTCGGATACGGAGGTGCAGCTCAAGCCATTCATTATGTTCTAAGGATTAAAGGCTTCAAAAAAATAACCATTTTCAACAGAACAAGAAGAAAAATCAATTTTTTAAAAAAATTAAAATATACTAAAAGCCTAAAAACCTTAGATAGACACTTGGGGTCTGCGGGTTTAATAATTAACACAACACCAAAAAACTTAATAAAAAAATCAAAAAAACACCTAGTAGACAAAAATGTTCTACTAAGTGATATAGTTTATAGTCCAAAAGAAACTGAATTTTTAAAAATGTTTCCAAAAAATAAAAAAATCTATGGTATATCGATGTTATTACATCAGGCTATACCATGTTTTAAATTGTGGTTTGGTTTTAGTCCTTCAGTAGACACAAAACTTATTAAAATCTTAGACAAAAAAATAAAATGACACTTTTGGTTGCAATAACTGGAGGAATTGGATCAGGGAAATCCACTTTTTCAAATCAAGTTATTAAAAGAAAACTTAAATTACAAGACTCTGATGTTGAAGTGGCTAAATTATACCAAAAACCTAATAAAAATTTTATCAACCACTTAGTAAAAATTGGATTAAGCAGCTCAATTCAAAATAAAAAAATAAATAAAAAAGTTATTGCAGAGACTATTTTTTCTAATAAAGAAATTAAAACCAATCTAGAAAAATATATATTTCAAATAATAAGAAAAAAAAGAATCCAATTTATAAAAAAAGAGACAAAACAAAAAATAATTTTTTTTGATATACCGCTATTAATTGAAAACAATCTACAAAAAGAATTTGATTTTGTAGTTTCGGTTATATCTACAAGAAAAAACAGATTTTTAAGATTAAAAAAATCAAAACTTATGACCAAAAAAACCTTCAACAATATTATTAAACACCAAACTACCGACAGGCAAAGAAAAGAGCACTCTAATATAATAATTTTCAATAACCAATCACTGAAAAAATATATTATAAATATAAATAACATATTAGACATATTAGTAAAATGAGAGAAGTTGTTTTAGATACAGAAACCACCGGGCTAAGTTTTAAGTCTGGAGATAGAATAATTGAGGTTGGTTGTGTTGAGCTAAAAAACCACGTACCAACAGGAAACACCCTACAGTTTTATTGTAAACCTGATAAAGATATAAGTTCTGATGCAAAAAAGATTGTAGGCTTATCTAATGAATTCTTGGATAAACAAAAAACTTTCAAACAATCTTATAAAAAATTGTTAGATTTTATTAAAAAAGATACACTTATAATCCATAATTCACAATTTGATTTAGGTTTTATTAATAATGAACTATCTTTAATTGGAATACCACCTTTAACAAACCCTGTTATAGATACTGTTTCATTAGCTAGGAAAGTTTTAAACACAAGAATAGCAAATTTAGATTATCTCTGCAGGCGGTTTAGTATAGACTTGTCTGATAGGTCATTCCATGGCGCCTTGCTTGACTCTCAATTATTGGCATCGGTATACTTAGAATTAAAAGGTGGCAAGCAATTTTCAATGAAACTGGAGACATTTGAAGATAATAACTATAACACCAATTTCACAAATATAAATAACGAAAAAACCAAAGAAATTTATGTGTCAGATGAGGAATTCTCAAAACATAAAGAAATGTTAAAAAAGATTAAAAACCCAATTTGGAATAAATTTAACTATCAATATTTAAAAAAGTAATTATATAAATTTATATGCTTTATGGTGATCTACAATTTTTTGATATACTAATATTTGCAGCAATCGCTGGATTTATAATATATCGTTTAAGAAGTGTTTTGGGCAAAAGAACAGGTTTCCAAAAACAAGCTCCAGAACAAAAAACCACAATTAAAGAGAATAAACAACCAACAACCGAAATACCTTCGTTACTCGAAAATCAACTTAAATTAGAAAATGTATATAAAAATGTTAACCATTTTAATCATAAGGAATTTTTAGAAGGGGCTAAAAAAGCTTTTGAAATTATTATTACATCTTTCAACAATGGAGACAAAAAGACATTGAAAGGACTTGTTTCTAATGATGTTTATTCAGCTTTTGAAAAAGCAATTGATCAAAACGAAAATGACCCAACCTCCCAATTTTATTCATTGGTTATAGATAGTATTGAAGATGCAAAAGTTGAAAATAACATTATCTCAATATCTATTAATTTTATTAGTGAACAAATGATAAATGAAGATGAGGGAAAAATTATCAAAAACAAAGACACATGGACTTTTGAAAAAGAAGTGAATTCCTCTAGTCCTATATGGATATTAACCCAAACGTAATATTTGTCCTTTAAAAAACTAAAAGATCGAATTAAAAAAAACGAAGGTTATTCCGATAAGCCTTATCAAGATCAATTAGGGTTTTATACTATTGGCTATGGACATCTCATTACAGAAAAAGAAAATAAATATTACATTAAAAAATTTAAAAAAAAACATTTTGAAGAATTGTTTGAATTAGATTTTAAAATAGCACACAAACAATACAAAAAAAAATTTTTTAAAAAAGACCACACAATCTCAGAGAAAGAATTATTAATAGAAATGCTTTTTCAGCTGGGAGCAAAAGGTGTCTCTAAATTTAAAAAAATGCTTTATTTTTTAAATAAGAAACAAAAATTCATGGCATCATTAGAGATGATAGACAGCTTGTGGTATTTGCAAACACCTGAAAGAGTAAATAATTTAATTAAATACTACACAAAAAGATAATGGAAGAAGATTTTTTTTTAAAGAAAATGAAGGGTGTAAAGCCTTTTAAAAAAGATGTCTCAATAGTTAAAACGAAAAAAACTAATAAAAAAAATATAAAATTAGATAAAAAAATCAACGCTATGAATACCAGTAAACAAACAATAACTGAAAACAAAGTTAGCAGCTCAGAATTTAAACTATCATTTGGTGAAGTTAACAAGGAACTTAAACGAGGAAAAATTAGTATAGATAGAAGAATTGATCTTCATGGGTACGGTTTAGTTGAAGCACATGAAAAATTTATAAGCGAGGTGAAAAAAAACTATAACAAGAATAAAAGATGTCTGCTTATAATTACAGGAAAGGGCATTCATAAAAAAATTGAAAATGATCAAGACACAAGCCCCAAGCTTTTCTATGGAAAAATTAAAAACTCAATAGTAAACTGGATAAACGAAGATAATCTTAAGAAATATATCTTAACATATCAAGATGCAGGTTTTGAACACGGGGGTGACGGAGCTCTTTTTGTGTATTTAAGAAAAAAAAAAATTTAGATTTTTTCTAACCTAAACACTCTTTCTTTAAAATGAATAAGAATCTCATATGGAAGAAAACCATCTTCAACAACAAATTCAATTTTTTTTAAATCATTTCTTTTATGATCAGCCCAAATATTTTCATAATCTTTAATTTTTAAAATTATATTTCCATCTTCACCTTCATTTTTTTTAAATATATATATTCTTCTCCCATCAATTGTCTTGGCCTCATTTTCTCCATTTAAAATATTTATAAAAGAGGTGATTGGGTCAAAATATAAATATAAGTCTTCCAGGCTTACTCTAGCTGTTTCTTCTTCTATGGGTTCTTGTTTTAATTCAATTAAATAATCATCAAATGACATTTTAACCACTTTTGTTTTCTTCTTAGTTTTCCAAAACTGTTTATAATTCTTGGTCTTAAATATATTGTTTTCAATAACCCCAGTTGAAAGGTAGCTTCCTTCAAATTTATATAAGGGTGAAAAAATACCAGAATTTTTTAAATTTATTTCTGTTTGATAAATATTATCATTAATATTTAATGACCAACTAAAATTACCAATTTTAATTCCTGCTGTGCTAACATTATATTCCGCACTAAAATTATTTGCATGAGATGTATTAACTACAAATATAATAAAAAATACTAGAAATTTATTCAAACACAACCTCGTAAACATCAAGTTTTCTTTTTGTAAATTTTTGATCAGGTGAATGTATTTTCAGCATTTTATATTCATTCTCTAAATAATTTATATCTGAAGGACTTCCAATCAAAGTAAAGTTTTCATTTATATTTTTACTAAGAGGAGATACTATTTTAAAATGGTTTGTGATTTCATCCCCTTCTTTATGCGGCATATAGAAATTAATACCCCTATCTCTTAATTCAAAATTAAGGCTAGAAAATAAAAGCCGATCTGAAACTACTATATTTTTCAGGACACTGTTTGAAGAATTGCTGTAAATTTTAAGAGCATAATCATTTATACCACTTATTCGGTCAAAAATTTTAGAGGGATAACTCATTCCAATCATAACAAAAAGAACAAGACAGAAAGTAAAATTAAATACGAAATTAGCAATCTTTAAAAAAGAATTATTAATTTTAATATACAAAAGTGAAAACAAGGAAATTAAAGCTGGAGCAGCCCAATTTGCATTAGCTCTGACAATAACAGCTTCTACTAAAACAATTAAAATTATAGGCATAGAAAATATTAGAAAAATTTTTTGGATATAGTTCCATTTACCAAATCCAAACAACCCTCCCAAAACTATAAATGGTCCTAACATTAAAATTTGAATTAATAAAAATTGTAAACCCCTAATGAGATTTATTTCAATATTTGCAAAATTTGCATTATCTGAAGTATGCTGAAGTGTTATCCAGTCATTATTGAAGTTCCAAATAATATTTGGTACGATAATTATGAATACACACAAAAAAGTAAGACTAAAACCTAATAAATTTTCAAAAAAAATTATTCTAAATCTTTTATCAAATAAAATTAAAACAAATAAACAAATTACAAAATATATAGCTGCGTATTTTGATAAAAAACCTAATCCCAGAAATATACCTAATAATATAAAATTTTTCAAACTTTGTTCACTGCTGATCTTAATTAATTCATTGAGTGAAAGAGTCCAAAATAATAATAAAAAGATATCTGTGCTAATTATGAAAGATGAAAAAGAAACAGCCGGTATAAATAAAAAAATTAAACAGCCTGCCAATGAATCTTTTTTATTTAGTCCAGAGTTAAATAAAAGATTATAAACACCCCAAGCAACCAATAAGTAAACAATAGATGGAAGAAGTTTTAATGAAACAAAACTACTGCCTAATATTTCTGTATAAATTCTTATTGCCCAAGGTAAAAAAGGTGGTTTTGAAAAATAACCAAAGTCAATATTTTTAGACCATAGCCAATACTGTGCCTCATCACCAAACAAATTAAAAGAAGTAAAATTTAAGGCACCTATTTTTAATAAAAGTAAAACAAGAAATGATGGCAATAGAATTTTATTTAGCATAGTATTTTTTATACAATTCAAATAAAATTATATTTAAAGTTACAACAAAAAAGCCAGCAAAAAAAACATCACTTAAAAAATGACCACCAGCCATTATTCTAATTAAACCTAGTACTAAACCAGCAATAACACTTGTATATAGAAAAAATTTTTTTTTTGTAACTAAGTATAGAATTATAATTGAAAACCCAACAGAAGCATCACCAGAAACAAAAGAACAATTAGTTTCACAGGCATTACTAATCTCATACCACGGGGAAAATATTTCCTTACCCCCTAATTCAATTACATCGTTGGGCCTTCCTCTACCCCAAATATTTTTTAGTACAAGATTTACAAATATTAAAACACTTATAATTTGACAACCCCATAATAAAAATATTTCTCTAAGAGAAAATTTATAATTAAAAAAGATTTTTTCGATTTTAATAAATCTCCCAACAATAGGTAAAATTAAAATATAAATGAGTATTAAGGGTAACAAAATATCACGAAATAATATTGAAACTAAATCAAAACTTTGTAACGCAAATTGTGACTTACCAAAATAAAATAGTCCTGATACATACAAATCTAAGGATGGGCCCATAGTTACAAAGATACAACAAAAAAACAAAATCAGAATATAATAAATAATCTCAGAATTTTTTTTGGGAATTAAATTTGACAATCTGTATTTATTAAAATTTTTTTCTATTAACTTGTTTAAAATCTTGAATAAAATTAAAGCTAAAATTGCACCAGTAACAATATCTGTAAAAAAATGTGCTCCTAAAACAACACGGCTGAAAGCAATAATCGATGCTAGAAAATAAAAAAAATATTTTAATTTTGGAAAAACAGAAACTAAAACAAAGCAAACTATGAATATTGTAGAAGAGTGTCCAGATGGGAAAGAATGAAAATTTGATTCCAAAGTAAAAAATTGAAAATCAAAAACATCTTCGAAGTTAGTATGATTTGGCCTAGGCCTTCCTACAATATGTTTTATGATTTGCGTAATTATACCAACTATCAAAACATAAAAAAAAGAAGTAATGAAAAAATTAGAAAGATCGTGTATTGTTTTATATTTTATAATTTGAAGTCTTTTACCCATGTAAAAGATAACAAACCCCATGAATGTAATAATAAAATACCATGATGAGCTTCCAAGTCTTGTTATTTCTTTAAAAAACTCTTTGAGAAAAACACCATTCACCTTCTCATCTAAGCTTATAAAATAATTATAAAACCAAAGGTCTGAACTAAACGAAACAAAAATACTTAGTGTAATTAATACAAAAATAAGTAATTCAAGTTTGATGCTATTAAAAAAACTCATTTCACAACTATTAAAAAATTAAATGAGCTTTACAATATAAACTTAGATAAGTCCTGACTTTTAATAAGTTCTCCTAGGCTATTTTCAACATATTCTTTATTAATTATTATTTCTGTGGGGCCTATGTCTGATGCGGTATAACTAATTTCTTCGAGCAACTTTTCCATCACAGTATGCAGTCTTCTTGCCCCTATGTTTTCTACGTTTTGGTTTATCTCTGTAGAGAGTGAGGCAATAGTATCAATTCCACTTTCTTCAAATTTTAAATCAACCTTCTCAGTTCCTAGAAGTCCTTGATACTGCTTAATTAGACTATTTTGTGTTTCAGTAAGAATAAGTTTGAAATCTTTTTTACTAAGACTATCAAGCTCAACTCTTATAGGTAATCTACCTTGAAGTTCAGGAAGCATATCTGATGGTTTCGATAGGTGAAAAGCACCTGAGGCAATAAATAAAACATAATCCGTTTTTACCACTCCATACTTAGTTGTTACTGAAGTTCCTTCAATGAGGGGCAATAAATCTCTTTGCACACCTTCACGAGATACATCTGCACCACTTCTTTCTGCTCTAGAAGTAATCTTATCTATCTCATCTATAAAGACAATACCATTTTGCTCAACATCTTCTAGAGCTCTTGAGTTGATTTTATCCTTGTCTAAAAGCTTATCAGTTTCTTCATTTAGCAAATATGCATGAGAATCTTTAATACTCATTTTTTTCATTTTCTTTTGACCACCAACTCCTTTACCAAAAATATCTCCTAAATTAATCATTCCCATTTGAGAGCCCGGCATTCCAGGTATATCCATAGTAGGTAGACTGAAATTAGGGTTTGATGATACTGGAATTTCCACTTCGTTATCATTCAATTCACCCGATCTTAGTTTCTTTCTAAAATTATCACGTGTTGCAGGTGTTGAACTCTTTGAAACCAAAACATCTAAAATCCTTTCCTCAGCATTTTTTTCTGCTTTTGCTTTCACTTCTTGACCCATTTGTATTTTTGTTTTTGTAATACTTATTTCAACTAAATCTCTTATAATTTGTTCTACGTCTCTTCCAACATAACCAACCTCAGTAAATTTTGTCGCTTCAACCTTTATAAAAGGAGCATTTGCTAGCTTAGCGAGTCTTCTAGATATTTCGGTCTTTCCGCAACCAGTAGGGCCAACCATTAAAATATTCTTTGGTACAATTTCTTCTTTTAAAGAATCATCAAGTTGTTTTCTTCTCCACCTATTTCTTAATGCAACAGCAACAGCTTTCTTTGCACTATTTTGACCAATAATAAATTTATCTAATTCAGAAACAATTTCTCTTGGGCTGAAACTAGATTCCATTTTTAAAGCTCTATAGTTTCCGAAATAATATTATGATTTGTGTATATACAAACATCAGCAGCTATATTTAGAGATTCTAAAGCAATTTCTTTTGCATCCATTTCTGTATTTTTCATCAAAGCTTTTGCTGCACTATTTGCGTATGGTCCACCAGAGCCTATTGCAAGAATTCCATCATCTGATTCAATAACATCTCCGGTACCAGATAAAAGCAAACTTACTTCTTTGTCAGCGACTATCATCATTGCCTCTAATCTTCTTAAATATCTATCAGTTCTCCAATCTTTAGCTAATTCAACACAAGCTCGTTTAAGTTGATTCTTATATTGATCTAACTTTCCCTCTAATCTTTCGAATAAAGCAAATGCATCAGCTGTAGACCCTGCAAATCCAGAAATAACTGAATCATCAGCGCCGAGTCTTCTGATTTTTTTTACATTTGATTTCATGACTGTGTTACCCAGACTGGCTTGACCATCTCCAGCTATAACAACCAAATTGTCTTTCCTAATACCTACAATTGTGGTTGATTTAATAATATTTTTTTTCATTAAATAATAAGATGGCTATTTAATTATTTTTATCAAGTAATTTACCTAGAATAAATTAGATTTCACTGATATTAGGCAAAAATGCGAAAAGCTTCAATTGAAAGAAATACAAAAGAAACAAAGATTTCGTGCACCATCAACTTGGATGGATCTGGAAAAGCTAATATTTCAACAGGCATTGGTTTTTTTGATCATATGCTTGAACTTTTTGTTCATCACAGCTTAGTTGATATGGATTTAAAAACAGTTGGTGACACTAATGTTGACTTACATCACAGCGTCGAAGATACAGCATACGCTATTGCTCTTTCAACAACAAATGCATTGGCCGATAAAAAAGGTATAAATAGATATGGGTTTTTTTATATTCCAATGGATGATTGTTTATCTAGATGTGTTATTGATTTTAGTGGTAGGCCAGAATTAGTTTGGAAAGTTGATTTGGGGTTAAAAAAAATTGGAGAAATGGATACTGAACTTTTCTTAGAGTTTTTTAAAGCATTTACTAATGAATCAAAATGTAACTTGCATATTGAAAATATTTATGGGAAAAACAATCATCACATCATTGAGTCATGTTTCAAAGCATTTGCTAAAAGTTTCAGAATTGCTATAGAATTTGATCAAAGAAGAAAAGATCAAATACCCTCATCAAAAGGAACTTTATAGTTTTAATGAAAAACATTACCATAGTTGATTATGGTTCAGGCAATGTTTTATCTGCTCAAAAATCATTTATTAAGATTTCAAAAGATAACAACATACAGGCAAATGTAATAATATCTAAAAATGTAAATGATATTAAAAATTCAACGCATGTAGTCCTACCAGGACAAGGGGCATTTTCTACTTGCATGTCTGGATTACAAAATACACCTGGTATGATCGAAGAGCTCTATGACTTTGCATTAGTAAAGAAAAAACCATTTTTAGGCATATGTGTAGGTATGCAAATGCTTGCAGAAGCAAGTGAAGAGAACGGTTTGCACAAGGGTCTTGGTTGGATAAAAGGGTTTATTAGGCCGCTTCCAAAAAAAAATTTAAAAATGCCACACATGGGTTGGAATTCTGTTAAGCCGAAACAGAGTAACAGTCTTTTAAGTAAAGCGGCAGACTACTATTTTGTACATTCTTACTATTTTGAATGCCAAGATAGGGAAAATATTTTGGCAGAAACTCAGTATGGAATAAATTTTACTTCAATTGTTGGGAAAGAAAATATATACGGCGTTCAGTTTCATCCTGAAAAAAGTTCCTCCCAAGGATTAAACTTAATTAAAAACTTTATAAGTTAAAACATATGTCTACACAACTTAAAGAAAAAATAAACATATCAACCGAAACAATATATCAATTGTCTGAAGTAGACCTTGCTGATCTCTGTAATATTACCGAACAAGCAATTAACGCTGGTGGAGGATTTGGGTGGTTAAGAGTTCCTACTAGAGAAATTTTAAACCAATATTGGAAAAAGATCGTATCTGATAAATTAAATAATTTAATTGTTGGTAGGCTAAACGGAGTTATAGCAGGGACCTTGCAATTATCTTACGAAGCTCCAAATATAGAGTCCAGAAAAAATATAGCTCAAATAAAACGACACTTTGTTGCGCCTTGGGCTAGGGGTTATGGGTTAGCAAAGTCAATGATTGATTTCTCAGAAGATAAGGCAAAGGAAGAAAATATAAAATCCATCCAAATGTCAGTAAGAGAAACTCAAGACGCTGCAATTCAATTGTTCTCAAATAAAGGTTATAAGACCTGGGGAGAAAACCCGTATTATGCTTTTATAAACGGAAGTTTTATAAAAGGAATTTATTTCTATAAAAATTTGTAGTGCAAATTATCCCTGCGATTGATTTAAAGGATAATAAGTGTGTTAGGCTGTCTAAGGGTGTAGATGAGTCTAGTGAGATTTTTAACACTAATGCAGTGGAGCAAGCAATTTTTTTTCAAAACTCTGGATGTAAAAAAATCCATATAGTAGATTTAGACGCTGCATTTGGTAGAGTAGATATAAACTTACAAACTATAAAAAAAATTAGACAATCAATCTCAATACCAATTCAATTAGGTGGTGGTATTAGGTCAGAACTTGATATAAAAAAATATTTTGATTTAGGCATAAATAATTTGATTTTAGGCTCGATGGCAGTAAGTCACCCTGACATAGTTAAACAAATTTCCAAACAATACAAAAAAAGAATTTATATTTCTCTTGATGTAAAAGGAAACAGTATAATGATTAAGGGGTGGAAAAAAGAATCAAATTTAGGAATTAAAGACATATTAGAGTTTTATAAAACTTCTAATATCAAAGGTTATATTGTTACCGATATAGAAAACGACGGAATGCTAAATGGTATAAACATAAGCTTCTTACAAAATATTCTTTCAATGATTAAAAATACACAAAACTATGAAAAAAATGTGATAATGGCAGGGGGTCTTACTAACTATAATGATTTGATAAAATTGATTGAAATTAATTCAAATGAACTTGAAGGAGTTGTAGCAGGTAAATCTTTTTATGTTGGTAATATTGATTTAAATAAAGCACAAAATATAATTAAATCGTATGGTAAAAGTTAGAATAATTCCATGTCTGGATGTCAAAGATGGAAGAGTTGTAAAGGGTATTAATTTTATAGACTTAATTGATGCTGGCGATCCTGTTGAACAGGCTAAACATTATTCCGAAAACGGAGCAGATGAAATATGCTTCCTAGATATAAGTGCCTCTATTGAACAACGTGATACAATGGTTAACGTAGTAAGAAAAACTGCAAATGAAGTTTTTATTCCGTTAACAGTAGGAGGGGGTATTTCATCTGTTGAAAATATTCAATCATTGCTAAAAGCAGGCGCTGATAAGGTTTCAATAAACTCAGCTGCAATCAATGAGCCAGATATTGTCAAAAAATCATCTGAATATTTTGGTAATCAATGCATTGTAATTGCAGTAGATGCAAAAAAAATAAATAATGATTGGTATGTTTTTTCCCATGGAGGAACAAAAAAGACTGATCTATTAGCACTTAATTGGATTGAACATGTTCAAAAATTAGGTGCTGGTGAAATATTACTAACATCTATGGATAAAGATGGAACAAAATCTGGCTTTGATATTGAATTATTAAAAAAAGTTTCAGAATTCCTAGAAATCCCTTTAATCGCCAGTGGTGGTGTTGGTAATTTAAATCATTTCTATGAAGGTGTTGCAAAGGGCAATGCAAACGCATTACTAGCAGCATCAGTCTTTCATTTTAATGAAATCAGTATTAAAGAGGTAAAAGAATATTTATTAAAGAAAAATATCGAAATTAGAATATAGAGATTTTAATGAACATTGATGAATTATTTAGTGTTATTGATAAAAGAGTTAAAAATAAAACAAAAAATTCATATACAAATAAGTTATTGAGCTTAGGACCTAAAAAGATAGCTCAAAAATTTGGAGAAGAAGCAAATGAACTTGTCGTAGATTTTTTAAAAGGTTCTAAAAAAAGAACAGTTGAGGAAGCTGCTGATGTCATCTATCATTTTTTAGTACTACTAAAGTCAAAAAAAATTACCATCTCTGAACTCTATAAGGAGCTTGAAAAAAGAAAATAAATGTACGATAAAAATAATATTTTTGCTAAAATACTTAGAAACGAAATTCCCTGTGACAAATTTTTTGAAGATGAAATATCCCTTTTTTTTAATGATATTAATCCGCAGGCAAGAATTCATGTATTGGGAATTCCTAAATTAGACTGTATTGATTTTTCAGATTTCATAAATAAAGCTGAAGAGAAAACAGTATCCTCATTTTTTACAAATGTAAATTTAGTTATTGATAAACTTAATGTGAGAAAATCAGGATATCGAATAATTTCTAATTCTGGATTAGATGGAGGACAAGAGGTTCCTCATTTTCATATTCATATTCTTGCAGGTGAAAAAATTGGTGCTTTAAGATAATTATTCTTTTATTATTACGTAATTTATAATTTCTTTAACACCCTTAATTGTCTTCAAAGCGTTTACAAGTTCTTCTAATTGGTCCGGTTTGCTAGTAATTCCAGCAACATATATTTTACCTTTTATTGTTTCAAAATTATATCCGACAGATCTCAAGCCTATTGTTTTGGCAGCTAAACCCTTAGCCTGAGTATTTATCCATAGATCATTAGCATAGTCTTTAATACTTTCTCTATTACCAATCTCAATTTCATTTATTATTTCAGTAATTCCCTCAACTTCCCATACCAGTCTGACAGCCTCTATCCTTTCTTCCTGATTGTTAACTAGTCCAGTAAGTAAAACCCTACCTTCTAGAACGGTAGTGTTTATATTAATAAATAGATTATTGCCTGCATCTAAAAATTTGGCTGAGATGTTTACCTTAATAGTTGCGTCATCAACAACAGTACCAAGTGAACGATCACCTTCAGCGACAACCATAGCAGTACCTCCACCTGTTGCTAGAATTCCAGAGGGTGAGCAAGAATATATAAATGAAAAAAATATCATTAAGAATAATCCAGTTATAAAACTTAAGATTTTTTTAATTTTAGAGCCCATTTATAAATTTTGTTCTTCGTTATTCCTGTTAATTTATGTACTATTCCAACGACGTCGGTCAAAGAAAATTTTGACAACAATTTCTTTATCTCCTCATTGTATAATTCAATATTATTAATAGTACTTAATTTTTTTTGGCTTGTACCCTCAACTACTATAACAAACTCACCTTTTAAACTTGCTTTATTCTTCAATAATTGATTTTTTATTTCAATTACTGTACCTCTAATCACTCTCTCATTTATTTTTGTAAGTTCTTTTGCAATACTAATTAATCTATCCTCCATTTCCTCTTCTATAAATTCTAAGCATTTCTTAACTTTATGACTTGAAACGTAAAAGACTGTTGTTGTTTCAGACGTTTTAATTTCATTAATAAACTCTTTCATATCACTAGTATTCTTTGGAAAAAATCCCAAAAAATTAAATCTGTTTATAGGGATGCCTGATAATTGTAGTCCAGGAATTAAAGCCGTTGCTCCAGGAACTGAAGATATTTTAAAATTATTACTTATGGAATATTGTAAAAACTTAAAACCTGGATCTGAAATTAATGGTGAACCAGCATCTGAAATAAGTGCGATTTTCTTATTCAAAAACTCTTTGGACACCTTTGAAATAACTCCTTTCTCGTTATAATCATGTAATGAAATTAATTTCTTTTTAATGCCTAATTTATTTAGTAGTTTAAGAGAATGTTGAGGGTTTTCGCAAATAACTACATCGGACTCTTTTATTGTTTCTATTGCTCTTTGAGAAATGTCTTTTAAGTTTCCGATTGGTGTAGATACAATGAAAAGCTCAGTCATATTTTTGATTATGTTTTTTCATATTATATTTTTAACTTCATGTTCTCCAGTAAATAAAACTACTCAATCTCAAAAAACCTCAGATGAAAACCAAAATGTTCAAAAAAATATATTAATAGAAAATAAGACCGTTGATAATAATGTTCTTTTTGAAAACAAAATTGTAAATAAAAAATCTGAACTTAGTAATAATATTACCGTCCTATTATCAAAAAATAAAAACGATTATTTTGCTGATCAATTGACTAATATTTTGGAATTAGGAGTATATGACAAAAACTTAGAATTTGTTAATTTTGATATAAAATCTTATGATAATAACGAAGAACTTAAAAAAATTTTAAAAGAAAACAATGAAGAGGGTAAAATATATATAGGGCCGATATCTTCTCAAGACACCAGTGTTGTAGAAAATTTTTGTCATAAACAAATTATTTTCTTTTCATTTTCTTCAGATACCAACCTTGCAAGAAATTGTATTTATTTAATAAACTTTTTTCCTAAAAATGAATTGGAAGAATTATTTAAATATTTAGAAAAAAATTCTAAAGTTGCCTTACTTTATCCAGAAAACAATTACGGTTATTTAATTAACTCGATCATAGATAATGTTATAGATAAAAGTGACTCAGTGTTAATAAACAGATCGTCTTATAAAAATGATTTATCAAATGTGAGAGATGCAATTAAAGAACTTGGTAAGTACGAACTCAGAAAATATGAACTTGAAAGACAAAAAAAAATATTATCAACAAAAAAAGATGAAACATCAAAAAAAAGATTAAACAAATTAAAAAAATTCAAAACCACTAGTGATTATGATTTTACACATATTCTATTAGCTGATTATGGCTTAAATCTTTTACAGGTAGCACCTCTTTTAACTTACTATGATATCGATCCAAATGTTGTGCAATTTATAAGTACGGGCGTTATTGATGACCAAAATTTCTTCTTTGAACCTTCGTTACAAGGAGCAATTTTTCCAGGTATTTCTATAATAAATAGGGAGGATTTAATTAATAAATATACAACCTTATATGATGAGAATTTACTTAGAGTATCTACACTCCCCTATGATCTAATTGGTCTTTTAAATTTTGTATTTGAAAAAAATTTATCTTACAGCGAATTAATTAATCTTCTTAACAACTCTAAAATTAAATTTGACGGTGTTGACGGTAAATTTTATTTTAAAGATAATATGATAGAAAGAGATTTAGATATTCTCAAAATAAATAAAGGTGCAGCTGAAAAAATTAATTAGTCAAAAAATTTATAAGCTTATTAATAGCTATTGATCTGTGACTAATTTTATTTTTCTCCTCTTTGTCCATCTCTCCTAGTGTTTTTGAAAATTTAAATGGTTTAAATATTGGATCAAAACCAAACCCTCTTTGTCCCATAGCTTTATTAGATATGGTTCCATTTAGTCTTCCCTGAAAAATTATATGGTGTTTTTCATTTAACGTTAAACATATTGAGGTAATGAAGTAAGCTTTATTTTTTTTTGTTTTATTTACTTTTTTTAAAATATAGTTAAAGCAATCATTTTTATTTTTAAAACTTCCTAAAAAATTTTTGGAATTAATATTTGGTTTCCAGCTTAAGGCTTCTATACAAATACCTGAGTCATCAGCAAAACACGGTATATTAAATTTATTAAATCCATAAGATGATTTTATTTTAGCATTATCAATAAAACTTTTTCCAATTTCATTAGGTTCAAAAATTAAACTCATGTCACTAGGTGATAAAATTTTATATTTTAAATTTTTAAAAAGGTTTTCTACTTCTTTTTTTTTATTTTCATTATTTGTAAAAAATAATAATTTATTCAATTTAATTTAAGATTTCTTTTTGTTTTTTTATTATTTCTGCGATACCATTTTTCGCCAAAGAAAATAATTCACCAAATTGACTTTCAGTAAAGAAAAATTCTTCACCTGTTACTTGAATTTCAGCTATTTCACCTGTACCACTAATTACAAAGTTTGCATCTACCTCAGCTTTAGAATCTTCTTCATAATTTAAATCCAACAAAGATTTATTTTCTACTATTCCAGCAGAAATAGCTCCAATAAAATTTTTTACAATTGGTTTTTGTAAATTATAATTTTTTTTAATTTTATCTATAGCTATGTATAAAGCAACAAAACCACCATTAATAGAAGCTGTTCTTGTTCCTCCATCAGCTTGAAGAACATCACAATCAACTTTTATTTGTCTTTCACCAAGATTAGATAAATCAATTACTGATCTTAAGCTTCTTCCAATAAGTCTTTGTATTTCTTGGGTTCTCCCCGATTGTTTACCTTTAGCTGCCTCTCTATCCATGCGAGTATTTGTTGATCTGGGCAACATCCCATATTCAGCTGTTATCCAACCTTTGCCAGTATTTTTAAGCCAATGTGGAACTTTTTCATCAATAGTAGCAAGACATAAAACGTGAGTATTTCCAAATTTAACTAAACACGATCCATCGGCATGAATATTCACGTTTGTCTCAAACGAAATATCGCGCATTTTGTTGAAGGATCTATCTTTTCTCATATAAATTTAATAATAGTAGATAAATATTATTTTTAAATAAAATTTTTATGTCTGATAACTTATACGCACAAATTAATGATAGGTCTAAATTAATATTTAAAAAATTAGTTGAATCATATTTAAAAACTGGATCCCCAGCTGGATCTGAAACAATTATGAAAATGGGAGGCTTACACTTATCTTCATCTTCAATTCGTTCAATTTTATCTAATCTTCAAAAAGAAGGACTTCTTTATGCTCCACATAGATCTGCTGGAAGGATGCCTACAGAAAAGGGAATGAGGTTTTTTGTAGATGGGCTATTAGAATTTGGAAGAATTTCTAAGATTGATAAAGAAAATATTAAACAACAATGCTTAACTAAAGGGAAGTCTTACGAAGAAGCTCTTGATGTTGCCTCTAAAGCTATTTCAGGATTATCAAGTTATGCAGGTATAGTTATAGCTCCAAAATTTCAAAAAAATTTAAAGCATGTTGAATTTATAAGACTGAATAATAGTCAATTAATGCTTATTCTTGCTTATGAGAATGGAGAAGTGGAAAATCGTATCATTGAAGATAATGGAAAATATAATAGTTCATTATTAATTCAGGCTTCAAACTATCTAACATCAAATTTTAGTAATAAAAACATTTCTCAAATTAAAAGATTAATACAAACAGAAATAAAAAATTCTCAAAATGAGCTAGAGTCAATTTCTTCAAAATTAATTCAACAAGGTATTATTGAAACTCAGCCTAATAGTAAAAATCCTTACATTTTTCTGCATGGCCAATCAAATTTATTAAAAGATGAAATAGTTTCAAAAGATTTAGATCAAATTCGCAATCTTTTTGATGAAATTGAGAAAAAATCTAGTTTTGTAGATATATTAGAAACGGCAGGAAAGGCGAAAGGGGTTCAAATATTTATTGGATCTAAAAATTTTTTGTTTAAACACTCTGGTCTTTCTATGGTAATGGCCCCATATAAAAATAATGAACAAGAAATTATAGGAGCTATAGGTGTAGTTGGGCCAACAAGACTAAACTACTCCAAAATAGTTCCTCTTGTTGATTACACATCAAAAATTATTGGAAAGGTGATTGATTAATGGTTGAAAAAAAAGACGAAGATAAGCAACAAGAAGAAATTAAAGAACCTGATTCTGAGAATATTGAAAATGAAGAAGATAGTAATGATGGTCAAGAAAACACAGATACAGAAGAGACAAGTGATGATGAAAATACAGAAGAAGATAGTTTAGAAAAGGAAATTGAAACACTTAAAGAAGAAAAAATCCGATTACTCGCTGAAATGGAAAATCTTAGAAAAAGATTTGAACGAGAAAAAGTTGAAACGATAAAGTTTGGTAGCATAAATTTAGCAAGAGACATTCTATCGCCAGGAGATAATTTAGAAAGAGCATTAGATGCTTTACCAGAAGATGAAAATCATCCAGAAAGTATAAAAAATCTTATCGATGGTTTAAAAATGGTGCTTAAAGAATACAAAAGTACTCTAGAAAAACACGGAGTTAAAAAAATTGAATCTTTAAATCAAAAATTTGATCATAATTTTCATCAAGCAATGATGGAAATTGAAAATAATGATGTTGAAGAAGGAACAGTAGTGCAAGAAGTCCAATCTGGCTATACAATGCACGATCGTTTATTAAGAGCCGCGATGGTTGGGGTTTCCAAAAAACCAGTCGCTAAAACAGGAGAACCTACAAAAGAAAAAGAAGAGGACAATCCTGAAAATGAGAGTAAAGAAAAGTCATAAAAAACCCTAAATTACTTGTTTTTTTTAATATTAATCTGGAACATCCTTGTATTTTAAAACTTTTTTCCCATATCTAATGTAGCCAATGTTGATTGGTAAATAATTAAGCAAAGAGGATAAAAAATATGGCAAAAGTAATTGGTATTGATTTAGGTACTACAAACTCCTGCGTTGCAGTAATGGACGGTAAGGAAGCAAAGGTAATCGAAAATTCTGAAGGCGGAAGAACAACACCGTCAATGGTAGCATTCAGTGACACAAAAGAAAAACTTGTTGGACAATCAGCTAAAAGACAAGCAGTAACTAATTCTGAAAATACTTTATTTGCCATAAAAAGATTAATCGGAAGAACATTTGAGGATGAAGCTGTTAAGTCTGACAGCGGACTAGTACCTTATAAAATAGTAAAAGGTGATAACGGTGATGCTTGGGTAGAAGCACGTGGAGATAAATATAGCCCAAGTCAAATTAGTGCATTTATTTTACAAAAAATGAAAGAAACAGCAGAGTCTTATTTAGGAGATACTGTTACACAAGCAGTTATAACAGTTCCTGCATATTTTAATGATGCACAAAGACAAGCAACAAAAGATGCTGGAAAAATAGCTGGACTAGAAGTTTTAAGAATTATTAACGAGCCTACTGCTGCAGCGTTAGCATATGGTTTAGATAAAAAGAAAACTGGTACTGTTGCTGTTTATGATCTTGGTGGAGGTACATTTGATATTTCCATTTTAGAAATAGGCGACGGTGTTTTTGAAGTTAAATCAACTAATGGAGATACGCATCTTGGTGGTGAAGATTTTGATCTTAAAATTATTGATTATCTCGCTGACGAATTCAAAAAAGATAATGGTATTGATTTACGTTCAGATAAACTTGCCCTTCAACGTTTGAAAGAGGCTGCTGAGAAAGCAAAAATAGAATTATCAAGTTCAACTGAAACAGAAGTTAACTTACCATTCATAACAGCTGATCAATCTGGCCCTAAACATTTAACGATTAAATTATCGAGAGCAAAACTTGAAGCTATTGTAGGGGAACTTTTAAACCAAAGTTTAAAGCCTTGCGAAATGGCACTCAAAGATGCCGGATTACAAGCTGCTGAAATTGATGATGTTATCTTGGTTGGTGGTATGACAAGAATGCCTAAAGTAACGGAGATAGTAAAAAACTTCTTTGGTAAAGAGCCTAACAAAGGTGTTAACCCAGATGAAGTTGTTGCATCTGGTGCTGCAATTCAAGCAGGAGTATTACAAGGTGATGTCAAAGATGTACTATTACTTGACGTTACACCTTTATCACTTGGTATTGAAACACTTGGTGGTGTATTTACAAAACTTATTGATAAAAACACAACTATCCCAACTAAGAAGAGCCAGATATTTTCTACAGCTGAAGATAATCAGAGTGCAGTAACTATTAGAGTTTTTCAAGGTGAAAGAGAGATGGCTGCTGATAACAAATTACTAGGTCAGTTTGATCTAGTGGGTATTCCACCTGCCGCAAGAGGAATGCCTCAAATTGAAGTAACTTTTGATATCGATGCAAATGGTATTGTAAACGTTTCAGCTAAAGACAAATCAACTGGTAAAGAACAACAAATTAAGATCCAGGCTTCTGGGGGATTATCAGATGAAGAGATTGAAAAAATGGTTAAAGAAGCAGAAGAAAACGCTGAAGCTGACAAAAAGAAAAGAGAAGCTGTTGATACTAGAAACCATGCCGATAGCTTAATAAATGAAACTGAAAAGAACTTAAAAGAGCACGGAGATAAAATTCCTGAAGCTGATAGAAACAAAATCACTGAAGATATTGAAGAGCTTAAGAAAGTAAAAGACGGTGAGGATTTAGAAGCTATAAAATCAAAAACTGAAGCACTTGTTCAGTCATCTCTTAAAATGGGTGAAGCAATTTATAAACAAAACCCTCAAGGTGCTGCACCTCAGGCTGATCCATCTGGTGCTGAACCATCAGCTGATAATACAAAAGATGAAAAGGTTGTAGATGCAGAATTTGAAGAAGTAGACGAAGATAAAAAAGATTAACGCTCCATAATTTTTATAAGGAGGAGATGTGGCTGATAAAGATTTCTATGAAATACTCGGTGTTCAACGAAATGCCAGCGAAGATGAAATAAAAAAAGCTTATAGAAAACAAGCCATGAAATATCATCCTGATCGTAACAAGGATGACAAAAATGCTGAAAGAAAATTTAAAGAAGCATCTGCTGCTTACGAAGTTCTAAAAGATTCAGAAAAAAGATCAGCTTATGATCAATATGGACATGACGCTTTCAAACAAGGTGGAATGGGTGGAGCTCAAGGCTTTGGAGATTTTGCAGGTGGCTTTTCTGATATCTTTGAAGAGTTCTTTGGTGGGGGTTTTGGAGGACAATCATCAAGAAGACGAGGACCTCAAAGAGGAAGCGATCTTCGTTATAATATGTCCGTTTCACTATTCGAAGCTTTTACTGGAAAAAAACCACAAATAAGAATTCCAACTTATGTTGGTTGTGATACATGTGCAGCAACTGGAAGTGCAGATAAATCTGGACCAAGTACCTGTTCTACTTGTGGTGGCGCAGGTAAAGTTCGATCACAACAAGGCTTTTTTTCTATTGAAAGACCATGCCCTACATGTGGTGGAGAGGGTTCAAGTATAAAAAATCCATGTCTTAAATGTTCTGGAACAGGGAATATAAAAAAGCAAAAAACAATTTCTGTTACTATCCCAGCTGGTGTTGATACAGGTACAAGAATTCGTATAGCTGGCGAAGGAGAGCCAGGTGAAAGAGGTGCTGGAAATGGAGATCTGTACATTTTTGTTGAGGTGCAGAAGGACAAACTTTTTGAAAGAGAAGAGGAAAATATATTTTGTGAAATCCCAATTTCAATCACTACTGCAATTTTAGGTGGTGAAATAGAAGTACCAACTATAGAAGGAAAAAAAGCTAGACTTAATATTCCAGCGGGAACTCAATCTGAGACACAATTTAGACTTCGCGGCAAAGGGATGAGTATACTTCGACAAAGTAGAAGAGGTGATATGTATGTGCAAGCAAACGTTGAAATACCAGTCAATCTAAATAGCAAACAAAAAGATATTTTGAGAGAGTTTGAAAATGAAGGTGGGACATCAAAAAAACATAGCCCAAAATCGCAAGGTTTTTTCTCAAAATTAAAAGAAGTTTGGGAAGATTTAACTTAATTTCTTTTCAACTTATAATCACCAAAGTATAAGAAGTTTTTATGGCAAAAATTAAAATAGCAGTTGCAGGTTGTCTTGGCCGAATGGGTCAGGAAATATCGAAACAAATTTTACAAAATAAAAATTTAGAATTTGTCGGTGGTTTTGAACACAAAAAACATAAAGATATAAACAAACCTTTAAACAAGGTTTCAAGTATACACTCTGTGAAATTAGTTACAGCTAATGCAGCTCAGTTAATCAAAGATTCAAATGTCATCATTGATTTTACAACACCTGAGTCTACTTTAGATAATCTTAAGATCGCCTCTGCAAATAAAACAGCAGTTGTTATTGGCACAACCGGAATGACGGATTCACAAAAAAAGAAAGTAAAAAGTTATTCTAAAAAAATACCTATACTCATGTCTTCTAACATGAGTTTGGGAGTTAACTTACTATTTAACTTAGTAAAACAAACAGCATCAGCTCTAAAAGATACTGATTATGATATTGAAATTGCTGAGACTCATCATAAACATAAAAAAGATGCTCCTTCCGGAACTGCATTATCGCTGGGTGAATATGCAGCTGAGGGAAGAAAAACTAAATTAAATAAATCAAAAGTTTTAGATCGTACAAAAAAACTATCATCTAGAAAAAAAGGTGACATTGGCTTTTCTGTTACAAGAGGCGGTGAAATTGCAGGTGAACATACTGTAAGTTTTATGGGAACTAATGATCGAATTGATTTAGTTCATAAAGCTAATAATCGATCAATTTTTGTAGATGGGGCCATCGAAGCAGCTATATTTATTTCTAAAAAGAAAACAGGTCTTTTCAATATGAATGATTTGTTATTTTAATAATAACTTAATTGTCTTTTAATTCTTAAGTACAAACTTTCCTTTAAATCAGTATGCAAGAAAGTTGCAACTTCAGTTTCTTTATCTGATTCTCTTATAGATAACTTGGAAGTGTTTTTAAATTTTGTAAAAAAAACTTTGGACCAATAAGTATTATATTTAGATGAATGTAAAAGTTTATCACCTTTATATTTTCTTATAGATATTTCTTTTTGATTAATGTTAATTTCATCCTTAATATTTTTTTCTTTGAAATATAAACGGATTAAATAAAAAATTATCAGATATTCAAGTCCAAGAAATATAGATACAGGCCATGCACCTTGTACAATAAGAAAAATAGAGAATAATGAAATCCAACTAATAAATATAATTCCTAAAATTAAGAAGACTGATTTAGAACAGCTTTGATAAGGTCTTATATTTTCATTTAATGAATTCATAATTTGACATTAATATAAAATAACCTTTCTGATAAAGGGACATATGTGCACAGATATTAAATCGATAATTTACAGTTTATTATCAATTTATAATTGCTTCCAAATCCTAAAAAATGGCTAAATTCCCTTGATCTCTTGCTAATTTAGTAAGGAACATATAGATGCATCTCCGAAAAAATATTAAGTAATAATCCTTATTTAATGGTGGCTTGATGAAAAAGATTGGTAAAATTTTAGCAGCAAACAGAAGTGAAATTGCTATTCGAATTTTTAGAGCTGCTGAAGAGTCTGGTATTAAAACAGCTGCTATTTATTCTAAAGAAGATCGTTTTGCTATTCACCGATTTAAAACGGATGAAAGTTATTTAGTTGGTGAAGGTAAAGGTCCAATTCAAGCATATTTGGATATAGACTCGATTATTAAAATTGCTAAAGATGCAAAGGTTGATGCTATCCATCCAGGTTATGGTTTTTTATCTGAAAGTCCTGAACTAGCAGAGCAGTGTGAAAAAAATGACATAACATTTATTGGGCCTAGTAAAGAAATACTAAAAAGATTTGGAAATAAAACTGAAGCTAAAAAAGTTGCGGAAGAAGCAAAGGTAGGCACCGTTCCGTCTGTTCTTGTAACAAAAGAAAATTTAAAAAGTGTTGAAAAAGAAGTTGAGAAAATTGGCTACCCAGTAATTGTTAAAGCTAGTTGGGGTGGTGGCGGTCGAGGAATGCGTGTTGTTAGATCAAGCAAAGAATTAATAGATCAAATTACAACTGCTCAAAGTGAGTCACTTAAAGCTTTTGGAAAAGATGAAGTATTTATAGAAAAATTTTTAGAAGATGCTGCGCACATTGAAGTTCAAATTTTAGGTGACAAACATGGAAATATCTTACATCTTTTTGAAAGAGATTGTTCTCTTCAAAGAAGGCATCAAAAGATTATTGAAAGAGCACCTGCACATTTTCTTGAAAATAAAACTCGAGAAGAAATTTGTAACGCTGCTATTAAAATTGCAAAACAAGTCAAATACTTTGGTGCAGGAACTGTTGAATTTTTGTTTGATAAAAAATCAGGCGAATTTTATTTCATTGAAGTTAACCCAAGAATTCAAGTTGAACATACAGTAACAGAGGAAGTAACTGGTATTGATATTGTAAAAGCTCAAATAAAAATTGCAGAAGGTGAAAAAATTGGCAATCATCCAGCTCTTCCTAAACAAGAAGACATTCATCTAAATGGATTTGCTATTCAATGTAGAGTTACTACTGAAGATCCGCTTAATAATTTTATGCCCGATTATGGAAAGATAATGACTTACCGATCAGCCGCTGGTTTTGGAGTGAGGCTAGATGCAGCAAATGCTTCTTCAGGTTCGATCATCACACCGTATTATGATTCTTTACTTGTAAAAGTAACAACTTGGGCAAAGCATCAAGACGACTGTATTAAAAGAATGGATAGGGCTTTGCGAGAGTTTAGAATTAGAGGTGTTAAAACAAATTTAGTATTTCTTGAGTCTCTTATAAACAATAAAGATTTCCTTGAAGGAAATTATAATACCAATTTTGTGGATACTAAAAAAGAGCTCTATGCATATAATCCCCAAAAAGATCGAGCATCAAAAATTGTATCTTATCTTGGAAATATAATTGTAAATGGACACAATGATATATCTGGAAGAGTCAGTAATAACTCGACTGTAGAAGTTCAAGTCCCTATATCAAGCATTAAAAGTGAAAAAAATAATTATGTAAAGGATTTACAAACTTTAGGTCCAGAAAAATTTGCAAATAAAATAAAAGAAACACCCCATACCCTAATTACTGACACAACGATGCGTGACGCACACCAATCGCTTCTTGCTACAAGAATGAGAACAGATGATCTTGTTAACATTGCTGAATATTATAGTAAAAATCTAAGCAACTTATTCTCATTAGAATGTTGGGGAGGTGCAACGTTTGATACATCGATGCGTTTTTTAAAAGAAGATCCTTGGGATAGATTAGCAAGATTAAACAAAAGAGCGTCTAACCTTCTTAAACAAATGCTCTTTAGAGGATCTAATGCTGTTGGATATAAAAATTATCCAGATAATGTTGTTAAACATTTCATTCAACAATCAGCCCAAGCTGGAATTGATGTATTCCGAGTTTTTGACTCATTAAACCTGATTGATAATATGCGTGTTGCAATTGATGAAGTCCGCAATCAAAATAAAATTTGTGAAGGTACTATCTGTTATACAAATGATGTAACTGATCCAAATGAGAAAAAATATACATTAAAATATTATATTGATCTTGTTAAAGATTTAGAGAAAGCAGGAGCACATATTATCGCTATTAAAGATATGGCGGGATTAGCAAAACCTAATGCTATAAAAAAATTAGTTAATGAAATCAAGCAAACAACTGATCTTCCAATTCATTTTCATACTCACGATACATCTGGTACTTCATCTGCTTCAGTCCTAGCTGCTATAGAAGAAAAGGTAGATATCGTGGATCTTGCAATTGACTCGATGAGTGGATTAACATCACAACCTGCACTTGGATCAATCGTATCTATAATGAAACAAAATCATCAAGACCCTAAACTTGATGAAGAGGCTATAAGAACACTGTCTTTATATTGGGAACAAGTCCGTCAAAATTATCATGCATTTGAAACCGATTTCAAAGGTGGTAGTTCTGATGTTTATCTTCACCAAATGCCTGGTGGTCAGTTTACAAATTTAAAAGAACAAGCGAGATCATTGGGAATTACAACTGATAAGTGGGGAATGGTTGCTAATAAATATTCAGAGGTAAACCAACTTTTTGGTGATATTGTTAAAGTTACACCTTCTTCTAAAATTGTAGGTGATATGGCGCTCTATATGATCGCTAATGATTTATCCAAAGAAGATGTGTTAGACCCAAAAAAAGAAATCTCTTTTCCTGCTTCAGTCATTGAATTTTTTAAAGGGGAGATTGGTATACCACATGGAGGCTTTCCGAAAGAACTTCAAAAGAAAGTTCTTGGTGATACTAAACCTCTAACAAAAAGACCTGGGGAAATTTTAGAATCAGTTGATTTAGATAAAGAAGCCAAAAATTTAGAAGATGAAATAGGGATGAAAATTAATCAAACACATCTAGCGTCTTACTTAATGTATCCAAAAGTTTTTAAAGATTATGTTGATCACTTTAAGGAGTTTAGTGATACATCAATTCTTTCAACAGAATTATTTTTTTATGGTCCTCAACAAGATAAAGAATACACGATAGAAATTGATAAAGGAAAAAACCTTATCTTGCGATATTTAGCGAAAAGTGAAGTTAATAGTAACGGAAAGTGCTCCGTGTTTTTTGAAATTAACGGACAACCAAGAACAATAGATATAGAAAATAAAGAATTTTCAAAAAATATAACACAAAGAGCTAAAGCAGATGATAATAATTTGGATCATGTCGGATCTCCTTTGCCAGGCCAAGTTGCTAAAATATTTGTTCAATCAGGCAGTAAGGTGATTAAAGGTGATAAGTTACTAGTGATCGAAGCTATGAAAATGGAAACCACAATAAACGCTGATAAAAGTGGAACAATCAAATCAATTAATGTTGCATCTGGTGATAATGTAGAGACTAAAGATCTGCTTGTTGAAATTAGCTAGTAAAGTCGTATTCTTTATAACATTCTTCTATCGACCCTTTTGTATCTATAAGCTCACCTGAAGAATTTCTAAATTCAAAATATTCTACTCTTTTTAAAATTGAATTTAAATTGAAGAAGATAAATAATCTGCATGAACTACTATCATATCGCATCATATGCACTGAGCCATCAGATCGTGTCAAATTTGGCCGTCCTAATTTTTGTTTTATTTCGGCGAGTTGTTTTCCTATAAAATTTATTTCAGCAATTTTTTGTTGCTCTTTAACTATAATTTCTTTTTCTTTTTTTTCTTCAGTTATAATTTGCTGTTCTTCAACAATAGTTTTATCTTCAATAACTTCTGGTTCTTTTTTTATAATAGATTTTTCAACTTTATCTTTTACAACTGAACCAACCTTAACAACCTCTCTTCCAACCTCAACAGTTGTACAACTAGATAAAAACACTAATGTTAAAAAATAAATTGATAACCGCATTGCTCTTAGTGCTATTTCTATATATGTAATCTCTTATGATTACAGTAATTAAATCACCATTCGTTCAATACAAATTAACAATATTGCGAAACAAAAAAACATCAAATACTGTTTTTAGACAAACTATGAATGAAATAAGCTATTTGATAGCTTCTGATGTTTTACAATATCTTCCTTTTAAAAAACAAACTATTGCAACTCCTCTAAAAAAAATGAGTGGGACAGCATTAAGTCAACCAATTATTTTAGTACCAATACTTCGCGCTGGTTTAGGATTACTTGAGGGATTTGCAAAGTTTTTACCCGAAGCTGAAAAAGGCCATATAGGATTATACCGTGACGAACAAACTTATGAACCTGTAGAATATTTATTTAAACTTCCAAAGGTTAAGAATAAAAAAGTTTTAATCTTGGATCCTATGTTAGCAACAGGTAATTCGTCAATTGCAGCGATCAATCTAATAAAAAATAAGGGTGTGAATATTAAAGATATATTTTTGGTGTCCTTACTTGCTGCTCCTGAAGGTATTAAAAATATCCAAAAAAACCAAAAAGGTATTCATATATTTACGTGCAATATCGATGTTAAGTTGAATAAAAATAAGTTTATTGTACCGGGCTTAGGTGACGCAGGCGATAGGTATATGGGTACTTGAAGTTATCCATAAAAAATCCTATTATTTGTCCATTATCTCATTTTTTAATGCATTTTTTTTTCAATAAAATGTTATCAATGAGATATCTATAATTCATATTTAAGGGGGATTTTTGGTATGAAGAAAATTTTAAGTATTTTTACAGTTTCTTTCGCTCTTGTCTTCTCTTCAAGTGCGTTTGCAAACAAAATTGGAGTTGTATATGACTCTGGAGGAAAGTTCGATAAATCATTTAACGAACTAGCTTACGAAAGCGCATTAAGAGTTCAAAATGAACTTGGTTGGGACATGGTTGAATTTGAAGCTTCAAATAACACTCAAATTGAACAAGGTATGCGTAAGATAGCAGATAGAGGCGCATCACTAATCGTAGCAATGGGATTTGCGCAAGCAGATGCAGTTGCAGCAGTTGCTCCAGATTATCCGGATACAAACTTTGTTGCAGTTGATGTTTGTTGGGTAGATGACCCAGCTAGCAACATTTATCAAGCTTGTTATAAGGAACACGAAGGTTCATTCCTAGTTGGTATGATTGCGGCTATGGCATCTGAAAGTGGAACAATTGGATTTGTAGGAGGAATGGATATTCCTTTAATTAGAAAGTTCCAAGGAGGCTATGAGCAAGGCGCTCAATATGTTAATCCTAACATCACAGTTTTAGCTAATATGACTGGAACAACACCAGAAGCATGGAACAATCCAACTAAAGGTGCTGAATTAACAAAAGCACAAATCGATGGCGGTGCAGATGTTGTTTATCAAGCAGCAGGTGGAACGGGTATTGGTGTCCTTCAAGCAGCAGCTGATGCAGGTATAATGGGTATCGGCGTTGATACAAATCAAAACTGGATGCACCCAGGTAACATGCTTACTTCTATGTTAAAGCGTTTGGACTTAACAATTTTTGAACAAGCTCAAAAGACAGATGCTGGTACTTTTGAGTCAGGAATTCACATTCTTGGTTTAGCAGAAGGTATGGTTGGTTATGCTACTGAAGACGGCATGGTAACTTCTGCAATGGAAGCAGCTGTTCAAGCAGCAGCAGCAGATATTGTAAGTGGCTCTATGGAAGTAGCTGACTGGTCGCAAGAGTAAAACTACTTTACAAATAATCTGGTGAGACCTAAGATTTAAAATTTTATGGTCTCACCTATCCTAGAACTAACTAATATAAATAAATCTTTTGGCCACGTTCATGCCAACAAGAATATTAATCTTACAATTAATAAAGGCACAATCCATGGAATAATTGGAGAAAACGGTGCAGGTAAGTCAACGTTAATGAGTATTGTTTTTGGCCTCTATCAAGCTAACTCAGGAACAATAAAAGTAAATGGTAAAGAAATAAATCTTAGATCACCAAAAGATTCAATTATCAATGGCATTGGTATGGTGCACCAACATTTTATGTTGGTAGAAAATTTTACAGTTTTAGAAAATATTATTCTAGGATTTGAAGGTGAGCTCGTATTTGGAAAAAATTTAGAAAAAGCAAAAAAAGATTTAAAAGATTTATGTGACACATATAAATTAAATATAGATCTTAACTCTACAATTTCTGATTTATCAGTTGGCTTCCGTCAAAGAGTCGAAATTTTAAAGTCACTTTATAGAGGCGCAGAGATTCTTATACTAGATGAACCAACAGGCGTTTTAACACCTCAAGAAGTTGATGAACTTTTCAAAATATTACGATCTTTAAAAGAAGAAGGCAAAACAATAGTTCTAATTACACATAAATTAATTGAGATAATGGATTTAACAAGTGAAGTTTCTGTAATGCGACAGGGTGAAATGGTGGGTCACACCAAAACAGAAAATACAAATAAAGAACAATTGGCTGAAATGATGGTAGGAAGAAGTGTATTACTAAGACTTGATAAATCTGAAGTAAAAGCAGGAGGGGTTTTATTTAGTGTTAAGAATCTTACAGTTAAAGATGATCTTGACGTAACAAGAGTCAAGAATGTTGATTTAGAAATTCGTTCAGGAGAAATATTAGGCTTAGCGGGTGTTACTGGAAATGGACAAACAGAATTATTAGAGGCACTCTCTGGTATAAGAAAGGTTGAGTCTGGAGAAATATATTTAGAAGGAAAAAAAGTGTCGGATAGTCAAAATTTCTTAGATCCAAGAGAGTTAAAAGACAAAGGGTTAGCTCATGTTCCTGAAGATAGACAGAGGATGGGTCTAGTTACAGATTTTAAAGCTTATGAAAATCTAATTTTTGGTTACCACGATCAGCAACCCTTTTCAAAGTCATCTGTCCTAAATCATAGAGATATAATTTCTCATTCTAAGAAAATAATGGAAGAGTATGATGTACGACCTCAATCACCAAATTTAATTACATCCAATTTTTCTGGAGGGAACCAACAAAAGATAATTTTAAGTAGAGAACTAAATGAAAATCCAAAAGTATTATTAGTTGGTCAGCCAACAAGAGGTGTAGACATTGGCGCAATTGAATTTATTCATCAAAGATTGATAGACATGAGAGATAGAGGGGCAGCGATACTTTTGGTATCTGTTGAATTAGATGAAGTGCTTTCATTATCGGATAGAATTGCTGTAATGTTTGACGGAAAGATAGTTGGTGAAAAAGATAATAAAAATGTAACTGACCGTGAGTTAGGCTTATTAATGGCTGGAGTTGTGTAATGGCACCAGTAGATAAATCTAAAATACCTTGGTGGGTTTCAAATCTTATTGTTCCACTTGTAAATCTAACTTTAGCATTACTTGTTTCAGGTTTGTTTATATTTATTGCAGGAGAAAATCCTTATGAAGCAGTAAGATTAATCATCTATGGTTCTTTTGGTTATATTGAAGGTTTTGCTTATACGCTTTACTACACTACAAATTTTGTATTTACCGGCTTAGCATTTGCGGTTGCATTCCATTGTAGGCTTTTCAACATAGGTGGAGAAGGCCAGGCGTATATTGGTGGGCTTGGTGTTTTTTTAGTTGCAATAAATTTTAGTTTTTTACCAGTGCCAATAATATGGTTATTGTCTATTGCTGGCGCTGTTGTCTTTGGTGCAGCTTGGGCATTTATACCTGCATATCTTCAGGCAACCAGAGGTAGTCACGTAGTAATTACTACAATCATGTTTAACTTTATAGCTGCATCATTGATGGTTTTCTTGTTAGTTGACGTAATAAGAGATACAGCACAAATGGGGCCGCATACTGTTGCTTTACCAAAAGAACAATGGTTTCCAAGTTTTAAAGATTTTGCTGCTCTACTTGGAATTAAAATAAGATACTCTCCACTAAACATTTCTTTTTTACTAGCAATTGCAGCTTCGGTTTTTGTATGGTTCTTAGTTTGGAAAACAAGATGGGGTTATGAGATGAGAGCCGTAGGGCATAATACCCAAGCAGCAATTTATGCAGGCATATCTCCATATAAAAATATAATTATAGCAATGTGTATTTCAGGAGGCTTGGCGGGATTACTAGGTGTTAATGAAATATTAGGGGTTCACCATAAAATAGTAGCAGGATTTCCTGCTGGCTATGGTTTCACTGGAATTGCTGTTGCATTAATGGGAAGAAATCATCCAATAGGAATTTTTCCTGCTGCATTTTTATTTGGTATCTTATACCAAGGAGGATCTGAAGTTACTTTTGATATGCCAAACATAACTAGATATATGTTTGTTGCGGTTCAGGGAGTAATTATTTTATTTAGTGGAGCTTTAGAGAATTTATTTAGACCACAAATTGAAAGCTTCTTTGTTAATAGGTTGAACATAAAGGCGAGTGCGTAATGGAATTTTTATCTGACATTGCTTCTTTAATTAATTCTACTTTAAGAATATCAACACCTTTAGTTTTTGCAGCTATGGCTGGAATATTTGCAGAACGATCAGGTGTCATTGATTTTAGTTTAGAGGGAAAAATGCTTATGGCTGCCTTTGTTGCAGCAGTAGGTTCTTATTTTTTAGGAAATCCTTGGCTAGGTCTATTACTAGCAATTATCGCATGTGTAAGTTTATCTATGTTACATGGTTTTGCATCTGTTACATATAAAGGAGATCAGGTTGTATCCTGTGTTGCAATCAATATTTTAATAATTGGTTTAACCACCGCATTAGCAGCGGCTTGGTTTGGACAAGCCGGTTTAACACCAACACTAAATGAAGATCAGCGTTTTTTAGAAGTTAACCTCCCTTTTGCTGAAAGTTTAAGAAATGTACCAATAATAGGAACAATTTATAGTGATATATTAAGCGGACATTATATTTTTGTTTATCTAGCTTATCTTTCAGTTCCATTAGTGTTTTGGGTAGTTTTTAAAACTAGTTTTGGACTAAGACTAAGAGCAGTGGGAGAAAATCCAAGTGCTGTTGATACAGCTGGTATTAATGTTTTTGCCATGAGATATAAAGCACTAGCAATCAATGGTGTTTTAATTGCTTTTGCTGGTGCACACCTATCTACAGCAGTTAATGCAAATTTTTTTAGAGAAATGTCAGCTGGAAGAGGATATTTAGCTTTAGCAGCAATGATCTTTGGAAAGTGGCATCCTAAAACTGCCCTAGTTGCTTGTTTACTTTTTGGATTTACTGATGCTCTTCAAATTAGATTGCAGGGAGTAGAATTGCCTGCGATTGGTGAAATACCAGTGCAGTTAATACAAGCAATACCATATGTATTAACCGTCGTCCTACTTGCTGGTTTTGTAGGAAAAGCAATTGCGCCTAACGCAATTGGACAACCCTATATTAAAGAAAGATAATTATTATTTCTTTTTAATAATTTTTAAACTTTTTAACTCTATATAAATATAAATAAAAAATAAAAGGAGTGAATATGTTAGTGAAATTAACACAAGATTTAAAAAATGGTTTTGGACCATGGAAAGAAATGCTTCTTGCAAATGGTCATAAACTTAAAGAACATGGTATGACGTGTATATTTGCAGCAACAGAAAAAGACAATGATAATAAATTAACAGTTATTATTGATTTTGCTACACCAGAAGGCATGATGGCTTTCAAAAATGATGAAGAGTTAACACAAAAAAGAATTGAGGCTGGTGCTATGGTAGAAACTACAGTAATGACCCCAATGACTTCTGAGGCAGTTAAGAATTTCTCAGGTTAATTAAGAAAGGAAAAAGATATGAGTTTAATGGAAAGATACCAAAAGGCTATGAAAGACAAAAACGAATCTGAAATGAACGATATTTTGCATGATGACTTTAAATTCACAATGCATGCATCTGGAAATGTTTTATCAAAATCTGATGTAGTTAGTTGGGCTATGTCAGATGATATTAATTCTGATAAAGATAGAATTGTATACGAGAATGACGAAATAGCCGTTCTTCATGCTTTTGTTACGTTTAATGATGGCAACACTCAGGCAGTAATGTCTGTTTTTAAAATTGAAAATGGTAAAATTGTTTCTTTAGAAACAGGTGCAACAAATATGCCTAAATAATAACATGAGATTTTTTTTAATTTTAATTTTAATCCCCTTTTTCACAACAGGTGTTTTTTCGAAAACAGTTGAGGTAGAAATGTGGACTAACTTTAATGACGAAAAAAAAAATCAGAGATATGAACCATTAATTGTTTCAATAGATATTGGTGATACAATTATTTGGAAGTCTGTTGAAAAAAGTCATAATGTTGAATTTATGAAAGGTGGTGTTCCTGAAGGAGTAGGAGATTTTAAATCAGCAATAAGTCAAGATGCTGAATTTACTTTTACAATTCCAGGGATATATGCTTATATTTGTTCACCCCACAAAACAGGGAAAATGGTTGGTTTTGTAATTGTTGGAAATGATAAAAGTAATTTAGGGAATATAAAAGAACTTAAATATAGAGGACCAACAAAAAAATTTGCAGCACAATTAATTGAAGAAATTGAAAACAATTACTAAATTATTCTGATAAAAAAGAGCGGGCTTAACCCGCTCTTTTAAATTAAATTACTTTTCTATGTCAAACCTATCTGCATTCATTACTTTGTTCCAAGCTTTAATGAAGTCTTTTTTCATTTTTTCTTCACTATCATCACTTGCATAAAGTTCTGCTATTGCTCTTAATTGAGAATTTGATCCAAAAACAAGATCTACCCTAGATGCAGTTCTAACTTTTTCACCTGTAATTTTATCTCTAGCTTCATATGAATTGCTACCTGTTGGTTTCCAACTAACACCCATATCTAAAAGCTTATCAAAAAAATCATTTGTTAACTTACCTTTTGTATCGACAAATAATCCTCTTTGATCTGAGCTAATACCTAAAGATCTCATACCGCCAACAAGTACTGTCATTTCAGGAGCTGTAAGCCCTAATAGTTGTGCTTTATCCAACATTAATTCTTCAGCAGTGATATCATAATTCATTTTTAAATAATTACGAAAAGCATCTGCTTCTGGTTCTAAAACTGCAAATGAATCAACATCAGTTTTATCTTGAGTGGTATCACCTCTACCTGGAGTAAAAGGCACTTCCATTCCAGTTGCTTGTTCCACACCGACGTTACCAGCTAGGACTATTACATCAGCCACTGAAGCTCCTGTTTCTTTGGCAATAGGCTCAAGAATACCAAGAACTTTCTCTAATTGTTCTGGTTTATTAACTTCCCAATCTTTTTGAGGAGAGAGTCTAATTCTTGCTCCATTAGCTCCACCTCTCATATCTGATCCTCTAAATGTAGAAGCACTTGCCCAAGCAGTCTCAACCATTTCTTGAGTTGTTAAACCACTACTTAAAATTTTAGCTTTTACTGTTTCAACATCATAGTTTGAATGACCTTGAGGCACAGGGTCTTGCCAAATCAATTCTTCTTCTGGAACTTCTGGCCCTATATATCTAGTTTTTGGACCCATATCTCGATGTAGAAGTTTAAACCAAGCTCTAGCAAATTGATCAGCAAAATATTCTGGGTCTTTGTGAAATTTTTCCGATACCTTTCTGTATTCAGGATCTTCACGCATTGCCATATCTGCTGTTGTCATCATTGTAGGAACTTTAACTGATGGATCATCAACTTGAGGAGCCATGTGTTCCTCTTTTTGATCAATCGCATGCCAGATTTGAGCACCGGCCGGACTTTTTACTAACTTCCATTCGTAACCAAGAAGCATATCAAAGTATCCATTATCCCACTGAGTTGGATTAGGTGTCCATGGACCTTCTATACCACTTGTTGTGGTATCACGACCAACACCTGAACCGTGCAAGTTATTCCAACCTAAACCCATTTGTTCCAAGGGAGCACCTTCTGGTTCTGCTCCTACTAGAGCTGGATCACCAGCACCATGTGCTTTACCAAAAGTATGACCACCTGCAGTTAGTGCTACAGTTTCAGTATCGTTCATTGCCATTCTTGCAAAGGTTTCTCTTATATCTTTTGCGCTAGAAAGAGGATCAGCTTTTCCATCCGGTCCTTCAGGGTTTACGTAAATTAATCCCATTTGCACTGCTGCAAGTGGATTATCTAAAATTCTATCTCCAGTATACCTTTTATTTTGTAACCATTCTTCTTCTACACCCCAGTAAATATCTTCTTCTGGTGCCCAAATGTCAGGACGCCCACCACTAAATCCAAAAGTTTTACCTCCCATAGATTCAATTGCAACGTTACCTGTTAAAATAAATAAATCAGCCCAACTAATTTTATTTCCATATTTTTTCTTTATAGGCCAAAGAAGCCTTCTTGCCTTATCTAAGTTACCATTATCTGGCCAACTGTTTAACGGGGCAAAACGTTGAGCTCCTGTTCCACCACCACCACGGCCATCACCAGTTCTATAAGTTCCAGCTGCATGCCATGTCATACGAATAAAGAAACCACCATAATGACCATAATCAGCTGGCCACCAATCTTGAGAATCAGTCATTAAATTATGGAGGTCTTTTTTTAATGCAGCATAATCTAATTTTTTGAACTCTTCTCGATAGCTAAATCCAGCTTCCATTGGATCTGATTTACGATCATGTTGATGAAGTATGTTTAAGTTAAGTTGATTAGGCCACCATTCGCGGTTAGATGTACCTTCTCCCATATTTTTTGTAATTGCTCCGTGCATTACAGGGCATTTACTCTCTGCATCCATTTAGAACCTCCGTTATTTAATGCTAATATATAAAGAATTTAAATTAAAGAAAAGTGAAAACTATAACTCAATTTTGAAATTTTCAGGTCGCCACGTCGCAGGTGCTAGTTCAAAATCATCAAAATCAAAAGCAGGTGCGACAGTGCATCCAATTAAACTGAAAGCACCAGAAGATCTCATAGCAAACCATGTGTTCGCTCTTACGGTGTAAATATAATTATGATCCGACCCTAAGAAAAAAACTTCATAATTAACTCCGTCATTTGATGTGAAAACTTCTAGAGGATCTCCAGAATAAAAATGTAATATTTCATTTTTAGTTAATCGATGCCAATGTGATTTTTCGTTCCTCTTTAATAAGTAATAAATTTGACTAACATTGTCATTCTTAAAATTTTCAACATAATGTCCTCCTTCAGGATGACTTATCATATTGAGTTTTTTTATTAAATTATCTGCTTCCACTTAGATTAAATGACCAAGTTTGCTTTTCTTAGTTGAGATATATTTTTCATTATACTTATTGGTGTCTGAGAAAATAGGAATTCTTTGATTTACTTTGATACCCATATCTTCAAGCGCTTTTATTTTTTTTGGATTATTAGTCATCAAATCTAATTTTTTGATTGCTAAATATTTTACCATTCCAGCAATATTTTCATATGTTCTCTCATCATCTTTGAAACCCAATTGATGATTAGCTTCAACGGTATCTAGTCCCTTATCTTGCAAACTATATGCTTTAATTTTATTTGAAAGACCAATGCCTCTTCCTTCTTGTTGAAGATAAAAAATTACCCCTCTTCCATTTTGAGCAATTTGTTTTAATGATTCAGTTAGTTGGAATCTACAATCACATCTCATACTAAAAAAAGATTCCCCTGTAATACACTGCGAATGAATTCTTGATAAAACTGGCTCATCGGTAAGTAAGTCACCCATACATATTGCTAAATGATCTTTAGATTCATTTTCATCTGTAAAGGCATGTACAGTGAACTCCCCAATATCTGTTGGAAGTTTACTAGTCTCAATAAACTTAAATTTGTCTGACATTATAGTTTAGTAGGATTTGGGGCACCTTTATATACTTCTTCAGGATCAAAAACTTTTTCTTTCTCTTCAAATTTAAGAACAACTTTAGAGCTAGAATTATCCAATGGAATACTTCTATAAAAACATGATCTATATCCTACATGACAGCTAGCACCACCTTTGACATCAACCCTTAACCAAACACAATCTTGATCATCATCAATTCTTATTTCTTTTATCTTCTGCGTTAATCCGCTTGTTTTACCCTTATGCCAAAGTGTATTTCTGCTTCTAGAAAAATAAACTGCTTCGCCCAAACTTATAGTTTTTTTAAAAGCTTCTTCATTCATATAACCTTGCATAAGTAGTTCACCAGATGAAAAATCTGTAGTTACAACGGGTATCAGACCATTTGAGTCAAATTTTGGAGCCAGCTCATTTGACTCCTCAACTTGTTCTATAGATTTCCTTTTTTCAAATTGAATGTTATTCATTTTTTAATTTTTCAGCAGCTTCTAATGCAAAGTAAGTTAGTATACCATTTGCCCCAGCTCTTTTAAAAGATAAAAGAGATTCCATTATAACTTTTTCATTGAGCCAACCTTTATTAATTGATTCTTTTATCATCGAATATTCACCAGATACTTGGTAGGCAAAAGTTGGAACTTTAAATTCTGATTTTATTCTAGAAATAATATCAAGATAAGGCATACCAGGCTTAACCATTACCATATCTGCTCCTTCACTTATATCTAATCCAACTTCTCTAATCGCTTCCTCACTGTTTGATGGATCCATTTGATATGTTAGTTTACCATCTTTACCTAAACTAGAACCAGAGCCTATAGCATCTCTAAAAGGACCATAAAAACCTGAAGCGTACTTTGCAGCATAAGAAAGTATTAGGGTATCTGTTAAATTATTTGAGTCTAATGCACTTCTTATTCTTCCAACCCTACCGTCCATCATATCTGATGGAGCAATTATATCACAACCAGCATTCGCTTGGATTAGGGCTTGTTGTTCCAAAACCTCCAAAGTTTTATCATTATCTATTTTATCATTTATAACTAAACCGTCATGTCCATGGTCCGTAAAAGGATCTAGCGCAACATCACATATAATACCAATATTTGGAAAATCTTTTTTGATACTTTTAATTGACCTGCACACCAAGTTGTTTTCATCTACAGCTAAACTTCCCTCAGAATTTTTAAGACCACTTTCAATTTGCGGAAAAATTGCAATAGCAGGAATATTAAATTTAACTGCTTTTTCTACTTCGCTTAAAAGTTTATCAATAGAGTATCTGCTTACACCAGGCATCGAATTAATAGGATCATCGACCTTGTCTCCTTCACATACAAATAGAGGCAAGATTAAATCATTAACACTAAGTGTATTTTCAGCAACTAAACGACGAGAAAATTCTTTCATTCTATTACGTCTAAGTCTTGTACTTGGAAACTTGCCTTGCATGTTATTCATTTTTTATTCTATTGGTGATTTTGCTTCTTTAGATAAGCTAGTAACAATATCCTCTAATTTAAAGGTCTTTGTTTCAGACGAGCCAATTCTTCTAACAGATACTGTTTTGTCTTGAGCTTCTTTTTTTCCAACAGCGATAATTGCTGGCACCTTACTATTACTGTGTTCACGTATTTTATAACCAATTTTTTCATTACGCGTATCTATTTCGGCTCTAATTCCTTTTGATACCAATACTTTTTGTACCTCATATGCATACTCATCAGTATCTGATGTAATTGTAGCAACTACAGTTTGCAATGGTGAAAGCCAAAACGGAAGATGGCCCGCATAATGTTCAATTAGAATACCGGTGAATCTCTCTAAGGAACCAAATAGAGCTCTATGCAACATGACTGGTATTTTTTTATTTCCATCTTCTCCAATATAAGTAGCTCCCAATCTTCCAGGTAAATTTAAATCTACTTGCAGTGTTCCACATTGCCAGTCTCTGCCAATTGCATCACGTAAAACAAACTCTAATTTTGGACCGTAAAATGCACCTTCTCCTGGATTGAGTGTGTATTCTAGACCTGTTGCTTCCATGGCTTGCATTAATGCAGCCTCAGCTTTATCCCAAATTGCATCATCTCCTACACGTTTCTCAGGACGATCAGAAAATTTAATTCTAACATTATCAAAACCAAAGTCCTTATAGATACTAAGTATCAAATCACATACCGTTTTACTTTCTTGTGTAATTTGATCTTCTGTACAAAATATATGTGCATCATCTTGTGTGAATGCTCTTACCCTCATTAATCCATGAAGAGCACCCGATGGTTCATAACGATGTACTTTTCCAAATTCAGATAAAAGAAATGGTAAGTCTCTATAACTTTTTAATCCTTGTTTAAAAATTTCTACAGCACCAGGACAATTCATTGGTTTGATAGCATAAATTTTATCATCTTTGGCTTCAGTCCTAAACATCATGTCACTAAATTTGTCCCAGTGACCAGACGTTTCCCATAGAGACTTATCCATCATGTCGGGGGTATTAGTTTCTACATAACCTGCCTTGTCTTGTCTGTTTCGCATATAATTTATTAGCGATTGGAATAATGTCCAACCCTTAGGATGCCAAAAAACCGCTCCAGGTGCCTCTTCCTGAAAATGAAATAAATCCATTTCTCTTCCCAGTTTTCGGTGATCTCTTTTTTCTGCTTCTTCAATTTGTAAAAGGTGTTGTTCAAGATCTTTTTCTGTTGCCCAGGCTGTTCCATAAATTCTTGTTAACATTGCATTAGATGAATCACCTCGCCAGTAAGCACCAGCAACTTTCATTAATTTAAATGCTTTACCAATTTGTTTTGTTGAAACCATATGAGGGCCTTTACACAAATCTAACCAATCACCTTGTTTATAAATACTGATTTCCTCATTATCAGGCAGATCGTTAATTAATTCAACTTTGTAGTTTTCACCTTTATCTTTAAAATGTTTTATTGATTTTTCTTTAGACCATACTTCTCTTATAAAGTTTTTATTTCTTTGAATGATATCATGCATCTTCTTTTCAATTTTTGGAAGATCTGCAACAGTAAAAGGTTCATCTCTTGCAAAATCATAATAGAAACCATTTTCAATTGCTGGACCAATTGTAACTTGTGTTCCAGGGAATAATTCTTGAACAGCTTCCGCCATTACGTGAGCACAATCATGTCGTATTAACTCAAGTGCTTCCTCGCTATCCCTTTTTAAAATTGCTACAGATGCATCGCTGTTAATAGGTAAACTAATATCTTTTATGTCATTATTAATTTTTATAGCGACTGATTCTTTGGCAAGAGATTTTGAAATTTGTGATGCCAACTCAAGACCATTGATACCCTTATCAACTTCCTTTTTATTTCCATCTGGAAATGTAATTGTTATCTTTTCACTCATCTAGATTTCCGCCAAATCGTTCCTTTATCAGTATCTTCTATTTCTATGCCTTTATCTTTTAATGTGTCCCTAATAGTATCTGCCAAATTAAAATTTTTACTGCGTCTAGCTTCATTACGTTCATTTATCAACCTTTCAATTTCTTCAGCATTTTCAGTATCTTTTTGATTATAACCTAACCAATTTCCTGGATCATTTTCCAGAATACCTAATATTTTACCTGCAGAAAGAAGATTATTTTTTATTTCTTTTTTTCTTTCATCTGATGCAGATGAAGCATCATTTGCCTCTTCATTAAGTTTTGCAATGACTTTAGGTGTATTCAAATCATCTAAAAATGATTCCATTATAGAATCAGAAGGTAACTTAAAGTCTGCTTCAACTTCTGGTAGCTCTAATAGAACTCTATAAAGACGATCAATCATTTTGCTATTTTGTTCAATGATTTCTTCTGTCCAGTTCAACGGTTGTTTGTAATGAGCTGATAACAATGTTAATCGCAAAACCTCTCCCTTGTATTTTTTATTGAGATCATGAACAAGTTTAATATTGCCAATTGACTTTGACATTTTTTCTCCCTCAACATTAACAAATCCATTATGAAACCAATAAGTTGCAAAATCTTTAGGATCTTTATTTTCTGATATGGAACAAGTTTGTGCTATTTCATTTTCATGATGCGGAAACACCAAGTCAATACCACCGCTATGGATATCAAAAGGAAGACCTAATGATTTTTCTGACATAACGGAGCATTCTAAATGCCATCCCGGTCTTCCAAATCCCCAGGGTGAATCCCACCCAGGTAAGGGTGAAGGAGATGGTTTCCATAAAATAAAATCTGCAGGATCTTTTTTGAATGGTGCTACTTCAACACGGCTTCCAGCTATTTGTTCATCTCTATTTCTTTTTGAAAGAATTCCATAATTATCAAAACTAGGCACATGAAATAAAACGTGACCCTCTTTTTCATAAGCTTTATTTTCATCAATTAATCTTTTTATTAATTCGATCATTTCTTTAATATGGTCAGTTGCTCTTGGTTGAACATCAGGAAGATTAACACCGAGTGCGCTCATGTCATTATTGTAAATCTCTGTATATTTATTTGTGATAACACTTATGTCCTCACCTGTTTTTTTAGAAGCTTCTATAATTTTGTCATCAATGTCAGTGATATTAGACACATAGGTCACTTGTTTAAATTGTGTTTTTAATACACGGACTAATAAATCATTTACAACTGCCATACGAGCATTACCTATGTGCGCAAAATTGTAAACAGTTGGACCGCACGCATATATTCTTACGTGATCTGGATTAACTGGTTTAAAATATTCTTTTTTACCACTTAATGTGTTTTGTAACTGTAATGACATCAATATAATTTTTAATAATTAAGCTCTATTACCACGGGTTCGCCATGAACTAAAATGATTGCAGCTTTTTCAAATGATGGGGGACCTTTTGGCTGATAATTATTACTAAAGGCAAAACCTTCTTTTGGTCTCCAGAATAATCCAGTCTTTAATTTTCCGTCTGAATCTTCATCGTGATAAGCAACAATTGCTATTTTTCCTTCATGGGTCTTACTCAAAGGAACAACAACCTCGCCCTTTTGCACTCTTTTTCTAACGCTCTCAATAGCTAATTTTTCATCCAAAAAGCTTTCTTTTGAGTCATATATTTTAACATCAATGTAACCATCACCATGTTCTACATTTGGAAAAATGATAGTTCCATGTGCAAAAAGACCTAATGACCATGTGACTGTTAAGCAAAAAAAGAATGTTTTAGTAAAAAAAATTTTCATATAAGTATCCTAATTATAATAGAATCAAGTGCTGAACAATAAAGAATATCTAAATAGGCTGTATCAATCAGATAAACCTCTAATAATTTACAAAACTGATAAGGGTTATGACATCTATACTGATTTTTCTAAAAGAATTATTATTAATAAAAAAAATCTAAAATATTTTCTTAATATCCAATCTAAATCAAAAAAAACTAAGATTGAAGAATTGAATTGTTATGTTGGTTTCTTTGGTTATAAACTTCTTTGTGAAAATATAGGAATAAAGTTTCCAAAACAGCGATCTAAAAATTTTCATAGCAGTGTATTTTATAAGCCACAAACTAAAATTAGTATTGGTAAAAAAATAACAATTAAAAGTATTAAATCCAATTTTAAAAACATAAGTATCAATACGAAAAAATACTTACATTTAAATAAAAAGTTTAATCTTAATTTGTCTCTAAAGCAGTACTCTAACCTATTTAATGATTTCTCTAAAAATATTAAACAAGGAAAAACTTATCAAATTAAAATAGCTCAAACTTATTCGAAAAAAGGTAATATTAATTCTATTTATCTTTTTTGGAAGCTAATGAAGATGAACGAATCGCCTGAAAGTTTTCTTATCAGAGAAAAAGATTATAATATCATAAGCTGTTCACCAGAGACGCTTATTTTTAAAAAAGGTAACACAATTAAAACTAAACCTATTGCTGGAACATTAAGAAAAAGAAAGCAGTTAAATAAAAATAAAGCTCTCACATTCTTTAGAAGAAATGAAAAAGAAACCAAAGAACATAATATGATTGTTGATATGGAAAGAAATGATCTGTCTAAAATTTGTAAAACAGGATCTGTAAAAATAGATAGACTCAAAAAGGTTGAGGAATATCGAGATCTTTTTCATTATGTTACGACAATCAAGGGAGTTATAAAAGATAAAATGAGTAACCATGATATAATTTCTGCTTTAATGCCAGGTGGTTCGGTCATTGGTTGTCCAAAAATTAGTACTATTCAACTTTTAAATAGAAAAGAGAAATTTGACAGAAATATTTATACAGGCAGTTTTGGCATTATACATTCAAATGGTGATATGCGATTTAACATAATGATTAGAACACTGCTTAATTTTAAAAATGATATTGAATTATCAGTTGCTAGTGGTGTGATCTTGGGAAGTACTGCAAAAAAAGAATATAATGAAAATTTTATTAAAGCTAAATCACTTTTAGATCTATTTAACTAATGATTTATCTTATTGATCACGAAGACTCATTCACATACAATTTAGCTCATCTATTAGATAATATTGAGCCAACATTTGTTTCAAATTATTATGAAATAGATCAAACAAAACTAGAAAAATCTTCGACCATCGTTCTTTCGCCAGGCCCTGGTGAACCAAAAGATTATCCATTGACAACTAAAATCTACAATAAATATAAAGGAAAGAAAAAAATATTAGGTATATGTTTAGGTTTCCAACAAATAGTTTTTTGTGAAGGAGCTAAAATAGTTCAACAAAAAAATATTCTTCATGGTTATCAGAGTCATATTAAAGTTATAAATGATAAATCAATTTTTAAAAAAAATTTCAATTTCTTAGGAGGTCGATATCATTCCTTAAAAATGGCTGAACCATTTGTTTCTAAATCGATGATAATTACAATGCGTTGTGTAAAAACAAATGTAGCAATGGCGGTTGAAGATGATATTAATAAAGTCTATGGATTACAGTTTCACCCAGATTCATTTTTAACTCCACATGGAAAATATCTTATTAAAAAAATCCTTTCACGCTAAGAATTTTAAATTACTTAAGTTCAATTCTCTTTGGGGTTACAAGGGTATCTTTACAACCATTAGACTATTTGGCAAAGAACCAAATTTTATCTTAGTTGATCAGCATTTAAAAAAACTAAATAAAGATTTAAGATATTTTGGCATTGATGTAAAAATTTCAAAAAATTTTTTAACTAATTTTTTAAATAAATATTCTAAAATTAAAAATTACGACCACTTATTAAGAATTGCAGTCACAAAAAAAATAATCTCATTATCTTTACGTAAACGAAGCAAAGATCATAAGTATTTCACTGCAAAATTTTTTAGATTCCAACGGGCTTTACCTAACTTCAAAAACTTACAGTATAAAAAAATAATTTCTTTACAAAAAAAAATTAATTTACAAAAAGAAGAAATTCTTTTTTATTTTAACAATAAAATTTTAGAAGGCTCTACGACCAATTTAATTTTTGTAAACGATAATAAATTATTTATTCCAAAAAATTACTATTATTATGGGATTACTCTAGAATACTTAATTAAAAATCTAACTTATAAAATTTATAGAACAGATATTAATATTTCTAGTTTATATCAATTTAGTGAAATACTTTTAGTTGGCTCTGGTAAAGGTGTGGTTAGTATTTCTTTTATTAAACAATTTAATTGGTATAGGTCTTCAATGAAAATATATAATTTATTATCAAAAAAATATTCAAAAATAATATTGAAATGAAATTAGGAAAATATAATTTTAAACTATCTAGTCCAACGGTAATGGGAATATGCAATGTTACCCCCGACTCTTTTAGTGATGGTGGCAAGAGTTTTAAAAGTTCAGATGCACTAAAAAATATTAAAGAAATGGTAAAAAATGGAGCAAGTATTATTGATATTGGAGCAGAAAGTACAAGACCTGGCTCAGATCCATTAACACACAAAGAAGAAGTTAAAAGATTAGACCCTATATTAAAAAAATTGCCAAAAAATAAATTTATCATATCGGTTGATACTAATAAAATTGAAACTCAAGAGTATGCATTAAATATGGGAGCACATATTATAAATGATGTTTTCGGTGGTTCAGAAGATTTATTCTTTTTAACTAAAAAATTTAAAACTGGTTTAATTTTAATGCACACACCTTCACCACCTAAAACTATGCAAAAGAAAATACACTCGTATAATAATGTTGTTCAAGATATTAAAAAAATATTTCTTAAAAAAATTAAACAATTAGAAAAAATAAATATTCCTTCATCCAAAATTTGGTTTGATCCAGGTATTGGTTTTGGTAAAAATTTTAAACAAAATATAGAAATCATGCAAAAAATTAATCAGTTTAAGTTTAAGGGATATGGATTATTATTAGGATCATCTAGAAAAAGCTGGATTAACTTAATAGATAAGAGTGAAACAAATCAAAGGTTAGGAGGTTCAATCGCTTCTGCATTATATTGTTATCAAAAGGGAGTTGATATATTTAGAGTGCACGACATAAAAGAAACGTCTCAATCATTAAAAATTTTTGAAAAACTATGTTCAAAGTAGAAATTAAAAACTTATCCATCAGTGCAAACATAGGTATCACTGCTCAAGAGAGAAAGAAAAAACAGTTATTAAAGGTAACATTAGAATTTAGTTATCCTGTAAAAAACTCACTAGATTTAAATAATATAAATAATGTTAAGGATTATTCATCTATTACAAAATATTTAAAAACTTTCATAAAGGAATCTCAATCGCATACTCTTGAACATTTAATTATAAAAACATCCAAAGTTCTTGAAAAAAAATTTAAAATAAAAAATGTTAAAATTACAATTAACAAAACAGCTGTAGCAAAAAAATATGGAGCTGAGTCACTAAGTGTATCAAACTGAAACAATAATCGCACTTGGCTCAAATCTAGGTAATGCTGTATTTAATTTACGCTGTGCCGTTAGAAATTTAGAAAATATTGGTAATATAAAAAAATTTGCAAATATTTATATTTCTTCTCCTTATGGGTATAAATCACAACGTAATTTTTTTAACACTGCTATAAAACTTTTAACCAATCAGCAGCCATTAGAATTAATAAATAATATTTATGAAATTGAAAAAAAATTAAAAAAAAATAAAAAAATTATCAATGGCCCAAGAAACATTGATTTAGATATTATCTTTTTTGGCAAACAAAAATTTAATAAAAAAAATTTAATAATTCCTCATCCAAGAGCAGCTGAAAGAGACTTTGTGTTATATCCAATACTTGATATTGATCCATTTTTCAGACATCCGCTTAAAAAAAAATCAATAAAAGTATTATCCAAAGAGTTGCAAAATAAATATATTATTAAACGATTATCCTACCGAAATTTGATTTAATAAATCTTTGAGTTTTGATTTAGAAATTAAATTTCTCTGATTTTTCAAGCTTCTAGAAATATCTAATCCAAAAGGTGTTATTTGTTTTAGAATGTTGGAAACATTTTTTTTGTCTATACCACCACCAATATAAACTGGAATATTTTTACTTTTTATGAACTTTATTTGTTTAATACTTTTTCTCAATGAGTACTTTTTAATACTCTTTTTCCTATAAACATTCATATCAAAATAAATAACATCAACAATTTTTCTAATTGATTCAATGTATTTTTTATCAAAATTTTCTGGATTAATTGCAATACCAATTTTTAATCTTTTAAATATTTTTTTTATTTTTAATAAATCTTTTTTGGGAAAATGATATGAACATGAAATTGTCTTTGGTTTTGTAAAATCTATTTGTTCTATTAGCTTGTCTAAAGATACATACCGAGTTAGAAGAACTGATTCAATCTTATAATTCTTACATTCTTTAATTAATGATTGTATTTTTTTATCACTAACTGTGTTTGGTCCATTTAAATTTTTACTTGCAAAACCCAATGATTTTATTTTATTTTTATGTGCCACTTCAACAGATTTTACATTTGTTATGCCACAAATCTTAAGAGGTATATTTTTCATTAAATTTTATTTTTAAAAATTATAAATATATGTAAACTATTTTTTTTATATATGTCATTAAATTTTTATAGACGAGTAGCGTTTGGCCTGTCGCCAAATGAAAATCCAGATAAAGATCCTCTTAATTGGGCAATAAATCAATTAGATACCATACCTGATCTCTTGTGGCCTGGAACAATCCCAACAGAAAAAGATTTAAGAAAAAAATATGGTGAATGGGTGTATGGAGATAGAGAGGTTTTAAGAAAAAAATTTAAAAATGATAAACATGCTTATAGAAAAGCAAAAGATGAATTAAGAATAAAAACTGGTGAAAGATATTTTGAATTAAATGAACATGCTATTCGTCATTTTCAAACAAAGTATTCAAAACAACCTGTTTTCGAGCGTTTCTGGCTTTTTTGGGGAAATCATTTTGCAATAAGTGAAAAAGATTTTCTAGCAGAGTTTAGTACCGGACCCTATCAACGTGAAATTATTAGACCTAACATGGTTAAAACTTTTGAAGAAATGGTCCTGTCAGTTACGACTTCATGGTGTATGATTCATCACCTTGATAATTCAGAATCTTTTGGTCCCAATTCTAAAAAAGGAATGGAGTGGGGAGAAACTATAAACGAAAATCATGCAAGAGAATTATTAGAGTTACATACAGTATCTCCAAATGCTGGATACACACAGGAAGATGTGATTCAATTGGCCTATATTATGACAGGTTGGGCTCACAAATGGGATAGAAAAAATTTAGAAACTGGCGATATATGGTTTGATCAAGAAATGCATCAAAAAGGAGATAAAATTGTTTTAGGAGTTAAATATAAAAATGACGCAAAAAGAGAACTTGCTAAAGTAATTCATGATTTGGCAACACACCCAATCTGTATCAAATTTGTATCAACAAAATTGTGCAGGCATTTTATTACAGATGAACCAACAGAAGAAATGATAGATCCAGTAATAGAAGCATGGAACAAATCCAATGGAAGCTTAATTGAAATTCACAAAGCAGTTATAACGCAAGCTTATAAGTATAATGAGATTACACATAAATTTCATCCACCTGAAATATGGTTAATGCAATTATCTAGAATGTTTGATTTAAATATTCCGCTTTCTTTTGAAAAAATGAATTATACTTTTAAATCTAAGCCAAATAACAGACAAAGACAATTATCATGGATACTTAGAGAAATAGGCAATTCACCTTATCGTGCCAAACAACCTAATGGTTGGAGTGATTTGGAGGTAGATTGGGTGTCACCAGAATTATTATTACGCCGCTTTTGGTTCGCTTCAGTTGAACTGCCAATGCTTGTTAAATCTGGAAACAGATCCCATGATTTTATTTTAGCTTGTCTTAAAAATAATTTCGAAGATCATGAAAATATGGCGTCTCTTATTGATAATTTTAGATTTGGCACATCAGATTATGATTTAGGACAAAAGTATGGAGTTATTTGTAATTTGCCAGGAGTATTAAAAATATGAACTGCACAAGAAGAAATTTTTTAATTGGAGGATCAACAACATTGTTTCTTTCTGGGTATTTTCCAAAAATAAGTTTTGCTTCAATGCAGAAAAAAAATCTAATTATTATATCACTTCGTGGAGGGATGGATGGTTTAACAGCTGTTCCTGTTATTGGAGATAAACGTCTAAAAAAATTGAGAAAAAAACTCATTCTGGAAGACGTTCTTAATCTAAACAGTGACTTTGGTCTTCACCCTAAATTAGAAATTTTCCATAAACTCTGGCAAAAAAATCAAGCGGCATTTGTTCATGCCACAAACATTCCTTACACAGGCCGATCACATTTTGATGGGCAAAATTTAATGGAAACTGGAGCACACATTCCATACAAAGAAAAAACAGGATGGCTTGGTAGGGGATTACTAGCTTCAAATATTATAGGAAAAGGTTTGGCAATATCTTTACCAATGCCACTTTTATTAAGAGGCGTGCCACAGAATAATAATTTCTTCCCATCACCAGATTTTGTTGAAACAAAGTTAATAGATCAAATTTATAATGAATTTAAAGGTGAACATAACGAGCTAATTAAATCTACACTTGATACAATTAGACAAAGACCATTGTCTATGCAAATAGCTACTGACTCTGATGATAGAAAAAAACTTGCTCTTGAAGCCGCTAAACAATTAAAAGATCAAAGTGGTCCTCGAGTTGCTGTATTTGATTTAGATGGTTTTGATACCCATGCTGCTCAAGGAGGTGTTGATGGAGCACATGCTGATGAACTAGAAGAAGTAAATAAGATTGTTACTATTCTTCATGAAAATCTTGGCCAAGCATTTGATAATACACTAATTCTTACTCTGACTGAATTTGGCCGAACTATAAAACAAAATGGAGGCTATGGAACTGAACACGGATATGGAAGTGCAATACTAATGGCTGGAGGCTTGTTAAAAAAATCTCAAGTTTATACAGATTGGCCTGGACTAAAAAAGAAAGAATTGTTTGAGGGAAGAGATCTAAATTCGACTGTTGACTCCAGGGCTGTTTATAATTCTGCAATGTCAATTTGTTTTAACCAAGATCCAGAATTTTTACGTAAAGAAGTTTTCTGGGGAGACGAACTTCCTGATTTGTCTCAAGAATTGTTTAAGATTTAGAAATAAATAATTTTTTTAGTAATTTCATGTTAAAAAAGAATATGGTTTCAGAAAATTTTGATAGTTTATTCAAGGCTGCAAAAAAAGTTAGAGAGCAAGCACATGTGCCTTATTCAAATTTTAAAGTAGGAGCAGCTTTTCTAACAGAAGATAGTAAAATTATTACTGGTTGTAATGTTGAAAATGCTGCCTATCCTCAATCCCAGTGTGCCGAAGCAACTGCAATTGGAAATATGATATCTAATGGAAACAAAAAAATTTTAGAAGTTGTGGTTATAGGTTCAGGTGAATTATTATGCTCACCTTGTGGTGGTTGTAGACAGAGGTTAAGAGAATTTGCTACTTTAGATACTAAGATTCATATGTGTAACGAAAATGGTCATATGAAAACATCTACACTCGAAGAATTACTTCCAGATTCTTTTGGCCCAGAGAATCTTTAATGCTACCTTCGGCCAAAAAATTTTTAGAAATAACTAGTAATGCTTCACCAGACATTGCAGTAATCTTAGGAAGTGGACTAACTAATTTTTTTGAAGAAAAAGATATTCAAGAATCAATTTCATATGAACAATTATCTGATTTTCCACAGCCAACTGTCAAAGGACACGCAGGTAAATTAGTTTTAGGAAAAATAAATACTTTAAATGTTGTTTGTATGTATGGACGATCACATATTTATGAGGGACATAATCCTCAAAGCTTAGCTTCACCTATAAGAGTATTAAAAGACATTGGGTGCAAGCTATTAGTTGTTACAAATGCAGCAGGCAGTTTAGATGAAGCTATGCCGGCTGGTAGTCTAATGGCAATTAAAGATCATATTAACTGGAGTGGTTTCAATCCACTTATTGGACCCAATGCTGAAGAGTATGGTCCCCGCTTTCATGATATGAGTGATGGGTATCATAAGTTTTATAGAGATCAGTTAATGCAAGTCGCTAAAAAAATAGATCAAAAAATTTATGAAGGTATTTATTGTATGTACTCAGGACCAAATTTTGAAACACCTGCTGAAATCAATGCCTTAAAAGTAATAGGTGGAAATGCTGTTGGAATGTCTACAGTACCAGAAGTTTTAGTTGCTAATCATTGCGGACTTCCTGTTATTGGTATTAGTGTAATCACCAACTTAGCTGCTGGTATGAATAAAACAAAATTAAGTCATCAAGAAACTTTAGAGAATGCAAGTTTAGCAGAGAACAATGTTTTAAATTTAATTAAACAATTTATACAAGAAGTTCAATTCGATGATACCTCAAGAGATAATTAGAAAAAAAAGAGATAACCAAGAACTGTCAAAAGAAGATATCAGCTTTTTTGTAGACGGTTTAACAAATGGATCCTTTTCAGATGCACAAATTGCAGCAATGAGCATGGCAATATTTTCAAATGGAATGACGCCTGAGGAAACTGTTTGTTTAACTGAGGCGATGACGAACTCAGGCGATACATTGAATTGGTCTGAGATTCTAGATTCTGATCTGGTTTGTGATAAGCACTCAACTGGTGGTGTTGGAGACAAGACGAGCGTTATATTAGCACCAATACTTGCAGCTTGTGGACTGTATGTACCAATGATTTCAGGCAGAGGTTTGGGTCATACAGGCGGTACACTAGATAAATTTGATTCAATACCTGGGTACAATACAAAGCCTGATTTAGAGACTTTTAAAAAAGTTGTAAAAGACGTTGGTTGTGCAATTATTGGTCAAACCTCTAACTTAGCACCAGCTGATAAAAAATTATATTCTATAAGGGATATTGTAGGTACAGTAGAATCTTTACCTTTAATAACATCATCTATTCTTTCAAAAAAAATTGCAAGTGGTCTTTCATCTTTAGTACTTGATGTTAAAGTTGGTAATGGATCATTCAATAGTACTATTGATATAGCAAGAGATTTATCTAACTCTTTAGTAAGAGTCGCTAAAGGAGTAGGTTTACATTGTGAAGCTATATTAACAGATATGGATCAGGTCTTGGGTAAAAGTGCTGGTCATACACTAGAGATATTAGAATGCATAAAATATATTAAAAATGATTTTAAAGATCACCGATTAGAGAAGATCACTAATGAATTAATATCATCGCTGTTAGTAAACATTTATAAAATTTCGAAAGAAGAGGCCTATAATAAAATTAATACGGTTATTAATAATGGACTAGCTGCAGAAAAATTTGAAATGATGGTCGCAGCCTTGGGGGGACCAAAAAATATTTTAACATCTTATGAAAAAGATTTAATAAATACTTCCGTTCGAAAAGATGTATTTTCTAGTGAAGAAGGGTGGATAGAAAAAATTTATACAAGAGAATTAGGCCTTATACTTATTGAACTTGGAGGTGGAAGAAAACAGGTTACGGATAAAATAAATTATGGAGTTGGATATGATAATGTTCTCAATATTGGTGATGAAGTAAACTCCTCAACTCCTTTATTAAGTTTATACTCAAATAAAAATATAGATGAAAATTTAATAAATAAAATAAAAAGTTGTTTCATCATTTCAGACAAAAAAACTCAAAAACTATCCGAAATATATGAAACCATAAACTAATGAGTACCCAAACTGAAATTAATGAAGCACTTGTTCAATATTTACAAACCGTAGGTTACAGAGAAGATAAAATAATTAGTGAACTAGAAAATGAAACTTTAAAACTTGGCAGTGTTTCCCAAATGCAGATTGCAAAAGAACAAGGTCAGTTTTTAGAAATGATAACTAAAATTTCTAATGCTAAAAACTGTTTAGAAATTGGAAGGTTTACAGGGATGAGCACTTTGTTTTTGGCTAGAGGTCTACCTGAGTCAGGAAGAATCGTAACAGTTGATAATTCAGATGAATTTTTATCCTTAGCAAAAAAATATTGGGAATTAGATAATATGAGCTCAAAAATTGAATCGATTATTGGAGATGGTGTTGAGGTAATGCAAAGCATGATAGACCGTCAACAGAGTTATGATTTAATTTTTATAGATGCTGATAAAAATAATTACCCAAATTATTACGAACTGTCGCTAAACCTTTTAGTTTCTAATGGAATAATAATTATTGATAATATGCTTTGGCACGGTGATGTGGCAGATGAAACTAAACAAGACTCTCAAACAAAAAGTATCCGTGATTTAAATTTAAAAATACAAAATGACACAAGGGTGGAATTCTCTCTTCTGCCTTTATCTGATGGATTATCGTTTATAAGAAAGAAATAACAAAGACTTGAATTAAACACAATCATCCCCACATAATAACTGTCTGTATGCCATTGTGGGTGCGGGCGAAATAAACTTGCTTAATAAAGGAGTTATTATGACTAGAAACCTATCCGTTTGGAATTCTCTAAGACCATTCTCTGTAGGATTTGACTCAATTTTTGATGAATTTGATAGAATGTTGGAGTCTACGGAAAGATACAATACAAATTATCCACCTTACAATATTCATAGAGTTGATGAGCATAACTATAAAATTGAAGTTGCTCTCGCTGGATATAGTAAAGAAGATATTGAGATTGAATTAAAAGAAAATAACCTAACTGTTAGAAATAAACCTAAAGAAAAAGTGGTTAATGAAAATGGCAATGGTGTAATCCATAAAGGAATCTCAACAAGACAGTTTGAAAGATCGTTCACAATTTCAGAAGACATCAAAGTTAAAGATGCTGAATTGAAGAATGGACTTTTAGCGATTGATTTGGAAAGAATTATTCCAGAAGAAAAAAAAGCTAGACTAATTTCAATAAAGTAGTTTTGGATAGGGGCCCAAAGTGGCCCCAACATTTTTAACTCTAAATTTAGAATAAATCTAATTTTATGAATTTTAACAACACTGATATTAAAAAAATATTTATATAGATCTACATTCCTATTCTGATAATTTTTAATAAGATTCTTAATCATAGAACGTGGAGATATTTATTATCTCCACAAAAAAAAGAAGGTTATATGAAAAGTATTTTTAGATTACTATTAATACTAATTGCATCCACCATTTCACTAAACTTGTTTGCCAAAGAGGTTAATGTTTATTCTTACAGGCAGCCAATTTTAATAGATCCTTTCTTTGAGGAATTTACAAAATCGACTGGCATAAAGGTAAATGTTTTACATGCAAAAAAAGGATTACTAGAAAGAGTTCTAGCTGAAGGGGAAGATACACCTGCTGACTTGGTATTAACAGTTGATATAGCAAGGTTAAACCAATTTGTTGAAAAGGATATTTTGCAACCAATTAACTCAGATATTTTGAATATAAATATTCCAAATCATTTAAGAGACAGTAATAATAAATGGTTTGCACTTTCAAAGAGAGCTAGAATTGTTGCAATATCAAAAGAAAGATTATCTACAGACTCAATTAAAAGAATAGAAGATTTATCTGATCCAAAATGGAAAGGTAAAATTTGTACAAGACCTGGTAGCCATGACTACAATAGATCACTTTTAGCTTCAATAATTGCTGCAAATGGAGAAGTTATTGCTGAAGAATGGGCTGCAGGCGTTGTTGCAAATTTAGCACGTAAACCTGAGGGTAATGATAGAGCTCAAGCAAAAGCAATTTATGAAGGTGTCTGTGATATTGCTGTAATGAATACCTATTATTTTGGAAAAATGAAATTTAATGAAAAGAATCCAGAACAAAAAGAGTGGGCTAACTCAATAGAGTTAGTTTTTACTAATCAAGAAGACAGAGGGAATCACATTAATGTTGCTGGTGGAGGTGTAATTAAGTACTCTAAAAATAAAGACAATGCGATTGCACTACTTGAATTTCTAACTCAGCCAAAAGCACAAGTCCTTTACAGTTCTATAAACTATGAATATCCGGTTAATCCAGATATGCAATTAACTGATGAATTAAAATCATGGGGCCAGTTTAAAGAAGATAAACTGCCTGTTGAAAAACTAGCAGAACTTGCTCCTGTAGCTCAGAAAATCATTGATAGAGTAGGCTGGTAAATTATAGGTTAACTGTTTTGATAAATTTTAATTTATGGTCCAATTCTGTGGCGATAATTGCTTTAATAATTATCGCCCCTATTTTTTCAATATTTTATTACGCGATCTTAGGCGATACATCACTATGGCCACATCTATTTTCTACTGTTTTACCCAGATATTTTACCAATACAATAATTCTAATGTTTGGTGTTGGAGGATTAAGTTTAGTCTTTGGTTTGACTACTGCTTGGATAGTGACAAGATATAATTTTTTTGGGAAAAAATTTTTTGAATGGATGTTATTATTACCAGCTGCTGTCCCAGCGTATATTATTGCCTATACTTATACCGACTTTTTTGAATATGCTGGTCCTCTTCAATCATTGTTAAGAGACATATTTGGTTGGACGAGCTCGAAAGATTACTGGTTTCCAAATGTGCGATCAATGGGAGGTGCAATTTTGGTAATGTCTTCTGTATTGTATCCATATGTATATTTAATGACTAGAGCATCATTTATAACGACACCTATATCTTTTTTTCAAACTAGTTCTATTTACGGAAGGAATTCCTTCTTCAATGTTGCTATTCCATTTGGTCGTCCAGGTATAATTGCTGGTTTGGCCTTAGTACTGATGGAAACAATTTCTGATTTTGGGACAGTTGATTATTTTGCAATTGAAACATTAACCTTAGGTGTATTTAATGTTTGGCTAGGAATGAATAGTCTATCTGGCGCATCACAGATTTCTAGTATTTTATTTATGATTGTTATAGTACTTTTAACTTTAGAGTATTTGGGTAGGCGTAGCAGAAAATTTCATGAAAAGTACAGTGGCGCATCTTATACACCAACCCAAACAGTTTCTGGTATTAAAAATTCACTATTGTTTTTAATTTGTCTAATACCTTTAAGTCTTGGGTTTATAATACCTGTTTCAATTTTATTGAATTTTGTAATTAAAGGTTATTCTATAATAAATTTTATTGAAATTTTTCAAATAACACTATCAAGCATATCTCTAGCATTTATTTCTTCATCATTCATTATGTTGCTCTCCTTATTAATGATTATAGTTGGAGCATATAAATCAAATAATTTCCAAAAAATTTTAATATTTTTTGCTTCTTCTGGTTACGCTTTTCCAGGAACAATTCTTGCTGTTGGAATAGTGGTATTTGTCGGGTGGCTTAATGATTTAATTTATTTTCGTATGAGTTATGCTGTTGGTGGATTTATAATTTTATTATTTGCGTATAGTATTAGATTTTTAGCTGTTGGCAATGGAGCTATTACATCAGGTATTTCAAGAATTCATCCAAACTTATTAGACGCATCAAGAACAATGGGCGTGAGTTTTTTCAAAAGCATAAGAAAAATTATATTACCCTTGCTGTATACAAATTTATTAGTTGGAGGAATATTAGTTTTCGTAGACATCTTAAAAGAACTTCCAATAACTCTTTTATTAAGACCATTTAATTTTGAGACACTAGCAACCTATGTTTATCAATATGCCTCTGATGAAATGTTGGAGGAGTCAGCATTTGCAGCTCTAATTATTGTTATTGCTGGATTAGGACCGGTAATTTTTCTTAACAGAACAATAACTAAATCAATAAAAAACTAAAACTTAATTCTTAAATATGTAAGCCTGATCATTATCAATTTCTATCTCCACTGCAGATGATTGTTTTGGATTAAAGTCAGCAGGCATGTGGCTATGAACATGAACAACTTCATTATTATTATCTAACACAGATAAATGGATAAAACTAAATGACCCCATTAATTTTGATGCCATAACGGTTCCCTTAATTCCATTAACTGGTGTTGGTTGTTTGTTGAGTTTTACGCCTTGAGGTCTTATGTGTACTACAACTTTTTCACCTTCTAAATTTCCAGGTGTTTTAATTTTTCCAACCGGTGTGTGAATGTGTGATTCTTTAACAACACCTTCAAATTTATTTGTTTCACCAAAAAAACCTGTAACATATGAATTTTTTGGATTGTTATAGAGATCATTTGGAGTTCCTGATTGCACAATCGAACCTGATTTATCAAAAATATTTATATGATTTGAGATAAACATTGCTTCAAAAGGATCATGAGTGACTATAATTACAGACACATTTGATTTTTGTAAAAGATGCAGCGTATCATCCCGCACCTCTTCTCGAAGACTTAAATCCAAACTTGAAAAAGGCTCATCTAATAAAAGTAAATCGGGTTGTGAAATTATAGATCGTGCAAGAGCAACTCTCTGTTGTTCACCACCACTTAACTCGTGTGGATATTTATCTAGTGAATTTGGTAATTTAATTAATTCAATAATTTCATCAACATTATTAGTTGAATTTTTTACATTAGTTGGAAATCTCAAATTTTCTTTTACTGTCAAATGTGGGAATAAAGCGTAATCTTGAAATAAAAAACCAATTTTTCTTTTTTCTGTAGGTAAGTGTTTTGCAATACTACTTACTTCTTCACCATTAATAATAATTTTACCTGACTGTACTTTTTCAAGACCTGCTATGAGCTTTAATAAAGTAGTTTTTCCACTACCTGACGGTCCCAAAATACAAGAGATACTATCTTTATTGAGATTAAAATTAATATTATTTAAAATTTTTTTATTATTAATCGAATGAGTAAGATCTTTAACTTCAACAGCAATCATAAAATACCTATTACACTAAAATTAAACTTGGGGAAATTTATCTACAATTTCACTTTCCCATTCAAGAAACTTTTTAGATCTATTATCAGGACTTGGATGTGATCCCATAAATTCGGGCATTCTTCCTTCTTGATCTGCCATCATTCTTTGCCATAGTCTGGCAGGCTCCTTAATATTAAATCCCGCAAGATTCATAAAACCCATTCCTAAATAATCTGCTTCACTTTCCATTTTTCTACTAAATGGAAGAAAGATTCCATATTTAACAACTGAGTTGTAAACATTACCACCTACATTACCTACTCTAAAAGACTTATTGAGAAGTTCTGCATACCTACTTCGTGATATTCCAATGGTTGCCATTTGTATCATAGAAGCTTGAGTTAATTTTTCTACAGTATGTCTTGCAAATGCATGAGCAATTTCATGTCCCATGACTGCTGCAATACCATCATCATTTTTACATATAGGAAGTATACCTGTATAAAAAGCGATTTTGCCCCCTGGCATACACCAAGCATTTTTTGTTTCTGAGTCTATAAGAGCGAACTGCCAATTAAAATTTCCAGCAGGATTTTTTTCACGCTTATTAAGATAATACGTATCCAGAGAGGTATAAATTTCTTTTCCTATTTCTTCAATTTTTTTTGATTCATTTGTGTTATCCAAAAGAATTTTATCTTCTTTAGCTTTAGATAAAAATCTTGAATATGTTTTTTCAACCTCTTGATTTAGAGATCTTTCATTAGGATAAATTTTTGGAGTGCCAAGAACACCTCCACCCATTAAAATTATAGGTAGATTGCTATCATATAAATTTAACTGACTTCGATTTGTTAATGGTACCTGTGTACAAGAAGGTAAAATCATTGAACCACATAAAGAGCAACTTGCGCCAAAAACAAAGCTTCTTCTGTTTATTCTTGCTTCCATATTATTATTATATAGGTAATTTTACTTATATGAATATTTTTAATTCAGTTAAAAAAGCAGAAATTCATGTTCATTTAGAGGCAACCATTACGCCAGATTTATGTAAGAAATTTGCTAAACGTAATAATTATGAAATACCTGAAGAAATGTTTGGCTCAAAGTACGCATACCAATGGGATGATTTTTATGATTTTATAAAAAAATATGACATCGTTACTTCTGTCATACATACGCCAGAAGATTATTTTGAATTAACGTATGAATATTTAAAAGATTGTGCGGCTAACAATGTTCTTTATGTCGAAGCGATGATTTCCTCAACTCATGCTAAAGAAAAAGGGATGACCTATCATTCTTTTATTGAAGGAGTCTATGAAGCTTCCAAAAAAGCTGAAGAAGATTTTGGTATTGTTTCACGTTATATAATGAATGGGATCAGACATTTAGGACCAGAGTCAGTACAAGGAACTGCAGAGGAAGTTTTAAATAATCCCCATCCTTGTTTAGTTGGTTTTGGTCTGGCTGGGGATGAATTGCATTTTCCTCCAAACTTATTTGTTGAAACATTTGATATGCTAAAAAAAGAAAATTTTCCAATTACGGTTCATGCAGGTGAATGGGATGGTCCTGTAAATATAAGAAATGCTATTAACCTTCTGCATCCAACAAGATTAGGCCATGGTGTTCGATCAATAGAGGATCCTGATTTAGTTAAAGAAATAATTGATAAAGATATTATTCTAGAAACTTGTCCAACAAGTAATATTGCAACTAAAATTTATAAAGATTATGTAGATCATCCTGTGAAAACATTATTTGATCAAGGGGTAAAAGTAACAGTGAATTCTGATGACCCTCCTTTTTTTAATGCAACGATAAACGGTGAATACAAAGTCATGGAAAATTTAGGCTTAAATGAAAAGGAACTAACCTCCCTTACTCATAACGCAGTTAAATATTCTTTTTGTGATGAAGAAAATAAAACTAAATTATTAGCTAAATTAAACTAGATAATTTTACTAAAGGTCTTGCACCATAATGCGAAATAATTTCCGCAGCAGCAATTGATGCATAATTACCGCATTCATCCATTGCTTTCCCTTTAGAATAACCAAATAAAAAACCAGCTGCAAATAAATCCCCAGCTCCAGTTGTATCTACAACTTTTTCTACTTTTTTTGCAGCAACTTCAGTGATGTCATTACCAGAAACAATAACTGATCCACTACTTCCTTTGGTAATAGCAGCAATTATATTTAATGATTTTGCATACTCTAGACCTTCTTCAAAACTTTCTGTTTGTGCCATTGCTTTGATTTCATCTTCATTAGCAAAAAGAATATCAACATTCTCAGTTATTAATTCTTTAAAAGAGTCTCTGTGTCTATCAACACAAAAAAGATCAGATAAAGTAAATGCAATTTTTTGATTATCGGATTTGCAAATATCCACCATTTTTTTCATAGCCTTTTTTGCATTTTCATTGTCCCACAAGTAACCTTCCAAATATGCAATCTTATGATTTATAATATCATCCTCTTTTATATCTTCAGGTCCTATTAATGTCCCAGCACCAAGAAAAGTACACATTGTTCTTGTTCCATCTTCTTCAACAAAAATTGTACAACATCCAGTTGAAATATCAGGAGATGTAAATCCCAATGGAAATTTTAGTCCTTCCCGGATCATATCTTTTTGAAGGTATACTCCAATTTCATCATTTTTAATTTTTCCAATAAAACTTCCATTACCGCCAAAAGAGGTGATACCAAACATGGAGTTACCAAGGGAACCTCCGCCTGCCATTTCTCTGATGGAATAACTTTCATGCAAATTATTTTTTAAGTTTTCATCAATAAGATTCATAGAATCTCTATTAATTTCATGTTTTTCAATTTCACTTTGATTGGAAGGAATTATGGCATCAACCATAGCATTTCCAATTCCAACTACGTCTAACTTATCACTCATTTTTGTTTAATAATTATTGGCACTAATTGTACTATAATGACTCCAACAAATATTGCAAGGCATCCAAGTATTTTTTGTGTGTCTAAAATTTGATTTAAAAGTATCCAACCTGCTATTGCAGCAAAGACTGACTCCATTGATAAAATAATAGCAGCAGGAGCAGGATTAGCTTTATGTTGAGCAATAATTTGAAGTGTATATCCAATACCAGCAGAAAAAATACCTGTATATAAAATTTCAAACCATTCAATTTGCATATTTGAAAGCTTTGGCTCCTCCCACATAAAAGCTAAGATCATAGATAAAATAAAAACAATAAAGTACTGAATACTTCCAAATAAAAAAGGACTGTTAAGTTCTTTCATAAAAATATCGATACAAATAATATGTAAGGCAAAAAATAAAGCAGCAATAAACAAGAGTGAATCTGATTGTTGAATTTCAACTGATTGATTAGAGGACAAAAGATATGATCCATACAAACAAAGTAAAATGGCAATCCAGATAATCCAGTGTACCTGTTTTTTAATTATGAATCTTGAAATTATACCAACAAAGGGAACGTAAAGAGTACTAAGAAAAGCAGCATTTGATATTAATGATTTTTGTAAAGCGTATTGTTGAAGACCCATACCACCAAAAAGAAAAAAACCTGTAGCTAAACAAAGATAAACTTTTTTTCTATCACTTAATATTTTAACAATATTTTGTTGTTCTAGATAAATCGCAAATGGAATTACTGTTAAAAAAGCAAAAAAGAATCTTCCAAAGCTAAAAGTAAAAGGACCTATGGCTCCCATTCCAGTAGTTTGGCTGACAAAAGCTGTTCCCCATATAAGTGAGGCAATTAACATGAGTATGTTAGCTCTTGTATGACTCATAAAAATATTTGATTACTTATTTTATTGTTTATCTTTATTTATCCACCAAGACTCAATTACAATTCCGTAAAGTGGAATTTCGTCTGGGTATTCAAAAAAATCCCAATAAGCAATTCTGTCTTTGTTGCTATGATAAAGAGGAACAACATAGTGACCCCATAACAATACTCTATCAAGTGCGTGGATCGCCGTTGTTAATTCTTCTCTATTTGTTGCACTAATTAGTTTTTCAATTAATGCATCAACTGCTGGACTATTGATACCAGGATAATTTCTGCTTCCATCTTTTTGACCAACTTCTGATCCCCAATAAAATTGTTGCTCATTTCCTGGGCTTAAACTGACTCCCCAATATCTTTTAATCATATCAAAATCATAACTTAACAAACGTTCTTGATACTGTGATGAATCAACAGTTCTTACGTCCATTGTAATGCCAAGTTTTTTTAAATTACTTTGATAGGCTAAGGCAATTTTCTCATCAGATGGACTGACAATCAAGAACTCAAACTTGAATTCTTTTCCATCTTTTACCAGTTTTCCATTTTCAACAAACCATCCCTCTTTTTCAAGTATTTCTTTTGCTTTCAATAAATTTTTACGGTCATTACCACTGCCATCCGTAATAGGTGGAGTAAATGTTTCCGTAAATACCTCTGCTGGAATTTCATCTTTCCATACATTCAACAATTCTAACTCATTTTTTGATGGTAAGCCTGAAGAAGCCAATGGTGAATTATCAAAATAACTATCTGTTCTCACATAAGCATTTTGATATATCGTTTTATTAATCCATTCATGATCATAGGCATAACTTAAAGCAAGTCTTACATTTCTATTATTAAATATGTCACGTCTTGTATTCATCACAAGACCATTCATTCCAACAGGTCTATCGTTATTCATTTCTGTCAATATTACTTCACCATTCTGGATAGCTTTGAAATCATATTCTGATAACCAACGTTTAACATTGTACTCTCTTCTAAAGTCGTATTCACCAACCTTAAAAGCTTCAACTAAGACATTTGAGTCTTTGTAATAATCATAAATAATTGTCTCAAAATTATAGAGACCTTTATTTACCGGTAAATCTTTTGCCCAATAATTTTCAACGCGTTTGTATTTTATTTGACGTCCTGGATCGAGACTTTCAACTTGGTATGGACCACTACCTAGCGGAATATCTAAAAATGTTTTTGTAACATCAAGATTTTCATAAAACTTCTTTGGAATAATAGGAAGAAAACCTGCAATAATAAGAGGTAACTCTTTATCTTCATTATTTTCAAAAATCATTTTTATTCCATCATTTCCAATCAATTCAGTTTTAATAACTTTGCCATAAGTTTTTTTCTGATTTGGAGTACCTTTTGTTTGAAACGTTTCTAAACTAAACAATACGTCATCACGTGTTATTGGTGAGCCATCATGAAAAGTTGCATTTGAATTTAAATAAAAAGTTATAGAGGATCTATCTTCAGGTAATTCTACTTTTTCAGCTATTAAACCATAAAGAGAGAATGCTTCATCCCATACTCTTCTCATCAAAGTATCATTAACATAGCCAAGACCAGCTGCTTTGGAACCTTTAAAAGCTACTCTATTTAAATTATCAAAAGAACCATATGATCCAAATTTTACAGTACCACCCTTAGGTGCGTTTGGATTTACATAATCTAGATATTCAAAATCACCGGCATACTTTGGTGTTCCATGCATTGCAATGCCGTGTATCTTTTCACTGTAAGCGTGTTTGTTAAGTGAAATTATTAAAGTAAAAAAAGCAAAAATTATGAGAATTTTTTTCATTTATATATTCTATCAAAAAAAAAGATATATTTGTAATGAAATATAAATTTAAAAAAATATATAGTCTAAATGCAAATCTTGAAATTTATTACTACACTCACAATCCTATCCATTGGTCCGGGTATTCATGCAGCAGAAGTTGATATTTTTAAAGGTATGAAATTATATGCTGAAAATTGTGCTGGATGTCATATGGGTAATTTAGCTGGTCATGAAGAGTGGAATAAATCGTTAGATGAAGATGGTCATCGAAGAGCTCCTCCTCTCAATGGCACAGGTCATACATGGCACCATTCCCCAGAGTATTTATTTCATGTAATTAAATATGGTTTTAAAAAAATAATTCCTGATTATGAAGGTAAAATGCTTGCTAATGATACGTTATCAGATGACGATGTTTGGTCCATTCTTGAATTTATTAAAAGTACATGGCCAGAAAAAATACTAAATAAATATAATTCCCATTTTAAAAGCTAAGATTATTGAAGCAAATCTTCAATTTTAATATTTAAGATATATATTATTATTATGAAAATTTTAGGATCTGAAATCACACCCTATAAGACATATTTAAATAGACGTAAGTTTATAAAGGGATCTTTAGCTAGCGCCATGCTAGCAACGATTACCTCATCAGCATTTGCAAACCACGATAGTGATCTTTCAATTTATACTAAAAATCTAAATGAAAACGATAAACTTAATTCCTACGAAGAAATCACAACCTACAATAATTTTTATGAGTTTGGGACTCATAAAAAACATCCCCATTTAAATTCTGGAAATTTTAAACCTAGGCCATGGACAATAAAAATAGATGGTCTTGTGAAAAAGCCTCAAACATTTGATTTAGAAAAAATTTTATCAAATGTAACAATAGAAGATAGAGTTTATCGATTGAGATGTGTTGAAGCATGGTCCATGGTTATTCCTTGGCAAGGTTTTCAGTTATCTGAACTTATAAAAATGGCCGAACCTTTAAGTTCAGCAAAGTATGTTCAGTTTGTAACTGTTTTCAGGCCGGAAGAAATGCCAGGTCAGCAAAAGAGAACAATTATTTGGCCATATAGAGAAGGGCTACGAATGGATGAAGCAATGAATCCCCTTACAATACTAGCAACTGGATTGTATGGTCATGAAATGCCTAATCAAAATGGTGCACCCATCAGATTAGTAGTTCCATGGAAGTATGGTTTCAAATCAATTAAATCAATTGTGGAAATTAGATTTTTAGATACTCAACCTGAAACATCTTGGGAAACTTTAGCTCCTTGGGAATATGGTTTTTATGCTAATGTTAATCCTAATGTTAATCATCCAAGATGGAGTCAAGGAACAGAGAGACGAATTGGAGAGTTTAAAAGAAGAGAAACACTTATGTTTAATGGCTATGAAAAAGAAGTAGCACATCTCTATAAAGATTTAGATTTGACTAAATTTTATTAATGAATGTTTTCAACAAGAAATTTTAATCGCAGTAAACCTGTCTTATTTATTTTAATTTTATTTCCTAGTCTACTCTGGGCGTACCAATTTGTTACTGGAAATCTTGGAGTAAATCCAATTGAAAAACTAATGGATGAGTTAGGTCTGATGGCTCTCAGATTAATAATAATAACTCTTATGATTACTACTCTATCAAATATTAAACCTTTAAAATCGATAGTTGTATTACGAAGAATGATTGGACTTTTTGCGTTCTATTATGTCTGTTTGCATTTCTCCACTTACATAGTTTTAGATCATTTTTTAGATATGCAATTTATCGTACAAGATATTATAAAAAGACCATTTATAACTTTTGGTTTTATAAGTTTTCTTTTTTTAATTCCGCTTGCGAGCACTTCAACAAACAATATGATTAAACGATTAGGTTTTAAATTATGGAAGAAAATTCATTATTTAATTTACCCAGTAGCGATACTAGCTAGTATGCATTTTTATGTTTTAGTTCGTGCTGATAAAACCGAACCAGTCATTTATATGGGAATAATTATTCTCTTATTACTTCATAGAATATTTAAAAGACTTACTCGTCCTCAGTTGGCTCAGTAACGGGGTTCATTTCCATACCGGCAGGACTAATATTTCGTGGTAAAGGGTTGTATTGTGATTCAAGATCACGGGGTTTAGTTCTTTGTGTCATTCTATACAAACCAAACAGTCCTAGTAGTCCGTGTATTAAAAATAAATAAATATAAAAACCTACCGCTCCTAAAATTTCCATGGATCCAGAAACAAACAAAGGTCCGATAATTGATCCAATACCAATAAGTATACCAAAGGTTGCACTTGCTGATACTATCTCATTAGGTTGTAAGAAGTCATTTGTATGAGCAACGGTAAGTGAATACATTGGTAAACATGCAACTGAAAAAAGACCAGTAAAAATTAAGAACAATGTTAGTGGCATAAAGTTTTCAAAAACAAAAAATAAACTCAAACCTGAAGCCAGAAAAGAAACACCAATAAGAATAATACGTCTATCAATTCTATCTGACAAATACCCAATAGGCCATTGAGATAGGGCGCCAGCTGACGTTATAATCATCATATACAGAGAAATTTCAAATAAGCTTAAATTAATAGATGATGCATAAATTGCACCGTACCCAAAAACCGCACTATGCGATAAACCAGTTGCTAAGGCGCCAACAAAACCTAAAGGTGAAACAGTATAAAATTCTCTTAAAGAAAAAAATTTAGGACTTTCTGTATTAGGTTGTTCTGTTGAAGATAAAAGAATAGGAAGAAGTGCGAATGATAATAAGATTGATACTAAAATAAATAAATCAACTTTAGCAGGATCACCTAAATTTAATAAAAATTGTCCTGCTCCAACAAATACAAAAGTAATAATCATGTAAACGGAAAGTAATTGACCGCGAGTTTGATTAGTTGATTTTTCATTCAACCAGCTCTCCATAATCACATAAATTCCAGCAAGACTTAAACCAGTTAATATTCGTATAAACATCCATGAATAAGGATGCACAAATACTGAGTGTAATAATATAGCGATAGAGGCAAGCGATGCTAAAGCTGCAAAAACTCTTATATGACCAACACGTTGTAAAAATATTGGAATTGTTAATGCGCCAGTTAAGTATCCAACGTAATAACCAGCTATAATAAGTCCTGATGCAAAAAAACTAAAACCTTCTAAAACAGAACGAACACCGATTAGTGTTCCTTGCAAACCGTGACCAAGACTAATTAAAGCAAAGCCAAAAAAAAGGGCCCAAGTGTTTTGTAGTACCTTAAACATCTTCTAAATTTATATTAAAATTTTAGTATTCTTCTTCGCCGTCTTCTTTAGGCTTAATACCTTCGGCTATTGGATCAATTTCTGTTTCGTCTTCTAATAAAACAGTATCATCCTCAAGATTATCTTCGTTGTTATCCAAATCCAAATTATCGATATCAAGATCGTCATCTTTTTCTTTTGGTTTTGCAGGAATAGGATTTGTTAGAGGGGCAGCATTAGTACTACCAGGTTTTCTACCACGTCTTGGTCTGGTCATTGTGGTTACTTCAATTAGTTTACCACATTCTGGACATTCCAGTTCTGTTCTTCCCAGGTCGTAGTATTGTTTGCTACACATTGGACAAATTCTTTTTTGACCCCAAGATTCTTTGTACATTTCTACTCTTCTTTTTTTATAAATATTTTACCACAATAACCACAAACAATTTTGTTCTCATTATTAAAGGTATAATAAACTGCGGGATGTCCTAAACCATCTTCACCACCATCGCAAGAGATAGTTTCGGTTTTTGGATCTACTTCTACAATATCCTCAGTCATAAAATTCATATAAAATTTTCGTGCAAAAAGTCTATATTTTTCCCTTATAGAATTTGAAAATAAACAACCGAAATACCACTCACTATTAAAATAGAGGGTATTATTCGAGATTTTGCATTTTTCTCAAATAAGAAAAGCATTCCAATAATTGCAGCAAACACAATGCTTATCTCTCTAATACTAGAGACATAAGCTATTTCTATAAATTGCATACTCCAAACAACAATTGCGTAACTACTTGTTGCAAAGACACCAGCAGCAATCCCAGATCTAAAAGTGTATGTTTCTCTTTTTCGTAAACCATCTTTAGAGATCAAACCGATAATTAGTAAAGGTATTCCATTAAGTGTGAAGAGCCAGTAAATATAGGAAAAACCATTTTCAGCAAGTCTAACCCCGACCCCGTCAACTAAAGTGTAAGCAGTAATTAGAATAGCCGTTGATATTGCGAGAGCAAAACCTCTAAAGTTAAAAGATAAATTTTTAGAATAAGAAATTAAAAATAATCCAATACAAACAATTAATATTCCAACAAAACCAGCAAAACTAATATCAGAACTTAAAAATAAAATACTAATGATCGCTACAAACAAACATGAACTTCCTCTAGAAATTGGATATATGTAAGAGAGATCACCGTACCTATATGAGTAGATAACATTTAGTCTGTAGAAGACATGAATGATTACGGTTGCAATTAAAAAATACCAAACCTCTAAAGTTGGAAATGTAACAGTAAATGTTAAAGGTAAAAAAATAGTAACTTCTAAGACAGATGTTATACCCATTAACGATAAAGGGTTCTTACTTGATTTTATTATAGCACTCCAAACTGCATGACATAAAGCAGAAACAAGAATTAAGATAAAAATAAAATTTACTGACAATGTCATCAGTAGATAAGAATTTACTTCATGCCTGTCAAAGTAATTCCTTCAATAAATCGTTTTTGTGCGATTATAAAAGCAACAATAAGAGGAACAGTTACTGTAACTATCGAAGCCATCATAGGACCAAATTCGTCACTATCAATTCCACCTCTGAATTCTCTTATGCCAAGCGGCGGAGTAAAGAGATCTCTATTTCCTGTTATTACCATACGAGGCCAGAAATAATCATTCCAGTGTGCAACAACTGAGAATATTGCAAAAGCAAGTAACGCTGGTATTGCAGTTGGAAGCATTACTTTCCATACAATTGCGTACTCTCCCATTCCGTCCATCCTGGCGGCATCAATTAATTCATCGGGCACAGTCATAAAAAATTGCCGCATTAAAAAAATTCCAAACACCGATATGGTCCAGGGGAGTATTAAGGCGGAATAGGTGTCAACTAATCCTGCCTGAGCCAACATAACATATAATGGAAGCGCGATTCCGTGAACTGGAATGAGCAAGCAAAACAAAACCATCGAGAAAACAAATTCTCGTCCGTAAAACCGTAACTTGGCAAGTGCATACGCGCATGGTAAGGCGACTAGAACCTGAATAATGAAGATTGATAAAGTAACAATGACACCATTCATTAAGTATCTAGGAATAGGAGCTTTTTCAAAAGCAAACCAATAGTTGTATTGATATGGCTTCATTGTACATGTTTCTTCTGAATAGCCAGTTTTAACACATACGGGAAACGTTTGAGTTTCTTGCGCACCAATGAGACCACCAGAAATTGATTGGATTTCTTGCTGAGATTTTAATGACATTGAAACCATCATATAAAAAGGGAGCATCACTACGATAGCACCAATAATTAAGATTGCATGCTTCCAACCTTCCCCAATATATTGTTTAGCTTCCATTAATAATGAACCCTCTTCTCAATGACATATCTTTGGAAAAACGTTAACACAAGAATAAATCCAATAAAGACAACAGTGATTGCTGCACCGATACTTGTTAAGTTTTGTTGAATAGCTTTTTCAAAGATTGCATACATCATGACATACGTTGTTTTTGACGGACCACCCTTAGTAAGAATTTCGATGGTATCAAATACTTGAAACGTTCTAATGGTAGTAATAGTCACAACAAACAACGTTGTTGGACCAAGCATTGGCCATGTAACAAGTTTAAATTGCTCCCAAGTAGATTTAGCTCCATCCATTTCTGCAGCTTGGTATAACTCTCTTGGTATACTTGTTAAACCAGCCAAATATAAAACCATGTTAAAACCAAAAGCCTGCCAAATTCCTATGAAACATACTGTCCAAATCGCAGTATTTTTTTGTTTTAACCAATATGGAAAATCCATGTTGTTTGCACATGCTACAGCATACCAGCTTTCTTGTGAGTCTACCCAAGGTAACCAATGAAAACCAAGAATGAATTCTCTAACTCCTCCACACCCATTTGCTAAAAAACTATTTACAATTCCTAATGTTGGATGAAGAGTAAATTCCCATGCAATTGCCATGGCAAGAAGAGTTGCCATAACTGGAAGAAAGAAAATTGTTTTATATATATCAGCGCCAAACCTTAGTGAATTTAAGAGCATAGCAGCACATAATCCAAGTACAACAGAAATTGGAACGACAACAATAACATACGTTGCTGTGGCCCAAATCATTTTGACATATGTTTTTCGATTGAACATTTTGTCATAATTTTCTAGTCCAACCCACTCGAATGTTTTGTTTCCTAAATTATAGTCAGTAAAAGAAATTCCTCCTGCAAGAAAAAGAGGAAAAATTAAAATAATTATCATCAGTATGATTGCTGGTGCAATAAACCATATGTGAGCTTTTGAATTATGCATTAGTAAATTGAACCCTCATTCCTGCTTGATTAAATAGTAATGCTTTATCTGAAACTCTTTTTATATTTACACTAGAACCATTTGAAATTTGGTGTGTAAATTGTGGTAAGCCTCTTACAATTATTTTATTTGAACCGTCTTCAATATTTACATGAAAGAAAATATCTGAACCTAAATTTTCTCTATATGCAACCGTTCCACTAAATGTATTTTCATTACTTTCATTTGTAATTTCTAAATGTTCTGGTCGAATACCAATATGTAAATCTGTATTACTTTCAGAACTTTTTCTTTTAAGATTAACGTTGAGAAAACTTACCGTCCCACCAGAGTCCGCAGTTCCTTTAAATATATTTATTTTTGGACTTCCAACAAATTGAGCTACACTTAATGAGGAAGGATTGTCATATACTTCTTGAGGTGTATCTAGCTGTAATAAATTTCCATCAATCATAACAGCCATTCGAGAAGACATAGTTAATGCTTCTGCTTGATCATGTGTTACATATACAAAAGTAGTTTTAAGTGAATTATGAAGTTCAGATAGTTCAGATCGCATATGAACTCTCAAAGCCGCATCTAAATTTGAAAGAGGTTCATCCATTAAAAAGGCAACAGGCTCTCTAACCATAGCACGACCAAGAGCAACTCTTTGTCTTTGACCGCCTGACAATTGTCCAGGTTTTCTATCTAATAGTTCTGAAATTTTTAGAGTTTCAGAAGTTTTATTTACTAATTGATTTATAGATTCTGTTTTCTCTTTTTTGCTTGGAGAAAAATTACCGATTAATGGTAGTCTTTCAAATGCATTATAGTCTCTTAGTCTTAATGGAGTTTCTAAATTTCTTCTTACTGTGAGATGAGGATAAAGAGCATATGATTGGAAGACCATTGCCAAATCTCTTTTACTGGCTCTAACTTTATTTACATTTTTATTATCTATTAATACATCACCTGAAGTCTGCTGTTCCAATCCTGCAATAATTCTAAGTAACGTAGATTTACCACAACCAGATGGACCAACTAATGTTAAGAATTCTCCATCGTTTATATCAACATTCAAATTATTAAGTACTTGTGTAGGCCCAAATGATTTTGAAATATTTTTAAGTGATATTGTCCCCACTCATTCCCCCTGTATCTTAATTTTAATCTACAAAATTTTATTAAATTTGAGAATATTTTAAATCTATTTATTTCAGTTTTATTTCAATTTTATTAACAAATATTCAAATTATGATTGAGTTTAACTAGCAGATAACTATAAATTCGTATTTTTAATAATATATATTAGTTGAAATCGTGTCCGATAATTTAGAAATTAATAATAGAGAATATCCAAGCTCTTTCTCAAAAACTGCTATTGTTATATGCCTTGATGGTAGTCAAAAAGAGTATCTCGAAGAAGCATCAAAATCTAACCTTACACCAAATCTTGATAAATTAATTGCAAGTGGTGAAAATCTACTAGTTCACAGTGCTATTCCAAGTTTTACAAATCCTAATAATATTTCGATTGTGACAGGCCAACCAAGTTCTGTACACGGTATATGCGGAAACTTCTTTTATACACCTGAGACGGGTGAAGAAGTAATGATGAATGACCCAAAATATATGCGAGCACCAACTATTTTTGAAAAATTTTACAATTCTGGTTCTAAAATTGCTCTTGTTACTGCAAAAGACAAGTTGAGAACACTTTTAGGAAACGGATTAAGTTTTGATGATGAGAGAGCTATTTGTTTTTCTGCTGAAAAATCTGATCAAGCAACAAAAGATCTCAATGGTATAGATAATGTAAACGATTGGTTGGGGATGCCAGTGCCAGAAGTATATTCTGAAGGACTTTCTGAATTTGTAATGGCTGCAGGTGTAAAGCTTCTTGAAGAGTTCAAACCAAATATCATGTATTTATCGACTACAGATTATATTCAACACAAATATGCACCAGGAAATGAAACAGCAAATAAATTTTATGCAATGTTTGATAAATATATTGGTCTTTTAAATAAGGAGAATGTTTCTATAATCATCACAGCAGATCACGGTATGAAACCAAAATCAAAAGAAGATGGCTCACCTAATGCAATATTTTTACAAGATTATTTAGATAAAAAATTTGAACCAAACATGGCTAAAGTCATCCTACCAATTACAGATCCATATGTCGTTCATCATGGTTCACTTGGTTCTTTTGCAACAATTTATTTAGAAGACAAGAGCAAGGTTGATTTAGTTGTAAACGCTATTCAAGAAATAAAAGATATAGAAGTTGTTTTAACAAAAGATGAAGGATGTTCTACTTATAATTTACCTCCTGATAGAATGGGGGATATTATATGTATGTCTTCAGAATTTATGACTATTGGTTCATCGGAAGATAAACATAATCTTTCTGGATTAAATGAACCTTTACGTTCTCATGGAGGACTCCATGAAAGAGAAGTTCCATTCATATCAAATTTAAAATTACAAAACTTAGATACTAGCAAACAATTATATAACTATGATGCATTTTATTATGCAATAAATGGAGCCCTATGATGCACAAAAAAATGATTAATGAAGCAATGCGTATTGCTGGAGAAAAAGTTACTTCAGGTAAAACAATAAATGTTGAGTACCCTTTTACAGGTGAAGTAATCGGAACTGTTCCTGCCGGTACTGCAGAGCATGCAAGAAAGGCTTTAGATATTGCTGCAAATTACCAACCTAAACTTACAAGATACGAGAGACAAAAAATTCTTCAAACTGCTGCAGAAGTACTTGTTAAAAGAAAAGAAGAAATTTCTGATATTATTACTTTAGAACTTGGTATTTCAAAACAAGATTCTCTATACGAAGTAGGAAGAGCTTTTGATGTATTTTCATTAACGGCTCAACTTTGTATTCTTGATGATGGAGAAATATTTTCTTGTGATTTAACTCCACATGGAAAAGCGAGAAAAATATTTACCATAAGAGAGCCCTTAACGGCAATTTCAGCAATCACTCCATTTAATCACCCTTTGAATATGGTAGCGCATAAAATTGCTCCTTCAATTGCAACTAATAATTGTACAGTATGTAAGCAGACAGAATTAACACCTTTAACAGCAATGGTACTCGCTGATGTTTTATATGAAGCAGGTCTGCCACCAGAAATGTTTTCAGTTGTAACTGGATGGCCTCAAGATATCGGATCAGAAATGGTCAAGAATCCAAATATTGATCTCATTACTTTTACAGGTAGTGTAGGTGTAGGAAAATTAATTGCTGAACAAGCTGGATACAAAAGAACAGTTCTTGAGCTAGGTGGTAATGATCCATTAATTGTTTTAAATGACTTAGATGCTGATGATCTTAAAAAAGCTGTTGAGCTAGCTGTTACGGGAGCAACGAAAAATTCTGGTCAACGTTGTACAGCTGTTAAAAGAATACTGGTTCAAGAATCTATTGCAGATCAATTTGTTGAAATGGCTCTTGAGCGTGCTAAGAAAATTAAATTTGGTGATCCTATGAATATGGAAACAGACTTAGGTACAGTTGTTAATGCTCAAGCTGCAGAACTTTTTGATAAAAGAGTTTCTATGGCTGAAGAAGACGGCGCAAAAATTTTATATCACCCTGGAAGAAAGGGCGCTTTGTTACCTCCAATAGTTGTAGATCATGTTGATCCTAAAAGTGAATTAGTTTTAGAAGAAACATTTGGTCCAGTTATCCCAATCATTCGTGTGCCTAATGACGATGAAGCTGTAATGAAAATATCTAATTCAACCGCATTCGGATTATCATCTGGTGTATGTACAAATAACTTCATGCGAGCAAAAAAATATATTCAAGGTTTAAATGTTGGCACTGTAAATATTTGGGAGGTTCCAGGTTATAGAATTGAAATGTCTCCTTTTGGAGGAATTAAAGATTCAGGTCTTGGTTACAAAGAGGGTGTTATTGAAGCAATGAAAAGTTTTACTAATGTAAAAACCTTTTCGCTACCTTGGTAAATAAACCAGTTTTTCTCTAATTTTTTTATTTCTGTGGAAAAATAAGCTTATTTTTTAGTAATATTTTCGTAATAAAATTGTAACCCTTTGAGGCTACGTGTTAGATTAATTATTATATTTGAATCGGAGGGATTAAATGAAAAAATTAATTACAGGATTGGCTGCCGTATTAGCTTTTGGTTTTTATGGTTCTGTTAATTCAGCTAAGTCTATTGAAATAGAAGTAGCTTATCCTTATTCAGGATTATTCGATGTAACGTTTCAAGCTATTATGCCAGAGTTTGAAAAAGCACATCCAGATATTCAAGTTAAATTTAGAGCAACTTATGAAAACTATGAGGATGCAACTGCAACAATCTTCAGAGAGTCTACTTCAGGTAATTTACCAGATGTAACTATGCAAGGTCTTAACAGACAAGCACCTCTAGTTGACAAAGGTATTGCTAAGTCTTTAGAGCCATTTATTGCAAAAGAAGCTGCTTTTGAAAAAGATGGTTACCATTCTGCTATGTTAAGTCTTTCAACATTTGGTGGTGAAGTTTATGGATTACCATTTTCTGTATCAACGCCAGTTGGATATTATAACATGGATTTATTAGCTGAAGCAGGTGTAAATAGTATTCCAACTAACTGGGACGAAGTTATTGCAGCATGTAATAAATTGGAAGCAGCAGGTAAAGGAACTCTATACTTTGGTTGGAACATCACAGGTAACTGGTTCCACCAAGCATTAATGCACACTCAGAATGTTCCAATGGTTAAAGATGGAGCTGTAAATATGGGTGGTGATGCAGGACTTGCAACGTTAGAGCAAATGAAAGCAATCATGAGCGGATGTAATATGCCAAACTATTCAATTGCTGATGGTCAAGCTGCGTTTAACGCAGGTACTATTGGTATGATGTTCTGGTCTACTTCAAGCTTGGGTTCAGTTAATGCTGCAAAGGCAGACTTTGTTTTAAAAACTGCACCATTCCCTGGAATGGCTGGAGTTAACAATGGAACACCAGCAAGATTACCAGCAGGTGGAAACGCTGCAATGTTAGTGTCTACATCTGATGATCCAGCAAGAGTTGATGCTGCATGGACTTTCTTAAAGTTCATTACATCAGGTATCGGTGCTGCATTAGTTGCTGAAACAACTGGATATGTTCCACCAAACAAAGCAGCGAATGAATTATTAGGTGATTTCTATAGTAAAAACCCTAATAAACTTACTGCAGTTGAACAACTTCCACTTCTTGCAGATTGGTTTGCATATCCTGGAGAAAATGGATTAGCTGTTACACAGGTAATCTATGATTACACAGAAGAAATTGCTACAGGCGACGCTGATGATATGGGTGATCTCCAAGAAGAAATGATGGAAGAAATAAACGATCTTATGTAATTTGAGATTATTTATTATTAACTTTTTATTACAGCGGCTTTATAAAAGCCGCTGTTTTATTTTAAATTTAAATGGGAGTAAAAATAGATGCCTCTTAAAACAACTACAATAGGTGCTTATCCAAAACCGAAACAAACACCTATTCAAGATTGGTTTTTAGGGACAAAATCAGAAGAAGAGAGAAAAGCGTCAAAAGGATTATTATCAAATTGGTCACCTGGCGCATATGAAAAAGCATTAGAGTCTGCAGGTGCAGATGCTGAAAAATTATTTTTAGCAGCAATTAAAGAAGTTATAACTGATCAAGTAAATGCGGGTATTGATGTTCCAACAGATGGAGAAGTCAGACGCGAGAGTTATGTATTATATCAATGCCGATTTTTAAATGGAGTAAGTTTTAAGGAAGTTACACATAAGTCAGTAAGACAAGGTGCGTTCGAAGCTGACCTTCCAACTATTGTTGCACCGATTTCAAGTAAAGAAATACGTATGCATTTAGATTGGAAGAGTGCACAACAATTTACAAAAAACCCAGTTAAAATTACGCTACCTGGACCAATGACAATTACAGATTCAATTGCCAACAATTACTATGATGACATGAAAAAACTTGGTTTTGATTTAGCATTAGCTCTCAATAAAGAAATTAAGGCACTTGTGGATGCAGGTTGTCAGTATATTCAAATTGATGAACCAGTATTTGCTAGAAAACCCGATGAAGCTCATTCATATGGTATGGAAAATTTAGAAAGAATGATGCATGGTATTCCTAAAGAAGTGCAACGCGTTTGCCATATTTGTTGTGGTTATCCTAACTCATTAGACTCAGAAGGGTATAAAAAGGCTGATCTAGATGCTTATGATAGAATTGCATCACTGGTAGATGATTCAACTATTGATGAAGTATCTTTAGAAGATTCACATAGGCATAATGATTTAAATCTTTTAGAAAAATTTACTAAAACAAAAGTAATTTTTGGATTTATTGATATTGCAAAAAGTAGAATGGAGTCTGTTGAAGAAGTAAGAGTTCGTATCAAAGATTCACTTGAACATATTGATGAACACCGTTTAATAGCTGCACCAGATTGTGGTTTAGGTTTCTTTACAAGAGAACAAGCAATTGAGAAAATGACAATTTTAACTAAAGCGGCAAAATCAATTTAAGGTAATGTGGAATTATTTTAACCCTGTTGAAATTATCTTAGGAGAAAATAGATTTACAGAAGTACATGATGCTCTTAAAAATAAGAACTACATCATAATCACTCATCCAGAGGAAGTTTTTAAAAAATATAGCGATGAATTAAAATCTTCTTCAAATCCACCTTTATCCATTATGACCGATGTTCAGCCTAATCCAGATTATAAGGATATTTTAGAACTACAAAATAAATTTTCTTCAATCAATGAATCGGTAGATTATATTTTAGCTATAGGTGGTGGCTCTGTTACAGACACAGCTAAAGCAATTGCTGCATTTAAAGATAAACAAGAATATCTAACAGATTTCGTTCGTAATAAGAAAAATCCAAGAGTCGAAAATCCAATCAAGATTATTGCAATACCTACAACTTCAGGAACATCAAGTGAGCTTACGTGTTGGGCCACAATATGGGATAAAGAAAAAAATAATAAATTATCTTTGGCGCATAAATCTCTTTATGCAGAAAAAGCAATTATCGATCCATCTATTATGGTTGATAAACCTTTAGGCTTGACCATTTCAACAGGTTTAGACGCTCTCTCTCATTCAATGGAAAGTATTTGGAATATTAATGCAAACCCAGTTTCTGCTTCACATGCAATACAAGCATCAAAATTAGTATTAGAAAATTTACCACTTCTCGCTAAAGATTTAAGAAACATTGAATTACGTTCAAAAATTGCACTGGCATGCGTTCATGCTGGCTTAGCGTTTTCCAATACAAAAACTGCTATTGCGCATAATCTATCATACCCCGTGACACTCAATTACGGTATTCAGCATGGTATTGCTTGTTCATTTACTTTACCCATGATTACTAAAAGTATGGTTGGAATTGATAGTGTCGCTGAGGAGAGACTAAAATTAATTTTTAACGATAATCTAGAGAATGCTGCAAATCATCTGAGTGAATTTATGCGTTCTTTAGAGGTTCCTCTTAACTTAAATGAAATAAAAGTTCCTGTTCAAGAATGGAATAATATAGTAGATGATGCGTTTTTAGGGGAAAGAGGTAAAAACTTTATTGGCAATAAAGAAGCCTTCATCTCTTCTGCTAAATCAATGGGACTTTATTAGTAATGAAAAAAAATTTTAGGTTTTATGATAACAGACAAAAATATTTATTATTTGTCACAACAACAAATGAAAAAAATCAAATTGCCGATGCGATACGCCCTCACGTAAATAAAATTAAACCTCAAAAACCTGGCATAAAAATATTTGATGCTGGTATGGGTGATGGTTCCTTACTTATGAATGTTATGCGTCAGTGCCACGAGGCCAGGCCTAACGTACCTTTATTAGTTTGCACAAAAGAAATAAGCATAGAAGATGTAAGATTAGGTCTAGAAAAATTACCCGATAGGTTTGTTGAACATAAGAATACTGTTTTTGTCATTTCAAATCTACACTACGCTGAAGCCGCAAACCTAAAATCAAAAAATGAAGTTAAACAGAAAAAAATTAATTGGAATATTATTAAATTAAAAGGTGACACTTCTCTTGAATTTGCTCAACAATTAAGAAAACAAAATGAATTTTTAGAAAAAAAATGGAATATAGAAATTAATAAAAAGTCAGGTAACCATACTTATAAAGAGCCTTCAGTCATGGTTATCTACCGCGAAGATCAAGAATTTAATGTTAATGAATTAATTCCTACCAAAAAAAAATCAGATAATAAATTTGATCTTATTATTGCTTCACAGCCTTATCGTTCAAGAATTTCAGCAGAAAAGAAATCAAAATACGTTATCGAACCAATGATTAGCGCGTTAAAATCAAAAGGGAAATTATTAACCATTCATGCTTCAGGAAAAGATCCTGCTAATGAAATAATTAGTAAAATTTGGCCAAAAGAGGACCCTTTTCCTTCTCTTGGAAATAGTATCATTTCTTATCTTAAGAAAAATTTAGATAAAGATTTATTAAGTAGTTTATCTTTTGGAGAAAAAAGAATTATTAAATGTAAATTGAGAGCTCTACCAACAGAAATCAGCGGAGGTATAGCTACATCATTAGTTTTTTCTGCTTGGAATGCCTCCATATATGTCAATCAAATGGATGATGATAAAGTAATGAAGGTAGAAAAAACAAAAAATTACGAAAAAGTAGTTCAAAACATTGTTGCTAAAAATAAAGGTCTTTATTTTAACAATGAAATATTTGTAATCGAAAAAAAATAATTTTTTATTTAAACCAATTAACTTCTGTTTTTAAAAAATCCTCTGTATGAATAATTAAGGTATCTGATCGAATTATTGCTACATTGTAATTTGGATCAGTATTAGCTAAACCAAGCCTATATTCAGATGAAAAATTTGGTATTAGAGGTGACCATGTGCTCCTTGGCGAGGAAAAACTTATACCAAGATATGATCCGGAACTAGTAATATGCTGATGACCAAAAAAAATATGTTTAATATTTTTTTTACTAATCAATATTTCTTTAAATTCTTTTTTATGTTTTAATCCAATACCATCGCTTTCATCTCTAACCAGTGCCAATGGATTATGGTGCATAAATATATAAATTTCTTTATTATCATCTGTGTTATTTAAAAGATCAATCAACCACTCTTGTCTTTTTAACGTATAATGACCAATGTGTGTTCCGTGCTCTAGAGTATCTATAAAAATAAATCTATTATTCTTATAGTCATGGTAGTATTGGATAAATCCATTACTATCAGTTGGCACATGATTTAAAGTTTTTTTAAAATTTTCACGATTGTCATGATTACCAGGTATTAGTTTTGGTTCAAGGTTTAGGGGTAGATTAAATTCTTTTATTATTTTTTTAAACAGATTGTAAGAATCTTCATCTCCAATGTCTGTTATATCACCAGTTATAGCAAACATATCTGCATCACGGTGATTTAAAATAATGTGTTCTAAAGCACATTTGAATCTTTCTACAGAGTTTATGCCAGATAATTCATTTGTATGAATATGGGGGTCAGAGAGGTGAATAATTTTCATCATAAATATTTACTAAATATACATACAAAAAAAATAATAAAAAAGAATTAAAAAATTTAAAAATAAATTAGTTAATATTTAACAAAATATTAATATTTATATCTTAACCAAAAAATTTCATTGATAAAAATAGGAGATTTATAATGAATATAATTAAATTACTTATTATCTCTTTAACCGTGGTAATAACATCATTAAGTGTAAGGGCTATTGAACTAGAATTTTATTTTCCAGTCGCTGTAGGTGGTGGAGCTGCTCAGGCAATTGAGAAATTTGCAGAAGATTACACAAAATTAAATCCAGATGTAAATGTGAAAGCTGTTTTCACAGGAAGTTATACAGATACAGATACTAAATTTCTAACAGCATGTAAATCTGGAACTGCTCCTGCAACATCAGTTATGATTGCTGTTACAATTTTTAAATATATAGACGAAGAATGTGTAATGGCTTGGGACGATATATTAACTCAAGACGAAATTGATAATTGGATAGGTGGTTTTTATCCTGCTTTTATGGCTAATGGTCAAGTTGATGGTAAAACTTATGGGATTCCATTTCAAAGATCAACACCAGTACTCTATTACAATAAGGATGCTTTTAGAGCTGCGGGATTAGATCCTGAAAATCCACCTAAGACTTGGGATGAACAGCTAGAAGTTGCAAAAAAATTAACAATCAAAGATTCTGATGGAAATGTAAGTCAATACGGAATAAGAATTCCATCTGCTGGTTTTCCATACTGGTTATTTAGTGCAATTGTTTATGGCAATGGTGGAAAAATTATGAACGATAATGGCACTGAAACATATATTAATTCACCAGAAGCCATTGAAGCATTAGAAAAACTTGTAGCTCTTAGTACTACTGAAGGGGTGATGAGACCAGGTATACTTGAATGGGGATCTACTCCACAGGCATTTTTTGAGGGTCAAACTGCAATGATGTGGACTACTACTGGAAATCTGACAAACGTCAGAAATAATGCTCCGTTTGATTGGGGTGTAGCTTTCATTCCTGGTATTAAACAATTTGGAGCACCAGTTGGAGGAGGAAATTTTTATCTATCAATTGACACTACAGAAGAGGAACAGCAAGCAACAAAAGACTTTGTAAAATGGATAACAGAACCTAAACAGTCTGTTGCCTGGACAAAAGCCACTGGTTATGTTGCACCTAGAGCTGAGACTTGGGAGTCTGATGAAATGAAAGAATTTTTAAAAGAATTTCCATATCCAGCTGTTGCAAGAGATCAGTTGGAGTATGCAGGTCCAGAATTTTCGACCTACGAGCAACCTAAAACTGTTTCAATTTTTAATAGGGCGTTAGAAGCAGCAGTTGCTGGGGAAAAAGATCCTAAAACTGCTCTTTTAGAGGCTCATGCCGAAATTGATAAAATACTAAAAGATTACAGATAAAGAAAAAATATCAAACGGCACTAGTTAATAATAGTGCCGTTTTTTTTATGATAACTAAAATTAAAAAACATATACCAGTAATTTTACTTTTATCGCCTGGATTCATATTATTATTAACTTTTGTTCACATACCTGTTGTTAAAACAATTTATATGAGTTTTTTTTCTACTCCTAAAGGGAGAAAACCAAGTAAGTTTAAAGGTATTGAAAATTATGAACATATGTTTTCAGACCCCATTTTTTGGAAGGTTATGTCTAACAATATTGTTTATGCAATTTCTACAATCCCATCTTCAATAATTATTGCAATAATTATGGCGCAATGGGTAAACAGCAAGTTACCCGGTAGACCATTGCTTCGTTTTGCATATTTTTTACCTGTAGTTTTACCCTTAATAGCTGTTGGTAATATATGGCTCTTTTTTTTTCTTCCTGGTTTTGGATTAATTGATCAAGTTGGATCTTTATTTGGTTTTCAAAATACAAATATTTTAGGAAACCCTGATCAAGTTTTATGGGGTATTATTGCTGTAAGTATTTGGAAAGAGTCTGGTTTTTACATGATTTTTTTTCTAGCTGCTCTTCAAGGAATACCTAGGGAAATGAAAGAGGCAGCAATTATTGAAGGGGCTAATAGTTGGCAAATGTTTTACAAAATTACACTACCAATGATAACACCAACCTTATTATTTGTTTCAGTCAATGCAGTAATTACTGCCTTTACACGAATAGAACATTTATTCACTATGACTGGTGGAGGTCCAAATTACAACAGCGCTTTATTACTCTATTATATTTATGAGAATGGTTTTGAATTTTGGGATACAGCATACGCAATAACATTATCGGTTTTACTAATTATATTATTGTCAATAATAGGAATTGGTCAAATTTTTTTATTGGATAGAAAGGTCCATTACCAATAAAAATGTATTCATTCTATAAAAATATTAATATTATTGGTGCTTGGTTACTTGGATTTTTATGGTTACTACCGCTCTTATATGCAATCTGGTCTTCGATACACCCAATAGAATATCAAGTTAAATTTGATTTGTTTGCCCCTCTGACCTTATACAATTTTGAAAATGCTTGGTCGCAAGCTCCTTTTGCAAGATATATGTTCAACACATTTATATACGTTACAATGACCACTTCATGCCAGTTTATCTTATGTTCTCTGACTGCATTTGCTTTTGCAAGATATGAGTTTCCTTTTAAGAACATACTTTTTGGATTAGTTTTAATTCAACTAATGATTAATCCAGAAATCATTCTTATCGAAAATTATAAAACAATTAAATTCTTAAATTTGATAGATACCATTCCTGCAATTAGCCTTCCCTACATTGCATCTGCTTTTGGAATTTTTGTTTTAAGACAAGCTTTCAAAACTGTTCCAAAAGAGCTAGATGATTCTGCGAGGATTGATGGTGCTGGAGCATTACGAATTTTATGGCATGTTTACATACCATTATCTATACCTACTTTTTTAGCTTATGGACTTGTATCAATATCTTATCATTGGAATAATTATTTGTGGCCTTTAATAATAACTAACTCAGAGGAAACTAGAATTTTAAATGTTGGTTTAGCTATCTTTTCTATGGAGGAATCAGGTATCGAGTGGGCTACTATAAGCGCAGGGACATTAATGGTAACCGCACCACTAATAATTGCATTTATTATTTTTCAAAGACAGTTTGTAGAGAGTTTTGCAACTTCGGGTATAAAATAATCTATTACCAATTAAATTCTAGTTTTAAAAAAGATAAATTTGTCAAACTCTTCTTTTAAATCAATACTAACTCTTGCATGTACTTTACCTTGTTTTCCTTGAAACGATTGTTTTTCTGTAACTGGAAACACCCCTTCATGCCAAATATTTGGATGAATATACAAACCTTTTGATCCGTCACAATAAAATGCTTTAAAATGTTCTGGTTCAATGTCGTCTGTAGGTAAGGCTAAAGGACAAATAAATGGTTTATTTTCTTCAGGAAAGAAAAGCTGACCTCCATCAGGATGATAATTTGCATGCCATAAAAAAATTTTTGTTGGATCTGAATATTTATCTTTTTGTAATTCTTGATCAGGATTATTGGCATAACCCAGTATATATTTTCCATCTACTTCATAATCGCTCTTATGTTGAACAGCATTATTTTGCCCATAAAGCACGTCACCTTGCCACCAGGTATCAAAAGAACCTTCGGTAGTTCCACCTTCATTACCAGTTCCCTCTTCTATGTCACGCCATCCTTGTTTTGGCCAAGTAACAATTTCAATATCACTATTTTCAAAACTATCGATTAAATACCCATATCCTTTAAGATTTTCATTTGTTGCTTTAACTAAAGGTATTTCAATTTCTTTTGTCATTGTTTTGTTAGTTTAATGTTAGTCCCAACTCAGTAACAACTTCTTTTACAGCTTTTATTGTATCCATCATGTCTTGTTCATCTAAATTACCAATACACCCAATTCGAAAAGTTTCTGCCACTGTCAGTTTTCCAGGATAAATTAAAAAATCTTTTTCACTAAGAGCATTATAAAATTGCTCAAAATTAAATTTAGGATCATTAGGTTGTTTAAAAGTAATAATAATTGGTGCTTGTAAATTATCAGGAAGTAATTGCTCAAATCCTAACTCTTTCATTCCATTACATATAATTTCACAATTTTTTTTATATCTTTTACCTCTTCCCTCTACACCACCTTGTTCTTTATGTTCTTCAATAGCTTGGTTGAATGCAGCTAATACGTGTGTTGGAGGTGTAAATCGCCATTGTTTATTTTTTTCCATTGCTTGCCATTGATCATACAAGTCTAGACTTAGTGAGTGACTATTGCCTTTTGCATTTTGAATAACTTCATTTTTTACAAGAATGAAACCAACACCTGGCACACCTTCTAAGCATTTGTTTGATGAAGCGGCTACAGCATCAAAAGTAATTGTTTTAGAACTTAAGGGTAATGCACCAAAGGCACTCATTGCATCGATGAATAACGATAAATTTTTCCCTTCAACCAATTTTGCAATGTCTTCAATAGGATTTAAAATACCCGATGTTGTTTCACAATATACAGCAAAGACGTGTGTTAAGTTGTTGCTATCAATTAACTCTTCAATTTTATTGATGTCATGTACTTCATGTTCAGCAACTTCATATTCAATAAAATCTCTCCCTAAATATGTGCACATTTTTTTCATTCTTTGTCCGTAAGCACCATTGATCAGAATCAGAATTTTAGAATCTTTTTGAGTAAGAGAGCTCACCATCGACTCTACAGCAAAAGTTCCACTTCCCTGCATTGGAACACATTGATATTTATCTTCACCGTCTATTAATTTAACAAGGGAATCTCTAATTGATGCATTGAGATCAATAAATTTTGTATCTCTCGAACCCCAATCATGAAGCATTGCCTCTTTTGTTGACATCGATGTCGTGAGAGGCCCAGGGGTTAATAATTTTTTATCCATTAAATATTTACTTAATAAATATTATTATAAATTTGATCAATCTTATTAAAGTTGGAATTGAATTTATTTTCTAATAAGTTAATTATAAATGAGAATGGAAGAAAATATCGTAGATTATCTCTTAGATCTTTTGAAAACAAAAGGTGCTGATATTCAATATGGTAATGAGGATGTGACACAGCTTGAGCACGCACTCCAATGCGCTGAACTTGCTGAAAAAAATAAATTACCAGGACCAACAATTGCTGCAGCATTACTGCATGATGTTGGCCACCTTATCTATGAGGACGGCGATCCCATTCATGAAGGCAAAGATGGTCATCATGAAAATTTAGGTGCTGATTTTTTAAAAAAATATTTTGGTGAGGATGTTATTTTACCAATTAGAGCACATGTTGACTCAAAAAGATATTTATCAAGTGTTGAAGAGGGTTATTATGATAGCCTATCAGAAGCATCGAAACTTTCATTAAAAGTTCAAGGCGGTCCTTTCACAAAAGAAGAAGCAGATGCATTTATAAGTAAACCTTTTATGGATGAAGCAATAGAGCTTAGGAGATTTGATGATTTAGCAAAAGTTCTAGATAAAAAAACTCCCGATGTTGAACATTTCCGTCCCTATTTAGAAGAAGCAAGAGAGTCTTTTTTAGCTAAACAAGCGTAAATGCAATTTAGCAATTATGATTTTATTGACTCTAAGTCATTTGCAGGAAAAATTATATTAACTTCTTTCCCAGGTCTTAACTCTAATGGTTTATTTGAAGAAACAATTTTAGCAAATGAATTAGAAATATTTAAAAATAATAATTGTAGTTCTATTACTTCTTTTGTTGAAGATAGCGAATTTGAAAAATTGTGTGATAAAACTTTGTTTGTCAAAAATATTTATGAACATAAATTACATTGGTACCATTTACCCATTTATGACATGGGAGCACCAGATAAAGATTTTAAATATAAATGGGAAACAACAAAAGTTTTATTAAAGAACGAATTGATAGATGGTAAAAATATAGTCTTACATTGTCGTGGAGGAAAAGGAAGAGCTGGCACTATAGCTGCTATTTTACTTGTTGAATTTAATTATGAAAAACAAGAAGCTATTGATCTTGTACGATCAAGAAGAAAAGGAGCTATTGAATCTAAAATACAGAAAGATTTTATTTTTTCTTATCGAGCAGTTAATTAAAAAGAGACCGTTAAATTAAAAATATTTTCTAGAATAAATAAAACAATTAAAGAAATTAAAGCTGCAATTATAGGTAGCGTCATCCAACCCAAAGAAATTCTTCCTGCAATTGACCATTGAACCTCTTTTCCTCCTTTTAAAAGACCAATTCCAATTACGCCACCAACAACAGCTTGGGAACTTGATACTGGTACCAAAGGTATAGAAGGAAGATTTATAGATTGTAAAAAAGCACTTATGCCCTGGGATGCAAATAAAAATAAAACAATAGAATGCGATATAACAACAATAAATGCTGCCACTGGTGTCATTTTTAAGAGATCATTACCCACGGTAAACATAACTCTTTTCGAGTAGGTAAAAACACCAACAGCTATGGCTAAACCACCCAGCAGAAATAGTTGTTCTTTTGAGGAAAAGACGAATAAATTTCCAATAGTAACATCAGTAAACGGTGATATAGGTACGAAGACACCCATTACATTAGCAATATTGTTTGCACCTAAACTATAAGCACCAAAAGCACCTGCTAAAAGTAAAGCTGTTCTTGTATAGGCATCAAGTCTGAGAATATGTAATTTTCTATTGAGTATAACTCTTTTTGTAAAAGTAAATAAACCCATTGCAATAACTCCTGCAATGATAGGGCAGAGTATCCATGTTCCTAAAATAGTAATTAAAACTTGAAGATTAGTTGAAGATCCCGTGTATAAATTCCAACCAACAATTGCTCCAACAATCGCTTGCGTTGTTGAAACAGGCAAGCCAACTTTAGTCATTAAATAAACAGATATTCCTGCAGCCACACATGCTGCAAAAGCACCAGGCAATGCATTAATAGCACCTAACTTTCCTAAGGTTTCTGTTGTACCTGCTCCGCTAATAATTGCACCTAGAATAACAAAGACACTACAAATTATTGCTGCACTTGTGAAACTAACCATTCGTGTTCCAACTGCAGTTCCAAAAACATTTGCTGCATCATTGGCACCAAGTGACCAACCTAAAAAAAGACCACCAAATAAAAAAATTAGAATTGTAATTTCCATTGAAAATTAAACGGAACGTTTAATAGCGTAAATTTGAACCTCGTCAGCTATGTCTTCTGCTTGATCACAAATACGATCAATCTTTTCTACAAAATATCGAAGATGCATTTTTTGATCTAGAGGTAATTCAGAATCAAAAATTCTTCTTGCAAGTGAACTAAATTTTATATCAGATTCTTTTTCATAAAAAGTTACTTTATGAGCATTATCTCTAACAGATTTAATATCTCTAAAAAATGATTGGACAGTCAAACAAAGTGACTCAACACAATTTACAACAGTCTCTGTTAACTCAATAAGATCTTCATGAAATTCTTTTGGAAAATTAGGTTTTTGAATAGAGAAGTGATAGCAATTTCCTTGGTACATTCCAATTAATTCATCGATGTGTTCTAGAAGTCGTAACACATCACTTCTTGCATCTGGGATTAGTGTTTCTTCATAAAGAGTATGCTCAACATCTTTTGTAATTTTGTCGGCCTTACTTTCCATTTCTTTAACTTTTTCAACCATTTCCTCAAATTTACCATTGGCGGAATGATTGAGATAAGTTGGAACTATCGATTTAAATACTAAGCCCACTTCAGAGACAATATCAACAAACTCATCAATTTCTCTTTCAAGCTTTTTGGTATCACCAAATAATGATGCACTTTTTAATCCAAACATGGCGTGCTTATAGAACTTTTCAAAAAAAAAGAAAGAAATGTTAAATTTTTGTTACAATTTGATTAATATCTTTATCTTTAAGTAAAGTGTAATATTCGCAATATATAGAATTTAGGAGAAGATATGACAGATTTATCAATTAATAGAATTAAGTGGTTTAGCACCGCGTTAATTTTATCAGGAATATTATTAACCAATTTAAATGCGTATCCAATTAACATAATTATTCACGGTACAGGTGCTGTTGGTTGGTCAATTGTTGGTTATATGACAAAAGATAGAGCTCTGCTCACAAACTTTGGTTTACAACTCCCACTATTTATTTTTGGATATATTTATTTGCTAACATGAAAAATAAAAATATTCTTTTTATGTGTGTTGCTAATTCAGCAAGAAGTCAAATGGCTGAAGGAATTGCAAAAAAATTATATCCTAATTGCATTATTCAAAGTGCAGGATCAGTGCCCAAAGAAGTTAATCCTAATGCTATCGAGGTTATGGGTGAAATCGATATTGATATATCAAAACATTATTCAAAAGATTTTGAAAGTTTAGACAACAAATTTAGAGATGAATTAAATACCGTTTTTACGCTTTGTAAAGAAGAGGTATGTCCAGTTTTAAATTCCAAAGCTCAGATATTTTCAATACCATTTGATGATCCGGCATCAGATCATTTTAGTTCAAACCAATTAGATAAATTTAGAGAAGTAAGAGATTCAATTTTTGATAAATTGAAAGAACTAAAAAATTTATTTGAGAATTAATGAAGTTAAAAATTAATTAAATTTATAAAAATTTAATATTCCATTAATCTATTTGTAAACAATAAAATTTAAATGTTTCTTACCACTCACAGTATTATTTCCTCCTGCTAATTACCAATAATTGTGAGTGGGATTAATTTTTTATTTCTCCTTTTTCGAGTACTTTAACAATTGTTTAACATTATAAAATTAAGAATTTAAAGTAAATTTTATGAAAATTAATAAACCAGCGCTTACCTTTTCTAACTCCGAAGTTAATCCTGTTGGAAAGATTATTATTCAATTAACCGAATTGGGAACGGGTAAAATTAAGTTACGTAAGTTGTATGAGGATTATTTAAGAGAAAATTTACCTCCAGAGAATTTTTGGCATGATGCAATTGAAAGATTAGGTCTCCGTATTCAGACACATTATCATTCTAAAAGTAATATTTCTAAAAATGGCAAACTTGTAGTAATCGCTAACCATGCCTTTGGAATAGCTGATGGTCTTACAATATGCTCTTTAATTAGTAAAATTAGACAAGATTACAAAATTATTACGCATAAAGTTTTACAAGGAGCAGATCTTATTAAGAATAAAATTATTCCTCTTGATTTTTCAAAAAATAGAAATGCTTTAATAAATAATATCGCTGCACGTAAAGAATGCGAAGAACACTTAAGAAATAATGGGGCACTAATCATTTTTCCATCAGGATCAGTTTCAACGAAACCAAAATTAAAAAAAGGAATCAAAGCAATAGATCGTGAATGGAAACAATTTACTTCAAAAATAATAATGAAAACTCAATCACCTGTCCTCCCAATTTTTTTTGAAGGACAAAATAGCGAACTTTTTCATGTTGCTGATAAAATTGGGCAAGTCTTTCGATATTCTTTAATGATATATGAACTTAAAAGAAGAATGGGAAAAAAAATTGATGTTCATATTGGACAAAGAATACCCTTTGAAACCATAAAAGAAATTGGCAATCTTATTGAGATTACAAAATTTTTAAGGAATAGCACTTATAGATTAGATCCAAGTAATAAAAACTCAATATTTAATTAATACTTCTGTAAAAAAAAAATTTAGTTAATGTAATTGAAATAAAATTTTAACAAATTCTTTCTATTATTTATTAATAAAATGAAAGATCAGCAATCAGTTTCATATTATAGAACTATATGGATATCTGATCTTCATCTTGGAACAGAAAATAGCAAGAGTGAAATGCTTCTTGAATTTTTGAGATCAACAGATTCAAAATATTTATTTTTAGTTGGCGATATTATTGATGCATGGAGAATGAAAAAAAAAATTTATTGGCATCAAACTCATAATGACATTATCCAGAAGATTTTGCGTAAAGCAAGAAAAGGTACAAAAGTAATATTTATCCCAGGTAATCATGACGAACTTGTGAAAAGTTACACAAGTTTTTCACTAGGGAATATATCAATAAAAAATAAGTTTACACACAAATTAGCTGATGGAAGAAATGCCCTTGTTTTACATGGTGATGAATTTGATGCAGTTATATTAAACGCTAAATGGCTGGCAAGTATTGGGTCATCTCTATACGAATTTATATTAAAGTTGAATAACTATCTAAATTTTGTCAGAAGAAAACTAGGTCTATCTTATTGGTCATTATCTCAATTTCTCAAACATCAAACAAAAAGAGCCACGAATTTTATTTCTAACTTTGAGTTTGCCGTATCTGATAGTGCTAAAAGAGCAAATGCTGATGTTGTTGTGTGCGGCCATATTCATAAGCCCATTATAAAAAAATTAAATGGAGTTTTATATTGCAATGATGGTGATTGGGTTGAGAGTTGTTCTGCGCTAGTGGAAAATAATGAGGGACAATTATCCCTTATTGACTGGTCAATTGAAAGAGAAAAAATTTTTCAACATAAACATAACAAACTAGCAGAAAGTGTATTAGTGTGAAAAAATTAGCGATCATTACCGATGCTTGGCTTCCCCAAGTTAATGGTGTGGTAAATACATACCAACATATTAATCCATTTTTAAAACAAAAGTATCAAATTGAAGTACTCCACCCAATGATGTTTACTAATTTTAGTTATCCTTGGTATAAGGAAATAAAAATAGCAATTAATACAAAAAAAATAACAGAAAAATTTTTTGGTGATTATGATCCAGATGTTATACATATTGCCACTGAAGGACCAGTTGGAATTGCAGGGAAAAAATTCTGTGAGAATAATAAGTTGAGATATACAACCTCTTTTCATACGAGATTTCCAGAATATATAGAGCAAAGAATAATGATACCAAAAATAATTGGGTACTCTTTTTTAAAAAATTTTCATAAAAATGCATGTAATGTATTGGTCCCAACAATATCTATGCGTAACGAATTAACTAAATATCAATTTCAAAATCTTAAAATTTGGTCAAGGGGAGTTAATACTGAATTATTTAATCCTTTAAAAAGAAAAAAAGGAATGAAAAGGTATATTGTTTACATTGGTAGGGTTTCATTAGAAAAAAACATCGAAGCGTTTTTAGAAATAAGAACTAAGATGCATAAAATTGTTGTTGGAGATGGTCCAGAAAAGCAACGATTACAAAATAAATATCCATATGTGTATTTCGTTGGGATGAAAAAAGGTCAAGACCTAGCAAACTATTATGCAAATGCTGAAGCATTGGTATTCCCATCCAAAACAGATACATTTGGAAATGTAATTTTAGAGTCTTTAGCCTCTGGCACACCAGTGGCTGCTTACCCAGTAACAGGTCCTAAAGATATTTTAAAAAACTCATTAATTGATAGCCTTGATAATAATATTGAAAACTCACTTAATAAAGCCTTAAAGATTGATAGAAAAGATTGTAGAAAATTTGCAATGCAATTTACTTGGGATAAATGTGCAAATCAATTTCTATCAAATGTTGTAAATGCAAAAAATTAATTTTAAAATTATAGTTACTAAGAAGTAAGAGATTCAATTTTCAAAAATTGAAGGAACTAAAAAATTTATTTGAAAACCAATAAATTAAAAAATTAGTTTAATTTATAAAAATTTAATATTCTATTAACACGTTTGTAAAAAATAAAATTTAATTACATCTTACCACTCGCAGTATTATTTCTTCCTGCTTATGTCCAATTATTGTGAGTGGGATTAAATTCCATTTTCAAATTTTTAAATTAGACTTAGCTCTAGATTTGAGTTTTGCTGAACCCCTCCCAGACAAGCTTGGATTTTTGATAAAAAAATTGTGAGAGGAAAATTTTTTTTCTTTGCTTGATATTTCTTTTTTCTGATAATTGCCATTACTCAACATTTGCCAAGAATTTGTATTATCTGCCATACTGGCAATTAAGATCTGATTTAATATTTGTTCATGTACAGTTTCATTTTCAATAGGGATGAATGTTTCAACCCGCCTATCTAGATTTCTTTGCATTAAATCGGCAGAAGAAATAAACAAGATATTTTTTCTATGAGGGAATTTATGACCGTTATAAAAACAATATATTCTCGTATGTTCTAAAAAACGACCAATTATACTTTTAACAACTATATTTTCCGATAGATTTTCTTTACCAGGTATTAGAGAGCAAATTCCTCTTATCAACAATTCAATTTTTACATTTTTTTGAGATGCTTTATAAAATTCATCAATAATTTGTTTATCAACAAGAGAATTACACTTACATACTATTCCAGATGGTTTATTTTTTCCAGCATTTGTAATTTCATTTCTAATTAGTTCATTTAATTTGTTTCTTGCAGTTATTGGAGAATATACTATTTTTTTTATTGTGGTTGGTTCTGAATAACTAGTTAAATAATTAAACATTTTTGCAGCATCATTTGTTAATGTTTTGTCACAGGTGAAGTAAGATAAATCCATATAAACTCTTGCATTTCTTGGGTGATAATTACCTGTTCCATAATGTGCGTAATTTACAACAGAATTCATTTGCTTCCTTGTTACAAGTGTAATTTTTGCATGAGTTTTCATATCAATATTGCCAAAAACAACTTGCGCACCAGCTAATTCTAATTCTTTTGCCCATTTTAAGTTACGCTCTTCATCAAAACGTGCTTGCAACTCTATAATGACAGTTACTAATTTTCCTTTTTGTGCTGCTCTAACTAAACTTGCTTCTATTGGTGAGTCATCAGTAGTTCGGTATAAAGTATGTTTTATTGATAAGACTTTTGGGTCATCTGCAGCTTGATCAATAAACTGAGTCACTACTTCAAAAGATTCAAAAGGGTGATGAATAACAATATCTTTATTTGCTATAGCTTTAAAATAATCATTTTTAAAATCTTTAATTCTTTCAGGAAATCGTACCTTAAATTTTGGAAAAAATAATTTTTTAAAATCTTTCAAAAAAATTGACTCTATACTCGAAAGATTAACGGGTATTGGCAGTTTATATGTATTTACATCCTTATAGTTAAGTTTTTTATTTATGAATTTAATTAAGTGACTAGATATACTTTCATCAAAATCAATTCTTATTACCTCTTGTCTTCTTCTCTCAAAAATAGCTTTTTGAAATACTAAAAATAAATCTTCTCCCTCACCACCTAATTCTAATTCACTATTCCTAATTGGTCTAAAAACACCTTTATCCAAAACCCTATCACACTGGAAAATTTCTTTTAGAGAAATAAGTAGGGCTGTCTCCATAGATACAAAACGTTTTTTTTTACCAGGTAATTTAATAAATTTTTCTAATCCCTCTGGCACTCTCAGTATTCCATAAAAAGTTTTTTTATTATTTATTAAACGACATACTAAGGTTGTTTCTTTATTTGGTATAAAAGGAAATGGGTGAGATGGATCAATAATAATTGGCGTTAAAACTCCCCAATTATTTTCTTCTAAATAATTTTTAATAAATGTTTTATCTTTTGTTTTCAGTGTTTTTTCTACATCTATATGGATTTTGTTTTCTGAAAGCTCTCTTAGTAAATCTATCCATATTGATTTTATATTTGAAATCATCTTCGATGTTTCTTTATCTATCAGCTTGAGTTGTTGTTGTGGTGTTAATCCATCAAAACTTTTATTTCGTGAAAATTTTTGAACATTCAATCCTGCTACTCTAACCATAAAAAATTCATCTAAATTAGAGAATGCTATTGATAAAAATCTAACCCTTTCTAAAAGTGGAATTTTACTATCAGATGTCTGACTTAAGACTCTTTCATTGAATTTTAGCCAAGACAATTCCCTGTTTGCATAGTTATAAGTGGTATTTTTTTTTAACATAATTTTTTTTTATATTTTTTAGGTATAAAAAAAACATGTTCATAAAAAATTCATATTTCTTTAATAATTTTTATTTTTTGGTTTTAAAATTTTATCAATAGTCCAGCTATTTTTAAAGGATATTATAGCAAAAGCACAGGTTGGAAAATGTTCAATATTTGAATTACATAAAATATTAATTGATTCTATCAAACTAGGGTTGTGTCCAATGATAAGAGTATTTTTTTTTAATTTTTTAATTTTTCTTACAAGTATATTTGGTGGGCATTCATAAATATCGTTATCAATTGTAAATTTTACTGAGCGATCAAATGAATTAGAAATTATATCATATGTGCTAGTTGTTCTTTTAGAAGGAGAACATATTATCTGATTAATTTGAAATTTTCTTTTATCTAATATTTTAGAAAATTGTTTTGCGTTTCTCATACCTCTTTTATTCAGCGGCCTATCAATGTCATCAAGTTCTAAATTATCCCAACTAGATTTGGCGTGACGTAATAAATAGACTTGTAGCATTCGAGTTTAATACTTTAGATGTATACATTTCCATGGCTAAAAAGAAAAATAAAAATCCCATAACAGTTATTGATCTAGGCTCTAATACATTTAGACTAGTTATATACGCGCAAGCTATTTATCCTTTTCCAATACTTTATCAAAAAAGAGAATTCTTAAAATTAGGTGAAAGTATTAAAATAGGTAAACTCCCATCGATAAAAATAAAAGAAGCTATAAAATGCTTAGAAGAATATATTAAGATTGCAAAAGATTATGAGTCCTCAGATATTCATATAATTGCAACGGCCGCAATTCGTGAAACAATAAATGGAAAAGAAATTATTGAACCCTTCAAGAAAAAAAAGTCAGTTAGAGTAGAAGTGCTCTCACCAAAAAATGAGGCTAAATGCGGATCCCTAGGTGTAATTAGTTCAATAAAAAATCCAATCGGTTTAGTTGCTGACTTGGGAGGTGGAAGTTTAGAACTTAGTACTATAAAAAATGAAAACATACTTGAAACTAAAAGTTTAAAAATTGGCATCTTAAGAAGTGAATCTGATATGTACAAAACTACTAAAATTAAATTTGATAATTTTTTATTTTCTAAATTTAAAAACCAATCTCTTAAATTTTCTAAAAACGTAGGAAATATTTTTGTTATTGGAGGCATGTGGCGCAATCTTGCAAAACTTCATTTGCACCTAAATGGAATCAAGAAAAATAAATTACATGGGTACATGATACCATTTTCAGAGTTAGAAATATTTTATCACAAATTATACTCTATGGAAAAAAAACAAATTCAAAAATTGAATGTTGTCCAACCCAATCGATTAGATAAATTAAAATTATCTACATATATTTTATTTAGCCTTGCTTCATTTTATAACATTAAAAATATTATTTTTGTAAGATATGGAATCCGTGAAGGCTACTTGTACAATATGTTGAACTAATTTTTAAAAAACAATCTAACAATAACTGTAGCAATAAGAGCACCAATAATCTGAGCTAAAATAAAACCTAGAACACTTGATGGACTTATCCCACTAAAGCTATCTGTAAACATTCTTCCTATAGTTACTGCTGGATTTGCAAAACTTGTTGATGAAGTAAACCAATATCCTGCGGTAATAAATAGAGCTACACCAATAGCTATTCTTTCCTTGTTTACCTCTTTTAATATAAAAATAGTTAATAATAATCCAACAGTTGCAATTATTTCTGAAAAGAATTTAAATACCCCAACTCTTTCATTGAGTGACCATTCAATTATAGGATATTCAAAATACCAATTTGCAGTTAAACAACCAAATATAGCAGCAATAATCTGAGTAATAATAAAAATTATTCCGTAATTAATAGGAATATTTTTTTGGATAATATCACTTAATACAACAGCAGGATTAAAGTACGCTCCTGAGATATTAATAAACATAGAAATAATTACATATAAAATGGCACCTGTTGCGATAGTGTTTCCTAGTAATATTATACCAAGGTCATTTGACATTAACTCTCCCATAATTCCACTACCTACAACTGTTAGTACAAGAAAATATGTCCCGATAAATTCTGCTAGTATTTTTTGTCTTAAAGAAAATGTCACTATCAAATTACCCTAAATAACTAAACGTTTACCATGAATTCTAAAAATTCATTCACACATTTGTCCCAAGTTAATTTAAGAGTAAAATTTCTACAATCAACTCTTTTTACTTTAAGTGCCTTCTTAACTGATTGTAACAAGTTATTATCTAAAGTGTTAATCTTTTCATCTGTTAACACATCTATGGGCCCGGTTACTGGATATGCAGCAATTGGTGTTCCACTAGCCAATGCTTCAAGTATTACATTTCCTAAAGTGTCTGTTTTAGAAGGAAAGACAAATACATCTGCGTTTGCATAATATTTCGCTAGTTCATCTCCAGTTTTTACACCGACAAAATTTACTTCAGGATATTTATTAATATATTTTTGTAATTCGGGACCATCACCCACAACAGTTTTATTATAATTTCCTTTAAGTTTTAAAAATTCTTCAATATTTTTTTCAATTGCTACTCTACCAACATAAGTCAGTTGTCTATCTTTACTGTTTGTGTCTCTTTTATTTGGATTAAATAATTCTGTATCAACACCTCTATTCCAAACTACTAAATTTTTAAAATCATATTTTTTTAACTCATTTAGCATTGAAACTGATGGAACAAGAACTCTTTCTGAATCACTATGTAGTCTTCTTAATATGGAGTATGTAAATCTCTTTGGGATAAAAGCTCTTTGCTTCATGTAGTCAGGAAAACGGGTGTGAAAGGAAGAAGTGTATTGTAGTTTATTTTTAAGACAGTACTTACGACCAGCAAAACCTACTGGACCTTCAGTCATTATATGAACAATATCTGGATTAAATTCTTTAAAAAATTTTTCAGTAACTTTTTTAGTATTGTAAGAAATTTTTATTTCTTTGTACCTAGGATAACTAAAATTATTAAACATCTCAGGATGTAATATTTTAATTTCAAAACCTTTTTTTTCTAGAATAGGTATAACGCTTTGAAATGTCGTAACTACGCCATTTACCTGAGGAACCCACGCATCACTAATTAACCCGATTTTTTTAGGCTGCATCCTCTTTTATTTTTCGTCTTTCTTCTAAAGAAATTAATTTTAATTTTTCTCTTTCTTCGGGCCAATTAAGAATTGATAAATTGCCAATTTCATCTTCAACGAGTGCTGTGCAACTTTCAATCCAGTCACCATCATTACAATAGAGAACACCATTTAATTCCTTTATTTCTGGTCTATGTATATGCCCGCACACAACAACATCGGCATTTTCTCTTCTAGCTCTGTCAGATACAGCAAACTCAAAGTTACTAATAAAGTTTGTTGCATGCTTAGTTTTCTTTTTTAAATATTGAGACAGTGACCAATAAGACAAGCCCATCTTTCGTCGAATAAAATTGAATACATTATTTAACTTTAGTAAATATTCATAAAGTGCTGATCCCACTTTGGCTAACCACCTCGCATTAATTATCACAGCATCAAATTCATCTCCGTGTGTAATCAGTACTTTCCTTCCATCAGCTAATTGATGCGTATCTTCATTTTTTATTGAAATTTCTCCAAAGGAAAAATTTGTAAAATCTTTTAATACTTCATCATGATTTCCTGGGATAAGCACTACCCTAGTTCCATTTTTCGCTTTCTTTAAAACTTTTTGAACAACGTCATTATGTTCTTGTGGCCAATACATTTTCTTACGCATGCGCCATCCATCAACAATGTCGCCTACTAAAAATAAATATTCCGAATCTGTTTCTTCTAAGAATTCTAAAAGCATGTTGCTTTTACAACCACTGGTTCCTAGATGGGTATCCGAAATCCAAATTGTGCGGTAAAATTTTTTATTTGTTTCAAATTTCATTAGTTAAATTTTGGTCTTATACATAAAAGTATCATTTTATAATACAATTTATTATTATATGTGTGTATTGTATAAAAATAACAGTATGACGCAGAAAATTTGGTTTAAAAAAAAATCACCCCTTCACGGTTCTGGATTATTTGCAAAAACTAATATTAAAAAAGGCCAGAAAGTAATCCAATATATTGGTGATAAAGTTACTAAAAGAGAGGGTGACAAAAGAGCAGATAAACAAATCCGCAAAGCAAAAAAAGATAAAAATAACGGCATGGTCTATGTTTTTGAACTAAACAAGCGATACGACATAGACGGTGATGTTGATTATAACTTTGCAAAATTTATTAATCACTCATGTAATCCGAATTGTGAAGTAGATATCATAGATAATGAGATTTGGATTTCTTCAATTAAACGAATAAAAAAAGGAGACGAACTTTTCTATAACTATGGTTATCCTTTTGATACAGATTTTGTGGATCACATTTGTAAGTGTGGTTCTAGAAATTGTGTAGGTTATATTTTAAGTGACAATGATTGGCCAAAATTAAAAAAATATGAAAAAAAAACTAAGACTAAGTCTAAGTAAGATACCTTCGATTATTATTGCAATTGATACAAATAAGGAAATAATTTTTTACAATAATGCAGCTAAACAAAAATTTTTATTTATAGATGAAGGAAGAGATCTCAATAATATTATTAGATCAACAGAGTTAAATACTTTTATTGATAAAGCCTTTAGGGAGAAAGAAGATTTTAGGTTTGAATTCACCCCATCTAATTTTAGTGATATGTATTTTATTGCTGACTTAATATTTGTTGAAAAAGATTATGAAGAATTATTAATATCACTAAACGATCAAAGTCTTCTTAAAAACTACGAACAAATGCGAACAGATTTTGTGGCTAATGTAAGTCATGAATTGAGAACTCCTCTTTCCTCAATTCTAGGCTATGTTGAAACAATTAAAAATTCACTCAATGAAGATAAGAACAAAGACAAAACGGTTGGTAAATTTTTAGACACAATGGAAGATCAGGCTTGGCGTATGACTAGATTAGTCGAAGATTTATTATTACTAAGTAAATATGAGACTGAAGATAAGCCGATAGAATTTCAAGAAGCGAATATAAGGCAATTAATTGATGGCGTAGTAGATAATTTACAAAACAAGTTAATGGCAAAAAAAATTGAAGTTCAAATCAAGGATGATTTTGATAAGTCTACAATATCAGCAAACAAAGATGCTTTGATCCAAGTTTTTTTAAATCTAACTGATAATGCAATCAAATATAGCAAAGAAAATTCTACTATTGAAATTGAGCTTGAGAGTGTAATTGATGATAATACCACCTTTTGCCAAATAAGTTTTATAGATAAGGGAGAAGGCATATCGAAAGAGCATTTAACTAGACTTACTGAAAGATTTTATAGAGTAGATAAAAATAGATCTCGAAATCAAGGCGGTACGGGTTTGGGTTTATCTATTGTTAAACATATAACTAATAGGCATAATGGTAAATTATCGATAAAAAGCAAGGTGGATAAGGGTTCAACATTTACTATTTTTTTACCAGTATTTCAGCAAACTGTAATAAATCCTTAATATATATTCTGTAGGACAAACTTATTTTAAATGAGGCTTAATATGAAAAATGTAATCAAATTAATTGCTGTCCTTGCTTTATTTGGAACTACTTCAGTTTCAGCAAGAGACTATATTTCAATTGTAGGATCTTCTACAGTTTATCCTTTCGCTACTTTAGTTGCTGAAAAAATGGCATCTCAAGGAATGAAAGCACCCGTAATTGAATCAACTGGTTCTGGTGGAGGACACAAATTATTTTGTGCAGGTGTTGGAGTTGAACATCCAGATATCACTAACTCTTCAAGAGCACAAAAAGATAAAGAATTCAAACTTTGTCAAGATGGTGGTGTAACCGATATCATCGAAGTTAGAGTTGGTAATGATGGTATAGCTTTTGCATACGCTGCAGATTATGAATGGAAATATACTAACGGTGCTACAATGAAAGGTGGCATTGATTTAAGTAAAGAAGAAATCTGGCAGGCAATGGCTAGAGATAATGCAAACGCTCCAACAACTTGGTATGAAATAGATAAAAGATTACCAAAAGTTGAAATTTCTATTATGGCACCTCCTCCAACTTCTGGAACAAGAGATGCATTTGACTCACTTGTAATGAAAAAGGGTTGTGTTAAAGATATGTTAGTTGCTGATGGTGATTGTCAAGCATATCGTGAAGATGGCCACGTTATCGAAGGTGGTGAAAATGATGAACTGTATGTTGAGCATATAACCAAAGAACAAGGCGCATTTGGTATTTTTGGTTACAGTTTTGTATCTAATAACTCTGATAAAGTAAAAGCATCAATGATTAATGGTGTTGAAATCTCAATGGAAGGTATCCAAGATTATTCATATCCAATAGCAAGACCTTTATTCTTCTACATTAAAAAAGCACACATTGGCGTTATTCCTGGTTTAATGGATTATGTTAATGAGTTTGTAAGTGAAGAAGCAACAGAAGGTTACTTACTAGATGCCGGACTTGTTCAACTAAGTCCTGCGGATAGAGCAGCAGTTCTTGATGCTATTTCTAATCAAACAAATTATAAATAAAAATCTTTAATTTTTATAAAATGGGGGCATACAAGCCCCCTTTTTTTTAATACTAAGTTATAAATGTTTTTTTGGTCTTTAGTTTTAATTGCAGTCGGAATTTTCTCATCCTTTATATACGGAAGATCAAGAATTAATTTAAACTCTAAAAAACAAGGTACGAAAAGCAAATCTCTTCCCACTTATTACGCACAATACGTTTTAATATGGTGTTTGTTTCCTGCACTAATTGTTTATTTTTCATGGGCTATTTTTCAAGAACAGATTATTCAAAACATAGTTATTAGTAACTTTGAATATATTGAGGGCGCAGTTTACAACGAAGGATTATTGTTAGCAGAGATTAGAAATGTTGCTAATAACCCTTCTTTTGCTGATGGTAAATCTATAGAAATAATTAATGCTGCAGCTCATTATTCTTCCTTAAGACAAATAAGTCAAATATCTTTTTATACCTCAATAATCATTATAATGTTACTTGGAGCCTTATACGCTTCACAAAAATTAAAACCAGAATTTCATGCTCAACATACAATTGAAAAATATATTCAATATATACTTATATTTTGTTCATCTGTTGCTATTTTCACTACAATAGGAATAGTTTTTTCACTAATATTTGAAAGCCTTCGCTTTTTTGCAGAAGTATCAATATTCGAATTTTTATTTAGTACTGAGTGGTATCCTTTTATTCCAATTAGAGAAGGTCAAACAGCTGCAGAGGGATCCTTTGGTGCAGTACCAATATTTGCTGGAACATTTTTAGTAATGGTAGTAGCCATGTGTGTTGCGGCACCTCTTGGATTATTAACAGCAATTTATTTAGCAGAATACGCAAGTCAAAGAGTTAGAAAAATAGTTAAACCTCTTCTCGAAATTTTGGCAGGGATACCAACAATAGTTTACGGGTTCTTTGCTTTTGTTAGTGTTGCACCTTTCGTTAAAGCATTTGGACAATCAATTGGAATTGATGCTTCACCAACAAGCGCTCTTGCAGCCGGCATGGTAATGGGGGTTATGATTATTCCTTTTATTTCTTCTTTATCTGATGATGTAATAAACTCTGTCCCACAAAGTCTAAGGGAAGCATCTCTTGGTATTGGCGCTAATAAAGCAGAAACTATTAAAAAAGTAATTTTACCAGCAGCTTTACCTGGAATTGTAGGAGCATTTTTATTAGCAATATCCAGAGCGATAGGGGAGACTATGATTGTTGTAGTTGCAGCAGGCACAGCCCCCAATCTTACGGGCAATCCTTTTGAAAACGTAACAACAGTTACAGTTCAAATTGTTGTGGCCTTAATAGGTGATCAAGAATTTGATAACCCAAGAACATTATCAGCATTTGCTTTAGGATTAGTTTTATTTGTTATTACATTATTTCTTAACATTATAGCTCTACAAATAGTAAAGAGATACAGGGAGCGTTATGAATAATTCTATTGCTAAAGAAAAAATTGTTTCTTTGAGAAAAAAGAGAAGCTTAGAAGATATGCGATTTAAGTATTACGGCTTTACAGCTATGTGTTTATCTTTAGCAGTTTTAGTTTTTCTTTTGTATACAATATTTTCTAAAGGATACACTGCTTTTCAAAAAACAATTGTTCTCCTAGAAGTTGATTATAATCAAGAGGTTTTAAAACTAACACCTGACTCTTCAGATGAAGATAAGGAAAAAGGAAAATTTTTTAGAGTTAAAAAACAGGCTATTGAAAATTTTTTCCCTGATCTCTCAAAATCAGATATTAAATTAGTAAAAAAATTATTTTCTATAAATGTAGATAAGGAAATTAAAGACTACTTCTTAGATAATCCTGAAGTTATTAATACTAAGCAACAAATTTGGGTAACCGCCCATAGTGATGTGGATCAACTATTAAAAGGTAATTCAAGAAGGGATGTGCCAGAAGATAGAAGAAAATTAAATGATATTCAATTAAGTTATGTTGATCAATTAGTTGAAGAAAATAGAGTTAAACAAGTTTTTAATAATTTCTTTTTTACTAAAGCAGATTCAAGGCATCCTGAAATTGCTGGTGTAGCTGGTTCATTTATGGGATCATTATTTACTCTTTTTACTGTTTTTATTTTATCTTTTCCAATTGCTATAGGAGCGTCTGTTTATCTTGAGGAATTTGCTCCAAAAAATAGAATAACTGAATTAATAGAAGTAAATATTTCAAATCTAGCAGCAGTCCCATCAATAGTTTTTGGACTACTTGGGTTGGGGGTATTGCTTAATGTTTTTGGTCTTCCAAGGAGTACACCGTTAGTTGGAGGGTCCGTATTAGCCTTAATGACGTTACCAACCATTATCATTGCCTGTCGAGCTTCATTGAAAGCTGTCCCTCCTTCAATTAAAGAAGGAGCACTTGCAGTTGGAGCAACAAAAACACAAGCGGTATTTCATCATGTCGTACCCCTTGCACTACCAGGGACTTTAACAGGGACTATTATTGGATTAGCACAAGCATTAGGAGAAACAGCACCACTAATAATGATTGGCATGATTGCATTTATTCCTAATATTCCAACTGGTTTAACAGAACCTTCAGCAGCACTACCTGTTCAAATATATCTTTGGGTGGAAAGTGCAGAAAGAGGTTTTCAAGAAAAATCAGCCGCAGCAATAATGGTAATTTTAATATTTTTGTTTATGATGAATGCCATTGCAGTGTTCTTAAGAAATAGATTTGAAAGGAAGTGGTAAAACATGAGTAACTCTAAAATATTGGCAAATGGTGTAGATGTATATTATGGATCCAAACAAGCTCTTTTTGGAATCTCAATGGATATCAAGGAGAAAGAAGTTACGGCATTAATCGGTCCTTCAGGATGTGGTAAATCAACTTTCTTAAGATGTATAAACAGAATGAATGATTTAATTGAAATATGTAAAGTATCGGGATCAATAAAAGTAGATAACGAAGAAATTATTAGTGAAAAAACCGATGTTGTAAGTCTAAGATCTAAAATTGGAATGGTATTTCAAAAACCAAATCCTTTTCCTAAATCTATTTTTGATAATGTTGCTTATGGCCCAACTATACATGGTTTAGTTGACTCAAAAAATGAATTAGAAGAAATTGTACATTCATCATTAAAAAAGGCAGGTCTATTTGATGAAGTAAAAGATCGATTAAATGAACCTGGAACAAGTTTATCAGGCGGTCAACAACAACGATTATGTATTGCAAGAGCAATTGCTGTTAATCCTGAAATAATCCTAATGGATGAACCTTGCTCTGCTTTAGATCCAATAGCAACTGCTATTATAGAAGAATTAATTGATGAGCTAAGATTAAACTATACAATTATTATAGTAACTCATTCTATGCAACAGGCAGCCAGGGTTTCGCAGAAAACATGTTTCTTCCATTTAGGAGAATTAATAGAAACGGGTGAGACAAACAAAATTTTTACAAATCCTGATAATACAAAAACACAGGATTACATTACAGGGAGATTTGGTTAATGAAACAAGAAGGACATATTGTAAAATCATATGATGAAGAAATTAGAGACATTAAAAATAATATTGTTGATATGGGCAGTTTAGTTGAAAATCAACTAAAAGACTCACTTCAATGTTTAAAGGATAAAGATACAGAATTTGCAGAAAAAATTATAGAAAACGATGATGTAATTGATAAAGCATATAATACTCTTGATCAAAGCTTAGTTGAAATACTTGGCAAAAGACAACCGATGGCTGCAGACTTACGAACAATTTTTTCAGCAATTAAAATCAATAAAGATCTAGAAAGAATAGGAGATCATGCAACAAATATTGCCAAAAGAGTAGCAGTAGCAGAAATAGTTTTGCCAGAAAAACCTTCGAGAGATATTATTAATATGGGTGCACAAGTTAATATTATGATCAGTGAAGTAATAAAAGCTTTTTTAGAATTTTCAGATCAAGCCGCAAAAAAAGTTTGGTTAATGGATAGACAAATTGATGAAGAATATCTTGGAATATTAAGACAACTATTAACCTACATGATGGAAGAACCAAAAAGAATCACAGCATGTACAAGTCTTTTATATATGGTTAAAGACCTAGAGCGAATAGGTGACTATGTTCAAAATATTGCAGAAGATATTTACTATGCAGTTTCTGGTGAGCCCCTATTTGATGGTAATCCAGACCCAACCTGGGAAGCAATTCTTCCAAAGAAGAAATAAATTGTAATATTATTGTAACAAAATTTTAATAGTAAAGATTCATGAAACTAAAAATGCTTATCGTTGAAGATGAAGAAGCATTACTAGATCTTTTAAAATTTAATTTTAACAAAGAGGGATATAAAATAGATACTGCAACGGATGGTGAAATTGCTTTAGAAAAAATCTTACATAAACCACCTGACATAATTATTCTTGATTGGATGTTACCAGAGTTATCAGGAATTGAACTCTGTCGAAGAATTAGAAAACATAAAGAACATAAGAATATTCCTATCATAATGTTAACAGCGAAAGGTGAAGAAGAAGATAAACTTCGTGGCTTAGAAACTGGAGCAGATGATTACATTACAAAACCTTTTTCAATAAACGAATTAGTGGCAAGAGTGAAAGCTGTTCTTCGACGAATAAGACCAATGTTTGTAGATGAAGTTTTAACTTATAAAGGAATAGTAGTTGATCTTGTATCTCACTCGGCATCACGAGATGGCGAAACTCTTCATCTTGGTCCAACAGAATTTAATTTATTAGCTTTCTTCATGGAAAATATTGGTCGTGTCTTTAGCCGCGAACAATTACTTAATCATGTTTGGAAAAATGAGGCCCATGTAGAACCTCGAACAGTTGATGTTCATATAAGAAGACTGCGAAAGGCCATTAATAATGACGTAAAAGAAGATTTTATAAGAACCGTGAGATCAGCAGGATATTGTTTTGGCTCGTAATTAAGCCATAAATTTCACTTATACAAATCACTTACCAAACTATAAAACCACCATATGAAGAGTCTTTTTAGATCATTCTTTACTGTCAGCTTTTATACATTTTTAAGTCGAGTATTAGGTTTTATTCGTGACATATTAATAGCAAGATATCTTGGATCGACAGTAATAGCTGACGCATTCTTCGTAGCATTTCGTATTCCTAATTTCTTTCGTCGTGTCCTAGCAGAAGGAGCATACAGTGCTGCATTAATCCCAGTTTTCTCTGGTGTTGTTCTTAATCCAAAAGATGAACGTGAAGCTTCTGATTTTGTTGAAAACACAACCTCCATGTTACTTTTTGCTACGATAGTTTTAACGATCCTTTTTTTCTTTGGAATGCCTTATATCATTCAAATTTTAGCACCTGGATTTACTGATAATAAAGAGGCCTATGAACTTGCTGTGCATTTTGGAAAAATAATTTTTCCCTACATTATTTTCATTTCCTTAGCTGCGCACTTTGCTTCAATAAATAATGTTCATGACCGTTTCGCCGCTGGTGCATTTGCTCCTGCGATTTTGAATATAAGTTTTATTCTTTCATTATTCTTTTTAACACCCTTTGTAACTACTGCAGGTCACGCACTATCGTACGGTGTATTGATTGGAGGCATATTACAATTTTTGTATTTATACAGAGCAGTTTACAATTTTTACCGACCACATATTCGTATCCCAGTTTTAAATGAAAAATTAAAAAAGTTTTTCAAATTATTTTTACCAGGTGTTGTTGGTTCAGGAGTTATTCAATTAAATATTGTCATTGGGACAATCATCGCTTCCTTTTTACCCGTTGGTGCTATTAGTCATATTTATTACGCAGATCGTCTAAACCAACTACCACTTGCCATTTTTGGAATAGCACTTGGTATTGTTCTTTTACCAAGTTTATCAAAAGCAATAAAACAATCAGATCAAGAAACAACAAATAATATTCAAAATAGATCTATTGAATTCTCGTTATTAATTTCTTTACCATCAGCCATAGGATTATTTATTTTAGCTGAACCTATTATCCAAATTTTATTTGAGCGAGGTGCATTTATAGCAGAAGATACTTTTTATACTGCTAAAGTATTAAGTTACTTTGCATTAGGTTTACCTGCTTACATTATAATTAAAGTTTTAGTTTCTTGTTTTTTTGCAAGAGAAGATACTAAAACACCACTATACATATCCATTGTCAGTGTGATTACTAATGTTGTGTTATCGCTTCTTTTAATTGGATCAATGAGGGAAATGGGTATTGCTGTTGCAACAGCAATTAGTGCATGGGTAAATGCATTATTATTGTACCTCTTTTTAGCTATTAGGAATCATATGAAATTTGATGATCTATTAGTAAGGAATTCCATGAAAATATTAGTAAGTTCATTTCTATTATTTGTAGGGATCTACTTATTAAATGGATTATTCTTTACAAATATTAGTGGTAATTCAGTGTTATTAAACTCGGCACTTTTGCTTATGATGATCTTTTTAGCTATAATTATTTATTTTGGATTAGTAATTGTGTTAAAAGTCCTATCGGTAAATCAGTTAAGAGAATATTTAAAAAAATAAAATGGAAAAACCAACTAAAAGAATTCTATCCGGCGTTCAGCCATCTGGTGATCTTCATTTAGGAAATTATCTTGGCGCCATAAAAAATTTTGTTAGTCTTCAAAAAGAATACGAATGTTTTTTTTGCGTTGTCGATTTGCATGCGATTACCGTTTGGCAAGATCCTAAAGTTTTAGCAAATAAAACACGAGAAGTAACTGCTGCCTTTATTGCTTCTGGTATTGATCCAAATCAAAATAATATTTTTGTGCAATCACAAGTTCCTCAACATGCACAACTTGGATGGTTGTTTAATTGTGTTGCCCGAATGGGATGGTTAAACCGTATGACGCAATTTAAAGATAAGGCTGGAAAGAATAGTGAAAATGTTTCTGTTGGGTTATTTTCTTATCCAACATTAATGGCAGCAGATATACTAATTTATTTAGCAACGCATGTTCCTGTTGGTGATGATCAAAAACAGCATTTGGAATTAACAAGAGATATCGCACAAAAATTTAATAACGATTTTAAGACAGATTTTTTTCCTATTCCTGAACCATTAATTTTAGGAGAGGCCACAAGAGTGATGAGTCTTCGTGATGGATCAAAAAAAATGAGTAAATCAGATCCATCTGATTATTCAAGAATTATGTTAACCGATACAGCAGAAAATATTATACAAAAAATTAAAAAAGCTAAAACAGATCCTGAGCCATTACCACAAGATAAAACTGGGTTAGAAAAAAGACCAGAAGCAGAAAACTTAATTTCTATATTTGCATCCTTGCAAAACACATCAATTGAAAGTGTTATCAAAGAGTATGCGGGTAAAGAATTTTCAACCTTTAAAAAAGATTTAGCAGATTTATCCGTATCTAAATTAGAGCCCATTACGAGTGAGATGAATAGACTTACGAGCGATGTTTCTTACATCGATTCTATTTTAAAACAGGGTCAAGACAATGCTATAGCGGTGGCAGAACCTGTTTTACAAAAAACTAAAGAAATTATTGGTTTTTTATCCTAAAAAATTCCCCAAATTTTAAATTTTTTTTTAGAAAATTCATACTAAAGACATATTAATAACTATATATAGTGCATATGTTTATTCAAACTGAACAAACTCCTAATCCTCAAACTTTGAAGTTCCTACCCGGAAAAGTTGTTATGGATCAGGGAACTGCATTCTTTCAAAATACCAACGAAGCCTCCAATTCTCCGTTTGCTAAAAGACTATTCGAGGTTGAAGGAGTAAATGGGGTATTCTTTGGAAGTGACTTTATTACAATAACAAAAGATCAATCATTAGACTGGCAAGTTATGAAACCATTAGTTTTAGGTTCCATAATGGACCATTATAATTCAGGTGATGAAACAATAATTTCGAATAAAACAAACCATGACAACTCGTTAAAAGTTGATGAAAACGATTCCGATATTGTAAAACAAATAAAAGAATTGCTTGATACGAGAGTAAGACCAGCTGTAGCTATGGATGGTGGGGATATTATTTATGACAGTTTTAAAGATGGAGTTGTGTATCTTCAAATGCAAGGAGCATGCTCAGGTTGTCCTAGTTCGACAGCAACACTTAAAATGGGAATTGAAAATATGCTAAAGCATTATGTACCGGAAGTTCAAGAGGTGAGACCTATTAATGAATAAATTATTAAATTTCTTCTGTTTTCCGTTACTGCTTGTTGGATTAATTTTTCTCAGTAGCGGTCTCGTCGGATATGGAATATCTTACAATAAATATATTGAAAATAACACTCATACTGCAAATCAAATAAATTCATTATACTCTGAAAAAGAAATTATTTTAAAAGACCCTCCTGTTTCAGAAGTATTAAGCGAAAAATTATTTGTTAAAATCAGGGTAAAACCAATTAATCCAAAAATTACCTCAAAAATAAAAAATCTAAATGAGCTTAATAATCAGTCATCATTATTGAATAAAGATTTTGATTATCTTGATTCTAATAAAAAAGACTTTGTTAAAACTGTTCTACCAATAATTATTAATGAAAATCAAAATATATTAATGACAAGAAGTTTTGTTAAAAATCTTAAAAATAAGTTAGAAACTTTTAGAACTCTTGAAAACAAAGAAATACGGACACTTAATGACATTGCCAAAAATTATAATATTAAGTATCTCAAAAAGCACAAATTGGACTTGGTAAATGAAATATTATTTAATGTAGATGTAATTCCTAATTCTATAGTGTTAGCACAAGCAGCAATTGAAAGTGGTTGGGGGTCTTCAAGATTTGCCAGAGAACACAACGCATTATTTGGAGAATATACATATGATACAGAAAAAGGAGTAATACCTTTAAATCGAGATTCAGGTAAGACACACCTTATAAAATCATTCAATTCATTAGATAGTAGTGTGAAATCATACTTTAATAATATTAACTCTCATTACGCTTACCGCGAATTTAGAGATATTAGGAAAATAATGAGAGATAAAAATAATTTCTCAAATGTCAACCTTCTTGTGGAAAAACTCGAGACTTATGCAGCAGACAGCAATTATGTTAACACTATAAGATCAGTTATTGAAAAAAATAACTTTAAGTTATTTGATAATAAAACAATTTCTTATTAATTAGAAATAAAATTGGTGTCCAAACCACCGCCAAACACCAGCACTATCTTTAACCGTACAGTTCATCCTTGATCTTCCTGTAGAAAGTTCACGATTTAACCTGATCTCAACTCGTTCATTAAATTTAAATATCTCTCGCTCTACTTGACCCTTGCTGTCAAAAATAAAACAATCTAGACCTTGAACCTTTTTATTATCTAATAATGAAAATCCGATAAAAGGTGGATTTTGGTCTATAGTTGGATTTACCGGAATAAAATCATAAACGCCAAGCCCTTGAGCTGATGTTGCAAATTTCACTCTATCCAACTCACCATATTTTTCATTTAAAGAGAATCTTGGTAGATAATACATATTTGAAGTTTCATTAATTATTCCTGAATGTTGCCCAAAAGCAACTTTGAATTTATATTCTTTGATTAATTCAATTATTTCACTCGTTGTTTCCCCGTAAGGAAAAGCAAAAAGTGTCGGAATTTCACCCAGCTCTTTTAAAAAAATTTTATTTGATATCTCTATTTCATTTTTTACCTCATTTATACTTATGTCAGGCATATGCGCATGTGTATGAGAATGAGCACCTATTACCACTCCTTCTTTTTTGAGTCTTCTAATTTGATCCCAATTTAAATAATTTTTATTATTTTTAGATATCGTCTTAGTGGTTACAAAAAGTGTTACTGGAATATTATTTTTTTTAAATAAAGGCCAACCTACATCAAAAAACGATTTATCCGCATCATCAACACTAATACCTATAGTATTATTTGGCAACTCTCCATCATTTATTATTGTGTCTACAATGAAATCTAATGACTTAACATTATATTTACCTTTGATAAACTCATTTACATGATTCTCTAATTGACTGATAGTAACACTAGTTGATGGATACTTGTCTACACCAAATTTATGATACATAAAAACAGTAGCTGAATTTTTGATTTCAGCTGAATATAAAGATGTAGCTAATACATTTAAAAAAATTGTTTTTATTACTATTGTTAAAAATATTTTATATAAATACATTATGTTATTATTTTTAGATGTAGTTTCTCCAATACCAGAATTTTCTCTAATTGATGATAATAAATTAATATTTAGTCAAAAAATTGTATCGAGTGAAAATGACAAATTAAGTGATAATATTATTCAAAAATATATTTACGCTGAAAATCAATTGAAATTTAGTAAATATTTGAAAAAGGCAATCATAACGACTGGTCCAGGATCATATACAAGTTTAAGAGTGGGCGCATCTTTCTTGTCAGGAATAACAATTTCAAAAGATTTACCATTATGCCAAATAAGTGCTGGTGATATTTTACAGATAAAAAAAGAAACAAATAATTCCACAAAAATTGCAATTTTTATATATTCTGGAAATAGTCAAAAATTCTTATGTAAAATGAATGATAATAACCAGATCAATTATTCAAAAATAGAAAATGATGACCCTATCCAATTACATAATATTAAAAAGGTATTCTATAATCTAAAAAAAATAAATTCTTTTTCTGATAAATTAATTCAAAATAAGTTTTCTTTTTTAGATGAGATATTAGCAAATTATAAAAATTTAGTTTTCTTTAAAAATAAAATCATCCGGCCTAAATATGTATCTAACAACACCCTATTAAATTGAAAAATATAAAATTATTAAAATCCCAAGATATTACTTTAATACAAGAGTTTGTTAACAATAATAAAAACGATTTTTTATATTTTAAAAATATTGGATGGAATAACATAACGATCAAAAATCAACTTAATAAAAATAATAATTTATCTCTGGGTTATTTTGATAACAAGGTTTTAGTAGGTCTTTTGTTTGGTGAAATTATTGATTTACAGTCTCATTCGATTTTAGAAATACATGTACTTTTAGTAACTAAACAATTTAGAAGAAAAAAAATAGCAACAAAAATTTTAGATTTTTTTGAAAAAAAAAATAAATTTCCTCAAATCTCAATGTTATTGATAGAAGTCGCTGAGGACAATCTAGGAGCTATAAAATTTTATATTAAAAATAGTTTTGTTTATTATAATTTTAGGCCTAATTATTATAAATATGATAATAAGCTTATAAATGCAAAATGCTTTAAGAAAAATATAAATCATGAGTGATAAATTTATTTATATTAAATCATACGGATGTCAGATGAATGTATATGACAGTAATCGTATTAAAGATTTATTTCTAAACAAAGGATATGAAATTACTAATGATGTTTCTAAAGCTAATTTGACAGTTCTCAATACATGCCACATAAGAGAAAAAGCAGTTGAAAAAGTATACTCTGATATAGGAAGAATTAAAAAGTTTAAAAATGATGAAAATCAAATGAAGCTCGTAATTGCTGGATGTGTCGCTCAAGCTGAGGGAAGTGAGATAAAAAAAAGATCACCTTCTGTAGATTTTATAGTTGGTCCCCAGTCGTATCATAAACTTCCAGACATGATTGATTCTTCAGAAAGTAAAATTAATAGTGAATTTTTACAAAACGAAAAATTCAAAAATCTAATTTTTAATTCTTCAAAATCATCTTCAGAATTTCTGTCTATACAGGAGGGATGTGATAAATTTTGTTCCTTTTGTGTAGTCCCGTATACTAGGGGGCCTGAATTTTCCAGGTCAATTGAAAGCATAATTAGTGAAGCTAAAATGTATGTATCAAGGGGGGTAAAGGAATTAATTTTACTCGGTCAAAATGTAAATGCTTATCATGGTCTTTGTAAAAAAGGTAAATCAAGAGACCTCGCATATTTAATTAATAAACTATCTGAGATGGATGGTTTAAAGAGGATTAGGTATATGACTTCTCATCCTTTAGATATGAAAGATGAATTAATAAATACGCATGCTACTAATCCTAAACTTATGCCCTTTCTTCATCTTCCAATTCAGTCTGGATCTGATACGATATTAAAAAAAATGAACAGAAAACATTCTGTTGACGATTATCTTAGAATTGTTGATAAAATAAGAAAGGTAAAACCTGATATTGCAATGTCTTCAGATTTTATAGTTGGTTTTCCAGGAGAGACTGACGAAGATTTTGAAAATACTATGAAATTTATTGAAAAAGTTAATTTTGTTATTGCTTACTCTTTTATGTACAGTCCTAGACCTGGAACACCAGCTCAAAATAAAGATAATATTGAAACTGCTGTAAAAAAAGCAAGATTAAGTGCATTACAATCATTACTCACTCAGCAACAAATAGTTTATAATAAATCTTTTATTAATAAGGATGTTGAAGTATTATTTGAAAAAGAAGGAAGAAATGTCAATCAATATATAGGTAGAACAATTTACAATCAAAGCACATTTATTAATTCTAAAGAACAACTAATTAACAAAATATTAAATGTTAAAATTATCAATTCAACTAACTTTGCATTAGAAAGTCAACCTTATGAAAAACACTGAGAATCTTGAACTTGAACTAGATGATAATACTATTCTAAGCACTCTATTTGGAGTTAATGATTCCAATTTGTCAATTATTGAAAAAATAAATGATGTTCAAATTCAATATAGAGGTAATAAAATAAAAATTTCTGGTAATAAAAAATCTATTTTTGAGACTAGACAAACTATCTTAGACTTATTTGAAAAAGCTAAAAATGGAGATAATATTGATGAAGATAAAATTAGAGATAGTAAAAGTTTGATAACAATGAATATAAAAGAAAGTAATCAAATGGATTTTTTTATTCAAACAAAAAAACGAAGAATTGTACCAAGAACTAATAATCAAAATAAATATTTTGAATTACTAAATACAAAAAATATCGTCTTTGCAATTGGCCCAGCAGGTACGGGAAAGACGTACGTAGCAGTCGCTAAAGCAGTAGCCGCATTACAAGAAGGAAAAGTAAATAAAATTATTCTATCAAGACCTGCTGTAGAAGCAGGAGAAAAATTGGGATATTTACCTGGCGATTTGAAGGAAAAAGTAGATCCATTTTTACGACCAATTTACGATGCTTTGTACTCCTTGCTGCCCTTTGAACAAGTTGAAAAAAAAATATTTAACAATATTATTGAAATTGCTCCGATTGCTTTTATGCGTGGAAGAACCCTTGAAGATTGTTTTATAATTCTTGATGAAGCTCAAAATACTACTCGTACGCAAATGAAAATGTTTTTAACAAGATTAGGTAAGAATAGTCAAATGGTTGTTGTAGGAGATATTACACAGATCGATTTAGTAAGTGAGAGAGAATCAGGACTAAAAGATGCATTGACTAAATTAACAAAAATATCAGATATAGGTTTCATTGAACTTAATGAAAAAGATGTAGTGAGACACGAATTAGTAAAGAAGATTATCAATGCTTATGACAAAAACAATAAAAATTGATTTTTTTCTTCTTTCAAGAAAATGGTCTAGAAGATCTCCAAAAATAAAGCAGATTACATTCAAAATTAAAAAATTGATGAAAATTTATTTTAATAAAAAATATTCACACAACCTAAACATTATTTTATGCAATAAAACTCGCATGATTGCTGCTAATTATAAATTTAATAAAAAAAGGACAGATACTGATGTTTTAACTTTTGTTAATAAAATATCAAATAAAAATCTTGGAAAAATAATTTATTGTGATATTTTTTTTTCTATTGATACTATTGAAAAGTTCGTATTAAAAAATAAGATTAATTTTTATGATCACTTTAGTCATTTGTTAATTCACAGCATGCTTCATATAAATAATTATAAACATAAATCTTTAAATCAATTTGAAAAAATGAAGAAAGAAGAAATAAAAATATTAAAAGCTGTTGGTATAGGAGACCCATATATCTATTAATGAACAAAAATAATATTGACAAGACGTATAGTTGGAAAAACTGGATTATTAAGAAACTTTTGACTAATGATTCTACTAAAGAAGATATCTTAAATTACATAGCTAATGAAAGTAAAGAAAGTGACTCAACAGATATCAATGACAATAATGAAAAAAACTTAATTAAAAATATTTTAAAATTAAATGAAAAAAGTGTTGATGATTTAATGGTTCCAAGAAGCGAAATTATTGCTGTTGATTATTATCAATCTTACTATGAAATTTTAGATGTAATCAAAGAAGAAAGTCACTCTAGAATGCCAGTATATAAAAAAAACCTTGATAATGTTGTTGGTTTTTTTCACATAAAAGATTTTATGAAAGCTGATCAAAAAGATTTTAATATTAATAATATATTGAGAGAGGTACTATATGTAGCTCCAAAATCACCAATATTAGATTTTTTAAAAACAATGAGATCCTCAAAAATTCATCTTGGCCTTGTGGTAGATGGAGTAGGAGGGGTAGACGGTCTTGTAACTATCGAAGACCTTGTAGAAGAAATTGTTGGTGAAATAGAAGATGAGCACGATGCAGAAGACAAAGATGAATTAATTTTAGATAAATCAAAGAATGCTATCATTGTAGACTCTAGTTACAGACTAGAAGATTTAGAAGAATTTTTTAAAATTAAAATTGATAAAAATAACGAAGATGAAATTTTTACAGTCGGTGGTCTTGTTTACTCAAAAATTAATAGAATACCTAATAGTAATGAAGTAATTGAAATTGATAATAATTTGCTCATAAAAATTATAAAATCTAATAATAGAAAAATAGAAACTTTAGAAATTAAAAAAAATAATTGAATAAAGTAATTTTTTTAATATTTGGATATCTTACGTCTTTACTATTCCCTCCTTATTTTTTCTTTCCATTTGGTTTTATCATATTCCCATTTTTATGTCATTATACTGACTATAAGCAAAACAATTTAAAAAAAAATATAACATTTATAAATATTTTTTTATTTAGCATAGGTTTTTTTACTAATTTTTTATTTTGGATACAGAATCCATTTTATGTATTTGAAGATACAAAAAAACTATTTTTTTTATCCTTTATTTTAATTATTTTGTTAGGTCTAATTTTTACTTGCATTTTTTTAATTATAATTAAGTTTAATAAATATCTACCAACAATATTTAAAATTCCAATAATTTTTGTTTTATCGGAATATATCATAGCAAATATTTTTTATGGCTTTCCATGGGTTTCCTTTTCATTAATTGTATCAAGTAATGAATATTTCTCTTTTATTTTAAAAAATTTTGGAACCTTGATTACTAGTTATATTGTAATACAATTATTTTGCTTACCATACTTATTTATAAAAATTGATCTGTATAAATTTTTTCTCAAAACATTTTCTCTTTTTTGTCTGATACCTTTAGTTCTAATAATTTTATATCATAACTTTAAACATAGAGATCTTGCATTATTTGAAGAAAATTTAAATTTTCAAATTATTCAACTCAATCATCAAAATCAAGCTTTAGATAATAACTCTATAGTGAAAATGGATACTATTATTAGCTATATTTATAAGAGCAATGCTGAACTTATTATCTTTGCAGAAAACAATTATCCATATTTAATAGATGATCTTAAAATAGATGAAATTCAAAGTGTATTGAAGAGAAATCAAACAGTTATAATAGGCGGTACAAGAATAGAAGATAGTAAGTATTTTAATACATTCTTAAATATCACACATGATAAAGTAAAATATTTTGATAAAAAAATTCTTGTTCCTTTCGGAGAATTTTTACCTTTTAGAGACTTTATAAATTTTTTTGAACCTATTTCTGGGCTCATAGATTATCAAACAGGACAAACACAAAGAATTATTAAATTAAATTCGAAAATCAATTATATTCCAATAATTTGTTATGAAATAATTTTTTACTGGAAAATAATTAATAATTTTAATCGTAATAGTAATTTTATTATCAATATAACTAATGACTCGTGGTTTGGTAATTTATTAGGTCCATATCAGCATTTTTATTTTTCAAAAATTAGAGCTGCAGAATTTAACAAACCTATTATTCGAGTCTCAAATAATGGTATTTCAGGTATTGTGGATAACAATGGAAAGATTATTATGACTACTAATCTTAACATGCAGCATTCGTCTAATCACTCAATACATTTAAATAACAATATAAATTACTTTAAAACACATAATGTTATTAAAATTTATTTTTTTATTTTAGTTTTTTTATCTTTTTTATTTAATCAAAAAAAAAATGAACATAGATAATTTTAAATATAGAGTTTATGGCAGAACCAGGAGTAGAGGCAAAAAAAGTATTACCAAGGAAAATTTTCTTTTAAAAACTGAAAAATATATAATTAAAAAATTAGATAAAAAAACAAACTATATTTTAGACATTGGGTCAGGTTATGGAGAGAGTACTATTTTCTTATCTACTAATAATAAAAAAAATATAATTATATCTTGTGAAACTTACATTAATGGAAATTTAAATTTAGTAAATAAAATTGAAAATCATGGTGTTACAAATATAAGAATTTATCCTGGTAATGTTAACCAATTTCTAGATAATCTTAATCAAGATATAAAATTAAAAAAAATTTATATATTATTTCCTGATCCTTGGCCTAAAAAAAAACATATTAAGAGAAGATTGATCACAAATGATTTTTTAAAAAAATTAAATATTTTTCTACAACCAAATGGAGAAATTGTAATAGCCACAGATTCACTATCGTACTCCAAACAAATATTTAAATGTATTTTTAATGTTAAAGATTTGTTTAATTGGAATAATCAAAGAAATATGTATTTGGATTTAAATGATTACTATGATCTGGAAACGAAATATTATAATAAGGCAATCATTTCTGGTAAAAAGCCCTCGATATTCATACTTACAAAAATATAGGCTTGAATTTTTCAATAATTTTAATATAGGGAACATATTATTAAGGTGGGATTTCCCACCTTTTTTTTATAAATTAATAAATATGGCTAAAAAAAAATACAATGTAATTAGGGAAGAGATGTTGCAAGTTGCTACAAATGTAGCACAGGAAAAAAATATTGATCAAGATGCTGTTTTCTCAGCTATGGAACAAGCACTCGAAAAATCCGCAAGAGTAAAATATGGTCAAGAAATTGATATAAGAATTAGTATTGATAGATCTACAGGTGATATTAAACTGAATTCTTATCTTGAGGTTGTAGATAAGATAGATGAGGAATTTCAATCAAGACAAATACTATTGGATGATGCAAAAAAAATTGATTCAAAAATAAATTTAGGTGAATTTATAATTAAAGAACTACCACCAATAGAATTAGGAAGAGTTGCTGCTCAAAATGCTAAAGGTGTAATTATACAAAAAGTTAGAGAAGCTGATAAGTCTAAGCAATATGAAGAGTTTAAAGATAAAGTTGGAGAAATTGCCGTAGGGATTGTTAAGAGACTTGAATTCGGTAACTTAATAATTGATCTTGGTAAAAGTGAAGCTATTATTAAAAGAGAAGAATTAATACCAAGAGAAACTTTCAAAAATGGAGATAGAGTAAGGGCATACATCTACGAAGTTAAGAACGATGTAAAGGGATACCAAGTATTTCTCTCTAGGACACATCCAAACTTTCTTTCTAGACTTTTTCATCAAGAGGTTCCTGAAATATATGAAAACGTAATAGTTGTAAAAAGTGTTGCTAGGGACCCTGGTTCAAGGGCAAAAATTAGTGTTTATACTGAAGATTCAACAATAGATCCAGTAGGTGCATGTGTTGGTATGAGGGGCTCAAGGGTACAAGCTGTTGTAAATGAATTACAGGGTGAAAAAATTGATATTGTAACATGGTCAGATAATCAGGCAACTTTTTTAGCAAATGCATTAGCCCCTGCAGAGGTTAGTAAAATTTTTTTATACGAAGAAAGAAATAAAGTTGAGGTTGTTATACCTGATGAACAATTAAGCCTTGCTATCGGAAGAAAAGGTCAAAATGTAAAGCTTGCATCTAACCTAACTAATCTTGAAATCGATATACTTACAGAAGAAGAAGAATCAGAGAGAAGACAACAAGAATTTAAAGAAAAAAGTCTACTTATTTCAGAACTACTAGATGTTGAAGATGTCATCGCACAGTTGCTGGTTACAGATGGTTACACATCAATTGAGTCTATAGCTAATGAAACATTAGAAAATATTGAAAAAATTGAAGGTTTCGACTCAGATTTAGCTAGTGAAATTTTAGAAAGATCTAAAAATTACATTAAGGATCAAGAAGAGGCTAATATAAAAATAATAGAAGAAAAGATAAAAGATGATAATTTAAAAAATTTAGAAGGGATGGACAACAAAATATTAGCTGAATTGGCTAAGTCAAATATTTTTACACTCAATGACTTTGCTGATTTAGCAACATTTGAATTAATTGATAAAGATGAAGGCATTCTCAAAGATTTAGATATTGAAGAAGAAGATATAAATAAGATGATTATGAAAGCTAGAGAAAATTGGTTTAACGAATAGGAAATTAAATTGGAAAAAGACAAAGGAAATAAAAAAAAACCACTCAAACTCTCTTCTTCTGGTAGACTCCAAATAAGAAAAAATCTTGGTCCATCTGGAGAAAAAGCTAGAACATCTGGTAATAAAAAAACTATTCAAATAGTTTTCAAAAATAAAAATAATCAACAAAAGAGCTCTTCAACTGCTCAATCAAATTTTAGAGGGTCATCAAGCCTCAGATCACCAAGATCAGTATTGAATCAAACCTCCCCAAATTTTAATTCTTTAAATAAAGGTAAAAATTTTGAAAATAAAAATAAAAAAAATATAGATACGAAGAAAAACCAACCTAAAAAATCAACGCTAAAACCTATTGAAGATGATTTTAATAAATATGACGCAAAAAAAATTTTAGAACAAGAGGAACAAGAATTTGATAAGTTTCCAAGTCTTGCAAAAATTAAAAGGGCAAGAGAAAAGGAGAAACAAAAATCTATAAGCGATGAAGAGGATAGCAAAATTTCTAGAGAAATTTCTATCCCTGATTATATTACTGTTCAAGATTTAGCTAACAGAATGGCAGAAAAAACTGCAGATGTAGTCAAAGTTTTAATGAAAATGGGTGTTATGGCAAATGCAACACAGTCATTAGAATCTGATACAGCCCAATTAGTTGCTGAAGAATTAGGCCATAAAGTAACCGTAGTAAAAGATGATGATGTACTAAATGATATAAAAGACTTTGAAGACAAAGAAGATAGTCTTATAAAAAGAGCACCTGTAGTGACAATTATGGGACATGTTGATCATGGAAAAACTTCTCTGCTTGATGCTTTTAGAGAAAGTAATGTAGTATCTGGTGAAGCTGGAGGTATTACTCAACATATTGGAGCTTATCAAATAAATAATAACAATAAGAAAATTACATTTATTGATACACCAGGCCATGCCGCTTTTTCTAATATGAGAGCTAGAGGCTCTAAAACAACTGACATAGTCATATTAGTTGTGGCAGCTGATGATGGAATAAAACCGCAGACAATTGAGTCAATAGCTCATGCAAAATCTGCTCAAGTACCAATTATAGTTGCTATTAACAAAATTGATCTTCCAGGCTCTGATCCAGATAAAGTTAGAAATGAATTACTTAATCACGAAGTTATTGTTGAAAAATTAAGTGGTGATGTTTTAGATATAGAAGTATCTGCAACTAAAGGAACAAATTTAGATAAATTAGAAGAGGCAATTCATTTACAAGCTGATCTACTTAATCTTAAAGCTAATCCAGATAGAAAAGCTAGAGGATCTGTAATTGAATCTAAATTAGAAAAGGGTCGAGGTTCAGTTGCAACTGTTCTTGTGCAAAAAGGCACATTAAAAGTTAGTGATATTTTTATATCAGGATCTGAGTGGGGAAAAGTAAAAGCTTTAATTGACGACAAGGGTAAAAATATTAAGCAAGCAGAACCATCAGTTCCGGTTGAAGTATTAGGATTTGATTCAAATCCATTAGCTGGCGATGATTTTATTGTAGTAGAAAATGAGAGTATTGCTCGTAAAATTGCAGAATTTAGATCAAGTAAATTGCAAATTCAAAAAAATACAGTTGCAAAATCAAATGTTGAAGAAATGTTTGCACAAATAAATAAAGGTGAAGCAACTAATCTCCCTGTAGTAATTAAAACCGATGTTCAAGGTTCAGCAGAAGCAATTGAAAATTCAATAGTTAAACTTTCAACTGATGAAGTTAAAGTTAATGTTATCTTCAAAGGTGTTGGTGCAATTACTGAGAGTGATGTTACTTTAGCAGCTTCTAGTAAAGGTTTTATAGTTGGTTTTAATGTTAGAGCACTACCACATGCAAGAGACATAGCAAAAAGAGATGGTGTGGATATAAAATATTATTCAATTATCTATGAACTTATTGACGATGTAAAAAATCTTCTAACTGGTCTTTTAAAACCTGATATTTCTGAAAGTATTACCGGTAATGTAGAGATTAGAGAGGTATTTAATATATCAAAGATTGGAAATATTGCCGGTTGTATGGTTAAAGATGGGCATATTTCTAGAAAGTCACAGATTAGAATTTTAAGAGATAATATTGTAATTCATAAAGGTCATATTAGTAGTCTTAAAAGATTTAAAGAAGAGGTATCTGAGGTAAAGTCAGGTTTTGAATGTGGGGTAATGTTAGAAAATTATAGTGATATTAAAGTAGGTGATATTATTGAAACATTTGAAGAAATTTCTACCAGTAGAAAGTTATAATGTTTTTTTACTATGGATACACAAAGGCAAATCAGATTCGGTGAACTAATTAGATCATTGTTGAGTGATTGTTTACTAAAAGAAGATTTTTTTGATAACAATATTAGTTTCACATCAGTTACAATATCATTTGTTAGGATGTCTAGAGATTTAAAGATTGCTAATGTTTATTTTATGCCTCTTGGAGGTAAAGACAAAATACTAATTTTAGAAGCCCTAAATGATAGAAAATATATTTTTCAAAAATTTCTATCAAAAGCAAAGATTAATTCAAAATTTACACCAAAGCTTTCTTTTTATCTAGACGATACATTTGATGAAGCAGAAAAAATTGAAAATCTTTTATTAAATAAAAATGTCATTAGAGATATTAAGTAATGACTTCAAAACAAGGTTGGATAAATTTATACAAACCTAAAAATATTACCTCTTTTAAAGCCATTAATTCAATAAAAAAAAAATTTTCAATTAATAAAATTGGTCATGCGGGTACTTTAGATCCTATGGCAGAGGGTGTGTTACCAATTGCAATAGGAAAAGCAACAAAACTAATTCCATATATTAGCAATATGAATAAAGAATATGAGTTTATAGTAACCTGGGGAACTCAAACAACAACAGATGATGCAGAGGGTAAAATTTTATTTGAATCAAGTTACCTCCCTAAAAGAAAAGAAATAGAAAAAAAAATTATTAATTATACTGGTTTTATAAGTCAGATACCTCCAAAAGTTTCAGCAGTTAAAATTAATGGTAAAAGAGCTTATAAATTATTTAGAGAAAATAAAAAATTTACGATACAACCAAAAAAAGTTTTTATCAAAGATTTGTGTATTACTGATCACAGTATTAACAAAACGTCATTTAAAATTTTATGTGGACAGGGCTTTTATGTTAGAAGTCTAGCTCGTGATTTAGCTATAGATCTTAAAACATATGGACACATTTCCTCATTAAAAAGGTCAAAAGTAGGTAAATTCAGTGAAAAAAATTCGATTTTACTGGACGATCTTCTAAAAATAGGACAAACGCACGAAGAAATTAATTGTATCTCCACTACAATTTCTATGCTGGACGACATCTTGGCTTATGAAATTGAAGAAAAACTAGATATTGAAAATTTATCTTTTGGAAGATCTATTAAAATTGATGAAAGAAAAATTATAAATCCTTCGTCAATAAACTTAGATAAAAAAAATATTTTTTTATTTAAGAAAGGAGACATTGTCTCAATAGGCAAATTAGATGGTAATTTGTTTAAACCAAATAAAATATTAATATAGGAGAACCGATGTCGATAACTAAAGAAAATAAAAAAAATCTTATTAATGAATTTTCTAAAAATGAAAAAGATACTGGATCAGCAGGTGTTCAGATAGCAGTTTTAACAGAAAGAATAAAAAATTTAACTGAACATTTTAAGACTCACAATAAAGATAATCATTCAAAAAGAGGACTAGTATCATTAGTTAATAAAAGAAAAAAATTATTAAACTACTTATCTAAAAAAAATAAATCTGAATATTCAGATTTAATAAAAAAATTAAATATTAGAGGTTAAAAAAAGAGGATAAATAAAAATTATGTTTGATGTTAAAAATGTAGAAATTGAATGGGCTGGAAGAAAACTTAAATTAGAAACTGGAAAAATAGCAAGACAAGCTGACTCAACAGTTATAGCCACTTATGGGGGTACGACAGTTATGTGCAATGTAGTAGCTGCAAAAGAAGCAAATCCAGATATGGATTTTTTCCCCTTAACTGTAAATTATCAAGAAAAATATTATTCTGTAGGAAAAATACCTGGTGGTTTTTTTAAAAGAGAGGCTAGACCAACTGAAAAAGAAACATTAGTTTCTCGATTAATTGATAGGCCAGTTAGACCTCTATTTCATAAAGATTTTAAAAATGAGACTCAAGTTACTTGTACTGTATTATCACATGATCAAGAAAATGACTCAGATGTTGTAGCAATGGTAGCAGCAAGTGCTGCATTAACTTTATCTGGTTTGCCATTTTTAGGACCACTCGGAGCAATTAAGATAGGTTTTATTGATGATGAATTTGTGGTTAACCCGAGTAAGAGTCAATTATCAAATTCTAAACTAGAATTGGTATTAGCAGGGACTAAGGAAGGTGTATTGATGATCGAGTCTGAAGCTCATGAGCTTTCAGAAAAACAAATGCTAGATGCAGTAGTTCTCGGTCAAGAAAATTATAAAACAGTTATTGAAGCAATAATTTCCTTAGCTAAAAAAGCTGCAAAAGAACCTTGGGATCTTAAAGAAAAAGATGAAGAAATTAAAAGTCTACCATCTAAGATCAACGAAGACTTTGGTAAAGAGTTCATAGATGCGTATAAAATAACTGAAAAACAAAAAAGATCAGAAAAATTATCCTCACTAAGAAACGAAATTTCTGAAAAATTTGTAAGTGAAACACTATCACCAGTATTAGTTTCAGATGCAATAAAAAATGTAGAAAAAGATATAGTTAGAGGAGAATTAATTAATTCTGGTAATAGAATTGATGGAAGAGATACAAAAACAGTCCGTCCAATTGTTTGCGAAACTGGAGTTTTAGAAAGAACTCATGGGTCTGCATTATTTACAAGAGGAGAAACACAAGCTCTTGTAGTTTCAACTTTAGGAACTGGACAAGACGAGCAAAGAATAGATGCGATTGACGGCGAATATACAGAAAATTTTATGTTGCACTATAATTTTCCACCTTACTCTGTTGGAGAAGTTGGAAGAATAGGTTCTACCAGTAGAAGAGAAATAGGACATGGAAAATTAGCCTGGAGAGCTATTCATCCAATGTTACCTTCTAAAGAAAAGTTTCCTTACACTTATAGAGTTGTATCCGAAATTACAGAATCTAATGGTTCTAGCTCTATGGCAACTGTTTGTGGTACCTCAATGTCTTTAATGGATGCGGGAGTGCCTTTAGAAAGACCAGTAGCAGGTATCGCGATGGGCTTAATTAAAGAGAATGATAAATATGTAATATTATCAGACATACTTGGTGATGAAGATCATCTTGGTGATATGGATTTTAAAGTTGCAGGAACTTCTGAAGGAATAACTTCATTACAAATGGATATTAAAATAACTAGTATCACAGCTGAAATTATGGAAGAAGCATTAGCGCAAGCTAAAGATGGGCGCTTCCATATACTTGGTGAAATGGCTAAAGCAATTGATAAACCTAATAAATCGATCTCTCAATACGCGCCAACAATAACTAATTTACAAATAAATAAAGATAAAATTAGAGAAGTTATTGGTAAAGGAGGAGCAGTTATAAGAGAAATATCTGAAACAACTGGAGCTAAAATTGAAATCAATGATGAAGGTTTAGTGAGTATTGCAGCTGTAGATCAAAAATCTGGAAATGATGCATTAGAATGGATCAAAGGTATTGTCGAAGAACCAGAGATTGGTAAAATTTATGATGGTAAAGTTATAAAGATAATGGACTTTGGCGCTTTTGTTAATTTCATGGGATCTACAGATGGTCTTGTTCATATTAGTCAATTAAAAAATGAAAGAGTAGAGAAAGTTGAAGATGTTATTAGTGAAGGAGATATCGTTAAAGTAAAAGTATTGGATATCGACTCAAGAGGAAAAATAAAACTTTCTATGAAAGCAGTTGACGCAGAAGCAAACTCTTAAATTACCTAAATTAATTGGGCACAGAGGTGTAAAAGATCTGTGTCCAGAAAACACTTTAGAATCAATCTCAAAGGCATTCGATTTAGGTTTAAGTTTTATAGAAATAGATGTTAAAATTTCTAAAGACAGAGTTCCGATTTTACTTCATGATGATACACTTGATAGAACTACTAATGGAAGTGGGCTTGCAATTGATTATTATTATGAGAACATAAAAAAACTTGATGCGGGAAAATTTTTTTATAAAGAAAATACAAATATTTTTGTTCCAAAGTTAGAAGATATTCTTAGCTTGTGTACTCATAATAATGGTAATTTAAATATTGAATTAAAACCCAATAAAAATTTTGAAAAAGAAAATGTTTATCAAATATATAAAATTACAAAAAATATTAAAAAAATAGATATTTTTTTCTCTTCATTTGATTTAATCTCTATTTTAGAAATTTCAAAACTTTACCCTCAATCTGTACGTAGTTTTTTATTAGATGATTTTAAAGAATATAATATTGATGATTTGATTAGCATATCAATTAATCATGATTTAAAAATTTGTGGATTAAATATAGATCTTGTAACTGCTGATATTATAAAAAAAATTAAAGAATCCAATATGGCAATAACTGTTTATTCAGATAAAAATATAAATTTATCTAGCGCCAATTATATTTTCTCTTTAGGTGTTGATAGTATTTTTGTTGATAATCCTCTAGATTTATTGGAAAAACTTTAGAATTTATTGGGCATTCCAATAATATTGTAACCACAGTCAACATAATGTACTTCACCAGTAACTGCAGAAGATAAATCACTAACAAAGTATAAAGCAGATTTACCAATTTCATCTAGTTTTGCATTTCGTTTTAATGCTGAATGTTCTTCTGTAAATTTATACACATGCCTAGCATTATTTATTGCTGCACCAGCAATTGTTCTCATAGGTCCTGCTGAGATTGCATTAACACGAATATTTTTTGTGCCTAAATCTACACTCAAGTATTTTACACTTGTTTCTAAAGCGGCTTTGGCAATTCCCATTAAATTGTAATTTGGTATTACTTTATTTGACCCATAAAAGGTAAGGGTGAGAATACTTCCTCCATCATTCATTATAGGTTCAAAATTTCTTGCAAGACTAGTTAAAGAAAAACATGATATTTCCAAACAATTAATAAAATTATCCTTCGTAGTATCAACATATCTACCATTTAACTCTGACTTATCTGCAAATGCAACAGCATGAATTATAAAATCAATTGTGCCCCATTCTTTTTTTATAATTTCTACAGATTTGTTTATTGAGTCATCATTATTAAAATCACATTCTATTAATATTTTTGAATTAATTTCTTCAGAAAGTGGTTTCACCCTCTTCAATAATATTTCATTTTGATAACCAATGGCTATTTCAGCACCATTTTCAGCTAGTTGTTTTGCTATTCCCCATGCAATTGAATGATTATTTGCAATACCAAATACTAAACCTTTTTTATTTTTAAGCATTATATTTTGAAAATACTAATGTTGCATTTGTACCGCCAAAACCAAAACTATTCGACATAACATGCTTAATTTCAACTTCATTTTCTGTTTTTAAAAGAATATTACAATCTTTGGCACTTTCATCGAGATTTTCAATATTAGCAGAACCACTAATAAAATTATTTTTCATCATTAATAAACTATAAATTGCTTCATGCACACCAGTTGCCCCTAAAGAATGACCAGTCAAAGATTTTGTTGAGCTCATTTTAGGAATATTTGAACCAAAAACATTTTTGATTGCTTCCAATTCTTTTACATCTCCTATTGGAGTGCTTGTTCCATGTGTATTTATATAATCAATTTTGCCATCAATATTTTTTAATGCTTGCTTCATGCATCTTTCTGCCCCTTCTCCAGAAGGCTGTACCATATCGTATCCATCTGATGTTGCTCCATATCCTGTTATTTCACCATATATTTTAGCACCTCTAGCTTTTGCATGCTCTAATTCTTCAAGTACTAAAGTTCCACCTCCACCAGCAATTACAAATCCATCTCTATCTGCATCGTATGCCCTTGAAGATTTGTTTGGAGTAGAATTATATTTTGATGACAAAGCACCCATTGCATCAAATAAAATTGATAAAGTCCAATGAAGCTCTTCACCTCCTCCAGCAAAAACAATATTTTGTTTTCCCATCTGAATTAGTTCGTACGCATTACCAATACAATGTGAACTTGTAGAACATGCTGAAGTAATTGAATAGTTAACTCCTTTAATTTTAAAAGGAGTTGCAAGAGTTGCAGAATTTGTACTAGACATTGCTCTTGGCACCATAAATGGTCCAATTTTTTTTGAACCCGAACTCTTTCCAATTTCAGAAGACTTAAATAAATTTTGTGTAGATGGACCACCTGAACCAACAATTATACCAGTCATTTCATTTGAAATATCACTATCATCTAGACCTGAGTCGACTATAGCATCTTTCATCGCAATATAGTTGTAGGCAGCTCCATCACCCATAAACCTAAGTAATCTTCTATCAATTTCGTTACTAATATCTATATTTGGTTTACCATGTACAAGACTTCTAAAAGAAAACTCCTCATACTCTTCTGCACTTGTTATCCCAGATTTCAAATTTTTAAGACTGTCTATAACATCCGATTGATTATTACCAATACATGATACTATACCTAAACCTGTTACTACTACTCTATTCATTGCTTATTTCTCAGGTGAAAATAAACCGACTTTCATATCTTTGGCTTCATAAATTGTTTCACCGTCAGCTTTTAAAACACCATCTCCAACTCCTAAAATTAATTTTCTTAGTATAAGTCTTTTAAGAGATATGTGATAAGTTACTTTTTTGACTTTTTGTAATACCTGACCGGTAAACTTAACTTCACCAACTCCTAAAGCTCTACCCTTTCCTGGTTGGCCAAGCCATCCTAAATAAAAACCAAGTAATTGCCACATAGCATCTAAACCCAAACAACCTGGCATTACAGGATCATCTTTAAAATGACATTCAAAAAACCATAAGTCTTCTTTAATATCTAATTCTGCAATAACCTCACCTTTAGAAAATTCTCCACCATTATCATTTATTGAAGTAATTCTATCAAACATTAACATAGGAGGCATTGGAAGTTGAGCATTCCCTTCTCCAAAAAGAACACCTTTCGCACAATCAATTAATTGATCATAGGTAAATGAATTTTGTTTCATAATCTTAATTAAACTTTTTTTATGTATTTATCAATTAACTTAAACTGATTTTAAATAACAATCATGTTTACTTTTAATAATAATATTATCAATGCTTAATTTTTTTCCATCAGAAATTGTCATTATATTAGTTTCATCCTTTAAATTTAAATAGAAATTAATTATTTTTTGAGCAGCAATCAAACCTGCTAAACCTGCAGAAATGCCTGAAATACCTACTACACTGCATCTGGGAAGATCAACATCATCTTTGTTGGGAAAGATACAATTTAAACATAGATGATTATTTTTATTTGAATTATTGAAAAGAATTATTTGTAAATCGTGTCTTAATGCAGAGGAATATAAAAAATTGATTGAGTTTTTAAGACAATATTCATTTAATAACTTAGAACTGAACCAATCATCAGTTGCATCAACAATCATAGAACATTCATTTAAAGAATTTAAATTTAAAGGATTAATATTTTCATCAATAGTATTAATTTTACATTCAGTATTGATTAATTTTAATTTACATTTTGCTACATCAACCTTTTTTTTTCCAATATCATTTAAATTAAATAAAATTTGTCTATTAAGATTACTTTTTTCAACAATGTCTCCATCTACTATTAGCAATTCTTTAATTCCAGAGTTTACTAAATATTGACTTAAAGGACATCCTATACCCCCCATACCAACAATACCAATTTTTATGTTAGAGAGTTTTTTAAGGTTTTCTTCAGAGAATTCTTTTAAAATAAATAACCTACTGAAAATTTTATATTCTTCTTCAGAGTAATTATTCATAACTCTACACAGTATTATAAATTTGTTTTATAATTTGCTTTGCACAATTTACCTTTGTCATTTTCTTAAATTTTTTTATTTTGTCTTTTGTAATTATAGATATTTGATTAAAGTCTGATCCAAAAACTTTATTTTTACTATCAATTTTATTGTAAACAATCATATCACATTTTTTGTCTTCTAATTTTTTTCTAGCATTATTAATGTTCCCTGTTTCAGCTGCAAAACCTACTAAAAATTTAGGTCTTTGAGTTTTACTTTTTCCAATTTTTTCTAAAATATCAATATTCTTATAAAGACTAATATTTAATTTTTCATTTTTTTTAATCTTGGATTTATTGATATATTTATTTTTAAAATCAGATACTGCAGCGGTAAAAATTCCTATATCAATTTTAGAAATTTTTTTAATTTTTTGATACATTTCGTTTGCTGATTTAATTTGAATAAATTTCAAATTTGGTGGAGGGTCTAAATTTGTTGGACCAGATATCAAGGTTACATTCGCTCCATATAAAACAAGTTGTGAAGCAATTTCATAGCCTTGTTTTCCAGATGATTGATTTGAAATAAACCTAACTGGATCAATCATTTCAACTGTTGGTCCCGCAGTTACTAGGCAATTTTTATCTTTTAATAAATTGATATTTTTTAATCTGCTTAAAATCTTATTTACTATATTTTTTGAGCTTTCAATTCTACCTAAACCAAATTCCCCACATTTTAGATTACCAACTTTTGGACCAATAAACTCATGACCAATATCTTTTAATAATTTAACATTTTTTTGATTAATTTTATTATGCCACATAAAGCTATTCATTGCGGGGACAAGCAAAATTTTTTTATTTGAAGCAAGTAAAGTATTAGAAGCTAAATTATCACCATATCCATTGGCAAACTTTGCAATAGAATTAGCTGTAGCTGGACACACAACTATTATATCATTATCTCTTGATAAATTAATATGTAGCATCTTATTTTTTTTCTCATCTTCATCAGTAAATATTCTATCTTTAAGTAATTTTTTTACATCCGATTTTTTTACATATTTTTTCGCTTCTTTAGTTAGTATGCAGCTAATATTGACTTCTTTATTATTAAGTAAAGGAATAATTTCTTTACATCTAGACGCGGCTATAGAACCAGTTATTATTAATAAAATTTTATTCATTATAGTTTATATCCAGTATGTATGGCTACAATTCCATTAAAAAGATTAATAGTCTTGACTTTTGTAAATCCGCAATGACGTAGGTTTTTACTAAGTTCTTCTTGTGATGGAAATAAATCAATACTTTCACTCAAATAGTTATAAGCATTCTTATCTTTAGCAACTATTTGTCCTAGCAGAGGTAAAATCCTTGATTTGTAAATTTTATATGAACTTGATATCAAAGATGATTTAGGTGTACTAAACTCTAAGCAACAATATTTGCCACCAGGTTTAAGAACTCTGTAAGCTTCTTTTATAGATAATAAATACTCTGTTACATTTCTTAAGCAGAAAGAAATAGTATATTTATCAAAAAAATTATTTTCAAAATTTAACATTTCAGCATTACCAATAAAAAATTTTATATTTTTTTCTTTTTTTAGTCGTTTTCTTCCTTCTAATAACATTTTCTCATTTAGATCTAAAAGATAAAGACTAGTTGGTAAATTTTCTTTTAAAATTTCGCTGGCAATATCACCAGAGCCAGAACCAACATCCAAGACAATTTCATTTTTTTTTAGATCCACAATCTCTACAAATCTTTTTTTCCACAATCGATGCATGCCTAAACTCATTAAATCATTCATTATATCGTAGCTTGGGGCTACGCTTGAAAATACATTCTGAACAAGTTTAGTCTTTTGTTTTGAATTTACTTTTGTATAACCAAAATTATAATCTTTTTTCATTATGCCAGAATTACCTGAAGTTGAAACTACAGTTAAAGGACTAAGTTCATTATTAAATCAAAAAATATATAATGTCAAAATTCATACATCAAAGCTTCGTTTTAAAATTCCTAATAATGCAATTAATATACTACGTAACTCCAAGATATCCAACCTAAGACGCATAGCAAAGTACATTATTATAGATTTAGATATAGATTATTCTCTAATTATACATCTAGGAATGTCAGGAAGATTAAAAACTGTTGATAAAAGCTACAAAAGAATAAAACATGACCATTTCGTAATGTACTTTTCAAATAAAAAAATATTTATTTATCATGATCCAAGGAAATTTGGATTTATAGATATAGTACAAACAAAAGATTTACAAAAACAAAAGTATATATTTAGTTTGGGTGTAGATGCACTGAGTCCAGATCTTAGTGCACGAATGATATTTGAAAAAATATCAAAATCTGAGGTTCCAATAAAGCAGATTTTACTCAATCAAAAATTAATTGCTGGTATTGGTAATATATATGCTTCTGAAATTTTATTTGATGCTAAAATCTCACCTTTAACTTTGGGTAAAGATTTAAAAATTAGTCTCATTTCGAAACTAATTAAGTCAGTAAAAAAAATCTTGAATAAAGCAATAAGATTTGGAGGGTCCAGTATAAGAGATTACAGATCTACAGATGGAACATTAGGAAACTTTCAGTCAAATTTTAGAGTATATAATAAAGAGGGAATGAAAATTGGTACTGATAAGGTTAAAAGGATTATCCAGTATGGTAGATCTACATTTTATTGCCCAAAACTTCAAAATAATAAGTAACTTGATAATAAAAATTAATTGACTTAATTTATTTAGAACTTATAGCAGCGATATGGCTAATCATGAATCAGCAAAAAAAAGATCTAGACAAAATAAAACTAGAAATACTGTTAATTCTCAACATCTATCTAAATTTAGAAACGCTCTAAATAAATTTAAATCGTCTGTTAAAGCAAAAAATGAGGAAGAAATTCAAAAATCCTTTAGCTTAGTTAACTCTATATTATCAAAGGCTGTTAAGAAAGGTATATTTAAAAAAGAAAACATATCCAGAAAGTTATCCTCCTTATCAAAACAAATTTCAAAAAAATAATTTTTTTTTAATTTTTTTTACTTTTCTTCTTGCTAAAAATACTTAAAGAGTGTTCACTGATCATGTTATTTTGGTGATTGAGTTTTGCGACTTTAGTTTTTTTGCGTAAAATCTTAAAAATAAAAAACGTCTATTAGGGGGAAAATGGACAATACAACTGATACGTTCGATGAATACAAATGGTCCTCCTTAAAAAAAGATTTAAAAAAAACTGTTGGTGATACTGCATACAATAACTGGTTAAAACATTTAAATTTCGTATCAATTCAAGATTCAACAATTACTTTTTCTGTTCCAACCAAATTTTTGAGAGATTGGATAGTGAATAATTATTCAGATAAAATTAAAGATAACTCAAAGAATTATATTAAATCTATCGATGTAATTAAATTTGTTGTAAAACCTACAGGTGGAAGAATAGTTCCTGGAACTACTAGAACAATTAAAAGCAATGATAATCATTGGAAATCCTCGCTTGACGTTAGATCTAATCAAACATCAAATTACCCAAACGAATTTGGAGCTCCACTAGACCCAAGATTTACTTTTGACAATTTTGTTGTAGGTAAACCAAATGAACTAGCTTTTGCTGCCTCACAAAGAGTTTCTGAAGCTAATAAAATTACATTTAATCCACTTTTTTTATGTGGAGGAGTTGGTCTTGGCAAAACTCATTTGATGCATGCCATTGGTTGGAAAATTAAACAACAGCAACCAGATAGAAAAGTTATATATCTATCTGCTGAAAAATTTATGTATCAATTTGTTAGGGCTTTAAGATACAAGGACACCTCAGCTTTTAAAGAGCAATTCAGATCAATAGATGTTTTAATGATAGATGATGTTCAATTTATAAGTGGTAAGGATAATACTCAAGAGGAGTTTTTTCATACATTTAATGCTCTTATTGAACAAAACAAACAGATAGTAATCTCTGCTGATAAATCTCCAACAGACCTAGATGGTGTTCAAGAAAGATTAAAATCAAGATTAGGATGTGGATTAGTTGCGGATATTCATCCAACGACATACGAACTAAGATTAGGCATATTAATTGAAAAAGCTCAAAAAAGAGGTGTTGAAATTCCTCCAAAAGTCTTAGAATTTTTATCTCACAGAATCATTTCTAATGTAAGAGAAATGGAGGGTGCTTTGAACAGATTAGTGGCTCATGGAACACTAGTTGGAACTCCAATTACAATAGAAACTGCACAACTTGTTCTCCAAGATTTATTAAAATCATCAAATAAGAAAATCACTATAGAAGAAATTCAAAAGAAAGTTGCAGAACATTTTAACATTAGAATTACTGATATGCATTCTCCAAGGCGATCACGCTCAGTTGCAAGACCGAGACAGATTGCAATGTATTTAGCAAAGTCTATTACTTCAAGATCTCTTCCAGAGATTGGACGAAAATTTGGAGGAAGAGATCATACAACAGTTATGCACGCTGTTAAAAAAATAGAGGAACTTAAATTATCTGATGTAAATTTTAATGAAGATCTTGAATTATTGAAAAGACTTATAGATTCTTAAATTATTTTATCATATATCTAATATATGAAATTTAATATTTCAAAAATAGAATTATTTAAAAGTTTATCACATTTAATAGGCATCGTTGATAAGAAAAATTCTCTTCCAATACTCTCAAATATTTTAATTGAGGCACAAAGTAATAATTTATTATTATCTGCAACCGACATGGATATATCTATAATTGAAAAACTCAGTTGTGATGTTTCAGAGGAAGGTTCAACAACTGTAAATGCTCAAATTTTATATGATATAATAAGAAAACTAGAAGATGATGCTGATGTACAAATAATATCAAATAATGGTAAATTGTTAACTTTAAGAGCTGGCGGTTCCAGGTTTTCCTTGTCATGTTTAGATAAAGAAGATTTCCCAATCATTGATAAAAATAATGATGGAATAAATATTAAGATAGAATCAAAAATTTTATTTAAATTAATTGATAAAACTAAATTTGCTATTTCAAATGAAGAAACAAGATATTTTTTAAATGGTTTATATTTTAATCTTACAAATCAAAATGATAAAACAGATCTTACTTTAGTAGGCACTGATGGACACCGTCTTGCTAAATTTAATCATCAATTAAAAGAAAATATTGATCAAACTATTGGGGTGATCATTCCAAAAAAAACAATTAATGAAATATCAAAATTACTTGCTGATACAGAACATATTATAGATATAACATTAAGCCCTTCAAAAATCACATTTTTGATAGGAAATTTAATCTTTGTATCTAAGTTAATAGATGGGACATTTCCAGATTATAAAAGAGTAATTCCACCGGACAATAATAATACATTAGAAGTAGATAGAGATAAGCTTTTATCTGCTGTTGATAGAGTTAGCACCATTGCTAATGATAAATCTCCTGTAATTAAATTTAAACTGCTAAAGGATATAATAAATCTAAATACAATAAATACTGATAATAGTACTGCAACTGAAGATCTAAACTTTGAATATAATGGAGAAGAATTAGAAATTGGTTTTAATTCCAAATATATAATGGATATTGTAAATAATTTAGACGATGACAAAATTACTCTTAAACTTAAAGATGGATCCTCGCCAATTACAGCTCAGGAAAAGTCTAATACAAACCTAATTTATGTACTAATGCCAATGCGAGTTTAATTAAGCTTGATATATATAAATAAAATTTTTTTTAAAAATTTCAGAAATTTTCATAATTTAGAATTAATGTTTCAAGATAAGTGCAATATATTATTTGGAAATAACGGTGCTGGAAAAACAAATATACTAGAGGGTATTTCTTTATTAAGCAAGGGAAGAGGAATAAGAAATTCATCTTATTCAAACTTAGTAAAAAACGATCAAGTTAATTTTAATATTAAAAGTTCTATAAATATTAACAACGCTGAATATGATATAGATATTTTTACAGAAACTAGAGAAAATAAATTAAGAAAAAATATAAAAATTAACAATGATTCTTCTAAAGAAGCAGTACATTTACTAAACTCTTCTCTATCTTTTTTAATTTTTATTCCAGAAATGGAAAGATTATTTTTATCTTCACCTAATTCAAGAAGAAATTTTATTGACAGATTAATATATTCAAAAAATAATTCCTACAACACTTTAATTAACAAGTATCAAAAGTATTTAACTGAACGTAGTAAGATTTTACAGCATGACACTTATGATAATGACTGGATTAATGAAATTGAAAATGAAATTTCTACACTTGGGATAAAAATTTATGAACAACGAAAAGAACAACTAAATATACTTAATAAATACATTGATGCATTAAATATAGATAATGAATACCCCTTTTCTATTAGATTAAATATAAAAGATAATTTTTATGATCTGAACTGTGATATTTTTAAATATTCTTCAAATTTAAAAGAAAGCAGAGAGTTAGATAAAATATTTGGTGGTGCTAAATTTGGTCCTCACAAATCAGATATAATTGCATCCATAAATAATGAATTCAATGCTTCACAATTATCTACCGGACAACAGAAAACAGTCGTATTAATGATACTTCTAGCACAATGTAATTACCTCATAAATGATCAACAAAAAAAACCAATTATTTTATTTGATGAAATTTGTTCACATTTAGATGAAAATAACCGGAAAATATTATTAGATATGATTAATCAATTAGATTTACAATTTTTTCTTACAGGTACTGAAAAAAATTTATTTTCTTTTATATCAACAAATATCAAGTTTTATAATATAACTAATTTATGAATAAAGAATACTCATCTGACTCTATAAAGGTATTAAAAGGACTAGAAGCTGTAAGAAAAAGGCCTGGAATGTATATAGGCGATACAGATGATGGATCAGGTCTGCATCAAATGATTTATGAGGTATTAGATAATTCTATAGATGAAGCTTTAGCAGGTTTTTGCGACAATATAGAAGTTGTTTTAAATTCTGATGGGACAGTAACCATAACTGACAATGGAAGAGGAATACCCGTAGACTTACATAAAACAGAAAAAATTCCAGCAGCACAATTAATAATGACAGAACTACATGCAGGTGGTAAGTTTGACCAAAATAGCTATAAAGTTTCCGGTGGCTTGCATGGTGTTGGAGTCTCGGTCGTTAATGCTTTGTCCGAAACTTTGATATTAGAGATAAATAGAGATGGTAAAATTTACAATTTAGAATTTAGTAACGGTACAGTAACAAAAAAATTAAATGTTATCGGTACTTCTCCAGAAATAGAAAAAAATTTTTACACTGGAACTAAAATTACTTTTTTACCTACAAAAAATATTTTTAAAAATATTGATTTTAATTTTAAAGTTATAGAAAAAAGGCTTAGGGAACTTGCATTTTTAAATACAGGAGTAAGTATAGATCTTATAGATAAGAGGCAATCTCAAGAAATCAAAATTAATTTTAAATATGATGGAGGTATTAAAGAGTATGTAAATTTTATTAATAATGGTAAAAATGTAATTCACAATAATCCAATTTCTTTTAATGGTGAGAAAAATAACATCTCAATTGAATGTGCCTTGCAGTGGACTGATAGTTATCATGAAAATACTATTTGTTTTACTAATAATATAGTTCAAAGAGATGGTGGTACTCATCTTGCAGGTTTTAGAGGTGCATTAACAAGATCAATTGTAAACTATATAAATAAAAATACTAAAAACTCAGGTAGCATTACAGGTGATGATGCAAGAGAAGGACTTACATGTATTATCTCAGTCAAATTACCAGATCCTAAATTTTCAAGTCAAACGAAAGATAAGCTTGTATCATCAGAGGTTAGACCTGTAGTTGAATCAATTAGTTTAGATAAAATTGAGCAATGGGTTGAGGAAAATCCAAGTCAAATTAAAAAAGTTATAGATAAAATAATTGAAGCGTCAAATGCTAGAGAAGCAGCAAGAAAGGCTAGGGAGCTAACAAGAAGAAAAACTGGTTTGGAAAATACATCACTTCCAGGAAAACTTGCTGATTGTCAGGAAAAGAATCCAGAATTATCAGAATTATTTATAGTAGAGGGTGATTCTGCAGGTGGATCTGCAAAACAAGGTAGAGATAGAAAAAATCAAGCAATTTTACCTCTTAGGGGAAAAATTTTAAATGTAGAAAGAGCAAATGAAAAACAAGTTCTGACTAGTAATGAGATTGGAGCATTAATAACGGCTATTGGTGCTGGTGTTGGGAATCCAACTGATGATATAAATCAAAATAAATTAGAGGGAAAATTTGATCTTTCAAAAATGAGATACCATAAGATAATCATTATGACTGATGCTGATGTTGATGGCAGTCATATTAGAACCCTACTTTTAACATTTTTTTACAGACATATGAAACCAATTATTGATTCAGGTCGATTGTATATTGCACAACCACCTTTGTATCGCATCAAAAAAGGCAATTCCACTGTTTATAAAAAAGATGAAAATGATCTAGAAGAATATCTTATTGAAGAAGGTATCAAAAATACTACATTTACAAATACTATGAATGAACAAATAGCAGGTCAAGAATTAAAAAAAATTATATTTTTATCAAAAAAAACAAAAAATTTAGTAATTCCTTTAATGAGAAAAATAGATAATAGTAGAATTATTGAACACGCTGCAATTGTAAGAGCTTTAGATAAGAGAAATTTAGAAAATTCAAAAATTGGTATTGAAATATCTAAATATTTACAACAAAGATTAAATCTGATTTCAAATATTTCTGAAAAAAATTGGAAAGTTTCATTCTTAAATAAATCGTTATATATTAAAAGAACAGTTAGAGGGTTTACTGAAAAATTTACTATAGATGAAGACTTTTTAGTTACCCCAGAAGCTAAAGCACTAAATGAAATTAGAGATCAATTAATGGAAAATTTCTATAGAATTAAAGAAAATGGATCTGGTGTAATTGAGCATAAAAATGTCAAATATAATATTAATGGACCAATAGATCTAATTGATAAAATTTTGGAAATTGGTAAATTTGGTATTCAAATAAATAGATATAAAGGTCTTGGTGAAATGAATCCAGATCAACTTTGGGAAACAACATTAGATCAAAATGAAAGAATCTTACTTTCTATCCGTGTTAATGAAATAGATGAAGCAAATAGAGCATTTGAAGATTTGATGGGCGATGAAACAGAAGCAAGGAAAAGATTTATTGCTGAAAATTCATTAAAAGTTGCAAATTTAGATATTTAGCTTTTTAATGAATACAATATTACTTGGTAATTTAATTAAGATTAGATGGATAGCAATTACAGGACAACTATTCGCAATTATTTTTGTTACTTACTTTTTTAATATAGATATACCATTCTTTGAAGCTTTAATAATTATTTTATTTTCAATAGTTATAAATTTTTACTCTCTTTTAGAAGAGAGAAATAATAAAACAATATCCAATACAAAGGCTTTTCTATATTTATTATTTGATACTTTACAACTAGGTGTTTTACTTTTTTTAACAGGAGGAATTTTAAATCCATTTTCAATGTTAATTTTAGCTCCTGTAATTACATCAGCTTCATATTTGCCTGCATTATTAACTGTAATTTTATCTTCTATATCAATTATTATTATTTTTACTTTAAATTTTTTTTACATTCCTCTCAACTTAGAAGATGATTTTAATTTACCAAAAATATACAATTTTGGCATTGTAGTATCATTAATAATAACAATTATTTTTATTGCAATTTATGCATATCTATTTGCAAGTTCTTCAAGAAAAATTTCCAATGCATTATCAGTGTCAAAACTACAAATACTTAACCAAAAAAAAATTACAGAAGTCGGTTCTTTAAGTGCAGCTGCAGCTCATGAACTTGGAACACCTCTCAATACAATATTTTTAATTTTAAGTGATTTGCTTAAAGATGAAAAATTAAAACAAGATAAAAATATATATAAAGATATAAATTTATTAAAGTCCCAAGCTCAAAGATGTAAAGAAATTCTTCAAAAACTATCACAAAATCCACTAAAGCTAAAAGATAAATTTTTAAATAAAGTTAAGCTCACTGATTTGATAAAAATAAATTTTGATAAATTTAATAAAACAAAGAAACTTCAAATTGATGATAACATAGATAATAAAGAGCCTGAAATTATTTTTAAAGACGAAGTTATGTATGCTTTGGGCAATATAATTCAAAATTCTATTAATTATTCTAAGGAAATTGTCAGTGTTAAATTAAATTATTCTGATAAAGATATAAAAATAGAAATATCAGATGATGGTTTTGGTTTTCCTAAAGATATAGTTGATAAACTTGGTGAGCCTTATATTTCAAAAAATAATGAAGGTATGGGACTAGGAATATTCATAGCAAAGAATTTAATTGAAAATATGGGTGGTAATATTCATTTCTTTAATTCAAAAGAAAACTATCCAATTGTTGAAATTACTTTTGACAACTCTATCTTAGGTATATGAATATGAAATTGTTGATTGTTGATGATGATTTGCCATTTAGAGAAAGATTATCGAGATCTATGGAAAAAAAAGGATTTGCAGTAGATACAAGCCCAGGTTTTAAAGATTCTATCAAAAAAGTGAGCGATATGACTTATGATTACGCAGTAGTAGATATGAGACTAGAAGATGGTTCAGGTTTAGAATTAGTAAAACAAATACAAAAGATAAGTCCAAACACAAAATCTTTACTATTAACAGGATACGGCAATATTGCTACAGCCGTAGCAGCCATAAAATCTGGAGCTATAGATTATCTACCAAAACCTGCTGAAATAGACCAAATCTATGACGCATTAACAAATTCCAAAGAAATTTTACCACCCCCACCTGAAAATCCAATGACAGCTGACAGAATTAGGTGGGAACATATTCAAAGAGTGTTTATACAGTGTAATCGTAATGTTTCTGAAACAGCAAGAAGGCTTAGAATGCATAGAAGAACGCTTCAAAGAATATTAAATAAACATGCTCCAAGGGAATAAATTAAATCTTTCAATTGTAATACCCGTATTTAATGAAGATAGATACCTAGAAAAGCTATTTGATCAATTAAAAAAATTTTTTAACAAAGACGATATAGAAATTATTATTATAGACGATGGATCCACAGATAATTCACATATAATTATTGAAAATTTTAAAACAAAAAAAGATTTTAAATTTAATTTTAGTTGTATTAAATTAAATACAAATTCTGGTAAAGGTAAGGCTCTTCAAAAAGGTATAAAAAAAGCAAACGGAAAATATATTCTACTTCAAGATGCAGATCTTGAATTAGATATTAAAGACTCAAAAGAAATGTATGATATGATTTGTAATAATCAAGAAATTAAATGCATCTTTGGAAGCAGATATTTATCTGGTAAACTAAAAAAAAATAATTATTTTTTTAATAATCTTGTTGGAAAAATTAATTCTTTAATATTTAATATTTTCTTTTCTCAATCACTTAGCGATGTTCATTGTGGATTAAAAATACTACATCACGATGTAATAAAAAAAATTAAATTAAGTATTAATGATTTTGGAATTGAAATTGATTTGGCATCTCAAGTAGTGAGAAATAATTTTTTTATTTATGAGTATGGTGTGTCTTATTATTTTAGAACAAAAGAGCAAGGAAAAAAGATTACTTGGTTAGACGGTTTGAAATCATTTTATTATTTATTAAAAGTTAGATTTTTTGATAATACTCTATCAACCAATTTATCAATACTTTTCTCTTCTATATATATGGCTTATGTCGGATCCCATTTTGGTATGGGTTTAGGTAATACATTGTTTATTATAATTTTTTTTATTGGTGGCTCTATACTAGGAATTCATTTTAAGCTCGTATCCTCATCACTAATTTTTATTTTCATATATATTGGTTCTTTATTTGGTAAAGGAAACGGAACTACACTTTCCGTTTTATTATTTTTTGTTTTGGGATTATATTTATCAAGAAAATTGAAAAAAAACTATTCTTCAAATAATTTCTTCAAAAATCTTCTTTAATTTTACTTATACATAATGCAACACCAATTATAAAAAAAGTAGAGACTCCATACCAATTTTTAATCAGACTACCTGTTGACATTATTGGCCAAAACAAAATCAGTATTAAAACTAATGAAATAATTTTATATTTTCTAAGACCAACATTTGAAATTATTAGTTTTACAATAGTAAACAAATAAATAATAAATGCAAAAAATACTATTAGTCCTCCCTCTGTTAACCACTGTAAATATATATTATGGGGATGAGATGCACATTCATAATTTACCATTTTTATTTTATAATATTCATTTGTTTCACATAATAATTTATAATTATTTATTCCAATTCCAGTGATAAAATTATCTTTGAACATTTCTAATGCCAAAAGATAAATTTCACCGTAGGCTGAAGAACTAAAGTTTGAAATCACTTTAATAAAATTTGGCTGAATATTTATAATTTTTGTACAGACTTTATCAATATCATTCTCACAAGGAATATCTTTTTCAATTTTAAGGCCTTGATGATATTCATTAGATTCTATAACTTTAAAATCATTATAAAACGGATGAGATTTATAAATAAAAAAAATTGTAATTAAACCTAAAATTATTGAAAAAAATATTACTCTTCTATTTTCTTTTAATAAAATTAACAATACAAACATTCCTAGAAAATAGGTTGCAAATGCCATTCTTTCTCCAGAAATAAATGTAACTACTAGTACAGATGATAAATAAATTATTTGAATCCAAAATACATTTCTTAAATTATTATTTAATAAAAAGAAAACATAACCAATAAGAGCAAATTTTGAAACATATGATCCTGGAATTAATTCTTTTCCAAAAGGCCCCGTCAATCTTCCGTACCAATTAGATTTAAAACCAAGTATATCTTTTCCAAATCCTTCTTTTGAACTGTAATTATAAAATTGAAATATACTATCTATTGATATCAAAACGACTAGAATAGATATAAATAACGATAAGTAGTACAAAATTCTTAAATTGCTAAGAAAAACAAAATAACAACAAATAGGTATTAGAAGAATTCGTATAAAAATTAATGAATCCTGAAATGACTTTTCTTTATTGATAGCAAAGAAACTTACAAATATTAAGCTTATCCAAAAAATAATTGTTATATAAAAAAAATTATTTTTTTCTATTAATTCGTGTTTTCTTTCATAGAAGTAAAACCATAATAAAAAAAAAATACTACCAAATGTAATTGTAATATCAGGTATGGCTGGACCAGTAATTAAAAATAATGGTATTAGTAAATACAAATACGTAATGTAATTTTTAATCTTGATTAACATCAATTTTTTTTAATAAGTTTTAAAAAAACATCCTCTAAATCACTTTCGTATGTATTTATTTCCTGAAAATTTATTTTTCTTTTAGCTAAAATATCAATGATATTTTTTAAATTTGTAGTTTTTTTATCATACGTAATAGTTAATTTTTTACCATCTTTTTTTGGTTGAAATTCTTCTAAATCATTTGGGATTATAAAATCTCCTTCTATTATAAAGCAAACTGTTTTTATAGAAATTATATTTAAAAGATTAATTTTAGAATCTTCTATTATTTTTCTTCCAAAGTTTATTATTGAAATTCTGTCACACAAATTTTCTGCTTCTTCAAGATAATGGGTTGTTAAACATATCGTTGTTCCTTTACTATTTATTTCTTTTATATAATTCCAAACTGATGTTCTTATATCAATATCTACACCTGCAGTTGGTTCGTCTAGAATTAACATTTCTGGACTATGTACCAAAGCCTTTGCTATTAGTAACCGTCTTCTCATACCTCCAGATAATGTTCGCGCATAGGCATTTCTCTGATCACTTAATTTTAGATTATCAAGTATTTCTTCAGTTCTTCTCTTTTTTTTTGGAATACCATATAATCCAGCTTGAAGTTCTAGTAATTCTGCAGGTGTAAAAAAGGGATCGATGTTTAATTCCTGAGGTACAATTCCAATCTTAAATTTACTTAGTTTAGAGTTTGTATCTATGTCTATTCCACATATACAAACTTTACCTGAGTTTTTTTTTACTAAACTGCCTAAAATATTTATAAATGTTGATTTTCCAGCTCCATTAGGCCCTAATAATCCGTGAATAGTACCCTTTTGTATTTGAATGTTGAAATCTTTAAGCGCACAGATTTCTTTAGAATTTTTGTAAAAAATTTTATTTACATTTTTTGCTTCAATTGAATATTTATAATCTGACATTTATTTAAAAACTTATATATTTAAATTTACAATGAATAAAAAGAGCAGATTGATATTAGTTGATGGTTCAGCCTATATTTTTAGAGCTTATTATGGTCTTCCACCCATGAATCGAGCCGATGGCACCCCTATTAATGCAGTTTTTGGATTCACTAATATGCTTGTAAAATTAATTGAAGATTACAGTGATGATAAAATGATTGTAATATTTGATGCTGCAAGGAAAAATTTTAGAAATTCTATTTATCCAGAATATAAAGCCAATAGAGGACAAGCTCCTGATGATTTAATACCGCAATTTCCACTAATTAGAGATTGCGTAAAAAGCTTTAATATACCTCAATTAGAAATAGAAGGATATGAAGCTGACGATTTAATTGCCACTTATGTAAATTTAGCAGAAAAAGATGAAATTGAAACTATTATAGTTTCTTCAGATAAAGACTTAATGCAGCTTGTTAGCAAAAAGGTAACTATGCTTGATCCAATAAAAAACAAAAAAATAGAAATAAAGGATGTTGAGGAAAAATTTGGAGTGAAACCAGATAAGGTTATTTTTATTCAAGCTCTAACAGGTGATAAAGTAGATAACATTCCAGGCGCTCCTGGTATTGGTCCCAAAACTGCATCTCAATTAATAAATGATTTCGGCGATATTGAAAGTTTACTAAATAATCTTGAAAAAATTAAACAGGAAAAAAGAAGAAATATATTAAGAGATGCAGAAAGTGATATTCGAATGAGTCTTAAGCTAGTAACTCTAAAAAATGATGTCAAAATTTCTGAGAATATTAACAAAATAAGAACTTACAAAGAATTAAAAAAAGAAACTAATCTTATCTTTAAATTTCTTAATGATCAAGGTTTTAGGTCAACATCAGAAAGACTAAAATCTAATTCTTTTATATCTAGCGATAATCATAAAATTATCCAAAAAAATGAAACAGAACCAAAGTACCATTTAATTAATTCAAAGAAAAATTTTGAAAAGATTTTAAACGAAATTGAAAAACAAGGTATTTGTGCTATTGATACTGAAACTAACTCACTCAATATAGAAAAAGCTAAATTAGTTGGTATATCAATATGCTATAGTGAAAATATTTCTTATTATATCCCTATAAATCATATCACTTTAGATGGCTCAAAAAAAATTGATAATCAGTTAGAGGAAAATTATGTAATTAATCACATTAAAAAAATTTGTAAAAATGAATCAATCTTAAAAATTGGCCAAAACATTAAATATGATATTAGAATTTTGAATAAGTATGGTGTAAAGTTTAATTCAATTGCAGATACAATGTTAATTTCCTATTCCATTGATAATGGGATTTATAAGCATAATTTAGACGATCTCTCATTTAATCACTTAAATCATACAACAATTAAATATAAAGAAGTTGTTGGGACAGGAAAAAATGAAATTACTTTTGATAAAGTAACTATTGATAACGCAATTAATTATGCTGCTGAAGATTCTTTATTAACATTCAGACTTTTTCAAAATCTTTATCCTCGTTTAATAAAAGAAAAGGCAAATTTTGTTTATCAAAACATCGATTTGCCTCTTGTAGAGGTATTATCTTCAATTGAAGCAAATGGCATAGAGGTAAATAAAAAGTTTCTAACAAGTCTAAGTAATGAATTTGAAAATGAAAGTAAAAAAATTGAACAAAATATTTATAAACTTTCAAATGAAGAGTTCAATATTGGTTCACCTAAACAACTAGGAGAGATATTATTTGTTAATCTTAAAATACCTGGTGGTAAAAAAACAAAATCAGGCACATATTCCACTGACTCTTCAACTTTAAATAATTTAGCCTCAGATGGATTTGAAATTGCACAACTCGTTCTTGATTGGAGGGAATTAACAAAACTTAAGTCGACTTATACAGATGCTTTATTTAGATTAACTGATGGTAAAAGTAGAGTTCATACATCATTTGGTTTAGCTAATACATTAACAGGTCGATTAAGCTCTACAGACCCAAACCTTCAAAATATCCCAATTAGAACTGAAAATGGAAAAAAAATAAGAACAGCTTTTGTTAGTGGAAAAGGGAAAAAGTTAGTCAGTTTTGATTATTCTCAAATAGAGCTTAGATTAGCTGCAGAAATTTCTAGTGATAGCAATTTCATTAAAGCTTTTAAAAACAATGAAGATATTCACGCATCAACCGCTAAAGAAATATTCAATTTAAAAGATAGTCAAATAAACAATGACTATAGAAGAAAAGCAAAAGCAATTAACTTTGGTATTCTATATGGAATTAGCCCATATGGTTTAGCTAAACAACTTAATATTTCTAACATAGAAGCAAAAGATTATATTAATGAATATTTTATTAAATATCCAAAAATTAAAAAATATATGGACCATCAAATTGATTTTGCAAAAACAAATCAATACGTTGAAACAATTTTTAAAAGAAAAATTAATATTAAGGGAATTGCTGATAAGAATTTTGCTGTTAGAGGTTTTGCAGAAAGACAAGCTATTAATGCACCAATTCAAGGCAGTGCAGCAGATATTATTAAGTTAGCCATGATTGAAATTCATAAGGAAATAAAACTTAAAAATATTGAGGCTAAAATGCTTTTACAAGTACATGATGAACTAATTTTTGAAGTCGAAAGTAAAAAATATGAAAATTTAGTTAGTAATGTAAAAACAATTATGGAGTCAGTACATTTAAAATATAAAGATTTTTCAGTTCCACTCACTGTTGATTTCGGTTCTGGTGATCATTGGGGACAGGCACATTAAACCATAGTTTATGGAAATTAAAAAAAAAATTAAGAAACGCAATCCCTATGCTCAAGATTTAAAAATGCCTAAGTACAAACAAAGAATTGTTAAAAGTAAAAAAACATACACAAGAAAAGGAAAAAAAAGATTATTTAAAATTCTTCATCAAAGGTATTCATTTCAAACCATTTTTCAAGCTCATGATACCCTCCAATTTTTTCACCATTTAAAATTATTTGAGGAAAAGTTTTGGCATTCGGAAACTTTTCAAAAAAATCTTCTCTCGTATAATCTGTATCAAGCATATAAATTTTTGGATTATATTTAGCTAGTCGTAGTTTAGCTCTATCACAGTATCCACAATTAGTTTTAGAATATATTTCTGCTTCCATTAAAATGCTTCATCAAAACTTAAAGCCCTATCTGTAGGTCTTTGATATTCAGATACTCTTTTTTCAAAAAAGTTTGTAACGTTTTGAACATCTAAAGCTCTCATAAAATCAAAAGGATTTTCCGTTTTAAAGACTCTGTCAAATTCAAATAAATCTGCAATTCTATCAGCAACTGCTTCAATATACTGACACATTAAGTCTTTATTCATACCAATCAAATCAACTGGTAAAGCATCTCTAACAAATTCTTTTTCGAATGCTACTGCTTCTCTAACAATTTCTTCAAATTGTGATTGGGGTACGTCTGAAGGGATCAAAGATAAATCACTAATATCTGCATCGGTTAATGTTTTATTATTAAACTTGTCTCTTAAAGTCCTAAACATTAATGATGAGAAGCTAAAGTGCATTCCTTCGTCTCTTGCAATCCAATCGTTTGATAGAGCTAAACCAGGTAATAGACCCCTTTTTCTAAAATAATATATGGCACAGAAAGAACCTGCAAAAAACAAACCCTCAACCAGTCCAAAACCTATTAATCTTGTTAGGAGGTTTTGATCACCATTAAGCCATTTCGATACCCATTGTGCTTTATGGTTAATGCATGGTACATTTTGAATTGCATCAAAAAGCATATCTTTTTCTTTTGTATCTTTTACATAAGCTTCTATTTGAAGACCGTACATTTCTGCATGAATCGATTCATTCAACATTTGCATTGAGATAAAGCATCTTGCTTCAGGAATTAGTATTTCTTTATAGAACCTACTTGCTAAGTTTTCATTAATCATTGCTTCAGAGTTAGCAAAATAAGCGAGTACATGTTTTATAAAGTGCTTTTCACCGTTATTTAAGGTTTCAAGATCTCTTAAATCATCTTGTAAAGATACTTCCTCTGTTGTCCAAAAGGCTTGAATATGTTGTTTATATCTATCCCAAATTTCTTGGTTTTTTATTGGAAATATTGATTTAACGCCTTTTGATATCATTTTATTACTCCTTTTTTATGCACTGCAAGTTTCGCAATCTTCTGGTTCATTGTTTTGTTTTATAGCAGTATTTATATAAGCATCTTTTGCTGCTTTTTCTGATGAAACTGTAACTTTTACAGCATCAACTGCTGATCTACTTCTTAAATAATACATTCCTGTTTTAAGACCTTTTTTCCATGCATACATATGCATTGAATTAACTTTTCCAAATGTGGGTGTAGAAAGCCAAAGATTCATTGATTGGGTTTGATCAATAAATGGAGCCCTATCTGCAGACATATCTATGACAGTCTTTTGTGATACTTCCCAAACTGTTTTATAAGTTTCTTTTAGTTCAGTTGGAATTTCATTTATGTTTTGAACCGATCCATTTTCTAAGATTATTTTATCTCTCATTTCTTTATTCCATAATCCTCTTTGAGAAAGTTCATTAACTAAATATCTATTTACGAGCAAGAATTCACCTGACAGTGTTTGTCTTTTATATATATTAGAGGTTTGTATTTGGAATGTTTCAGTATTACCTAATATAATTCCTGTTGACGCAGTTGGCATACAAGCTGTGGTTAGAGAGTTTCTTACGCCGTACTCTTTAATTTTAGTCCTAAGTGAATTCCAATCCCACTTTGAAGAAGGGTTAACATTCCACAGATCAAATTGAAACTTACCTTCAGAAATTGGTGAATTTTTAAATGTTTCGTAAGCTCCTTTTTCTTTTGCTAACTCGCATGAAGCTTCTAAAGCTCCAAAGTAAATTGTTTCAAAAATTAATTTATTTATATTTTTGGCCTCCTCAGATTCATAAGCTATTCCCAACATAAAGTAGACATCTGCAAGTCCCTGTATCCCTAAACCTATAGGCCTATGTTTATTATTAGATCTTTCTGTTTTATCAGTTGGATAAAAATTAATATCAATTACTTCATCTAAGTTTTTTGTGGCTAATTTTGCAGTTTCGTAAAGAGCATCGTAGTCATATATTAATTTTTTATCTGATTTTTTTACAAATTTTGGCAGAGCTATGGAAGCCAAGTTACATACAGATGTCTCATTCTTATCAGAGTACTCAACTATTTCTGCACAGAGATTTGAAGATTTGATCACACCAATATTTTTTTGGTTAGACTTATTATTAATAGAATCCTTATAAAGCATATAAGGTTGTCCTGTCTCTATCTGCGCTTCTATAATTTTAGACATTAAATCTCTTGCTTTAATTTTTTCTAAATGCTTTATTTCATTTTCATATTTAGTGTAAAGTTTTTCGAACTCATCACCATACACATCTGAAAGACCTGGGCATTCATGTTCGCTCATAAGTGTCCATTCTTCATCATTTTCTACTCTTTGCATAAATAAGTCTGGTATCCATAAAGCATAAAATAAATCTCTAGCCCTAAATTCTTCAGCACCTGTATTTTTTCTAAGTTCTAGAAACTTCTCAATGTCGGCGTGCCAGGGTTCTAAGTAAACCGCAAAAGATCCTTTTCTTTTACCTCCACCTTGATCAACTGATTTAGCAGTTTCATTAAAAATTTTTAAAAATGGAATAAGGCCATTAGATTTTCCATTTGTTGATTTTATTCTACTTCCACTACCTCTGATATTGTGAGCATGCATTCCAATACCACCAGCTGTTTTAGATATTAGGGCACAATCTTTTATAGTATTAAAAATGCCTTCTATGGAGTCATCCTCCATACCTATTAAAAAGCACGAAGATAATTGCTGCATTTTTAATCCACTATTAAACAATGTTGGAGTAGCATGTGTATACATACCAGTTGATAAACTTTTATAAGTTTCTTTTATTTTATCTAAATTAAACTCATTACCAGTAACCGTTAAAGTTACTCTCATCCAAAGGTCTTGAGGTCTTTCAATTGTTTTATTATCAAACTTTAATAAATATGCTCTTATTAGTGTTGTGAGAGCAAAATAATCAAAAGTATAATCTTTGTCGTAGTCAATTATGGACTCTATTAAATCTGCATTCTCTATCACCTTTTTATAATAATCTTCTCTTAACAATCCATCGTCGTATAAATTTTTTGTTGCAATTATGAAACCTGGCGTCTCTTTATGAAGAGAATTTACTTTTATCCTTGCAGCTAGATAAGAATAATCTGGATGTTCTACGGTTAAAGCTGCAGCTGTTTCAGCAAGATAAGTATCAATTTCGATAGAACTAATATCACTATACAATCCTGGAACAGCTTTTTGAACAACGACTATTGGGTCAATATTTAAACCTGTAGATAGAACAGAAACTCTATTTGTAATTTTATCCAGTGAAATTGGTTCTTTACTTCCATCTCTTTTAGTTACCATCATTGAAGAAGCTTTTTCTCCAACTTGTTCTTTTAGTTTTTTTGTGTGATATCTCGAAGCTGCTCTTTGCTCCCTATATAAAACATATGCCCTAGCAACTTTATGGTGCTCATCCCTCATAAGAGCTAATTCAACCTGATCTTGAATATCTTCAATGTGTATCATGTCTCCATCAGCAATTCTTCTTGTCAGAGCGGAGACAACTTTG
>CACNNQ010000002.1 GCA_902621855.1 uncultured Alphaproteobacteria bacterium | reverse complement strand
AAGCAATTCAAATCTATGATAAATTAAATGATATATCTAATTACAATTAAATGATTCAATCCAATCAAAATTTGTATTTTTATCTAGATATCTACTCCAGTGAATTGATCCTATCCTTTCATTGCCTAAATAATTATAGTATTTCCATCTAATATTATTTTCACTTAATCGAATTAATTCAAAATTATCTGTATTTTCTATGAATATATCCCCGTTTTTTAATATTTCATGCAAGCCCTGAGTAGGGGTTTTGATATTTATCATACCTTCATCGTAAATAGTCTCAATTTTATCTAATTTTGAATCATAAATATAAATTTTGTTATTTATATCAAAAAAAATATCATAATTTTCTACTTGATTGTATCTAAAGGTATCATTCCCAAATATTGAAAATTTACCATTACCTAAATAATCTACATCATGCTGATTTAACCAAGGTCCTGTTTTCAACCAAATAATTTTATTATTACTTGGTCGATACAAAAATACTGTGGATAGGTGTTTGGAGCTTAACATAATATCACCCTTATTAAAATATTCATCAGTTTCTTTAATATTTTCAGCATCATTTAGGTGTACTCTATCATATTCAAATTCACCAACTCCATATAGCAAACCAATTTTTTTGTTATCTTCTAAAATTTTTAGAATTGAAAATTCTTTTATAATATTGCCATTGTTATGTTCAACTAATGCGAATCCATGATCCAAAATTGGGAATTGTTTTTTTGATTTATTATTTATAACTAGAGGTGCTATTATGAGATTCTTATCATATAGCTCAATAGAATGATGAAAATGTTTATTTATAGACCATATATGATTGCTGCATTTATCTATTTTTACTAATGGTCCTTCACCACTTGAAAAAATTAGATCACCATTTTCAAGTAATAATGGATGTTGCATTCTATAATTTTTTTTCAAATTATATTCATTTGTAAAATCAGAAGAATGATAATGTATATCCTCTATAGGTGGCTTCCAAGTATGTAATACTCTTTCTTCTTTAATAGAATATAATGTAGTTAGTGATGTTTTACTTTGATCATTATAGCCAGATACTAATAAAAAGCCTTCGTCGCTAAATTTTTTATCATAAATATAAATATTTTTATTAATATTTTTATTCTCTACATTTATATTATAAAACTGAAGTGCTCCTGCTAAATTGTAGTATGCCACTTTATAATTTGAATTGATTTCTAATGTTGATAAATATAATTCAATAGCTTTTTTATTTAATCCTTTTCTTCTATAAATATTCCCAAGATTATTATGTGCTTTAAAATAATTTTTGTCTAGATTTATGACCTTATTATAATTTTCTATTGCTTTTTCTTCTTCATTTAATTTCATAAAAATATTAGCTAAATTATAATAACCATCAGTATATTTTGGATTTAGATTTACTACTTTGATAAAAAATTCTTTTGCTAACTTATAATTTTTTAGCTCAGTGTGTACTACACCTAGTATATTTTGTATAAGAATTGATTTAGGAAAATTATCTAATAATTCATTTGACAATTTTAAAAGTTCATCAAATTTTTTTTTATCAAATAATGATATTAATTCTTTTATTTTAATTTCTGAAGGCTCTAAGGAACTCATCTAAACAACAGACGAAATAAGTTTTTTAGTATACTCAGATTTAGGGGATTCAAAGATATTACTACTAATATTTTCTTCAACAATTAATCCGTCTTTTAATACTATTATCCTATCTGATATTGCCTTGATGACTGTCATATCATGACTAATAAACATATAGCTAAGCTTAAGTTGTTCTTGAAGTTTATTTAGAAGATTTATTATTTGATTCTGAATTGTTACATCTAAAGCTGATGTAGGTTCATCTAATATTAAAATTTTTGGCTCCAAAATAAGAGCTCTTGCAATTGCAATTCTTTGACGTTGGCCTCCTGAAAATTCATGAGGATATTTTTCAATTGTATTTTTATACTCTAATCCGACTTTATCTAATATATTTTTAATTTTTTCTTCTTTTTCTTTTTTATTTATGTTTGGATAATGTATTAACAAGCCTTCAGAAATAATATCCTCTATATTCATCCTTGGACTCAATGATGAAAATGGATCTTGAAAGACAATTTGAATTTCCTTTCTTAAATTTAGTATTTCCTTTTTATTTAATCGACTTAGATCTTTTTTATTTATTTCTATTTTTCCTTTTGATTTTATTAAATTTAAAATTGCTAAAATAAGAGATGTTTTTCCTGAACCTGACTCTCCAACTATTCCAATGCTTTCACCAATTTTTAAATCAAAACTAACATTTTTAATCGCTTTTACATAGTCAATAGTTTTTTTTAGAAGACCTTTTTTAATTGGGTACCATACATCTAAATCCTCAACTTTTAAGATAGAATCTGATTCAAAATTTTTACTCTCTTTAATATTACTTTGATAAGAAACTAATTCTTTTGTGTATTCATTTTTTGGATTACTAAATATTTCTTTATTTGAGCCAAATTCAACAATTTTACCATTCTTCATTACATAAATATAATCTGATAATTTTTTTACTACTGATAAATCATGGCTTATAAAAACTAAAGACATTCCTAGTCTTGATTGTATATTTTTTAACAGTTCTAAAATTTGTAATTGAATTGTAACATCTAATGCTGTTGTAGGTTCATCCGCAATAAGAACTTCTGGGTTATTGGCAATGCTCATTGCGATCATAGCTCTTTGTCTCTGTCCACCTGATAATTCATAAGGATATATTTTTGGCCTTGATGCTATATTACCTAAACCCACTTCCTTTAATAAATTTATAGTTTTTTTCTTAGCATCACTCTTGCTAATTACATTGTGAGTTGTAATTATCTCCTCAATTTGTTTGTTTATGGTATGCAAAGGATTTAAGCTTGTCATAGGTTCTTGAAAAATTGTAGATATTTTATTTCCTCTTATTTTTTGAATTTCACTTTTGTTTAATTTTAATAAATTGACATTATTAAAAAATATATTTCCATTTTTTATTTCAGCACCACTAGGAAGTAGTTTTAAAATACTCAATGCAGATAAAGTTTTGCCAGAACCAGACTCACCTACGATAGCAGTAGTTTTTCCTTTTATAACATCTAGATTTATATTTTTTACTACTTCAATGTTTCTATTAAATTCAATTGTGAGATTTTTTATTGAAACTATTTTATCCATTTTAATTGAAGGTCTTTCTGGGGTCTAAAGAGTCTCTAATTGCTTCACCAACAAAAACTAACAAGCCTAACATTAAACCTAAAGTTAAAAAACTTGTAATTCCAAGCCAAGGAGCTTGTAAATTATTTCTTCCCTGATTAACCATTTCACCTAAGGATGCAGATCCAGGAGGTAAACCAAAACCTAAAAAATCAAGACCTGATAATGCAGTTACAGATGCGCTTAAACTGAATGGAAGAAAAGTAACAGTAGCAATAGTAGCATTAGGTAACATGTGTCTTATCATAATTTTTGTATTAGAAACTCCTAACGCTCTTGCTGCTCTAATATAATCAAAATTCCTTGCTCTTAAAAATTCTGCACGAACTACACCAACATAGCCCATCCAACTAAAAAGTAACAAAATAATTAGTAGCCACCAAAAATTTGGTTGAATTACACTAGCCAAAATTATTAAGACATATAATGTTGGTATTGCTGACCAAACTTCCATAAATCTTTGGAAGAATAAATCAATCTTTCCACCAAAATAACCTTGCACAGCTCCAGCTGACACACCAATAATCATTGAAAAAAATGTTAAAGTAAATCCAAACAAAATCGATATTCTAAAACCATAAATTACTCTTGAAAGTACATCTCTTGCTTGATCATCTGTACCTAACCAATTATTTTTTGAAGGTGCAGATGGCGCCGGTGAGTTTAAATCTCTAATAATAGTGTCGTAAGAATATGGTATAATCGGCATAATCATCCAACCATTTTCATTAATTAAGTTTTTTACATAAGGATCTCTATAATCAGCTTCTGTTTCAAAATCTCCTCCAAATGTTGTTTCTGAATAATATGAAAAAATTGGATAATAAAAGCTTTCATTATGTTTTATTAAAAGTGGTTTTTCATTAGCAATGAAATCTGCAAACAAAGAGACAATGAATAAAATACTAAATATCCAAAAGGAGTAATACCCTCTTTTATTAGCTTTAAAATTATAAAGCCTTCTTTGGTTAAGTTTCGATAATTTCATATTATCTAGCCTCAAAGTCTATTCGTGGATCAATTATGGAATACATAAAATCACTGATAATTCCCATAATTAATCCTAGTAATGAAAAAAAATATAAGGTTGCAAATATAACAGGATAATCTCTCATAATTACAGCTTCGTATCCTAATAATCCTAATCCATCTAAAGAAAAAATGACTTCTATAAATAATGATCCTGTAAAGAGTATTCCTATAAACGCAGCTGGAAAACCGGCCAAAACAATTAACATTGCATTTCTAAACACATGACCATATAAAACTTTTCTTTCTGTTAAACCTTTTGCTCTAGCTGTCATCACGTATTGTTGATTAATTTGATCAAGAAATGAATTTTTAGTTAAAAAGGTTAATCCAGCAAAGCCACTTATAATCATGGCAGTGAGTGGCAGTGCTAAATGCCAAAAATAATCTATAATTTTTTCAATTAATGATAATTCTTCAAAATTAGCTGAAAACAAACCTCTTAAAGGAAAAATATCATAAAATCTTCCACCTGCAAAAAAAACTATTAAAATTACTGCAAATAAAAAATTTGGTATTGCATAACCAATTGTCACAATTGAACTTGAGACTATATCAAACCTTGATCCATCCTTTATTGCCTTTCTTATACCAAGAGGTATAGATATTAAATATACTAATAAAGTTGTCCATAAACCAAGTGATATTGAAACTGGCATTTTATCTAAAACAATTGAAGTAACTTTTTGATCTCTAAAAAAACTTTCTCCAAAATCAAAAGTTACATAATCTTTTAACATCTTCAGGAAACGTTGATGTGCTGGTTTATCCATTCCATACATTTTTTCTATCTCTTTTATAATATCTGGATCTAAACCTTGTGAGCCCCTATAAGTGCTAGTCGATGAAGTATCGCTTGTATCGAATTCTAATGCTTCTCCATCATTAGACCCTGAAAATCTTGCTGTTGACTCTACTGCTGTACCCGTCATTTGGGCAATTAGTTGTTCTACAGGTCCACCTGGAACAAATTGCACAATTGCAAAATTAATTAACATTATTCCAAAAAGTGTTGGAATAATTAGTAAGAGTCTCTTTATAAGATATGCTCCCATAATTAATTTATTTTATATTATTTAGATTAAACTTCGATAACTAGTTTGTAGTCCTATTTGACTGAATTTGATCATATTTATTTTGATTAATCCACCAAGTGTCAAAACCAAGTGAATATTTGGGTTTGATTTTAGGTTGGTCAAAGAAATCCCAATAAACTACTCGATATGATGAAATGTGCCATTGAGGAATAACATAATAATTCCATAGCAAAACTCTATCTAAAGCTTTTGTAATAATTAATAAGTCTTCTCTATCCTTTGAATTGATTAGATTATCAATTAATCCATCAACAGCATAATTTTTTATTCCAATTACATTTCTTGATCCATTAGTGTCAGCAGCGTCAGATCCCCAGAAATTTTTTTGTTCATTACCAGGTGAAAGTGACTGGGAAAATGTTTGTACAATCATATCAAAATCAAAAACTTCTATTTTTTTTTGATACTCAGCACTGTCTATTGTTCTTACAGTTACATCTAAACCTAGTTTTTCCAAGTTATCCTTGAAAGGCAGTACTATTCTCTCAAATGCTGGTGAGCGTAATAATATTTCAAACTCAAAAGGTTCTTTAGTATTAGAATCATAAAGTTTACCATCAACTAATTCCCATCCAGATTCTTCTAAAAGTTTTGACGCTTCTTGTAATTGCATTCTCATATAGCCAGAACCATCGGTTACTGGATTTTTATATTCTTCAGTAAATAATTCTTTTGGTAATACATCAAAATATGGATTTAAATAATTTAATTCTTCTTTTGAAGGAAGGCCAGAGGAAGCAAGTTCAGAGTTTTCAAAAAAACTATCTGTTCTTTTATACGCATCAAAGAATAAATTTTTATTAGACCATTCAAAATCAAAAGCATAAGAGAGAGCCTTTCTAACCCGTCTATCTTTAAATTTATCTTTTCTAATATTAAAAGCAAAACCTTGCATACCTTGTGGATTTTCATGACTTATTAATTCTTTTTTGATTAGGCCATCATTTACAGCGCTGATATCATACGCAGTTGCCCATTCTTTTGATGAATTTTCAAGGAAGAAATCAATCTCACCAGATTTGAAAGCTTCTCTTTCAATACCTCTGTCTTTGTAATAATCATATCTAATTGTGTCGAAGTTATCTTTCCCAATTTTAATTGGTATTGATGCTCCAACACCCCAATAATTTTGATCTAATTCGTAAGTAATCGATCTTCCACTATCAAATGATTTAATTTTGTATGGACCACTTCCAATTGGTATTTCTAGTGATGTCTCTTCAAAATTTTTATTTTCCCAATAATGTTTTGGTAGTACGGGTAATTGACCAACAATTAAAACCAACTCTTTATTAGTGTTTGTTGTAAAATTAAACCTCACTTTATTCTCTTGCTCTTTAATTACTTCTTTTACATCTCCATAGTAATATTTATAAAATGGGTGGCCTTTTTCCATTAGTGTATTAAATGTCCACACAACATCATCAGCTGTAATTTTTTTTCCATCGTGCCAATATGCTTCGTTTCTTAATGTAAATGAAACCCAAGATCTATCATCTGGCCATTCAATTGTTTCAGCTAACAATCCGTATTCTGTGAATGCTTCATCACTTGATCCAGTTGTTAATGTCTCATATAATCCTCCAATTCCAGCTGCTGAGGTGCCTTTTAAAATAAATGGATTGAAACTGTCATAGGTTCCAATGGCACTTCTTACAATCGATCCACCTTTAATTGAATTTGGATTTATGTATTCAACGTTTTCAAAATCTTTTGAGTATTTTGGCTCACCATGCATTGCAATCGCATGCGATGTATTAGTATTCGCTTGAGCTTTTAATTGAAAAATCAAGGTAAATGTAAAGATCAAAATGAGTATTTTCATATTTGTAATATATGTCTATTTATTAAAAATTAAAATAAATTTTAGTTTATTAATTTAATAATTTCATCATTTAGAGAACTTGTGCTTGAAGCTACTAAACTACCATCTGAGTCTAGTGATATATCTTGTCCAAACTTATCTGTAATTACTCCACCAGCTCCTTCAATTACATTTACAAGAGCCATATAATCATGCACTTTTAATGTATCTTCTAAAACAATATCAATTAAACCTGAGGCTAACATTCCATACATGTAACAGTCACCACCAAGTCTATAGTATCTTGATTTTTCTTTGAGCAATTCTAATCCTTTTCTAATTTGAGGTTCATCAAAATATAATCCAGATGTAAAAAGATAAGCATCTTTGATTTTTTTAATTGAGCTAGTTTGAACATCTTTGCCATTACATTTTGTCTTTTGATTTTTTATTCCGATCCATCTTTCATTGTGCGCTGGACAATTTATAATTCCTAAAATTGGTTTTTTGTTATGAAGTAATGCAATTAAATTACCAAAATCTTTATGTCCAGCTATATAGCTTCTTGTACCATCTATAGGATCTAATACCCATATAAATTCGGAGTCTAATTTTTCATTATCATACTCTTCACCTAAAATTCCATGCTCAGGATATTCTTTTCTTATTCTCTCTCTTAATGTTTGTTCTGTTTCCTTATCTGCTAAAGTTACAGGACTTTGATCATCCTTAATTTCTATTTCAATTTTGTTTCTAAAATAATGCATTGAGGTTTTTGATGCATCATCTGCTAAAGAGTTTGCAAATTTTGAAAACTCTTCAGTATCTAAGGTCATTACTTTAGTTTATGGAAGTGGTGCTGGATTATCTGAGTGTTCTCTTAGGAAATAAACTAAGTCTGCTCTATCTTTTACTTTTTTCAAACCTGCGAAGTTCATTTTTGTACCTTTTATATATTTTTTTGGTTTATATAAAAATTCCGCCAATTCTTCATATCCCCATTCTCCACCATATTCAGCTAGAGCCTTAGAGTATGCAAAACCTTCAACATTTGCCTTTGGTCTATTTATAATATTCCATAAGTGTGGACCTACTTTATTTGCACTACCTTTTTCATAATTATGGCAAGTAGCACATTTTTTGAACAATTTTTCCCCATTATCGAGAGAAGCACTTGCTAGTAACATTGAAATTGGCTCTATTACTTCTTCTTTTTTTTCTACTACTCCAATGCCAGTAGGATCCTCAGGAACGTCTATTTTATAAGCTGTTTCTTTTTTTTCATCATGATCAATATTAATGACTAGGTCACCAAAATGGCTAATTAATGTAAAAATTAATAATGCTAATATAATTGACGCCAATATTTTATTAACTTCAAGGCCAGACATGTATAAATACCTATACAGATTTTTTTAATGAATGAATACAATTGTAATGATAACCATTTTTAAATTTCATAGCCTAATTGTCGCATAAATTATGAAAACTATAATATTAATACCTTGTCGGATGGCTTCAGTACGCCTACCTGGAAAACCCATGATAAAAATTCATAATATACCAATGATTCAACATGTTTGGCAAAAGGCAATTGATTCAGATATTGGTGAAGTTGTAGTGGCATGCGCAGAAAAAGAAATATATGACTTTATAACTAACTTAGGTGGGAAAGCTATTATTACTGACCCAAAGCTTCAATCAGGAACTGACAGAATTCATACTGCTTTTATGCAAATCGAAGATAATAATAATTATGATTATATAATTAATTTACAAGGTGATATGCCGCTTATTAGACCTGATCAAATTAAAAAAGTTTTGCAGCCATTAGAAAATAATTATTCAATAGGTACACTTGCAACTTCACTACAATCTAATGAAATATCAAACCCGAATATAACTAAAGTAAAAGTTAGTTGGGATAAAAAAAATGTTGGACAGGCAAAAGATTTTTTCAGATTAAAACATCATACACTTAAAGATGTGTATCATCATGTTGGAATTTATAGTTTTACAAAAAAATCGCTATTGAACTTTGTCAAATTACCAAGGTCAAAAAATGAAAAATTACTTAATCTTGAGCAATATAGAGCAATGGATTCAGGTATAAGTATAGGGGTGATATATGATGAAAACATCCCCATAAGTATTGATACAAAAGAAGATTTAATTACTGCTGAAAGTATTATAAGAGAAAATTATGAAAAAAATTAATTTATTCTCTTTTCAAGGAATTAAAGGTGCGTATAGTGAGCAAGCAGGTACACAGCTTTTTCCAGAAGCAAAAAGTGTTCCATGTTCAACTTTTGAAGATATGTTCGAACAAGTAAGATTAGATAAAGTTGATGCAGCTATTGTTCCAATTGAAAATTCTTTAGCCGGAAGAGTTGCTGATACTCAGCGACTAATTCCCGAGTCAAATTTAAAAATAACCTCAGAATTTTTTTTAGAAATAAATCACAACTTAATGGCTGTGAAAGGAACAAAATTATCAGATATAAAAAGAATACATAGTCATGAACAAGGTATTGCCCAATGTAGAAACAATATTATTAAATTAAATAAAGAAATGATAATTGAAGCAGATACAGCCGGCTCTGCCAAAATTATTTCTGAGTTAAAAAATTTTGAAGATGCAGCAATTGCATCTACTTTGGCTGCTGATATTTACAATTTAGAAATTTTAGAAGAGAATTTTCAAGATTCATCAAATAATGTAACTAGATTCTTGGTAATGCAAAAAAATTTAACAGAAATCGACCCTGAATTAAAAAAAATTATCACTACATTGGTATTTAATGTGCGAAGTATTCCTGCAGCACTTTATAAGTGTTTAGGTGGTTTTGCTAGTAATGGTGTTAATATTACAAAACTAGAGAGCTACATACACCCCCAGGGATTTGATGTTGCACAATTTTATATCGATTTTGAAGGCCATCCTGAGAATCCCTCAGTAAAATTAGCACTTGAGGAAATGAAGTTTTTTTGCAGGCATCTAAATATTATTGGTGTTTATGAAAAATCAAATTTTAGAAAAAAATAGTTTAATTTTTAAAAGTCTATTTAGGTTTTTTTGAACAATAATGCTATATTGTTAAAGGAAGGTTTGAGGGCAAATGAATTGCTAATCCAGTCAGGTCTGAAAAGAAGCAGCTGTAACAATATTATTTGGGTCTTAAAACCTTCCATAAATTTTATGAATGAACAAGAAGAATATAGAGTATTAGCTAGAAAATATAGACCTCAAAAATTTAAAGATTTGGTGGGTCAAGATTTAACAGTTCAAATACTTACCAATGCAATTATTAATAATAGATTAGCACATGCCTATCTTCTAACTGGGGTAAGAGGTGTAGGAAAAACAACTACTGCTAGAATAATAGCAATGAGTATAAATTGTCAAAATAGAGAACAAAATAATAGTGAGCCTTGTGGAAATTGTGACTCGTGCAAGGCTATTCGTTTAGATAGTAATTTAGATGTAATAGAAATGGATGCAGCATCAAATACAGGAGTTGAAGACATCAGAGAAATAATTGATAATGTAAAATATAAACCAATTATAAGTAAATATAAAATTTTTATTATTGATGAAGTGCACATGTTATCAAAAAGCGCTTTTAACGCACTTTTAAAAACATTAGAAGAACCTCCGGAACATGTTAAATTTATTTTTGCCACGACAGAAATTAAAAAAATACCAATAACCGTATTATCTAGGTGCCAAAGGTTTGATCTTTTAAGAATTGAAAATAAAATTTTAAACAATCATTTAGTTGATATTATTAATAAAGAAAAAATTGATATCGACAATAGTGCTATATCATTAATTGTGAGAGCGGCAGATGGATCAATAAGAGATGGCCTTAGCTTGCTCGATCAAGCAATATCTAATCAAAATCTTAAGGTTGACACTAAGTCAGTAGCGGCGATGTTAGGTTTAGCTGAAAGAGAAAAGATTTTTAATCTACTTGAAAAAATATTAGAAGGTAATTCCATTGAAGCACTGAAGTTATATAAAAATTTATATAATCTTGGTGCTGATGTAATAATGATTTTTGATGAATTAATAAATGTTGTTCATTTTTTAACTCAAATAAAAATAACTCCTAGTATAAAAGATGATATTTATATACCAGAAATTGAAAGATCTAGAGGATTAGTTTTATCTTCAAATATTAGTTTAAATAACCTAAACATTATTTGGCAAATACTGTTTAAAGGTTTTCAAGAATTACAAACTGGTTTTCATTTATTCCAGCATGGAGAAATGCTTATCTTAAGAATTATTTATTTATTTGATGGAAACACTCCAGATGATTTATTGAAAAAAATTCAAAAAGAAGAACAAGAAATAAATAAAAATAAAATAACTGTAGAAAAAAATATCCAAGATGATGTAAATAACAAAATATTAAACTTCAATAAAAATTCAAACAAGGATAAAAGAAATAATTCTAATACACTTATTAAACAAATTGAAAATTATAGACAATTTGTTGAAATGTTCTTTTTAAATAGAGAAGGAATGTTACATTCTAAATTATACAATGATGTTAAATTGATTGCTTTCAAAGATGGTGAACTAACAATAAATATAAGCAGAATATCTGATAAATATTTTACTAAAAACATTAGTAAGCTAATTTCAAAATGGACAGGTAGAATTTGGCAGATAAAAACTTCCTCAAGTAATCTAGGTAAAAGTTTGTATGAAGAAGATATTATTAATCAGCAAAAAGAAATCGAATTAATGAAAGATAATTTATTAGTTAAAAAAATTCTCAATGCATTTCCACTTACTCAAATACATTCTATATCTGATTTAACAGATGTTAATTCTAATGAAGAAAAAGTTTATTTTAATATAAAGAAGGAGAAATAATGGTTAATTTTGGAAATATGATGAAACAAGCCCAACAACTTCAGAAAAAAATGGCAGAAGCACAAGACAAACTGAATGACATTGAAGTTGAAGGCACATCAGGTGGTGGTCTAGTAAAAGTCATATCAACAGCTAAAGGAACTTTTAAAAGAATATCAATTGATGAAAGTTTGTTAAAGAATGATGAAAAAGAAATATTAGAAGATTTAGTAATTGCAGCAATTAATGATGCAAAACAAAAAGGTGAAATTGCAGCTCAAGAAGAAATGAAATCGTTAACTGGAGGGCTTTCACTGCCACCAGGGATGAAGTTACCTTTTTAAAATGGAGCAATCACCAATCAATCAATTAATTAGTGACATATCTAAACTTCCGGGATTAGGTAGACGTTCTGCACAGAGAATAGCTCTTTTTTTGTTAAAGAATAAAGATAAGAATCTACTATCTTTGATACAAAGTTTAAATACATCTTATGAAAAAATTATAGAGTGTGATCATTGTGGAAATATAGATTTACAAAATCCATGTAATATTTGTTCTAATAACTCCAGAGATAAGAATAGTATTTGCGTAGTAGAGGATGTCTCTGATTTATGGACTTTTGAAAAAGTTGGTTTCTATAGGGGATTATATCATGTATTAGGAGGTTCATTATCAGCAATTCAGGGAATCGGGACTGATGAATTAAGATTAAACAACCTATTAAAAAGAATAGAAGCAAATAATATTAAGGAGATTATTTTAGCCTTGAGTACTACCATGGAAGGGCAAACAACTTCATTTGTTTTGGCTGATAAATTAGAAAAATTTCAAGAGTTGAATGTTACTCGCTTAGCTCAGGGTATTCCCATGGGTGGTGAGTTGCACTATCTTGATGAAAATACCTTAAGTACTGCTTTTCAATCTAGAAAAAAATTCACTTAAAATTAATGGATAAAATACTTTTTGTTCCAAATCCACTTCTACGCCAAAAAGCAAATAAAATTAAAAAAGTGACCAATAATGAAATATTGATAGCTAAAAAAATGAGAGATATTATGAATAAAGCACCAGGAGTTGGATTAGCTGCTAATCAGATAGGTATTTTAAAAGAAATTGTTACAGTTAGTTTTGTAGATCAAAATACTAAAAATCAAATTGAATACAGTCTATTTAATCCAAATATTATTTCATATTCAAAAGAAAAAGTAGTGATGGAGGAGGGATGCTTATCTCTACCAAATCAATTTGCTGAAATAGAAAGATCTGAAAAAATTACTTTGGAATACTTGGATGAAAAAAATTCACTAGTAAAAAAACAAGCTAATGGAATTGAGGCAAGAATATTACAACATGAAATTGATCATCTATCAGGAAAATTATTTGTTGATTATCTTTCCTCTTTAAAAAGGAACATAATAATTAAAAAAGTACAAAAATTTTTAAAAAATAAAAAATAATGAATAATAAAAAAATAATTTTTATGGGATCTCCCAGAATAGCATCAGATTATCTGAAAGAATTAATAAAAAATAATTTTCTTATTTCTGCTGTTTTATCTCAACCTCCCAAAAAAAAATCGAGAGGAATGAAAATAATTGAATCTGAAGTTCATCAACTTGCAAGTAAAAACAATATTGAAGTTTTTTGCCCAAATATATTTGATAGAAATACTATTGAGACTGTGAAAAACTTAAATCCTGATCTTATTATTGTGATGGCATATGGTAAAATTTTACCAAAAGAGATTTTAGATCTACCAGTATTTGGTTGTATTAATATTCACGTTTCTTTACTACCTAGGTGGAGAGGTGCTGCACCCATAGAGTATTCTTTAATCAATGGAGACAAAGAAACTGGTATATCAATAATACAACTTACTGACAAATTAGATGCTGGACCAATTATTACTCAAAAAAAAGTTGTTATAGAAGATAATTGTAATAAAAAAGAGTTAAGTGAAAAATTAACAAAAGTTGGAATAAAATTATTAATTGAAACTATCCCGCTAATTTTTAATAAAAAAATAACTTATTCTGTGCAGGATGAAAATTATGCAAGTTATACAAGAAAAATTTCTTCAGAAGATAGAAAAATTAATTTTAATAAATCAGTAAAAGAGGTTTTAAATCTTATAAGAGCTCACTCACCTAAACCCGGGGCATGGTTCACCATTAAAAATGAAAGAATTAAAATTATAAAAGCACGAAAATCAAATTACACTGGTAATGCATCAACTATTATTGATAAGAGTTTTAATATTGGTTGTAATGATGGAAGTATAGAGCCACTAATTTTACAAAAAGAAGGTAAAAATATTATCTCTAAAGATGATTTTCTTCGAGGATATAGCTTTAACATTAATGATATAGTAAATGCCTAACTACAGGATAACATTAGAATATGATGGGACTAATTATGTTGGGTGGCAACGTCAAGAAAATGGGCTTTCTATTCAGCAATTGGTAGAAGAGGCAATAGAAAAACTAACAAAACAGAAAATAATATTATTTGGGGCTGGTAGAACAGATGCAGGCGTTCATGCAAGAGGACAAGTTGCTAATTTTGAATTACAACAGCATTTTGATAGTGATACTATTAGGGATGGTATAAATCATTATCTAAGACCCCAACCAATATCTATTTTAAATGCTGAGGAAATTGATAAAGATTTTAATTCTAGATTTTCAGCTAAATTAAGATGGTATGAGTACAAAATTATAAATAGAAGATCGCCAATTACATTAGAGCAAAACAAAGTTTGGTGTGTACATAAAAAAATTGACACAGAGAAATTAATAAAACAATCGCAGCAATTTATAGGCAAATTTGACTTGTCTGCTTTTAGATCAATAAATTGCCAATCAAAATCACCAATTAAATCAATTAATTCAATAGAAATAAACTGTAATAAAGATGAAATAAACTTTTTAATATCGGCTAAATCTTTTTTACATTCTCAAGTTAGAATCATGGTTGGTACACTTGTAGATATAGGGTTAAATAAAATAGAAAAATCTATTTCAGAAATTATCAAATCAAAAAAAAGAAAGCATGCAGGAGTTACTGCACCACCAGAAGGATTATATTTAATTAAAATAGATTATTAATAAAACCCAATTTCTGACAAACAAATATCTGCTTGAAAATCTTTAAAACCAGCAACCAGTCCTACTGTCTTAATGTTCTGACCAACTAACTTTTTTGGTTGATATGCATTTGATTTTTTAAATTCACTAAATGGAGCTTTTATTAATGTCCACTCTGAATTAGTTTTAAAGCTATATTTATAATATTGCCATGGAGCCATTGTTAAAGCAGTTCTTACATGTATTGAGTATTCTTCATTATTACCAAATACTTTAAAATAAACACCCTCAAACTCCTCTGTTGATATTGAAGGTTTTAATTGATTTCTTATTTGTATAAAGCCACCGTTATTTTCAGTCGTTACATCTCCTGTCATATGATAACAATTAACATCACTAACTTTTGATATGATCGCTTTACCCTGTGATAATCCACCCATTACTCCATCAGTAAAAAAGGTCCAGTTTTGACCTTGAGAAGAAATTCCGGGTGTTACTAAGTTATCAAGTATCATTTTATTCTGAGATTGAAGATTGAGTGAAAAAAATGAAATAAAAACAAAAATTATTAAACTTTTCAATTTTTACGATTTTCTGCTAATTTTTTTTTAATAAGAGATAAGCCCGTTTCAACTTTGGATTTATATGATTCTTCAAATGCCTTTAACTGCCAATCTGAAAATCTAGATTTTAGTTCAGATAAATTACTTTGTTTCCATTCATTTGAAGTATTTTCATCTTTCCAAATATCTTTTTCCTCATTAGTTCTTCCACAACCGTAGCAATACCCTGAGATTGGGTCAGTTTTACATACGCTAATGCAAGGCGAAGTTACTTTGTTCTGTTCCATGTTAATATACATATATTTTTTTTTAGTTTATTCCATTAAAACGATGTAAAACTTTAAAATTATGACTGATTTTAGCTATTTTAATGTTGATAATGCTTACAAATTAATCAACCAAAAGGTAACAAAAACTCCTTTGGTAACTAATGATTACATAAATAATCTTTTAGAAGCTGAAATTTATTTTAAACTTGAAAATTTACAAAATACTGGATCATTTAAACTACGTGGAGCTACACATAAAATTACTAAATTAATAGAAACTGTAAAAGACTCAGGCGTAGTAGCATATTCATCAGGGAATCATGCACAAGCTGTTGCCTATGCATCTATGATTAATAGCATTAGTGCAAAAATAATAATGCCCAAAACTGCACCTCAAATAAAAATTGAAAATACAAAAAAATATGGAGCAGAGGTAATATTATATGATAGTTACTTTCAAAGCAGAGAAGAGATAGGAAATGAAATTCAAAAGAAGGATAATAGAGCTCTAGTTAAACCTTATGATGATGAAGATATAATTGCTGGTCAGGGTACTGCAGCTATCGAAATTGTAAATGATTTGAAAGAACAGTCAATTAAACCTGATCTGTATTTATGTTGTTGTGGAGGTGGAGGGCTTATTGCAGGAACATCAACATACCTAAAGCATATTTATCCAAATATTAAATCATATTCTGTAGAGCCTGATGAATTTGATGATACAAAAAAATCTTTAGAAGCTGGCAAAATTATAGAAAATAAAAAAAATTCTAAATCGTTTTGTGATGCACTATTAGCACCTCAACCTGGAAATATAACCTTTCAAATTAATTCAAAGAATCTTGAAGGAGGACTAAGTGTTTCTGATAAAGAAGTAACAAAGGCCATAATTTTATTAGCTGAACAACTTAAAATAGTAGTGGAACCGGGTGGAGCAGTTGCAGCAGCCGCAGTATTAAATAATAAAATTGATATAAAAAATAAAAAAATTATAGTTATGATTTCAGGTGGTAATATCGATTTAAGTTTATTTAATAAGTTATGATAAGGCAATCAAATTTAAAAAAATTACAAAATCTATTAAAAGAAAAAGATACTGATATCTTTGTTATAAACAGAAGTGATGAATATTTAAATGAGTATATTTCTCCAAATGCTGAAAGATTAAATTTTATAACAAACTTTTCTGGTTCAGCAGGAAGAGCAATTATAACACCAATAGATGCATTCTTGTATGTTGATGGAAGATATACTTTTCAAGCAAATACTCAAATTAATGCTAAAGAGATACAAGCAAAACACTTAAATAGTTTTTGGACAGATTTAGAAAAAATTTTATTAGAAAAAGAATTAAAAATTGCATTAGATCCAACTCTTCATTCAATTGTAGAAATTGAAAAAGTACTTAAAATATTAGAGAATTCAACATCTCAACTCCAACTGATAGATAAAAATTTTGTTGATTTATTATGGGAAAATCAACCAAAAATTCAGTATACAGATATATTTGACCACCCAACAAGTTTTGCTGGTCAGGGCAGACGTGAAAAATTAGATATTTTAAATAAATTTTTAGATCAAAATAAAATTGATCACTACTTTGTTTCTGGGCTTGATAATATCGCTTGGTTATTAAATTTAAGAGCAGATGATATTAAATATACACCACTGCTTTATTCTTATTTTCTAATTTCAAAAAATAATAAACATTCTTTGTATATTAATGAGTCTTCAATGTCAGAAAATCTAACAAAGGAAATCCAAACTCTAATAAAAATAAACAATATTGAAAACATCGACTCAATTTTTAACAATATTAATTCATCTGAAATTGTTGGTTTAGATTTTAATTCTACAACATATTATTTTTTATATCTTTTAAAAAAACAAAAAATAAATCCAAAAAATTTACCTAATCCATGTATTCTGTTAAAAGCTATCAAAAATGAAACTGAACTAGTTGGAGCAAAAAAAGCACATATTAGAGATGGGGTTAGTATTACAAAATATATTTATTGGTTAAAAAATATAATGGATCCTAAATTAAATAATGAAATTAGTGTTGCAAATTATTTAGAAAATCTTCGAAGAAAAAATAAATTATTTCATTCTCTATCATTTGATACAATATCAGCAATTGATAAAAATGCAGCCTTACCTCATTACCGGGTTACTGAAGAAAGTAAATCATCTTTCTCAGATAATAATATTTACCTTGTTGATTCAGGTGCGCAATATTTTGATGGTACTACTGATATAACAAGAACTATAATTTTAGGAGAAGCAACAAAAGAACAAAAAGATAGATTTACTAGAGTTCTCAAAGGTCATATTGCATTATCAAATCATGTTTTTGTAAAAGGAACAAAAGGAACTGATATTGATCATTTGGCAAGAAAAAGTTTGCAAGAAATTAATTTAGACTATGATCATGGCACTGGGCACGGTATTGGAAGTTTTTTAAGTGTTCATGAACCTCCACAGCGAATTGCGAAAAAATCGATGTTTGAAAGTGTTGAATTGTTTCCAGGAATGATTTTATCCAATGAACCTGGATACTATAAGCAAAATGAATATGGAATAAGAACTGAAAATTTACTTGTTGTAAAAGAAAATCATGAAAAGAAATTATACTTTGAAAATATATCCTGGTGCCCAATAGAATTAGATCTTATTGAGGTTAGTATGCTTGATAAAATTGAAAAACAGTGGTTAAATAAATACCATGAAAATGTGTACGAAAAATTGGAGGGCTATCTAGAAAAAGAAGAAAGAATTTGGTTGAAAAAAGTAACCATGGCTATTTAGGAAGCTTTATTTATATTATTAGACTCAGTTCTAATAAGATGTTTATCTAATTCAATTTTCCATTCATTTCCAAATTCAGCTTTAAAGTATTTTATTAGATCTTTGTCTTTGTTTAAATTATGATTTCTTGAAAAGTCATAAAATCTGTTAAAAATATTAAATAATTTATCCATTTAATAGTTAATTAATAATTTATATATGCTATTAAAGTATAAAAATACTAATATTGATATGTAATAAATGCATATATAACAATATATAAAAAACAAATATAAAAATAAGATAGTTCCGATTGATTTTGTATATTAATACTTAATAAATTTGTAATAATATAGCCTCCAATGATAATCATTTTAACACAATGCTTTCCGACTAAAGTAGGGGGAATTGAAACATTAATGTATGATGTAGCATCAAACTTAAGCATTAAAAATGATGTAAAAGTATTAGCTGATCAACAAGATCCTTACAAAGATTTAGAATTCGATAAAAACAATACAAATTTTTCAATATTTAGATTTAAGGGTTTAAAATTTTTTAGAAAAAGAAAAAAATTTATTCAATTGAAAAAAATTTGTTCTGTTAATAAAATTGAGGTTGTTATAGCAGATAGCTGGAAAAGTCTTGAAATACCTATTAATTTTTTAAAAGAAAAGAAAATACCAGTAATTAGTTTAGTTCATGGCAATGAAATAATAACCAAAAATGATATTCATCAAAATAGAATTAAGACAATATTGGAGCTAACAAATGCAGTAGTAGTTAATTCAACATACACAAAAAACTTGCTTACTAAAATAAGTAAGAACTTAAAAAAAATTGAAGTTATCCATCCAGGTGTTAATTCAACTAATACAATAACAAAACAAAATATAGATTTAAAAAATGGTTACCCAACTTTACTTACTCTAGCTAGACTCGAAAAAAGAAAAGGACATTCATTAATACTTAAATCTGTATTTAATCTAAAAAGAATATATCCAGATATTCAATATATTATTGCTGGTAATGGAGAACAGTTAGAAAACATAAAGAAACAAATAAAAAAATATAATCTTGATACAAATGTAAATTTAGTTGGTACAATTAATGAAAGTCAAAAAAAATTCATATTTAGTAAAACAGATATAATGATTATGCCAACATTAGATGAAACGCATTCAAATTCTATTGAAGGTTTTGGAATCGCATATATTGAAGCATCGCAATATGGCATACCTTCAATTGCCTCAAATGTAGGAGGTACACCAGAAGCAGTATTAGATAACAAAACAGGTTTGATAATTAATAATATAAATAAGTTAGATGAAACAATTAAGAAACTTGTAGATAATAAACAACTTAGGAATCAATTGGGACAAAATGCAAAAACTAGAGCAGAAAATGAATTAAATTGGAAAAATCAAATATTAAAATACAATAAGTTAATAGATGATCTCCAATGACCATATTATTTCATAATACAACTTTTGATAAAATTAATGTTTGGAAAAAAACAATAAAACAATATTTTAAAAATGAAGAAATAATTTCTATAAAAGATTACAAAAAATTTCATGATGTAAATTTTGCAATTATATGGAATTTGCCAGATCAGATTCTTCCGAAGTTAAAAAATCTTAAAATTATTTTTTCTATGGGAGCTGGAGTAGATCATATTTTAAAACTTAAAAATTATAATAAGAATATTCCTATAATTAGAATAAAAGATGCAATCATGGGTGAAAGGATTGCCAATTATTCTTTGGCTCAACTCCTAAATTATCAATTAAATTTTAAAATTTTTCAAAATTCTCAAAATATAAATTACTGGTCTGGTGAAAGAATGCCAGTTGATAATAAAAACTTAACAGTGGGTATTCTTGGTTTAGGCTTTCTTGGTCATTATATTGCAAGATTGCTGAATAAATTAGATTACAATGTAATTGGCTATAAAAAGTCTCAAAAAAGTTTTAAAAATATTAAAGTATACACTGGTAAAAATATTATAAGTTTTATTAAAAACTCTGATGTTATCATTTCTATTCTACCATCAACACCTCATACATACAATATGATAGATAAAAATTTTTTAATGATGATGAAAAAAAATTCATGTTTAATAAATATTGGAAGAGGTGATACTATTGAAGAGAAAGACCTTCTAAATCATCTAAAGAAAAATAAAAATTTTTTTGCTTATCTGGATGTATTTAAAAATGAACCTTTAAAATCAAGTAGCCAATTTTGGAAACTTCCAAATGTAACAATTACACCACATGTAGCAGGTGTTACTGCTATAGAATCATCAGTTAAATATATGTACTCAATACATAAAAAATTTAAAAAGAATAAAAAAGTTAAGTCGGATGTAAATCTATCAAATGGATATTAATTTACTTCAAAATAATTTTCTAAAATTCTAAAATAAATACTTTCTAATTTGATGATATCTTCCACAAAGACATATTCATCTACTTTATGTAATGTTTGATTTCTAAGCCCTAATTCTACTACTTCACAATAGTTTTTTATGTATCTTGCATCAGATGTGCCACCATCAGTCGCTTTTTCAGGTGGACTATTTCTTCCTGTTACATCAGAAATCGATTGCGAAATAATATTATATAAATCTCCTGCTTTATTAAGAAAGGACTCGGCAGTTGCATCATAAGTATAAGTACAACTAGCATTTTTTAATTTAGAGAAAATCTTTTGTATTTTGTTATCGATCCATTCTATAAGTGAGTCGGATGAGTGCATGTCATTAAATCTAATGTTAACAGTTGCTTTAGCCAGTTCTGGAATTACATTTTGAACAGGATTGCCAATATCAATAGTAGCAATTTGAATTGATGTTGGCAAAAAGTTTTCGTTACCTTCATCTAAAGGTTTTTCCAATATACTATTTAATAAGCTTACTAAATGATGCGATGAATTTTCAGCTAAATGAGAATTTGCTGTATGTCCTTGAATGCCTTTAACCTGAAAAAAGAAACTTACTGATCCTCTTCTACCAATTTTTACTTTGTCGCCGACTTCATTTTTTGAAGTTGGTTCACCAACAAGACAATGATCAAACTTATAATTTTGTTTACTTGCCCATTCTAGAATCTTTGGCGTCCCATTAACAGAATCTCTTTCTTCATCACCTGTAATAATAAATGAAATTTTACCAGGAAGATTTTTATACTTATCAACAAATCTTTTAGAAGCACTGATGAAACAAGCTACACTACTTTTCATATCTTCACTTCCTCTGCCATAAAGTTTACCTCCATCTATTTTTCCAGAGAAAGGAGGATATTTCCATGAACTTTCATTTCCTACTGGAACTACATCTGTATGACCAGCATAAGCAAAATGTTTTCCTTCATTGCCTATTGTTGCAAATAAATTTTTAACCTCGTAAGAATTGTTTCCAGAGAAAGTTAATGAATGACAATCACATCCAATAGCCTTAAGATGATTTTCAACTACTGTTAAGGCCCCTTCATCTTTCGGAGTTACACTTGCACACTTAACTAATGATTGTGTAAGATTTACTGGATCAAAATTTACTTCTGACATTAATCTCTTAAAAGATCATTAATGGATGTTTTGCTTCTAGTTTTTTCATCAACTTTTTTAACAATAACTGCGCAGTATAAAGAAGGATTAACACCCCCCTCTTTTTTTCCTGGCAAGGTACCTGGTACAACAACAGAATAAGCTGGAACTTTTCCCATATGAATTTCTCCAGTTGATCGATCAACAATTTTTGTCGATGCTCCAATAAATACGCCCATTGATAAAACTGCACCTTCACCAACAATTACACCTTCAGCTACTTCACTCCTGGCTCCTATAAAACAATTGTCTTCAATTATTACTGGATTTGCTTGGAGAGGTTCAAGTACGCCACCAATTCCTGCTCCTCCTGATATATGGCAGTTCTTTCCTATCTGAGCACAAGAGCCAACTGTCGCCCAAGTATCTATCATTGTTCCCTCATCAACATATGCTCCAAGATTTACAAATGAAGGCATCAATACAACCCCTTTGGCAATAAATGCAGATTTTCTTACTACAGCATCTGGGACATATCTAAATCCAGCTTTAAGATGATCATCTTTTGACCAATTTAAAGTTTTACTTTCTACTTTGTCAAACCAAGTAGCATGTGATGCTTTTATTATTTCATTATCATATAATCTGAAACTTAACAGGATCGCTTTTTTAATCCATTGATTTACCAGCCATTCATTGTTAATTTTTTCACATACTCTTATGATGCCACTGTCCAGATTATTCAATGTTTCATCTACTGCATTTCTAATATCACCAGTAGTATTAATATTAATTTTTTCTCTATTTTCAAAAGCTTTGTTAATAATGCTTTCAAGATCACTCATATTATTTCCTCATTTATATCTTTTAAAAATGAACTTAAATTTCTAGTGCTATAATCTAAATAATCCTTTGAGGCTTGAATGTCATCACTAAAATTTTCATAACCAGCATCTACCCATACTGGAGTAAAACCAACTTTTTTTGCTGGAACTAAGTTTTTTGCTATATCATCAAACATTGCTGAAGAGCTTGGGTTAATATTGAATATATCAATAATTTGTTCATAAGGTCTAATTTCTGGTTTAGGGATATAGTTAGCCATTTTAATATCAAATATTTCATCAAAAAAATTAGCTAGATTTATTCTTTCAAGTACGTCAACAACATGCTTTTTATTTGCATTTGTATATATTATTTTTCTACCTTGAATTTTTTCTAACTCTTTTTTTAATATTTCATCAGGGCCAACAATAGAATAATCTAATTTATGCACTTCATCTAAGAAATAATCAGGTTCAATTCCATGGTTGTCCATCAAACCTCTTAGTGTAGTTCCATGTTGTTTATAGTATTTTGATTGAAGTTTTTTAGCTTCTACCATATCCATCTTTAAATTTTTAGAAATAAACTCACCCATCAATTTATGCACTTGTTGAAAAATTCCACTATCGGCTGAATACAAAGTATTGTCTAAATCAAAAATCCAAGTATTTATTTTCTCTTTAAATTTCATTTAATTAGACACTAATTGAGTTCCAATACCGTGTTCTGTAAATAATTCTAATATAACAGAGTGGGGTATTCTTCCATCTAATATTGTAGATTTGTTAACTCCTTTTTCCATAGCATTAATACACGTTTGAATTTTTGGGACCATTCCTCCAAATATGAAACTTTCATTCATAATTTTTTTAGCCTCACTTATATTTAATGTGGAAATTAATTTATTATTGCTATCCCTTATTCCTGCTACGTCAGTTAATAGAAGTAATTTGCTTGCTTTAAGCTCCCCAGCTATAAATCCTGCTGCTGTATCAGCATTTATGTTATATGAAGAATTATCAATATCAATACCTAAAGGAGCAATCACAGGTATTATTCCCTGTTCTATAAGATCTAAGATAATTTTTTTATTAAGTTTTTTTGGTTCACCTACGAAACCAACATCAATAATTTTTTCGATATTAGAATCACTATCTTTTACTTCAATTTTTAGTTTAGACGCTTCAATCAGTTTATCTACGTTTCCTGAAATTCCAATTGCCTTTCCACCTGAAGAGGAGATAGATTTTACAATTTCTGAATTAATATCTTTAGAAAGTACTTCTTCAACTATTTTTATAGTCTCTCGATCTGTAACTCTTAAGCCTTTAACAAATTTTGATTTTATATTTTTATTTTTTAATCTCTCTCCAATCTGTGGACCTCCACCATGTACAATAATAGGAAATATGCCTATCTCTTTAAGCAAGCTCACGTCTTTAGCAAAACTCTTTGATAATTTTATATCACCCATTGCGTGACCACCATATTTTATAACTATGATATCTCCATTGTGTTCACGTATGTAAGGGAGGGCCTCAACTAGTGTTGAAGCTTTATGGATAAAGTAAGCCTGATCACTTTCAGATAAAAGATCAAATTTCATTATTATTCTGTCAATTTGTATATTGATTTTTGAATATCAATAATACCATTATTTTTTTTCGTTTCTGAAAAATATATATTTTTAAAAGTTTTTTTATAGTTTTTCATTAAACTTATAACTGATTTATTTTGTAAATTTATATGATTTTTTGATACCTTATCTATTTTTGTTAAAATGATTGAAAATATTTTTTTACAATAATTTATGTAATCTATCATATCAATATCAGAGTTTTTTAAACCGATTTTTGAATCAATCAATAAATATATATGACTTAAATTATTTCTTTTTTTTATATAATCTTCAATTAGCAGCATAAGATTCTCTCTTTTTATTTTTGAAACTTTTGCAAAACCATATCCAGGTAAATCTACTAAATTAATTTTATTATCTATTTCAAATATATTGATTGATTGTGTTCTACCAGGTGTTTTACTTGTTTTTGCAAGTTTCTTTGTTTTAGTTATTGCATTAATTAAACTTGACTTTCCAACATTTGATCTGCCAATAAAACAGCATTCTTTTTTGACAACTAATTCTGGAATATACGCTGTAGATTCATAAGATCCCAAAAATTTATTTTTTAGAAAGAAATTATTTAAATTTTTATTTGAACTAGCCATTTTTGGCTAAGATTCTTCTCTGGATGAACCATTGTTGAGCTATTGATAGAATATTATTAACTGACCAATAAAGGACAAGTCCAGCGGCAAACCCAGCTAAAACAAATGTGAAGATAAAAGGTAAAAGTGCAAAAATCCTCGCTTGTGTTGGATCAGCGGGTGCAGGATTTAGTTTTTGTTGCAGCCACATAGTAAATCCCATAATTATTGGTAAAATTCCAATATCTATTATTGATAACAGAGGAGGAACATTCCATGGTATTAACCCAAATAATGTCATTAATCCTAGTGGATCTGGAGCAGATAAATCATGGATCCACCCATAAAAAGGTGCGTGGTACATTTCAATAGTTACAAATAAAACCTTATATAATGAAAAGAAAATAGGTATTTGAACTAAAATAGGTAAACAACCAGCAACTGGATTAGCTCCCTCTCTCTTGTACAAAGCCATTAATTCCTGTTGCATTTTTTGTCTATCATTTGGATAGGTTTCTTTTAATCTTTGCATATCTGGTTGTAATTTTTTCATCTTGGCCATCGACTTGAACGAAGCCTGAGCTAGTGGGAAAAGTAAAAGTCTCATTAGAATTGTAAAAGCAATGATTGCTAAGCCGAAATTTCCGGCATAACCATAAAACCAATTGATTGCATATGATACAGGTTTTGTAAGGAAACTAAACCATCCCCAATCTATAGCGTCTGTAAATCGAGGTATTGATAAATTTTCATCATACTCGCTTAAAATATCTAATTTTTTAGCACCTACAAATAATTTACCATTGTAGACTAGACTATCATTTTTATTAACTAAATATTTTTGACCTATGTAACCACTACTATAATTATCTCTTCCTTTATTTGAATGTCTATGTTCAACTCTAATTGATTGATCAGCTTCAGGTATCAAGGCAGACATCCAATACTTATCTGTAAAACCTAACCAACCACCATTAGTAGAATTTTTATCACAAAATGATTTTTTTAAGTTTTGAAGAGACTTTGTGCAATCTTCTGCAAGGTCATCATAATTTTTCTCAAGTAATTCATCATCAACAAGACTAATTAATCCTTCATGTAAAATAAAAAAACCAATTGTATCTGGTGTGTTAATTCTTTTTATTACACGGTATGGATATATTTCAATCTCTTCATTGCTTTTGTTTTCTATTTCTTGAGTAATGCTAAACATGTAATTATCATCTATTGTAAAAATTTTCTTAAAAGTAATATTTTTGCTATTAGTCCACTCAAGGGTAACTGGATTAGAAGGACTTAACGAAGAAGAATTTGATTTCCAAATAGTGTTTTGATTTGGAACTTCAATTTCATTATTGTTAATCCATCCAGTTTCAATAAAATATGGGTTTAATGTCCCATTAGGGGATAGTAAGTGAATATTTTCAGAATTTATATCTAAACTTTCTTTATATTTTGACAATGTTAAGTCATCAAGAACACCACCTTTTAAATTAATTGAACCTTGAATAGAATTTGTTTTAAAAGTTACTCTATTATTTGCACTGATAACGTCATCACGTGATTTTATTTCATTGATATCTTGATTTGAATCACTAATTGATTTAGCTGGTTCAATTGTCTCATCATCTATTGAAGTTGGTGGATTAATTGGTTGAGTAGGGATTAACATTTGGAAGAAAATTATTATTGCTATGGAAATCCCTATTGCCAAGTACAAATTTCTTTGTTCGTTCATTATTTATCCTCTACTTTTTTTGGCACTGGATCATAACCATGATTTCCCCAAGGATGACATTTTGAAATTCTATTCAAAGATAAAGTGGTTCCTTTAATTAGCCCAAATTTTTTAATTGCTTGTATTGTATATTCAGAACATGTTGGTAAATATCTACAATTTTGTCCAAGTATTGGTGAAATAAAAAATTGGTAAAATTTAATTGTTGAAAGTAGAAAAAATGTAATAATCTTAATTATCATTTAAATTCGTCTCCAATTCTTTTAATAGTATGCCAAATTTTTCTTTCAATAAAGAAGCTTTAGCTATTAACACAAAATAAGTATTTGTTTTACAATTAATAATTATTTTTCTAGATAATTCCCTCATTATTCTTTTGGCCTTATTTCTTTTTACTGCATTCCCAATTTTTTTTGAAGCTGTGTAACCTACACCAATAGAATTACTTAGCTCTTGATTACGCAATATTTGGATATTCATATTTTTTCCTTTTACAAAATTTCCTTTGTCTCGGATTAAAACAAAGGTCGATCTTTTTTTTATCGTAAATAATTTTTGGGCCATTAGGCCATTTAAGCACTTAGTTGAGCTCTACCTTTTGCACGTCTTCTATTTATAATTTGCCGACCAGCTTTAGTTGCCATTCTAGCTCTAAAGCCGTGTCTTCTTTTTCTTATTATTCTACTAGGTTGATAGGTTCTTTTCATAATAGTCTTTGGGCCTAATACGAATTCATTATATATAAGTCAAATATTTACTTATGTAATTGATGAAAATTTTCAGAAAAGTTAGTGAATTAGAGCCAAATTTAGTCTCAATCAAAGACAAGGGCCAATCTATTGGTTTAGTTTTAACAATGGGAAACTTACACGATGGACATTTATCTCTCATCAGAGAAGCACAATTACATAACGAATTTGTGATCTGCTCAATATTTATTAATCCTACTCAATTTAACAATGACAATGATTTCAATTCTTATCCAAAGACAATTGATGAAGATATTTCTAAATTAGAAAATATTGGTTGTGATTTACTCTTCTTACCTGAAGTTCAAGAGATATACCCTAAAGGATTGGTAAAGAAAAAAATTGTAAACAATTTTAGAAATATTTTATGTGATAAATTTCGACCTGGCCATTTTGATGGAGTTACTACTGTTGTGGATCTTTTTTTTAATATGATTAAACCAACGAATAGTTATTTTGGTGAGAAGGATTTTCAGCAAGTAAAAATAATACAAGATTTAGTAAAAATTAACCATCACAATATTAAAATAATTCAATGTCCATCTGTACGAGATAAAATGGGTATGAGTTTATCTTCAAGGAACTCTAAATTTTCTAATGATCAATTAAAAATTTTCAATGTATTAGGAAATAAAATTAAAGAACATATTAATCTATTAACACAAAATGATATTAATAATTTAGATCAATTAAAAATAGAGCTTCTTCAAAATAATATAAATAAAATTGACTATTTAGAGATAAGAAATGAAAATAATTTAGAAATAATAAAAAATTATTCTGAAGCTAGATTATTTATTGCTTTATATATTGGTGATATAAGAATTATTGATAATTTTAAGCTATATTAAGGTATTAACCAATTATACTCTGGTTCATTATTTTTAAATTTTAATTTTAATCTACGATGACCTGAAATTTCTAAATAAAGCCAATCAATTTCATTAATTTTATTTTCAACTACTGTAAAATTTTTATATCCTTTTTCACTTTCATCATGACTGGGTTCCTTGCCAATCAGATGTTCAGGGATACCATCTTCTGGAATCTCAGTGATTGAACTTGGATTTTTTAATGTTAAGTAACATTTTCTACTAAACAATCTTGTTTTGTCCCACATTTCTTTAGCTTTATCATTTTGATTATTAACTAAAGACGTTGTTTTGATTCGCATTTGAATTTTTAATTTATGATCATAAAAAACAAATTGAGAACTACTATTTTTTTTTAAATTAGGTACTTTGGGAGATCTAAAGTCTGTGTGAAAATTTAGTGTCATGCTACTGGGATCAAATTTTCTTAAGACTACAACTCTAGAATCTATTCCACCCTCACTATCAATATTACTAAAGACTGGTGTATGAAATGCGTGTTTTCTATCTTTAACTCCTCTAGTTAAATTTTTCTTTATATCCTCAAATATTTCTGCTGCATTTTCTTTTGAAGAAGTCGACATTGTTATTGTAATATAAATTGTTTTGAGGAAATAGCTAGATAATGGAAATAAATAAAATTACAAATTTATTGAATCTGGAGCATGTTAAGTTTTTAATATCTATCTTTAAAGAAAATAATATTGAAATTCGATTAGTAGGAGGATGTATACGAGATGCTCTTCTTGAAAGAGAAATCAAAGATATTGATACAGCAACAACTTTGGAGCCTCAGGATGTTTTGTCATTACTAAAAGAGAACAATATTGAATATGATGATTTTGCTATTCAATATGGATCTATAATTGCTTATCCTCATAATCAAAAAATACAAATTACAACTTTACGTGAAGATATTAATCAAATGGGAAGACATACAAATGTAATTTACACCAACAGCTGGAAAAAAGATTCAGCCAGAAGAGATTTTACTTTCAATGCTTTATATGTTGGAAACAATAATAAACTACATGATTATTACAATGGTCAATCAGATTTAAATGAAAGTAAAATTTGTTTTATTGGTGAAATAGAGGATAGAATTAAAGAAGATTACTTAAGAATTTATCGATACTTTAGATTTAGAGGTTTATTTAGTTTACCTAAAACATCTTTAAGTGATCAAAAAATTGTAGAAAAATATATTCATGAATCTTTGGCAGTGTTGACCAACGATGTAATAAGACAAGAAATATTAAAAATGTTTAATATGTCTTTTCCATTAAATTGTTTTTACATATCTCATCAAACGCTACAAAAATTTAAATGGGTTGAAATAGTACAAGAGCATTTTATACGAACAAAATACGATCTTGGATTAAATAAATGTCTCAATAAGATTGATAATTTAATAAATTAGTTTTTTAATTTACAATTTTCGCACAGACCAATTATTTCTAAATTATGTTTTTTATAATTAAAGTTATTCTTTTCTGCTTGTTTTGAAAAATAAGAAAACAAATTATTTCCGATTAACTCAGTAACACTATCACAATTTTCACATATCAAAAAAGATGTAGAAGTTTTTGCATTACAGCCTTCATGCTTACAAGCAACATATGAATTTCTGCTTTCTATTTTGTGTACTTTTCCAATTTCTATTAATTTATCGAGAGCTCTGTAAACTTGAAGAGGAGATTTTATTCCCTTTTTTTGTATATCATAAAGAATCGTATATGCCTTCATGGGCTCAGATGAGTTTTCTAGGACGTTGAGAACTGTTTGCTGGTTTTTGGTTAAATTTTCTGATGCTAATGCCATAAAACTCAATTACCAAATTGTTTTCATTTTTGCAACTTACCTCTTAACTCTAGTGGTATAAGTGAAATAATAAATAATATTATCGCTATAACAATAATTGATGGCCCTGAAGAGGTGTTTAATTCTAAAGAAGTAAATAAACCAATTGTAACAGATAAAATGCCAATTAATATAGCTACAAATACCATTTGTTTTGGATTGTTAGTGATATTTCTCGATGCCGCTGCCGGTATTATTAGTAATCCTGTAATTAAAAGAGTACCAATCATTTTTATAGATAATGCAATAACTCCAGCAAGTAGAAGGGTAAAAATCATATTATATACGTTAGGTTGCATCCCCTCTGCGAAAGCAAGGTCAAAATTAACTGTTGCTGAAAATAATGATTTCCAAATAAAATATAAAATTACCAAAATTATAAAACCACCAATCCATACTAGAGCGATGTCTTCTACAGTTACTGATAAAATATCCCCAAATAGTAATCCCATAATATCAAAACGAATACTCGATAAAAAACCAATTAAAACCAAACCAATCGCAAGAGTAGAGTGAGCTAATAATCCAAGTAATGAGTCCCCGGCTAATCTAGTCCTTTTTTGAAGGTTGAGAAGAAGTAGAGCAATGACCGCAGATATTACAAACACGGAAAAGGCAATATTTAAACTAAAGGCATAGGCTAAAGTTACTCCTAATAAGGCAGAGTGTGCTAAGGTATCACCAAAATAAGATAATCGTCTCCAAATTACTAAGCAACCTAACGGTCCTGTTATTATAGCAATACCAATACCAGTAACTAATGCTCTAGTAAAAAAATCATCAAACATTAATTAGACACACTTCCGTCAGAATTATGTGTGTGATCATGATCGTGCTGATAATATGTCAATGTTTTTGATCTATGTTCACCAAATAATTCTATATAGGCTTTATCTTTTATAATTGCACTTGGTTTTCCTGAACAACAGATATGTCCATTTAAACAGACTACATGATCTGTAGCAGACATAACAAAATGCAAGTCATGGGAGACTAATAAAATTCCACAATTTAGGTTTGTAGAAATATTTTTAATAATATTATAAAGATCAATTTCCCCATTAAAATCAACTCCTTGAACAGGTTCATCTAAGACTAATAATTCTGGTTTTTTTGCAATAGCTCTTGCTAGAAGAACACGTTGAAATTCTCCACCTGATAGACCATGAATTTGTTCATTGAAAAGGTTTTCTACACCAGTTTGATTTAAGGATTCAATAACTTCATTATCACTGAGGTAATTGGTTAATCGCATGAAATCTACAACACGTAATGGCATTGTCCAATCGATATTAATTTTTTGAGGAACATATGCGATTTTATCTGTATACCTTTTCATTGAACCTTCATCTGGTTCGAGAATACTTAGCACCATTTTAGCTGTTGTTGTCTTCCCAGAACCATTAGGCCCTATTAGCGTAACTATTTGACCACTCTTTACTTCAAGAGATACACCTCTTATCAGCCATTTTGGAGACTTATAAACACCTGCGTTTTCCAAATTTACTAATAAATTATTTTTACTACTCATTTTTCTATTTACAAAACAAAATGTAATATTATAACATTACGTTATTTAACACACTTAATTTTTATAGGAATACTTTTATGAAACAAACGAATTTTTTTCTACATATATTTAAGATTATGTTATTTTCGGGAATTCTTGCTGCAACTGCATCTGCTAGAGCAGAGCTAAAAGTTGTTACCACAATTAAACCACTACATTCATTGATATCCAATGTTATGGATGGAGTAGGTGAACCTGGACTTATAATTGATGGAGGTATTTCACCACATAGTTTTACAATGAAACCTTCTCATGCGAAAATGCTTGAGGAAGCAGATGTTATTTTTTGGATTGGAGAGGGTATTGAAACATCAATGGAAGAACCTCTAGACTCAATTGCAAAAGATGCAGAAGTTATTGAATTTATGGAACTTGATTCAATTGCTAAATTAAAATTTAGAGAAGAATCAATTTTTGGCGACCATGATGATCACGATGACCATGATGATCACGATGACCATGATGATCACGACGATCATGACGACCACGATGATCATGACGACCACGATGATCATGATGACCATGATGATCACGATGATCATGATGACCATGATGACCACGACGACCACGATGATCATGACGATCATGACGATCACGATGATCATGATGACCACGACGATCACGATGATCATGATGACCATGACGATCACGGCCATGCACACGGTGAATTTGATGCTCACATTTGGCTAGATCCAATGAATGCTAAAAAAATGGTTCATGAAATAGCTCATGAGTTAGGTGATTTAGATCCTGCCAATAAAGAGAAATATGAAGCAAATTCTGAAGCAACAATTAAAGCTTTAGATCAGCTTATTAGTGATGTTGGTACAGATATTAATTCTGATGCAAAATTTGTTGTGTTCCATGACGCCTACCAATACTTTGAAGAAAGATTTGGTGTAAGAGCTGCAGGAGCTTTAACATTGAATACTGATGTTTTACCTGGTGCAAAGCAAATAGCTGATATTCAGGATGTTATTAAGGATAAGGGAATAAAATGTATTTTCTCTGAACCTCAATTTAATCCAAAGATTATTACAACAATAGCTGAGGACATGAATATCAAAACAGGAGTTTTTGATCCTTTAGGTGCTAACATTGATGCTAGTAAGTCACTTTACTTTACGTTGATAAGTAATCTCGGGGACGAGCTTAAAGGCTGTTAAATTTTAATATTTAAATAAATTCCACCTTGTATTAAGGTGGAATTTATAAAACTAATTATAAGGAAATTGATATGGAAAATACTTCTCAGGTTCCAGTTACTGTTTTAACAGGGTTTCTTGGAGCTGGAAAAACAACTCTTTTAAATCGAATATTAACTGAACAGCATGGACGGAAATATGCTGTCATAGTTAATGAATTTGGTGAACAAGGTATCGACAATGATCTTGTTGTTGATGCTGATGAAGAAGTATTTGAAATGAACAACGGGTGCATTTGTTGCACTGTTAGAGGTGATTTAATTAGAATTCTAAGTGGCTTAATGAAACGTGCTGATAAGCTTGATGCAATTATTGTTGAGACAACTGGTTTAGCAGATCCAGCACCAGTAGCACAAACCTTCTTTGTTGATCAAGATGTTGCTGATCGTACAAAATTAGATGCAATTGTTACAGTTGCCGATGCTGTTCATCTAAGTTCTCAATTAGTCGATCATCATGAAGCAGAAGAACAAATTGCTTTTGCTGATGTAATTTTGTTAAATAAAGTTGAACTTGTTGGAGATAATGACATTGTAAAAGTTAATGATCGTATTAGAAAAATTAATCCTTTTGCTAAGATTATTAAAACAACACGTTGTGATGCACCTCTTGATGAAATCGTAGGCTTAAATGCATTTAGTCTAGATAGAGTATTAGATATTGAACCTGACTTTCTTGAATCAGATCATGATCATGAACATGATGATGATGTTACTAGTCTATCCTTTGTATCTGATACACCATTAGATATGGATAAGTTCCAAGATTGGTTTGGAAATTTACTCAGGACAAAGGGTCAGGACATACTTCGATCAAAAGGAATTTTGAACTTTAAAGGTGAAGAAGAGCGATATGTATTTCAAGGAGTACACATGCTCATGGATGCTTCACCAATGGGACCTTGGCCTAAAGGAAAAGATAGAAGTTCTCGAGTAGTATTTATTGGTCGTGATCTTGATAATATGAATCTTAAGGAAGGCTTTGATAATTGTAAATCAGCATGAACGCTGATTTAGAAACACTTCAAGAATCAAATAAAACTGAACTTGAAAGAAGAGGTTCAATTTTTAATATTGGAGCCCCAGCTACAGAAGCGGTTACAATTCGTGATCAAATAGCTGTAGGATTTGGAGACGGTACTGTAAGATTTTTTCAATCTGGATCTGATCCTAAAACTGTTAAAGCACATAAGGGTGTAGTGTTGAGTATGACAAATTATGAAGATCATGTGTTAACGGGAGGAGAAGATGGACGTTTTTTAAAAATATCATCTGATGGAAATATTGATGAAATTTTTAATTTTGGTTCAAAGTGGGTTGACTGTGTAGCTTCCCACAAAGATACTAAAGTTTGTTCATCAGGTAAAAATGTTTATATTTGGACAAAAAACAAAGATAAACCACTAACTTTAGAGCATCAAAGCACTGTTGCTGGATTAGCATTTGATAATAAAGGTAAGCGCCTTGCGGTCTCAAGATACGGTGGAGTAACATTATGGAAACTAAATAATAATAAATGGACATCATCAAATTTTACATGGAAAGGATCGCATGGAACTGTAACGTTTAGCCCAGATACAAAATATATTGTTACAGCGATGCAAGAAAATCAAATTCATGGTTGGCGCTTAAACGACAAAGCTGATTTAGCAATGAGAGGTTACCCATCAAAAATTAAAAGTTTTACTTGGGTTGGTGATACACCATATTTGGTAACATCTGGATCAAGTGATGCAGTTTGCTGGCCATTTGATGGCAAAGAAGGACCAATGGGGAGAAAGCCAATTGTTGTTGCAAACGGTGGTAAAGAACTTGCAACATTTGTTAAAGCACTTAATGGAGAAAAAGCTGTTTTCACCGGTTTTACAGATGGGTCAGTTTTATTAGCAGAAATTGATGAAAGTAAAAAACCAATTATGATTAGAAGTTCAACAGGTTCGGAAGTTTCAACAATAGCGATATCTAGTGATAATTCACAAATATTAATTGGGGATATGAAAGGTTCTATTCTTTTATCATCTTTATGGGCAGACAATTAAAGGAGAAAATATGTTTAATCGTAAAACTCAAAATGTTGAAAAAATAAGAAATCTTAAACATTTAATTTCCAAGAAATATAAATTACCAGAAAATACTATAATAAGTATTGCTGAGCTCAGTTGTCATGAGCCTGATTGTCCACCAATCGAAACTGTAATTACTGCAAGAAATGAAGACGGATCAATGAAAAATTGGCGAGTTGCAAAATCAATAGAAGAAATAGAGGAGTCAGATATTAATAATCTAACAAACCACACCCATTAGATTATTAAATTTAGAATAAAAATGTCAAAAAAACAAAAAGAAATAATATTATCTGTTTGTCTCACATGTACCCTTAATAAAGCTCAAAATAATAATAAACTTGCAGGAGAAAAACTTGCACAAAAATTAATTGATAAATTTAAAAATACAAAAAATGTAACTTTAAGAGGTGTAAATTGCATGAGTAATTGTAAACGTTCATGTATTGTATCCTTTACCGCAGAAAATTGTTTTACCTATGTGTTTGGAGATATAGATCCTGAAAATTCTGCTTATATTGATTCAATAGAGGAACTGCTATTATCCTATAGCAAATCTGATGATGGTTTTTTGAGACGTAGACATAGACCTGAAATATATAGATCTAATATCGTTGGTAGATTTCCTCCAATAAATAGTAAGTCAGATATTATTATTAATTTAAAATAGTAAAATTTTAAAAAAAATTAAATTATAATTATTTATTTCTGAATTTTGTTTAATTTAGAATGTATTATTAACAGCAATCTCCACCTTCACAAGTGCAACAACAGCTGCAGCTGCAACCACACTTTGGTGGGTTTGGATTTTGATTTTTCATAATCATACCTATATATTTTTTATATAATTTAAAATACAAATGAGAAAAGCATTAGAAATTAAAGAGTGTATGAAGACTTTCGAGGGTGACGGGATACCTGTAACGAGAGCTTTCCCTGTCCCCGGAATGAGAGAAAATGATCCATTTCTTCTTTTTGATCATTTCGGCCCAATTAATTATGAACCGGGAGGTGCAACTGGTGTACCAGCACATCCTCATTGTGGATTTGAGGCAATTACTTATATGCTTGGTGGTGAAGTAGAGCATAGAGACTCATTTGGCGGACAAGCAGAAATTGAAACTGGTGATGTACAATGGATGACAACTGGGTCAGGTTTAATCCATTCTGAGTTAGTAACAGAAAAATTTAAGAAGAGTGGTGGTATCATGCAAGGTTTACAAATCTGGGTTAACCTTCCAAAAAAAAATAAAAAAGTTAAACCTTGGTACCAACATATTAAAAGAAACACTATTCCAACAGTATCTGAAAATGCAAATATAGAAATTAAAGTTCTTGTGGGAGAAATAAATGGAACCAAATCCAAAGTTCAAACATATTCACCTGTATCAATATTTGATATTCAATTTTCAAAACCAGATATGACAAAGTTTAATGTTGATAAAGAACAAAATCTTATGATCTATATTATCGATGGTCAATTACAATTTAATGAGGAAGATAAAATCGCTAATAAAGGTGATATGATTTACTTTGATCAGTCAAGTGATGAGATTCAACTTACATCAATATCAGAAAAAGGATCCTACCTAGTTTTAGCAGGTAAGCCACTTAAAGAACCTGTTGCACGTTATGGTCCTTTTGTGGCTAATTCTGAAGGTGAAATCAAGCAAGCAATGATGGACTATCAAGAAGGAAAGATGGGAAGCTTAGCTTAAGCTAATTGGCGTAACATTTCACCAGCTACAATAGCAACTGAACTACTAAGATTAATCGATCTAGGCCCTTTTACCATTGGTATTGTCAATCTTTCATCGACAGAGCTATGAACAAAATCAGGTGCTCCTGCACTTTCTCTGCCAAATAAAATAATATCATTTGATTGAAATTTATAATCGAAATAATTTTTTTTACTTTTTGTCGTTAGAAGAACAAGTCGATATGAATTATCTTTTGACCACTCATAAAATTTTTCCCAGCTCAAATGTTTTTTTAATTCTAGATAATCATAATAATCCATTGATGCTCTTTTTAATCTTTTATCATCAATCACAAAGCCAGCTGGCTCTATTATATCTATTGGTATTCCAAGACAGGCACCTAATCTAAATATGTTTCCTGCATTCTGTGGTATGTCGGGTTCAAATAGAGCAATTCTCATGTTTTTTTACTATATTATTTTCTTACTTGCGTCACGCTGGCACATATTTAAAAAGTATTTTTTTGAGTAATTAAGATATAAGAAAATCAAAATAAATGGCTAAAAAACCCAAAAATAAGAGAAGAGATTTCCTACAACTTAGCACTGTAACGCTTGGTGCTGTTGGAACAGCTGCTTTTATATGGCCTTTTCTAAAAAGTATGAGTCCAGCAGAAGACACATTAGCTGCAGGATCAACTGAAGTAGATATTAGTGCTATTGAAGAAGGTCAAAGCATAACAATAAAGTGGCGTGGAAAACCTGTTTTCATTAAAAAAAGAACAAAAGATGAGATTGATGCAGCTAAAATGGTTCAAGCTTCTGACTTGAGAGATCCACAAGATGATGCAGATAGAGTACAAAAAGAAGAATGGTTAGTTTTAGTGGGAGTATGTACACACTTAGGTTGTGTTCCACTTGGTCAGAAGGTTTCAGATATGAAAGGTGAGTACGATGGTTGGTACTGCCCATGTCATGGTTCACATTACGATACATCAGGTAGGATAAGAAAAGGACCAGCACCAAAAAACTTGGACGTTCCGCCCTATACCTTTTTAAATGATAATACTATAAAGATAGGATAACATGGATAAGAATAGAAAAGTTCATCAGTTTAAAAACCCTGTCCTCAATTGGATAGAGTTTCGTTTACCAATTATTTCTTATTTCAAAAAAGAATACGGTGATTATCCGATGCCTAAAAATTGTAATTATTTTTGGAGTTTTGGTGCATTGGCAACAATTACACTTGTTACAATGATAGTAAGCGGAATTTTTCTTGCGATGAATTACACGCCACATACTGATATGGCATTTGATAGTGTTGAAAGAATAATGCGAGATGTCAATTACGGTTGGTTAATGAGATACATCCATTCCAATGGTGCAGCCTTTTTCTTCATCATAGTTTACATTCATATAGTAAGAGCAATGTATTTTGGTTCTTACAAATATCCAAGAGAGCTTAATTGGATTTTAGGTGTATTCATATTTTTATTAATGATGGCAACTTCTTTTCTTGGTTACACATTACCGTGGGGACAAATGTCTTATTGGGGAGCTACAGTTATAACAAATTTATTTAGTGCAATTCCATTTATTGGTGAGGGACTAAAGACATGGCTGCTTGGTGATTACAATGTTGGAAATGCTACTTTAAACCGTTTCTTTGCTCTTCATTATGTTTTACCATTTGTTATTTTTGGTGTTGTAGGTTTACATGTTGCTGCAGTTCATGTTCATGGTTCAAATAATCCTGATGGGATTGATATTAAAACTAACAATGACTCAGTAAACTTTTTTCCATATATGTTAATTAAAGATACAGTAGCTATGTGTGCTTTTGGTGTCGCTATTTCTGCAGTAATATTCTTTGGACCAAATCTTATGGCTGAAGTTGATAATTATATTCCAGCAGATCCACTTGTTACTCCAGCTCACATTGTTCCAAACTGGTATCTTGCACCTTTTTATGCAATTTTAAGAGCAGTACCTGATAAATTAGGAGGAGTTCTCCTAATGTTTGGTGCAATAGTAATTCTTTTTGTTCTACCCTGGCTTGATAGATCAAAAGTGAGAAGCTGTAATTATAGACCAATATATAAGTGGTTTATGATGGGCTTTTTTGTTAATTTTTTCGCATTAGGTTATGTTGGTATGCTTCCTGCTGAAGGTTTATATCTTTTAATTGCAAGAGTGGGTTTACTTTACTACTTTGGTTTTTTCTTTATCATTACACCTTTTGTTGGTTGGATAGAGAAGCCAAGTAAGTTACCTCTCAGTATTAGTGATGTTTATGCTAAAAATATAGCTCCTAATATTGGCGGAGGAGAAAAAGGAATTCCTTCACCAGCAATGCAAAAAGATACAAATCTATAATGCGTCTATTACTTATAATTTTTTTATTATTCTCTTCAAATATATTTGCTGCGGAAATGAGTACCGAAAAAATGCCAAAACATGATTGGTCTTTTAAAGGTGTAACGGGAACTTTTGATAGAGCTGCAATTCAAAGGGGTTATAAAGTTTATAGAGAAGTATGTGCGGGGTGTCATTCAATGAAACTTCTGTATTACAGAGATCTTATTGATGTTGGTTTCTCCGAAGCTCAAGTAAAAGTAATTGCTTCTGAATATACTGTATTAGACGGGCCAAATGATGATGGTGAAATGTTTGAAAGACCGGCTAGACCAGCAGACAGATTTGTTAATCCATATGCCAATGATAACGAAGCAAGAGCAAATAATAATGGAGCATATCCTCCAGACTTAAGTGTAATTACAAAAGCTAGAAAATATGGAGTTGATTATATTTACAACTTACTTCTAGGTTATGTTGAACCTCCAAAGGGAATGGAGGTCGGTAATGGAATGTGGTACAATAAATGGATGGCTGGAAATCAAATAGCTATGCCAGCACCTATAGCCGATGGAAGTGTAGATTATGATGATGGCACTGATAATAATGCAGAACAGTTATCGGCTGATGTAACGCATTTTCTTCACTGGGCTGCAGAACCAGAAATGGAAGAAAGAAAAAATTTAGGAATCAAAGTAATATTATTCTTTATTATTCTAGGAACAATTGTGTACTTAGCAAAAAACAGACTTTGGCGAGACGTCACTTAGACATTAAATAAAAAGTTCATTACATCGCCATCTTTGACGATATAATCTTTACCTTCTTGTCTTAGCCTTCCCGAATCTCTACTTCCAGCATCGCCATTATTTTCTACATAGTCTTCATAAGAGACAGTCTCTGCTCTAATAAACCCTTTTTCAAAATCAGTGTGAATTTTTCCAGCAGCTTGAGGTGCAAGTGTTTCTTTTTTTATTGTCCATGATCTTGTTTCTTTTGGACCACATGTAAAATAGTTTATCAAACCTAAAAGTTCATATCCGGATTTTATAACCTTATTCAATGTTGTTTGATCTAAATTAAGTTCTTTTAGAAATTCAAATTTTTCTTCTTCATTATCTAATTCTGCTATTTGTGCTTCTATTGATGCAGAGATTAAAACTACAGAATGATTATTTTTTTTGGCAAACTCGATGACTTTTTTTGATAATTCGTTTCCAGTATGAATAGATTCTTCATCTACATTACATATGTACATAGTAGGCTTTAGACTAATTAAGTTTAGACTATTTACAAAGTCAATTTCATTACTAGCGAATTCCTCAATTTTTAAGATACTATTAGCATCTAGCATTTGTAAGATTTTATTTATTATCTCAAATTGATGTTTAGCTTCTTTATCATTTGCTTTTAATTTTTTTTCTAAACTAGTTTTTTTATTATTTAAGCTTTCAAGATCAGCCAATTGTAATTCTAAATTTATTGTTTCAATATCATCTAGTGGATCAATTTTTGATGATACGTGAGTAATGTTAGTATCTTCAAAGCATCTAACAACATGTGCTATTGCATCAACTTCCCTAACGTGCCCTAAAAATTTATTTCCTAAACCTTCTCCTTGTGAGGCTCCTTTTACTAATCCTGCAATATCAACAAAATCCATGAAAGAAGGGATTATTTTTTCACTATTTCCAATGATTGCAAGTTTGTCTAATCTATCATCAGGTACTGCCACTCTTCCTATATTTGGTTCTATAGTTGCAAATGGATAATTTGCAGCTTCTGCTTTATTTGATTGGGTAAGAGCATTAAATAAAGTAGATTTACCAACATTTGGTAATCCAACTATCCCACATTTAAATCCCATAATTAATTTTGCTCACTTATTTTTGTTAAAAATAGAGGAATATCTGAAAATATTAATTCTATATTTTTTACTATTTTATCAATTTTTTTATTTATTATTTCTTCTTCTGATTTTGAAAATTTATTTAAAACATAACTTGAAACTAAATCTTTATGTCCAGGATGATCAATTCCAATACGTATTCTATAATAATTTTCACCTATAAATTGATCAATACTTTCCAAACCATTATGACCTCCATTTCCACCACCTTGTTTTATTTTTACTTTTGATATATCTAAGTCAAGATCATCATGGATAACAAAGATATTATCTAATTTTATTTTATAAAAATTTACAATTTCTGAAATAGCTTTCCCAGATAAATTCATGAATGTAAGCGGTTTTATTACAAAGAGTTTGTGGTCATTTATTACCCCTGAATATAATTCTTTTTTTTTATCTTCTTTGATTTTATCTAAATTAAAATGCGTGATTATTTTGTCAGCCAAAAGGAAACCTACGTTATGTCTGGTATTTTTATAATTTATACCTGGGTTCCCAAGTCCACAAATTAAATACATAAAATGAAATATAAAGTAAAATTACTTAGATTCTTTATTTTCTTCTTTATTATCAGAAGATCCTTCCTTCTTTTCTTCTGATTTCTCTTCACCACCTTCCGCAGCACCTTCTTCGGCTGCTTCTTCTGTTTTAGTTTCAACCTCTACAGTTGGAGGTACTAGAGTAGCTATTACAAAATCTCTATCTGATATAGTAGGAGCAACTCCCTCAGGTAGTTGAATATTACTAATCTTTACTGCATCACCTATTTCACTTTCAATTAAATCAAATTCTAGTTTGTTAGGTATATTATTTGCATTACACGTTAGTTCAACAAGTCTTCTAACAGTATTTAAAACTCCACCTTTTTTCAAACCAGGACATTTATCTTGATTTAAAAATTCAACAGGAACTTCAACGTTTACTTTTGTATTTTCTTGTACTCTTAGAAAATCAAAATGTATAAGTTGATCACTTACAGGATGATATTGTAATTGTTTGGGAAGTATTTTTTCTTTCTTTCCATCGACATCAAGATCGATAATTGTTGAATAAAAAGAACCAGTACCCATTAATTTTTTTAGTATTTTATCTTCTAGAGCAATTTTCTTAGGCTCAGTTCCTTTACCATATATAATACCAGGAACTAATCCTCTTGTTAAAAGACTGTGGTTTGAACCAATATCTTTATTTCTTTCAATTGCTTTAAAATCACTCATAAAATAAATGTTTTAATCGAAAAGGGCGGACACTGAAGTATCAGTGTTAATCCTTTTAATCGCATCACCCATTAAAGGAGCAATACTAATATGTCTAATGTTTTTTGTGCTTTTTACCTCTTTAGAAGGCTCTATTGTATCTGTTAAAACCAATTCTTTTATGCTTGAATTTTCAATCTTTTTTAGCGCATCCCCAGATAGTACACCATGAACGATATAAGAATAAATTTCTTTAGCTCCATTTTTACTCAGAGCCTCTGCAGCGTTGCATAACGTGCCTGCAGAATCAGCTATATCATCTAGTAAGATACAAGTTTTATCTTTTACATCCCCGATGATATTCATTACTTCAGACTCACCAGCTTTTTCCCTTCTTTTGTCGGCAATTGCCAGTCCAGCCTCTAATCTTTTAGCAAAAGCTCTAGCTCTAACAACACCACCAACATCAGGAGAAGTAACAACTAAATCTTTGTTTCCATAAAATTTTTCTTTAACATCATCGATTATCGGTCTTACAGAAAAAATATTATCTAAAGGAATGTCAAAAAAACCTTGAATTTGACCAGCATGTAAATCCATTGTTAAAACTCTATCAGCGCCCGAAGATGTAATTAAATTTGCTACAAGTTTAGCAGTGATTGGTGTTCTAGGTCCTGTCTTTCTATCTTGTCTTGCATATCCATAATATGGGATAACAGCAGTAATCCTTTTTGCTGACCCCCTTCTTGCAGCATCTATTGTAATTAAAAGTTCCATTAAATGGTCATTAGCCGGATGTGATGTAGATTGTATAATAAACACATCTTCACCTCTAATATTTTCATTTATTTCTACAAATATTTCTCTATCATTAAAAGTTCTAACAGAGGCATCTGCTAACGGCACATTAATATGTTTAGAAATTTTTTCTGATAGGGATTTGCTACTATTACAGGCGATTATTTTCATATAATCAAATTAATTACTACATTAGAATAATAATAGATCAACCAAAATTAATCATTAAATGCAATGATATTGAGCATTCTTCCAGTATCTCTAAATTTTTGTGACTCCCTTCGATGGCTAAAAAAAAACTCTCTTATTTGTGAAGGTATCTTTGTTAATATTATATATATTTTTAATACCCAATTCCTTAAATTGATAGTTAATCAATCTTCTTAAATTAAATAAATCTTTGTCTTTATTTTTGTGTTTGAAGAAAATAGAGTATTTTTTATTTTTGCTTATAAACTTACTTTTAAAGTCTTTTGATACTTCAAAGTTTTTAAAGCTCAAACAAGGACCAATAAGAACCACAATATTTTTTTTAATTATTTTTTGTTTAACAAAATATCCTATACCTTTAGCAGCTATATTTTTTAATGCCCCTTTCCAACCTGAATGAAGAGCGCAAATATATTTTCTATTTTTATCAAAAATAAAAATCGGACAACAATCTGCAGTTAAAACTCCTAAAGCTATTTGCTTATTGCTTGTAATTAACCCATCTCCAGAATATTTTTTATCTATATTTTTTTTATTAATTTCTACAATCTTGTTGGAGTGTATTTGGCTAATAAATTTAATTTTCTTTTTGATATTTAAATTTTTTAGACAAATATCAATATTTTTATTTACATTTACTTTAGTATCTTTGCTGTTTAAACTACAGTTCAATGAATAGTTTTCTTTTTTTGATACTCCACCTTTTCTAGTAAAAAAACCAGCTTTAACAAAAGATTTAATGTTTGCATGTGTAAAATAATTTTTAGAAATCATAAGTTAGAAACAATAAGACATTTAAATAAGTTTCCCATCCTTTCACTATTAATTAATCTATCCACTTCTTCATCTAATAAATTTTTATTTAAATTTGAATTTTTAGTTAGCAATTTTTTCTTTCGTTCTAGTATTCCATATTTTATTAAAAAATCTCTTTGTGTAACAAATTCGTTGATTTGTAATTTATTTTGTTTTGCTATTTCAATTAATTCATTGAAATTTACATGACTTGAAATGTCTTGTTGGCCTATATTTTCAAATATACTGGTTTTTTTATGATTATATATTGCTTGTAATGTAAAGTTTTTTAATTTTTTATAATATCCATAATCGATTAAAATACAAATACCTCTATTTTTTTTTAGATATTTACAAATTTGCTCAAAGTATTTATTCCTTGAATAAGAAACTTCATAAATATTTTGTTTTTTTAATTTATTTAAATAGTCTAATATTTTTTTACTAATTACTCGTTTATTTATAGAATAATATTTATTTTCAATTTCATTAAATTTTACATATCTTTCAAACCAATGATTATTAACATTCAAAAATTGCCTAACTGGAAAACAGTCAAAAAATTCATTTGAATATATTATTGAAGGCAATTTGGATCTGAAATTTAAAGTTTTAGACCATTTAATTTTTGATTGTCTAAAATATTTTAAATTCTTTTTTTGTATTTCTCTTAATTCTTTATTAATTTCTATAAAATTAACATCAGCATTTTTAAAAAAGTTAGGAAATATCTGTGCTGTTCTCTCTATATCTTTAAACAAGGTTCCATTCCCTGGACCTAATTCAATTAAATTAAATTTTGAGTTAATTTTTTCTTTCCAATTATAAAGTAAATACACACCTATAATTTCTCCAAACATTTGTGAAATCTCTGGAGATGTAATAAAGTCAAATTTTCTCCCTATGGGTTTTTTTCTTAAGTAATAACCATTACGTGAGAAAAGAGCCAATTCTATAAATTTATCCAAACGAAAATCTTTTTTATTGTTAAGAAGTTTTATTTTATTAATTTTTCTTTTGCTTAACATTTTGAATTATCAATATTCCAAAAATAAAAAAAGGTATACATAGTATTTGACCCATTGAAATAAAATTAAAAAATAATCCTAGGTGCAAATCTGGTTCTCTGATGTATTCAATTAAAAATCTAAATATGGAGTAAAATACTAAAAATAGACCGCTAATTACACCATAAATTTTGTATTTTTTATCCTATAAAAATAGATTAATAATATTAGAAACAAAATAATTCCCTCAAGAATAGCTTCATATATTTGTGAAGGATGTCTTGGTATATTATCTATTGATGGATAAATAACTGATATATAAAAATCGGTTGGTCTACCTATAAGCTCTGTATTAATAAAGTTTGCAATTCTTCCTAAGAATAATCCAATAGGAGCAACAATTGAAACTAAATCAGATAGGTAGAAAAAACTTTTTCCATTAATTTTTGCAAATATTAAGGTACTTATGATTATACCGGTCAATCCACCATGAAATGACATACCTCCATTCCAAATTTCAAACAGGTAAAAAGGATTAGTTAAAAATTTATTAAATTGATAAAAAATAACATAACCTGTTCGTCCTCCTATAATTACACCGAATACTGCCCAAATAAGAAAGCTATCTAGATTTTTATTACTGTATTGATTACCATAAATTGCATTTAATCTTTTAATAATATAAATCCCTAATAGAAAACCTAAGATATATGCTAAACTGTACCATCTTATCTCAATGAAACCGATAGAAAAGATGGCAGGATCTATTGATGGTTGAATAAAATTCATTTATCTATATTTAATATTATAGCATGGTTGATAGAAACAAAATACTTTCCGATTTATCAAAATTTGCAGTTGATGCTATGAGCACTTTTTCAGGTATCAAAGAGGAGATTGAAACAATTGTATCTTTACGGGTTAACAAAATAATAAAAAAAATGAACCTCGTTAAAAAAGATGAATTTGAGGCACTGAAAAAAATGGTGCAAAAAGTTATGATGGAAAATGAAAAATTAAAAAAAACATCTGCAAGATCAATAAAATCTAAGAAAAAGACAGTCAAAAAGAAAAAAACTATTAAAAAGAAATCAAAAAGGTAGGAATCCTCAATTAATTCACATTTTTTATAGATTTTGCCTTGCAAAATACGAGTCCAATCTAGTAATCAATATATAGTACTAATTTTATGTGCCATGACTACATAGTGTATGGAAAATGAGAATATATTGTTAAATCCCATAGATATCGTTGAAGATGTTATTCATCAAAAAAAATGGAATTTTAGTAGAGCTGCTGATCATGAATTGGTTGCTGAGATAGCATCCCATTGGTGCGCTTACAGATTATATTTTACATGGTCTGAAAATATCAATGCACTAAGTTTTTCAATAACTTTTGATATTAAGTTTCCTGAAACTAAACTCAATAAAGCGTATGAACTACTAGGACTTATAAATGAGAACTTATGGATTGGGCATTTCGATATAACAAGTAAAAATGGTATTCCAGCTTTCAGACATACTTTATTATCAAATAACTCAACAGAAACATTGCACAAAAAATTTGAAGATCTTGTTGATATTGGAATTTATGAATGTGAAAAATTTTATCCAAGCTTTCAGCAAGTTCTCTTTGATGATATTCCTCCTAAAGAAGCTATAAAATTTTCTAATTTTGAAGTTATTGGTAGAGCTTAATTTTTATAATAAAACTGCTATATTATAGATATATGAAAAATATCTTATTAATTGGATGCGGTCATATGGGAGGCTCTTTAATGTCTGGATGGTCTAACTCTAAGAATTATACCATCAGCGTTATAGATAAAAAAAAATATTCAATTCTTAAAAAAAGAAATAGAAATAAGAAGATAAAATTTTTTAAATCAATTAATGATATAGATAATAAAAACAATCTTGATTATATAATATTTGCAACTCGACCTCTTGACTTAACAAATGTTTTTAAAGAATTAAAAAATGAAAATTTTAATAAAAAATCTATAGCAATAAGTGTAATAGCTGGCAAAAAAACAGAAATTTATAAAAAAAATTTATTAAATATTAACAAAATTGTAAGAGTAATGCCAAACATGCCTGCGTTAATAGGAGAGGGCGTTCATTGCATTTATACGAACAAATATATTAAAAAAAAAGAAATTAAAGAGATTGATAAATTGTTCTCTTTGAGTGGCAAAACTATTTTTTTTAATAGTGAAACTTTTATAGACAAAGCAACAGCAGTATCAGGGAGTGGTCCCGGTTTCATATTTCAACTAATAGATATTATGGAAAAATCTGCAATTAATTTAGGTTTTCCAAAAAACATAGCTAAAATTTTAATTAATGAAACTTTTAGAGGTTCTTTGAATTTACTAAACTCTAATAATATTTCTGCTGAAAAAATGGTTCAAACTGTTGCAACTAAAGGAGGTACAACCGAAGCAGGAATCAAGAAAATGAAAATAAATAAGGTTGATAATATCTTTAATCAAGTTTTTAAGGCAGCATACACAAGAGCAAAACAACAAGGTGAAGGTAAGTGAATCAAAATAAAATATCTCTAGCAAAAAAAACTTTACAATATTTAGAGAAAAAAAAATTAAGAGACATAAATCTTAAAAATTTTTTATCTAATAGTAAAATGCCAAATATGAATAACAAAATTGATTTAATCTTAAATATAAATGACTTCTTTGATTTTCAATTAAAAAAAAACCTTGTTAATATAGAAAAGTCATCACAGAGAGATATGTTATTTGAAATTATGATGGCACGTTATGATATATTAAATATATATAGAACTTCTGTAAAAAATATTATTAATCATTTTATGTATAGACCACAAGGAGTATTAAAACTTATTCCTAAATTAATTGAAAGCAAAATTTTAATTGCTACTTTTGCAAATATTAATCCTAGTGGTATTCAGGGTGTTTTAAAAATTAAAATTATTTTTGCGCTTTATTATATAACCCTATTTACTTGGTTTAATGATGAAAATGAAAGTTTAGAAAAAACAATGAGTGTTTTAGATAAATATTTAAACAATATTGAAAAATTTGTAAAATTTTAATGAGCTCTCAAAATTTTATACATTACAAAGAGTTTGAAAAAGTTGATATCAGACTTGGTACTATAGTTGAAGCATATGAATATGATCAATTAAAAAAACCATCAATAATATTAAAAATTAATTTTGGTAATGAAATAGGTATTAAAAAAAGTTCTGCACAACTAAGATCCAACTATACATGTAATGATTTAATTAACAAACAAGTAATAGCGGTTGTCAATTTTCAACCAAAGCAAATTGGGAAAATTACATCAGAAGTGCTTGTTCTAGGTGTTCCTGATAATCAAAATGAACCAATTTTAGTATTCCCAGAGAAAAAATTAAAAAACGGAATAAAATTATATTAATTATAAAGGCAATATAACAGTTAATTTTAATCCACCTAATACAGACTCATCCAATTTAATTTCACCACCATGTGATCTTATTATGTCTCTTGTTATTGTAAGTCCTAAACCACTTTCACCTTTTAACTTATTTCTAGATGGATCAAGTGTAAAGAAAGGTTTAAATACATCCTCATACTTATCTTTGGGAATACCCATCCCGTTATCATTAATTTCAACAATACAGTCAACATCATTTAAATAAATATTAATATGAATTTTATCTCCATATCTTTTTGAATTATCAATTATATTCTGAAAAGCTCTTTTTAATTGAATTGGTCTTCCGGATGTGCGAATAAAATTTTTTTCAAAAATTTTAATTTTGTAAGTCGATTTATCAATATTTTTAACACAATCTTTAATTAATTCATTAACATTTATGTTTTCAATTGTCTCCGGAGATTCTGTTTTTACAAAGCTGACATAACTATCCAACATTGCAGTCATTTCATTTATATCTATTTCTAATTCTGACTTAGCTTTTTTATCTTTTAAAAAAGAAATTTGTAATTTCATTCTTGTTAAGGGTGTTCTTAAATCATGACTTACACCTGCAAGCATTTCAGTTCTTTGATTTAAAAATCTTTTTATTCTAGTTCTCATTCGATTAAATGCCTGAGATGTTTGTCTAATCTCATAGGCTCCTACACTTTTTAATTCAGGAGCGTTTAATCCTCTTCCAAAAGTTTCTGCAATTATTGCCAGTCTTTTTAGAGGTTTTAGTTGTCTATTCATAAAAAAATAAGAAGTAAAAAATAGAATTATTGAAGCAAAAATCATCCAAAGTAAAAATACAAAAGCACTTTCACTTATCAGCCTATCTTTATTTACATTTATAGTCAGCAAATCTTTATCAAGCTGTATTATAATCAAAGCACCTTTTTCTAAATTGTTTAAGTCATAAACAAATGGTCGATTCAAATTTTTGAGTGATTGTTCTAATCTTTCAGACAAAATACCCCTATTTTTTTCTGCAGGTAAATTATCAATACTTTTTTCTTTAGTAATATTAATGATCATTTTAAAATCTTCTTTTGAAATTTGCTGTGCATATTGACCTAAATCATCTTCTATAAGTTTTACTAAAACATTAATATCCGCTACCACAGACTCAGCTAATCTTTTAGAAATAATATTCCATGAAGTCTGATAAAAAATTAAACTAGTAATTAAAACTAATATTATAATAGGTAAAAAAATAATTATAATAGAACGACCAATTAAAGTTGAAGGAACAATTCTTTTAAACATCACAAACTAGTTTATAGCCTTTACCTCTAATTGTTTTAATGAACTGAGGTTGTTTAGGATTTTGTTCAATTTTTTGTCTTAATCTAGTAATTCTTACATCTATTTTTCTTAATTCTGACTCGTCAAATTCTTGCTCTGCTAATTCTTCCCTTAGAACAATTTCATTTCTCTTATTAATTAATTTTAATAATAAATCATTTTCACTTTCCGTAAGATAAATAATATTATTATTCCTTTTTAGTTCTAATACAGTTGTGTCAAATTCAAATCCACCAAATTTTATGTTTTGTTTTCCTTTCAGTTTAGTATTGTATAAATTTAGTAATTTAAGAACTCGTAAGTATAGTTCTTCAGGTTCAAAGGGTTTTGCTAAATAATCATCTGCTCCAATTTTTAATCCTTCTATTTTATTTTGATTCTCCCCCATAGCTGTTAACATAATCACAGGTGAGTTAGAGATATCTTTTACAAATTTAATTAAATTTATACCATCTCCCGAAGGCATCATTCTATCAAGAATTACCAAGTCAAAAAATATAAAGGTTAAAATTTCTTTGGCTTCTAAAAAATCTTCACAAAGATAAACTTCGAATTTTTTTTCTTCTAAATAATCTTTTAATAACTCTCTTAATCTTTGATCGTCATCTACAAACAGTATATTTTTTTTCATCAATTAATTTATTTCATTAAATTTTTTTTGATTTTTAATATCCACCATTTGAAATAAAACTTTTTTAAAACCGTTAATATCATTTTCATCAAAATTTTTAATAACATTATATATTTTTAATATTTGTATCTCAGAAAGTTTTTTTTCTAATTGCTCACCTTTTTTTGAAAGTGATAGTTTTTTTGTTCTTTTATCCTCACCAGTTGATAAAACTATATAACCTTCTTTTACTAATTGATTAAGTACTCTTGATAAACTTTGCTTTGTAATTTGCAAAATTGATAGTAATTCCTTAATTGTTAGATTATTACTTTTTTTAACAAAGTAGATTACTCGATGGTGAGCTCTTCCAAAGTTTATTTTTTCAAGTACTTTATCAGGCCCGGATGTAAAATCTCTGTAGGAAAAAAACATTAATTCTATTATTTTTCTAATCTCATTTTCATTTAAAAATAGAGGAGTTAACAATTTTTTTAGGTCAGTCATATTGACTTAATTATGCATCACTGATAGTCAATTGTCATTTAAAAAATATAAATAATTAATTTATGCTTAAAACATTTGAAGATAGAGACGGTTGGATTTGGTATGATGGGAAACTTGTCGAATGGAAAAAAGCTAAAACACATGTAATTGGTCAAGGACTTCATTATGCAAGTGCTGTTTTTGAGGGTGAAAGAGCATATAATGGTAAAATATTTAAGAGCGATGAACACACAAAAAGACTGTTTAAATCAGCAGAAACTATAGGAATCAAAATTCCCTATACTCATAACGAAATTAATATTGCGAAAAATGAATTAATATTAAAAATGAATTTCAAAGATTGTTATGTAAGACCATTCGCATGGAGAGGTGGAAAATTAATGGGCTTATCAACATCAAATTCTGATGTTCATGTTTCTATTGCAGTTTGGGATGATTGGACCACTTATTACAAACTAGAAGATATAAAGCATGGCTTGACATTAATTACATCACCTTGGAAAAGACCTTCACCAGAATCTATACCTTTTGAAGCTAAAGCATCTGGACCTTATTTAATATGTACTCTTTCTAAATCTTTTGCAGAAGAGAAAGGTTTTAATGAAGCCTTAATGCTTGATTATAGAGGTTACGTTGCAGAAGCAACAAGCTCAAATATTTTTTTAATAAAAGGAAAAGAAATTCATACTCCAATTCCGGACTGCTTTCTCAATGGAATCACGCGTCAGACAGTAATAAGTATGGTTAAAGACCAAGGGTTTAATTTAATTGAACGTCATATAAAACCAGATGAATTGAAAAACTATGATGAAGTATTTTTAACTGGAACTGCTGCAGAGATAACACCAGTAAAATCAATTGATAATCTGAATTTTAAAACAGGTGATAATACAACCACATATCAATTCATGAAAGATTATAGAGCTTTAGTTACTAACTCTAACTAATATTTTAAATCCAATTTGATCCAAAATCATATGTTTCTTTTTTCCAAAATGGAGCATCTTTTTTTAAATAATCCATAATAAATTTTGTTGCTTCAAAACTATTTTTTCTATTAACTGAAAAGCATACAACCAAAACAATTTTATCGTTTACATATAATTTACCATATCGATGAATAATTAAACTATCTATTAATTTGAATTTTTTTATTGCTCTTTGTTGTATTTTCGATAATTCTTTGATAGCCATTTGCTCATATACTTCTAACTCTAAAAACTTAACATCCCTTTTGTCATTATAATCTCTAACAAAGCCAATAAATACATTTACTGCACCTATGCTAGAATACTTATCTTTTATTGTCTTTATCTCATTTTCTACATTAAAATCTTTTTTCTGTATTTTAATCATCACCCTCCACTCACTGGTGGAAAAACCGCAATTTCATCATTTTCTTGTAAAGATGGGTTTTTAGAATTGTATTCCATATTTATAGCATAGCGTAAAATATCTTTGGAAATATGTTTTTCTAAAGATGGATACATCAAAGTTAAATATTTTTTTAATTCTTCTATATTTTTTGGATAATTTGAATTCAGTATCTCGACATCTTTTTTTGTTATATCTTTAATCCAAGCAAAATATTTTATTTTCATTTTAGAAATGTTTTATTGAAGCCTTTATATAATCATATGCGGTATACAGTGTTAATAATCCAGCAATCCATAAAAATAATTTTCCAATAAATATTATAAGAGAAATATTATAGATGCTTTCAGATAATATTAAAATGGCAAGAGCAAATAATTGTAATAGTGTTTTTAATTTTGCAATTCTTGAAACTGGTATGCTTATTTTTATTCCTGCTAAATATTCTCTTAAACCAGATACTGTAATCTCCCTTAGAAGAATTATTAAAGCAGGTATAGTTTCCCAATTAGCAATAATACCTTTTGATGTTAAAATTAGTATCACTGAAGCAACCAAAAGTTTATCAGCTATTGGATCTAAAAAGGTTCCAAAATTTGTCACTTCATTTCTTAACCTAGCTAAATACCCATCAAAATAATCTGTAATACTTGCTAAGCAGAATAATACAAATGCTATCCAACCAAAAAAAGGGCTCTTAAGATATATACAAATAACAATTATTGGAATTACAGCGATCCTAATTAAAGTTAATACATTTGATAGATTCATTGTATTTATATATCTAAATTAAGTATTTTTTAAACGCTATGAAAATATTCATAAATTCTCTTGAGTATATTTTCAGGGATTGATTTAATTTCTTTTAACTCTTTCAAACTGGCAAGTTTTAATTGTTCAACTGAACCAAAATGTTTTTTTAAGATTTTTTTCCTTTCTGGCCCAATCCCTTTTAAATCATCAAATACAGATTTAATACTCATTTTATACCTTTTACTTCTATGTGTTGTTATAGCAAATCTATGTACTTCATCTCTAATATTTTGTAAAAAATGAAGTAGCAAGTTGTTATGATTTAATCTATGTGTGTATTTATCGTGAATTAGTATTTCTCTACCAGAATCTCGATCTAACCCTTTTGCCATTGCAATAATAGGAATATTTATTTGCAGATCTTCAATAGCTTTTTTAGCAGAATTATATTGACCTCTACCACCATCTATTAATAATAAATCAGGAAGATCAATTTCATTTTTGAACTTGCTATTTCCAAATCTTCTAATCAACATTTCTTTCATCATATAATAGTCATCAACTTTATTTTTATTATCCTCTAAATTAAATTTTATATTAAATTTTCGATAGTTTGATTTTAAAAAACCATTATTGTTATAAGCTATCATTACTCCAACTGGATACTTTCCAAAAGTATGACTATTGTCAAAAGCTTCTATTTTATTAATATCTTTTTTAATTTGAAATATTTTTTTTATTTCATTAATAAAGTTGTCAAAAGATTTTAATTTATTTAGTTTTAAATCTAAATTAATACGAGAATTTTTTTCTGCAAATTTTAAAAGATTTTTTTTTGGCCCTTTTTTTGGATTTACAATTTTTGTATTTTCAAAATTTTTACCTAAAATCATAAAACTATTAGTTTTATCTATATCTGTATTTGTAATTATCACTCTTGGTATTTTTTTTTCAGCGTAAAATATATTTAGAAAACCTATCATAATTTCTATCTTATCAGCTAATTGATCATGATCAGGAAAAAAAGCTTTACCACCGTAAGAGGTATTATTTCTAAAAAAACTCCCATAAATACAAGTTTTTCCTTCTCTAGTGTCTATAGCAAAAATATCTGCATCTTTAATATCCTTAATTTTTATAGAATTATTTTGAGCAATATGTTTCAATGCTTTCAATCTGTCTCTCAACGATGCAGCTAATTCAAAGTTTTTATTTTTAGATGCAAAATACATTTGATCTTCAAATTTTTTTTGAATTTTTTCCGAATTACCACTACTTAAAAAATCATCAGCTGATTCAATCAACTTAGCATAGTCCTCTTTTGTTATTTTACCTCCACATGGACCAGAGCACCTTTTGAGATAATAATTAAAACATAGCTTTTGACCTGAAGCGACCTCTTTGTCTGTGCAAGACCTAAGTAAAAATATTCTTTGTAAAGTATTTATAGTTCTATTTACGGCATCTGGACTAGCAAATGGCCCATAATATCTTCCCTTTTTATATTGTGCACCTCTGTGTTTTTCAATTCTAGGAAAGTCGTGTTCTGAAGAAATAAAAATATATGGAAATGATTTATCATCTCTTAGTAATATATTGAACCTTGGTTTATATTTTTTTATTAAATTGCATTCTAAAATTATTGCTTCTAACTCAGTATTTGTAACATAAAAATTCATTGAACTGGTTAAACTTACCATTCTTTGAATTCTTCTAGTCAAATTATTAATTGATAAATAATTTTTAACTCTATTAGATAAATTTTTTGCCTTTCCAATGTACAGTATATTACCTTTATCATCCTCCATTTGATAAACACCAGGTTGATTTGGTAACGTTTTAGAAGTTGTTCTAATTATTTCTTGTCCCTGAAGCGTCATTTTAACAGTCGTAAAAAAGTCAATTATTCTCTAAATACAGTTTAATATATTAACTTTAATATAGTAATGAAATCATTATTATTTTATTTATTGTATAATTTAATATAGGGATTAAGAAAATTTAAGGGAAATAATATGGCAAAAATGACAACTGAAGAAGCTTTTGTTAAAGTATTACAAAAGCATGGTATACAAAATGCCTTTGGTATCATTGGGTCTGCATTTATGCCTATCTCAGACTTATTCCCTAAGGCCGGCATTACATTTTGGGATGTAGCGCACGAGTCTAATGGTGGGATAATGGCTGACGGATATACAAGGTCAACTGGCAAAATCGCAATGTGTATTGCCCAAAATGGACCGGGTATCACAGGTTTAGTAACTCCTATTAAAACAGCATATTGGAATCATACTCCAATGTTGCTTGTTACTCCTCAAGCTGCCAATAAAACAATGGGTCAGGGTGGTTTTCAAGAAGTAGAGCAAATGAATTTATTTAAAGATATGGTTTGTTATCAAGAGGAGGTGCGAGACCCTTCAAGAGTTGCAGAGGTTTTAAATAGAGTAATTTCTAAAGCAATAAAAGGATCGGCTCCTGCGCAATTGAATATTCCAAGAGATTTTTGGACACAGGTAATTGATATTGAAATTCCACCAATAATCACATTTGAAAAACCATCTGGAGGATCCGATGCTATCAAAAAAGCAGCATCATTGCTTTCTAATGCTAAATTTCCAGTAATTTTGTCAGGCGCAGGAGTAATTTTATCAGATGCTATAAACGATTGTAAAAACCTTGCTGAAAAATTAAGTGCACCCGTAGCTTGCGGTTACCAACACAATGATAGTTTTCCTGGTAAACATCCACTCGCTGTTGGACCACTTGGCTATAATGGATCAAAGGCTGCTATGGAAATTATATCAAAAGCTGATGTTGTTTTAGCACTAGGTACAAGACTAAATCCCTTTTCAACACTTCCTGGTTATGGCATTGACTATTGGCCTAAAAAAGCTCAAGTAATTCAAGTTGATATTAATTCTGATCGAATTGGTTTAACAAAAAAAATAAGTATTGGTATATGTGGCGATGCAAAACTTGTTGCTCAGCAAATATTTGATAAACTTTCAAGAGACGCAGGAAACAATAATAGAAAAGAAAGAGAAGAATTAATACATAAAACTAAATCATCTTGGTTGCAGACACTAACTAGCTTGGATCATGAAGATGATGACCCTGGAACATCTTGGAATAAAGATTCAAGAGATAGAGAGCCTGAAAAAATGTCTCCGCGAATGGCATGGAGAGCTATTCAGGCTGGTTTACCTGAAGAAGCAATTATATCAAGTGATATTGGAAATAATTGCGCAATTGGAAACGCATATCCTTCATTTGAAAATGGAAGAAAATACTTAGCTCCTGGTTTATTTGGACCTTGTGGATATGGTTTTCCTTCAGTTATTGGAGCAAAAATCGGTTGTCCTGACACTCCTGTAGTAGGATTCGCGGGAGATGGTGCATTTGGAATTAGTATGAGTGAAATGACATCTTGTAATAGAGATGGGTGGCCAAACATAACTATGATTATTTTTAGAAATTATCAATGGGGTGCAGAAAAAAGAAACACCACACTTTGGTATAATAATAATTTTGTTGGCACTGAACTTGATCCTAAATTAAATTATGCAAAAATTGCTGAGGCTTGTGGATTTAAGGGAGTAAGAGTGAATACTCCAGAAGAGTTAACTGATGCGCTTAAGCTCTCATGTATAGAACAAATGCAAGGTACCACTACTTTTATAGAAGTAATGCTGAACCAAGAACTTGGAGAACCATTCAGAAGAGATGCAATGAAATCTCCAGTGGAGGTAGCTGGTATTAATCGTGAAGATACTGTAGTTCAATAATTATATATTTCTTTAAGAATCATATCAGAAGCCTTTTCAGCAATCATCATTGTAGGAGCATTAGTATTACCAGATGTAATACTTGGCATAATTGATGCATCTACTATTCTTAGATTTTCTAAACCTATAACTTTAAGTTTTTCGTCAACAACTGCATTTTTATCTATTCCCATTTTACATGTACCAACAGGATGAAATATAGTATTTGCAAATTTTCCCGCTTCTCTTGCTAACGAATCATCATCTTTAAATTCTATACCTGGTCTTAGTTCCTCAGGTTCATATTTCTTGTATGCTTTGGAATCTAAAATAATTTTTCTAACAATTCTAATAGATTTTGCTGCTATTACCCTATCTTCTTCAGTAGATAAATAATTCATTTTAATTTTTGGATTTACTCTTGTATCTTGAGATTGTAATTCAACAGAACCTCTACTTGTTGGTTTAATATTTGTGATTGTTGGAGTAAACGCTGGAAATTTATGGAGTTTTGCTTTACCAAGTAGATCAGTACTTGCTGGAGATATATGAAATTGTAAATTCGGGTATTCTAAATAGGAGTCACTTTTAATAAAACCACACAAATAACTAGCTCCAACAGTTAAAGGTCCTTTTCTATAAATTAAAAAATTTAAAGCGGATAAGATTCTTTTAGGAAGACTATGATAAATGTCATTAAGTGTTTCAAGATTTTTTATTTTATAAACAGGCCTGAGCATTAAATGATCTATTAAATTACTACCCACGCCATTGAGATTATTTAAAACCTCTATCCCATTTGATTTTAAAAGCCCCCCTGGACCTACTCCTGAAGCTTGTAAAATATGAGGTGATCCAATTGAGCCAGCACTCAAGATTATTTCTTTATTTGCTGAGTAAGAATAAGAAATATTATCCTTAAAAAAATTTACATTTTTTGCTTTTTTATTCTTAAATATAATTTTTTTAACATGTGCATTTGTTATAATTTTTAGATTTTTTCTATTTTTAATTGGGTTTAAATATCCAACAGCAGCACTACACCTAAAGCCATTTTTTGTTGTATAAGGAAAATATCCAATACCTTCATTATCGCCATTGTTAAAATCATCTGTTTTTTTAAAACCAAATTCTTGCGACGCTTCTAAAAATAGATCAAGTACCTTAAATTTACATTTAATTTGTTCAACCTTTATAGGTCCCCCTGCTCCGTGAAATTCGTTACCACCTAACTCATAATCTTCAGATTTTTTAAAATAAGGTAGAACATCGCTCCAAGACCACCCAAAATTTCCAAGCTGTCGCCAATAATCATAATCACTTGCATGCCCCCTTATATATAACATTCCATTAATAGATGAGCTCCCACCAAGTGTTTTGCCTCTTGGAAAAAGCATTTTTCTGTTATTACAAAATTTTTCACTTTCTGTGTTAAAGCACCAATCTGTTTTTGGATTATGCATGGTTTTGAAATATCCGCCTGGTATATGTATCCAAGGGTTACGATCTGGCCCACCTGCTTCAATTAACAGAACATTTATATTTTTATCTTTTGACAACCTATTGGCTAATATACATCCAGCAGTTCCAGCTCCTATAATAATAAAGTCAAAATTTTCACTATTTTCCATAATTAAAATTAATAAGTTTATATTTCTTTAATAATTATGTAACTACCATAAAAGATTAATAAATTTTAGTGGATATATTTTTTTTAATTATTGGACTGTCTATTCTAGTTCTGGGAGCTGAGATTGTTATAAGAGGATCAGTTAGTTTTGGTCGTAAATTAAATATATCTCTTTTTGCAATAGGAGTAGTCATAGTAGCTGGTGGAACCTCACTTCCTGAATTAGCAAGTAGTATAAATGCAGTTCTAAACAATCATGCAGATTTAGCTCTTGGAGCAGTAGTTGGAAGTAACATCGCTAACTTAATATTGGTTATGGCAGCAACTACAATAATTTTGCCAATATCCAACATTACTAAAAACCAAATCAATCAAGCTCTTATAAATATTGCTTTGGGACTGGTTCTTATTCTTATGAATTTTTTATATTTTAATTTTATTTTTGGAATATTCTCAGTCATTTTATTGACATTCATAATGTATACACAAGTGAAAAAAAAGTCTTTAAATCTAGAAGAAATAAATAAAAGTGAATACTCCATATTTTTATCAGTATTTTTAATTATAATAGGAGTTATATTTTTAATATATGGTTCAGATCTTCTAATAAGTTCTTCAATAAATATTGCTTCCAATTTTAATGTTTCAGAAACAGTAATTGGATTATCAATAATTGCATTAGGTACATCACTTCCAGAATTAGTAGTAGGCGTGATATCTGCACTTAAGAAAAAGGTAGATTTCGCTCTTGGAAATATACTAGGATCGAATATTTATAATGTACTAGGAGTCTTAGGTATTAGTTCTTTTTTTGGTACATTTGAAATGCCAAATGTTTTAGCAAAACAAGATTTAATTTTTATGCTATTTATAACTTTTATTATTTTAGCCTTTATGTTTTTTGCTAAAAAAATAGGAAGAGCATATGGTTGTGTTGGTTTCATTTTATACATTTCTTATATTTATTATATTCTAATTTGAATAAAAAATGGAATTAAATAACAACCAAGTAATTCTAGAACTTTTGAATATAGCTATTGATTCAGGAAAAGAAATTATGAAAATTTATGATAAAGGTTTCACTGTAGATACTAAAGAAGATAGTTCACCAATTACTGAGGCTGATATAAATTCTAATGAATTAATTGTTACTAGATTAAAAATTCTTGAACCAAATATACCTATATTGAGCGAAGAATCTCTAGTTTCATGGGGCATTCGAAAAAAATGGAAAAAATATTGGCTTATTGATCCACTAGATGGGACAAAAGAATTTATAAATAGAAATGGTGAATTTACAATTAATATTTCACTCATAGAAAACAATAAACCAGTTTTTGGAATCATATATTCTCCAGTAAAATCTGTTTTGTATTATGCCTACAAAAATTATGGCTCTTTTAAAGTTTATACTAATAGAAATTTAAGCTCTCTAAATAATTTAGAAAAGATTAATGTAGTCAAAAAAAGTTATTCAATTACGAGAATAATTGGTAGTAGATCACATTCAAATACGGAATTCAACGAATGGGTTAAAAGTAAATTTACCAATTTTGAATTAATTAAAATTGGAAGCTCACTTAAGTTTTGTCATTTGGCAGAAGGAACAGCAGATATTTATCCTAGATTTGGACCAACTTCCGAATGGGACATTGCAGCTGGTCATATCATTTTACAAGAAGCTGGGGGAAAATTAAGATCTATAGATAATGATGAAATTCTTTACAATACTAAAGAAAATATTTTAAATCCCTATTTTATAGCTTATGGAAATATATCTCAAATAGATTAGCATGAAACTATCACATATAGATAAGTTAGAATCAGAAAGCATTCATATCATTAGAGAAGTTGTTGCTGAATTTGATAATCCAGTAATGCTTTATTCAATTGGTAAAGATTCTTCTGTAATGTTGCATCTAGCTCTAAAAGCTTTTGCACCAAATAATATACCTTTTAAAATAATGCACATAGACACAACTTGGAAATTTAAAGAAATGATTTTATTTAGAGATCAAATTGCTAAGACATATAACCTTGATTTAATAGTGCATATAAATCAAGATGGAATACGTAATAAAATTAGTCCAATTAAAAATGGTTCAAAAATTCATACAGATATAATGAAAACACAAGCTTTAAAACAAGCTTTAGATAAATATAAATTTGATGCTGCATTTGGAGGTGCACGGCGAGATGAAGAAAAATCAAGAGCAAAAGAAAGAATTTTTTCTTTTCGTGATAAAAATCATCGATGGGATCCTAAAAATCAAAAACCAGAGCTTTGGAATTTATTTAACACAAAAATTAATACTGATGAAAGTGTTAGGGTATTTCCACTATCGAACTGGACAGAGCTAGATATATGGCAATATATTTATCAAGAAAAAATACCAATAGTTCCTTTGTATTTAGCTAAAACTCGACCAATTATCAAACGTGATGGCATGATGATTATGGTTGATGATGATCGATTAGAAATCAAACAGAATGAAAAAATAGAACAAAAAAATGTGAGATTTAGAACATTAGGTTGTTATCCATTAACAGCAGCTATGGAGTCCGCAGCTACTAATGTAGAAGAAATCATTATTGAACTTTTAGAAACTAAATACTCAGAAAGACAAGGGAGATTGATTGACAGTGATCAAATTGGATCTATGGAAATAAAAAAACAAGAAGGATATTTCTAATGGATTTGAAAGCTTTTTTCGAAAAACAAAATAACAAAAAACAATTGAAAATATTAACATGTGGATCAGTTGATGATGGTAAATCTACATTACTTGGTAGGCTTATGTATGATTCTAAAAATATTTATAGTGATCAGCTGACCCAAACTCAGAAAGAAAGTGAGAAGTATGGAACACAAGGAAAAAAAGTTGATCTTGCTTTATTAATTGATGGACTTCAAGCTGAAAGAGAACAGGGAATAACTATTGATGTCGCCTATCGTTATTTTGAGACTGAAAAATGCAAGTTTATTCTTGCCGACACGCCCGGTCACGAAGAGTACACAAGAAATATGGCTACAGGAGCATCAAATTCTGATGTAGCAATTATATTAATAGATGCTTCAAAAGGGATATTAGATCAAACAAAGAGACACACATTTATCTTATCTTTACTTGGAATTGAAAATATTATTGTAACTGTAAATAAAATGGATTTAATTGATTTTAATCAAAATAAATTTGAAGAAATAGTCAAATCTTTCACAGAAATATCAAATCAATTTAAATTTAAAATAGAAAAATTTATTCCAATTTCAGCTTTACATGGAGAAAATGTATTTACTAAAAATAAAAATATACCTTGGTATAATGGTAAAACTTTAATTGAAGAACTTGAGGATATAAGCTTGATTGAACCAGAAGATGATTTTTTTTCTATGCCAGTACAATGGGTCAATAGATTATCATCAAATTTTAGAGGATATAGCGGCACAATTTCTTCAGGAAAAATAAATATTGATGATGAAATTTTTATATTACCTAGTAGGGAAAAAAACATAATAAAAAAAATACTTACTCCTAGTGGTCAAAAAGAAGTTGCGTTTAAAGACCAAGCAGTTACCCTTACATTGAGTAAAGAGGTTGATATTTCAAGAGGCAACTTAATATGTTCTACTAACAAAGATAATTTATTTACCTCAGATCAATTTGCTTCTCATATAATTTGGATGAGTAAAGAAAAAATGTTACCTGAAAGAAATTATATTTTTAGATTTATCAATTCACAAACAATTGGTAAAATTACTGATCTTGTTCATAAAATAAACGTAAATTCATTTGATAAATTAGCTTCGAAAGAATTAAATTTAAATGAAATAGCTTACTGCAAAGTAGCTTTAAATAAGAATATTGTATTTAATTCTTATCAAAAAAATAAAAGATTAGGTAGTTTTGTAATAATAGATCAATTTACTAAACAGACTTTGGGAGCAGGTGTAATTGATCATGAATTAAGAAGAGCTTCAAATATTGCTTGGCAAAAGATGTCTATAAATAAAAAATTAAGATCTTCTATCAGTGGTCAAAGTCCGTGTATTTTATGGTTTACTGGGTTATCAGGTTCAGGAAAATCTACAATTGCAAATATAATTGAACAAAAACTTCATCAAATTGGAAAGCATACCTATTTATTAGACGGGGACAATATAAGACACGGATTAAATAAAGATCTTGGTTTCACCGATACAGATCGTGTTGAAAATATTAGACGGATTTCAGAAGTATCTAGATTAATGATTGATGCAGGATTAATCACAATTGTATCTTTCATTTCACCATTTAAATCAGAAAGAAAAATGGCCCGTGATTTAGTAGAAAAAGATGAGTTTATTGAAATTTTTATCAACACAACAATTGAAGAATGTGAAAAGCGAGATCCGAAAGGTTTATATAAGAAAGCTAGAGCAGGTAAATTAAAAAATTTTACAGGAATTGATTCTATTTATGAAAAACCTGAATCACCTGAAATAATTCTGAATACTCAAATGAAAAAGGCGGAAGAATTAGCAGATGAAGTTTTAACTTTTTTAAAAAAGAATAACAAAATTTAATTTTTTAATTTTTTTGCGGGTTTCCCATACTCAACGTTAACTCCACCATACCTTCTTACTCTGACATTACATTGCTCAGCATGACCAATAAAGCCTTCAAGGTATGATAACCTGGATCCATATTCACCAATTTTTGTTGCTGCCTCATCAGTTGTGATTTTTTGATATGTATGTGTTTTAATATATTTACCTACCCAAAGACCCCCAGTGTATCTACCAGCTTTTTTTGTTGGTAAAGTATGGTTAGTGCCTATTACCTTATCACCATTTGCAACATTCGTTCTAGCACCCAAAAATAGAGCTCCATAAGATGTCATATTTTCTAAAAACCAATCATCTTTTTTTGTCATAACTTGTACATGCTCTGAAGCTATTTCATTTGCTTTAGATAACATCTCCTCATAGGTATCACATAAAATCATTTCTCCATAATCTCTCCAACTTGTACTTGCTGTTTCTTTAGTAGGTAAGATTTCTAAAATTCTATCAATTTCTTTCAATGTCTCTTCTGCAAGTTTTCTAGAGTTTGTTATCATCACAGCGGGAGAATTATATCCATGTTCTGCTTGTCCTAGTAAGTCTGTTGCACATATTTCACCATCAACTGTCTCATCTGCAATAACCATTGTTTCAGTTGGACCAGCAAATAAATCAATACCAACTTTGCCAAATAGTTGTCTTTTTGCTTCAGCAACAAATGCATTACCAGGTCCAACAAGCATATCAACAGCTTTAATAGTTTCCGTGCCAATTGCCATTGCACCAACTCCTTGCATTCCTCCTAAAACATATATTTCATGAGCACCACCCATTTTCATTGCTGTCACAACTGCAGGATTTGGTTTGCCTTTAAAAGGTGGAGTAGTGGCTACAATTCTTGGTACTCCTGCAACAGATGCAGTAACAACAGACATATGTGCAGAAGCTACCATTGGAAATTTACCAGCAGGTACATAGCAACCAACTGCTTGTACAGGTATATTCTTATGACCAAGAATAACACCAGGATGCGTTTCTACCTCTAATTCATTTAAAGTTTTTAATTGTGCTTCAGCAAATGACCTTACTTGTTTTTGAGCAAATTTAATATCTTCTTTATCATCATCAGAGACTTCACCAATCAATTCATTAATTTGATCTTCACTTAGTCGAAAACTATCTGGTGAATAGTTATCAAATTTTTGTGATAACTCTCTAATATGTTTATCACCTTCTGATTCTATTTTCCTTAATGTTTCCTCAACAATTTTTTTTACTTTATCATTATCTTCAACTCTTTGTTTTTCATCTAAACCTTTTTTTAAATATTCGATTGCCATAGTTATTTTTTATGAATTAATCTAAAAATATCAATACCTATTTGATCTAATATATGGGCTATATCAATTGGTACCCAATTTTCTCTAATTAACCCTTCATGATGTAAATAAAAATCCATGACTCTCATTGTTATTTTTTTATGAGTTGGTTCATATCCTAGCCAATCACTTGAACCATGAATGCATTGGATACTATGCCAACCTCCAGTCATCGAATAATTTCCATCTCCAATTTCAATATAATGACCAATTTTCCAATAATCTCTATCCTTGAATGTAAGTCTAAATGGGAGTTGGTGATGATCAACAAAACCATCTAAACCTCTAGCTGTACCTATACCACTTGGTCCATACCACATCATTTTTGGATGCCAATAATCTTGTTGAGGATGATTAATTAATTTTTCTCTTATTTGATCTTTTGATAGACCTGGCTCAGTCTCAGGTTTAATATTTAAACTTCTTTGCATAGTCAAATCTTGATTTAAAGATTTGAGAGACAATTCCTTATCTAAGTTTTGATTATTTTCTCCATCACCTGTAATTGGACTAGGCCACATGCCCTCTAATCCAAGAGATTTGTTAATAGGCCAATGACCAGCCTGACGAATAAAATCAACTGTATCAATTAATGTATAGGATTTTATTATTTTATTATTTGTAATCTGATGCGCTTCACATGTTCTAAGATAAATTGTTTTATTTGTTGGCTTTACTCCTAACCATTCATTTGTGAAAGTTCCAGTTAAATGACTTACAAAAGAAACAAAAACTTTATCTCTAAATGCACCACCAATAACTAGATTATTTCTTCTTTCGAGATCGGGGAATGCCTTCTTTAAAGGTATTAAGTATTTATTTTTTATTTCTTCAATTCCCTTAATTTCATTAATTGGATGAAAGCCATTAAACTCTGCATCTGTATGATATAAATTTGCAAGATTATCTTCTAAATCTTTTATAGAGCACTCAGCAATTTTATTTAATAAATTTTTAAAGTATATTTTGTTTTCAATATTTATTTTTGGATCTAGATCTAAGTGAATAATATTTGAAATATCTTTTTCACTAGTATCAAAGTTTTGTATCTTATTTGCCATATTTAATTTAAATAACAGTATTGATAATTAACAATTGATTTATTCATTATTTTGAATAATATTCAAAAAAAATGAATAAAAGATCATTACAATATGTCAATTAATATTACATCTAGATTAGCAAAATTTGATGAACTTATTCCAAGTAATATACCATTTGTTGAGGGAAAACTAAAAGGCCATCAAGATAGGAAAAATTATTCAGTTATAGGCCCTGGCGTCAGTGAAGATGCTAAACAAAATGTAAAAATAGCGGAAGAACATGGTTTTAATATTGGAGCAGTAAGTGCTGCGCCAATGAACGGTTCTGGATTACATAGTCACACTACCGCAGAGGTCTTTATAATTCACTCAGGTGCTTGGCGTTTTTATTGGGGGGTTGATGGTACAGAAGGAGAAGTGACACTAAAAAAAGGAGATATTGCCTCTTTTCCTACAAACATGTTTAGAGGTTTTCAAAATATAAGTGATGAAGAAGCTTTAATGTTTGTTGTACTTGGTGAAAATGATCCAGGGGTAATAACTTGGACACCTAAACTTTTAAAAGATGCAAAAGAATCTGGAATGGTATTAATGAATGATAATTCTTTAATCGACACAGAGAAACAGAAAATAACAGATGAAACTAAAATTATTCAGCCACTACAAGATAATGAATTAGAGAGTTTCGATCATTACTCTTCAGAAGACATAGAAAAGTTTGTTATTCGATTTAATGATAAAGATAAATATTTTGTCGACGATGATCACTATCAATCTAATAAAATTATCAACTACATTGATCAGTTTCAAATTCATGATAAATCTTTTACCCCTAATATACCGCATGCAACAGGTTTTAGCCTTTCACTTCTCAACGGCAAGAGTGCTCATATACATGAATACAAACTGGAGAAATCAGAAGTGTATCATTGTTTATCTGGTGAATGGGAAATAGATTGTGATGGAGACAAAGTTGTAATTAAAGAAAAAGATACTTTTTCTGTTCCAAAAAATACACTTCGTTCAGTAAGACAGATAAGTGATCATGATGGTAATTTATTTATAATACGACAAACTAATTAAATATTAATTATATGAAAGGATTTGATGCACAATTCAAAGATTTTCCTGATTATATTTTAAAGATCACATATCAGATTTGGGAAAAAAACGATGTTGAAGCAATAAGAGATTATTATGCTGATACTCCAAATGTAAGTCTCCCCACACCTACAAGATCTCCATCTGGAGTAATTTATGGTGCAGACCCAGTAATTAAAAGTACATATGCTAGTAAAAAACTATTTCCCGACAGAACACTTTTAGGTGAAGATGTAATTTGGACAGGAAATGATGATGAGGGATATTTTTCATCGCATCGCATTTTATCAACCTCAACTCATTCTGTTAATGGGATGTATGGGAAAGCGACAGGAAAAAAACTGTATTATCGAACTATCGCTGATTGTGCATGCATGAATAATCAAGTTTATGATGAGTGGCTTGTGAGAGATCAAGGAGCAATTGTGAGACAAATTGGAATTGACCCCAAGAAATTTGCAAGCAATCTTATTAAAGATGAAGGTGGTCCTGAAAAAGCTAGTAAACCCTTTGATGAAAATACACCTGTTAAATCTATTTATAAATCTCCTGTATTAGCATCTGGTAACTGCGGAGAAGTATATGCAAACATCTTAACCTCTATTATGAACATCAATTTAGAGAAAACAATAAAAGATAGTTATGACAGAGCCATACAGCAATTTCAACCAGGAGGAAATACTCACTATGGTAGAGATGAGGTAATAAAATTTTGGAAACAATTAAGAGATTCTTTTCCTAACGCATTGTTCTCAGTCGAGCATATTGCTTTTACTGAAGAAAAATATGAACCTAAAAAAGCTTCAGTTCGATGGTCTATGGTAGGTAAACATGAAGGAGATGGCTTTTTTGGAAAGGCCTCTAATTCGAAAATTTATATAATGGGTATTAATCATGTTGAATTTGGAGAAAGAGGTATTAAAAATGAATGGGTTCTCTATGATGAAACTATGATCTGGAAACAGATTTTATTAAAAACAGGTTAATTTAATGTCTAATATTTTGACAACACATGTTGGAAGCCTTCCTAGATCAAAAGAACTTTCAGAATTCTTATTTGCAAAAGATAAAGGAGAGAAATTTAGTCAAAATAGTTTTGATGAAGTATTAAAAAATAACGTGCAAAGCATTGTTAAGAAACAACTTGATGTTGGAATTGATTTTGTCAGTGATGGAGAGATGAGTAAAATTAGCTACGCTACATATATTAAAGACAGAATTGATGGGTTCTCAGGTGAAAGCGAAAGAAGAGCACCTGCTGATCTTGATGATTTTCCAGAATACAAAGAAAAGATTGCTAAAAGTGGTGGCACACCAACTTATACCAGACCATGTTGTACAAACGAATTAAAAGTAAAAGATGAAACATCTCTTCAACAAGATATAAATAATTTTAAAAATTCACTTGATAAATTAAATCACCGAAATGCATTTATGAACTCAGCATCACCTGGCGTGATAAATGTTTTTATGCCAAATAAATTTTATAGTACCGAAGATGAATATTTGGATAAATTATCTAATATTATGGCTAAAGAATATGAGCTAATAACAAAATCAGATATTCAAGTCCAATTAGATTGCCCAGACCTTGCTTTAGCAAGACATATGAATTTTAAAAATTTATCTGAAGATGAGTTTATTAAACGTGCAGAGCTACAAATTGAATGCTTAAACTCAGCATTATCTAATGTAGATGTTGAACAAACTAGAATGCATATATGTTGGGGTAATTATGAAGGACCCCACACACACGATATTGCTCTAGAGAAAATATTACCTATCATTTTGAAATCAAAGATAAAATACTTTCTCATTGAATCTTCTAATCCTAGGCACGCACATGAATGGAAAGTTTTTCAAGATATAAAGTTACCAAAAGATAAAGTCCTAGTACCTGGTGTAATCGACTCAACTTCTAATTTTGTAGAACATCCGGAAGTTGTTGCAGATAGATTAATTCAGTTTTCTACAGTCATTCCAAAAGATCAATTAATGGCAGGGACAGATTGTGGTTTTAGTACATTTGCTGGTTTTGGAAAAATTGATGAAAAAATTTGTTATGAAAAGCTTCATGCATTAGTTGAGGGTACTAAACTTGCCTCAAAAGTTATCTAATTACTGATTTAAAAATTTTGCTCTTTCTAAAAGATCCACTCCAAGTTTTTTTAAAAAATGTAAATGATCAATAAAGATCCAGTTTTCAGCCAGTTTATCTCCATCTCTTCGATATAAATCTACAACTCTCATTTCTGATTCAATATCACTTGCATTTGTTAATCCTAAATATTCTCCTTTAGGTTTCATAATTAAATTTGGCCAACCAAACCAACCTCCAAGATCATCTTCAGAACTACTAAGTATGTGTCCATTGAAACGAACAAACTCTAAACCATCTTGAAATGGTTTTGTGTGACCTTTTTGATAACCATCAATAGTATATGAAGCTCCTATACCCCCTGGCCCCCACCAAATCATATTGTTATGCCAATCTAATTCTAATTCTTCTTTATAAGATTGCATTTTGGACCCTTTAACAAGTCGATCGCGCATTCTATGAATTAAATCTAATGTTTTTTGACTTTCACTTTGATTAGAAATATCAAATTTTAAACCTTTATGATTCATTGGTCCTGGTGTTACACAAACGAGACCTGTAGATTCAGGAATTATAGAAAGACCTAGTTGCTGCATTAAATTCATTACATCTAAAAAAATAGCTCCTTCAGTAATTTTGTTATTTTCCACTTTGTAAAATTCTGCAAATCTTAATAAAATTGATTTATTATTTGGTTTAAGGCCTACAAATGGCTTATTGAAAACACCCATGAAATGACCCATACTGGAGATCCATTTCCCTTTATTTTTATCTAGTGAATTGATCCCAGCATAAAATATATCTAATCGACGTTGTATAGGTGAAAATGAATCTTTAATTGGTTTCCAAAGATTTTTAGCAACAAGATCTATACTACCTAGTTCGTTGAATGGGTGGGTACATTTCATACTAAAATCTTCTGATGCGTATTTGGATATAACTTCAGATAATGCATCAATGTTGCAACTATCTATTTCATTGAAATAATCTAATACTATTTTTTTTTCTGTTTGGAGATCAGTCATTTCATTTTGATTATATTAATAAACTAAAAAAGACAATATTCATTTTTTTGAATAGAATTTCATTGCTTTGAAATATTTTTAAATGTATCTCATTACAAATACAAATTATGAAATTTAATAAAATTACAGATAAAAGACCAGAAGCTCTTCAAGACAATCATATGCCTAAGAGTTATGATATTTCATTAAAAGCATATGGAGGTGGAGGAACAGCTAAATCATTAAATCCAAAACCTAAAAAACTTAAACATCAATCAATGAAGGGGTTTGAGGATCAGTATAAAAATATAATCGATTATATTGTAAGGATTACGTATCAAATATGGGAAGAAAAAAATATTGGCTACATCTATGACACCTACAGTAAAGATTGCAGAGTTTGGGATGAATTTGGTTTACAATCTGGATCTGAAAAAATTGTAGCTGATACTGTACATACAAACAACGCTTTTCCAGATATTCGATTATTTGCGGATGAAGTTATTTGGGCAGGGGATGAAAATGCAAGTTTTCATACTTCGCATAGAACAATTATTACCGGAACAAATACGGGATTTAGTAAATTTTCTAAACCAACTAATAAAAAAGTAAGATTATTTTGTATTGCAAATTGTGTAGCAAAAAATAATGAAATTTATTACGAAAATGTTGTTTACGATACAGCAGGCTTAATTAAACAACTCGGATTAGATTTAAATCAAGTTGCCAAGCAACTTGTTGATGAGGGAATCGCAGGGCCCTATGCTCCTCATTTTAAAAACTCTAAGCCAACAAGAAATATTACTAAATTAAAATCAATTAGTTTTGATATTCCAGATAAAATCAAAAATGTAAGAGAGTTTGTTCATGCAGTTTATGATACAATTTGGAATAGACGAAACTTTTCTGCAATAAATAAAGCATACTCGAGTAATGTAGAATTTGAAGGTTCAACTGGTCGTAAATTTAAAGGAGTTTTGCAATTAAGAAAATTTATAATATCACTTTTAGCTTCATTTCCTGATCTTGCACTCAGTATTGAAGATTTATACTGGATGGGAAATACAAAAGATGGTTACTTAGTATCGGTTCGTTGGGGCGCTTTAGGAACTCACAAAGGTAATGGCTCATATGGCCAACCAACTAATAGAGAAGTGTATTTGTGGGGAATCACTCAATGGGAAATTAAAAATAATAAAATTATTAAAGAGTGGACTGGTTTTAATGAACTTGCAATTCTAATGCAAATTTTAGGAGATAAAAAATGACTTTAGATGAAAGTAAAAAATTATTAGCTGATATGTATGATGCACTTAATGCTCAAGATCTAGAAGCACAACATAAGTACTGGCATGATGATATGGTTTGGCACGGTCCTCCAGGTTTTGGTGATATCCATGGTATAGAAAATTTTAAATATAAAGTTCTAAAACCTTTTTATGAAGCATTTCCAGATTACCATGTAAAAAATGATATTGTGGTTGCTGAAGGTGAATGGATTAGTGCAACGGGATTTCTAACAGGCACACACAGTGGAACATATCTTGGAGTGGAGCCAACAGGCAAATCTATCAAAATGCAATTTTCAGATTTTTGGACCATTAAAGATGGAAAATTTTTAGATAATTACGTTATGGTAGATAATCATGGTGTCTTCGAACAGATGGGATTAAAATTTAAGTAAATTATTTTGTAGTTTTTCTTTTTATAAGTCTTCCCTGTACAATATGATTTATAGTTTCAAAATCTGGATCTTTAATATATTCATTTATTAACTGAGTTGCTATTTTTGACATTTGTCTAATAGGTTGTCTGACAGTTGTAAGGTTATATGATTCCCAAGCTGACATTGATATATCGTCATAACCAATAATTTCTAATTGAGAAGGTGTTTTTAACGAAGTATTTTTTTTAATATAATCTAAACATCCAAATGCCATTGTGTCATCAGCACAAAATATTGCACTTATCTTTTTATTGAAAATTTTTTCTGTTGCTTGATATCCACCTTCATAAGTAAAAAAACCTTTTTCAATATTTAATTTAATTTTTTTATTATTTTTAAGATAATTTCTAAAACCTTTGCATCGCTCATCGCTAACAAAAGATCCTTTTGGTCCTTCAATGAGGCCAATATTTTTATGATTTTTCTTTGTAAAATATTCTGCAACTAATTCTCCTCCGTTACGATGATCACATGCAACGGAACTTATCGTTGGTATATTCCAACTTCTATTATAAGCAATAAATTGTATTCTTTTTTGATTGCAATCTTCGACAAATTTATCAGTGGGTTTTGTTGCTGATATTATTGCAATGAGTTTTTCTTTTAAGTATGGCTGTATTAATTTTTCATCTAATTCCTCTCCATCATCAGTTGTAATTAATAAAATTCTAAACCCCCCATTCCTGAGTGCTTCATGTAACTCTATTAAAACTTCTGGATAATATCTGCTTGTAACGTAAGGTAAAATGACAGCAACTAATCCGCTATCGTCATTAGATATTGAATTAGAAGATATATTAGGTGCTTTGTATTTTAATTTCCTAGCTGCTTCCAAGACTCTCAATTTTGTTCTACTAGAAATGCTAGCACCTTTTGTAAAACATCTAGAAACAGCTGATTGGGATACTCCTGCTAGTTTTGCTACGTCCTGTGATGTCGCAGTCTTTTTAAAACTCATAAATTATACCCCCATTTCAATATTCAAAATCTTGAATATCAATTCATATTATTGCATTATTTTCTAATACCAATATAAAGGATTTATACTTAAATGTGAATTTCACAGTTTATTAATAAGGGGAAATATATGAAAAAACTATTAATAGCTCTATTGTTTACATTTGTTAGCACAAGTGCATATGCCGGTGGGCACTCACCTTGTGGAGTAACAGATGGATCAATAAAGATTCTAGCAAACGAATTTACAACATACAGAATTTTCATGGATGAAGTAAAAAGTTGTGCAGGACCTGATGCAGATTTTTCTGTAACACATTCCGTTGATCATAATAAATTACAAGTTGCAGCACTTTCAGCTAATCCAGCTGAATTCTCTGCTAAACTTGTAACTAACGGTTCAATTACAACTTTAATGAATGATAACTTAATTCGTCCACTTGATGATTTAGTTGCTAAATACGGAAGTGCATTACAAGACAATCAAAAAATCGTGATTGATGGTAAAATTTATGCAGTAGCATTTATGGCTAATGCTCAACATCTTTGGTACAGAGAAAGTATTCTTAATGATTTAGGTATCGCAGTTCCTTCAACATATGAAGAGGTAATTGCGGCTGCAGAAAAAATTAAAGCTTCTGGTAAAATGGCTAACCCATATGCTGGTGCTTTCAAATCTGGATGGAACTTAGGTCAAGAGTTTGTAAACATGTACCTAGGTCATGGAGGTGATTTCTTTAAAGCTGGAACAGCTGAAGTTAGTGTAAATAACGCTAAAGGTGTAGCTGCTCTTAATATGCTTAAAAGATTAACCGAAGTAAGTAACCCTGATTTCTTAACTCAAGACACAAATGCAGTTAAAGAAGAATGGGAGTCTGGTAATGTAGCATTAATGCATATCTGGAACTCAGGTGCAGCTTCATTGTTAGATGATGAAGGTGATCAAGCAATTAAAGCTGATACTAGATTAGCTCCTTCTCCATCTGTAGGTGGCGGAAGTAAACCAGCAACAACTCTATGGTGGGATGGATTTGGAATTGCAACAAACACTTCTGATGAAAATGCAGAAGCATCTTTTAGAGCTCTTTTAGGTGCAGCAACTTCAACAGAAATGGCAAATGCTAATCCAAATGCAACAATTTGGTTGATCGATGGTTATTCGCCTGGAGATACAGCAGGACCAGTTGTTGACGCTGCTAATAGAGGTGCAACACCTTACCCAAGCTTACCATACATGAGTCTATTACATGGTGCTTTGAGTACAGAACTTGTTGAATTCCTTCAAGGAAATGAGTCTGCTGAAAAAGCATTAGCGGATGTAGAAGCTGCTTATGTAGCAAAAGCTACTGAGCAAGGTTTTCTATAAACCGTATAAATATTTATGATAAAGTGGAACATTATTATGTTCCACTTTTTTTTTAGTAAGAAATAGATGCCCCACAGAACATTTTTTTGGTTCTTCTTTCCAAGTGGATTGGCAATGCTATTATTTATTGGCCTTCCAATTATTTCTAGTTTTTTTCAATCTCTTCACATTGAGCCTGAACAAATTTTAATGGAAGTAGAAAAATGTGATCCATTTGGATGTAAAACAGAAACAAAAGTTGATATTGAAGCAACAACAAAATTACAAGAAGAACAACCTCTTGGAAGATTCAATGGTTTAGGAACATACGGCGATAGAAACCATTTGGCTTTTGATGAAATTAAAGAGGCTTGGACTAATTCCTCATCCATAGCTGAGTTTACGGATATCTTACTAAATTTACCTTTTTACAAAGCACTTTTATTTACACTTACATTTTGTTTTGCCGTTACACCACCAGTTGTAGTTTTAGGTTTCATCGTTGCTTTAAGTGTAAACACAATTACAAAAAGTTTAAAAGGCCCAACTATTTTTGGTGTTATACTGCCTATGATTGTAACACCATTGATTGGATCGCTTGTTTTATTTTGGATGATAGATGCTAAGGGAATATTAGGTTCATTTATTCAATTCTTATTTGATGATCCAAACCTATCACTAAAGTCTTCAAGTCAATTGACTTGGATTACTCTGATTATTTATGGGATTTGGCACAATACACCATTTGCTTTTGTTGTCTTTTATGCTGCTTTACAAACTGTTCCTCAAGATCCAATTGAAGCAGCGATCATAGATGGCGCCTCAAGATATGAACGAGTCAGACACATTGTTATTCCACACCTTTATCCGGTAGCAACATTTATTATATTAATTTGTCTAATGGATAATTTTAGGGTTCTTGAGCCAATAATTGGGTTCGCTGCTGAAGGAGTTGCTCAATCACTTTCTTGGATGATTTATAACGACTTAAGAAGTGAAAACAAAATGTTATTTGGGTCTGCAGGAGCAACATCTATGTTAACTATCATTGGTGTAGCAATTCTACTAACACCAGTACTCATAAGAACATGGAGAGAATTTAGGACAGAAAGATAATATGGAATCAAAAATTAATAGATACTCAAAACAACTAATTTTAATAAATAGTTTTTTTATTCTTACTTGGTTAATTGTTTCCGTGTTTCCTTTTATATGGACCTTTTGGGGATCATTTAAAGTAAAAGCTGACTTTTTCTCTAGAGCTGATTGGATGTTTGCAGTCACAGGAGTTAATACTTTGATTGAAACAGGAGATACTTCTACAGTTAAGGCATATGTAGAGTCTTGGACTGAAGGTGAATTTTGGAAAGCAACAATGAATACAATTATTATTACAGTTTCAGTTGTTACGATCTCTTTATTTTTAGGTACATTAGGTGCTTATGCATTATCTAGATCAACATACAAATATACCTTTTGGATTTTAATAGCTGCATTAATCTTTAGAGCAATGCCACACATCACATTAGTTTCTGGTTATCTATTTCCTTTCTTCCAACTAAATGTTTGGGGCATACTTCCAACTACAATAATTGTTTTAGTTGCAATCAATCAACCTTTTACTTTATGGTTACTTTATTCTTTCTTTAAAACAGTGCCAAAAGAGTTAGATGAAAGTGCACTAATTGACGGCTGCACATATTTCCAAGCTTTTCGTTTTGTTATAATGCCCGTTATGTGGCCTGGTGTTGTTACAGCAGGTTTATTTAGTATGATGTTAGCCTATAATGATTTTACAGTTACCTCACTTCTCTTAAATCAGCAAAATTATACAATGGTTCCTAAAATTAATGCTTATTTAGGTACAATTGAACACAGTGGAAATTATATGTGGGCGGTTTCAAGCGTTGTATCAGCAACTGCACCACTGTTTATGATAATCATGTTTTTCCAAAGACAGTTAATAAGTGGTCTAACTGCCGGAGCAGTAAAGGGCTAATAGTATATAAATTTAAGATTTAATGAAATATAAAGCAATACTTTTTGGATCTATTGGAACGCTTATAGAATCATCTGATATTCAGCGTAATTCATTTAATGAAGCTTTTAATGAAGCTGGTCTAGATTGGTATTGGGATGAGCAAGATTATAAGATTTTGTTAAAAAAATCTGGTGGCACAAAAAGAGTAGAAGATTTTGCTGAAAAAAATAACACTAATGTAAACGCTTCACAAATTAGAAATAGAAAAACTGAAATTTTTAGTTCATTCATTATTCAGAACAAACAAACATTAAGAAAGAGTGTAGATAAAATAATCAATTATACAAAAGATAATAATATTAAACTTGCTTTCTCAACTTCTACCACTTTAAATAATGTTGATGCAGTATTTGAAAGTCTTTCTGATCAAATTTCTAAAGAAGATTTTGATTTTATTGGAAATAAATCGTTTGTTAAAAATGAAAAACCACACCCAGAGATATATAAAGTTACATTAGACAAACTAAATTTACAGCCAGAAGATTGTCTTGCAATAGAGGATACTGAAGAAAGTAGTAATTCTGCTGTAAAGGCTGGAATTAAATGTATTGGATTTCCAGGCGAATACCATTTAGAAGATAATTTTCAGATGTGTATTAAAAAAATGAATTTATTAGATCAATCTATTTTTTCATTGTAAATAATCAGATTAAATGTTTCTAAAAAATTTCAATGTAAAAAATAAGACTGCTCTTGTTACAGGATCAGGCAAAGGGATAGGTAAAGCATGTGCCATAGCGTTAGCAGAAGCAGGTGCAAATGTAATAATTCTTAGTCGTACAGAAAAAGATCTTTTAATTGTTCAAAACAAAATTAAAAAACTAAAAAAGAAATGTAGTTATTTTGTGTGCGATGTAACTAATTTAAAAGAAATAAAAAAAATATTTTCTGAAATCAATAAATTAGACATTTTAGTAAATAATGCTGGCACAAACAGACCTGAATATTTTACCAAAATTAAAAGAAAAGATATGAGTGAAGTAGTTGATCTTAATATTAAAGCATCTTTTGATATTGCTCAATTAGCTACCAAAGTTATGCTTAAATCAAAAAATAGAAAAAAAAATGGTGGATCAATTATAAATATCTCTTCTCAGTTAGGTAAAGTTGGAGCTCCTCTTAGAAGTGTTTATAATATGACTAAGTTTGGTATTGAAGGTCTTACCAAAGGGATGGCTATTGATTTGGCTAAACACAATATTAGAGTTAATTCCGTTTGCCCTACATTTGTTGAAACACCAATGGTAAAAAAATTTTTTAAAGATAAAAAGTTTAAAGATTCTGTTATTAAAAATATACCTTTGGGAAAAGTAGCAACAGAAAGTGATATTGCTAGTGCTGTAGTATATCTTGCTTCAGATGCTGCATCAATGATGACCGGTTCTTCACTAGTAATTGATGGAGGATGGACTGCTAAATAATGATTTCTAGAGAGTTAAAAAATTTTTTTGCCAACTATCAGATTGCAACTCAAACATTTAACAAAAAGACAATTGAAAAATCATTAAGCAATTATTTTACAACAGAAACTTTATTTAATTTTTGTCATCCTTTTGGAACTTTTAAAGGTTTAGATTATTTTCTTTCCAAATGTATTTTGCCATTATTGGACAGTATGCCTGATCTAGAAAGAAGAGATATGATTATTATGGCGGGAAAAACTCCTGAGGGAAAAAAATGGATAGCTACAATGGGCAATTATATGGGAACCTTTATAAAACCATACTTAGATATTCCACCTACAGGCAATTTAATTCATATGCGCTATCATGAGTTTTTTAAAATAGAAGACAAGAAAATTACTGAAGTACAATCTATTTGGGACTTACCTGAAATTATGATGCAAGCAAATGCATGGCCAATGTCTCCTCAACTTGGTGCATTTCTGTGTACTCCAGCTCCTATGACTGGTGATGGCTTGTCAATAAATGGTGAAAAGAAAGAAAATTTTGATCATGTCATAGATATGCTAAATGACTTATCCTTACATCCTAAAAATCCAGATCCAAAAATTATGAATCTAGAAAAATATTGGCACCCAAATCTTAATTGGTACGGGCCAGCCGGAATTGGAACAGGTAGAGGTATAGCAGGTTTCAGACATTGGCATCAAATCCCATTTTTAAGAGCAATGCCAGATAGAAAAGGTGGTTCATCAAATAAAAAATTAGCCATCGATGGTATGGAAGATTTGCAAACACACTGGATACATGAAGGAGATTATGTATGTGAAACAGGTTGGCCTAATATGAGATTAACAATAACCAATGATGGTTGGATGGGTATTGCTCCATCAAATCAAGCTCTAGAAATGAGAAGTCTAGATTTCTGGAGGCTAGAAAATGGTTTGATTAGAGAAAATTGGGTCTTGATTGATTTACTAGATATTTATAGACAAATTGGAATTAATGTATTTGACAGAATAAAAGAGTTTAATAAAGCTCGTCAAACAGGACATATCAATTTATCTGATGGATTAGATGTCTTAAAGTAGCTAATTTTCCTTATTAATAAAATAAGTTGCTACGATTACGATTACGCCACCAATAAAAGTAATTAAAGTTGGTATTTCATAAAAAATTATAAACGTTAACAACACACCAAATACAGGAAATAGAGCGTAAAATGGAAATACTCTATTTACAGGATACATCCTATATAAATAAAACATCGACATGTGTGCAGCAATTGAAACAAAGATACCTGAATGAAATATTAATAACCATGACTGAAAACTAATATTTTTTATTTCATTTATTGTTTGTCCTTCAAATATTGATGATGAAATAATCATTAATATAAATCCAACTAGTCCCATTATCGCATTTGTGAGTGTAACTTCTAAATCTTTTAGGTATCTGGAAAAAACCTGTGCACTTGCATAAAAGAAGGCCATTAAGGTAATTAAGATTAATGCAAAAATCTCATTTCTTATTAATGGATCAAAGCCTAATAAAATAATACCAAAAAAAGAGACAAATATAAGCACCCATTTTTTAATACTTACTTTTTCTTTTAAAAAAAATGAGCTTAATAATATTGCAAATGGTACAGCTAGTTGAGATCCAATAATTATTGGAGAAACTATGTTTGCTTCATTTAAAGATAATGTCATAAAAACATTTGCTAAAAAACCCATAGAAATTGAAAAAAAGAGAAGTGGTAACCAGTATTTTTTTTCAGGAATTCTAAATCTCCAAAAGGGCAAAAGGCAAATAAAAACCACTAACATTCTTAAACTTCCCATTAATAATGGTGGTACGTTTTCATTAAAAATAACTTTCTGAACTGGGTAGGCACTTCCAAATAAAAAAGTGATTATTAAAATTAAAAAGTAATGTCTCAATAACATTCGAGTTATAGTTTATTTATTAATTAGTTATTTGCAGCAACTATAGCAGCCATAATCGATGCAAGTTTAGAATTTTTACTATCTGCTCTACTAGGAACCACAACTGGAACTTTACCACCAATTATTATTCCTGCAGCACAAGCGTTCATAAAATAAACCATGATTTTAGATAAAGAATTTCCAGTTTCTAAATTAGGCACTAATAATATATCAGTATCGCCAGCAACATCATTTTTGATTCCTTTTATTTTAGCCGCTTCCTCAGAAACAGCATTATCAAAAGCAAGCGGCCCATGAACAAAAGCATTAATTTTTTCTTCCAATGCAAGTTCCATAACCTTTTTGGCTTCCACTGAACTTGGCATGCTTGCTATTGGATCTTCTGTTCCTGATAAAATTGCAACTTTTGGTTTGTTTATGTTTAATCTATTATAAAACTGAACAGCATTTTTGAGAATCTGTAATTTAATATCAACTCTTGGTAAAACATTGAGTGCACCATCAGTAATAAAAAGAGGTTTTTTAAGTTGTGGTGTTGTCATATGCCAAATATGACTTAATCGTCTGCCATCAAGTAGATTAAATTCTTTTTTTAAATAAGAGCGCATTAAAATATCAGTTTGGAGGTTGCCTTTAATTATGATTTTACTTCTATTTTCATTAGACATTTGACATGCGACTGAAGCACTATTTTCTTCATTTTTAGCGTCTACAATATTAAAATTTGAAATATCCAAACTTAAATTTTTTGCTGTTTCGGTAATTAAACTTTTATTTCCAATCAATGTTGGATCGATAAGGTTCATATTTTTACCTTCAATTACAGCTGATAATATGCTTTCTTGATTAGGGCAAACGACAGCAGCGGGGATGTTAGGAGTCTCTAAAGCTTTACTTTTAAGATCTTCTGGTAATGTGCTCATATTTGGTATTCTCTCTATACCACTGCTACAATTTTTCCTATGATATTTCTTTAATGTGCAAGAATTATTCTTTGATTTATCAATAATTTCATATACTCAATCACTTGTAAGGAAAAAAATGGACTTAGAAAAAAGAACTGAAATACCTAATTCACTAGAAGAACATTGGATGCCATTTACATCCAATAGAGACTATAAAAATAGTCCAAGATTAATGGTTAAGGCAGAAGGTGTTTATTATACTGATCATTATGGAAATAAACTAATTGATGCTAGCTCAGGATTATTTTGCAGTCCAGCAGGTCATTCAAGACCAGAAATAAGAGAGGCAGTATCAAAACAATTAGAACAATTAGATTATGTTCAACCATTTCAACAAGGTTTTGGCGGTTCATTTGATTTAGCTAGAAAAGTTTCAAAACATACACCAGAAGATTTAAATAAAATATTTTTTACCATTTGTGGTTCATCAGCTGTTGAAACAGCAATTAAAATAGCCATAGCATATTTTAAAGCAAAAGGAGAAGGTCATAGATCTCACATAGTAGGAAGAGAAAGAGGTTATCATGGAATGAATATTGGAGGAATTTCTGTTGGCGGAATGATTGCTAATAGAAAAACTTTCTCAAATATTCTTATGCCAAATGTACATCATCTAAGACATACTCATTTACCTGAAAATTTATTTGTTAAAGGCGAACCTGAAACAGGTGCGGATCTAGCAGATGATCTTGAAAGAATAGCTGGTAACATTGGTGCAGAAAATATTGCTGCATGTATTGTTGAGCCAGTAGCAGGATCAACAGGAACTTTAGTTCCGCCAAAAGGATATTTAAAAAGATTAAGAGAAATTTGTGACAAACATGGAATTCTTTTAATTTTTGATGAAGTTATTACTGGATGGGGAAGAATGGGCGCTCCATTTGCAGCTCAAGCTTTTGATGTATGTCCTGATATTATGACAATGGCTAAAGCAATTACTAATGGTGTCGTACCTTTAGGAGCAGTAGCTTCACGTGATCATATCTATGATACGATTGTTGATTCTTCACCTACAGGAGCTATAGAATTTTTCCATGGTTATACTTATTCTGCTATACCTGTTTCAATGGCAGCAGGTTTAGCAATGCAAGATATAATTGAGAAAGAAGATTTATTTAATAGAGCAAAAGAAATGTCTCCATATTTCTTAGATGGTTTATTTACTTTGAAAGACCTAGATATCATTTCTGATATAAGAGGATATGGCATGATGGGAGGAATTGATATTAAAATGGATGAGCGTTTAGGCAAAGCTGGATATGCTTGTTTTAAAAAATTATTTGAAGCAGGCTTAAGTTTGAAAGCAACAGGAGATTGTTTAATAGTTGCACCTCCATTTACTTGTGAAAAAAAACATATTGATGAGATAATTGAAAAATTAAGAACAGGTATCTCAAACTATATGCATGATAGATAATGAAAATAGGTGTTCCGTCTGAGATTAAAGCTCAGGAGTCTAGGGTTGGGCTTACACCGCAAAGTGTTAAAGAATTAGTAAAGAATAAACATACAGTACTAATTCAAAAAGATGCAGGTACTGGCGCTGGATTTTCAAATAGTGATTATGAATTATCAGGTGCAAAAATTGTAAATTCAGCTGAGGATATTTTCAATGACTCTGAAATGATTGTAAAAGTAAAAGAACCTCTAATGAATGAAGTAGCAATGATAAGAGAAAACCAAATTTTGTTTACTTACTTACATCTTTCAGCTGCTCCAGAATTGACAAAAGGTTTAATTGATTCAAATTCAATTTGCATTGCTTATGAAACAGTAAGTGATCATAATAATAAATTACCACTTCTTGCACCTATGAGCGCTGTTGCTGGAAGAATGTCAATTCAAGCTGGTGCGTATTCACTTGAAAAACACAAAGGGGGGAGTGGTTTACTTTTAGGGGGTGCGCCTGGGGTTCAGCCTGGAAATGTCTTAATTTTAGGCGGAGGTGTCGTAGGTGAAAATGCAGCAATAATTGCTACCGGTATGCAAGCAAAAGTTTTCATTGTGGATAAGTCAGAAAAAAGATTAGAGGAATTACAAGAAAAATTTGGTGATAAAATAGAACCACTCCACAGTGATAAAATAAATCTAAAAGATTATATTGCTGAATGTGATTTACTAATTGGTGGCGTACTTGTTCCAGGGTCTAATGCTCCTAAGATTATAACTAAGGACATGATCAAAGAGATGAAAAGTGGATCTGTAATTGTTGATGTTGCAATTGATCAAGGTGGTTGTGTTGAAACTAGTAAACCAACAACTCATGCAAACCCTACATATGTTGTTGATGATGTCGTTCATTATTGTGTTGCAAATATGCCTGGAGGAGTTCCTAGAACTTCCACACTTGCTTTAAATGCAGTCACTTTACCATTTGTTCAAAACTTAGCTTCTAACGGTTTAAAAGATGCTTTAAAAAATGATAAAAATTTTATGAATGGTTTAAATATTTTTAAGGGCGCCGTTACATATAAAGCTATTGCTGATGATTTAAATTATGATTATGCTAATCCAGAAACCTTAGTACATTAGAAATTATTAGAAGCTTCTACCATTATTTTTAATTTTATTTTTGCCAAATCTCGAGGTAGGTGGCCAAGCCCGCAATCAGGAGCAACAATTAATTGTTCCTTATCAATAAACTTTAATGCTTCATTTATTCTAGATACTATTTCTTCTTTAGTCTCTATTTGAGAGCTTGCAATTTTAATTAAACCAAAAATAACCTTCGTTTGATTAAAATCTTTTAAAAAATTTAGATCATTATATCTATGCGCATCTTCAATAGAAACTGTATCTATAATTGATTCATCTAAAGCTTTACTAATTTTACTGTAAGAGTCTAGGGGCGCTTTTGGATAATCTACTGCATCTAATTTATCGGGATAGCCACAACAAATATGAGTGATTTTTTCAATACTTTGATTATTTATATCCTTAAAACATCTCTCTAAATTTTTGACTCCAAATTTTAGGGCATTTTCAGGTTTTCTTGCAAATAACGGTTCATCGACTTGAATATATTTACATCCTGCATCAACGAGTCTTTTAATTTCTACATTAATGGCATCGGCTAAGTCTTCGCCCATATGTTCATCTGATTCATAATATGTATTTGCTATTGTATCTGTTATGGTCATTGGTCCAGGAATAGTAATTTTCAAATCCTTATTGGTTAAACTCTGATTTTTTTTCCACTCTTCAACTAAAAAAGATTCTTTTGCCTTAACCTTTGATGTTATTGTTGGTAGCCAGCATTTATAATTTCCTGTCCTAGCAACTTTTTCTGTAAGATTCGTGAAATCTATTCCTTCTAGATGTCTACAATGATAGTGAATATAATTTTCTCTTCTAACCTCACCATCTGTTAAAATATCTATCCCGCATTCTTCTTGATCCTTCAATATTTCTTTAGTGGCTTTATTAAAAAGTTCTCTAACATTATCACCCATTTTTTTAATTTCATTTTTATAGAATTTAGTTGGAAACTTAGTATCGGTCCCACCAGCAGCATTAAACCAATCTGTAATTTTGATATAGGATGGTTTTGGATATGCTCCTATTACTGTAGTTAACATAAGATTAATTATGTATATATATTTTTTAATAAAATATAAGAGAGTATTTATTAAATTTTATGGATTTATTGCCACCTAAAAATTCTACAAAATATTTTAAAGGTAACTTACATGGTCACTCGAATCATTCTGATGGTGCACTAAATCCCTCAAGCGTTGTAAATGAATACAAGAAGTTAAAATATGATTTCACTTGCCTCTCTGAACATTTATGGAGAGGAGAAAAATTTGCTAATGAAATAGTTTTGGATGTAGAAAATTTAAACGAAAATAATTTTATTGTTATTCCTTCAGCCGAATTACATTGTAAAGGGAAGAAATATATTAAAAATGAGCTATGGCATATTGTAGCCAATGGTTTACCTGTAGATTTTAAATGTGCTAGTGAATCTGAAAGAGCTCCAGAAATGATTCAAAGAGCTATTGAAGCCGGCGCGTTTGTTACAATTGCACACCCGGAGTGGTATACTCTAACTTTTGATGAATGCGTTTCTGTAAGTCATGCACATGGGATAGAAATTTATAATCATTCATGTCATATTGAGGCAGCTAGAGGATTTGGAACAGCAACCGCTGATTATTTATTACAAGAAAATAAAAAAATTTTATTAACCGCAACTGATGATTCCCATTTTAGGATGGAAGATGCTGGTGGTGGCTGGGTAATGGTTGCTTCCGATAATTTAAATGAAAAATCCATTTTAAATTCTCTAAAATTAGGACAATATTATTCTTCTACTGGAGTTGATATTATTAAATTTGAAATGAAAGATAAAATAATAAAAGTTGTTTCGTCTCCAGCTGAGCATATTACATTAGTAGGAAAAGGATCAAAATCTTTAAGCACTAATGGAAATAACATTACTGAAGCAATATTTGATTTGAACAACTTTGATACAAATTGGTTTAGAATTACGATTATTGATAGTTTTGGCAGATTTGCTTGGTCTAATCCAGTCTGGTTGTAGAAAGAAATACACAATTTTTTTAAAAAAGCGTAATAAAATCGTCAAATTTTTTTGATAAAAGTTCAAATTTGTATAAAAAAATAATTAACGATAAATTTATCTTATAGGAGAAAATATATGTTTAAAAAATTATTCATTGCAATGATATTTTCTTCCTCAACTGCATTACTGAGTTTTGGCTCTATAGCAGGTGGACATTGTTCTGGTTCGACTATGAATGATGGACAAACAGGAGGGAAGTATCCTCAGCAATATGAATTATCAGAATATGAAAGCGCAGCCGGATGTGAAATGAAATTTTCTGAAAATCCAAATATTGCAAGCATAAATAAAACTATACAAGGTAATCCAAGTCTACCTCCAGTTGAAGATAGACTTCCTGATGAGCCATTAGTAGTTGTTCCATATGACTCAGTTGGGCAATATGGAGGAACTATAAACTTCTTATCAAATGCAACAGAGGCAGGTACATCTGATATGCTATCTACGAGACATGTAAATTTACTACGTTTCGCTGATGACTTATCAACTATAGTTCCCAATGTTGCGAAGGATTACGAGTGGAATGATGATTTTACTACTTTAACTTTTACTTTAAGAAAAGGTCATAAGTGGTCGAATGGAGAACCATTCATCGCAAGAGATGTTGAGTTTTGGTATGAGGATTTAATGATGAATCCAAATATTCGTGAAAAACCATACCCTTATTTATTAGTTGGTGGAGAACCAATGACTGTTGATGTAATAGATGATCAAACTGTACGATTTAATCTACCATCTCCATTTCCTGGTCTAACAGCTACTATAGCCTGGTCATATAACCAGTTTTTCATGCCTTCTCATTTCTTAGAACAGTTTCATCCAGAAATTGATTCTAATGCAGATGCAAATGCACAAGCTTTAGGATTTGCTGATGGTTATGATGCACTTGCTGCATATTATGGAAACTCAGGTTGGACTGATACTCCTACACCTTTATTAGCAAGACCAGATCTTGTAGATGGTTTACCATATGCAGCTTATCCTTCATTAGAAGCTTATATGACTATTGAAGATACAACAGAAGGTAGAGTATATGCTGCAAATCCATATTTTCACCAAGTTGATACAGCTGGGAATCAGTTACCATACATTGATTATCAAAATGAAAGATATATTAATGAAAATGAAATAAGATTATTAAAACTTGTTAATGGTGAAGTTGATTATAAATCTCAATCTGTACAACTAGAATCTGCTCCTCAATTACTTGATGGTGCTGATGCTGGTGGATATCAAGTTCAAATTAATCCAGGTTGTGGAGCAGCATTATTTAGCTTTAATGTTACTCATCCTGATCCAGAAAAGCGTAAAGTCTATGGTGATATTCGTTTCCGTCAAGCAATGTCAATTGCAATGAACAGAGATGAGATCAATGATGTTGCATATTATGGTCTAGGAAAAGTGGAGCAGTTTGTAGGATTTTCTCCTGCACCTGACTTTGTTCCTGAAAGCATAAAAATGCATATGACTCAATACGATCCTGATGGAGCAAGTGCTTTACTTGATGAAGTTGGATTGAAAGATGTTGATGGTGATGGCTTTAGAGAACTTCCAAATGGAGAAGCATTAGCAATTAACATTGACTACGCTACTCAAGGTATTGGTGGAGTTGAAGTAGAGCTTGTAGCTAGATACTTTAATGAAGTTGGAATAAAAACTACTTTCAAAGAAGTAACTCCAGATGAATATCGTGGTTCACAGGCTGCAAATCAGCTTGATGTTCATGTTTGGGATAAAGGACAGCCACTTGCAATTGTTGCTGGTAACCCAGAAACATTTAAACCTCCTTTTGGAAACTACTTTAACCATACACAAGGTTTAGATTGGGCCGCTTACATTGATAGTAATGGTGCTGAAGGTACTGAACCACCACAGTGGGTTTATGACTTAAGTGATGGAATTGATAAATTCCAATCTTATGCACTTGGCACAGCGGAATCTAATGAGTGGGGTGAAAAAATTGCTACTATGTTAACAGAGCAAAGTCTATTAATTGGAACGGTTAAAGCACCTTTCCCAACGTATCATAGAAACGCTCTTAAAAACTTTACGCAATTTAAGACAACTTCGTATGAGTATTATAGAACATACCCATACCTAGCTACTCAATGGTGGTTAGACGAGTAATTTAACAAAATAAATTGTAAAAAAGCGGCAATTTCATATTGCCGCTTTTCTTTTTTCAATTATTCTCGATTTTAATTTATTATCATGATTAATTTTATACAATTCACCCTTACAAGAGCTGGTTTAGCTGTTATAACTTTGCTTCTTGTCTGTTTTATTGTTTTTTCATTAATGGAATTAGTACCTGGGACTTGTGCAGAAAGATATCTTGCATTTAAAAATACACAAGGATCACAGATAACTTACGAAGATATTGAGAAAGAAAAAATTCGATTGGGATTAGATAAGCCTTTTTTGTATCGTTATGGGAAATGGGTTTCTAATATTGTTTTCAATGGTGACTTTGGAGATAGTTGTATTTTGAGAATGAGTATTAATGAGTTGCTAAGTGGAAGATTCACATTATCACTTACAATATGTTTGGTTGCTTTATTATTCTCATATTTAATTGCTATACCTGTTGGTATCATTTCGGCCACAACAAAATATGCAACTTTAGATAATACACTTAAATTTATAAGCTATCTTGGAATAGCGCTCCCAAATTTTTTAGTCGCGCTCTGTATTATGCTTTTTATGACAGTTTACTATGGTGATACAATGACTGGCCTCTTTTCTCAAGAATACGAAAACGAACCATGGTCATCTGCAAAATTAATGGATTTTTTAAGTAGGGCCTGGTTACCAATATTTGTTCTAGGTTGGAATGCAACGGCTTTTGCTCTTCAAACTGTAAGAGCGCTTATGCTTGATGAAAATGATAAACTCTATGTGATGGCTGCACGAGCAAGAGGAATATCAGGAATGCGTTTATTATGGAGATATCCTGCTAAGCATTCATTAGGACCAGTAATTAATTCAATAGGTTTTGACCTTAATCGAATTTTTAGTGCATTACCAATTGTAGCATTAATACTAATACTTACAGAAGCAGGAGCTTTGTTAATTGAAGCTCTAGCAAGATCTAACGATCAACAGTTGGCTGGAGCAATTATTTTTTTACTTACTGCAACAATTGTTTTTGTAAATTTTATAACAGATATTATCCTAGCGATAATTGATCCAAGAATAAGAAAAGGAGTAATGGGCGGTGGTTAGTAATCAAAAAAAAGAAGCTTATTATACTGCTACGCAAATGCAGCTTGTAAGAACACGTTTTTTTGGAAATAGAGCAGCAATGATAGCTGGATCCATTTTATTATTCATGATTATTTGTAGTCTTTTTTCAGATTTTTTATCTCCTTATGACCCAACAATAAAAGGTAGAGATAAAGACTATGAAAATGGTGCGCCACAAATACCAATGTTTTGGGATGAGAATGGTTTTTCTGCAAGACCTTTTTTGCATACATTAACTAAATATCGAGGAGCAGATACAAATTTTAGATGGGTTTATAAAACTGATAAAGACAAAAGAAGGTATGTATATTTTTTTGTTAAAGGATGGGAGTATAAAGTTTTTGATTACAATATAAATCTCCCTGGTAAAGTTTTTGATTTTAAAATTCCGGGTTTTAAATTTGATAGACATTTATTTGGTGTTGAAGAGGGTGGGATTCATATTTTTGGCACAGATAAATCTGGGAAAGATTTATTTAGTAGAACTTTAAGTGCAATTTATATTTCCTTAGCTGTTGGAACATTAGGAGTATTTATTTCTTTTGTTTTATCTTTAATTATAGGAGGTATATCTGGATATTATGGAGGCTGGATTGATAGTGTACTTCAGATGTTTACTGATGCAATAAGAACAGTACCTCCCATACCTCTATTTATGTGTCTTGCAGCTTTTGCTCCTCTAGAATGGAGCTCGGAACTGCGGTTTTTCTTTATTTCATGTTTATTAGGTTTAATTTCCTGGCCTACTTTAGCAAGACGAGTACGAACGCATCTTCTTAGTGAAAGAAGTCAGGAATATATTTTAGCCGCAAAGCTTTGTGGTGCTTCTTCAACCCACATTATTGCTCGTCATTTACTTCCAAGTTTCACTAGTTACATAATTGTAGATTTAGTAATAAGTTTTCCATACATGTTATTATCCGAAACAGCACTTAGTTTTATTGGACTTGGATTAAGAGAACCAGTTAATTCATTAGGCGTGCTACTTCAAAATGCAACCAAAGCAGATGTTTTGTTAAATTATCAATGGTACTTTATACCAGTATTCTTTTTAGTTGTTCTAATCTTATCTTTCGTTTTTGTGGGTGATGGATTGAGAGATGCCGCTGACCCACACAAGGTAAAATAAATATGAGCCATCTACTTGAGGTTAAAAATCTTGATGTAAAATTTAATACAGATGAGGGACAAATTACAGCTGTGGAAAATGTTTCATTATCTGTTGATCAAGGAGAAGTTCTTGGGATTGTGGGAGAATCAGGCTCGGGCAAATCTGTTACCGCTAAATCAATAATGCAATTAAATCCTGGAAATACCATTTATAATGATAATGCAGAAATAATTTTGGATAATGAAAATACTTTAAAATTCTCATCTAAAAATGATTTGAAAAAAATCAGAGGTGGTAAAGTATCTATGATTTTTCAAGAACCAATGGCTAGTTTTGCTCCCGCAATTAAAATTGGAAATCAAATGGTTGAACAATTATTAATTCATAAAAATATTAATAAAGATCAAGCAAAGTCTATTTCAATAGATATGCTAAATAGGGTTGGAATTGCAGATGCTGAAAAAAGATTCAATCAATACGCTTTTGAGTTATCAGGAGGTATGCGTCAAAGAGCAATGATTGCTATGGCATTATCTACGATGCCAAAACTATTACTTGCTGATGAGCCAACAACAGCTTTAGACGTAACTATCCAAGCACAGGTAATAAATTTGATAAAAGATATTATAAAAGAATATCAAATGGGTGTAATTTTTATAACGCATGACTTAGGTGTTATTGCACAAGTAGCAGATCAAGTAGCAGTTATGTATCTAGGAAGTGTAGTAGAACAAGGTCCAGTAAATGAAATTTTAAAAAATCCAAAACATCCTTATACAAAAGGTCTATTACAAGCTTTACCTGATATAAATAACTTAGACGCACCATTATCTCCGATACCTGGAAATATTCCAAGTCCATTAGATAGACCTACAGGCTGCGTATTTAGAACTAGATGCCCTCATCATAATCCAGATGGAAAAGATGGTAAAATAGAAATGAAGTTAATTGAAGTTGAGTCAGGTCACTGGGTCGATCAATGTGGAATCAAGTGTGGTAAAAATGGGCAATAACTTAATTTCAGTAAATAATGTTTCGGTAAATTTTGATTATCAGGAAAATTTTATTTCAAAAAAACAAAAAATACATGCTGTAAACAATATTAATATTAAAATAAAAAAAGGATCTTTTTTTGGACTAGTTGGTGAGTCTGGTTCAGGAAAAACTACTTTGGGTAGAGCAATACTTGGAGCTAATAAAATTAGTTCAGGAAATGTTATTTTTCATGATGATGAAAGAGATTATGATTTAACTAATATGAATAAACAAGATTTAAGAGACTATAGAAAGAAAGCTCAACTAATTTTTCAAGATCCTTATGCTGCTTTAAGCCCAAGAATGACAGTAAGAGATATTATTGCAGAACCTTTAGAAGTCATGAAAATAACTAGTTCAAGACAGGAAACGGACGAAAGAGTAAGAGACATTGCGGCTAAATGTAGATTAAATATTGAGCATTTAAGAAGATTTCCTCATGCATTTTCTGGAGGACAAAGGCAAAGGATATCTATTGCAAGAGCTTTAGTTAGTAATCCCAAATTTATTGTAGCAGATGAAAGTGTTGCCGCTTTAGATGTATCAATACAAGCAGATATTTTAAATCTTTTAAAACAACTTCAAACTGAACTTAACCTTACTTACTTATTTATTAGCCATGATTTGAGTGTTGTTGCTCACGTATGTGATGTTGTTGCAGTTATGTATTTGGGGCATATAGTTGAAATGGGTCCTTCAAGAGAATTATTTAAAAATCCTAAACATTCTTATACCAAAGCATTATTATCTTCTATTCCTTCAATTGATCCAGAGAAAAGATCAGAAGCTATTGAGCTTAGAGGAGAAATTCCTAGTGCATTAAATCCACCTTCAGGTTGTGTGTTTAGAACTAGATGTCCTAATCCTGGAGTAGATTGCAAAGGTGGTGAGATTAAAATGGGTCTTACTGAAGTTGAACCAGGTCACTGGGTAGATCAGTGTTGTGTTATATAAAAGAAGCATCTTTTAAAAACACATAATAATTTATGAAAAATAATTTATTTTTAGCTGTAATCTTGTCGCTTTCAGGTTTGTTTTTATTAGATTGTATGGGTATTGCGATCAAATATCTACGTAACGATTATCCTGCAGCACAATTATCTGTATTTAGAAATTTATTTGGAATGATCCCTTGTTTTATTGCATTATATTTTTCACAAGATTGGTATGCTAGTAGAAAAAAAATTATCATTAAAAAATGGAAGTTTGGTTTGCTTAGAGGTTTAATAATGACTTTTGCTCAACTTTGCCTTTATACATCATACCTTTATTTACCTTACGCTTTAGTAGCCACAATGGAATATACTGGTCCAATGATGATCACATTGTTAGCAATTCCTTTGCTTGGTGAAAAATTTGGATGGTATAAATCATTAGCCGTGTTTATTGGCTTTATTGGTATAATTTTCATAATGAAACCTTGGTCAGAGAGTTTCAACTTATATTTGTTACTTCCTGTAATGGCAGCATTTGGATATTCTCTTGCTAGAGTAACTGCACTAAACTTTTCAAATGATACACCAGTTCCATTAATTAATTTGTATGCGAATATTGGTACAGTTATTTGTTCACTGATATTAGTTATTTCATTTGATATGTGGACATCTTTTAAAAGCTCATATGATATTTTAATTTTATTAATCATGGGTATTTGTGGAGGAACTGGAGTTTTATTACTTATATATGGCTCTAGAAAAGCAGAGCTGAGTAAGATAATGCCTTTTGATTATCTCGAAATATTCTTTGCATTAATATTGGGATGGATATTTTTTAAGGAGTGGCCAGTAGATCAAATATTTCCAGGAGCCTTGTTTATTGTAGGAGGAGGAATTATAATCTATTTAAGACAAAATTATTATAATAAACAAAGAGATAGAAAAGTGTAATGATATATAAAATTTCTAAACTTCAAAATAATTATAATCTTGATATCGATATTATAGAAATTACAAATTCTAATAACTATAAAGTAAAATTTTATACGTTGGGTGGCTATATTCATGAAGTTCATATTCCCTATTTACATGATAATTCACTAACTGAGGATGTATTACTGGGTTACAATAATTTTGACGACTTAATAATATCAGCTGATTATTTTAATACTATAATAGGTAGAGTTTGTAATAGAATATCAAATAGCCATTTTATTTTAAATGATAATGAATATAAATTATTTCCGAATACACCTCCGCATCATTTACATGGAGGTAAAGACGGTTTTAATAAAAAGATATGGAAGATAGATAAAATTGATAAAAATAAAAATGCTATAAGAGTCACTCTTAATTATTTATCAATCGATTTAGAAGAAAATTATCCTGGAAATCTATCTTGCAAAGCAATTTACGAATTAAACAATGATAATGAGTTTATAATTAATTTTGAAGCTTACAGTGATAAAGATACTATAGTAAATCTTACAAATCATAATTATTGGAATTTTCATGGACATCATAAAAATTATCAAAATATTACAAATCATAAAATTAAAATTTTATCCTCTAGTATTTGTGAAACTGATAGTGAGTCAATACCAACGGGTGATTTACAAAATGTAAAAGAAACAAAATTTGACTTGAATAACTATTTTGAAATTAATGAAGAATTTTTAAACCATGGAGGAATTGATAATAATTACTCATTACTAAATCATGACCAAAATAATTTATGCGCTAGTGTATTTAGTCTTATAACTAAAATGGGTGCAGAATATTATACAAATCAACCAGGTATTCAGTTTTATACAGGTAATATGATGCAAGAAAAATATGATGGTAAATACGGTAAAGAATATGGAGTGCATTATGGAATGTGTTTAGAAACACAAAATTTTCCAGATGCGATTAACCATACTAATTTTCCATCTATAATTTTAAAAAAAAATGAGGCATACAATTCTTCTACAAAAATTAAACTTCGTAATGATTTTTAATTAAATAAAATTTTAAAAAATGTATAAATATCAATTATTTGATGAATAAAAGAAAACTAGGCAAGACTGATATGAAACTAACAGCACTTGGATTTGGAGGTGCGCCACTCGGAAATTTATTTAAAAAACTAAATGAATCAACAAGTTATAAATTAATAGAAAACTCATTAAAATCTAAAATAAATATGTTCGACACTTCTCCATTTTATGGCTGTGGTCTAAGTGAACACAGATTGGGTAACTATCTTAAAAATATTAAAGAAAATAAATATTACCTTTCAACAAAAGTTGGAAGATATTTAGTAAAAAATAATAATAACAAAATAAATAGAGGTTTTTTTAAAGGTGGATTAAATTTTCGACCTGAATTCGATTATAGTTATGATGGAGTAATGAAATCGTTTGAGCAATCTCTTCAAAGACTTGCTGCTACTAAAATTGATATATGTTTAATTCATGATGTAGATAGATTTACTTTTGGAAATGATTTTGAAGATTATTATAAAATAGCTATGAAGGGCGCTTACAGGGCAATAAATAAACTAAGAGATGAAAAAGTTATTAAAGCAATAGGAGTAGGTATAAATGACTCAGACGCCTGTGCTAAATTTTTAAATGATGGTGAATTTGATTGTGTTTTGTTAGCAGGAAGGTATACTTTGTTAGACCAATCTGCTTTAAATGATGTTTTCCCAATTGCTCAGAAAAATAATATCGGAGTTATTTTGGCTGGAGTATATAATTCGGGTATTTTAGCAAAAGGTATAGGCAAAAATATAACTTATTTTTATAAAAAAATTCCAAAGAGAATCGCCAAAAAATATATTTTAATAAAAAAAATATGTGACAAATTTAATGTTCCAATTCCTGCAGCAGCAATACAGTTCTGCTATTTTAACAAATTAGTCTCCTCAATGGTAATAGGTATGGATACTCTTCAACAGATACAACAAAATATTAATTATTTAAATCACCCTATTCCTAAAGAATTATGGACTGAATTATTAAAAAACCAACTTATTGATGAAAGGTGTTTTATAAAATGAAAATAATAGATGTAATTACAAAAGATATTCGTTTTCCAACTTCAAAAGAAGATACAGGCACAGACGCAGTTCATGTTGATTGTGATTATTCTGCTACATATGTAACTATTTTAACAGATAACAAATCAATTAGTGGAATAGGATTAACATTTACTATTGGTAAGGGTAATGATCTTTGTTGTAGATCGATAGATTATTTTAAAGAATTTATTATTGGCAAAAAAATTACTGATATTGAAGATAACATTAATTTAATTTGGAATAAAATAACAAATCATAGTCAGCTTAGATGGCTTGGTCCCCAAAAAGGTACTACACATCTTGCTGCTGCTGCATTTTTTAATGCAATATGGGATCTAATATGTAAATATTATAAAAAACCATTGTGGAGGTATATTATTGATTTAGATACCAATGTTCTAATCAATAAATTATCTTTTACATTTATTGAAGATGCTATTACTAAAGAAGAAGCAGCAAACATAATTAACAATAAAAAAAAGAATTTACCAAAGAATATAGATGATTTAAATTCAACAATATTTCCAGCCTATACAACAGCAGCTGGGTGGTTGGGTTATTCAGATGACAAAATGCAAACGTTAGTTAAAGATTATTTAGATCATGGTTGGAAATATTTTAAAATTAAAATAGGTCAAGATATCAAAAGAGATATCCATCGATGCAAACTAATAAGACGTTTAATAGGTAATGAAAATAAGCTTATGGTAGATTCAAATCAAATTTGGAATGTGCAAGAATCAATTGAAAATATTAATAAACTAAAAAAATTTGACATTATGTTTTATGAAGAACCAACAAATCCTGATGATATTATTGGATTCAAAAAAATAAAAAATGCTATTCCAGAAATTAAATTAGCTACTGGAGAAATGATACACAATAAAGTAATGTTCAAGCAATTTATTGAAAATCAATCCCTTGATTACTGTCAGATTGACAGTTGCAGAATAGCAAGCATCAATGAAATAATTCCAGTTTTATTAATTGCAAGTAAATTTAATATTCCTGTAATTCCACATGCTGGTGGAGTAGGTTTGTGTGAATATGTTCAGCATTTAAATTTAATAAATAAGTTTATTATTACAAATAATAGTTTTGAATTATGTGAATATGCTGAAAGTTGTTCTGAGCATTTCGTAAATCCAGCGATAATAAAAGATGGAGGCTATGTCACACCTTTAGAACCTGGATATTCTGTAAGAATTAAAGAAAGTTCGATTAAAAAATATGATTTTAAATCTGGAGATTTTTGGACGTAATTAATTAGTATTTGTCATTGTGCACAACATTTCAAATCCTATTGTGGCAGCAACTAAAGATGTTATATTTTTTACATCAAAAGGCGGTGAAACTTCTACAATATCTCCCCCAATCAAGCTTAATTTATTCAGCGATCTAATAATTTGTTGTGCTTCTCTAACATTAAATCCACCAACTTCAGGTGTACCTGTTCCTGGAGCAAATGTTGGGTCTATACCATCAATATCAAATGTAAAATATGTATCATTGTTGCCTAATACTTTATAAATTTTCTCAATACACTTCTCAAAACCCATTTTATAATAATCATCAATAGTTATAATTGTGACGCCTTGCTTTTTTGCCCATTCTAAATCTGTTGGATCATAAAGCGCTCCTCTCAATCCGAGAATTACATATTTATTTGGATCTATTAAACCTTCTTCTATCGCTCTTCTAAAAGGTGTTCCATGTGTGTATTTATAATCACCAAAATAACTATCCCAAGTATCTGAATGTGAGTCAAACTGAAAAAGTCCAAATGGTTTTTTATTTTTTAAACCTCTTAAAATAGGAAGGCTTACTAGGTGATCTCCTCCAAATGAAATTGGAATTGTATTACTTGAAGCAATTTTAGTATAGAATTTTTCAATTTTTTTGAGAGTATTATTAAGATCCGCCGGGTTTACAGGGCAATCACCAATGTCTGCTACATTAAAATTGTCGTAAGGACTTTTCAATGAATTTGGATGGTATACTCTTATTAACGATGAGGCATTTCTAATCTCTCTAGGTCCATGACGAGCTCCAGGTCTATTAGTTGTACCCCCATCCCAAGGTACTCCACATATACAATAATCTAAATTGTTAAGTTCTTTTTCTATTGGAAGTCGAAAAAAAGTTGATACCTCTGCAAATCTGGGAGTGGTTATACTCGATAAGGGTTTATATTTGCTCATAAAAAATTATACTATAAACTTTATCTAAATTTTTAACAGTATGGATCAAGCTAAATCTGAAAAATACATTCCAATATCTAATACTGATGATGTATGTCAGAAATTAGAAAATTATATATTTCCTGAAATTTCTTTACCCAACCAAAATGGAAATTTATTAAAATTAAACCGAGATGATACATTTAGACTAGTAATATATTTTTATTCTCTCACAGGTCATCCAAATAAAAGATTACCTAAAAACTGGGAGCAAATACCTGGAGCACAAGGGTGCACTCTAGAAAATTCTAATTTCAGAGATAATTATGAAAACTTTTTAGAGCTTAACTCTTTACCTATTGGTATATCTACTCAAAATGTAGATGATATAAAAGAAATGACTCAACGTTTAAAAATTACGCATGATATTTTGAGTGATTCAAATTTAGAATGTACAAGGAAATTATCATTACCTACATTTTCAATAGAAAATCATGTTTATTTAAGGAGAATAACATTAATTGTTGAAAAAAATATGATAAAAAAAGCTTTCTTTCCTGTTCTTTCAGTTCACAACCATGTAAATGAATTATTAGAATGGTTAAGAATAAATTAATATCCTTTATCTTCATATTAATTATATTTTTCTCTAATAAAAGTTTCACTAATCCAAATATTGATCAGTGGCTAGAATCTGAAAAAACTTATAAAGATTTAATCAATGATGGTTTTGAAGTAAAAAGTTATTCAATAAGTGAAATTCAAACATCTAATGGTTTAATGCTTTTACTTTTTGTTACAGTATTGCAAAAAAACCAAGATTTATATGAATGTCAAGAATACCAAACTATAGATCAAAATTTAGAAACTTTAGACATGACCTTAATTTGCAAGCAATTAGTTCAACCATATCAAAGAGGAATGGGTACTTAGTTTTTATAAATATTTAAAAAAAACCACTGAAGAGCAATTAAAGTAAGTCCATTTAAGAATTTACCATTTTGCATTTTTTCTTTTACATCTTCGATTTTATAACTTTTAACAAAAATATCTTCATTTTCATTTTCCATTCCCATAATTCTAGATCCTTTAAACGTTTCTACCTCTCCTAAATACAGATAATAAAATGACTCGGATGATCCAGGTGCTGGAAAATATCCTTGAATTGGTATTAATTTTTTTACTTTACATCCGGTTTCTTCCAAACATTCTCTTACAGCTGCAGACTCTGGATCCTCACCTTTATCTATTATTCCTGCTACAATTTCATTTAGATAATGATCAAAGTTTTTAGAAATTGTACCAGGTCTGAATTGCTGAATAAGAACAATTTCTTTTTTAATAGGATCATAAGGTAGAACCGCTGAAACCTGAGCACCTCCAAAGAGTTCTCTTTTAATATTATTTGTCCAACTCCCATCATATTTTTGATATTTTAGTGTAACTTCATGCATTTTAAAAAAACCATCGTAGATATTTTTTTTATTTATTATCTTAAATTTTGTGCCCATAAAAATTGATAAATATAAAAATAAATATATATTTATTAGTAAATGGAAAAAGCATTATTTGGAGCTGGTTGTTTTTGGGGTGTGGAAGAAAATTTTAGAAAACTTCCAGGAGTAAAAAAAACTGAGGTTGGTTACTGTGGAGGAACTACAATTAATCCATCTTATGAAAGTGTTTGCAAAGGCGACACAAATCATGCCGAAGTAGTTCTACTTGAATTTGATGAAAATGAAATTTCTTTTAAAATATTACTCGATCATTTTTGGAAATGTCATGATCCAACAACTCTTAACAGACAAGGACCTGATATAGGTACCCAATATAGATCTGTAATTTTTTATTTTAATGAAAATCAAAAAATAATGGCTCAAGATTCAAAAGAAATTTTCTCAAAAAAGAATAATTTGAATGTTGTAACTGAAATAACTAATGTCAAAGATTATTATAAGGCCGAAGAATATCATCAAAAATATATTCAAAAAACTGGATTGCATTGCGCAATATAAAATAATTACAACCATTATATAAATATATTATGACAGTAGATTTTTTTTACGCTTTACTTATTGGATGGGGAATTTTATTGATTTTCTGGATAACTATACTTGTTTTTATTTCAATTAGAAAACCTCCAAAATCAAAATTAACAAAAAGAATTGTAATTTATTCTACTTCATTTTTCTTTATTATTTTGTTTATTTTCTTAATTTTAAACTCACGATTCGTTTTTTGAATAAAAATCTAAACTACATATAGTAGGTTAAATAAATATTAATACTAAGATGTTGATAATTAACAATTTTTTTTCGATTTTAGTTGAATACTGGTTTTTTCGTAAATATAAACTACATCGAAATTAAATCGTAATTAAAAATATGTCTATTTTAAAAAATTATTTTAAGCAAAACAGTGTCATGCACAGCTTCTCTAGTTGTCAGTGGCCAATAGGTGACCCTCAAGAAAAAGAATTTCACTTTTGTGAGGAAAAGACAGTTGAGGGAAAACCGTATTGCCAAAATCATTGTGATGTTGCGTATATTGATGAAAAAGAGCTTAAAAAAGAAAAAGAAGCTCAAAAAAATCGTCGTATTGCTGCTTAATTCACTTAAATCAACTTTAGTTATAAGATTACCTAAAACATTCTTCTCATGAGGTTGACTTTGTCTTCTATTTTTTTAATATAAAAGACATGCTTTTTAATGTTCTTAGTAAACTTAATTTAGAAGGAACTCTAGAAATAAAAGATTCTAGTGGTAAAATACACACTTTCGGTAATTCAAATCCATTTGTTTCAATTAGGCTTACAAATAAATCAATAGAACGAAAATTATTTCTTAATCCAAGTCTTCATATTGGTGAAGCTTATATGAATGAAGAACTCATTATTGAAAAGGGTAATATTGAGGAATTCATCGATCTGATTACTAAATGCTATGATGATTTTATTGCGAATAATAAAATTTACAAAGTCTATGAATATTTATCAGCTATTTTTATGCCTTTACAACAAATCAATCAGCTTGTTAATTCTAAAAAAAACGTGGCACACCATTATGATATAGACGAAGATTTATACAAATTATTTTTAGATAAAGATATGCAATATTCATGTGCATATTTTCATAATCCTAATATTAGTCTTGAACAAGCACAAAAAGATAAAAAAGAACATATAATTAAAAAATTACAGATAAATGAAAATATGAATGTTCTAGATATTGGATGTGGATGGGGTGGAATGGCAATTGAAATTGCAAAATCAACAGGAGCAAAAGTAAAAGGAATAACTTTATCTGAAAATCAATTTAAAACAGCTTCAGAAAGAGCTCAAAAAGAAGGCTTATCGCATAAAGTAACGTTTGCCTTACAAGATTATAGAAATGAATCTGATCATTATGATAGAATAGTATCGGTTGGAATGTTTGAACATGTTGGGGTTAAATATTTTAGAACTTATCTAAAAAAAGCAAACGATATATTAAAGGATAACGGTGTATTTCTTTTACATACCATTGGGCAAAGAGGGAAGCCTACAGCAACTAGCCCCTGGATAAGAAAATACATTTTTCCTGGTGGATATATTCCATCTTTATCTGAAGTAATGAATGAAACACAAAAACTTAATATTAATGTTTCAGATATAGAAATTCTAAGATTACATTACGCTCATACCCTTTCTCATTGGTATAAAAATGTTATGGAAAATAAAGACAAAATAATCAAAATGTTTGATAACCGTTTTTTTAAAATGTGGGAATTTTACCTTCTAGCAAGTAAGTATTCATTTATAAATATGGGCAATATCGTGTTTCAAATACAAATTACAAAAAATATTAACAATTTACCTTTAACAAGAAATTATATTTATAACTAATAGGATTATAATTATTGAAAAATATTTAATGGTGATATACTCATTTTAGTTATGTCACAAAGTCTAAATACCTATTTAGTAAGAGCATTCATATTTTTAGCACTCACCTTTATAATTGTAGTCCTATTATATCCTATTTTACAAAATGCTTTTTTATCAAATATATTTATTAATGTAATAATCTTATTTGCTCTTTTATTTGGTATAGTATTTAATTTTTACCATCTAGTTTATTTAAATAATAAATATATTTCATTCTCTAATTTCAATATAACAAAATCTATTGAAGTTTTCTCAAACCTAAGTGCCACGGATAAAAATATATCATTAGAGATGAAAAATTTAAATGGAACATATGTTTTTAAAAGTTCATCTATAGACAGATTAATTGAAAACTCAGATATGACTCTTGTTAGTATTCGTGAAACCTCGCGCTATCTTGTCGGCTTATTAGTATTTTTGGGTTTGCTAGGTACTTTTTGGGGATTATTGAAAACAATTGGATCTGTGGGTAATGTAATAAGTAGTTTAGGGATTGATGATACAAATGTAGCTGGTTTTTTTAATTCTCTAAAAGATGGCTTAAATGCACCTCTTGAAGGAATGAGTATTGCATTTAGCAGCTCTTTATTAGGATTGGCAGGATCACTTATTCTTGGGCTTCTAGATTTAAATCTTGGACAAGCTCAAAACAAATTTAGTCAATATTTTGAAAAAATACTTAATAGCAATTCTTCTCCAGATTTTTCTAAAGTAGAAGATAAGCCTACTGGTGAGGCAATTCAAAAAATCTATGACAATTTAGAAAACCTACTAAGCGCTTTTAAACAATCATCTGATAATCAAACAAAAATATCTAATAATTTGGATAAGTTTAATGAAATACTTAATAAAATAAATTCTAACTCCTCTAATCTTGACAAGCAATTATCAAATTTCTTATCTTCACAATTAAATACACAGTCCACACTAATTAAATTGACAGAAGCCTTAAGCAATAACGGAATATTAGAAGCAAAAAAAATAAAAGAGTATTTTCAGAAAATTGAAAAAGAACTAAAGAAAATTAAAAAATAATAATGTCTACTAGGTCTTTAAGAAATAGACTTGCTGATACAACAAATATTTGGCCTGGCTTTGTAGATGTTCTAGCCACTCTTTTAATAGTTATCATATTCGTACTAATGGTTTTTACAGTTTCACAAATATATCTGAGTGATGCTATATCTGGAAGGGATAAGGCGCTTGAAGATTTAAGAACCCAAATAAATGAATTATCCAAAATACTTGTTCTTGAAACTAAGGATAAGGAAGAAGCGCTTAAAACTCTCTCTGAAACAGAGAAAATACTTGAAGATACAGAATTGAATTTACAGAGTGAGCAATTATTAAGTGAACAATTACAAACAGATGTTGCAAAAAAAAGGTCAGAAATTTTTGTCCAGGAGCAAAATATAATTGCTTTATCAGAACAAATTAGCAGTCTTTTAAAAGAACTGAGAATAGTTGCAAATGCATTAGAAACTTATGAAGGACAAGAAATAACTTTACTTGAAACCAAAGGACTTGGAGAGCGAATTAATAAAGCACTTGCAACAAGAATTGATCAACTAAAAATACTTAATCAAGAACTAGACAGTGCTAATTTTAAACTAATTGAAAGTGAAAAATCTCTTAAATCCACAATTGCTGAATTAAATGAGAAGAATAAAAATTTAATGGCCATTAACGAAAGTCTAGGTTTAGAGGAAGGTGGTATTGAAGAGCAATTACTTGCAATTAAAAATAAAAATGAAAAACTCTTAAGTTTAAATGATGAATTAGAAAAGACAAATATTGAACTATCATTAAGGGATGAAGAATTACAAAGTCAAATATCCCAATATCAAGAACTGATGAATGATCTTTTAGAAATTAATGATAGTCTAGGTTTAAAAGATGCATCACTTAATGAACAGCTTGAAGCAATTCGGTTTAAAAATGAAGAATTAGCAAGATTAAATAAAGACTTAATTCAGAAAGACAGCACTATTTTTAATCTGCGAGGAAAAATATCTGAACTTAATAATGTTCTTTCTTTGTCGGAAGATAAACAAAAACAACAATTAGAAAAACTTGAGCTACTTCAAAATCAAATTGCTTTATTAGAACAAGAAAATCAAATACAAAAAGAAACCTCACTTGAAGAAATTAAAAATATGGAAATACAAGCCTCAAAAACATTAGAACAGGTAGAAATTCTTTCTAATCAAATTGATACCTTGCAGAAAGAAATAGCTTTACTCAATAGTGCTCTAGAAGCGAGTGAGAGTCAGGCTTTAATTAAAGATTTAGAAATAGAAGTACTTGGTGAAAAATTAAATAAGGCCCTTACATCTAAAGTATTTGAACTTCAAAAATATAGATCTGAGTTTTTTGGTAAATTACAATCTATTTTAGGTGATAGAAAAGACATTAAAATTGTAGGGGATAGATTTATTTTTGAATCAGAACTTCTTTTTGATTCTGCTTCAGCAGACTTACAACTCTCTGGTAAAGAAAAATTAAGTGAAATTGGTCTTACTTTAAAAGAGACTACTAATGATATTCCATCAGATATTGACTGGATTATCATGGTAGAAGGACACACTGACAAAAAACCTATACAAACAATTAGATATCCGTCTAACTGGGAATTATCTTCAGCTAGAGCAAATACAGTTTTAAAACTTCTTCTTGATCTTGGTTTTCCACCAAATAGGTTAGCATCGGCAGGATATGGAGAATTTTATCCTATAAGTGATGGAGAAACTGATAGTGACTTGCAGCAAAATAGAAGGATTGAATTAAAACTAACTTCACGCTAATTTGCCTTAAATTTAACATAAACTGATCATAAAAAATTAATATGAGATTTTTAATTTTATTTATTTTAAGTATCTTCAGCTCATATTCTTTATTCGCTGCGTGTAGTGATCAACCAGCAAATGAGGTTGATTGGACTAATTGTAATTTTGTAGAAAATCTAGATTTATCTGGTACTGGCATGGCAAATTCTCAAATGTCAGGAGTTAATTTATCTTTATCTAATTTTGAAAAATCTCAGCTTAATAACTCAAATCTATCTATTGGTAATTTTATCTTCTCAAATTTTAGTAATTCAAATTTATATGCCTCAAACTTACAAGGTGCAAATTGTAATAATGCTAATTTTGATAATGCAAATCTAGCTAAAGTAAATTTTGAAGGGTCAAATCTCTTTGGAGCAACTTTTAAAGGTGCAAATTTATATGAGGCAAATCTTCTTGGTGCTAATATTTCAGGTGCAATTTTTGATGAAGCAAATTTATCAAATGCAGTTTGGGTAGATGGAAAACAATGCGCTCTTGGATCTATAGGCAGTTGCCAATAATTTTTTTGTTCCTTCTTGTAGCTAGTTGTAAGATGTCAACTGTGTCTGAAATACAAAAAAATGATGATAATAAAGTTAATTTTAAGATTTCAGGAAGTAAAGAAACTGGAATCCAAATAAATAACTAAAATATCAATTTACTTTTACTAAATTTAATGATTTTACCTTTTAGGAATGAGTCAAAATTCTTATTTATATGCTTTTTTTGTAGTTTTTCTTGCTGGAATTTTTTGGAGTTTTGGAGCGCTGACCGTAAGATATATGGTTGATGGTCATCAATATGTTTTTCAATATTTATTTTATAGAGGTTTAACTATTTCAACTATTCTTCTTATATATTTATTATTTCGTGAAGGTTTCGCTTTTTATAAAAATTTTCTCAAAATAGGAATACCATCCATACTTGGAGGGTTATTCCTAGCAACAGCTTTTACTGGGTTCATTTTTTCTATCACTATGACTACGGCTGCTGTTACATTATTTATGTTAGCAGCTATGCCTTTTATTGCAGCCATTGTTGGTTATTTTGTTCTTGGCGAAATACTAAAAAAATCAACATTAATTGCAATGGTCGTAGCATTCATAGGTGTTTGTGTGATGATTATAAATGACAGTATATCTGGTACTGCCTTAGGTGCAATAATAGGATTTATTTCTGCAACTGGTTTTGCATTATATACAGTAACAATAAGATGGAAACCTGAAACTCCTAAATTCACAACAGTTGTTTTAGCTGGACTATTTTGTACGATATTTGCATTCTGTGTTTTAGGACTTTCTTTTGAACCTTTTATTCTCATGCCTCAAATAAACAGTTATTTGAGTATACTTCATGGAATAATTGTTGCAGCTGGTTTAATACTTTACAGTCTTGGAGCAAAATACTTACCATCAGCTGAGCTTGCACTTTTATCTTTAATGGAAGTTGTAGGTGGAGTTCTTTGGGTTTGGCTACCTATTTTTGGAATTAATGAGGTCCCAAGTACAACTGTAATAATTGGAGGCTTTATAATAACTCTAGCCGTAGTCTATTATGGTTTTGCTGCTAGGCAGATTGATATCAATATTAAGACTTAGATATTTGCTGAAACTTTATTAATATTTTTTCTTGGCAAATTATTTTTAGACCAAACTATATCAAGGGCCTTTATCATTTTTTCAATATGCTCTTTTCTATGTTTTGGGGTAACAGTTATTCTTAGTCTTTCTAAACCTTTTGGGACAGTTGGGTAAAAAATTGGTTGTGCATAGATACCATGATCATCAATTAAATCTTTAGATACTTTTTTACATAAAAAAGGATCATTTATTAATACTGCTACAATATGAGAATTTGTATCCAAATAAGGAATTGCTAAGGAGTCTAAATTTTCTCTGATAAGAGCAGCATTTTCTTTTATTCTTATTCTTAATTGATCTGCAAGAGAAACAATATCTATCGCTTTAGCTGCTCCTGCAGCAATTGATGGGCAGATTGAAGTCGTAAAAATAAAACCTGGAGAGAAACTTCTAATGTAATCAATTATTTCTGAACTAGCTGCAATATAACCTCCCATTTGACCATATGCTTTTGCTAAAGTTCCATTAATAATATCTATTTTATCTTCAACTCCCATTTCTACTGCAATACCTTTACCTTCTTCACCGTAAAGTCCAACTGAATGAACCTCATCCAGATATGTCATACAGTTATATTTTTTTGCTAACTCTACTATTTTTACTATAGGCGATCTTATACCTTCCATAGAGTATAAACTTTCAAAAACGATTAACTTAGGATTATCAACATTTGACTCTTTTAGTAACTCTTCTAAATGATCAATGTCATTGTGTTTAAATATATGACACTTAGCACCACTATTCTTAATACCTTGTATTAAAGATGCGTGATTTAATTCATCAGAAAATATTTCAATATCTTTAATTTTTTTTCCTAAAGTCCATAATGTAGATTGGTTTGCTGTATAAGCAGAAGCAAAAACCAATGCCGCCTCTTTATTATGAACATTTGCCAGTTTTTTTTCAAGTTCAGTGTGATAAGTTGATGTACCAGAAATATTTCTTGTTCCACCTGAACCAGATCCATATTCAAGTAGTGTTTTTACAATTTCATTTACTACCTCTGGGTGCTGACTCATGTTCAGATAGTCATTAGAACACCAAACCTCGACTTCTCTTTCTTTATTTTTGAAACTTTCATCTGCATTTGGAAAACTTCTTATAGGTCTGTCTATGTTTCTAAAGTCTCTATAAAGACCTTGATCTTTTAAATTTTTCAATTCAGATTCAAAGAAATTTTTGTAATGCATAAATATTAGATATCTTACCCAACCTTTAATTGTAAGTGTTTAATTGAATGAATTGTCACACCTTATTTCCCCTAAAAGACATCCTCTTCCAGACACCATATTTATCTTTAATTATAAATCTATGATACAACGCCGCTGCAATATGAAGTGAAAAAAGAGCTGTTAACATAAGTGCTGAGTAGTAGTGTATGGCTAGAGCTTGGGGGTATAAAAAAAAATTCTCTTCGATTAAAGGAGTTATTTTAATTAATCCCAAGAGATGAACATCTTCTCCTCCAAGCCATGTCATAAAGGTACCTTGAATAGGAATAAGAATAACTAAACCATAAAGTACAAAATGGACTAAATTTGAAACCAATTTATGAAATAAAGGAATATTTTCATATTCAGGATGAGTATTAAATATGTATTTCCACATTAATCTAAACACAACTAAACTAAAGACTAAGGTGCCAAAAAATTTATGAGTAATAATAAAACCTATTTTAAGAGGAGAAAATTCCATATTATGAAGGCTAATCCCTGTTGCAACTTGCCAAAAAAGAAGGAGTGCCAATGACCAATGAAAAAGTTTTGCAACCAAGCCCCACGAAGATTTTGTGCCTTTAAATTCAACCATTACTAATTTTACAATATAGTGTTATTTATAGAAATATAAGTAATGAAAATAAGAATTTTATCTAGAAAAAGTGACTTGGCAATAATTCAAGCACGTGAATTTTCCGATTATTTGCAATCAAAACATCCTTTTATAGAAATAGAATTTTTAACACGAAGTACCTCTGGTGATAAAGATCTTAAAACTCCACTTTCTGAGATGCCAACTGAAGGTGTTTTTACAAATGATTTAAGGCATGAGTTAATAAATAATAAATGTGATTTAATTGTACATTCGTGGAAGGATCTTCCAATTGAAGTTGGTGAGAAAACTAAAATAGCTGCAACTTTAAAACGAGCTGATAAAAGAGATATATTATTTTTAAAAAAAAATAAAAAAATGAATAGTAAGAAAATTACTATTCTTTGTTCATCACCAAGAAGACAATATAATTTAGAGAATTTTATTGTAAATTATCTTCCACATAAGTTTGATGAAATTATTTTTGAAAATATTAGAGGTAACATACCAACTAGATTTAAAAAATTTTTGGAAGATCCTGATAGTGACGGTTTCATTGTTGCTAAGGCAGCAATTGATAGATTGCTTTTAAATAATTATGCTGAATTTTATGAATTAAAAACAACTTTAAAAAAATATATAAACAAATGTCTATGGTCTGTTTTACCATTGTCTATAAACCCTTGTTCTCCTGGACAAGGAGCTCTAGCGATTGAAACAAGAATTAAAGATAATAAACTTAACGAAATTTTAAATGATATTAATTTTTCCAAAGATTATTCAAATGTTATTAAGGAAAGAAATATTTTAAAAAATTATGGAGGAGGATGTCACCAAAAAATAGGAGTATCTTACATCTCACATAAATTAGGATTAGTTGTATCTAAAAGGGGTGAAGATGAAAATGGCAATCATTTTGAGAGCTGGGATTTTATTGATCCAAAAGATATAAATTTTTCAAGTAATACAAAAGATGAAATTTATCCTGAAAATATAAAAAATTATAAAATATTTTCTAGAAAAGAATTAAATGAAAATGTCGATGATATAAATAATTTACAAAATAAATGTATTTATGTTTCGCGAATTAGCTCAATCCCAAATAAGTCAAAAATCCAATCAAATAATGTTATTTGGACTAGTGGTTTAAGAACATGGAAAAATTTAGCTGAAAGAGGTATTTGGGTTAATGGAACTTCAGATGGTCTTGGGGAGGATTTTGATAAAGATATTAATTCACTTACAAATAATCCCTGGGTTAAGTTAACTCATTCTCAATCTCCAGAAAGTTCAATAAAAAATAAAATTGAAACGTATCTATTAGAGCCTATTGATTTTGAAATAGATATAGAAAAGAAAAAGTACTTTTATTGGATGAGCAGTTCAGCTTTTAAGGCTAGTATTGATAAATATCCTAAAATTATTGAAAAATATCATTTTTGTGGCCCAGGAAATACTTACAATGAGATTAGTAAAATATTAGGTAATGATAAAAATCTTTTTGTTGAGCTATCTTATGATAGTTGGAAGAAAAAATTACTGAAAGCCTAAAAATGACAAATATTTTATTCGAAAATGCTCTCAAAAAAAATATTCAAAAAACACCACCCATTTGGTTCATGAGACAGGCTGGAAGGTATCATTCGCATTATCGCAAGCTCAAAGAAAAATATACTTTTGAAGAACTATGTAAAACTCCAAATTTAGCAGCAGAAGTTGCTTTTGGTCCAATACAAGAATTTGATTATGATATTGCAATTTTATTTAGTGATATTTTATTTGTTTTAGAGGGACTTGGTTTAGAATTAAAGTTTGACCCAGGACCTAAATTTAATTCTTACATAAATTCAGAAAACATTAATGATTATAGCAATGTTGATCGTGGCATTGAGCATATGCAATTTCAATTTGAAGCTATAAAAATAACAAAAGAGAAATTGCCAAATAATAAAAGTTTAATTGGATTTGTTGGTGGACCTTGGACATTATCAAAATATGCATTTGGAAATAATAACTCTGATTTAATAGACACTAAAATGAATTTGGAATTTATTTCAAAAATTCTTTTACCTCTTCTAAAGAAAAATATTCAATTACAATTAGATGCAGGTGTTGAACTTGTCATGATTTTTGATAGCTCCTTGTATGATTTAGATAAAATAAATTTTCATGAAATTTATTCCAAATTTTTGGAAGAGTTTGCAATTTCTTTTCCAAATAAAGTTGGATATTATTCAAGAGGTAAGAGTTTGTCAGATCTAAATTCTATCATCAGCTTTCCCTTTGCTGGTTTTGGTTATGATCACACAATTGATCTAAAATCTATGTTTGAGAATCAACAGCATGGATTTATTCAGGGAAATTTCAATGAACAATTAATGTTGAATGAAACAGATACATTTCTCAATGATTTAAAAGATTTTATTGAAAAAATGAAATCAATTGAAAATCTTAATGGCTGGATTTGCGGCCTTGGACATGGAATTAACAAAAATACTCCTGAAAAAAATGTTCATTTATTTATAGAAAATATCAGAAAAGAATTTAGCTAATAGATATGGTTAAATACATAGGTGAAAAAAATTATGAGCACGGGAGTAAAGAAAGAATTGGTGTTTTAATTACTAATTTAGGGACTCCAGATGCTCCAAATAAAAAAGAACTAAAAGTTTATCTTAATCAATTTTTATCAGACCCAAGAGTAATCGAATTACCTAAAATCTTATGGCAAATTTTATTGAAGCTAGTAATTTTGCAGACAAGACCATCAAAGTCAGCAGAAGCATACAAACAAATTTGGACTGATAAAGGTTCTCCACTTTTAGATATTGCGAACAGACAATTGAATAAAATTCAATCATCTTTTTATTCAAAAAATGAAAATATAGTTTTTGAAGTTGGTATGCGTTATGGCAACCCATCTATTCCAGATGCATTGTTAAAACTTCAAAAAAAACAAGTAAGAAGATTATTAGTCTTACCTATGTATCCGCAATATTGTGCTGCAACAACAGGCAGTACATTTGATGAGGTAACTAATGTTTTGCAAAAATGGCGTTGGATACCTGAAATGCGTTTTATCAATCAATACTTTGAAGAAAAAAATTATATTGAAGCATTGTCAAATTCTATAAAGTCATATTGGAAAAAAAATCCTAAACCACAAAAAATTATTTTTAGTTATCATGGTATACCAAAACGGTACTTGACTAATGGTGATCCGTATCATTGCTTTTGTCTTAAAACCACAAGACTGGTCAAAGAACATATGGGATTATCTAATGATGAGATAATGACTACTTTTCAAAGTAGATTTGGCAGGGAAGAATGGTTAAAGCCATATACAAGTGAAACTTTGAAAGAATTACCAAAACAAGGGATTAAAAATATACATATAATATCTCCTGGTTTCAGTAGTGATTGTCTTGAAACACTTGAAGAACTTGAAGAAGAAAATAAAGAATATTTTATGGAGTCAGGTGGAAAAAATTACCATTATATACCTTGCTTGAATGATCACGATGATCACATAGACGTTTTTGTAAATCTGATAAAAAAACATATTCAAGGTTGGCCATTATGATTGCTGATCCCAAATTTAATACTGCAAAAGAATGGTTTGAAAAATTACGAGATAACTTAGTTGAAACTATTCAAAGCATTGATGAAAAAAAATTTGAAATAAGTAACTGGGATCACAAAGACGATGGTGGTGGTAAAATGAGTAAAATAAAGGGTAATATTATTGAAAAAGGTGGAGTAAACATTTCTACAGTCGCCGGGACATTCAACGAAAATATGAGAGAAACCATTCCAGGTGCTAAAGAAGATCCAAATTATAATGCAACGGGTATTAGTGTTGTGTTACATCCTGTTTCACCAAAAATTCCTTCTATGCATTTTAATACAAGATTTATTAAAACCACTCAGGAATGGTTTGGCGGAGGTATGGATATTACACCTTGTCTAATATTCGAGGATGAGGAAAAATATCATCGTGGTTTAGAAGTATTATGTAATAAATATGATAAATCTTATTATCCTAAATTTAAAAAATGGTGTGATGACTATTTTTTTCTTAAACACAGAAACGAACCAAGAGGTGTTGGAGGAATATTTTTTGATTACCTTCAAACCGGTGATTGGGGAAAAGATTTTGAGTTTGTGCAAGCTGTAGGTACTTATTTTCATCAGTTTATCAAAAATACTTTAATTTTACTAAAGGATGAGGAGTGGAATGAAGAAGAAAAAAAGATACAATTAGTTAAGCGTAGTCGCTATGCTGAATTTAACTTATTATATGATAGAGGCACAAAATTTGGTCTAGAGACTGGTGGGAATGTTGATGCAATATTAATGTCAATGCCCCCTCACGCAGTATGGGAATAAATCATGTTATTTAATACTTTAAAAGTTGTTCATATTTTTAGCATCATAGCTTGGATGGCTGGACTTTTGTATCTACCACGTTTGTTTGTCAATCATGCTAATCCAGAAATTACTAAAGAAACTTCAGAAACATTTAAATTAATGGAAGGAAAATTATACAGAATAATAATGTTTCCTGCATTTATAGTGACGTGGATATCAGGTTTTACACTTATACATTATGTGGGTTTTGATACTTGGTTGCTTTTAAAAATTTTATTTGTAATTTTATTATCTGGCTATCATTTTTTTTGTTTAAAATGTCTTAATAATTTTAAAAATGATAAAAATAAATACTCCACTAAGTTTTTTAGAATTACAAATGAAGTGCCAGCAGTAATATTGATTTTTATACTTATACTTGTTGTATTTCAGCCTTTTTAAATATTACTTTTTTGTTTTGATAGGCGTTTTTCTCTTTGGATTACAAACTTTGCATATTTCACACGTTAAACCATAACAACTTCTTGCCTGACAAAATTCTCTTCCATAAAAAATTATTTGTAAATGAAGTTTGTTCCAAGATTTTTTTGGAAAAAGATTTTTTAAATCTTTTTCTGTTTGGACAACATTTTTACCATTTGTTATACCCCAACGTTGAGCTAATCGATGAATGTGTGTATCAACAGGAAATGCTGGATGACCAAATCCTTGAGACATAACAACACTTGCAGTTTTATGACCAACACCTGGTAATTTTTCCAATTCCTCAAAACTTTCTGGAACTTTTCCTTTAAATTTTTTGACAAGTATTCTTGAGAGTTCAAATATAGCTTTTGATTTTTGAGGCGCTAAACCACATGGGCGAATAATATTATAAATTGTTTTTTTTGGCACTTTTGTCATTTTTATAGCCGTGTTTGCTTTTTTAAATAAGTTTGGTGTAACTTGATTAACTCTTTCATCAGTACATTGTGCACTAAGAAGTACAGCCACAACTAATTCAAATTTATTTTTGTGGTTAAGAGGAATAGGAACTTTTCTATATATACGATTGAGTATTCTGGAGATCTCTTGAGCTTTTTCAATTCTTTTCACTTTATAAAGCCTCCTCCAATGATTAGCTCTTAAGTATTACTGATAATTATGACAAAATATAGCACTTATTAATACTAATAATATTGAATATTTCCATTGAAGTAGTATGGGTCTAGCATCAAATTTCTATGGAGGAAATAATATGAAAAAGACTTTAAGCATTGTTTTGTCTTTGCTTTTCATGGGTTTTTTTTCACCAGCATTTGCTAATACTATTAAATGGTCAATGCCTGGTGACTCTTTAACTCTTGATCCGCACGCACAAAACGAAGGGCCAACTCACATGGTTTCACGTCAAGTTTATGAAGGTTTAGTAACCCCAGGTATTAATATGGAAATACTTCCTCAGCTTGCTGAATCATGGAAAACAACTTCTGATGACACTTGGATATTTAAAATTCGTAAAGGAGTAAAGTTCCATGATGGATCAGATTTAACTGCTAGTGATGTTGCTTTTAGTATCAACAGGGCTAAAACAGCACCTTCAGATATGGTTGATTTAATTAAAAGTATTAGTTCAGCAACAGCTTTAACTGATCATACAGTCCAAATTGTAACAAATGGACCAAACCCTATTCTTTTAAACCAATTAACTCAGATATTTGTTATGTCTGAAGATTGGGCAAAAGCAAATGGTTGTGAAGTTTCTTACAACTGGGATGCAGGTGAAACATCTTATTGTGCTTCTAATGCAAACGGAACAGGACCTTTCAAAATTACTTTTAGAGAACAGGACGTAAGAACTGTTTTTGAAAAAAATAATGATTGGTGGGGTGATGATAGTACTTTCAATGTAGATACTATTGAATTACTTCCTATTGCAAATGATGCAACAAGAGTTGCAGCACTTCTATCTGGAGAAATTGACTACACAAACGTTGTTCCAGTTCAAGATATTGAGAGAATCAAATCTTCTGCTGGACATGATGTAAAAATGACTCCTCAAAATAGAACAATATTTTTTGGAATGGATCAAGGTTCTGCTGAATTAAATTCATCTAATATTAAAGGTAAAAATCCTTTTGCTGATAAAAGAGTTCGTTTAGCTATGTACCATGCTTTAGATATGGAAGCTATTAAGGATAAGGTAATGAGAGGACAAAGTGTTCCTGCAGGAATTATCACTGCTCCTGGTGTAAACGGTCATACAGCTGCACGTGATGAAAGATTACCTTATGATCCGGAGCTATCAAAAAAACTATTAGCAGAAGCTGGTTATCCAGATGGATTTGAGGTTACACTAGATTGTCCAAATGATCGTTATATTAATGATGAAGCAATCTGTGTTGCTGCAATTGGTATGTTTGCTAAAATTGGAGTTGATGTAACTCTTGATGCAAAAACTAAAAGTCAACACTTCTCAGAAGTTAAAGAAGGTGACGCAAATGGTATGACAAGCGACATGTACATGTTAGGTTGGGGTGTTCCAACTTTTGATAGTCATTACGTATACTCGTACTTATTTGATAGTGCTGGTAGCTGGAATAAAGTTAATTTCAGTAATGCCAGAGTTGATGAGTTAGTAGCGGCAATGGGTGTTGAAACAGATCAAGATAAAAGAAATGCTATGATTGCTGAAGCTTGGGATATTACTCAAGATGATGTAACATATCTTCCTTTACATCACCAAGTTGTCAACCAAGCATCAAAAAGTAATGTCGATGTTCCAATTAGAATGAACAACGAGCCATTATTTAGATTTGCAAACGTAAACTAATAAAATTTATATTTTCTGGCCAGTAATCTGGCCAGAAATTAAACCATGTTTAGCTATTTCTTTAAAAGACTCTTTCAATCTATTCTTGTAATGATTGTTGTTGCTTTTGTTTCATTTTCCTTATTTAATTTTGTTGGTGATCCAGTAAATAGTATGACTGGAGAAGATGCTTCAGATGAAAGACGTGCTGAGGTCAGAGAAGTATTGGGTTTAAATGATCCGGTTTACGTTCAATTTTCACGTTTTATAGGAAATGTAATTCAAGGTGATTTTGGAATATCATATCAATTAAAAAGAGAAGTTTCAGACTTAATTGCAGAAAGAATGCCTGCAACTTTAGAATTAGTTTTTGTCTCCGCTTTAATTGCAATCATTAGTGGTGTTATCTTGGGTGTATATACTGGTATCCATAGAGATAGTTTTATTTCTAATATTATTCTTGTGATTTCTCTAGCAGGGGTTTCTTTACCAACATTCATTATAGGAATAATGTTAATTTATTTGTTTTCAGTAATTTTAGGAATTCTACCATCCTTTGGAAGAGGTGAAGTCACACAATTAGGTTTTTGGACTACAGGATTTTTAACTACTTCAGGTTTAAAAGCACTGATACTCCCATCTGTTACGTTAAGTTTATTTCAAATGACTTATGTTATTAGATTAGTTCGCGCTGAAATGATGGAAATTTTACAAACAGATTATATTAAATTTGCAAAAGCAAGAGGTATAAAAAGGAGTGTTATTAATTATAAGCATGCGCTCAAAAATGGATTAATTCCAGTTATTACAATTACTGGTATCAATATCGGAACCTTAATTGCTTTTTCAATTATTACAGAAACAGTTTTTCAATGGCCAGGCATGGGGTCATTATTTATCAAAGCAGTATACTTTGTCGATATTCCTATAATGTCAGCATATATGATCATGGTAGCCTTTATATTTGTTATGATAAATTTTATTGTAGACATCACATACTATTTTATTGATCCTAGAATTAGGTTGAAGGAAGAGGGTAGCTAGAAATGCTACTCAAAACATATAATAAAATATATGATACTGATATTGGATATAGTTTCTTTAATTCTAAATTAGCAATAATTTCTTCAACAATATTTTTTATTATACTTTTTTGTTCTGTATTTGCTGGGATAGTTGCTCCTTATAATCCTTTTGATCCAGCATCAGTTTCTTTAATGGATGCCTTTACCCCACCAGTATGGTCGGAGGGAGGAAGTTTTAGCTTCATATTAGGAACTGATCAGCAGGGAAGAGATATGTTTTCAACAATGATTTATGGTTCAAGAATTTCACTGATCGTTGGTTTTGCATCTATAATTTTTGCAATGATACTTGGAGTTTTTCTTGGAATAACAGCTGGATATATTGGTGGTAGGTATGAGATTATTGTAATGCGTCTTACAGATGTGCAGTTAACGATTCCAAGTATTTTAATGGCTTTACTTGTTGATGGAATTGCAAGGGCAATTATTTCACAATCAATGCATGATGAAATGGCTATTTATGTTTTGATTTTCGCCATTGGTATTTCAGAATGGCCTCAGTTTGCAAGAGTATCAAGAGCATCAACTTTGGTTGAAAAAAATAAAGAGTATGTCTCAGCTTCAAGAATTATTGGCCTATCAAATATATTAATTATGTTTAAGCATATTTTACCAAATATACTTCGGCCCATCTTAGTAATTGCTACAATTGGATTGGCACTTGCAATTATTACAGAGTCCACTTTAAGTTTTTTAGGTGTTGGCGTTCCACCAACAACACCTTCTCTTGGCACTCTAATAAGGTTTGGAAATAATTTTTTATTTTCAGGAGAGTGGTGGATTACTTTTTTTCCAGCAATTTTCTTAATTGTTTTAGCATTATCAATTAATTTATTAGGGGATTGGATGAGAGATGCTTTAAATCCAAAATTAAAAAAGAGATGAGTTTTTTAGAAGTTAAAAATTTAAACATAAGTTATCCAACACGAAAGGAAACTATTGTTGCAAGCAAAAATGTAGAATTTTCTTTAGAAAGAGGTGAAATATTAGGAATTGTTGGTGAGTCTGGATCTGGAAAATCTACAATTGCAAATGCGATAATTAACTTGATTGATCCTCCAGGTGAAATCACAGATGGCTCAATAAAAATAGACAATATTGAATTAAGAAGTAATGAAGAAATAATTCAAAATATTAGAGGAAAAAAAATAGGATTTGTCTTTCAAGACCCTCAAACTTCATTAAACCCTCTATTTAAAATAAAAGATCAATTAATTGAAACTATTCAAGCTCATTTAAATTTAAGTTATCAAGATTCACTTAAAAAATCAATTCAACTACTTAAAGAGGTTGGAATAGAAAAAGCTGAAAAAAGAATTGAGGACTATCCACACCAATTTAGTGGCGGTATGCGTCAAAGAGTTGTTATAGCTTTAGCGATAAGTTGTGAACCTGACTTAATAATTGCAGATGAACCGACAACAGCTTTAGATGTAAGTATTCAATATCAAATATTAGAACTACTCAAAGATCTTACAAAGAAAAGAAATCTTGGTGTTATAATTATTACCCATGATATGGGAGTCATAGCAGAGACGACTGATAAAGTTATTGTTATGAGATACGGACATATTGTTGAACAAGGTGAGACTAAAGAATTATTAACAAATCCAAAATCAACAGAAGCAAGAAGCTTAGTAATTTCAGTGCCACCAACAAATAAGAAAATTGATAGATTTAAATTGATTAGCCCTGATGGTAAGGAAATAACATCTAGTTCCAAGAATTTGACTAAAAATATTATTAAAACATGGGGAATAAGGGAAAACAAAAATCAAAAATTATTAAAACTTAAGGAAGTAACAAAAGTTTTTGATGACAATTCTTTAGGTAGTGGTTTTTCATTTATTTCTAATAAAAGTTCGAATGATAAAATAGTTAAAGCTGTCGACAATGTATCTTTTGAATTATTCGAAGGTGAGACACTTGGATTAGTTGGAGAGTCTGGTTCAGGTAAATCAACTATTGCAAAAATTATTACTGGATTAATTAGTCCTAATAAGGGTGATTTAAAATATAATAATGAACCTCTATATAATTCAAATAAAAAATATCAAATTCATAATAGTAGAGGTCAAATTCAAATGATTTTTCAAGATCCTTACTCATCTCTAAATCCTCGTTTCAAAGTTAAGGATATTATTGCAGAACCAATTAAATTTTTTCAAAAAAATATAAGCAATAATGAACTTTTACAAAATGTTTACGACCTAATAGATATTGTTGGAATGACCAGACAATCTTTAGATCGATACCCACATGAATTCTCAGGAGGGCAAAGGCAGAGAATATCTATTGCTCGTGCTTTGGCAACAAGACCACGATTATTAATATGTGATGAACCAACTTCTGCATTGGATGTCAGTATACAAGCACAAATATTGAATTTATTAAAAGATATACAAGATGAACTGCATCTCACTATGTTATTTATTAGCCATGATCTTCCTGTAATTCGCCAAATGTGTAACCGAATAATTGTTCTAAAAAATGGTGCTGTTTGTGAAACAAAAAATACAGAGGAATTATTTAATAATCCTGAGCATGAATATACGAAGGAATTAATTAGACTTATGCCTAAAATTGAGTCAATAATTTAATTAATCAATATTAGGTAAATTTTCAGGAGTTCTAGTACTTAAAAGTTTATAGGAATCTTTAGTTATTAATAAATTTTCCTCTTGTACTAATATTTTATTTTCGTCCATTTCTATTGATGGTTCAAGAGTTATAATCATATTTTCCTCAAGTAATGTTTTGTCATTTTCCATAATACTTGGTGGCTCAGTTAGTTGTAAGCCTAAACCATGACCCATTCTTCCAATTGATACGTTGTTAGTTATTAAACTTTGAGATAATTTAGAATATATTTCTGAACAATTAATTCCAGGTTTTATAATTTCTAAAGTTCTTTCAGTTGCTTCCCACAATTTATTATATGCATCTAGAACTTGTTTGTGAATTTTTCCAAAGCCAAAATTTCTATCAAAATCTGAAAAATAACCATTTAAAGTTGCACCGGTATCAATAATTAGAATATCACCATCTTTAGTTTCCCTTTCTGTTGGGTTACAGATAATCTGATTATAACCATTAAATCCCGAAGCACACGCCATGTATTGAATATAATCTGCGCCACTTTCAATTAATTCTTTTTTAAATATTGATGTAATTTGTTTTTCACTCATTCCTAAATTAATTTTTTGAGGAAAATCATCAAATACCTTACTTGTAATAGAACAAATTTCTTTAATATTACTGATCTCTATTTCAGACTTTATTTTTCTTATACTCCAAAGTATTTTACTAGCATCAACAAAATTATATTCTGATAAATTTTTTTGAATATCCTGATAATCGTTAATACTCATTCGCAGAAAAGTTTCATTTCCTAATTCAAAACCAATATTTGAACTTTTCGGAAAACTTTTAATATTTTTTTTCAATAAAGATATTCCTTCATCTTTTGGATTTGGAGACTCCCAAGTTTCGATATCATTGACTAATGTTTCTTGCATAGCTGTAATACCAATAGATGGTATTATAGCTTTAATTGGATTTTTTTTTGAAATAATTAAAAACCATGGTCTTGTTGGACTTTCCCAAAAATTACTATCAAGTCCAGTGAAATATCTAAAATTTGACGGTGAAGTTATAATAACAGCATCAATATTTTCTTTTTCAATATGTATTTGTATTTTTTCAATTCTGGAAATAAATTCTTCTTTTGGAAAATCGTTCATAAATTGATAAGTAACATAACAATAACATAAATTAACAATAAGAAATACTTTGATCTATTCATCATTATTTATTTTTTGTTTGTCTTTAGGCACTTTTTTTCCTTTTGCTTCAGAGACATATTTATCAGCACTATTATTATCTAATAATTATAATTCATTTTTATTATTATTTTTTGCTTCAGCAGGTAATATTTTAGGATCTCTAATCAGTTGGATATGTGGTTACTTTGTAAATTTTCTTATTAAGAAACCTTGGTTTCCAGTAAATATATACTTATTACAAAAAGCTACAGATATTTTCAAAAAGTATGGAAAATGGTCATTATTATTTTCATGGGTACCTATTATTGGAGATCCAATCGCATTTGCAGCAGGTACAGTAAAATATAATGTTACTTTTTTTTTAATATTTGTATCTATTGGGAAAATTGCTAGATATTTGATAATATATTTATATCTTATCTAAATAGTGATGTTTGAAAATCTTATATTTGTTTTCATTATTGGTTTTTTATCTGGAGTTGGTTTTTTATCAATTTTATTTTTTCTTCGCAAAACAAAAAGTTCTGAAATAAAAGATGATACTGATCTTATTTCCTTAAAAAATCACATGCAATCAATTCAGCAATCTTTACAAAATTTTAATTTAGCTCAAGATAGAATTGAGAATACATTAATTAGAGGTGGTGCGCTTCAACAAGGTCCTTGGGGAGAATTTGTACTTAAAAATATTTTAGATAGTGTTGGTTTAAGAGAAGGAGAAGAGTATTCAACTCAAAAAACTTTTAGAGATGAAGATGGCAATTTACAAAAACCCGATGTAATTGTTCATATGCCAGGTAATAGACACATAATTATAGATTCAAAAGTATCCTTAGATTCTTGGCATGATTATTCTAATACAAATGACAATCAACAAAAGAAGATATTTTTGAAAAAATTTTTGGATTCAACAAAAACTTCGATTAGAAGTCTGAGTAAAGATAATTATTCAAAAATATATGGAATCAATACAATTGATAATGTTTTAATGTTTGTTCCAATAGAACCAGCATTACTTACTTTATATAATGAGGCAAATAAACTTATAGAAGATTCATGGAACAATAAAATAATTATTGTTGGGCCATCAACTTTACCCTTTTTACTTAAAGCTGTAGAAAATATGTGGCGGGTTGATAAACAATCTAAAACAATAAAAGATATAGCATCAGCTGCATCAGATATTTATGACAAAACAGTCAGTGTATATGAGTCGTTTGTAAAAGCTAATCAGTCAATAGATTTAGCTAAATCAAAAATGGATGAAGCTAAACAAAGATTGCAAGATGGTTCAGGAAGTTTGACTAAAAAAGTAGAAAAGATGAAAAAATTAGGAAGATTAAGTACTAAAAAACAGTTGCCAGATATAAATGACGATGTAATAAACTAAATAAATGCCTAGTTTTGATATTGTAAACAGATTAGATCATCAAGAAATTGATAACGCACTAGGAAATGCGACAAGAGAAATTACTACTAGGTACGATTTTAAAGGATCAGATACTTCAATTGAAAAAAAAGAAAATACTATAGTTGTTATTACTGATGATGAAATGAAAGCTGGTCAAGTAAATGACATGCTCGTTACTCATTTTGTTAGACGAAAAGTTGATCCTTTATGTTTAAAAAAAAATGATATGGAAAAAGCTGGGGGAAATAAAATTCGTCAGACGTATGAATTAGTAGAAGGAATTGAACAATCCCTGTGTAAAAAAATTACTTCTGATGTCAAAAGTTCTAAATTAAAAGTTCAAGTAAAGATCAACGGGAATGAACTTCGTGTTGAAGGAAAGAAAAAAGATGATTTACAAAGTGTAATGAAGCTTATTGAGGATGCTAAGATAGGTATACCAGTCCAATTTGTAAATTTTAGAGATTAAAAAATGATTACATGGGAATTAATAGCTGCTTTAGCAGTGTATAATTTTATTATGTACGTAACTCCAGGTCCAAACAATAGTATTTTAACTGCATCAGGTATAAAATTTGGATTTATAAGATCTATACCTAATATTTTTGGGATTCCTTCTGGTCATGGTTTGCAATTAGCACTTGTATGTCTCGGTCTTGGATCTTTGTTTATTACCTATCCTATACTCTATGATATTTTAAGATATGTTGGAGCAGGCTACATTCTTTATTTAGCATATAAAATGTTTGGGTCTTTAAATATTTCAAAGACTGAAGATAGATCAAGACCATTAAAATATCATGAAGCAATTTTGTTTCAATTTGTAAATCCAAAAGCTTGGGTAATCTGTTCAACTGCAGTAACATTATATTATCCAAAAGATGAAAATATAATAATTGGAACACTTTTTATGGTTATTATGTCTACAATAGTTAATATTCCTTCCATTAGTATATGGGCATATGGAGGAAGTGTTATCAGACAATATCTTAATAATGAAAAATTAAAAAAAATTGTTGAATGGTTTTTAGCAATCCTTTTAATTATAACCGCAGGCTCAGTACTATTTTACAACGCTTAGGGTTTAGGGATTTCATTAGATTCGCCTACAGAATTATATCCTTTAATAACTGCAGGTCTTGTTGATATTTGTTTATACCATCTCAACACATTTGGATAATCATGCAAATTTATTTGATGCCTTTCATAACGAGCTGTCCAAGGCCAAATTGAAATATCAGCTATTGAATAGTTATCCGAAAAATATTCTTGTTTAGAAAGTCTTTTATCCAAAATTGAATATATATGTTGTGCATAGCCTTTTGTTTTATCTTCTGCAAATTTGCTTTTACCAGGATGATAAAATAAATATTGATGAGCCTGGCCTAGCATTGGCCCAACGTAAGCCATTTGAAAAAAAACCCATTGTATTATTTCCCAATACTTATCTTTATCTAGAAATTTATCATATTTTTTTGCCAGATAAAGAAGGATAGCCCCGGATTCGAAAACTGTTTGTTTGTTATCATTATCTACAATTACAGGAATTTTATTTGCAGGAGATATTTTTGAAAACTCTTTACTAAACTGCTCTTTTTTATCTAAATTTATTAAAATTGGATTAAAATCCACACCTAATTCTTCAAGCATAATGCTAATTTTTCGACCATTAGGGGTAGGTGATGAATACAAATCAATCATTTTTTTTAGAATTTAATTAATAGAGAACTATATTCATAATATGCAGGAGAATATAGATAATATTATTAAATTAGCCTGGTGCGATAAAACCTCTTTTGAAAAAATAAAAAGAATTCACGGTGTAACCGAATCAGAGGTTATAAAAATAATGAGAACAAATCTGAAACCTAGATCATTTAAGTTATGGAGAACTAGAGTAACAGGGAGAACGAGAAAGCATGAAAAGAAAAGAAATCTATCCGAAAAATCATTTAAATATGAGAGTTATCTCTAAAATATTAATTGTCAGTATAAGCCTTTTGTTTGCTAGCAAGATAGCGTTAGCAGATCAAAATGATCCACGGCTAAATAATTTGTTTAAAAAATTAAATGAGACTGAAAATCAGGATGAGATAAGAGATTTGATATCTGACATTTGGAATATATGGTATGAAGTTGATGATCCAAAAGTAATTGAATATTTTGAGAAGGGTATTCAAGCTATGAATTTAAGAAATTATCCACTAGCAATTAGATTTTTTAATAATTTAATTGAAGAAGATCCTAATTTTGCAGAAGGTTGGAATAAAAGGGCTACAGTTCACTTTATGATGGGTAATTTTGATCAATCTATGCAAGACATCATTAAAACTCTTGAATTAGAACCAAGACATTTTGGTGCTCTAGATGGAATGGGTTTAATTTTTATTCATCAGGGTCAGTTTCAACAGGCAATTGATGTATATGACAAGATGTTAGAGATTTTTCCTTTTAGTGTAAAAACTATGGATAAAAAAGAGAGAATACAATCGTTTATTTCTCAATCTACGTAATATCAAAAAATACTAATAATAAAGACAGTGTAAAAAAACTAACAAACGTACTTAATACTACATTGGAAGAAACGACAGCTTTTAGTGAGTTGTATCTGTATGCAAAATAATATGACTGAGACCCACTTGGTAAAGCTGCGGCCATAGTAACAATAATTACCAAGAGACTATCAAGCTCTAATATAAATTGTGCTAAACAAAATGCAATTATAGGGTGAATGAAATTTTTTAAGATAGTTAATAGTATTGCACTATAAATATTTTCTCTAATTTTAAAATTTCCTAACGCAAGACCTAAAGAAATGAGAACCATTGGAAGAGCAAGGTTTACAAAAATATCTAAGGGCTCTTTAAGAATAGATGGAACAATAAGATTAGAGTAATTAAGAATGATACCAATTATCATTCCGAAAAGTACAATATTTTTAATTATACCTAATAATATTTGATAAAAAATTTCGACAATGCTTTTTTGTCTATTTCTATAAACTTCTATTATAATAACAGTATAGCTAAAATGAACAATACCATGAAAAAAAACTAATATCATATAAGGTATTGTATTTATTGGACCCAAAACTGCATACATAAGAGGTATTCCCATTGCTACTGTGTTACCAAAACAAGCAGCTAATCCAAATAGTGCAGAGTCATCTGTTTTAAAATTTAAAAATTGTTTGCTAATTAAAAATCCAATCATGGATATAAAAATTCCTGAAGCAAAAAATGAGATGATCAGACCAATAGAATTAATTTGAGGAAATGAGACTTGCCAAAAATATATAATTAAAGCTAAAGGCAGAAGAATGTTGAAACCTGTAAAATCAAAATAATCAATATATTTTTTTGGAAGTATTTGTAATTTATTTACAAAAAATCCAAAAAGGATATATCCAAACACACTGCTAACTATACTAAATAAGTCAATCATTTAAATCAAAAAAATTATTTAAAAATTGAATGACGTTTTCTTCAATTATATTATTTTCATTTGAGTTTGAATTTTGAAAAAATTTTGAATTTTCATCAAAACTTATATTAGGATTATTTAAGTTTCCTTTAATTAAAGTAGTTAAATATATTTCATTATTTTGAGATAAGTTTAAAATAATATCTATAAAATTATTATTGTAATTGTATTCTCCTTTTATAAGAATTCTGTTGTTTTTATTACTAATTTCTATTTTGCTAGTTTCTAAAATATTCTTATTTTTATTTATTTCGCCTTTAAAATTAGAACTTTCATTACCAAAAGCATTTATTAATTCAGAAAATGCAAATTTTTGATTATTTTGATTTTCTAATTTTTCAAAGAATAATTTTAAAAATGAAATAAGAAATTTTTCTTCATTAGTCGTTTCTAAAAATATTTTTCCATTAATTTTATAAATTGAGTCAAATAAATTTTCTAAATTATCACTATATTTAAGATAATTTTCAATATAATTTACTTTTCCATTAATATTTACTTCACTAAAATTAATATTCTTAATATTCAAATTATCAATGAGAATATCTAAGTTTCCTGAAACTTGAAATACGGGCTGAGAAATATCAATTCTAATATTATCAAAGTATAAATTATTTTTAAAATCTTTAATTTCTAAGTTTGTGTTAAGCTTAACAATTGGAAAAATATTGATTTTAGTTTTGTTATTTTCATTAATTTTAATTTCTAATTTCTTCTCGATATCACTAATTATTTTTTCTTTTTCAAAATTATTTAGAAAAATATAAATAAAGATAGATAAAATTATTAATATAATTACAACTATAGAAAAAAATAATCTAATTTTTTTCATATATTAGATCGTAAAAAACTATATTTTTGTAAAATTATTTTCAGGATCATGCAATGGATTAAATTGAACAGACATAACATATTTATTTTTAGCAACTTCAACCTCAAAATTGCTGCCATTTAATTTTTTTAAATCTATTTCTGAATCTATATATCCAAAGACCATATTTTTATTATAACAAAATGAATAATTGCTAGAAGTTGTTTCTCCCACAATTTTATTTTTATAATAAATAGGCTCATCATGTAATAAGAGAGGATTTCCTGGCGTAGATTTTTCTAAAACAAAATTTGTTAGTTGTTTCTTTTTAATTCTATTTTTTATTTTTAAAGCTTCTTTACCTATAAAATCTGTTTTTTTATTTAATTTAACAGTTAATTCTAATCCAGCTTCAAAAGGATTTTCAGCTGGAGAAATATCATGACCCCAATGTAAATATCCCTTTTCCATTCTCATAATATCAAGTGCATGGGCACCAGCATGTGAAAGGTTATATTTTTCTCCAACTTTAACTAACTCTAAATAAATTTCTCTAGATATATTTATAGGAACATAAATTTCCCAACCAAGTTCACCAACAAAAGATAATCTTTGGAAGATTAATTTATTATTTTTCAATGATATTTCTTTAGCAGTTCCAAATTTAAACTTATCGTTTGAAAAATGTTCTCCAAATATTTCTGTTAGAATTTCTCTACTTTTAGGACCAAAAATACCAAAGCAAGCTAAACTTTCAGTAATATCAATTAAAGTTGTGTTTTTACTTAAATTTTCTGAAATATGTTTTTTATCATGTTCTCTCACAGATGATCCCGTTACAATACGAAAAGAATTAGTATCAATACAAGTAACTGTTAAATCGGCAACAATGCCACCATTTGAATTAAGCATTTGTGTGTAAGTTGTATGACCGGGATAATTTTTAATATTATTACAGCATAATCGTTGAAGATCGTTGAAGGCAGTGTCTCCCTTAATTTCAAATTTTGCAAAGGCACTTAAGTCAAATAAACCAGCGTTTTTTCTTGTGTTTATTGTTTCATACTTTGCTGCATCATACCAATTTTGATAGCCATAACTATACTCATATTCTGGTTTCTTACCATTTAGAGCATACCACATTGGTCTTTCAAAACCGGCCACTTGTCCAAAGCATGCCCCTTCTTTTTTCAAATCATTATGAAAAGGAAGTAGTTTAATATTTCTCGAAGATTTATGTTGTTTGTAAGGCCAGTGCATCGCATATAAATCTCCTAATGACTCAGTAACTCTTTCAGTTATAAATTTTGTTTCAGAGTGAAATTTTTCAAATCTTGAAATATCTAAGGAGTAAAGATCATCATTAACCTCACCGTTCATCATCCATTCTGCAGTTACCTTACCTGCACCACCAGCACTCTGAATACCAATACTATTAAATCCACAACAAACATAAAAGTTTTTTATTTCTGGTGTTTCTCCTAAAAGATAATTTGTATCTGGAGTAAAAGCTTCAGGACCGTTAAAGAATTTTCTTATACCTACATTTTCAAGGGCCGGTATTCTTTTCATAGCATTTTTTAAATGCGGTTCAAAATGATCAAAATCTTCAGGTAGTTCTCCAAAAGAAAAATCATTGGGCACTTTATACGTATCAGTAAATGCAGGTTTAGCTTTAGGCTCAAAAATTCCTACTAAAATTTTTCCCGCATCCTCTTTTAGATATAAGCAATTATTGTAATCTCTAAGAACTGGAAGTGATTTAGAAATTTCTTTTAAAGGCTCACTTAATATATAGAAGTGTTCATTTGGATATAGCGGTATACTAACGTTAATATCATTTGCAATCTGCCTAGACCACATTCCAGATGCTAGAACAATATACTCACATTTAATTTTTCCATGTTTTGTATCTACACCTTCTATTGATCCATTTTTAGTAAGGATTTTATTTACAGAACAATGTTCAAATATTTGAGCACCATACATTTTTGCCGATTTAGCAAGAACATTTGTTATACCAACAGGATCTGCTTGACCATCTTTTGGAATAAATATCCCACCAACAACGTCATCAGTATTTATAAGAGAATAAATATCCTTAATCTCATCTTTTTCTAATTCATTAACTTCTATATTAAATCTTTGAGCAAAAGTAGCTTGCCTTTTTAATTCCTCTAATCGATCATTAGTTGTTGCAATAGTTAAAGAGCCGTTTTGCTTTAAACCTGTTGCTAATCCTGTTTCTTTTTCCAGGTCTTTATATAAATTTAACGAATAATTTCTAAGTTTTGTAATGGTTGCTGATGCACCAATCTGACCAATCAGTCCTGCTGCATGCCAAGTAGTTCCAGAAGTTAATTGATCTCTTTCTAGCAAGATCACATCTTTCCATCCAAATTTTGCTAAATGATAAGCTACAGAACATCCAGCTATACCACCGCCTATTACGACTACTTTTGCAGAAGTAGGAATTTTATTACTCATTTGTAATATTATAGATAAAGATTTTCAGTATGAGTTTCAAAATAAAAATCTAGATCTTCTATATTTATTTCATCTATTTTTGATGGCTCCCAAATAGGATTATGATCTTTTGAAATTAGCACAGAATTTACACCATTATCAAAGTCACTACGGTATACTATTTTTTGACTTAATTGAAATTCAGTTTCTAAACATTCTTTTAACGATTTACCTTTTGCATCATCTATAAGTTTAGTGCTTATCGCAAGACTCATTGGACATTTAGCTAAAAGAATATCTAAAATTTTTTTTGAAAACTCTGAGTTATGACTTTTTAAATTTGTTATGATTGTTTGAATATTTCCATTGAATAGTTCATTTATTAAATTCATATTTTTAATTAGATATGTATCATTCTTTACTTCAAAATTATCGTGTGAAATTTCTCCTCTTGTAATAAATTTTTCTTTAACATCTTCTATTTTATTACTTTGAAAGTAGTGAGTTGCTAATCCGAAAAAAATTAATTCATTTAATCCTAAAACCTCACCCGTTAAACCAATATACTTACCAATGTTACCTGGAAGATTTGATAAAAAATAACTTCCGCCAACATCTGGAAAAAAGCCAATTGCAGATTCTGGCATTGCAAATTTTGAATTGTCTGTTGCCAATCTGTGATCACCATAGATTGATAAACCAACCCCGCCCCCCATGACTACACCATTCCAAACTGAAAGAAATTCTTTACTAAATTGGCTTATTAAATAATTAAGTTCATACTCAATTTTAAAAAAATCATGTTTTAAAGAGTTCTCTTTTCCAGCAAGAACAAGAGATTTTACATCACCTCCTGCACAAAAATGTTTACCTTCTCCAACTAACAGTACTCTTAAGATATTATCTTTTTCTTCCCATTCTAATAATTTGTCATGGAATTTTTTTGCCATTTCTAAATTGAGAGCATTTAAAGCTTTAGGACGATTTAGTTTAATGATTCCAGTTTGGTTAGTTTCTGTAAATACAATATCCATTAATTCTTTTTAAACTGCAAAACTTTATTAGAAAGACCCACTTCTTTTGCCTTTAATCTATTAATTTCATCTCGTAATCTTGCTGCATCTTCAAATTCAAGTTTTGAAGCAAATTCATTCATTTTTTTCTCTAAATTTTTAATATGTTTATTAAGATCCTTACCAACTAATTCTTTAGCATTATCAATTTCAACTGTAACATGATCTTGTTCAGCTGTGTTTTCAATTATTTCTTGAATATTCTTTTTAATACTGATTGGCGTAATTTTATTTATTTTGTTATATTCTAGTTGTTTTGTTCGTCTTCTATCTGTCTCTTCGATTGCTTCTTTCATACTAGTGGTAATGTTATCAGCATACATTAAGACTTTACTCTCAACATTTCTTGCAGCTCTACCAATAGTCTGAATTAAACTAGTTCTAGAACGAAGGTAACCTTCCTTATCAGCATCTAATATAGCCATTAAAGCGCATTCAGGAATATCTAAACCTTCTCTTAGAAGATTTATTCCTACTAAAACATTAAAAACTCCCAGTCTTAGATCTCTAATAATTTCTATTCTTTCTAATGTATCGATATCAGAGTGAAGATACCTTACCTTTAATCCTTCTTCATTGATATATTCAGTAAGATCTTCGGCCATTTTTTTTGTAAGTGTTGTGATTAGAACACGATGACCTTTATCTATAGTCTTTTTACATTCATCAATTAAGTTATCAATTTGATGTTTTGTTGGCCTTATCTCAATAGGTGGATCAATCAAACCAGTTGGTCTAATTACTTGTTCAACAAAGGTACCACCTGTCTTTTCTAGTTCATAATCTCCTGGTGTTGCACTTACAAATATAGTTTGTGGACGCATTGCATCCCATTCTTCTCTTTTTAAGGGTCTGTTATCAACACAACTTGGTAGTCTAAAACCATATTGAGCTAAAGTTGATTTTCTAGAAAAATCACCTTTGTACATTCCTGCTATTTGACCACATGTCTGATGGCTTTCATCTATAAACAATAAAGAGTCTTCTGGAATATATTCATAAAGTGTAGGAGGAGGCTCGCCTGGCTTTCTTCCTGACAAATATCTAGAATAATTTTCAATACCACTACAACTTCCAGTAGTTTCCATCATTTCTAAGTCAAATGTAGTTCTCTCATCCAACCTTTGTCTTTCTAAGTATTTTTTTTCTTTTTCAAAAATCTCTAATTGTTTTTTTAGATCATTTTTAATCATCGTAATTGCTTTTTTTATTGTTGGCTTTGGGGTTACATAATGAGAGTTTGCAAAGATTCTTATTTGTTCAAGTTCCCCAAGCTTCTCTCCAGTAAGTGGATCCACTTGTGTTATACTCTCTATATCATCTCCAAACATAGATATTTTCCAAGAAATATCTTCATAGTGTGAAGGGAAAATTTCTAAAATATCTCCCTTAGCCCTAAAGCTACCTCTTCTAAAGTCCATGTCACGACGTTTGTATAAAAGTTCTACCAACTTTCTGATAATTATTTCTCTACTTATTGATTGATTTTTATCTAAAGTAAAAGACATTGAAGAATAAGCATCAACTGATCCAATACCATAAATACAAGAAACTGATGCTACTATGATAGTATCTCTTCTTTCCACTAAAGATCTAGTAGCTGAATGTCTTAGACGATCAATTTGTTCGTTTATTGAAGATTCTTTTTCAATATATGTATCCGTCCTTGGTACATATGCTTCTGGTGTATAATAATCATAATAACTGACAAAATATTCAACAGCATTATCTGGAAACAAATTTTTCATTTCGCCATAAAGTTGTGCTGCTAATGTTTTGTTTGGTGCCATTATTAAAGTAGGTTTTTGTACTTTTTCAATTACTTTAGCCATTGTAAAGGTCTTACCTGATCCAGTGACACCTAAAAGAACTTGTTCTTGTTCTCCTTCATTTAGACTTTTAACAATACTATTAATTGCTTCAGGTTGATCACCACTTGGATTAAAATCACTGACAATTTTAAAAGGTGTTGTGATTTCGGGAGAGAGATGATGTTTTTTTTCTGCTTTATTCATTTATTTTAATATAATTATTTAAATAATTGTACTTTTCTAAAAAACTACCATCTTTTGCTATTGTTCCATTTAATATTCTTCCATCATCTTCTTTTAATAAAAAAGGAAGAACTTCTTTAATAATACCTTCACTAAATTCTGTACTTGAATCACGTGGTAATTCAGATGGTAAATTATCAACTGCCATAACAGCAATTCCATCATTATTTTCGCGTATTTCTTTTAAACTATTTCTTTCAATCCAATAATTTGGTTTCTCAATTGTTGTTGATCGTATTGTAGTTGGGACAGAACCATTAATATCACAAGTAATATCGCCTACAATTTTTAGATTTTGTAAATCTTTTAATTCTTCACTCTCAAATATTTTTGGAGAAGATGGGTCCCAATAATGTGCACTTATAAGTATATTAGTTTCTTTTAAATATTGTAATGCAGAACTAGAATAATCTTGAGGATTATTAATAAAATGCTCAAGGCTAAAATCAGTGGAAGAATTATTTGTGACATAATCTTTAGTTTCCAAATTACAAAAAATAGGTTGATCAAATTTTTTTTCCAAAAAGTCTTTTTTTGATACAGCTTTAATGTTTGTTAGATTTAAAAGTTCAATAACTCCTTTTGCAACTCTACCATCACCAGTAACTAGAATTTTAGTTTTAGGAAAATATAAATTTTTTAAATTTAATACTAATCTTTCGTAATCATTAATTTTATAGGCACTAGCGAGAGATTGTTTTCCAAGCACTCTAAGTAATAAATTTAAGGTATTATAACAACCAACAATACCTGCAAATCTTCCAAAACCTAAACATCTTGTGCCATTTTTACCTCTGATATTTTCATAATCAATCAATGTAATTTTTTTATTCAAAATTGATAAGAGTAAGTCTTTCTTATTTTTTTCAATATTTTTTTGTTGTTTGTTAATTTTAAAGGTGTGAGAAAAAAAAAGATATGTCCTATTATTAATTAAAATTTTTGGATCAATTTCTTTTACTCCGAATATTATTGAGCATTCATTTAAATTGTCATTAATTTTAGCGCCAGATAATTTATATTCTTCATCATAAAAGCATCTATTATTTGATGGCTGAATAATAAAATTAACATTTGGATTACTTTCTTTGTATTTTTTAATATGTTCTGGGACTAGAGGAGTTCTATTTTCATCATTTCTAGACTCTCTAATAATACCAATATTGGTTAATTGCTTATCCATTCTCTTGTTGGATATTAATTTTATAATCTTTTAAAATTTTAAAAAAATACATTATGTCTTCTGTTTTATGTGGTGCGGTTTTAACACCAGACTCAATTTTATTATCCATAATTAGATCAATTGCAGCTGATAAAGTAATCGATACAAGTTTGCCCATTGCGGTATTTTCACCACTTCCTTTTTCATCTAGAAAATAAGAACTATCAAATATTTTATTATCATTTTCAAAAGCTTTAAGTTTTACAGAAAGTACAACGCGATCTTCTTCCTCAGGTAAGTATTTATTATCTTTTAATAATTCTTCACTTTTTTCATTGATTTCAGCATCTATATTATCTGATCTATTTTCAAGCATAGAAAAGATATCTTGCCATGCCTCTTTCCAACCATCAAGTCGCAAAGTTCCTCTTACGAACTCTTTGACTTTCCATTTCTCATCAAACAAGTATTCACTTACATATGGTGTTGAATCTCTGTTTGGATAAGCTTCAAACTTTTCATCAGATATTAAATAAGAACTAATAGATTTGTAAGGAGTTACAGTATTTATTCTTCCTTTTGTTATATATTTTGCATCATTGTTTAAGGCCTTAATTACTCCAGCTGGGGACCAACTAAATTTATATTTGAAATCATTTGGAATTGCTGGAAATCCCCCACAATATGATTCATAAACCACTTCTGTTTTTTCAGTCGAGATTTTTTTAAGATCACTGACAAGTAAATGAGAAAAAAAATGATCGATACCTGGATCTAAACCAACCTCATTGATAAATACTAAATTTTCTTTTTTTACTTCTGAATTTAGCATATTTATCTCTGGATTAAGGTAACTAGTAGATGCAAAATGACATTTATGTTTTAAACAAAGTTTAGCTATTTCTAAATGTTTGTTTGCTGGTAGTTGAGAAATAACAATATCACCTGGATTTATTTCGTTAAATAATAAATCAATATCAAACTGTTTTGCTTTCACATTGTTTTTATCTATATGGTCAATACTCTTTATAGCCTTATCTAATGTTCTATTCCATACTGTAAAATTATCTAAATTTTTAGCTAATCTTCTAATTCCTGGTATAGAAGATAATCCGGTTCCTATCCAATGTACATGTTTCATAGACTTATTTACTTTTATATTAAATTGTTTACTACATTAATGAAACTTAAAATACGGTAATTTATTTGACTTCAATAGTATTTATTTTTTTATTAACAGGTCTAGTCTCCGGTTTTATTGCAGGATTATTAGGAGTTGGGGGTGGAATATTAATTGTACCTGTAACTTACTTTATTTTACTTAATCTTGGTTACAACTCTGAAATTGTGATGCATGTTGCGGTAGCATCTTCTCTTGGTGTAATTTGTTTTACTTCAATTTCTTCTATAAAATCCCATATAAAGCTTAAAAACACAAATTTGATAATTGTAAAAAAATGGGCAATCGGAATAATAATAGGATCAATTGTGGGTTCATTTGCAGCGAGCTCTATTTCAGGACAGAGTTTAGTAATACTTTTTGTAACTCTAGCATTTTTGATTTCATTAAATATGCTGTTTCAACAAAGCCCGATAATTGTAAGTAACGATATACCCTCATCGAATATAATTAACTTTGCAATAAGCTCTTCTATTGGTTTTTTATCTGCAACAATTGGTATAGGTGGTGGCAGTTTTAGTGTTCCAACTTTAACAATGTTTTCAAAAAAGATTCATGAAGCAGTTGGTACCTCTGCTGTTTTTGGTTTTTTAATTGCTTTTCCAGGAACACTTACATTTATGTACACTGGGTCAAATATTAATGAACTTCCCATTTATTCTCTTGGTTACGTAAATTTTATAATAGTTTTTTTTATTTCAATAACTAGTATATTTACTGCTGGAATTGGTGCAAAAGTTTCATCAAATATAGATAAGTTAGTATTAAGAAAGATTTTTGCTATTTTTTTGTTGTTAACTTGTGCTAGTCTAATTATTGAACATTTTATAATTTAAATGAATTTTGTTGCAGATAGACTGAGTAAAATAAAACCTTCGATGACTGTAGGTATAAACGTCAAAGCCAAGGCTTTAAAGGATGAGGGTAAGGATGTAATTGTTCTTGCAGCAGGTGAGCCAGACTTTAACACACCAAAAAATATAAGAGATGCAGCTATTACAGCGATGGAAGAAGGTAAAACTAAATATGTACCAGGTAAAGGTACACCAGAATTACAAAAAGCAATTCAGAAAAAATTTAGAGAAGATAATAATTTAGATTACCAATTAGATGAAATCATATGTGGTGTCGGAGGCAAACACATTATCTATAATGCTATGATGGCAACAATTAATCCAGGAGATGAGGTTATTATAACAGCTCCTTTTTGGGTTAGTTATCCAGATATTGTTTTATTAGCAGAAGGTAAGCCAGTCTTAGTTGAGTGTCCTCAGTCACAAAATTTTAAGATTACACCAGAGCAATTAGAAAAAAATATAAACCCCAAAACAAAATGGTTAATGTTAAATAGTCCTAGTAATCCAACAGGCTCAGTTTATTCAAAAAAAGAGCTAGAAGATTTAGCTCTTATCTTAAAAAAGTATCCTAATGTTCTTATAATGTGTGATGATATATACGAAAAAATTGTTTACGATGGCGTAGAATTTCATACCCTTGCTTCTCTTGAGCCTTCACTAAAAGACAGATGTTTGACACTAAACGGTGTTTCAAAATCATATTGCATGACAGGATGGAGACTTGGATATTGTGGAGCTCCGAAAGAGATTATTGCTGCTATGAACAAAATACAATCACAAAGCACAACATCAACCTCTTCAATTACAATGGCTGCTGCGGTTGAAGCAATAACTGGTCCACAGGATTTTATAAATGAACATAATAAAAAATTTTTGAAACGTAGAGATCTAGTATTGAATAAATTAAATGGTATCGATGGAATTACATGTCAAAAACCAGAGGGAGCTTTTTACGTATATCCTAATTGCGAGGGTATAATTGGAAAAAAGACACCAAATGGAAACAATATATCCAATGATGAAGATTTCATGACATACCTTTTAGAAGATCAAGGCGTAGCAGGGGTTCATGGAGCAGCATTTGGTTTATCACCTTATTTTAGATTATCTTATGCAACTAGTGATGTAATTCTAGAAGATGCGTGCAACAGAATAAAAGAAGCTTGTAATAAGCTTACTTAAGATCTTTATCAGCAATTATTTCAGCCAATCTAAGTAGATTAGTAGTACCAGCACTTCCAAATGGTACACCAGCAGAAATAACCACATTATCTCCAGGTTGTACTAATTTTTTATTTTTTGCAATTGAACATGCAATATTAACCATATCTTGTGCATTTTGGGCATCTTCTTGTGTATGACAGGAATTTACACCCCAGTATAATTGCATTTTTCTTGTAGTATTAATATTTGGAGATAAACCAACAATTTGAACTGGTGCCCTTTCTCTAGCCATTCTAGTCGTTGTTCTTCCACTTACAGAAAATGTAATTATTGCTTTTGCATTTGATTTTTTTGCAATTGAGTAAGCCGCTAAAGTTATTGCATCTGTATTATCAACATCATCAACATTTTCTTGTACAATGCGTAAATCATAATTATTTTTATCATTTTCAACATATTCTAAAATTTTATTCATCGTTCTTACTACTTCAATTGGATGTGCTCCAACGGCAGATTCACCAGACAACATTACAGCATCTGCTCCATCGTAAATTGCATTAGCAACATCAGATGCTTCCGCTCTCGTTGGCACAAGATTTTCAATCATACTTTCAAGCATTTGTGTTGCAACAACAACTGGTTTACCAAAGTGTCTACATCTTTTAATAATATTTTTTTGAACTATCGGAACTTGTTCTGTTGGCATTTCAACACCTAAATCACCTCTAGCTATCATAATACCATCTGCAGCATTTATAATATCATCAATATTTTTTACCGCTGAAGGTTTTTCAATTTTTGCCATCACGAGTGCTTTGTTGTTAATTATTTTTTTTAATTTGTGTATATCCTCTGCTTGTTGCACGAAAGAAAGTGCAACCCAGTCAACCCCCATATCTAACGCCTTCATAAGATCAGATTTATCTTTTTTGGTAAGAGCGTCTATTGGAAGAATAACATCTGGAATATTTACACCTTTGTTATTTGAGATTTCAGCATCATTTAAAACTTCTGTAATTAAACTGTCTTTTTTTTGTTCAATAACCTGTAATCTAATCCTTCCATCATTTATTAACAAAATAGAATTAGGTGTTAAAAAATCATAAATTTCTTCATGTGGAAAGTTAACCCGATTATTATCTCCAGGTGCAGTTGAAAGATCTAATACAAAATTTTGACCTTTAACTAAATTTTCTTTTGTATTCCTGAATGTACCCACTCTTAACTTGGGCCCTTGTAAGTCAGCTAATATGCATGATGCATGATTATGTTTTTCTTCAAGAGATCTAATAGTTTCATAATTTTTTCTATGAGTTTCTAAATCACCATGTGAAAAATTTAATCTAAAAACATCACATCCAGCCACAAATAAATCTTCTATTATTTTTTTATCTGATGATGCAGGCCCTAAGGTAGCTAAAATCTTAGCTTTTCTGTTACGTTTCATTAATTATTGTATATATATCACAAAAAAAGATTTATATAATTTATTTACGTAATATGACCAAAAAATTTGATAGAGATTTACTTGCTGATGTTGCAGAAAGATTAATTCATCATCTAAAAAATAGAACAGATGTTCAAAATATTGATTTAATGAATTTGTCAGGTTTTTGCAGAAACTGTCTTTCAAAATGGTATGTTAGTGCTGCAGAGAAGAAAAATATTTCTATTTCATACGATGAGGCACGAGAAATGATCTATGGTATGCCATACGCAGAGTGGAAAACAAAATTTCAAAAAGAAATAACTCCTGAACAAAAAGAAAAGTTTGATAAAGGAAAAACTTAATATAGTTTTTCTAAATTCTCTCCATACATCTCTTTTACTTTAAACCTTCTTACTTTCATGGAAGGAGTCATCATATTGTTTTCAATTGTAAACTCGTGATCAATGAGAATAAATTTTCTTATTTGTTCAATACTGGAGAGGCTTTTATTGACTTTATCTACAACTTCCTTCATCTTTTTATCAAATGAAGAATTTTGAATTATTTTATTTAAATCGCCCTCAACATTATTTTCTTTTGCCCATTCTAAAGCTAAATCTTTATTAGGGACCAGGATTGCAACTAGGTAATTTTTGAAATCTCCATATAACATTGATTGAGCAATTTCAGGTTCAATATCTAGTTTTGCCTCTATTCTTGAAGGAGAAATATTATCTCCACCAGCATTTACAATAATATCTTTTTTCCTATCCGTTATTTTTAAATAATCTTCTTCATCAAATTCACCAATATCACCTGTATGAACCCACCCATCAATTATAGTTTTATTAGTTGACTCAGGATCATTCCAATAACCATTCATAATTAGTTCACCACGAGCTAAAATTTCTCCGTCTTCAGAAATTTTTACTTCATTTCCTTGCAGAACTTTTCCAACAGTATCTAATTTAATTTTTTCAGGAGGGTTTGCAGAAATAACAGGAGCCGTTTCAGTTTGTCCGTAGCCTTGAAGTAGTGGAAGGCCAAGGGCGCTTAGGTATAATCCAACTTCAAAATTTAGTGCTGCGCCTCCGGATATCAATGCTCTGAGACTTCCGCCAAATCTTTTCTTAACTTTTTTTCTTACTATCCTATCCATCAATCCATTCATAAATCTTTCAGAGAAGCTCATTTGCTCACCAAAATATTTTTTCTTTCCTAGATTTAATGTAATTGCAAAGAAGCGTTGACTTAATTTACTTTGGTTTTTTAAGCCTTGTGAAATACGTGTGTGCAAAGAGTCATAAAATCTTGGAACAGCTGTCATAAAATGTGGTGCTGCCTCAGACATATTTACTAATAATTTATCTATACTTTCAGCGTAATAGATTTGTGCGCCTTGCCCCATTTCTAAAAATTGTAAAGTATGCTCATATGAATGAGATAAAGGTAACCATGATAAATATCTAATTTCTTTTGTTAAATCACTAGTAAGACTCTCAAGTAATTTATCACAGGAAGCACAGTTTCTTAGCATAGCTCCATGACTTAACATCACTCCCTTAGGATTACCTCCAGTACCTGATGTATAAATAATACATGCTGTATCTTTTCTTTTAAAATTTTTTGTTAACTCTTCTATTTTATTAGAATTTTTACTTTTTTCTAAATTGTCATTTATAATTTTATTGTATGATAAAATATTTACAACTTCGGTATAAGTTTCATTATCATCATTAATTTTTATTACATTTTGACAATGTGAAATTTTTTCTATTGCAGGTAGAACTTTTTTCATTAACTCGTGTGATGATACGATGGCACATCTAGCACCAGAATGCTCAATAATATATTTATAGTCATTAGTTGTGCTTGTTGTATAAGCAGGCACTGAAATTGCTCCTATGGACATTATTGCTAAATCAGTGATTTGCCATTCAGGTCTATTTTCAGATAAAATTAATACTCTATCACCTTCTAAAATACCCAGATCTTTTAAGTATGTTGCTAAGCTTTCGACTTGTTCTTTTACTTGTGACCAACTTAAAGAAACATATTTATCATTCTCTTTCTTCCATAAATATGGTTGATCTTTTAAATTATTTGCTTGATGATAAAATATACCCGGTATGTTATTAAACTCGTCAAAATTAACAATCATGCTGTCTGTCCTCCCTACAAAGCAAAGATATTAGACCTATATCGAAATAGTTAAATATGAAACAAAAAAGTTATCAAAATTCAACAAAAAATATCCTCGGAAAACTACCAATTTGGAATTTAAAGGATTTATATGAATCGCCAAAATCTAAGAAACTAAATAATGATTTAAATAAGCTCAGAATATCTACTAAAAAGTTTGAGAAAAAATACGCATCCAAAATCGCTAATCTCAGTCCTAATCAGCTCTTGAAAGCTATCATTGAATTAGAGGACATTGATACAAAAATGGACAAGATTATGTCTTATGCACACCTTTTGGTTGCTGAGGATGGTAACAATGAAAGAAATAAAATTTTTTATCAACAAATGCAGGAGCAAATCACAAATATAGCATCTTCAATAGTTTTCTTTAGTCTTGAGATAAATGAAATTTCTGAAAAAAATTTGAAAAAGATTTACGCTGATGAAAAACTAAAAATTTACAAAAATTGGATAAAAAATATTAGAAAATTTAAACCTTATCAATTGGATGTAAAAACAGAAAAACTACTTCAAGAAAAAAGTATTACGTCTAGATCTGCCTGGGTTAGATTATTTGATGATACAATTGCTTCACTTAAATTTCCTTTTAGGGGAAAAAAACTATCTAGTGCTGAAATTTTTAATTTTCTTTCTGATAAAAAAGAATCAAATCGGAAAAAATCAGCTGAAGTTGTATCTGCTGTTTTAAAAGATAATATTGGTTTGTTTGCATCTATTACTAACAATCTTGCTAAAGATAAAGCAATTAATGATAAATGGAGAGGCTTGCCAAACCCAGTCAGTTCAAGAAATTTATCTAACGTAGTTGAAGATGAAGTTGTAGAAGCCTTAACTGAAACAATAAAAGAAAATTATCCAAAAATTGCTCATCGTTATTATAAAATAAAATCTAAATGGTTTAAAAAAAAATCATTAATGTATTGGGATAGAAATGCACCTCTTCCTTTTCAATCGCATAGTATTTATTCCTGGAAAGATGCAAGACGAATTGTAACTGATGCATATTCAAATTTTGACAAGAGAGCAGGAGATATTGTAAATAAATTTTTTGATAATTCGTGGATACACGCCCCTGTAATTCCAGGGAAATCTCCTGGTGCATTTGCTGCTTCTACTGTTCCATCAGTTCATCCATTTATACTTGTGAATTACCAGGGTAAAGCTAGAGATATTGCGACGCTTGCTCATGAACTAGGACATGGTATTCATCAATACTTAGCAGGACAAAAACAATCTTATTTTAACTCTTCAACACCTTTAACTCTTGCTGAAACTGCAAGTGTTTTTGGAGAAATGTTAACTTTTAAATCACTTTTATCCATAACTACAAAAGAAAAAGAGCGTAAGGGACTTTTAGCAAATAAAGTCGAAGATATGCTTAACACTGTTGTAAGGCAGATTGCATTTTTTGAATTTGAAAAACGTATTCATGATCAAAGAAAAATAAAGGAATTAAGTGTTAACGAGATTTGCAAAATCTGGATTGATGTTCAAAAGCAAAGTTTAGGTCCATCAATAAAATTTAATGATGATTACAAATACTTTTGGAGTTATGTACCGCATTTTATTCACTCACCATTTTATGTTTATGCATACGCTTTTGGCGATTGTCTTGTTAATTCTCTTTATAACGTTTATGAGAGTAAACTATCTAAATTTGAAGACAAATACATTACTCTATTAGAGAGTGGCGGTAGTGATACATATGATAAACTTTTGAAACCATTTGGATTAAATCCGAAGAAAAAAGATTTCTGGCAAAAAGGAGTTAATGTTATTGATGATCTTATTGACCAATTAGAAGAATAAATTAATGAAAGATAAAGAAGCAAAATCTCTTACAAAACAACTAACTAGGTATGCAAAAGTAGGTGGAGTTGTTGGAAAATTAGCCACTAAGCTTGCCAGTCAAAGATATTTAGGTGTCAAGCTGGACAAAGAAAAACATGCATCAGAAATAAGAGCTGCTCTTGGAAGTATTAAAGGTCCTTTGATGAAAGTAGCACAATTATCAGCCACCATACCTGACTTACTTCCTGATGAGTATGCGCAAGAGCTTATGCATTTACAGTCAAATGCTCCACCGATGGGATGGTTGTTTGTTAAAAGAAGAATGGCTGCAGAATTAAAGCAGGACTGGCAAAAAAATTTTATTGATTTTGATAAAGAGGCAACAAGGGCAGCTTCTTTAGGACAAGTTCATAAAGCTAAAATTAAAAATAGTGAAATTGTCGCTTGTAAACTTCAATATCCTGATATGGCTTCTGCAGTTAGTGCTGATCTTTCACAATTAAAAATGATTTTTTCAATTTATCAGTCTTATAACAAAGCCATAAAAACTGATGAGGTCTACAAAGAAATCACTGATAGACTTAAAGAAGAGTTAGATTATGAAAGAGAAAAAAAATTAATGGCTGTATTTAGAAATATATTTTCAAATATAAATTTTGTTCATGTTCCAAAAACCTACGATAAATTATCAACAAAGAGATTATTGACTATGAGTTGGCTTGATGGTGATCCTATTTTGAACTTTAAGAAATCTTCTAAGGAAATAAGAAATACATTGGCATCAAATATGTATAAAGCGTGGTATAAACCTTTTTTTGAATACGGTGTTCTTCATGGAGATCCACATTTAGGAAATTATTCTGTCCAAAAAAAAGATCTTAGCATTAATATATATGATTTTGGTTGTATGAGAATCTTTAATGGCAACTTCATTCAAGGTGTAATTGACTTGTACTTTGCTCTTCAAGAAAATGATAATTCTAAGGCAGTTTATGCATATGAACAATGGGGATTTACAGATATTACAAAAGAAAAACTAAAAGTATTAAATAAATGGGCAGGGTTTTTATATTCACCTTTAATGGAAGATAAGGTTCAAAAAATACAAGAAAGTGATAGCGGCATCTATGGAGCACAAATTGCATCTGAAGTTCATCAAGAGCTTAAAAAATTAGGTGGTGTTAAACCTCCAAAAGAATTTGTCTTTATGGACAGAGCAGCAGTAGGATTAGGTTCAGTATTTATGCATTTAAAAGCTGAAGTTAATTGGTATAGAATATTCCACGAACTCATAGAAGACTTTGATTCAAAAAAATTAATGGAAAAACAACAAAAAGCTTTAAATTTAGCAAACCTATCAATATAAGTACCCATGCTCTTATCTGCTATTAAAGAAAATGATAACATTGAGACAAGAGTCTCTATATCCCCTGAATCTGTAAAGCTTTTTTCTAGACTAGGTTTTGAAGTTATTATTGAAAATGGAGCAGGAGAAACTTCAGGATATCAAAATTCAAATTATGAAGAAGCTGGAGCTAAAATAGTTAATAGATCAGAATGTTTAAAAGCTGATGTTTGTCTATGTGTCAGAATGCCAAGTGCTGATGATATAAATAACTTAAAAATTAATTCCTTACTTATTGGAATTTTGAACCCATATGAAAATAAATCTGAATTTTCTAACTTAAACAAAAACAAAATATCATCATGCTGTATGGAATTAATTCCAAGAATAAGCAGAGCCCAGAGTATGGATGTTTTATCATCCCAAGCTAACTTAGCAGGCTATAGGAGTGTAATTGATGCAGCAGAGCAATTTGGAAAAGCTTTTCCAATGATGATGACTGCAGCAGGAAGAGTAAATCCAGCAAAGGTTATGATACTTGGTGTAGGAGTTGCAGGCTTACAAGCTATAGCAACGGCAAAAAGACTTGGAGCAGTAGTGTCTGCTACTGATGTTAGAGCAGCAACAAAGGAACAAGTCGAAAGTCTTGGCGGTAAATTTATTATGGTTGAAGATGATGAAGCTCAAAATGCTGAAACCGAAGGTGGTTATGCAAAAGAAATGAGTGAAGATTATAAAAAGAAACAAGCTCAATTGATAGCTGAAACAGTTTCAAAACAAGACATTGTAATTTGTACAGCCCTTATCCCGGGGAAAAAAGCACCGGTTTTAATTACAGAAGAAATGGTTGCTTCGATGATACCTGGTTCAGTAGTAATTGATTTAGCTGTAGAAGCTGGTGGTAATTGTCCTTTAAGTAAAATGAATGAAATAGTAATGTATAATGGAGTTAAAGTTGTTGGTTACGGTAATGTTCCAGGAAGAGTTGCAAAAGATGCTTCAGCTTTGTATGCTAAAAATATTTTTAATTTTTTAAGTCTGTTAATTGATAAAGAAAATAAAAAGATAAATTTTGATTTTGAAGATGAAATAATTAGTTCTGTTTTGCTAACGCATGATGGAGATGTAAGATTGGAGCAATTTAAGTAATATGGAAGCACATTCTTCAGAAGTTTTTGTTATCGGTCTAACAGTATTTTTCTTAGCTTGCATTATTGGGTATTATGTAGTCTGGTCAGTTACTCCTGCTTTACATAGTCCATTAATGGGTGTAACAAACGCAATATCAAGTGTAATTATAGTCGGTGCAATACTGGCAGCTGGTCCTCAAGGTTTTGATACTTCAAAAATATTTGGATTAATTGGAGTTGTATTAGCTTCAGTTAATATTTTTGGAGGATTTTTAGTAACATATCGAATGCTCTCTATGTTTAAGAAAAAAACAAAAAAAACAAGGGAAAAAAAATAATGTCTTCTAACATGGTTGCGATATTATATTTAATTTCTGCATTATTATTTATTTTAGCCTTAAGAGGTTTATCTCACCCTGAATCTTCAAGAATGGGTAACATTTTTGGTATAATTGGAATGATTATAGCTGTGTTTACAACACTAATGTTCAAATCAGTTTTTAGTTATTATGAAATTGGTGCTGCAATACTAATTGGTGGTGCAATAGGTTCATTTATAGCTCTTAGAATTGAGATGACAGCATTACCTCAATTGGTAGCAGCTTTTCATAGCTTAGTTGGTTTAGCAGCTGTTTTTGTTGCTGCTGCTGCATTCTATGATCCTGTAGCTTTTAGTATTGGAAAAGTTGGATCAATAAAAACTGCTAGTTTAGTTGAAATGAGTATCGGAACATTTATTGGAGCAATTACTTTTTCTGGTTCGGTTTTGGCTTTTGGAAAATTACAAGGAACAATTTCAGGAAAGCCTTTGGTATTTAAGTTTCAGCATTTTATAAATGCACTTATTTTTCTACTTATTATTTTCCTAATTATTTTATTTGTAGTCAATCAATCTCCAACAATCTTTTGGACAATAGTTGTTGTTTCAATATTATTAGGTTTTCTTGTAGTAATTCCTATTGGTGGGGCTGACATGCCAGTTGTAGTTTCTATGCTTAACTCTTATTCAGGTTGGGCCGCTTGTGGCATAGGATTTACATTAAGTAATAACCTATTAATTATAACTGGCGCTCTTGTCGGAGCATCTGGTGCAATATTAAGCTATATAATGAGTAAGGGGATGAATAGATCCATTATTAATGTTGTTTTGGGAGGTTTTGGCGGTGAACAAGATTCTAGTTCTAGCAAAGATAACTCTGATAAAATTGTTAAACAAGGAAATGCAGAGGATGCAGCATATATCATGAAAAATGCAGACTCTGTAATTATTGTACCTGGATATGGAATGGCTGTAGCACAAGCTCAACATGCTTTAAGGGAGATGGGTGATATATTAAAAAAAGAAGGAATAGAGGTAAGATATGCAATACATCCAGTTGCAGGAAGAATGCCAGGCCATATGAATGTTTTACTAGCTGAAGCTAATGTTCCTTATGAAGAAGTTTTAGAGCTAGATGAAATTAATCATGATTTTCCAATGACAGAAGTTTCTTTTGTTATTGGTGCAAATGATGTAACAAATCCTGCTGCTAAAACGGATGAGTCGTCTCCTATTTTCGGTATGCCTATTTTAGATGTAGAAAAATCTCAAAGTGTTTTATTTGTAAAACGTTCAATGGCAACTGGCTATTCAGGAGTTGATAATGAATTATTTTATAGAGATAATACTACTATGCTTTTTGGAGATGCTAAAAAAATGTGTGAGGATATTGTTAAAAGTCTTTCTGCTTAATCGTTATTTCTTTTTGCTGTTTTTCTCGCTCTTCTAATGTTTTCTTCTTTTTCTCTAGCTCTTTTAAGACAAGGTTTTTCGTAATGCTTTCTTAGTTTCATTTCTTTGTAAAGTCCCTCGCGTTGCATCTTTTTTTTCAAGCTTCTTATAGCTTGTTCAACATTATTATCTTTTACATTAACAAAAAGTGTCATTGGGACGGGCTAGTATCACAAACTCTTGTTATTTGCAAACGGATATATTGAATTAATCTATTGGTAAATTAGAAAAAATACTTATATTTATTATGTGTCTATTCTTAAAATATCAAAAATTGGTCATCCTATCTTATTAAAAGAATGTTCTGAAATAAAAGAATTTTCATCAAATTCTCTAAAAAAAATAATTTATGATATGTCAGAAACGATGCTTGATTATAACGGTATAGGTTTAGCAGCACCTCAAGTTCATATTTCGAAAAAAATAATAGTATTTCGTAATCCTGATAATGAAGAAAAAGATAAAATTGAAATTACGCCATTAATTAATCCTAAAATAACTCCTATTGGAGAAGAAACTGAGGATGATTGGGAAGGATGCTTATCTATTCCTGGTATGCAGGGATTAGTTAAAAGATTTAAAAAAATTAAATATTCTGGTTTTGACTTAGAGGGCAAAGTGATAGAAAACGAAGTTGAAGGTTTGCATGCAAGGGTGGTACAACATGAGGTAGATCATTTAAATGGTATTTTGTATACGTCGCGCTTAGCACATAAAAACGCTTTTGGATTTGAAAAAGAAATAACTACTTTTTGGAAAAATGACCAAAACAGAAAATAGAAATTTAAATAAAAAGAAAGAGTTTATTCTCAAAAAAGTGAAGAAAATCGTATCAATTGAAGGTTGGTCATCAGAAATTTTTTTAAAATTACAAAAACAAAACATAAAAAAAAGTGATTTATTCTATTATTTTCCAGATGGATATAAGGATTTATTAGAATTTTCTTTGCAAGATATAAATTACAAACTTGAAAATAAATTAAAAAAAATTAACTTGATTAATTTTCCAATAAACAAAAGAATAAAAAAAATATTATTATTACGTTTTGATATATTAAATGAAGATAAAGAATTTTATAAAAAAACGTTTAATCATATTTTGATACCCACAAATAATAAAATATCTAAAAAGAGTTTATATAATTCAGTAAACACAATGTGGTATTTAGCTGGAGATAATTCAACAGATTTTAATTTTTATACAAAAAGACTTATTTTATCAGGAGTATATACTAATGCCTTATTTGTTTTTTTTTCAAAAGATATGAAATTAGTTGAAGAAAATATTGATAAAAATCTTAAAAAAATATCAAAAATTCCAAAAATTAAGGAAAGAATATCTTTTATTAAGGACAATGCACCTAAATTTTTAAAAAGTTTCTTTTCTTAAGCTATACTATCTGGCTCTAATTTATTTTGAATTTCTAATATCTTATCCTTTAGGATTAATTTTCTTTTTTTTAACCTTTGAATTTGTAAAAAATCTACAGTATTTTTTTCTTGCAGTCTTATAAGTATCTCATCAAGATCTCTATGTTCTTGTTCAAAATTTTTTAAAATTTCTATAAGTTTGTTTATATCGTCCATGAAAATAAATAAGTAAAAATATAATAATAGTATATAAACGCACTGTGGTAAAAAAAATAGCAATTTTAACAAGTGGTGGAGATTGTGCAGGTCTAAATGCAGTCATTAGAGCTGTAACTTTAAGAGCTACAAATAAATACAATATGGAAGTTTATGGAATTAAAGATGGAACTCTAGGATTGCTAAAAGAACCTCTAGATATTTTAAAACTTGAACCAAAGAATTTTGATGGAAATTTAATGAGAATGGGCGGAACCTTTTTAGGATCTAATAACAAGGGCAATCCTTTTAAAAAATTTATAAGAAATGGAAAAAGAGTTAACTCAATAGATATAATTATAGATGGTTTTAAGAGAATTGGAATAGATGCATTAATTGGTATCGGTGGTGATGGTAGTTTGAAAATACTTCAAAGTCTTACAAAAAAAGGAAATATAAATTTTGTTGGAATACCAAAAACAATAGATAACGATGTTAAGAATAATGAATTATCAATTGGATATGATACTGCAGTAGATGTTGCGACTAATGCACTGGATATGCTTCAGCCAACAGCAGCTAGTCATAGAAGAGCAATGATACTCGAAGTAATGGGAAGAGATGCAGGTCATATAGCATTAAATGCAGGAATAGCTGGAGGAGCAGATGTAATCTTAATTCCTGAAATACCTTACTCTATAAAATCAATTGCTAAACATATTGAAAATTTAAGATCTAAGGGAAGAAATCATGCATTAATTATAGTTGCTGAAGCAGTAAAAAAAGAAAATGGCAAAAAAGCAACTGTAAAATATGTAGATGGTGAAGTACGTTTAGGTGGAATAGGAAATTATCTTGGAGATGAAATTTATAAAGTAACTAATTCTGAAACAAGGGTTACAGTTTTAGGACATGTTCAAAGAGGTGCACAACCAACTCATAGAGATAGATTAATAGCTAGTGCATTTGGAGTTCATGCTGTAGATTTAATAGCAAAGAAAAAGTTTAATAGAGTTGTTGTATGGAAAGATAGAGGAGTACAAGATTTACCACTTAATCTTATTGCTGGTTATTCTAAGACAATTCAAAAAAATGACCCCTTAATTAAAGTAGCTCAAGGCTTAGGAATATATATTGGTGAATTAAATTAAAAGTTACCCAGTTTTTTCCAAATGAATGAATAAACTTTTAAGGGTAAATATCTCATAATTTTTACAGAAAAGACTAAAATGAAGGGAAAATAAATCTCAAATTTGTATTTACCTGTCAATCCTTTAAATATTTTTTCTCCAGCATAGCTTGCAGGTTTTAGGAAAGGCATTTTAAAAGAATTTAATTTAGTTGATTCTGTATCTATGAATCCTGGGTTTATTACTGAAATTTTTATATTTAGTTTTTTAAAATCAAAATATAGACTCTCTACTAAATTTAATTGTGCTGCTTTTGTCATGCCATATGCACCTGCAGTGGGCATTCCTCGGTATCCAACGGGTGAAGAAACTATTGAAATTAAATTATTCCTTCCCTTCATATAGTTTTTTAAAACATCTATACAATTTATTGTTCCATTTAGATTAACATTGATCAATAAGTTATAATTATTGATATCAAATTCTTGACTTCTATTAGGTGAGTAGGCTGTTGCATTTAACAAGGCTATGTTGATGTTCGATATCTTATTTTCTATAAAAGATATTGTATTATTAACTTCTGCATAATTACTTACATTGCAAGGTTTGTAATAAATTTCATTCTTTTTTGTCAGATTTTTTAAACTTTCCACAGCTTTTATTAATTTATCTTCATTTCTTGAAGAGATTACTACACGCCAATTTTCTTCTAAAAATTTTTTTGCAACTGCAAAACCTATACCTGATGAACCACCTGTAATCCAAATAGTTTGCAATTACTGACTCCAATCATTACGAATTATTTTTATAATATTTTTTTTATCATTAGGATTTTTAAATTCCATTTTCATTAATTCTTTCTCAAAATACCAAAGAGTATATTCTGGGAATGGACCTTTATCTTTTGAATGCTTTGATGCATTAAAAAGATATTTATTTGAAAGGATTTCAACATCTTTAATTTTAATTACTTCATCTTGAAGTTGCTGTACTTCAATAGATCTTAGAATGCCTTTTTGAGTATCAAATACCTCTTTTTCATTTAACATTTCCTGATTCCAATAGTTTAATGGTACTATGTTTTTGTCTAATTTTAATTCACCATCCATACCACTAGCAATAAAAAAATTATCTTTATCATTTCCAATTATTTTATATTCCCTATCATCTTCAAAATCTGTAAATCCATCTATTGATACAAATTCACCATTCGTCCAGGTTTCTTTAGTTTCCTGAAAAAATTTATATGCTGGAATAAATAAAACTTTAACTTCAATCTCTAAGACTGAATGTATAACCACACTATCTTCATTTTCTTCAAATTTTGATATTAAGCTTCCAATTATTTTATTTTTTCTAATAACATCGTAACTTACCTCATTATCTTCTGGTATTGGAAATGGTTGACCAAAACTACTAAATGAAAAAAGAGTTAAACAAATTATAAAGATATATTTCACGATTTAATTCTTAATGATGATCTTCCTCCATCTATATGAAATATTTGCCCAGTAATCCAACTATTTTTATCACTTAATAGAAAGTTTCCAATATCAGAGAAATCATCACCAGATCCAATTTTTGGTAAAGGATGCATATTTTCAATGGCTTTCTTAATATTTTCATTACTAATTAACTTTTGTGTCATTTTTGCATCAGTTAAACTTGGGGCAATGCAATTTACTTTAATTTTTGGAGCAAATTCTGCAGCCAAGCTTAAAGTAAGCCCTTCTATGGCGCCTTTTGCAGTAGAGACTATTGTGTGATTAGTAAAACCTTGTTTTACCGCTATAGTTGAATAAAGAAGAATACTACCATTATTTTTAGCTAGAGTTTCTTGATTGAACTTAATCGCATTAATGGCACTAAGTGTATTTATTTTAAAAGAATCAATAAAATCTTCATCTTTAGTCATTTTGAGAGGTTTTAAATTTATAGAACCAACACAAAAAGCAATACCAAATAATCTATCTTTGTACTCTTCTGAAATGTTTTTTACTTTATCAAAATCTAAAACATCACAGACTTTATATTCGCAACCAATTTCCTCAGATAATTGTTTTAATTCAGTTTCATTCCTAGAAATAATTATTGGATTATAGTTATTGCTCTTCAATTTTTTTGATAATGCTTTTCCAATAGAACCCGTTCCCCCAAAGACAAATATATTTTTGTTAGACATTTTTAACCTTTCTAATTTTAATTTGATGATAACTAATTAATAAAGTTGATAATAACAAAATTGAATTAGTTTGATGTAAACTTGCGATTGGTAAGTAGACATTACTTAAAAGAGTAATAATTCCCAAAATTACCTGTAAGGTTAGAAAGAATAAAACTAGATACACAAGAATACTTGAAACTTTTTTATTATCAAATTTAATAAATTTAAAGCATATAAATAGGATATAAAAAAAAACAAATATTGATAACCAGCGGTGGTTAAAATTTATTGCAACCGTATTTTCAAAAACATTATAAATACCTAAATCATCAATAATGTAATCATCAGGTATAATTTTTCCATTCATTAATGGAAATGTATTAAAAGATTGTCCAGAGTTGGTTCCTGCCATAAATCCTCCTGTTGCAATTGTGATAAATATTAAGATTACAGCAATTAAAATATAAAACTCAATAGTTTTTGGATTAGATAAAAAACTTATATTAGAAGAATGTCTGTAATCCATTGCTATCCATAATAGTATAGAGAATATAATAAGAGCGTTTAAAAGATGAAAAGTAAGTCTATAGGGGCTTACAAAAGGATTTTCTGTCAAACCACTCTTTACCATCCACCATCCAATAACTGCTTGAAATAAACCGAACACAAAGACAATACCAAGTCTTATATAGAGTGATGATTGAATTTGCTTTTTAAAACTGAAGTAAATTAATGGTATTAAAAATACAATTCCTATGGCTCTTGCAAATATTCTATGAAACCACTCCCACCAAAAAATATATTTAAACTCATTTAACGTCATATTTTTGTTAACTATTTTGTATTCTGGTGTTTGTTTATACATTTCGAAAACAACCAACCAACTTTCTAAACTCAGTGGAGGAATTATACCTAATATTGGACGCCAGTCGGTCATAGAAAGTCCTGAGTCGGTTAATCTTGTTAGACCACCTATTACTATAATTAATAAAACCATTGCGGTTATTGTTAATAGCCATATATAAACCGCAGGATTATAATATTTTGAAGTATTAGCGTAATTCATTAAGAATATATATAATCTCTAGAAATAATAAAAAAAGTTGTTATTTTTCATATATGACAGAAAAAACTGATGTAGTAATTATAGGTGCAGGTCCGGTAGGCCTATTTGCTATATTTGAATTAGGTCTATTAAATATTGAATGTCATTTAGTTGACAATTTGGATAAGGTTGGAGGTCAGTGCGCTGAATTATATCCAGAAAAACCAATTTATGATATCCCTTCAAGACCAGTTGTTACAGGGCAAGAATTAACTGACGAGTTAATAAAACAGATAAACCCATTTAAGCCTAAATTTCATTTAAACCAACAAGTTGAGAAAATCACTAAAACAGAATATGGCTGGATTGTTGAGACTAATATAGGAACAAAAGTTGAAGCAAAATGCATAGTTATAGCTGCAGGAGCAGGAAGCTTTGTACCACGAAAACCTCCAATTGAGAATATTGAGAATTTTGAAAATAAAAATGTTTTTTACGCAATTCGTGACAAATCAATATTTAAGAATAAAAAACTCTTAATTGCAGGAGGAGGAGATTCTGCTTTAGATTGGACAAATGAACTATCTAAGGATTCCAATGTAACTCTAATACATAGAAGAAAAGAGTTTAGGGCAGCACCTGACTCTGTTTCAAAGATGCAAGAATTAGAAACAAAAGGAAAAATTAAATTTTTAAAAGGCCAAATAAAAAAGATTACAAAAATTCGAGATAGTAAAATAATGCTAGAATACGAAAATGATGATAAAAGATTAAATATTGAAGTAGATTATTTTTTACCATTTTTTGGCTTAAAGATGGAACTAGGTCCAATTGCTGAATGGGGTCTAAATTTACATGAGAACTTAATTAAAGTTGACACTGAAAAATTTGAAACTTCCACACCCTCAATCTTTGCGATTGGTGACATAAATTGGTATCCAGGAAAACTTAAGCTGATTTTATCAGGATTTCACGAGTCTGCTTTAATGGCTCAAGAAGTATTTAAATATTGCTTTCCTGATAAGAAAAACATTTTTAGATACACAACATCTTCCAAAGAGCTTCAGAAAAAATTAGGCGTTTAATGCCGAAGTTAATAATTACAGATAAATCAGGTAAAAAGTCTGAAATTGAGTATGATAGTAATTTTACGTTAATGGAAACCCTTAGAGACAATGGCTATGATATTGAAGCTTCGTGCGGAGGATGTTGTGCTTGTGCTACCTGTCATGTTTATATTGATGAAAAATGGACAAATAAACTTAAAAATATGGATGATGATGAAGAATCTATGCTCGATCAAGCTTTTGATGTTAAAAACAATTCCAGATTATCCTGTCAAATTAATCTTTCTGAAGAACTTGATGGCTTAGAGATCGAAATTGCACCAGAATAGTTTTGACACATATTATTAATTTGTATACAAACAGTTTGTATAAAAACTATGGCAGACACTTCTCTTAATGAGAATAGATTGGCATTATTAATATGGCAAACATCAAACTTATGGCAATCTAAAGTAAGGAATAAATTAAAAGAGAGTGAAATCACATTAAATGAATATCTTATTCTCGAGACAATTTATTTATTACAGCAAAAAAACATAAATATTACTCAACAGGATATATGTAAAAATGCATCTATTGATAGATCAGTTGTTAGTTTACGTGTTTCTAAACTAGAAGAAAAGAAGTTAATATCAAAACAACAACCACAAGATAAAAGATCAGATAGTTTAATTTTAACTACAGCAGGGAAAGATTTAATTAACAATATAATTGATAATATTGTAGATTTAGAAAATGAATTATTTAATAAATTAGGATCTGAAATTTTTAATTTCACAAATTCACTAAAGTTGTTATTGGGTAAAAAAATAAGAATTAGAGCAAAATTAAATGATTGATCAAGAATTAGTACAATCCTTAAAAGCTTGGCCTTTTAAAGAAGCATTACAAATCATTAAAAAAAATGGCGGTTTACAAAACTTTAAAATTCCATCTAAGGGATATGTATTACTAGAAACTGGTTATGGCCCTTCTGGTTTACCTCATATTGGAACTTTTGGTGAAGTTGTAAGAACATCTATGGTAAAAAATGCATTTAGCTCTATAATTGATTGCCCAGCAAAACTGATTACATTTTCTGATGATATGGATGGATTAAGAAAAGTTCCTGAAAATGTTCCAAATAAACAAATGTTAGAAAAATTTATAGGTAAACCACTTACTTCTATACCAGATCCTTTTGGTAAATTTGAAAGTTTTGGACATCATAATAATGCAAAACTAAGAAGTTTTTTAGATGAATTTAATTTTGATTATGAGTTTGTTAGTTCAACAGAAAAATATCAAAATGGAGATTTTAATGAAACAATATTAAGTATATTTGAAAACTATCCAAAAATATTAGATATTATTTTACCTACCTTAAGGGCAGAGAGAAAAGAAACCTACAGTCCTTTTCTTCCAATAAGTGAAAAATCGGGTGAAGTACTTCAGGTGAAAATTGAAGAATATAAAATGGATACAAAAACAATTATTTACAAAGATCCATCTTTAGACAAATTAGTTGAAACAGAAGTAATTAATGGAAAATGTAAGTTACAATGGAAAGTCGATTGGGCAATGAGATGGATGTCGTTTGACGTAGATTATGAAATGTGTGGTAAAGACCTTACAGAAAGTGTCGATTTAGGATCCAAGATTTGTAGGGCATTAAATAAAAAACCACCCACCAATTTAATTTATGAAATGTTTTTAGATGAAAAAGGTGAAAAAATTTCTAAGTCAGTCGGCAATGGTATTAGTGTAGATGAGTGGCTGCGTTATGCCTCTCCTGAGAGTCTTGCGCTCTATATGTTTCAAAAACCAAAATCAGCAAAGAAACTTCACTTTGATGTCATTCCTAAAACTGTAGATGATTATCTTTCTCAATATAATTCATACTCAAGTTTAGATAAAAATAAACAGTATGATAATCCAATTTGGCATATTCATTCAGGAAAACCTAAAGAATTTAAATCAGAAATAAATTTCAATACCCTTACTAACCTAGTAAATGTCTCTAATTCTAAAGATAAAAAAGTAATATGGTCTTTTATTAATAAATATGATGATAATATTAATGCTGATAACAACCCTGAATTTGATCGTCTCATAGACTTTGCGCTAAATTACTATGAAGATTTTATTTTGCCAAAAAAAAATTTTTTAGAGATTACTATTAGTAATAAACAAGTTTTTATTGATATTATTAATATTTTAGAAAATGAAGTTAATGAAAATAGCTCATCTGAAGATATTCAAACATTGTTATATGAAGTAGGAAAAAAGCACAAATTTGAAAACTTAAAAGATTTTTTTAAGCTTGTTTATCAAGTTATGCTCGGTCAGGATCAAGGTCCCAGACTTGGATCATTTTTTAAATTATTTGGTTTAAGAGAAACTATTGATTATATAAAAAAATTAATAGATAAATAATTTATTGTTTGATATTCCAATAAAAATTCTAAAGTTTCTTCCACCAGAATTAGCACATTCTTTTTCTATACAAGCACTCAAATATTTAAATCTCAAATATGATAATATAAATGATCCAATTTTATCTCAACATATTCTAGGATTAGATTTTCCAAATCCAATAGGCCTCGCTGCAGGTTTTGATAAAAATGCAGAAGTAATTAGTTCAATGTTTTCTTTAGGATTTGGTTTTATAGAAGTTGGTACAATTACTCCACTACCTCAAAATGGAAATCCAAAACCAAGAGTTTTTAGATTAGAAGAGGATAAAGGTATAATTAATAGCTTAGGTTTTAATAATAAAGGTATTTTAAAAGCTAAAAAAAATTTAATAAAATTCAAAAGTAGTTCAAATAAAAACAGAATTGTTGGTGTTAATTTAGGGATTAATAAAAATAGTACAGATTCAATAAATGATTATTTATTTGGTATTGAAAGCTTTTGCAATTTAGCAAATTATATTACAATAAATATCTCTTCCCCAAATACTGTGGGATTAAGAGATCTACAACTTAGAGGTAAAATCGAAAATTTAATTAAACAAGTTGTTCTTAAAAGAGAAAAAATTGATAGTTTAACCAAGATACCAATATTTATAAAAATTTCTCCAGATTTAAATGATGACCAGCTTAGAGACATTGCTTTGATTTCTCTTGCTAATAACATCGATGGATTAATAATTACCAATACAACAATTAATAGACCAAATAATCTATTATCAAAAAATAAAAACTTTAAAGGCGGACTAAGTGGAAAGCCACTTTTTCAAGCTTCAAATAAAATTTTAAAAAAAATGTATAACCTTACAAATGGCCAAATTATTTTAATTGGAGTAGGGGGGATTTCTAGTGGAAGTGATTGTTATGAAAAAATTAAGTCTGGAGCTTCTTTAATACAATTGTACTCTGCTCTTACCTTTTCTGGACCATCATTAATATCAAAAATAAAAAAAGAATTAGTAGATTTAATTAAAACAGATGGATATAAAAATATTTCAGATTTAATTGGAAAATCTGTCTAATTATGATCAAAATAAACTCAATTTTAGAAGTGATTAACAAATATGAAAACTTTATAATTGATCAATGGGGGGTAATGCATGATGGCACTCATGGATATAAGCATGCAATAAAATCAATTGATTTTTTAAAAAAAAAAAATAAAAATTTATTTATTGTTTCCAATTCATCTAAAAGAAAAATAACATCTGAAGCAAAATTACCAAAATTGGGTTTTAAAAAAAATGATTTTTTAGATGTATTCACTAGTGGCGAAATGATTTGGAAGACAATTTATAATAAGTATTCAAAACTAAAAATTAAAAAAAAATGTTTCCATATTTATGATGACTCAAAAGAAGATGGTATTCTTTTTAGAGAAAATTTAAATTTAGAATATGTCAATAAAATTGAAGATGCTGATTTCATATTAGCATGCACCCCTTTTCCAGAAATGCAGCCTATTGATTATATTCCTATGCTTGATAAAGCTCATGAAATGAAATTAAAAATGTATTGTGCAAACCCAGATTTTGAGACGATAGAAATAAATAATAGTAAAAATATATTTTGTATGGGGGCAATTGCAGAAATATATAAAAAAATGGGAGGTGATGTTATTATCCAAGGCAAACCTGAAATAGATATATATTCAGAAATAATAAAATCATTTAAGATTAATAAAAGTGAAACTTTAGCAATAGGTGATTCTATTTTTCACGATATAAAAGGTGCAAACAATTTTTCTATAGATAGTATTTTAGTAATATCAGGTATCCATAAAAAAATTGATGCTATTAACAAGTTATCAAAAAATCACAATATATACCCAACTTATTGTATTGATAAATTTAGTATTTAAGAATACTTGACAAAATAATATTTATATTTACTAGCTTCAAAATTATGTCTATGCGTTGTGAGCTTACAGGGAAATCATTTCAAACAGGTAATAATGTAAGTCATGCAAAAAATAGAACTAAAAGAAGGTTTAAGCCAAACCTTCAAAATATCACATTTAATAGTGAAATTTTAGGTCAATCATTTCAGATGAAGGTAGCTGTCAGTACAATAAGAACTGTCGAAAAAAAAGGCGGTCTTGATGATTTTTTACTAAATACTCCAAACTCAAAATTGCCTTTAAAAGCAAAAAAGTTAAAAAAAATTATTCTATTAAAATCTAATTAAAATTTTACAAATGAATTTTTTCTTTAACCTAACAGCAATATTTAACTCATTTAGCACAGAGCTAATGTGGGTCATTCTACTATTTTTTTGTTATATTTCGATTTTAACATTTTTACGTCTGTTTGGATATGTAGGTATTTTTATTTACTGTGCCTTAGCAGTTATTGGAGCTAATATACAAGTCTTAAAAACAGTTGATTTCTTTTATTCACCTGAACCTGTAGCACTTGGTACTATTCTTTTTGCATCAACATTTTTATGTACCGATATATTATCTGAATATTTTGATAAAAATAAAGCAAGAATGAATATACTAATTGGATTTTGTGCTTTTCTTTTTATGACTTTGCTTATGGTTATTACAATTGGTTTTAAACCATCTTCAGATGATTGGGTCCAGGAAAGTTTGTCAAATGTATTTACACCAATGACAAGATTTTTTATTGCTAGTATGATTGCTTATTTAATTAGTCAGTATTTTGATGTTTGGTTCTTTAACTATATAAAAAGAGTAACTTCTGAAAAGTATTTGTGGTTAAGAAATAATTTATCAACTATTGCCTCATCTTTAGTTGATAATACTGTTTTTAGTATCTTTGCATGGATCTTATTGAATCCAGAACCAATCAGTATTTATAATGTAATTATGATATATATTCTAGGAACGTATTTACTAAGAATTTTATTAGCTCTTTTTGATACCCCTTTAATTTACCTAGCTAAGTTTTTTATAAAAAAAACTAATGTCTAATTTTAAATGGGAAGTAAAATATAAACTTAAAAACAGTAAAGCTAGAGTTGGAAAAATTTCAACACCCCATGGTGATATAGAAACTCCTGCATTTATATTTTGTGCAACCAAAGCAGCTTTAAAATCATTTTCAACTTATGATGCAAAAAAAAATAACACTCAAGTTATATTATCTAACACATATCATTTAATGCTCCAACCAGGCAGTAATTTGATTGCAAACCATGGAGGTTTACATAAATTTATTGGATGGGACGGGCCTATGCTTACAGATAGTGGAGGTTTCCAAATTTTTTCTTTAGGATATGGTTCGGTTGCAGATGAAATTAAAGGTAGAAGAACAAATTCTAAAATAAAAAAAACATTAATAAATATAAATGAAGAAGGTGCAGTTTTTAAGTCATATATAAATGGATCAAATGTCTTATTAACTCCTGAAAAATCTATAGAAATTCAAAGAGATCTTGGAGCGGATCTTATAGTAGTGTTTGATGAATGTACCCCTTTTAATGTTAACAAAAATTATACATATCATTCAATGTTAAGAAGTCATAGATGGGCAAAAAGATCAATAAATGCATTTAATTCAAAACTAAAATATGAACCAAAAAATGGATCATCAGGGTTTCAGGAGATTTATAGTATTATACAAGGTGGGGTATTTAAAGAAATGCGTGAAGAAAGTATAGAATTTAATGAAAATGAGATCCATAGTTTTGGAGTTGCGATTGGAGGTAGTCTTGGTTCGAATAAAGAACAAATGAAAGAAGTTGTTAATTTTACTGCATCAAGATTGATAAATACTAAACCAGTTCATTTGTTAGGTATTGGTGATCCTACAGATATTTGGACATTTGTTGAATATGGAATTGATACTTTTGATTGTGTAAGCCCAACTCGATTAGCAAGGCATGGCGCTGCACTTGTAAAAGGTAGAAAAGGTAAAATCAATATAAAAAATATTGAGTATAAAGAAAATATAAATCCAATTGATAAAAATTGTTTATGTTATACATGCAAAAATTTCACATTATCGTATTTGCATCATTTATTTGCTTCTCATGAGCTACTTGGTTTGCAATTAATTACTAATCATAACATATTTTTTATTAACAACTTAATGAAGACAATTAGAACAGCAATTAAGAATAATGATTTTGAAATTAAAAGAAAAGAATGGCTAGAAAGCTAATTATTGATTGAAAAAATATTTGATAGTTGGTTAAGTAGTACTTCACCTAGTTGATCTACATCCATTATAGTAACTGCTTTATTGTAATATCTTGAAACATCATGGCCAATACCTATAGCCATTAACTCAATATTACTATTCTTTTCAACTTCTTGAATTACATCTCTTAAATTTTTCTCTAAATAATTTCCAGGATTTACTGATAATGTTGAATCATCAACAGGAGCTCCATCACTTATTACAATTAAAATTTTTCTTTTTTCCTGCCTCAATAATAATCTTTTATATGCCCAAGATAATGCTTCACCATCAACATTCTCTTTTAAAATTCCTTCTTTAAGTAATAGACCTAAATTTTTTTTTGATCTTCTCCATGGAGAGTCACCAGATTTGTATATTATATGCCTCAAATCATTTAATCTGCCTGGGTTAGATGGTTTTCCATTTTTAATCCAATTTTCTCTAGATTTACCACCTTTCCAGGCTTTCGTTGTAAAGCCTAAAATTTCTGTTTTTATTAAACATCTTTCTAAAGTTCTAGCTAAAATATCAGAGCATAAAGCAGCAACAGTTATTGGTCTGCCTCTCATTGAACCTGAATTATCTATTAAAAGTGAGACAACAGTATCTTTAAATTCAATTTCTTTTTCAACTTTATAACTTAATTTGTTTTTAGGATTTGCAATAATTTTTGCCAATCTAGAAGTATCAAGATAACCTTCTTCCATATTAAAGTCCCAATACCTATTTTGTTGTGCTAATAGTTTTCTCTGAAGCCTATTAGCTATTTTGATAATTAATGGTTGGAAAGTAAATACTTGTTGATCAAGATTATGTCTTAATTTTTCTAATTCCTTAAATTCACATAATTCATCAGCATTAATAATTTCATCAAAATTTTTATTGTAAATCTTATATGTTTTTAAATTTTCAAGTGAATCAATTTTAGGAATATAATCTACTTCATTATCACTACTATCATCACCCATTTCTTCACTTTGTTCAGTAGATACTGATTGTTCAATGTTAGTTTCAGTTGATTGAATTTCTATATTAGCCTCAGAATTGTCCTCATTGTTCTGTTCATTATTATCGCTATTTTCATTATTATCTTCACTTTCGCCCTCATTTAAATCATTCTCTGCATTACTAGGATTATCATTATTTAATAATCCTAGTTCATCTAATTTATTGATAATCGTTCTAGAAAACTTTTCTTGATTATTGATGTTTTTTTTTAAATCTGTGAAAAAATCATTATAATTATCTTTTAATTTATCTTTAATTAACTTTTTAAAATTATCATTTTTATAAACTAAATTTTCACCAACTAATTCTGTAAATGAAATATATCGAAAAGCTTGTATTAAATTTTCTTTTGATTGTTCTAGAGGAATTTTAACTAAATCTTTATTATGTTTAAATTTTAAATTATTACCAATACCTTTAAATTCTTTACTTCCTCTTGCTTCAATTCTTGTTTGCTCAAGTGCATTCAAAATACTATTTGAAAACTCATCATTATTTAAAAATTTATTATGTATTTCTTTAGAATGATGCCTAAATTCTAAAGCTATTAAGTCTGCTTCTGCTCGAATATAAGTTAAGTTGTTTTTTATGTTCTCTATATTTGGTTCAATCAAATTAACAGTATTTCCATTAATTGAAGAGTTTTCCTTTACGAAATTAATTTCAATTTCATCATTTTTGCCAATAGATTTTACCGTTGCAGATAATGATTTTTTAAATTCTTCTATAACTTCACTATTCTTTAACATTAACAATTTTTGCGTCAGTTATGTCAATCCCAAATGATCTTTGAAAATATTCCTCTATTGTTGGCCTCTCCATTTCATCACAACGATTTAAAAATGATAATTTAAATGCATATTCCACATCTTTAAATAACAAATAATTTTCAGCCCATGTTATTACTGTTCTTGGACTCATTACAGTTGATATATCTCCATTAATAAAACCTGATCTTGTAAGATCTGCAGTGGATACCATATTTTGAATAATTTCTTTTCCTTCTTTGTTATTCAAATTACTCACTTTACTTAAAATTATTTTACTTTCTTGATCATTACTTAAATAATTTAGTCTTGAAACAATATTCCATCTATCCATTTGACCTTGATTAATTTGTTGAGTTCCATGATAAAGTCCTGAAGTATCTCCAAGACCTACTGTATTTGCTGTAGCAAATAAACGAAAATATTTATTTGGTTTTATTACACGAGATTGATCTAGTAGTGTAAGTTTTCCATCAGATTCTAAGATACGTTGTATTACAAACATTACATCTGGACGTCCAGCATCGTATTCATCAAATACAAGAGCAACTGGATTTTTGTATGCCCATGGAAGTATTCCATCTTGAAATTGAGTGATCTGTTTGTTATCTTTTAGAACTATTGCATCTTTTCCAATTAAATCAATCCTGCTTATATGGCTGTCTAAATTTATTCTAATACATGGCCAATTTAATCTTGCTGCTACTTGTTCGATATGTGTAGACTTTCCTGTACCATGATAGCCTTGAATTAAAACTCTTCTGTTAGAAGCAAATCCAGCAAGAATGGAATGAGTAGTTTTTGAATCAAATTTATAAGTACTATCTATTTCAGGTACATGTTCGGACTTATCTTCAAAGCCAAAAACATCAAAATTGCATTTAACACTAAATATTTTTTCAGTATTAATTTTTTTTAATGCAACTTTATCTATATTATTTCTAATGTTCATTTTTAAGTTTATTAAGTATTATTTTGTAAGATTTATTAATTTCTTTAAATTTTTCTTCAGCATTTTTATTATTCCCATTTACATCAGGATGAAATATTTTCACTAGTTTTTTATAATTTTTTTTAATTTTTTCCAGTGTTAACGGTAATTTTACGTTTAAAATAGAGAGAGCTTTATTTTCTTCTGTTGTAAATCGTTCATTAAGTATCTTATTTTGAAAATAGTTGCTTTTATTATTATCTAAATTCAAATTATTTATTTTATCATCATAAAGATTATTTATTTGCTCTATTACTTTATAAGGATTGCCTTTTAATGGCCATGAAGGTCTATTCCAGATAGTATCTTCTCGCATTGAACTCTCTATTTGGTTAACAGTAAGACCACGGTAGAAGTCCCATGACTTATTATACTCTTTGACATGATCTAAACAAAAAAAATAGTATTCATTTAGATTTTTTCTAGATTTGGGAGCCTTAAACTCACCTTTTTGTTTGCAATCTATTTTATCACATTCACGAATGTATGTTTTTTCCCAAGATAGACTATTTTTTTTTACATCTATTTTGTATTTTGACATATTATATATATAGTCATTTATTTATGAAACGTAAGGAAAGAATTAAAAATTTATTAGATAATCAATTAAATGATTTCACCATGAAAATAGTTGATAACTCTTATAAACATATTGGTCATTTTAATTTCAATGGTAAAGATGAAACACATATCGAAATACTACTTAAAAAAAAATTTAATCAAAAAATAGATAGGTTAAAAGTTCATAAAAAAATAAATGAAATTTTAAAATTAGAATTTGAAAATGGCTTGCATTCTTTAGAAGTTAAAATTAAATAAATTTTTTTGTAACTTCAATCCTTGATATTTGTTTTCTTGAGTGTGATAAAATTTTGTAATCAAATGTTTCATCACTAACTGTCTCACCATAGTGTGGTATTCTTTTTGAAATTTCTAAAACATAACCTGCAATTGTAGATGAATCACATTCAGGTGCCTCTAAATCAAAACTTTTATATAAATCCCGAATATTATTTTCTCCATTTACTATTGTTTTACCATAATTATTTAGTTTAAAATTATCTTCTGCTATATCTATTTCATCAACAATTTCTCCAACTATTTCTTCTATTATATCTTCTAATGTAATCAATCCTAGCAATTCTCCAAATTCATCGACAACAAATGCAAGATGTTCTTTCCTTTTTCTAAATTCAACAAGCTGTTCAAGTAGATTTGTAGTTTCAGGAATAAACCAAGGTTTAGTTATCTTATCAAAAATTATTTTTTTTGATTTTTTTTCACTATCTAAATCTACATTTAAACTTCTTAAATTTAATAATCCAATAATATTTTCAGGATTATTTTTCCAAAATGGAATTCTGGTAAATCTAGACTTATTTATAATGTTAATAATTTCATTTATTTCTAAGGAACTATCTATAGAAAAAATATTTTTTCTGTGGGTAAATATCTCTTCTACGTTTATATCATTTAATTGTAATATACTTTGAAGCATTTCCTTTTCTTGCTCATAGTCAGGATTTGATGTTCTATAAAGATCTATTACGCCTTTTAGCTCCTCTTCTGATTGTAGGTCATTACTTTTTTTATCATTATCACTTTTTCTAAAAATTAATCGTACTATTAAATTTATTACAAAAACAAATATAAAAAGTAATTTGTTTAAGTAATATATAATTGGTGCAATACGTAATGCTGTTCTGTTGGGCCTATTTAGGGCATAAGTTTTTGGAAGCACTTCAGCAAATATTACAATTACAACAGTCATTATAAGTGTAGCATAAAAAATACCCTCAACTCCAAAAATATCATAGAAAAAGGCTGTTGCTAAAGATGAAGCTAAAATATTAACTAAATTATTTGACAAAAGTAGTGTGGAAATTACATTGTCTTTTTTATCTAATAGTTCTATTACATATCCTGCTCTCTTAATGCCTTTTTTCTTCTGGTACATTATTCTTGCTTTTGAAGTTGCGGTTATAGCTGTTTCAGATCCCGATAAAAATCCAGATAAAAATACTAATATTATTAATAAAAAAAATAAAATTAAAGATGTCACGATTTATATTTTATTTAAAAGTTTTTGAACTAAAGCGATATTTATATTTTTTTTAAAAAAACTTTCACCAATTTTTTTAAGTAGGATCATATTTATATTATCGTCAAAATTTTTTTTGTCTTTTTGAATAATCTTTAAAATTTTCTTGCTATAAATACTTCTATCCAAAATTTTAAGTTTTGTTTTTTTAAAGTGGTCTTTAATTAAATTCAATTCAATATTTGAAAGATATCCAAGTTGATACGCAATATTAGACTCAATAATCATTCCTATCGATATTGCTTCGCCATGATTTAATTTTTTACTATATTTATAATATGTTTCAATTGCATGACCTACAGTGTGTCCAAAATTTAACATTGCTCTAGAATATTTGTTAGTTAAGTTTTCTTTAGGATCTTTTTCAGCAAACCACAATTTTATCAAAATAGATTTATAAATAGTTTTTTCTATATACCTTTGATTAAGTTTAAAGATTTTTTTATAGTGAGTATCAAGCCAAATAAAAAAACTATAGTCTTTTATTAAAGCATGTTTTACAATTTCGGCATATCCAGACTTTATGTCTCTATAAGATAATGTTTTTAAAAAACTAGCATCAATAATTACTTCTTTTGGATGATAAAATACTCCAATTAAATTTTTTCCATTTTTTGTATTAATGCCATTTTTACCTCCAATTGAGCTATCTACTTGAGATAATAATGTAGTTGGAATATAATTAAATTCTACTCCTCTAAGTAAAGTACTTGCCACAAAACCAGCTAAATCACCAACAGTCCCTCCGCCGATTGCAATTATAATTGATTTTCTATCTATTTTTTTTGAGAGTAATTTTTCACAAATATTATTATATGTATAAATATTTTTAATTTGTTCACCACCATCCAAAAATAAACAATTCAATTTATTTAATTTATATAAATCTTTTATTATATACTTTACTTTTTTATCTATAATAAAAAAAATTTTATTATTACTCTTTATTTGTTTGTTTATGTATTTTTTGGCAAAATTATTCTTTATAATTATTGATGTGCTCTGTGAATCATTTTTATAAGTAATTTTTTTTATCATAGTTTTTCTATTACTGAATTTATCTTATGCACAATTTCTTGCTTTTCAAAGTTATTTTCAATTATCAAATTTGCTTTATTATAGAATTTTTTTCTTTGCTCAAAAAGTCTTCCTAAAACTTCATTTCTATCTACATTATTAAGTAATGGTCTTTTTCTTGTATTTTTAATTCTGTCTACTAATGTTTTTATATCTACTTTTAAATATATAGAGAAAGAATTCTTATTTATCAATTCTCTTACTTTTCTACTAACTATACTTCCACCACCTAGCGCTATAACACAATTTCTCCTTTCTAGTAATTTTAAACATATTTTTTCCTCTATTTCTCTAAAATATAACTCACCGTAATTTTTAAAAATAAACCCAATTTTTTTTCCAGTTTCTTCTTCTATTATATGATCTGTATCTAAGAAATCTATGTTATGAAATTTGCTTAATTCTTTACCTATTACTGATTTTCCAGATCCCATTAGCCCTAATAAACATAGATTTTTGACTGAATTTTTTTTAAAAAATTGCATTTTTTTTGTTTCTTATTATTGACAATATTTTATTACACAAAAGAATATAAATTAAAAAAGATATATATTCCTATAATATCTTTTTTTTAGTTTAAATATATGAAAAAAAAAATTTTATTATTAATTTTAATATTATTTGTAACAATTATACTTATTTCAATGTACACAATAGATATTCCTGCACCTTCAAGTTTAATTAAGGAAAAATATGATTTAGGCCTATGATGAAGTATTCTTTTTTTTTACTTTTACTATTAATCAGTCTCAGAGTTATATCATCAGAGATAGAAGTTATAGACCTTCATGAATACAAATCCTTAGATCAGATGGTTTTGGAAAATGTTTCAAATGAAAATAATGAAATCAATATTGAAACAAATGAAAGTTCTGAATATAATACTGATAACGTTGTTGAAAGCAATAGTATTACAGAAACAGAAATAGAATATACAAGTAATTTTATTACTCAAAATAATTCATCTTTAATAAATTCTATTCTTAATAACGTTACAAAAATAAAATCTAAAATTCTACAAAGTGAACTTAATTCTTCACTTTCATTATTAGATATGAATTATGAAAATAAAAATAATAGAGATATTTTTCTTTCACTAATTAATTATTTTTATCAAATAGGCGATATATCTAAAGCATACGAACTAATTAAATCTAGAGATATTTCAGAAGATGAAAATTTAAACTTTTATAACTTTCTAGAAATGAATTATTTACTTTCAACCTCACAATTAGAAAGCGCTTGTAATTTCAAAAATTTTTTAAATTCTGATTTAAATTCAAAAAGTATGTTTGTTGATAAAATTGAAATTTTTTGTTTAATATTAGATAATAAGCTTTCTGAGGCTGACCTTTTAAATTCAATTATGATTGAAACAGAAGAAAATTTAGACGAAAATTTTCAGCAATTGATTTTAATTTTAACAAATAAATCTGATTATGATAATTCAAATTCTCTATTTACAAAAAAAATAAATTCAGATTTAATTTTTTTGTACAGTGCTATGGCTAGAATAGCAGAACTTCCTCTAAATGAAAAATTTTTAGAAGTTGATCCATTAAATCTTGCAATACCAATTATTTTAAATAAGTCCACTTCAGATAATTTAAGATTAAAAGCTGCAAATCAAAGTTATTTAAATGGAAATATATCAATTGAAAGTTTAGCTGCATTATATCAGTCCTTAGATTTTAATTCACAGCAATTAAATGGTTCTGATTCAATTATTCAAGATTTGGATAATAACACTGAGCTATTAATGGCGTATTATTTCCAATATATAAATGTACAAATTTTTCCTTCGGAAAGAATTGACGCTATTATTAAGTTTTGGAATTTTGCTAAAAGTAGAAATTTAGAATTTATCGCGTATTCACTTACTCATAAAATAGTAGACTCAATAGATGTTATATCTGAATATTTAGATTTTAGTCCACAAATAGCTGTCTCATATATTTACAATAAAGACTTTGAAAAAGCTATAAACTGGATAGAGTTTTATGAAAAAACAATTGGTATTGATGATAAAATTATTTATGCAAGACTTTTAGTTGATCTTTATTCCGCAAACAACGTGTTATCAGTTTTAGAAATTATAAGCAATAATTTTGAGACATTTTCATTGTTGAAAGATTATGATGCGCAAGAATTAATGTACACAATTTCTAATACAATAAAAAATAAAGAGATTCAGAGTATCGAAAACAATTTTGAAAATATATTTGATGATAGATTAATGCCATCACTATTTATTTCAGAAAATATGAGAGATGCTATTGATAATCAAAATGAGATAAAATTTTTAATATTTTCGCTAGTTTCTATTAATGATAAGGAGTGGCGAGAAATTCACCCCGTACATTTAAAATTAATCTTAGATGGTTATATCCTCTACAAAAATGGAAGTATCGTTAAAGAGCTTATTTTAGAAATATTTGATAATTATAAAATTTTGTAATGGTTAAATATTTTGACTTTGAAAGAGATATTCAAAAAATTGACGACCTATTAGATAGTTTAGACAAATTTAATAGTGACAATTCATCAAAAATAAATCAATTACAATTAGAAAGAACACATAAACTCAAGAGTATCTATTCTAGACTTGAACCATGGCAAAAAGTTCAGGTATCCAGACACAATGATAGACCCCATTCTATTGATTATATAAATAATATTTTTGGAAATATTATTTATTTACATGGAGATAAGAAATTTGCCGATGATAGTGCGATTATTGGTGGTTTTGCTAAAATTGAAAATCAATCAATTATATTTATTGGTACAGAAAAAGGCAATACTATGGATACAAGATTAAAGCACAATTTTGGAATGGCAAAACCCGAAGGTTATAGAAAATCTCAAAGACTAATTGCATTAGCTGAAAAGTTTAATTTGCCTGTTGTTACGCTTGTTGATACTGCTGGAGCATTTCCAGGTAAAGATGCTGAAGAAAGAGGACAATCAGAATCTATAGCATCTTCAATTTTATCATTTTTAAGAGTAATGACTCCAACTTTGTCAGTTATTATTGGAGAAGGAGGTTCTGGTGGAGCTATTGGTATAGCAACATCAGATAAAGTTTTAATGTTAGAACATTCTACTTATTCAGTTATTTCACCAGAGGGATGTGCTTCAATTTTATGGAGAAGTACTAATTTTTTACAAGAAGCTGCTAATACTCTAAAATTAACTTCAGAAGATTGTAAAAAATTTGAGATAATTGATGATATAATACCTGAGATACCTGGTGGCGCCCATAGAAATCATCTTGAGCAGTCAAAAATAGTCAAGGAATTTTTATTAGATAATATTGAAAAATTAAAATCATTTCCCATCGAGGATTTAATCAAAAGGAGAAAAAAAAAATATTTAAATATTACCTCAGATATTTAAGCTCCATGACATTGTTTATATTTTTTGCCAGATCCGCACGGACAAGGTTCATTTCTTCCAACCTTTTTTGAAACAATTTTTCTTTTATCTTGATCATTGTTATTTTTTTTATTTGAGTCATTATTGATTAATTGTATTCTAAAGAAAGTTTTTAACACTTTTTCATTTTGAGTAGATAGCATTTCACCAAAATAATCAAAAGACTCTTTTTTATATTCAAAAAAAGGATCCTTTCCTCCCATAGCTCTTAAATTAACACTCCCCCTTAGAGTATCCATAGCAGCTAAATGATCTCTCCAATCTTTATCTATTTGATAAAGCATCACTCTTTTCTCAGCAATTTTTATCAATTCTTCTGAATAATTATGTTTTTTTTCATTATATTTTTGGTTTACAAGATCATATATTCTGTTTTTAATTTCCTCTTCATCAACTCCTTCTTCTTCAAACCATTCTTCTATTGGTAGATTTAAATCAAAAACTTCATTAGTTTTTTCTTTTAATAATTTTGCATCCCATTCAGAACTATATTTATTTGCAGGGATGCATTCTATGATTAAATTATTTATATAATCATCAATCATTTCTTTTAGTATTGTTGATTGGTCTTTTGTTACTAGAATATCTTTTCTATTTTTATATATAATCTGTCTCTGATCATTTAAAATATCATCAAACTTTAATATTTGTTTTCTCATATCATAATTGTGAGACTCAACTTTTTGTTGAGCTCTTTCTAGAGACTTTGATATCATTGAATGTGTTATAACCTCTCCATCTTTTAATCCAATTTTACTTAAGACACTCTCAAGAGTTTTGGATCCAAAAATTCTCATTAAATCATCTTCTAAAGATAAAAAAAATATACTTTCCCCTACATCTCCTTGTCTGCCAGATCGCCCTCTAAGTTGATTATCAATACGTCTGCTCTCATGTCTTTCTGTACCAATCACCAGGAGACCACCTGATTCAATAGCCTTTTCTCTAAGTTCTGAATTTTTATTACCTAGCTTAATATCTGTTCCTCTACCAGCCATATTTGTTGAAATTGTAACATTTCCTGGAATACCAGCTTGTTCAATAATTTCTGCCTCCATTCTATGATTTTTTGCATTAAGAACATTGTGATTGATATTTTCTTTTTTAAGATAGTTTGAAATAATTTCTGAATTTTCAACTGATGTTGTACCTATCAATATAGGTTGTTTTTTTTCATGCCTTGATTTAACTAATTTAATAACTGCGTTATATTTTTCTCTTTTTGTCATGTAAATTTCATCATTTTTATCAATTCTATTAATTTTAATATTAGGAGGTATATCCACAACTTGTAAATTATAGATGCCCTCAAATTCTTTAGCTTCTGTTAAAGCTGTTCCAGTCATACCACTTAATTTATTATAACTTCTAAAAAAATTTTGATAAGTAATTGATGCTATAGTTTGATTTTCCTTTTGTATTGCTAAACCTTCTTTTGCTTCAATTGCTTGATGTAAACCATCGCCATACCTTCTTCCCTCCATAGGTCTTCCAGTCAATTCATCAATGATTACAACCTTTTTTTCTTGAATAATATAATCTTTATCTTTCATAAAAATTTTGTTTGCTCTTAATGCTTGTATAATATTATGGTTCAAAGTAATATTTTCTAAATCCTGTAAAGTTCCACTTGATATTAAGCCTTCTTTTTTAAGTAAATTTTCGGTAGTAAACATTCCTTTTTCAGATAATAAAATATTTTTACTTTCTTCATTAATTTCATAATCTTCATCATGTAAAAATTTTACAATTCTATTAATTATTGGATATAAATTAGTATTGGTATTTGCCTCTGCGGATATAACTAATGGAGTTCTTGCTTCATCAATTAAAATACTATCTACCTCATCAACTATTGCAAACACATCTTTTTTAAAGCAAAGACTTTCATAATCATTTTTTAAGTTATCTCTCAAATAATCAAAACCTATTTCATTGTTTGTTGCATATACAATATCACAATTATATTCACTTATTCTTTGCGTATGATCAGTATCTGATGAAACACAACCTACAGTTAGACCTAAAAACTTATATATATTTCCCATCCAATCTGAATCTCTTTTAGCTAGATAGTCATTAACTGTTACAACGTGTACAGAATAATTATTGAGTGCATTTGCGTATGCTGCAAGAGTAGCAACAAGTGTTTTTCCTTCTCCTGTTTTCATTTCTGCAATTTTTCCTTCATGCAGAACTTTACCTCCAATTATTTGAACATCAAAATGTCTCATGTTTATTGTTCTTCTGGCTGCTTCCCTTACAACAGCAAATATTTCTGGTAATAAATCTTCTAAATTTATTTTTTTTTGGATTTGTTTTTTGAAAAATATAGTTTTATCACTAAGGTCTTTATCACTTAGATTAACCAGATTGTTTTCAAAAAAATTTACATCTTCAACAAATTTTTTGTATTTATTTAGAGGATTCCCACCAATAGAATTTAAAAGTTTATTAACAAAATTTACCATAATATGATAAGTGGCTGTTATCATATGAATAAGAAATCTTCTACAAAGGATTTGGGGTTAAGTAGTAATGAAAGGTTGTATTTAAAAAATATTTCAAATTTCAAACCTAAAAAATATCAAAACTTTAAACCCAAAGGTCTAAAAATATATACTTTCCATGCTGGTTTTAAAAACAAACTCGATGATTTATTATTAATAATTTTTGATAACCCAGTAAATTTTTCTTGTGTATACTCCAAAACATCAATGCCATCAGCTCCAATAATTTGGGGTAAACAACATTCTAGAAAATCTTTAAGAGCAATAGTAGTAAATTCTGGTAATGCAAATGCTCATACAGGATCACAAGGTATAAAAATAATAAATGAATATGTAGATTTTCTTTCAAAAAAAATTAATTGTAAAAAAAATCAAGTTTTGGTCTCATCAACTGGAGTAATAGGTGAAATTTTTGATCCAAAAATTATAATAAGACAGTTAGCAAAAATAGAAAATAAACTTCAAACAAAACTATTTGAGGCTGCAAAAGCTATTATGACTACAGACACATATCCTAAAATTTCAGTTATGAATGTTACTATTAACAAAACAAGTTTTAAAATTTATGGGATAGCAAAAGGTTCTGGAATGATACATCCAAATATGGGAACTATGTTAGCTTATATTTTCATAGATTTGGATTTACCAAAAAATATACTTAATAAATTACTAAATAGCAGTTTAGATAAAACATTTAATTCTATTTCTACTGATGGAGATATGTCTACAAGTGACACTTTAGCTTTATTCTCTTCAGGTACTACAAAAATAAATTTAAAAGTTAAAAAAAACTATCAAAAACTAAACACTTCATTGTCAAAACTGATGAGAGATCTCTCACTTAAAATTGTTAGAGATGGTGAGGGAATTTCAAAGTTAATAAAAGTAAACGTGTTAAATTGCAAATCTATTAGACAATCAAAAAAAGTTGGTTTTTCAATTATTAATTCACCTTTAGTAAAGACAGCCATATCTGGACAAGATGCTAATTGGGGTAGAGTTATTGCCGCTATTGGGAAATCTGAAGAAAAGATAAATCAAAATAAAATTAAAATTTACTTTGGAAAAAATTTACTTTGTAAAAATGGCTCAATTTACAAAAACATTAACTATAATAAAGTAAATAAGTATATGAAAAATAAAACTATTGAAATTTCGGTCATACTTCAAACTGGCAAAAAATCTCATACTGTATATGGGAATGATTTAACTAATGAATATATTAGAATAAATGCTTACTATAGGTCTTAAACATTTATTTTTTCCAAGCAGTAACAATATTAATTTTAATATCTAATAAAAATTTTTCTTTAAAATAGTTTTTTCTATAAAAATATTCGACTGTTTCAAAATAGCTTTTTTTTTCAAATTTTTGTTTTTTATCTTTGTGACAATACGATAAACCCATCAATCTTATATCATTTAATAAGACTTTAAATTTACTATAACTAATATTGATAGTATCACAATGTATGCTTGGAGCATCATAATTTAATTTTTTTAAAATACTTAAGATATTATTGATTTCAAATGTTGGGTTAAACCTTTGAAATATTCCATCATAAATAAGTTGATCTGATTCATACATAGAATTTGCTAATTGAAACATATTTTGCTTATCTGGAATTACACAAATAAATATTCCATTGGTATTCAAATTTTCAAAAATAAATTTTAACGACTTTTCAAAATCACTCACAAGATATAATAAACAGTTACTATAAACAAAATCATAATGGTTTTTTTTTATTTTAGAATCTTCAAAATCTGTCTCTAGAAAATTTGATTCATATGCTTTATTTTTTTCAGATGAAAAAAAATCAATTCTATCAATATTTAAAGAAAAAAATCTATGTTTTAAATAATCATTTACTTCATTATTATTTATTCCAATTTCTAAGACATTAGATATTTTTAGATTTAAAACATCTAGTGAGTCTATAATTCTTTTTGCTATTATTTTATAAATAAAGTTATTTTCTCTTGATCTTTTCCTTGATCGTAATAATTCTATATATTTTTTATTTATCATGTTTAATATGTGTGTAATATAATTATATGAAAAATACTTTTGATTATATAACTAAAATAATAGAGGAAGAATTATTTAAAATAAATGTAAAAATAAAAGGTCTTGTGCTTTTAGAAATTCTTAAATATAAAATTATAGACCAATTAAATTCTAATATTAATAATATAATTTTAAAAAACGATTTTGAAGAAAATTTCGAAAAATTATATGAAAATGAAAATAGAAAAATCAATGTAAAATTGAAATCAAATAATTTATCAAAAGTAAATTTGAATACAGAAATAGATAATGATTATCTAATAATTTGCTTAAAAGGGAATATTGAAATAAATTTAGAAGATCATATAAAAAAGAAAAACTTTAATTATAAATGCCTTCCTATGAGAGGTGTTGTAATCAGTAATAAATCAAAATTTTCTCTAAATTTTTTATTAAAATCAATAATTTTAGAAATTACAACAGAAGATAAAATTTTTGATATTGAAAATCAAAAAAATACTACAATATAATTGAAATGATAGTTTTTAACTTAAAATGTCTTAGTTGCGATTATAAGTTTGAAGGTTGGTTTGAAAGTTCCAAAGAATTTTCAAAACAAAAAAAAAATGATCTTATAAGTTGTCCATCATGCGAAAACCATGTGATTGAAAAAGATTTGATGACTCCTAACTTGAGTAAAAAAACAAATACCAAAAATTATAAAACAAAAAAAACAATTGCATCAAATATAAATAAATTAAAAAAAATGGTAGAGAAAAATTTTGAATATGTTGGTGATAAATTTACAGAAGAGGCTAAAAAAATGAAGTATGGTGAGATTAAAGAGAAATCTATTTATGGAGAAGCCTCAATAGAACAAACAAAAGAATTAATTGATGAAGAGATAGACATTGTGCAATTACCTTTTTCTACAAAAAAAAAAAATTAAGTTTTTTTAAACGAACAAAAGTAATTAATCATTGTATTTTTAGATAATCTCCATCTTAACTCAGTAGGATCATAAACCAATCCAGTCAGATCATTAAATAACAAATCAGTATTTTTAAAATTATCTATTATTTCATTTGGTTTTATAAACTTGTTATAATCATGAGTACCTTTTGGTATCCACCTAAGTAAATTTTCCGCTATAAATATAGCTGTATATTTTGATAATAAGTTTCTATTTATTGTTGAAATAATAAAAATACCATTTTTATTTAAATTGTTTTGTATTTGATTTAAAAACTTTTTCCAATCATTCAAATGTTCTAAAACTTCAAATGCTATTATAACATCAAAATTTTTTTTTAATTTTATTTTCTCAATATCTCCTATTTTGTAATCAATTTTTAAACCTAATTTAGCAGAATGTTGCTTTGCAACTCTTATATTATTTTCAGCAAAATCTATTCCAGTAACAACTGCTCCTAATTTGGATAATGATTCAGAAACTAACCCTCCCCCACATCCAATATCTAAAATTTTCAAATTTTTAACTTTTTTATTATTTAGTTGTTGTAAAATATATTCAATTCTAAGCGGTCTTATTTTATGAAGAATCCCAAATTTTCCATTTTCATCCCACCATTCTTCGGATAATTTATTAAAAAAATTATATTCTTTATTTTTTTTATTGGACTTCATCAAATTCCTTGTTTTTTAACTGAATAATTATAATACCAAAGTTAAATAAATAATATTTTAAGTCAATGAGTCTTATTGTAATGAAATTTGGCGGAACATCCGTTGCAAATATAAACAAAATACGAAATGTAGCTAGCATAGTAGAGAATGAAATTAATGGTAATAAATTAGTAATTGTTTTGTCTGCTATGGCTGGCGAAACTAATAAAATGCAGCAGTATATTGACGAAATATCTTCAGATTCAAAACTAGAAAATGACTTGATACTAACCTCGGGAGAAAGTGTTACAATAGCATTATTATCTGCAATTCTAAAAAAGAAAAAAATTCGTAGCATTCCATTACTTGGCTGGCAAGTTCCAATAATAACGGATGAAAACTATCAGAAGGCAAAAATATTAAACATTGATAAAGAACGAATAAATGATTTTTTTAAACAACATGATGTTTTGATCATTGCTGGATTTCAAGGAATTAATTCATTAGGTTTTGTTACTTCACTTGGAAGAGGAGGTTCTGATACAACAGCAGTAGCCATTGCATCAGCAATTGAAGCTGATAGGTGTGATATTTACACCGATGTAGATGGTGTTTATAATGCTGATCCCAACCTTGTACCAAAAGCAAAAAAAATACCAAAATTAGCATTTGAAGAAATGTTAGAGATGTCCTCTTTGGGTGCTAAAGTTTTACATACTCGATCAGTCGAATTAGCAATGAAGAATAATTTAACACTTCAGGTATTGTCATCGATAACAAAAAACAAAGGTACATTTATAATAGATGAAAAGAAACTAATTGAAAAAGAAATGGTTAGCGGAGTCAGTTATAGCAATAATGAATCTAAGATAACTATTTCTGGAATACCAGATAAACCTGGAATTTCAGCTCAAATATTTGGTTTATTAGCAGATAATAACATTAATGTTGATATGATTGTTCAAAATATTTCACAAGACGGTGTAAACGCCAATATCACTTTTACAGTTCCAAATTTAGAAATTAATTCTGCTAAAGAAATATTAAAAAATAATCTCTCAAAAATTAAATATAATTCATTAAAAACTGATGAAAATGTTTCAAAAATTTCAGTAATAGGAATGGGGATGATGTCTCAATCTGGAGTTGCTCAAAAAATGTTCAGAACTCTTGCTAATAATTCTATTAATATTCTTGCAATATCTACTTCAGAAATTAAAATAAGTGTGTTAATTGATCAAAAATTTACTAACATAGCAGTAAAATCATTACATGAAGCCTATAATTTAACAGAAAACTAATGAATACAGTTGGTGAAATTTTAAAGCTTAAAAGAAAAGAAAAGGCTATGTCCTTAGATTATGTTTGTAGTGAATTAAAGATTTCTTCAGATATTATAAAAAAAATTGAAAGTGATAAATTATTTGATAAGGAATATATGGTCTATTATATTGGTCACTTAAGGGCTTATTCTAAACTTCTAAATTTAGACTCCTCAGAAATAATTTCAACATTTAGATTACAAACGAAAAAAAATAATAATAATGATATTAATCAAATCGCTAAACCTAAATTTTTTTCAACATACAAATACAAAAAAATTATTCCAATATTTACTTCAGTTTTCGTTTTTACTTGTTTTTATCTCTTTTTTATCAGAGAAAATCATCAAAAAACTGAGTATGCTTTAATTCCTGATTTACCTGAAATTTACGATCCAGTAATTGAACAAGCTTCTTTAGATCAGTTACCTAACAAAAATACTGAAGAAACAAAAAATAAATTTTTAAAAGAAAACTTCACAAATAGTAGTGCCATTGCTTCTAATACAAATGAGCAAAAACAAATTCCTAATACTGTTACACTTAAATTATTGAAACCAACATGGTTGCAGTTAAGAGATAAATCTGAAAACATTATAATTAGTAAATTGATGAATGAAGATGAAGAATATACCTATAACCTTGAATTAAATTATACTATTACATCTGGAAATGCAGGTAATATTTTAGTTATTATTAATGACGAGGTTAGAGGTAAAGTAGGAAATTTTGGAGAAGTTGTAGACTCACTAATATTAGATTATAGTTTTAACAATTAATAATATGTTAAGACCATACCAAAAAATAAATAGAAGAATATCACGTGTAATTAAAGTAGGAAGCTTAAGTATAGGAGGTAGTAACAAAATTGCTGTTCAAACAATGACAAATACTCTAACTTCTAATGCAAAAGAAACTATAGCTCAAATTGAAAGATCAGCAAAACTAGGAGCTGATTTAGTACGCGTCTCTATTCCAGATAAAGAATCTGCAAATTCTCTAAAAGATATAGTTAAGCATAGTCCAGTACCTGTTATAGCAGATATACATTTTCACTACAAAAGAGGTATTGAAGCTGCTTGTAACGGTGCTAGTTGTATCAGAATAAACCCTGGAAATATTGGAAGTATTGATAGGATAAAAGAGCTAATTAAAGCAGCAAAAGATAATAATTGTTCAATAAGAATTGGAGTAAATGCTGGAAGTTTAGAAAAGCAAATTTTAGATAAATATTCTGAACCTAACCCTGAAGCTTTGGTAGAAAGCGCTAAATTAAATATTAAAATCCTAGAGGACAATGACTTTACCAATTTTAAAATAAGTGTAAAATCTTCTGATATCTTTATGTCTATTATGGCATATGAGAAATTGGCATCAATCTGTGATTATCCACTCCATTTAGGTATTACTGAAGCTGGTGGAAAACGAACAGGATCGATTAAGTCTTCAATTGGAATTGGGAATTTACTTTTGAAAGGTATTGGAGATACAATTAGAATATCATTATCAGATGAGCCAGAGGAGGAGGTAAGAGTTGGTTTCGAAATTCTTAAGAGTTTAGGTCTGAGAAATAGAGGAGTAAAAATTATTTCCTGCCCTTCCTGTGCTAGACAACAATTTGAAGTTATTAAAACAGTAAAAAACTTAGAAAAAAAGTTAGATGATATTTCAACACCATTAACAGTTTCAATAATTGGATGTGTAGTCAATGGTCCTGGAGAAGCAACAATGACAAACATTGGAATTACAGGTGGAGGAAATGACACACACATGATTTATTTAGATGGCAAAAAAAATAATGTCATAAAAAATGTTGATTTAGAGAATTATCTTGAAAAACTTATAAGAAAAAAATCAAAAGAAATAGAACTAAGCAATTAAAATGAAGTTAAGACCGGTAAGAGGAACACACGATATTTTTGGTGAAGAGATAAATAAATTTAATCAAATTTCTAAAGTCGTTTCAAAAAATGCTAAACTTAAAGACTTCAGAGAAATTCAGACACCTATATTTGAATTTAGTAATTTATTTTCTAAACCTCTTGGCGAACATTCTGATGTAGTATTAAAAGAAATGTATTCTTTTGAAGACAGAAACAATGAATTTTTAACATTGCGTCCTGAATATACTACCCCAATGATTAGAGCCGCCATTACCAATAACCTATTAAACGATATTCCTTTAAAAATTTTTGGAATAGGACCAATGTTTAGAAGAGAAAGACCTCAAAAGGGAAGATATAGACAATTTAATCAAATAAATTTTGAAATACTTGGAACTAAAGATGTTCTTGCGGATGTTGAATTAATTTCATTATCAAACATAATATTGAATGAACTCTTACCTCGAAATAAAATAATACTAAATATTAATTCATTAGGTGACAAACATAGTTTGTCTAATTTTAAAAAAAATCTTGCTAAGTATTTTAATACTCATAAAAAGAAATTATCCAATGAAAGTATAAAAAAAATAGATAGTAATCCCTTAAGAATATTGGATTCAAAATTTGAAGAAGATATAGAGATTTCTAAATCATCACCTAAGATATATGAATTTCTAACTAAGGAAGCAAAAATGCATTATGAGAACTTAAAAAAATCTCTGAAAGTATTAGACATAAATTTTGTAGAAGATTTTAATCTTGTTAGAGGTCTTGATTATTACTGTAATACTGTATTTGAGTTTAAAACTAATTCTCTAGGCAGTCAAGATACGTTGTTAGGTGGAGGAAGGTATGATGGTTTAATAAAAGTGTTAGGAGGCCCTGACATACCTGGTATTGGATGGGCTGCAGGTATTGAAAGGATCGCTTTATTAATGGAGTCTGAAAAAAAAATAAACTCAAATGTTCATATTGCAGTAACAAATGAAAAATTTATAGATTATTTTCTTCATCTACAAAAATATTTATCTGAAAATAAAATTTCATATTACTGGAATTATAAATACAATCTAAAAAAATCATTTACAAAAGCTAATTCATCCTCAGCATCTCATGTAATTATTATAGGAGAAAATGAATTTAATGGTAATTTTTATACTATTAAAAGTTTGCTAACTGGTGAACAAAAAGAATTAAAGCTGGATCAAATATATAATTTTCTGAATGATAAATCTAGATAAACAATTCACAATAATTTTAGAAAAATTCAAATTAATTGAAAGTTCATTAAACAATATGAATAATACTGACTCAAATGAGTTAATTAAGTTAAACAGAGAATACTCCGAACTACGACCAATTGTAGAGAAAATTGAAGAATATAATGGTTTACAAAAAGATATATTAAATCTTAATGAGCTAGCAAAAGACAATGATTTAGAAATTAGTAAAATAGCTGAATTAGAACTCATTGAAAAAAAAGAAGATACCAAAGATCTTGAGCAGGAATTATTAAAATTACTAATCCCAAAAGATAAAAATGACTCTAAAAATTCAATTTTAGAAATTAGAGCTGGGACTGGAGGTGATGAAGCATCTCTTTTTGCTTCTGATTTATTAAATATGTATCAGAGATATGCTGATTTAAATTCTTGGAATTTTGATATTCTATCAATATCAGAAACAGGTTTGAAAGGCGTCAAGGAGGTTATTTGTAATATTTCAGGATTAAATGTTTTTTCAAAATTGAAATTTGAGTCAGGTGTTCACAGAGTACAAAGGGTTCCAACTACAGAGAGTAGTGGAAGAGTGCATACATCAGCAGCAACAGTTGCAGTTCTACCTGAAGCAGAAGAAGTGGATATTGAAGTTCTTGATAAAGATTTAAGAATTGATGTTTTTAGATCAAGTGGACCAGGAGGACAATCTGTTAACACTACTGATAGTGCAGTAAGAATTACACATATACCAACTGGAATAGTAGTTTCTCAACAAGATGAAAAATCACAACATAAGAATAAAGCCAAGGCTCTAAAAATTTTACGAGCAAGATTGCTAGATAACCAAATACAAGAAAAAAACAAACAAAGATCTGAACAAAGAAAAAATCAAGTGGGTTCAGGTGATAGATCTGAAAGAATAAGAACATATAATTTTCCACAAGGAAGAGTTTCTGATCATAGAATAAATCTTACATTGTATAACCTATCGGAAATACTTGAAGGCAATATAGATGAGCTCATTAATCCTTTAATGGCAGAAGAAGAAAGTACAAAATTAGCAAACATGAAAAATGAATGATTTAATTAAAAATAGTTTAAATAAATTAAAACAAAAAAATATTTATAATCCAGAATTAGATCTAAGAATTTTGCTTAAGCATTCATCTAAAAAAAACAATGAAATCATTTTAAGTAATTTCAAAATTGAGGATATTAATATTGTAAAATTTAAATCACTTCTTCAAAAAAGAATTAATAGACAGCCAATAGCTAAAATTATAAATAATAAATCTTTCTGGAAAAATGATTTTTATGTAAATAATTTTGTTCTAGATCCACGTCCTGAAACTGAACTAATAATTGAGGAAGCATTAAGTATTTATAAAAATAAAAACCTTAAACTAAAAATATTAGATATTGGCACTGGATCAGGTTGTATTGCAATATCACTTGCTAAGGAATTTAAAAATGCATTTATTACAGCTATTGATATTTCTAAAGAAGCGATAGAAGTTGCAGAAAAAAACTTAAAAATACATAATTGTAATAATAATGTTCAATTAAAGATGGTTGATTTTAAAAACATTAATACTAAGTTTGATTTGATTGTATCCAATCCGCCATATTTAACAAATAATCAGTTTCATAATGCAGATCCAGAAGTAAAAAATTTTGAACCTAAATTAGCTTTAATTGGAGGAGATGACGGTTTGAAATTTTATAGAGAATATTCAAATAATCTCCAAAATTTAATGCACAAATACTCCAATTTTGTATGTGAAATAGGAATTAATCAGAGAGAATATTGTGAAGAAATATTTAAAAATTCGGGACTATATATAAATAAAATTGTTAAAGATCTTCAAGGAATCGAGAGAATCCTTAGTTTTTCGAAGATATAAGTTGAAATAAATTAAATGAAATGTATAGATATCTAAAAAGATTAATAATTTTAAAAAAATTTTAATTTCCAAACAATATGTACAAAAAAATCGGTAGAACCGCCTATAAAAGTAATAGAAGAACCAGTTTTAAGAAACCTGGTGGATATAAAAATTTCAATCATAGAAATAGAGGTAATGTATCCCAGCAATATAACAAGTATTTAAAACTTGCTAAAGAAGCATCAAGATCAGGTGATAGAATACAATCTGAATATTATTATCAATTTACTGATCATTACTACAGAATCTTGGTTGAGCTAGGTATTAATATTGAAGAAAATACTAATTTTGAAGATCAGAAACAAAGTAATTTAAATGAAGAAAGTGCTGACAATCAGAATGAATCAGTCGAATTAAATAACAGCGATAAAGTAGAAGATGAATCTCTTGAATCTATACCATTTATAGCAGAACCATCTAAAGAAAAAAGAACGAGATCAACTAAGTAGTCATTCGTATAATAAACTTAAATGATCTGCGTATATTATTTTATATTCTTCTTTAAATTTTTCTAATTCGTCACCCTCAAGTATTTTCCCAGAAGGAAGTTTTAGTTTTAGAGGGTTAATATGTTTATTTTGATAAATAATTTCATAATGAAGATGAGGGCCTGTTGAATTACCTGTATTACCTACATACCCTATAATATCACCTTGATTAATTCTTACACCTTTAGAAATACCTTTTTTATAATTTGATAAATGTGCATAAGCTGTTTTATATCCATTATTATGTCTTATACGAATATATTTTCCATATCCTCCATTCCTACCAACATATTCAATAACCCCATTACCTCCAGCATACACTGGTGTTCCTGTTGGGGCAGCAAAATCGACTCCTTTATGCATTTTATTGAAACCTGAGATGGGGTGTTTACGCATACCAAAATTTGATGAAATTCTTGCACCGTCTAAAGGTGTTTTTAAAATTGATTTTTTTACATTCTTTCCTTCTCTATTAAAATAATCTGTATAACCATCATCCGTTATAAATTTAAAATATTCTAATTGTTTTCCATCAATTATTATCGATGCATATTTAATATCTTTATATTCTAATCTACCAGTTTCAATTATTTCATCAAATTCATAGGATATTGAAACAACAGTATTAACTCTGATATCTCTCTGAAAATCTAGGTCAAAACTAAAAAGGCTTATAATCTTAATTAAAATATCTGGTGATACACTATTTTTAATACCATCTGAAAATAATGATTCTATAATTGTATATTCTTTTGATTCTATAAATGTTTCCTTTGCTAATTCTCGTACATTTAAATTGATTTCTTTATCTAGGTTAATAGAAATAATAGTCTTGCTGTCTTTAAAAAACTCAATTTTTTTTATTTCACCAAAATTATTTTCAAAAACACTTATAATTTCTCCAGTTTTGATTTTCTTTAAATCAAAAGATTCTTCTGTTTTACTTATGATTTCATAAATTTTTTTCTGCTTAAAGTTTAGCTTTTCCAAAATAGAAACAAAAGTATCACCTTGTAAAATTTCAATTCTTTTCTCAACAAATTGTTCTTTATCAATATTTTTTTTTATATTAGGTGAAGCAACTTCTTCTTTTTTTTCTCGAATAATTTCTTTTTTATCTTCTACTATTTCTTTTTTTATAATCTCTTCCTCAAAAATATATTTCTCAGATATATTTAAGTATTCAAAAATAAACAGATAATATCCTGATGATATTAAAGAAACAAAAATTAGATATCTTAAAATTTTAAACACCTAGAAATATTTTGAATTAAAATATACCAGTGGTTTCAATTTATCGTTAGATTGTAATTCCAATATCTTACATATAAATATTATGTGATCACCTCTTTTGATTTTATCCATTAACTCACATTCAAGATTTGCTATGCAATTAGGTATAATTACTGTTTTATTTTTCCCCTCAATAAATTTTATATCTTCTAAGTTAGGCACACTAGAAGCAAAATTATCAGATAATTTTTTTTGTTTACTAGATAAAATATTTATTGATAAAAATTTTGTTTTTGAAAACTGCTTTATTGAAGACGAGTAATTACCTAAAGAAAACAGAACCATAGGAGGTTTAAGAGATAAAGAGTTAAATGAATTAACAGTTTTCCCATATATTGAATTATTATTTTTAACACACACAACAGTAATACCTGTCGAAAACTTACTAAGTGTTTTTTTAAAATTCTTAGTGTTTACTTTTTTCATAATCTTTTTTGCATATAAATCGAATCAACCCACTTATTTTTTTTAAAACCGGCTTTCCTTATAGTTCCAATATATTGAAAACCATTATTTTTATGTATTTTTATAGAAGCAAAATTATTTTTTCCACCAATCACTGCAATTAAATTTTTTATCTTTGTAATTTTTTTACATATTTTGACAAGTTCTTTTAATATTTTATTGCCATAACCATTATTAATGTAATCTGGATCTACATAGATTGAATGCTCATATGAAAACCTATATCCACTTTTTTCTCTAAATTTATTTACAAAGGCTAATCCAATAACTTCATCATCTTTAGTTGCTAAAATAAATGGTAATTTATTTTTTTTAATTTTTTTTAATAATAAATAAAATGTTGATTTAGACAATTTTTTTTCTTCAAAATTAGAGAATGAATTTTCAATAAAATAATTATAGATTTTTAGAGCTTTAGAGATTTCATTTTCTGTAAAATTATTTTTTTTTACCTTCATTTATCTCCTAATTTCAATATTCAATTGCATGAATAATTCTAAACTCTGAATATTATTTAATAAAAAATTGATCAATATGTTTATAATTTATTTACCTTATTAATGATTAAAAAAGGTTAAATTAAGTAAAATTTAAAAATATCATAAAAGCTTTCAATTATTGCTTTAGCTTTAAAAGTCATTATATTTCAAGTACTATATTTTTATAAAATAAAACTACTTGGGTGTGTAGCTCAGCGGTAGAGCACTGCCTCGACACGGCAGGGGTCACAGGTTCAATCCCTGTCACACCCACCATAAAAAATTTTAATAAATATTCTTGAAATTTAATAATATGATATAATTATAGTATATGCTCAAATGTTTACTAGTAGCCACTCTAATTGCTTCATTTATTTTCTTAATAATAGACGTAATTTGGTTAAGCTTTGCTACAAAGTCTTTTTATAGACCTCTAATAGGTAATTTATTAGCTGATAAGCCTGTAATGTGGGCTGCTGCTCTTTTTTACATATTATATGTCTTTGGTATGGCTTTGGTTGTAATTCAACCATGCATTGATTCTGGTAACTTAATGAAAACATTGTACACTGGCTTCATATTTGGTTTGGTTGCATATGGCACATATAACTTAACAAATATGGCAGTACTCAAAGGATGGTCGCCAACTGTTACCTTCGTAGATATGTTCTGGGGTGGTTCATTGACAGCTGTATCAGCTACATCTGGATTGTATTTAGCAAAAAAAATAGTACATTTTTAATTTAGTCGATCCATTCCAAATTCTAGCATTTTTATTAGAACAGGATTTTTACTTATTTTATTTTTATATTTTTTCATAAAAGTATTAATTTTATTATTACATAAATCAGTAACTTGTTTTTCACCAATTAATTTTAGTAAGGTACTTTTGCCTTGCTCAATATCTTTACCTGGTGTTTTTCCAATTTTCTTAAAAGTTCCAATCTCATCGATTAAGTCATCTATAATTTGAAATATTAAACCAAATAACATTCCATAATCTTTTGCAAATTGAATATCTATTTTACTTTTATCTTTTAATATAAAAGGCGCAGAAAAAGAGAATTCAAATAACTTGCCAGTTTTTCTAGAATACATATCTAAAATTTTATTTTTAGATAACTTTTTATTTTCATATTCTAAATCTAAAGCTTGGCCAAGAGCTAGTCCTTTGTGTCCAATACATAAAGAAAGATAATTTATTAATTTTAATTTAGAAGAATCATTTTTCTTACTGATATTTCCTGAAATTAATTCAAATGCTAAATCGTGTAAAGCATCTCCTGCTAATATTGCAGTAGCTTCGTTAAATTTTTTATGAGTACTTAATTTGCCTCTTCTGTAATCATCATCATCCATTGATGGTAAATCATCGTGAATTAAGGAGTACGAATGTATACATTCAATACATGAGGCTATGATGAAAGCATCATTTGATGAAATTTCTGCTATTTTTGCTGACTCCATTACTAAAAATGGTCTTATTCTTTTTCCTCCATTCATGGAGCCATAAAAGATTGCATTTGATAAACTAGATTTATCTAGCTTATTCTTTAACAGTTTTTTAAATTTAATATCAAACTTTCTTTTATTTACATTTATTAACGTATTTAAGTTCATAAATAACAATTTATATTTGTTTTAATTTCTAAATTATTTAATACAAATATGAAATGTATTTATGAGAATTGAAGAAGAAATTAAACTTGACTACTCAGATGTCCTTTTTCGACCTAAGAGAAGTACTTTAAAAAGTAGGAAAGATGTTGATTTGAATAGAAAATATACTTTTAAACACTCAAGATCATCGTGGAAAGGAATTCCAATAATAGCCTCTAATATGGATGGTGTTGGTGAAATAGATGTTGCAAAAAAACTAAGTTCTCACAAACTAATGACTGCTTTAACAAAACAACATGATATTAATCAAATAGGAACTATTTACAAAAAAAATATTTTTTTTGATTCAATTGCTCTTAGTTGCGGCACGAGTAAAGAAAGTTACAATAGGTTAAATTCAATTTTAAAAAAATATCCAAAATTTAAATTTATCTGCATTGATGTAGCAAATGGTTATTCAGAAAATTTTAGTAATTTTGTTTCAGAAGTAAGAAAAAAATATCCAAAAAAAACTATTATTGCAGGTAATGTTGTTACTGCAGATATGACTCAGGAATTAGTATTAAGTGGGGCGGATATTGTTAAAGTTGGTATCGGTCCTGGAAGTGTATGTACCACTAGAATACAAACAGGAGTAGGGTATCCACAACTAAGTGCTGTAATGGAATGTGCTGATGCAGCACATGGATTAGGAGCGCATATTATTGCTGATGGAGGATGTACTTGTCCTGGTGATGTTGCAAAAGGATTTGGTGCAGGTGCAGACTTTGTTATGCTTGGGGGAATGTTAGCAGGTCATAAGGAAGGTGGTGGTGATATAATTGAGGATAATGGAAGTAAATTTATCGAGTTTTATGGATCAAGTTCTGAAGAAGCAAATGAGAAACATTATGGCGGTCTTGCAAACTATAGATCATCTGAAGGTAAAAAAGTTAAAATACAAATGAAGAATTCGCTAGATAGTACTATTAGAGATATTCTCGGAGGTGTACGAAGTAGTTGTACATACGTTGGCGCTTCATCATTGAAGCAGCTTAGTAAGTGTACTACATTTGTAAGAGTAAATAATCAGTATAATGACACTTTTGGGAAAGTGTAAGTTAGTAACCTATTGCCATACCATCCTTTCGTGGATCTGACCCGCCAATAAGCACTCCATTTTTTCTATCTATTTTTATACATTGACCGCCGCCAATAGCATTTTTATTTATTTTAATTTTATGACCAATATTCTTTAATTTTTTTAAAACTTTATCATCTAATGAATTCTCAACATTTAAGAGACCATTTAGAGCAAACGCTCTAGGTAAATCCAAGCCTTCTTGTACCGTCATGTTATAGTCGATTATATTTTGAATCAAATGAGACTGACCAATTGGTTGATATTGTCCCCCCATAACTCCATAAGAATACAGTGTCTCATCATTCTTATTAGTTATTAGCCCAGGGATTATTGTATGAAGTGGTCTTTTATGACTATCAATTGAGTTGGGGTGACCATCTTCTAATCTGAAATTTACACCTCTATTTTGAAAAAGAATTCCTGTTTTATTACTTGTAATTCCACTTCCATAACCATGACATATTGAATTAATAAATGATACTGAATTCAAATCTCTATCTACAACACTTAAATATATTGTTTCAGGGTGAGAAGTTACACAGCCTTTTTTTGAAGAATAAATTTTGTTTTTATTTATTCTAGAACATAAAGAACTTATATATTCATTACTTAAATAATCTTTTATATTTATATTATTAAAATTAGGATCACCAAATATTGTTTCCTTAACCTCAAAACATATTTTTGAAATTTCAGCTTGAAGATGATATCTTTCAAAACTTGAAGGATGGTATTTTTTGATATTTAATTTCTCAGTCATTGCCATCATCATCAAAACAACTAATCCAGGACTATTTAGAGGGCATTGATGTATTTTTAAATTTCTATATGGATTTGTTATTGTTTTTGAAAATAACGTTTTTTGATTATAGAAATCTTCTTCTGTATGCAGTCCTCCAAGTTTATTTAGTGTCTTAACCATGTCCTTAGTTATTTCACTTTGATAAAATCCTTTAATTTTATTTTTTGAGATAATTCTTAAAGTATTTGCTAAAGGAATATTCTTAAAAACCTCACCATAACTATAACTTAGATTTTTATTTAAAAATAATCTTTTAGAATTAGAATTTTTTTTAAGTTTTTTTTCATTCTCTTTCCATGCAATAGCTTCAACTTCATGAACAGGAAATCCTTTCCTAGCAAAATTTTCTGCACCATTTAAAACTTCATTAAAATCAATTCTTCCAAATTTTTCATGCATAGAACACCATGCATGAACTGCTCCAGGAATAGTCACTGAATGCGGACTTGTTAAACCAATATTTTTTATTTTATTATCTTTATAAAACTGTAAATTTGCTCTTTTAGGAGTAATTCCAGACCCGTTTACAGCAATTGGTTTTTTCCCATTCATCGAAATAATTGCAAAACAATCTCCACCGATTCCTGTTGCGCTTGGACATACTACAGCTTGAACAGCTGAAGCCGCGATAGCAGCATCAACCGCATTTCCACCTTTTTGAAGTACATTAATCGCTACCATAGAGCTTAATGGATTTGATGTTGCCACCATGCCATTTTGAGCTAAAACATTAGATCTTCCTGGGTAAGATAACTTTCTCATATTAATTCAGACAATATATGTTTGACAAAACAAATCCCAGAATTTAAAGCGCTTTTTATGAAAGTTAAATGTTCATTAAAAACCGCCAAAACTAGGGATAAGGACTGTAAAGTTGTTCGTAGAAAAGGTAGGATTTATGTAATTAACAAAAAAAATCCCAGAATGAAAGCAAGACAGGGTTAATTAACTCTCCGCTATATATTTTTCAGCTTCTAAAGCAGCCATACAGCCCATACCAGCAGCAGTTACAGCCTGCCTATAAATTTTATCTTTTACATCACCTGCTGCAAAGACTCCCTTAATACTTGTTTCAGTACTATCAGGTTTAGTAATTATATAATTTTCCTCGTCCATTTTTAACTTATCTATAAAAAGTGAAGTAGCAGGATCATGTCCTATAGCTATAAAAGCACCATTTACATCTATAGTTGTTTTGGTGCCATCTAATGTGTCCTCTAAAATAATTTTTTTTAATGCATTTGGATTTTCTTCTCCAACGAACTCAAAAATCTTACTATTCCAAATTACTTCTATTTTTTTATTGTTAAATAGTCTTTCTTGTAAAATTTTTTCAGCTCGTAAACTATCTCTTCTATGGATTAACAAAACCTTTGAAGCAAATTTAGTCAAAAACATTGCTTCCTCTACTGCACTATTACCTCCACCAATCACTGCTACTTGCTGATCTTTGAAGAAAAATCCATCACAAGTTGCACAAGCAGAAATACCGAAACCTTTAAATTTTTTTTCACTTTCCAAATTCAGCCATCTGGCCTGAGCGCCTGTTGCAATAATTATCGATTTGGACACAAATTCTTTGCCTGACTCAGTTCTGGAAGTAAATGGATTTTTTTCAAAATTAACTGAAGTTACAATATCATTATGAAATATAGTTCCTACTTTTACTGCTTGTTCTTTCATTTGTTCCATAAGCCAAGGACCCTGGATAACATTTTCAAATCCTGGATAGTTTTCTACATCTGTTGTTATAGTTAGCTGACCTCCTGGCTCTAAACCTGAAACTAAATGTGGTTTTAAATTTGCTCTTGCAGCATATATTGCAGCAGTGTAACCTGCTGGTCCAGAACCAATAATTAATACGTCGTTTTCTATTTTTTCATTCATATAATTAACTTAATAATTCAAGCACTTTTTTCAACAGGCCAATCTGTATTAAAAGTAACATAGTTTACCTGAATACATCTTCTCTCTTTTTGAATTTCTTTTAATTCAAGACCATGCCAAGTATCGTCCCCTGAAGAAAAAAAATAACCACTATTATGAACATATTCAATTGTTTTAACTAATTTAAAATTTTTATCATATAGGTCGGTACCCAAATTTGATGCTTCATTATATGGGTTCGCCCAAACCATCATAGTCATTAATTTTTCTGAGATATCTTTATGTGGTTTTAACCAAAATCCTTTTTTATCTCCAATTACTTCTAATCTGACGTATGAATTTGATAAATCTTTATCAATTATTTTCGATATTTTATTTACTATTTCTTTGCTTTGTAAAGATTGAATTAATTTTGTTAAGTGTGGAAAATTTTGACAATTATTTTTTGTTATAAAAAGTCTTAATTTACCATCAATTCCCTGTCCTGTATGATCGGCAGCTCTTGTCCCATCGTACATTCTGTCACCTGAAGGAATATTACTATAGGAAATTTCATCTAATGCGCTTTCTTCTAAACAATTACTAAATACCCAGTGATTAAAGGGAAAATCTGCATGAGTTAAGTTCTCAAGATTCATTTTTCCTTTCTATAATTCTTTTTTTTATAATTCCAGCAATTCTTTTGCTTTCTTCTAGTTTCGTATATGTCCAATCTTCTAATTTGTCTAAAGTATTTAAATCTCTGGTTATATTCATTTTTTTGAATTCTTCATGGAATCTTATAAATCTTTTACTTTTTCTCTTCATTGGTAATTGATAAACATAAATTGGCTTACCAGATATACTTGCTTCAGAAATCATAGAGGTTGAGTCCGAAGTAATAATAAAATAACTGGAATTATAGATAGCAAATTCGTACGGATTCTTTCCTTCTCCTAACCATAATGTAGACATAGTATTCAATTCTTTTTTCAAAATATGCTTAATTTCTTTATTAGTTCTTCTCGAGGTAAGAACTAAAATTTCATTAGTATGAGATTTTAATTTTTTTAATCTTTTACAAAGATCTAAAGTATTTTCCTTTAAGAAATTATAGTGATTATTTTCACCTCCAATAATACATGTGATCAAATTTTTTGTGTTAATTTCATAATGATTTTTCGAATTATTAAATTGTTTAAAATGATGTATTGCACCTGAAGAATTAATTATATTGCCACCATATAAACCATCATGATTTGGAGCTATAACAAAAGAAAAGTTTTTTGAAGAAATTTTTGGGTTTTGAATATGAATATTAATAATATTTGGATATTTTTTTTTAAGATAGATTGATAGGTAAACACTTTTTCTTCCACAACTTATAACTAAGTCAGGAATTTCGTCTGTTGGTAACTTATTTATAAATATCCAACTAAAAATAGGAAGTATCCCGGGTTGTAATTTATTCCAAGGAAAAATTACTTTAGTTTTAATTTCCTTTATATTTACACTCAGTTCATTTGCTAGACCTTTAGTCTGACTTATCATTCCTTGTGAACCATCAGTTAATGACCAAATTTTAGGATTGTCTATATTCAAATGTATTTTACTGATAATATTGTATAACTTTTTAAACCTTTGGGACTATTGATTTCAACATTATCTTCTTCTGTTTTGCCAATTAGACCTCTTGCTAAAGGACTTGTAATAGAAAGTTTTTTATTTTCAATATCAGATTCGTATTCTCCAACAATTTGATACTCTTTTTTTTCTCCACTTTCATCATCTTCTATTTCAACGGTTGCACCAAATTTTATATCATTACCTGCAACTGATTTTACATCTATTACCTCTGCTTTACTAATAGCACTTTCCAAATCTATAATTCTTCCTTCAATTAAACTTTGTTGTTCTTTAGCATATTGATATTCCGCATTTTCAGACAGATCACCATGACTTCTAGCCTCAGCTATTGCTTCAATGATTTTTGGCCTATCCTCAGATGTTAATTTTTTTAATTCATCTTGTAATCTTGTATAACCTTTGGCAGTCATAGGAATTTTATTCATAAGATGATGATGATTTATTTACTTTTTATAGTCAATAAAATTAATTTATAGTTTGAAGACTTTTTATTGTGAATTCTTGAGTTTTCATATGTTCAATAGCATCTACAGCAACTTTTGCTCCAGCTATTGTCGTGTAATATGGAATATTATACATTAAGGATGTCCTTCTGATACTATAACTATCTCTAATAGATGATTGAGTTTTAGTTGTATTAATTACTAGCTGAATTTCATTATTAATTAATAAGTCAACTACATGAGGATTACCTTCTTTTACTTTATTTACTGTTTTTGTCTTGATGTTATTAGTATTTAAGTATTCAGCAGTCCCTTTAGTTGCAAGTAGATTAAAATCTAATTCTTTTAACTTTTGTGCTATCTCAATAATGAACTTTTTATTATCATTATCTATTGAGATAAAAACTGTCCCTTTGGATGGAAGAATATTACCACAGGCTATTTGGCTCTTTATATAGGAAGATAAAAAGGTTTCATCTATTCCCATAACTTCTCCTGTCGATTTCATTTCAGGACCTAGTATTAAATCAACTCCATCAAATTTATTGAAAGGAAAAACAGATTCTTTAACATTAAAGTTTTTTAATTCATTAATTTCATAATCATTCAAAATTGAATTAAGATTTTCGCCGACCATTACTTTTGCTGCAATTTTTGCGATCGGAATACCTTTTGATTTGGCAACAAATGGTACAGTTCTGCTGGCTCTTGGGTTTACTTCTAAAACATATATTTTTTTATCTTTAATTGCTAATTGAGTGTTCATTAATCCGACAACATTAATTTCTTTAGCAATTTTTGATACCCATTCAATTATTTTATTCTGAGTTTCTTTACTAACTGAATAGGGAGGTAAGGAACAAGCACTATCTCCAGAGTGAATTCCTGCTTCTTCGATATGTTCCATAATTCCAGCTATGAATATTTCTCCATTTTTATCTCTAATTATATCTACATCTATTTCTTTGGCATTCTCAAGATACTCATCAATTAAAATTACATTATTTGAAGAAACTTCAAGAGCTTCATTAGAAAATGATTCTAAATTATCTTTGTCGTATGCGATTTGCATAGCTCTTCCTCCAAGAACATAAGAAGGCCTAACTAAAACAGGATATCCAATTTCTTCAGCTTTTTCTAAAGTTTGTGCTACCGTATTTGCAAAAGCATTTTTTGGTTGAGCAATTTTCAGTTTCATTAATATTTCACTGAATCTATCTCTATCTTCAGCTAAATCTATTGCTTCAGTTGACGTTCCTATAACTTTTATTCCAGACTCTTCTAATTCTTTTGCAATTTTTAGAGGTGTCTGGCCTCCAAATTGTACTAACACACCAAGAACATTTCCATTACTTTTTTCTTTATTGTAAATTTCAATAACACTTTCAGCTGAAAGTGGCTCAAAATAAAGTCTATCAGCAGTATCATAGTCAGTTGAAACTGTTTCTGGGTTACAATTTATCATTATTGTTTCAATGCCTTTTTCTTTCAATGCATAGACAGCATGTACACAGCAATAATCAAATTCAATGCCTTGACCTATTCTATTAGGACCGCCTCCAAGTATTATTACTTTGTCTTTTGATGTAGGATTTGCTTCACAGAATTTAGTATTTTCAAAATTCCAGTCATAAGTAGAATAAAGATAAGGAGTTTTAGAACTAAATTCACCTGCACAAGTATCAACAAGTCTGAAGACAGGATTAATATCATTATTATTTCTAAATTTTCTTAATTCTTTTTCTTTAATACTTAATATTGATGAGATTTTGCTATCTGAGAAGCCAATTTTCTTTGCATATAATATTATATCTTTGTTGAGCCCTTTTTCTTTTAAGATTTTTTCAAAATCTATTATTGTTTTTATTTGGTATAAAAACCATTTATCATATTTTGTAGTTTGATTTATTTCATCGACTGATAATCCAATTCTTAGAGCTTCTCCTACGACTAACAAGCGTTGAGAAGATTGTATTTTAAGTTCATTCAAGATTGTATTTTTATCATTTGAGCTAAGTTTTGGTTTATCAAAACCAGTTAGACCGTACTCAAGAGAGTTAAACCCCTTTTGGATTGATTCATTAAAAGATCTACCTATACTCATTGCTTCACCAACTGATTTCATGGATGTTGTTAGGTCGGAATTAGCACCAACAAATTTTTCAAAAGTAAATCTTGGAATTTTAGTTACAACATAATCAATAGTTGGTTCAAAACTTGCGGGTGTTGTCGTAGTGATATCATTTGCAAGTTCATCCAAAGTGTAACCCACAGCTAATTTTGCAGCAACTTTTGCTATTGGAAAACCTGTGGCTTTAGATGCTAATGCAGAAGATCTACTAACTCTTGGATTCATTTCAATTACATTAATTTCTCCATCTTCAGGATTTATTGCAAATTGAACATTTGAACCGCCAGTATCTACTCCTATTTTTCTAAGAACCTTAATGCTGGCATTTCTTAAAATTTGATATTCTTTGTCAGTTAATGTTAAGGATGGAGCTACTGTAATACTATCTCCAGTATGAACACCCATTGGATCAACATTTTCAATTGAGCAAACAATAATACAATTATCTTTATTATCTCTAACAACTTCCATTTCAAATTCTTTCCAACCTGAAACAGATTTTTCAATAAGTATCTGATTAGTCGGGCTAGCACTTAAACCCCTATTACATAAATCAATAAACCCCTCATCATCATAGGCAACACCACCTCCGGTACCCCCAAGAGTAAAACTTGGTCTTATGACAAGAGGCAAATTTAATTCATTTTTTACTCTTTTTGACTCTTCAATCGTGTTTACCACGTAACTTTTAGGACAGGTTAGACCAATTTCTTTCATAGCATCTTTAAATTTTTGCCTATCCTCAGCTAATTCGATTGCTGTTGGATTTGCCCCAATCATTTTAACCCCGTGCTTTTCAAGTATACCATTATTAAAAAGTTCCATTGAAACGTTTAAAGCTGTCTGACCCCCCATAGTTGGTAGAAGAGCATCTGGTTTTTCTATTTCGATTATTCTTTCCACAAATTCTTTAGTTATAGGCTCAATATAAGTTTGATCAGCTAATTCTGGATCAGTCATTATTGTTGCTGGATTTGAGTTAATTAATACAATTTTGTAACCTTCATCTTTGAGAGACTTACATGCCTGAGCACCCGAGTAATCAAATTCACAAGCCTGACCAATAACTATGGGACCTGCACCTACTATTAATATTTTATTTATGTCAGTTCTTTTTGGCATTTTTCTCAATAAGATTATAAAATTCTTCAAACAAATAATGACTATCATGTGGACCAGGCGACGCCTCTGGATGATATTGAACACTAAATACTGGCAAATGTTTATGTCTTAAACCTTCATTGCTCCCGTCAAATAGTGAAACATGAGTTTCAATTATATCTCTGGTAAAACTATCTCTATCAACTTCAAAACCATGATTTTGTGAAGTAATTTCAACAATTCCAGTTGTAAGATTTTTGACGGGGTGGTTTGAACCTCTGTGACCCTGAAACATTTTTTTAGTTTTTGCATTTAATGCCAATCCTAAAATTTGATGCCCGAGACATATTCCAAATATTGGAATTTTATCATCAATTAATTTTTTAATTACATCAACTATTTTACTACCTGTGGCATAAGGATCACCAGGGCCATTTGATAAAAAAATTCCTAAGGGATTAGTTTCTATTATTTCTTCATAGCTAGAAAATAAGTTTAATACAGTTGGGTTCAGATTAAATTCATTTAGATTTCTTAAAATGTTATTTTTGACTCCAAAGTCTAAACATGTGACATTATATTTGAATTGTCTTTTTATTGATTTATTACTTTTCCATATTCCTTTTTTCCAATTATAGTTTTGCTCTGTCGATACTATTCCAGCTAAATCTAAATTTTGAAGACCTTTCCACTCATTTAGTTGAGTTTTAATTTTTTCAATTTTATTTTCACCTTCTCCAAAGTGAATAACTGCTGCTTTTTTTGCCCCTTCTATTGATAATTTCTTCGTTAAGTATCTAGTATCAATTCCGTAAATGCATGGAATCTTATTTTTTAAAAAATATGTATTCAAATCACTTTCAGCTCTCCAATTTGAATATTCTGATAATGGTTGATTTATAATACAAGCATCAGCGTAGATTTTTTTTGACTCTTGATCATCTTGATTTGTACCTACAATTCCAATATGTGGAAAAGTAAATGTAATTATTTGCTTTGCATATGAGGGATCAGATAATGCTTCTTGATAACCAGTTTGAGATGTATTGAAGCATAACTCTCCAATAACAGCTTTTTGTATCCCTAATCCATAACCTAAAAGAATTTCACCATTTTCCAATACCAAAGCTGCAGTTTTATTATTTTGAAGATAGTTTTTTTTTATAACTTCCATTATTTTTGTTGAAGCAAAATGATATCTACTAGGCATTTATACTTGCCTAGTCAAGGATTAGTTGAAATTAATAAGAAGAATTATATTAGTATATTAATAATAAAAAATTGATATTAGGAGTAAGAAAACTAAATGAATTTAATAAATAAAATAGACGAAAAATATAAGAATTCAATTAAAGAAAAAGACAGCAATTCAATAAATACGTTAAGACTTGTAAGAAGTGCAATTAAAGATAAGCAAATAGCATTAAGAGGAAAGCAAGAAAACCTCATGGATGGAGATGTGCTAAATATATTACAAAGTTTGGTTAAACAGAGAAAAGATTCCATAGAGGCCTTTGAAAAAGCGAATCGACAAGATCTAATTGATAAAGAAAAAGCTGAAATCATTGTGATAGAAAGTTTTTTACCTGATCAAAAAAGTGAAAATGAAACGAAGGTTATTATTGAAACAGTTATAAAAGAGAATAATTTTTCATCAATCAAAGATATGGGAAAATTAATGAATATTATTAAATCTAATTATTTGGGTGAAATTGATATGGGAGTAGCAGGAAAAATTGCTAAAGATAGTTTAGGTAAATAATGTCATTTACTAAAAATGATCTTGAAGCAATAAAATCAAAAATTCAACTTTCTACAGAAATAGAAAAAAAAGTAAAAGTAATAAGAAAAGGAAATGACTATTGGTGTTGTTGCCCATTTCATGAAGAGAAAACACCGTCTTGTAAAATAAATGATAATTTAGGTTCTTATTATTGTTTTGGTTGTGGTGCTAAGGGTGATATTTTTACGATTTATACTGACCTATACAATTATTCTTTTCCTGATGCGGTTAAAGAATTAGCTAATAAAGTGGGAATAAGAATTATAGAAAAAAATATAAAGCAAAATAAAGAATATGAAAATATTTTCAAAATTCTTGAAGTTTCAACAAAATGGTTTGAAAATAACCTTTTTTATAATGACCAATGCAAGAACTATCTAAACAAGCGTTCGATTTCCATGGATACAATAAAAAAATTTAGAATTGGTTTTTCATATAATGCTAAATCATCTCTTTACGATCATTTAAAAAAAAATAATTTTTCTGACAAAGATATTTTAAAAAGTAATGTTATAAAAATCGATAATAATAAAAAAATAAAAGATTTTTTTTACAAGAGATTAATATTTCCAATTTCTAATGAGAAAAATACAGTTATTGGATTTGGAGGTAGAGTTTTAGATAATTCAAATCCTAAATATATTAATTCCCCGGAAAGTAATTTTTTTCAAAAAAGAAGCATTCTTTATAATCTAAATAATGCGAAAGAATACATAAGAACAAAAAAAAATATTCTTATCTGTGAAGGTTACATGGATGTTATTAGCTTATATGAAAATAATATTAAAACAGTTGTTGCTCCACTAGGAACAGCTTTAACTGAAAATCAGTTATTGTTATCTTGGAAATATGCAGAAAAGCCTACGATAATGTTTGACGGAGATGAAGCTGGTCTCCGAGCATCTTATAAAAGTGCATTAATGTCACTTCAGTATATATCTCCAAACAAATATTTACAGTTTATCAAACTTCCTAAGAATTATGATCCTGATAGTCTTATAAATAAAAGTTCTTTGAAACACTTAATCGAACTATTAAAAAAACCAGTACCAATTGTTAAATTTATTTTTGATCAATCTTCATCTTCAGTAGATTTATCAAAGGCGGAAGATAAAATATCATTTGATAAGTATATTGACGATATAATTGATACTATTAAAGATAAAAAAATTAAGTTCTTTTATAAAAATGAATTTAAAAATTTATTTTTTAATAAATTAAAGTCTCGAAATAAAAAAACATTAATTGTAAAAAATAAAGAAATAAAAGATAATCTACTTTCTAAACAAATAAATTCTTTTATGGTATCGTATCTTAATCACATAGATCTAAGAGATGATTTAGCTGAATTGCTTTTGAGTAGTAATTTGTTAGATCATGACCAAGTTGAATTTATAAATTATTTTCAAAAAAATCAGATTAAAGAAATGCAAATTGATGAAATTAAAATAAATGAGATACCAAAAAACTATATTAAAATACTAAAATATGTATCAGAAAATAGTATTTTAGACCTATTTCCATATTGTAAAAAAGATAACGATTCTAGGGAAACATTATTAGAAATTCAAGATTCAGTCAAAAATCTTAATACAAGACTTTCAAATTTGAAAAAAATAAATAAAAGCCTAGATAAATTAGATAATAACTTTTCGTCACTTTCTTGGGATGAGTTGAAAAAAATTAAAGCTGATCTCATTAGTACCGAGGAATAGTTTCGCTATTATATGAAAAAAAAGAAAAAAATTAAAAAGAAATCTTCTAAGGTCGTAAAGAAAACTACGAAAAAAAAATCTGTAAAAAAAACATCAAAAGTAAATAAAAAAACAACAAAAAAATCAATAAAGAAAAAATTAATTAATAAAGTCAAAAAAAAAATAAGTAAATCTTCTGATTCTAAAATAGATAAAAAAAATTACAAAAAAAATATTACTTCAATAAAAAAATCCAAGTCTACGTTTGAGGATAAAATAAAAGAAATTTTTGAAAAACTAATTACTAAAAATAAAATAGATGGAATATATACTCTTAAAATAATAGAGAAATCTATTCCAAAAAGATTTAGACTAGAGGAAAACGTAAAAAAACTCGAACAATTGTTCATTACTTCAAAAATTAAAATCTACTCCGAAGAGGAAGCTAAAGAATTAATTAATATATCTAAAGAAGCCAGCAAATCTGATGAAAATTCAGAAGAAGAAGAAAAAAAACAAACTGGCAAAACTGATGATCCAGTTAGATTATATCTTAGAGATATGGGCGCTGTAGAACTATTAAGTAGAGAAGGCGAAATAGCTATTGCAAAAAGAATTGAGGCTGGAAGAGAAAAAATGATCGGTGCAATTTGTGAAAGTCCAATGACTATAAGATCAATTATAAATTGGAAAGACTCTATCAAGGATGGAACAATGTTATTGAGAGATATTGTTGATCTGGAGGCAACGTACGATATGTCAGATATTTCTGATAATAAATTAGAGGACACACTTAAGTTAATTGAAAATGCTTCTTCAGATAATAATCAGAGCAATAAGGATAAAAATGAATCAAGTGATAATACTGATTCTAATGATGAAAATCAAGTAAGTGAGGATGATGAAGAAGAAGAAGGATTAAATGTTTCTCTGGCTGCTATGGAAGAAAAACTAAAACCTAAAGTTTTAGAAGATTTTAACGATATAACAAAACTTTTCAAAAAATTACAAAAATATAGCAGTGAACTTATAAATTCAGAAAAAAAAGATGATAAAAATTATATATCAATAGAAAAAAAATATAAAAAAGTTCAAAAAGAGATGGTTTCTGCAATGAAGGCGGTACATTTTAATTCTTCAACAATTGAAGCTCTCATGGAAGCTCTTTATGAACTAAATAAAAAACTTCTTTTGAGAGAAGGAAAAATGTTAAGATTGGCTACTAGCGCAGGTGTAAAGCGAGAGTCATTTATTGAGCAATATTTGAATTTTAATTTTGAGAAAAATTGGATACAAAATTTATTGGCTACTAAGGATAAAAGTTGGGAAAAATTTATAAATAGGAATCATTTAGAAATTAACAAAATTGTTGAAGAAATAAAAGAAATCCAATCTGCTTCTGAATTACCTATATCAGAATTTAGGCGAATAGTCAGCACTGTACAAAATGGTGAAAGATCGGCAAATAGAGCAAAGAAAGAAATGATAGAATCAAACCTAAGACTTGTTATATCAATTGCTAAAAAATATACAAATAGAGGTCTACAATTTTTAGATTTAATTCAAGAGGGAAATATTGGCTTGATGAAAGCTGTAGATAAATTTGAATATAGAAGAGGTTATAAATTTTCAACATACGCTACCTGGTGGATAAGGCAGGCAATAACCAGATCTATAGCTGATCAAGCCAGAACCATTCGAATACCAGTACATATGATTGAAACTATTAATAAAATTGTAAGAACAACAAGGCAGATTATGTCAGAAATTGGTAGAGAGCCAACTCCTAACGAGCTTGCAGATCGTTTACACATGCCAATTGATAAGGTGAAGAAAGTTCTGAAAATAGCCAAAGAACCAATAAGTTTAGAGACCCCTGTTGGTGATGAAGAAGATAGCTCACTTGGAGATTTTATTGAAGATAAAAATGCATTGATTCCTATTGATGCAGCAGTTAAAAGCTCTTTACGAGACACAACAACAAGAATTCTATCATCTCTTACTCCACGAGAAGAGAGAGTTTTAAGAATGCGTTTTGGTATTGGAATGAATAGTGATCACACTTTAGAAGAAGTTGGTCAACAATTTAGTGTAACAAGAGAGAGAATTAGACAGATAGAAGCAAAAGCGCTAAGAAAATTAAAACACCCAACTAGGGCTAGAAAATTAAAAACTTTTTTGGATGAGTAATGGAATTAACACTTCTTGGAACAGGTTGTCCTAGTGTTGATTACAGAAGATTTGGTCCTTCTAATTTAGTATCTACAAAAAAAGCAAAAATTTTAGTTGATTGTGGTTCTGGAGTAACACAGAGACTTAATCAAATAAATATATCAGGTGCTAGTATTGATGCTCTATTATTAACACACCTTCACTCAGATCATGTAGTTGATTTATATCAATTAATAATTTCTTCATGGCATTCTTATAGAATAAAACCATGGATAATTTATGGACCACCAGGAACTAAAATCTTTATAAAAAAAATTATGAACGCGTGGAAAAAAGAGAGAGAGCAAAGAATAAATTATGAAGTAAGATCATCAATAAAAGCATTTGATATTATAGTAAAAGAATTCAAATCCCTTGGAAATATTAAAATTAAAGATATAAAAATCACATATTTTACAGTCGATCATAAACCCGTAAAATATGCTTATGGTTTTAACTTTTACCATAATAAAAAAAAACTAACTATAAGTGGGGACACTAAACCATGTGAAAATATAATGAAATTCGGACAAAACGCAGACGTTTTATTGCATGAAGTTTTTATAGATGGAGAAATAAAAGAAACTAATAAAATGAGAACAAAAAAAACATTACATAATGTAAGAGATTATCATACTCCCTCAACAATAGTTGGTAAAATTGCAAAAATTACCAATTGTAAAAAACTTGTCCTTACTCATTTTGTACCAACAAAATTCAATGAAAATAAACTTATGAAAATCGTCAGAAATGATTTTGGGAAAAACCCAATAGTTGGGAAAGATCTTTTAAAAATTCAGATCTAGGAATAAATTAATTGAAACTTACAAAATTGAGATGTATTAGCAGTTTCAGGGCTCTTAGCTCAGTTGGTTAGAGCGCCCCGCTCATAACGGGGTGGTCCGGGGTTCAAGTCCCTGAGGGCCCACCATTACAAATTATCCATATTTCCTATTTTATCTGGTTCTAGATATGTTAGATAATATGTATAATTTTCATGGGAGGTAAAATGAAAATATTTAGTTTTGGGGTAGTTTTGACTACCTTATTTACTTCATTTGTATCATTAGCTGGAACTTTGGTTATCAATAATAATCAATCAGATCCAAGAGCAAAAGAGGTGATGTATGCTTTTATCGATGCCTTCGATAAAGCTCATCCTGAAGTAACTGTTGTAGTAAATGATTTTGATCATGAAGAGTATAAAGTTGCAATTAGAAACTTTTTACAAGCTGATGCTCCAGACATAGCTGTTTGGTTTGCTGGGAACAGAATGAAATTCTTTGTTGATCAAGGTCTATTTGAAGATGTATCTGATGTTTGGGAAAGTGCTGGTTTGAATGACTCAATGGCAGCATCTAAAGGTTCATTAACTGTTGATGGCAAGCAATATGGAGTTCCCTATGCTTATTATCAGTGGGGTGTTTATTATAGAAAAGATATATTTGATAAGCTTGGTTTAAATGAGCCTCGAGATTTTGAAGAGTTTAAATGGGTATGCGCTATGCTTAAGAAAAATGGTTATACTCCGATTACAATAGGAACCAAATATCTTTGGACAGCAGCAGCATGGTTTGATTACATGAATATGAGAATTAATGGCTATAACTTCCATATGGATTTAATGGCTGGTAATGCTAGTTATGAAGATCCAAGACTTGACGATGTATTCGATAAATGGGCTGAACTTTCCAATGCAGGATATTATCTTGAAGACCATGCTTCACTGTCATGGCAAGAAGCTATAACACCTATGATTAATGGTGAAGCTGCGATGTATTTGATGGGTAATTTTGTAGTACCTTTCTTTGAAGATGCTGGTGTTGCAGATAATGTAGATTATTTCCAATTTCCGATGGTTTACAAAGGTGTAGGTATGGCAGAGGATGCGCCAACAGATACGTTCCATATTCCAAGTGGAGCTAAAAACAAAGAAGATGCTAAAAAGTTTCTTGCTTTCCTAGCAAATCCTGATGCAGCAAAAGCTTTGGCAGAGGATAATGGATCTCTAACGCCAAATTCTAATGCTACACCACCATCAGATAGATTTAAGCAACAAGGTTTTGCTGTTCTAAGTAGTGCTTCTGATATTGCTCAATTCTATGATAGAGATACGCATCCAGATATGCATGGTGATGGCATGAAAGGTTTCCAAGAATTCATGGTAAAGCCTGAAAGAATTGGAGCTATTAGATCTAGATTAGATAAAACTAGAAAAAGAGTCTTTAGTTCCAACTAAAGACCTTGTAAAAATTAAAGGCGGAAATATTTCCGCCTTTTTTTATGATAAAATATATATCAAAAAATCAAATTAAATTGGCGCCGATATTCTTTTTGGCACCAGCTAGTTGCCTCTTCCTATTGTATGTTATCTATCCAATAATAGACTCTATTTGGGTAAGCTTTCATTCCTGGAATGGAATGGACAGGGGGTTGCTTGGTTTAAGTGGTGATCTTAAAAACTGGAAGTGGGTTGGATTAGGTAACTATAAAGAACTATTTTTTGACGATTATGAATTTCCTACTCTCATTATAAATAATATTAAGTGGTTAATTTTAAGTCTTCTCGTCATTCCTATAGGACTAGGTTTAGCAATTTTTTTAAATCAAAACATCAAAGAAATGAAATTTATTAAACCTCTATTTTTTTTCCCATTTGTAATTAATTTAGTTGTAGTTGGTTTAATTTTTTCTTGGTTTTATTTACCAAAATATGGTTTTTTAGACCTAGTTTTTAGATCTTTAGGATTAGAACCTATAGCATTTTTAGCTGAAGAATCTCTAGCAACTTACGCGATAATTTTTGCATTTTTTTGGCCATCTATCGCATATACAATGATTATATATCTAACTGGACTGACAAATGTTAACAGAGAAATAGTTGAAGCTGGAAGAATTGATGGTGCGATGGGTTTTAAAATGTTTTGGTATGTTATACTTCCACAACTTAAGCCAGCAACTTTTATAGCTACTGTTGTAACAGTTGTAGGCGCTTTAAGAAGTTTTGATATGGTAGCAATTATGACCAAAGGAGGACCTTGGGGTAGTTCGTCAGTTCTCGCATACAAAATGTATGAAGAAGCACTATTTAGTTACAGAATGGGATACGGTTCTGCAATTGCAACAATATTATTTATAATAATGGATATTTATATCGTGTGGTTTTTATATCGATTATTTCAAAATGAAAAATCTGAAAAATAATGTTTCCATACCCAATAGAAAAACAACCAATTTTAAACAGATATCGTTACAGAATATTATTATATTTAAGCATAATTACATGGTTGCTTCCGTTATTTGCTATTATGCTAATTTCATTAAGATCTTTGACAGATTTAAATGCAGGGAATTATTGGGGCATACCTACTGAAATCCATTTTTTTGAAAATTATTCAGAAGTTTTTATTAGAAGTCCAATGGCAAGATTTTTTCTTAATAGTTTAATTATAACCATACCAACAACTTTAATTACATTATTGATTAGTTCGATGTCTGGTTTTACCTTAGCTATACATAAGTTTAGACTAAATATGATAATTTTTGCTGCATTTATTGCTGGAAATTTTATCCCTTTTCAAATTTTGCTTGTACCAGTTAGAAGTATAACTATACAATTTGGAATTTATGATACATGGTTTGCGCTAATTATTTTTCACATAGCTTTTCAATCTGGCTTTTGTACATTTTTTTTAAGAAATTTCATTAAAGAGCTTCCATTTGAATTAATTGAGGCCGCAAGAGCTGACGGAGCATCAGAGTTTTTTATTTATAGAAAGATCGTATTGCCCTTAATGAGGCCTGCATTAGCTGCACTAGGTGTATTAATTTTTACTTTTATTTGGAATGATTATTTTTGGGCTTTGGTTCTTGTTCAAAGTGATTCAGTTCGCCCTGTAACTGTTGGAATTCAAGTGTTACGTGGCCAATGGGTAGCATCTTGGAATCTTATTGCCGCTGGTTCGATTGTTTGCGCGCTTCCTCCAGTAATAATGTTTTTTATTTTACAAAAACAGTTTATCCGGGGATTAACTTTTGGTGCTGTCAAAGGATAATCTTGCAATTAAGGAAGTAAAATATAAAAGACCATTATGGCTCTTATTACATTAAGACAATTGCTAGACCACGCTGCCGAAAATAATTACGGAGTTCCAGCATTTAATATAAATAATCTTGAGCAAATACGTGCGATTGTTGAGGGAGCAAATGATTTAAATAGTCCAGTCATCTTAGCAGTATCTAAATCTGCAAGAAAATATGCTGGACCTAAATTTTTAATTAAGATGATTGAAGCCGCTGTGGATGAGTTTAAAGACACTCCTATTGTTCTTCATCAAGACCACGGAGGATCACCAGAAGATTGTAAAATTTGTATGGACCTTGGATTTACTTCCGTAATGATGGATGGATCATTAAAAGAAGATCAAAAAACTCCTTCAGACTTTGACTACAATGTTAAAGTTACAAAACAGACAGTTAATATTGCACATTCTTTAGGCATCTCTGTTGAAGGAGAGCTTGGTTGTCTTGGTTCACTTGAAACAGGAACTGGTGAAAAAGAAGATGGAGTTGGAGCGGAAGGAATTTTAACTGAAAAACAATTATTAACAAACCCAGATGAAGCATTAGAATTTGTAAATCAAACAAAAGTTGACGCATTAGCTATAGCAATTGGAACAAGTCACGGTGCATATAAATTTTCTAAACCACCAACAGGTAAAACTCTGGCAATGGAAAGAATTAAAGAAATACATCAAAAACTTCCTAATACTCACTTAGTTATGCATGGCTCATCATCAGTATCAAAGGAAGTAATATCTGAAATTAATAAATATGGTGGAGATATGAAGGAAACATACGGAGTTCCTATAAGTGAGATCAAAGAAGGTATAAAAAACGGGGTTAGAAAAATCAATGTAGATACTGATCTAAGATTGGCAGCTACCTCAGCTATTAGAAAATATTTTGCTGCAAATCCATCTCAATTTGATCCAAGAAAATATTTAGCATTATCAAAAGATGCTATGAAAAAAGTTGTAATCAATAGATTAGAAGAATTTGGTGCGGCAGGTTATGGAACTAAAATAAAACCTAATAATTTGTCTAAAATGGCAACAATATACAAATCAAGTTATTTATAACAACTAAAAATAAATGAATAAGATAAGATGGGGTATTATAGGTCTTGGCTCTATTGCAAATAATTTTGCAGATGCATTAAAACAAACATATTCCGGTGAATTAGTATCTATTGCCAGTCTAAATTCTGAAAGAAGAAAAATATTTGGAGATAAATATAATATTCACAATGTTTTAAGATTTGATAACTACGAGAAACTATTAAAATCAGAAAGTATAGATGCAGTTTATATTGCTACACCTCATACGTTCCATGCTGATCTATCTATAAAGGCTGCGCATGCTGGAAAACATATTTTATGTGAAAAACCTGGCGCTATTAATTTTAAACAAGCTAAAAAAGTAATTGATGTAGTTAAAGAAAAAGGTGTTTTTTATAAAGAGGGTTTTATGTATCGATGTCATCCACAAATTCCCGCTCTATTAGATTATATTAAAGATAATATTATTGGAGAAATTAAAAAAATTACATCTTCCTTTGGATTTGACATGGGTAAAATTATTCCCGAGCACCGATTATTTAATAAAAATTTAGCTGGAGGATCTATTTTAGATGTTGGTCTCTATCCAGTATCCTTTTCTAGAATGATCGCGGGAGTAAATTCTGGAAAAAAATTTATTAATCCAATTCATATAGACGCAAACGCAAAAATTGGTGAAACAGGTGTTGATGAAGAAGCACACGCAGTATTAAGATTTGATAATGATGTTCAAGCCGAATTACATACAGCTATAATGAAAAATATGCATAATAATTCAATTATAGAGGGAACTGATGGAAAAATTATAGTTGATAATCCTTGGATGCCAGGAAAGGATGGAGGCCCTTATCACTCAACCATAAGAATTATTAAAAATAATATTGAAGAAATAAAAAACTTTAAAGGACCAGAGCATTTATTTTTTTTTGAAGCAGAACTTTCAAGTCAATCAATTTTAAAGCAAAAGCAACAAGTACCTCATCCTGGTATGACTTGGGATGATACTTTAGATAATTTAAAGGTTCTAGATATATGGAGAAAAAAAATTAATTACCAATTAAAAGAAGACTTACAGTGAAGTACAATAAGATAGCTGGACTTGATAAAAATATATCAAAATTAATAATGGGTAATGATAATCAAACAAATTATGATGAGGCATCAAAACTATGGGATTATTGGATAGAGGTTGGAGGTAATGCTTTTGATAACGCACATATTTACGGTAACGGTTTAATGGAAAAACTTCTTGGTAAATGGCAAAGATCTAGAAATATTCTTAAAAATATTATTCTGATAGCAAAAGGGGCTCATACACCAAATTGCAACCCTGATAGTTTATTTTCCCAACTTGAGGAGTCTTTAGAAAGGTTACAAAGTAACAATGTTGATATATATATCATGCACCGTGACAATAAAGAGATTCCAGTTGGTGAATTCATAGATGTTCTCAACGATAGAAAAAGCCAAAATAAATTTAGAATATTTGGGGCTTCAAATTGGTCTTTGGAACGTTTTATTGAAGCTAATGTATGGGCAAAAAATAATAATAAATTAGGTTTCAGTATATTAAACAACAATTTATCACTTTGTAAAATGATAAAACCGCTTTGGGATGGATGTGTGTCATCAAATGATGACAAAATTTTAGATTATCTTGAAAAAACCAAAACAGCTCATTTATCTTGGTCAAGTCAAGGTAGAGGATATTTTCTCTCTAATAAAAAAGTTCAAGAAATAGAAAATCAAATAATTAAATATGAGACGTGGAGAAAACCAGGTGAACACTCTAGTGGACCTTTAAGTTGTTTTGATAGTAAAGATAATAGAGAGAGAAAAAAAAGATCTATATTACTTGCAAAAAAATTAAATACTACTTGTCAAAATATTGCTGGTGCATGGCCAATAAATTTAAATTTTCCTTCCTTTGCTTTAATTGGACCAAGAAATATACAAGAAATAAATTCATGTCTTAATAATTTAGACATAAAACTTAGCATAAATGAAATTAATTGGTTAAACTTAAATGAAAAAATAATTTAGTCGATTATTTTTGCATAACTTTCATTATTTTGTTCAAATAAAATATTATTAAAATCAGATAATTTATTGTTAACGGTCTTTAACATTGAATTAAACTCTGATCTCTTCGTAACCACCAATGATATATCAGCAACAATCAAATCAATAACAAAATATCTGCCTTTTGATTCTTTAACTCTCCATGTAATAACAACTGAGCCAGTGTCAGAAAATATCTCCATTTCAATTAAGATAATTTTATTTTTTTCATCAATCTTAGATTTTGATAATTCATATCTTTGATTAGAATAACCCTGCATCATTGAAGCAATATTTAATGCTAAATGTCTTTTGAAATTTTTAATGTATTCTTTTTTGACATCATTTGATGCACTCTTCCAAGAATCTCCAGCAACAAATTTTGCTATCCCAGTTCCTGCAAAATTATTATTAATCGTTTGCTCAATCATTAAGAATCTATTCTCGTTTGGCAGATCAGAATTTTGATAAGCAATTAATATTTTATCTATCTCATTTTTAAGCCAATTGGATGGTTCATCAGCAAAAGAAGTATTTGAGGAAAATAAAAGAATAAGTAAAATTGTTATACCAAAAATTTTCATTATTCAAACTCAATGCTAATCAAAGGTAAAGGAGTTAATTCACTATCATCCTCATTACTTATTGCTGCATTTCTATTTTGATAATAAGAGCTTCTTACAGCTGCATAGTAATCAACTGAATTATCACGAAGTGCATTAACTTCATCTATAATTTTTGATCTTTGATCTACTGCATTCACAGCAGTTCTCATTGGAACAATCCATGCCTGACCTTCACTTACGGCATATGCATTTATTGGATCAGTCATCATAGTCAAAATCATACCACTTGTATCTCTTAAGTTAGATGGTCCAAATAGAGGTAGTACTATATAAAATCCATCGCCAATACCCCAGGTAGCCAAAGTTTGTCCAAAGTCCTCCTCTTTTTCTTCAATACCCATTTTATCTGCAACATCAATAAGTCCAAAAATTCCTAACGTACTATTCACAACAAATCTGCCTGAAGACTCAAAGGCATTTTTTCCTTGCCCTTGAAGCAACTGGTTAAATACAACCAGAGGTGTTCTAAGGTTACTTAAGAAATTACTAACACCACTTTGAATTGGTGAAGGTAGACTTTTATATCCTTTTGCTACAGGTTCTAAAACAATTTTATCAGCAATATTATTAAAACTAAATATTGCTCTATTTATTGGCTCTAATGGATCATATACTTCGTCTTCTTGTTCAGAGGTTTGAAAATCATCAGGCTCAGTTTTTACTTCATCTGATGCAGCACCATACAGATTGTGTGCTGCAAAAAAAATTACAATAAACAAAATTGAATATAAATTATTTTTCATATTTATAAAAAAGATATACTTATTATAGTTTATAAATGAGAATATAATTATATTATAGCAAAAAAATGTCAGATAAAGCACTTAAATATCTTGATCTTTTGAATGACGATCAAAAAAAAGCAGTTGAAGCCACAGAAGGTGCTTTACTTGTATTAGCTGGTGCAGGTAGTGGAAAAACAAGGGTTTTAACATTTAGGATTTTACACATACTTTATAAAAAATTAGCAACTCCTGCACAAATATTAGCAGTTACTTTTACTAATAAAGCAGCCAATGAAATGAAAACACGAATCGCAAAATTAATTAATTTACCAATTGATAGGATGTGGGTTGGTACATTTCATTCTTTATCTTTAAGAATTTTAAGACAACATCATGAGGAAATAGGACTAAAAAAAAATTTTTTAATAATTGATACAGAAGATCAACTAAAATTAATAAAAAATATATGCGATGTAGAAAAAATAGATACTAAAGAAACATCAGCAAAATATTATTTAAACATAATTGATAGTTTCAAAAATAAAGGGATTTCATCAAAAGAATTAAAAGAGAATAAATATAGAAAAAATGATGCTGAGATCAGAAAGATATATACCATATATCAATCAGAACTCATTCGATTAAATTTAGTAGATTTTGGTGATTTGATTTTACATTGTATAAATATTTTTAAAAAAAATAATTCAATATTAAAAAAATATCAAAATTTTTTTAGATATATACTTGTTGATGAATATCAAGATATTAATCCTATTCAACAAAAATGGATTACATATTTATATGGGGGTAATAAAAATATATGTTGTGTTGGTGATGATGATCAATCAATATATTCGTGGAGAGGTGCTGATGTCTCTAATCTTCTTAATTTTGAAAAAATATTTATTAAAACTAAAATAATTAGATTAGAGCAAAATTATAGGTCTACAAAAAATATATTAAAATGTGCCTCAAGTTTAATTTCTAAAAATAAAGGTCGTTTTGGAAAAGAACTATGGAGTGAAAATGAGGAGGGTGAAAAAATTACAGTAAGCGGTTTTTGGGAGACAAAAGAAGAGTCTATTTATGTTACCGATAAAATTGAAAATTTAATAAAAAATAATATTAAATTAAGTGAAATTTCTATTTTGTTCAGAATAGCAGCTCACACCAGATCATTTGAGGAAAGATTAATTAATTTAGGGTTACCCTATAAAATTATCGGAGGTCTTAGATTTTATGAAAGAAAGGAAGTTAAGGACGTTATTGCCTACTTAAGACTTGTCAACAATTTATCTGACGACTTAGCTTTTGAAAGAATTATCAATGTTCCAAAAAGAGGTATTGGGAAAACAACATTAAGTAAAATCAGTTCATATTCTAGATTAAATAATATTTCAATGTATGAAGCCACTAAACAAATAATTTTTAAAACAAATTCAAAAGCTAAAACTGAAATATATAAATTTATTGATAATTTAAATAAATGGAAAAAAACGCTCAATAATTTTAATCATATAGAACTCGCAAAAGTAATAGTCGAAGATTCAGGCTATCTGGATTTTTTAAAAAAAGAAGAAAAAAATTCAAATAATCCAGAAAATCTTTCTAGAATAGAAAATATAAATGAATTTATTGAAAGCTTAAAAGATTTTGAAAACCTTGAAGGTTTTTTAGAGCACGTTTCTCTTGTAATGGAAAATATTTCAAATACCTCAGAAGAAAATATTACTTTAATGACTATGCATGCAGCTAAAGGCTTAGAGTTTGATAATATCTTTCTAGCAGGTTGGGAAGAAGGAGTTTTTCCAAGTCTGAGATCAATTGAAGAAACTGGTAATAAAGGTTTAGAAGAGGAGAGAAGACTTGCTTATGTTGCTCTAACAAGGGCTAGAAAAAAAATATTTATTACTTATGTGAATCAGAATAGGTATTCTTATGCTTCACATGATTATAATTTACCTTCTAGATTTATCAATGAGCTTCCTAGGGAGATAGTTGAAATTAATGACTCAAGTTATATTCAGGAAGATAATTTTTTAAAAACATACGTAGAAGATGATTATTTTAATAATGATATAATTTCTCCTGGTAGACAGAGGTTAATAAATAACTCAAAAAAAACTGAAATAGAATGGGATATGAACCAAGACCACGAATTTATTGAAGTAAGTGTTGGAGAGAAGGTATATCATAAAAAATTTGGGTATGGAAAAATTTTAAAATTAGATTTAGATAAGGCTTTAGTAGATTTTGAAAACTTTTCTTCCAAAAAAATCTATTTAAAATATTTAAAACTTATTGATTAATTTTTGATAAAAAATCCCTCTCATCTATAATTTTTATCCCAAGTAATTTAGCTTTTTCTTTTTTTGAACCTGCTTTTTCACCAGTGATTAAAAAATCAGTATTTTTACTTAAAGTTGTTAAAATTTTAGCACCATTTGATTTTGCAAGATATTTTGCTTCATCTCTTGAAAGAGTTGATAAAGTCCCAGTAAAAACTAAGTTTTTATTTGAAAAAAATGTTTTTTTATTCACAATTTTAGAGCTATGAATTTTAAGTATTTGTTCTAATTTTTGAATCGTTACTACATTTCTTTCGTATGAAAAATATTCGATTAGCGAAGATATAGCTTTTGGTCCTAAACCATCTATATTTTCTAGTTTACTCCTGCTCTTTGTTAACAAAATTAATTCTTGTAAATTTTTTGATTCTTTTGTTAATAACTCAGAATTTATTTCTCCAATATATCTTATTCCTAATGAGTATATAAATTTTTCAAGTGCTATACTTTTTGATTTTTCAATAGCATTTATTAAATTATTATAAGATAATTCTCCCCAACCTTCTAAATTTAATATCTTAATTTTATATTTTTTAAGATGAAATATATCTTCTATATTCTTTATTAACTTTAAATTATAAAACTGCTTAATTTGTTTCTCTCCAAAACCATCTATATTAAGACTTTTTTTACTTACAAAATGAATTAATTGACCAATCTTTTGTGAATTGCATCTATATTTATTTGAACAACGTAAAATAGCCTCACCTTTTTCTCTAATTATTTTACCTTTGCAATCTGGACAAATCTTTGGAGGGGATATTTTATTATTAATATTACTTTTTTTGGAAATTAATTTTGTGACATGAGGTATGACATCTCCTGCTCTTTCAATCTCTACTATATCTTTTACGTTTATATTTTTTTTATTTATTTCATCAAAATTATGTAAGGATACATTAGATACAATCACCCCACCAATATTCACTGGTTTCAGTCTAGCTACGGGGGTAATCGCCCCTGTCCTTCCTATTTGAAAATCTATATCCAGAATAGTTGTTTCTGCTTTTTCCGCAGAAAATTTTAATGCTATTGCCCATCTTGGATTTTTACCAACATAACCCAATCTTTTCTGAAGTTCTATATTATCTATTTTTATAACTAAACCATCTATATCAAATTCAATATCGGCTCTGTTTTGATTTATTATATTATAATGATTCATTATTTCATCAGCTGATAAACAAAACTTTACAAACTCATTAGTCGGTATTTTCCATTTATTCAAATCTTGATAAAATCCCTGAATATTTTCATACAATTTAGAACTAAATCCAATACCATGTGCAATAAATCTTAGCGGTCTATTATGACTAATTGAAGTATCTAATTGTCTTAAACTTCCAGCAGCAGCATTTCTAGGATTTGCAAATTTATCTTTTGTACTTAAATTATTATTTATAACTTCAAAATCCATTTTATTTATATAAATTTCACCTCTAATTTCAATTAGATCTGGATAATTTCTATTTAAATTTAATGGAATTTCTTTAATTTGTGTTATGTTTTCTAGAACATTTTCACCAGTAAAACCATCACCTCTAGTACCGGCCGAAACAAGACGTCCATTTTTATATATCAGGTTCAAGGAAAGACCATCTATTTTTGGCTCAGATAAGAATCTAAAATTATTACTTTCAGATTGATTTAAAAATCTATTTATCCTCTTGATGAAATCATCCAAGTCCTTTCTACTAAAAGCATTTCCTAATGAAAACATCTGATTAATATGCTTAATTTTTAAAAATTTACTTTTTACTTTTGCTCCAACAAGCTTATTAGGTGAATTATTTAATATTAAGTGAGGATAGTTTTTTTCAAGTAAATTATTTTCTTTTATTAGTTTGTCATACTCGCTATCACTTATTTTTGGACTATCTAAATTGTGATATAAATGATTATGTTTTGTTATTTCTTTTGAAAGCTCACTTAATCTTTTTTTAATGCTTGATTCATTAATTTTCTTTTTCATTATTTAAAAAAAATCTGTTATTTTTTTTACTATTGATCCATTTTTATTTTCTTTTTTTATTAAGTTATAGCTATGTCTATACCACAATGAATCAGGATAATTATACCCTAAAACAGATGCTGTCTCTATACTTTCATCTATCATTCCCATTTCGTAATATGCCTCAACCATTCTATGCAAGGCTTCTGGGGTAAATTTTGTAACAGAGTAATCCTCTATAACAACTTTAAAGCGGTTAAGAGCAGCAGTATATTTTTTTTCTTTTAAATAATATCTTCCTATTGCCATATGTTTAGCAGCTTTATTAGTTTTTACTAAAATTATTTTTTGTCTACTATCTTTAGCATATTCACTTTTTGGAAATCTTAAAATAACCTGATTAAAGCTTTCTAATGCTAATTCATTATACGCACCATCTAATTCATGATTTTCTATTTGTTCATAATTACACATTCCAATCATATAATAAATATAATCTATGTCTTTATGGGATGGATATTTCCGAATAATTTTATTAAATTGAGAAATAGCTTCATTATAATCCATTTGAACATAAAATAAAAAACCTATCATTATTTCAGCTTGAATAGCTTCATTTGATAAAGGGAAAAGTTTTTGCAGCAACTCAAATTGTTCCTTTGATTCAACAAATTTTTCGTTATTAAAATTATTCATTGCTGTTATATAAATTTTATCAGGACTTAGATTGATTTCTTTTTTATTGGCATCCACTCTTGTTTGTGTATTTGAGCAGCTGATTAAAAATATAAACAAAAATCCATAAATAAATAAATTATTAAACATTTTAAGAATATACATATATATATCTTATTAATACAAATTTGAATGAAATTCATAAACAAATATAAATCTAAAAATTTTAATAAAAGAAAAACAAAACAAATAATCTTTATTATTATTCATTATACTGCTCTTAAAAGATGTAATGATGCTATTGAGTATCTTTGTAATTCAAAAAATAAAGTTAGCTCACATTATCTAATATCACAAAATGGAAAAATTTTTAATTTAGTAAATGAGAAAATGAGAGCTTGGCATGCTGGATTATCATATTGGAATGATCATATCGATATAAACTCTTCATCAATTGGTATTGAATTAGATTACAGTTTCTATGAAACAAATAATAAATTTTCAATTAAAATGATAAATTCCCTTCTATTTTTATTAAATAAATTGAAGAAAAAGTATAAAATAAAAAGTCATAATATTTTAGGACATTCTGACATTGCTCCTTTTAGAAAAATTGATCCTGGGCCTAAATTTCCATGGATAAAACTTTACAAATCAAATTTGGTTTTTGATCCAAGTAAAAAAATTACAATTAATAATCTAAATTTAATTAAAAATTGGTTCAAAAAAAATAAAATGTTTTCTGCTAAAAAAAGAACATTATTTATATTAGCATATTTTGGATATGATACAATTAGAGCACAAAATAATCATTTTTTTTATAGAAAATTATTATTTGTATATCAAGCTCATTATCTTCAAAAAAATGTTTCTGGAAAATTAGATTATAAAACTTCAAATTTTATTTTTAAACATTTTCTAAATTATCTATTGACGAAAAAATAAAAAAAACTAATACATTTTTTGATGGTGCGATGATCGCTTGAGTAATCAAGAGGAAAGTCCGGGCTCCACTGGAAAAAAAACCAGGTAACTCCTGGCAAGTGTAAGCTTAGGGAAAGTGCAGCAGAAAAGATACCGCCTTTGTAAGGTAAGGGTGAAATGGTGAGGTAAGAGCTTACCGCATTTTTGGTGACAAAAATGGCATTGCAAACCCTTTTTGGAGCAAGGTCAAATAGGAATAACAATCAGTTCCAGCTGAGTTGTTCGGGTAGACTGCTTGAAGTAAATGGCAACATTTACTCTAGATTAATGATCATCAATTTATTTTATAAATTACAGAACCCGGCTTATGCACCATCTTTCTTTTAAGAACATTTTAAGAACATTTAATAAAATTTATTATACCCATTGACGCCCATATATTCCCATGATAACCCATATTTAATGGATTTGTTTATTTCTAAGTTTTTTAATAAGATAGATAAAAAAGGGAGGGTTTCCCTTCCATCAAATTTTAGAAACGCACTACCTAAAACCAATAGAAATGAAATTATTTTATACAAATCAATTAAATCACCTTCCATAGAAGGATGTGGAGTTGGTAGATTAAAAGAAATTGCGAAAAGAATTAATCATTTAGATTTTTTTTCTGAGGATTATGATGATTTTTCAACATCCATTTTTTCTGAAATCGTAACCACTAATATTGATAAAGAGGGAAGATTTTTAATACCTGAAGATTTAAAGTTATACTCAGGAATAAAAGATGAAGCAGCATTTTTTGGTCAAGGACACTTTTTTCAAATTTGGGAGCCTAAAAGAGGATTAAAAAATATAGAAGCTTCAAGAAAACGGCTCATACAAGAAAAAAAATCACTACGCTTAATGTTAACACAACAAAAATAAAATGAAAAATCTACATATGCCCGTAATGATAAATGAAGTAATATCTTTTTTACCTACTACTAAATCTATAAATGTTATAGACGCTACATTTGGCGGTGGAGGTTATTCCAAAAAAATACTTGAAAAATTAAACGTAAATCAATTATTAGCAATAGATAGAGATCCAATCTCAAAAATTTTTTCTGTAGAAATAGAAAAAGAATATTCTAATTTTACACTAATAAATGATCAATTTAGCAGAATAGAAAATATAGTTCGTAATTCAAAATTCAAAGATAAAAAATTTGATATCATTCTTTTTGACTTAGGGACAAGTTCAAACCAAATTGAAAATCCAGAAAGAGGGTTTTCATTTAACAAAAATGGCCCACTTGATATGCGAATGGGTGTTTCAGACAAAAATGCTTATAATATAATTAATAATTACGAAGAAAAAAATTTAGCTGAAATAATTTATCAATATGGAGAAGAACGTTATTCAAGAGTTATTGCAAAAGAAATAGTAAAAAATAGAAAAATAAAATTTATTACTGACACAATAGAATTATCAAACATTATCAAAAAATGTTTACCAAAAAAGAAGCAATTAAAAAACAAGATTCATCCTGCTACAAAAACATTTCAGGCAATTAGAATTTATGTAAATGATGAGTTAAATGAACTAAAGACGAGTTTAGAAAAAACTTTAAAGATTTTAAATAAAGATGGTTTAATTTTAGTAGTTTCTTTCCAAAGTCTAGAAGATAGAATTGTGAAAGATTTTTTTAACCACAATAGTGGTAAACGATGGCGTTCCTCCCGCCACTACCCGGAGTTACCTGATAAACTGGCAACTCAACTCAAAATAATCACCAAAAAACCTATATTGCCGTCAGCTTCTGAGATTATGAATAATCCCAGATCTAGATCAGCAAAACTTCGGGTAGCTCAGAAAATTGATTAGATATGAGATATACTAAATCTATTATCTTACTTTTTACTTTTAATTTGTTGTTAGTTTTTTTTATGATTTATATTGCAAATAATACAAGAGATATAGAAAAAGATAATTCCAGACTTAAAACTAAAATTTCTGAAATTTCAGAAAATATAAAAGTTAACAAAATTGAATTAGTTGTTCATCAAAATAGTTCATATCTAAAAAAAATGTACAAATTATATTTTTTTGATTCTGTAAATTATAATACTCCTAAAATAGTAAAAATTGACAATCTTTCAAAACAAGACAATAATATTAAACTAGTAAGTTCAAATAATTAACAAATGTTAGAAAAATTTAAGTTATTTGATAGTGACTCATTAAAATTACTTCACAGAAGAGTATTCTTTTCTATTACAATATTTATCTTTGTCTATTTGATTTCTATTTACAGAATCTCTTCAATAATGCTCTTTCCAGATTTGAATGATGAATTAATTAATTTTACAAAACAAGATATTAGAGGAAATATTTACGATAGAAATGGAAATATAATTGCTACCTCAATTGAAAGTATCTCTTTATCAATTAATCCTAATAAGATAAAAAATAAAAAAGAACTTGCCAATAAATTGGAATTAATTCTTGATTTAGATATAAAAACAATAGAAAAAAAATTATTATCAACAAGTAAATTTGTTTGGATAAAAAGAAATATATCTCCAATTGAATATCAAGAAATAATTAATCTTGGTGAAATAAATATCAAATCTCATAAGGAATTTAAAAGAATATATCCTTATAAGAATGCGTTGTCACATATTCTTGGATATGTAGATATTGATCAAATTGGACAGAGTGGAATTGAGAGGTATTTTGAAAATGATCTTTCAAAATCTCAAGATATAATTATTAGTATTGATACCAATTTACAGCAATTAATTAGAGAAAATCTATTAAAAACAATCAATACCTACAATGCTGAATCCGGTTTAGCTATAGTTATGGAAATTCCTACCGGTCAAATCTTATCATCAGTAAGCTTCCCTGATTATAATCCTGAGGACAAATCCACATATAATAACAATAATTTAATGAATAGAGTTTTCCAGTCTAATTATGAAATGGGATCAACTTTTAAACCAATCACAGCAACTATTGGATTTGATTTAGATATTTTAGATCCTCAAATGACTTTTGATGTTACAAAAAAATATTTAAATATTAGTGATCATGATAAATACAAAGATAATGGTATTTATAATGTTGAAAAAATAATTGTTGAGTCATCAAATATTGGAACTGCTCAGATTGCTACTCTGATTGGAAAAAAAAATCAAAAAGATTTTTTTGAAAAAATAGGTTTCAACAAAAAAATAAATATAGAAAATAAAGAAAGTTCAGCACCTTTAGGAAACAAAAATAATTGGGGTAAGTTAGAAACAGCAACTATAGGATTTGGTCATGGATTTGCAATTACTCCCCTTCATTTAGTAAAAGCTTATGCTTCATTAGCGAATAATGGTAATGAGGTTTTTCCTACACTTCAATTAAACAAACAATTTGGACAAAAACAAATTTTTAATAAAAAAGAATCATCTAAATTCTTTATAAATTTATTAAATTCTGTTGTTCTCAAAACCGAATACACTGGTCCCAGAGTAAAAGTAGATGGTTATTCTGTAGGAGGTAAAACGGGAACATCAGAATTATTAAATCCAAATGGTGGATATTATAAGGATAGAAACTTAACGTCCTTTATTGGGATATTCCCAACAAATAATCCAAAATATGTAGTTTACACTGCTATTGAGTATCCAAAAAAGGAAACAGGCACTAAACAAAGAATGACTGGAGCAAGAGTAAATGCACCCTTGGTAAAAGATATTATTATTAATATTATAAGCCTCTTTAATATTTCAAAAGATAAAAATGATGATCTTCTAAAAGTAGACACAAATTTTTTATATAGAAAATTAAATGCTACTGTCTAATTTATCAAAAGTTATAAGAATAAATAAAACGTACAACTTTAATAAAAATAAATATTTCTCTGCAATTACCTCTAACTCAAAATTTACTAATAACAAAACGTTGTTTGTTTATGACAAAAATACAAAGGTAAAAAAGATTTATTTAGATGAAGTACTTAAGAATAAAACTCCTGCTATAATTTCAAATAAATATATAAAAAACTTACAAATTCCTCAATTTGTTGTATCTAATATTAATTTTGAGACCTGCTCTTTATTAACTAAGCTTCATAGCAATCTTCCTTTTAAAACACTAGCAGTTACAGGTACCAATGGAAAGACATCAGTTGTTTGGTATATTTCAAAAATTCTTAATTCACTAAAATATAATAATACAATAGTTGGTACTTTAGGACATTTTGTAAACGGAAAAAAAATAAATGATATAAATTTAACAACACCTGCCTATGAAGAATTATTTAGATATGGATCTTCGAATAAAAAAGAAAAAAATATTTTTATTTTTGAAGCTTCAAGTCACGCTCTAGAACAAAACAGGTTAAGAAATTATCCAATAAATATTGCAGCTATTACAAATATTACCAAAGATCATCTTGATTATCATAAAACATTCTCAAATTATAAAAAATCTAAAATTAAACTTTTCACTAATCATTTAGAAAATAGTGGATGTGCTGTAATTAATTCAAGATTAAAAATATTACCAGAATTAAAAAAAAAATTGATAAATAAAAATATCAAATTTAAATATTTCGGAAATAAAAGTATAAAATTAATAAAAATCAATGATTTTGTATATTTGAATATTAAAAATACAAAATATAAACTAGAAAATCTAAAACTTAAAACAAATATAGAATTAGAAAATTTAGAATGTGCGATTACTTGTTGCTTAGCACTTAATATTAGTCAAAGTAAAATTATAAGAGTATTATCAAAAGTTACAAATCCATCAGGTCGTTTGCAAACAATTGAGTATAAGAAAAAAAAATCAAAAATTATTATTGATTATGCACATACACCAGATGCTTTGAAAAAAATTCTACTTGCTTATAAAATCAAAAAAATGAAACCATCAATTTTATTTGGTTGTGGTGGTGATAGAGATAAAAGTAAGCGAAAACCCATGGCATTAAATGCAAATAAATATGCTGGTAAAATTTATATAACGGATGATAATCCAAGAAATGAAAATCCATCTAAAATAAGAAAAAATATTTTAAAGCATTGTCCCAGAGCTATTGAAATATCTGATAGAAGAAAAGCAATTAAAGTCGCTATTAAAGAATTAAAAATGAATGAAATTTTAATAGTAGCGGGTAAAGGGCACGAAAAATTTCAAATTTTAAAAAATAAAACAATTAAGTTTGATGATTTTACAGTGGTTAAACAATTATTAAATTAATGATCGAATTAAATAAATTAGACAAATACATAATATCTAAAAAAGATAAAATTCAAATTTCAAGTAAAGATATTAAAAAAGGCGATATATTCCTTGCCCTAAAAGGTAAAAGATTTCATGGAAACAAATTTATAAGTGAAGCAATAAATCGAGGTGCAAGATTTTGTATAACTGATAAGAAAAATTTTAAAGAGAATAATAAAATTATATATGTAAATAATATTTATAAATATCTTTCAGAAATAGCAAAAAGAAAACGAGATTTATATCAAGGTAAAGTAATAGGTATTACTGGCAGTGCAGGTAAAACAACTTTAAAAGAAACTTTAGCATTTTTTTTAAAAAAAGATCATTCTATTTCTTATTCAAAGAAAAGTTATAATAATCAGTTAGGTGTATTAATATCTTTACTAAATTTAAACTTAAAGTCGAACTTTGCAATTTTTGAGATTGGAACAAACAATTTTGGTGAGATAAAATTACTTAGTAATTTAGTTAGACCATCAGAGGTATTTATTACAAATATACAATCTACGCATCTTGAAAATTTCCATACTAAAAATAATATTGCCAGAGAAAAAGCTGATATATTTATTTCTAAATATAATAATAATAGGAAAAAGCTATATCTCAGTGTTTCTTCTAAATCTGAAAATATTTTAATCACAAAAGCAAAAAAAGAAAAAAATCTTAAAATAATTCGTATTGATAATTCTTCAAAAAAATATTTTATTAAAAAAATATCTCCCTATAAAAAATTGCATAAAGTAACTTTATCAATTAATAAAAAAAAGATTAACATTGTTACTGATGCAATAGTGATGCATAGATTAAATAACTTATTATTTTGTCTTGCATTTTATAATGAAAATTCTCTGAACATTAAATCAGTTCTAAGTCGTTTCAAGTTTTTAAAACCAGTGGAAGGTAGGGGATTAGTTCATAAAATTTTTTTAAATAAAAAAAAAATAAATATTATTGATGAATCTTATAATGCTAATCCTGATACAATGTTGCAAAGCATAAAAAACTTAGAAAATATCAAAGTAAAAAATAATAAAAAAATAATAATTCTAGGGACAATGAATGAATTAGGAAATAATTCTTATAAAATTCATTATAAATTACTACAACAATTAGATACCACTATTTTTAAATTTGTAATTTTATGTGGCGAATTCTTTGAATTATCTGTAAAAAATTTAAATCCAAATAATGAATTTATCCATTTTAAAAATACAAATAAAATTATGCAATTTTTAAAAGAGAAAGTGCATAATAATGACATTATTTTAATTAAATGTTCTAATTCGACAAAAATAAATAAGTTTGCAAAAATATTATTAAAACAGGTATCGATTTGATTAAATATTTGGCCTTTGAATACCAATCTTTATTTAGTTTTCTAAATATTTTTAGCTATATAACATTTAGAGCTGGCGCCTCTATTCTTACTGCATTATTTTTTTCTCTCATATTTGGAAATTATATTATTAACAAATTATCAAATGTTCAGCCAACTGGCCAGCCAATAAGAGATGATGGTCCAGAGTCACATATAATTGCAAAAAAAGGTACTCCTACAATGGGTGGCCTGTTGATTATTTTAAGTGTTTTTGTTTCAACAATTATTTGGGCTGATTTACAAAATATTTTTATATGGATCTTACTTTCAACTATTTTAATTTTTGGATCCATTGGTTTTGCAGATGACTACAGTAAAATCAAATCAAATACCAGTAAGGGTATTTCATCAAAAATAAGAATTATATTTCAAATCATTTTTTCTTTTTTCATTACATATTTAATTCTTATCAATTTAGATCCAAGTATAAGCAAATCTATGACATTTCCTTTCTTTAAAAATTTAATTATAGATTTTGGAATATTTTATTTTCTAATTTCCATATTTATAATTATTGGATCGGCTAACGCAGTAAACCTAACTGATGGACTTGATGGGTTAGCAATTGTCCCTGTAATGATAGTTGCTATGTCTTTTGCTTTCATAGCTTATATTTCAGGTAATATAGTTTTTTCTAATTATTTACTTATCCAATATATCCCTGGAACTGGTGAATTAGCAGTTTTTTGTGGTTCTTTAATTGGAGCCGCTTTAGGTTTTCTTTGGTTTAACGCACCACCTGCTAAAGTTTTTATGGGTGATACAGGATCTTTAGCATTAGGCGGCTCTTTAGGCTCAGTAGCAATAATATGCAAACATGAAATTCTTCTTGCAATAATAGGAGGTTTATTTGTTCTAGAAACCTTGTCTGTAGTAATCCAAGTATTCATTTTTAAAATGACAGGAAAAAGAGTTTTTTTAATGGCTCCACTACATCATCATTTTGAAAAAAAGGGATGGCCTGAGTCAACAATAGTTATTCGTTTTTGGATAATTACTATTGTATTAGCTTTGATAGGTCTTGCAACTTTAAGAATAAGATAATGTATTTAATTTATGGAATTCAAAAATCAGGACTTTCTATAGTAAATTATTTTGAAAATAAAAAAATAAAATTTAAGATGTGGGATGATAATCCAATAGTAAGAAAGGCTATAAAAAAAAATTACAATAAAGATTATTTTTTTAATATAAAAAAAGATAATTTGAATGATTTTAAAAAAATTTTTGTTAGTCCAGGAATATCTTTAAGACAAAAAAAATTTAAAAGAAAAAATATATCTAAAAAAGTAAATAGAGATTTAAATTTATATATTTCGAATTTAACAAATCAAAAGATTGTAGCTATTACTGGCACAAATGGGAAATCAACAACAACCAAATTAATAGGAGACATTTTAAAAAAAAATAATATTAAAACATTTGTTGGGGGCAATATTGGAGAATCATTATGCAATGCTTTTCTTCTTAAAAAAAAATATAAAGTTCATGTTATCGAATTAAGTTCTTTTCAATTAGAAACAGTTAAGTCACTTGATAGTAGAATATCAGTAATAACAAATTTATCTGGTGATCATTTAGATAGGTACAAAGGTATTAGTGATTATGTTAGTCAGAAAAAAAATATTATTACTAAAAATGGAATTAATTTGTTATCAATTGATGATATTTATTCAAGAAAGATATTTAATCAAAAAAAAATTAAAAATAAAATTAGTTTTTCTTTAGTCGATAAATCAGCTGATTGTTTCGCTACCAATGATTATATTCTAGATAATTACTTCAAAAAAAACAAAAAATTATTTATAAAAAAAATCTCAAAAGATTTAGAAGGTAATTTTAATATTCAAAATATTTTAATAGCATATATATGTAGCAAAATATTAAAAATTCCAGAATCTAATTTTCTTAAGGTTATTAAAACATTTAAGGGTCTGCCATTTAGATCATCTACAATTTTTACAAATAATAAATTAAGAATAGTAAATAATAGTAAATCTACTAATTTAAATTCAACAATAAATTCAGTTGTAAATTATAATAATATTTACTTAATCTTAGGAGGCATAGCTAAGGAAAAAAATTTTGAAATTCTTCTAAAATATAAAAATAAAATTAGCTGTGTATATACTTACGGAAAATCAGGAAATTTCATTGAAAAAAAATTAAAAAAAGAATTGGTTGTAAAAAAATTGTCAAATTTAAAATCAGTTATCAAAGAAACCTTCAAGGATATCAAAAAAAATTCAAATCAATCAACTATATTATTCGCTCCTGCATGTGCCTCTTATGATCAATACAAAAATTTTGAAGAAAGAGGCATACATTTTAATAAATTAATTAAAAATTATATAAATTAACCATGGAATATTTAAAGAATTGGTGGAGTTCAATTGATAGAATTAATATTATATTAATATTATCATTGGGTTTTACGGGATTAATACTTTCATTTTCCATAGATGAAAATTTATCTATAAATAGACACTCTATTTTTTTTCTTTTTTCAGTTTTCTTACTTATTGCTTTATCGGACTTAGATAGTAAAAATATAAGAAGAATCTCATTATTTTTATTTATTATTTTATTAATAATAATACTGCTAATACTTTTTTTAGATTACGAAGTTAAAGGCGCTAAGAGATGGTTTCAAATATTTAACTTTACACTTCAACCTTCAGAGATAATTAAGCCTATTTTTGTCATATTGACTGCATGGTGTATAAGTAAATCTATAGAAGATAAAAAATTTTATTTACCTTTATTGTTTGTTTTTTTCTTCTTGCTTTTATCTTTAATACTTATGCAGCCTGATTTGGGAATGACAGTTTTACTGTCAGCAACTTTTTTTTGCCAGTTATTTGTTGCTGGTTTATCAATTTTTTTAGTTATAGTTGCATTTCTATTTATATTAGGAATTTCACTTTTTTCTTATTTTATTTTTGATCATGTTCAATCAAGAATTAATTCATTTCTTGGCGGATTAGGTGGGACTGATACATACCAAATAGATTTAAGTATTCAAGCTTTCAAAAATGGCGGGCTACTTGGAAAGGGTCCAGGGCAAGGTATTTTAAAAGAAAAAATTCCTGATGCTAACACTGATTTTATTTTTGCTGTTGCTGGAGAAGAATTAGGATTTATTTTTTGTTTAATAATTATTTTTATAATTCTATCTATTATTATAAGAAGCTTATTAAAAGTTTTACGACTTGAAGATCCATATAAAATTATAGCAATTAGTGGTTTAATTTGCTCATTTGGATTACAATGCTTAATTAATATCTTTAGCTCGCTGGGTCTAATACCAACTAAGGGTATGACACTGCCATTTGTAAGTTATGGAGGCTCTTCCATGATATCAATAGCAATTTTATTTGGTTTTTTATTATCTCTTACAAACAAAAAAAATGAAGAATTATGAAAGAAAATTTTTTATTAATTACAGGAGGAACAGGTGGACATGTTATACCTGCAAAAAATTTTGCTAATTATTTATCTAATAAAAATATAAATTGCACAATTATAACTGACAAAAGAGGCTATAAATACTTTGATAATTATAATGGAAAAATTTATATAATTAGCTCGTCAAATTTGAATGGAAACCTAATATTTAAAATTTTTGGCATATTTCAAATTTTATTAGGATTAATTCAATCATTCATTATTATATTTTTATTAAGACCATCCCATTCTATTTCTTTTGGAAGTTATGCTTCGTTTTCTCCAATGTTAACATGTATGTTATTTAAACCAATTTATAAAGTTAAACTTTATATACATGAACAAAATTCAATAATAGGAAGAACAAATAAATTTTTTTTGAATTTTTCAAATAAATTATTTTTAAATTTTGATATTAAATCTAAAATCAATTCAAAGTTTAAAGATAAAATATTTGTAGTTGGTTCTCCAGAAAATAATTTTCAAAAAAATAATAATATAAGCAATAAAATTTCTAAGAGTAACTTTACAATTTTTATTTCTGGCGGCAGTCAGGGATCAGAATTTGTATCAAATTTTGCAACAAATCTTATTAAAATTATAGATGACGAAAAAATTATAAAAGCTAAATTTATATTTCAGTGTTCTAAACATTTGATAAAAAAATATGAAGCAGAATTACAAAATATTAAATCACCAATAGTTTTGAAAGATTTTTTTATAAATGTAGATGAAATACTAGCTAATTCTAATTTAGCAATATGCAGAGCTGGAGCAGGAACAATTGTTGATTTAATTAACTTTAAACTTCCCTCGATATTAATTCCCTTACCTTCTTCAAAAGATAATCATCAATTTTTTAATGCTGAAATATTAGCTAAACATGACTTAGCCATAATTTTTGATGAAAATAATGATGATTTAGACAAAGCAAAAAGACATATTTATGAAACATATAGTAATGAAAGTAAATTAGAATCAATGAATAAAAAATTTGATATGATTAAAGTTAAAAACTCTAATACTTTAATTTATAAATTAATACTAAATGCAAATTAATAGTAAAATTCATTTTATAGGTATTTCAGGAATAGGAATGTCTGGTATTGCAGAATTGATGCTAGATAAAGGATATTCGATCCAGGGTAGTGATATATCAGTAAATGATAATACCAAAAGATTAAAGAAAAAAGGTATAAAATTTTTTTTAGGACATAATAAAAAAAATATTAAAAATGCTCATGCTATTGTTTACTCATCAGCTATTAAAAAAAGTAATCCTGAAATAAGAGAGGCATATATTAAAAAAATACCAGTTCTTTCTCGAGCTGATATGCTTTCTGAATTAATGAAAAATAAAAAATCTATTGCCATAGCTGGATCTCACGGAAAAACTACTACTACTAGTTTGGTAGGAAATATTTTCAATGAAGCAGGTTTAGATCCTACTATTGTAAATGGTGGTATTATAAATTCTTTTTCTAATAATAATCGTTATGGAAAAGGTGAATGGATGATTGTTGAAGCAGACGAGAGTGATGGTACCTTTTTAAAGCTTCCACATCAAATATCAATTATTACTAATTTAGATATTGAACACATGGATTTTTATAAATCAAAAAAAAATTTAATTAATGCATTTGAAAAATTTATAAATCTGCTTCCATTTTATGGAACCACAATAATGTGTTATGATGATAAGAATCTTAAATTACTAATTAACAAAATAAAAAATAGAAATATTTTAACTTATTCAATAAAAAATAAAAAAGCAGATGTATTAATCTTTGATATTATACAAAACAAACTAAAAACTTCTTTTAAATTAAAAATTAACAATAAAATTATTCATTCTTCTAATTATAAATTTACTATTAATGCAATAGGCAATCATAATATTTTAAATGCAACTGCAAGTATTATTGCAGCCAAACTAAATGGAATTAAAAATAAAGATATTAATAATGCTTTGATTAATTATGTAGGTGTAAAAAGAAGGTTCTCATTTATTGGAAAAAAAAATAAGTCCTTTGTGTATGATGATTATGCACATCATCCAACAGAAATTGCAGCTACATTAAGTGCAGCTAAAAGTCTAAAAAATAAAGTAATAGTTGTTTTTCAGCCACACAGATACACTAGAACTAAAATACTAATTAGAGAATTTATAAAAGTTTTATCTAAAGTTGATTATTTATTTTTATTAGAAACTTATTCAGCTGGAGAAAAGATTATCAAGGGTGCAACTTCAAAAGACATATATTCTAAAATATTAAAAAATAATAAAAATACAATATATTTAAAAAATATAGGTGATTTAAATAAATTAATGCAACCTCATACAATGTATCAAAATACGATTGTTTTTATGGGTGCGGGTTCAATATCAAGTATTGCAAAAAAATATTTGAATAAATAATGTCAAAAAAAATTATAGAATTAGCCGATAAACTTAAAAGTAAAATTTACTCAGATTATAATGCTGGTAAACATACTTGGTTTAGAACAGGAGGTAATGCAAAAATATTTGCAATAGTTGAAGATAATTTAGAGTTAGAAATTATATTAAATGAAATAAATAATGAAAATTTTTATATAATAGGTTCAGGCTCAAATCTATTAATTAGAGATAATGGTTATAATGGAACTCTTATAAAATTAGGCAAAGGTTTTAATACTATTAAAATCAATGATGACAAGCTTGAAGTTGGTGCTAGTATTTTAGATATCAATTTATCAAATTATGCATTGAGACAAAATATAGAGGGTTTTGAATTTTATAGTGGTATTCCAGGATCAATAGGTGGAGCAGTTAAAATGAATGCTGGATGTTATGGGTCGGAAACTGTAGATGTTATAAATAGCATTGAGATTTGTGATAATTTTGGTCAAAGAAAAATCATTACAAAAGATAAACTAAATCTAAAATATAGATCTTCAGAAATAAATAATACAGATATAGTTACAAAAGCTATATTTAATTTTAATTATGGAGAACAAAATTTAATAAAAGATAAGATTAATAAAATAAAGAATAAACGTTTAGAATCTCAGCCAATAAAAAATAAAACTTCTGGTAGTACTTTTAAAAATCCTGAAAATCTTCATGCGGCAAAACTAATTGAAGAAGCAGGATGTAAAGGTACCAATTTTGGAGATGCATATGTGAGTGATAAACATGCAAATTTTTTAATTAATAGGGGAAGTGCTTCAGCAACAGATATAGAAAATCTAGGTAAAAGTATTGTTGAGAAAGTATATGCCAAATTCAATGTAAAATTAGAATGGGAGGTAAAAATAATAGGTGAGTAATAAAAAAATTTTAATTTTAGAAGGTGGTAATAATGAAGAGCATGATGTATCTTTAGTAACCTCTAGAGAAATTCAAAAAATTCTTAATCAAAATAAATTGAAGTTTAAGATATTAAGAGTTAATCCAAAAAACTTTCATAAAAAAATAATTAATTATAAAAATTTTGTTTGTATTAATGCTTTACACGGGCCCTTTGGTGAAGATGGACAAACTCAAAAAATTTTAAAAAAAAATAAGATTCCTTTTTCTCATTCAAATATAAAATCATCTAATCTATGTTTTAATAAATCTGCTTCTAAGAAAGAAATTATTAAAAATAAATTAATGTCTCCAAAATATTATCTTTTAAATATAAATGATTTAAATGAAAAGAAATTAATTATTATCAAAAGTAAGTTAAAAAAATTTGTTATTAAGCCCAATAGGAGTGGTTCAAGTTTTGGAATAAAAATAATTAAAAATCAAAAAGAATTTAATATTTTAATTTCTAATTTAGAAGAATTTAAAAAGGAACTTAATAATCACAAAGAAATCTTAATAGAAGAGTATATATCTGGAAGGGAGCTTACAGTTTCAACTCTTAAATTAGATAAAAAAATTCATGCACTGGCTGTTACAGAGATAAAATCAAAAAATAAATTCTTTGATTATAAAGCAAAATATTCAAAAGGTTACGCGAAACATATTTTGCCAGCTAAATTAAATAAAATAAATTATGCTAAATGTCTTAAATTTGCTACAAAAGCTCATAAACTTTTAGGCTGTAATTCACTTGCAAGAACTGACTTTATTTTTGATACAAAAAAAAATAAAATTTACTTTTTAGAAACAAATACTCAACCTGGACTTACTCCTATATCACTATTACCTGAACAAGCTAATTATAAAGGTTTACCTTTTTCAGAAATCATTTTTATTTTGATCAAAAATTTAAATTATTAGTATGAATAATATTAATAGAAGAAGATATGTTTTAAGTTTCAGATTATTTACTTATTTTTGTATTTTCTTATTTTTAATTATTTTTTCTTTTTTACTATATTTTAACAAAAATAATTTTTTTGATACTTCTAAAAATTTAATTCAAAGTTTTTCAGAAAACTTCCAATATCAATTTACAAAATTAGATATTACAGGTTTGGAGAAAATCAAATTAAAATTTGTAGAGGATAAACTACAAAATTATATAGGATCTTCAATTTTTTTATTACCATTGGATCAAATAAATGACTTAATAAAAGAAAATAATTGGGTCAAAGAAATTTATTTAAATACGAATTACAAAGATACTTTGTTCATTAGGATTGAAGAATATAAACCAATAGGAATTTATTATTTTAACGAGAAATACTTTGTTTTTGATGAAAATGGAAAAATTATTGATCAAATTTACATAACAGATTTCACTCAACTGTCATTATTAATTTTTAAGGGTAATTCTTCAAATTTAAAAGCTAATCCACTAATTAATATTTTAAAAAATAATGATTTTGAAAAAAAATATCAAATAGATAGTTTGGAATATATAAATAAAAGAAGATGGGATATAAATTTATACAACGATGTGAAATTAATGCTTTCAGAAGAAGATCCAAATAAATCTATTCAGAATTTTATCATAATACAAAATAAACTTAGCGAAACGGATATTAATAATATAAAAACATATGATTTAAGAAATTTAAAAAAAACAATCTTAATTAATTTAAATGATTAAAGCTGGTCTAGATATTGGTAATTCAAAAATATCATGTATAATTGCAGATTATAAGAATACAGAAAATATTAATATATTATCAATTTCTAGTGTTCCTAATAATAATATTAAAAAAAATATTATTTTAAATTTTGAAAATTTACATGATCAGATTAAATCTTTAGTAATAGAGGCTGAAAAACAATCTCAAACTAAATTAAATTCTGTTAATCTTAATCTATCTCTATTGAATTCTTATTCTCATTATTACGACTCAGCAATAGAATTAAAAAATGAAAGAATTTCAGAATTGCACCTAAGAAAGATTATTAATCAGTCAGAATACTTTAATAATATTAGTGAAAAATTTGAAATATTTAATAATATAACTTCATATGATATTGATAATAACTTGTACTTTAATGCTCCAATAGGAAATTATTCAGACAATATTAAAATCAATTTTTATAAAATACTTATACAAAAAAAATATTCAGATAACATTTCTAGCGTTATTAAAAAATTAAAACTTAATATTGAAAATTATATCCCCTCTCCATTATCTGCTTCTTTATCATCACTAACAAAAGATGAAAAAGAACTTGGAACTATCTGTATTGATTTAGGACATTCAACATCTTCTATATCAGTATTTGAAAATAATAAATTTATGTACGGGGATACTATAGGAGTTGGAAGTAATAACGTTACATTAGATATAGCAAGAGGTTTATCAACTACTATTTCAAGTGCTGAAAGATTAAAAACTTTATATGGCTCTTTAGTTTCATCCCCAAGTGATGATCACGAAATAATAGAAATCCCAATTACATCGGGTGATAAAAATATATTTAAACAAATAACAAGATCAAGTTTAAATGCTATTATCAGACCACGTATTGAAGAAACCCTAGAGATGATTTGGCAAAAAATGAGAGATAATAATTTTAGAAATAAAAATATAAATAATGTTGTTTTAACTGGTGGTGGTGCGATGATGGATAACATTGCAAAGTATGTTGAAACTATTTTTGCAAGTGGAGTCAGAGTATCAAATCCTTTAAATCAATTAAATTTGGAAAATAATTTTAAAAAACCTAATTATTGTGACATTATTGGTTCTATATTGTATGACGAAAATTTATTTAAGATCGGTTTTCTTACAAATCTATCAAAAAATTCAAAAAAACGAGGAATCTCAAGCTTTTTTACTTGGCTTGATCAATATATTTAGATAATACTATATCTAGTAAATTATATTGACGATTTCGGACATAAATCGTTAAAAACTAATTAAAACGGCGGAGATTTACAATGACTATCAATATTTCAATACAAGATGTAGCACAAAACTTACATCCTAAAATAACAGTACTAGGAGTAGGCGGGTCTGGAGGCAATGCAGTTAATAACATGATTAATGCCAATTTAGAAGGCGTAGATTTTTTAATTGCTAACACAGATGCCCAAGCTTTACAAATATCAAGTTGCCCAAATAAAATTCAATTAGGATTAAATAGTACTAAAGGTTTAGGTGCAGGAATGAGGCCTGATATTGGGAGACAAGCTGCAGAAGAGGCAATTCAGGATTTAAGTGAAAAGTTTGAGGGTAGTCATATGCTTTTTATAGCTGCTGGAATGGGTGGCGGTACAGGTACAGGTGCTGCGCCTGTAATTGCCAAATTAGCAAGAGAGAAAGGAATACTAACTGTAGGAGTGGTAACTAAACCTTTTCATTTTGAAGGTTCACAACGGATGAAGTTAGCTGAGAAAGGAATTGAAGAGCTGCAACAGTATGTTGATACTTTATTAACAATACCAAATCAAAATTTATTTAGAATTGCCAATGAGAAAACTACGTTTTCTGATGCTTTCAAAATGGCAGATGATGTATTGTATGCAGGAGTTAGAGGAGTAACCGATCTTATGGTTCAGCCTGGAATGATAAATCTAGACTTTTCAGATATCAAAACTGTTATGTCTGAAATGGGTAAAGCAATGATGGGCACAGGTGAAGCACAAGGTGAAGGTAGAGCAATCGCAGCCGCTGAAGCAGCTATTGCTAATCCATTAATTGATGACGTATCTCTTAAAGGTGCAAAAGGTTTAATAATAAATATAACTGGTGGCAAAGATATTACATTGTACGAAGTAGATGAAGCTGCAAACAGAATAAAGCAAGAAATTGATGAAGAAGCAAATATTATATATGGAACGACTTGTGATGATAGACTTGAAGGTGTTGTTAGAGTAAGCATTGTAGCTACAGGTATAGATGCTAATAGTAATTTTGTAGCTAAAAACACAGAAAATTTTTCACCAATTAATATTAATAATGATATTTACAAAAAAGAAATAGAAAAATCTGAGTCCTTCTCTAATCATTCTATGCTTCAACAAAATGAATATCAAACAAATATTATTGAAACCTCGAATGAGGAATTAATTGATAAACCTATTTCTGCTGATTTCAAAGAGGAAATAAAAAATAACGAAATAGAAACTTCAAATATTGAACAAAGTAATAATGATAAAGAATTTCTAGAAACTAATATTTCTGATACTGAAAATTTAATTGAAACTGATAACTTTTCAGATCATACAATAAGTGCATCTACAGATTTGGAAAAATCGAATGATACTAATGTTAGACGATTAAGTTTATTTGACACGCTTTCAACAGATAATAATTTAGAAAATAATGATCCGGAAAATGTATCGATTGAAAAAACTGAACCAGTTTTGCATTCTTCAAAAGAAAACATTGATAATAATGAAGAAGATATTGATAAAAAGCTTGTTGAAGATGACAATATAAATATCAATGAAGAAACTGAATTTAGTGGTGAAGAAATTGAAAGCTCTGAAACTGACGACGATTTTAATCAAGAAACAGAGGAGGAGCTCTTAGACATTCCTACTTTTTTAAGAAGACAAGCAAACTAGTATAATAAATATTATTTGCAATATTTTGAAATATTAGGTTAGTTGTTAAAATTGTTAAAAATATGTATTTAAAAAGTGCTGAAATCAGCACTTTTATAAATGATTGATATTTTAAAAATCTCTAATAATCAACAAACAATAGTTAAACCGTTATCAATTAGTGGGATTGGATTGCATACGGGAATAGATGTGTCAATGAAACTATTCCCAGCTGAATCTGATTATGGGATTAAATTTATTAGAAAAGACCTTAATGATAATAATGTTATTGAAGCAATATGGTCAAACGTGACCAGCACTAAACTAAGCACAACAATAAGTAATAAAAATGGAGCAAGTGTTTCAACTATTGAACATTTAATGAGTGCCTTGTCTGGTTTACATATAGATAATATTAAAATTGAAATTAATGGACCAGAAGTCCCAATAATGGATGGAAGTTCAATAAAGTTTGTTAACCTTATTGACTCAACTTCAATAAAAAAACTAGATAAAAAAAGAAAAATTTTAAAAGTAAAGAAAAATATTAAAGTAGAAAAAGATAATAGTTCTGTAGAATTAAAACCTAATAATCAATTTTCAATAAATTTTGAAATTGATTTTCCAAGCAAATTAGTTAGCCAGCAAAGTTGTCAATTACAATTAGTGAATGGAAACTATAAAACAGATATTGCTTCTGCACGTACTTTTGGATTTGAAAAAGATGTTGATTTGCTAAGATCGAATGGACTAGCCCTTGGTGGTTCCTTAGAAAATGCCGTAGTTGTTGGTGAAACAAAGATACTTAATTCTGATGGTTTACGTTTCGAGGATGAATTTGTAAGACATAAAATTTTAGATTCTATTGGAGACCTGTATTTAGCGGGTTCACCAATCCAAGGTTTTTTTTTAGGAAACAAATCAGGTCATCACTTGAATAATCTTTTGTTACGATCGTTATTTTCTGATAAAAATAACTATGATTATATATAGTTAAATCATTTTCTTTGGATCAACTATTTTATCAAAATTTTTTTCCGAAATTAAATCTAATTCTAGGGCAGCCTTTTTGAGTGTAAGATTTTCTTCAAAAGCTTTTTTTGCAATTTTTGCTGCATTATCATATCCTAAAGTTTTGTTTAATGCAGTTACAAGCATTAGAGAATTGTTTAAATGATTGTTTATAATTTTTTTATTTGCTTTTAATCCCTTTAGGCAATTAATATTAAAGCTATTTATTCCTTCACCAAGTAATTTCATTGACTGTATAATATTGTAGGCAATAACTGGTTTATAGGCGTTAAGTTGAAAATGTCCATTAGCAGCAGCAATATCAACAGTTGTATTATTTCCAATTACTTGAGCGCAAACCATACTTAGTGCTTCAATTTGAGTTGGATTTATTTTACCTGGCATAATAGAGGAACCAGGCTCATTTGCCGGAAGTATTAATTCTCCTAAGCCTGATCTAGGCCCAGATGCTAAAAACCTAATATCATTAATTATTTTTAATAGAGATATTGATAAAGTTTTTAAAGAATTTGAAAAATTTACTAATGGGTCATGAGATGACAGGGCCTCAAACTTATTAGGAGAGGGTTTATAATTACCTTTGGTAATTATGTTTAAATGTTTACAAAAAACTTTATCAAAATTTTTAGGAGCATTTATTCCTGAACCTACTGCAGTCCCACCTTGTGCAAGATATTCTAATTCTTTTCTGGCTATTTCAATTCTTTTTAAACATGATTGTAATTGTGTAGTAAAAGCTGAAAATTCATCACCTAAAGTAATGGGTGTTGCGTCTTGTGTATGAGTCCTTCCAATTTTAATTATTTTTTGAAATTTTTTTTTCTTACTTTGAAATTCTTGAATTAAATTTTTAATACTTGGTATTAATTTTTTAATTGATAATTCATTAATAGCAATATGCATAATTGTAGGGAAAGTATCATTTGAGGATTGAGATAAATTTACATGATCATTTGGGTGAATAGGTTTTTTACTTCCGATTTTACCTTTTAATTTTTTAATAATGTAATTACTTATTACCTCATTAGCATTCATATTTGTTTGTGTGCCAGATCCAGTTTGCCACACTACTAATGGAAATTCGTCAATTAATTTCAAATTAATTATTTCATTACATGCATTAATTATTTTAGATCCTATTTTATTACTTAAAATCCTAAGTTCAACGTTAGCTTGCGCTGCAGCTTTTTTTTGTTGACCCAAAGCAACAATTAATTCATTTGGTATTTTTTCACTTCCAATTTTAAAATTTTCTAATGATCTTTGAGTTTGTGCACCCCATAGTCTTTTTTTATCAATTTGTTTTGAACCTAGTGAATCAAATTCTAATCTTTTTTTATTAGTCATTACTTATTAACAATTAGCTTATAACATATTATATACAACATATGAATAAACTTGTTTTACTTAGACATGGCCAAAGTCAGTGGAATCTAGAAAATAGATTTACTGGTTGGAAGGATGTTCCGTTGACTCAAAAGGGAATTGATGAAGCTAATAATGCTGGTCTTTTATTACAAAAAAATAAAATTAATATTGATAAGGTTTTTAGCAGTGTTCTTGAAAGAGCTAACAAAACTGCTGAAATAGCATTAAATGCATCTGGAATTGAAAATTTATTTGAAAATGGGATACTTGTATATGAAAAAGATCAAAGACTTAATGAGAGAGATTATGGTGATTTGGTTGGTTTAAATAAAACTGAAACTGCTGATAAATTTGGTAAAGAACAGGTACAAATTTGGAGAAGATCATATGAAACACCCCCTCCAAATGGAGAAAGTTTAAAAGATGTAGTAAATAGAGTTTCACCCTATTTTACTAAAATTATAAAACCATATATACTAGATAAAAAAAATGTTTTAATTGTTGCTCATGGCAATTCATTAAGAGCAATAATGATTGAAGTAGGTATGTATAAGCCTGAAGAAATTTCTTCAATAGAACTTCCCACAGGTAGTCCACTGTGTATAAATTATCAAAATGGTTTATTAAATAATCACTATTATTTAGATTAATTTTTTTTATAATTTGAAAAATTAATTACATTATCTTTTTTCATTTTTTTATTCTCTAAATTTTTATTTATTTTTTTTTGTTTGTTATCTTTTTGCAATATTAATCCAAAGTCAGCTGTAGGATCAGCAAATGATATTATGGAACTGAAACTAATTTTTAAATCTGTTTTTATATCATCAAATGAAAGTGTAACATTAAAATATTCTTTACTTACTTTTAAGTTATAGAATTCATGTTGTAAAACAATAGTAATATTTCTTGGGTATTTTGCTAAAAGCCATTTTGGAATTATAATATTTTTATCCTGAGTATTAAAAGTTATATAAAGTTGATTATGCTTTGTTGATTTATTATTTTGTATTTGAATTAAGACTTCTTTTAGAACATTGAGTAAATTTTTATTTAAAATAATATCATAATTTATCATTTTAAAATTTTAGATACATAAAAAATATTTAAATTTTATAGATTAATGAAGGTACAAAATATAAAATATTTATAAAATTCTTGCAATACTTTAATAATTTTATTTTACTTAATTTTAAATTTGTTATTTAGCAATTTTAAATTTTCATGAAAAATATTCTCAAAATAATATCTATTTCTTACCTAGTTTTAATAACAATTTTATTTTTAATGCCTTTAGATATTGCGATAATTCAATTAATACCAGAAGAAAAAAAACCCAACAATAATTCTGCTTTATTTATACATTTCATTCTATTTTATATTTTATACTTTTTGTTTTTTTATTCATATTTAAATAATTATAAAATTTTACTATTTTGCATGGTTTATTCTATTTTACTTGAAGTTTTGCAAATATTTTTTGACAGGGAATTTCAGTTATTAGATTTAATATTTAATCTTTTAGGAGTTGTTTTTTCCTACCTCTTTCATGCTTTATTTCAAAAAAAACGTAAATTTTAAAAAAATCTAAAATATTTTACTTTTAAAATTAAAATTTTGTTTTCGTATTATAAAATAAAACATCAATCCAATCTGTTTTAAAATTTACAGGATTTTGTTGAACTTCTAAAATATTAAAAATTTTAAAGTTATATTTTTTCAGAAATAAATCAATGTCAGAAATGGAATAAGACTTTTCGTAGTAGTCATAAAGCATTAATTCAAGTTTGATAAACTTTATACTTTTTAACAATTTCTTTGATCCTTTTAAAACATTTAATTCATTTCCTTGTGTATCAATTTTTAGTAAATCAATATTTATTTTTTTTTTAAAAATATCATCTAAAGACATACAATTAACTGAATAACTAAAATTTATCTCCTTTAAAATTTTATTTCTTTCAGATGATTTAAGTCTTATATGATCTTTACTATCTTTATTAATTTTGTAAAAACCAGATAATCCACTTGTGTTATATGATTTAAATTTATGATAATAAAATTTCTTCTTACCCTTTTTTTTATCAATAGCAACATTGCTCAGTTTAATATTTTTATCATTATGGTATTTTTTTTCTAAAAATTTATATGTTTCAGAAGGTTCAAAAGCAAAAATCTTTAATCTAGGAAAAATTTTTTTAAAAAAAACTATTGTTTGACCTTTGTTAGCGCCAACATCTATGATAGTTGGATTTTTTGACAACAATTTTCTGTAAAATTTTTTAAGACCTATTTTGTTAAATTCTGCAGTTCTTGTTTTTGACGTATTTAAATTCATACTTTAAAAGGTTGATAACCAAAAATAGTAATTTGAGTGTGATAAAGAATAACAGCAGCAATAGCAATTGCTCGTAATCCGTCTATTTCATGGCGGTATGTAAGTTTCATACTAATTACATACCACAGAAGAATCTAAATTTTTACATAATTGTCTATAAAATTTGAAAATGTTTGCCGTTTCTGTGCCGTTTAAATATTTAAAATTTACGTTTTTGAGATATAATAATATAAATTTATTTAAGAAAGGATGAGCGAATTTATTAGAGTTTGCTTAAACTTTTGTGTGAAGTTTTGTGCCGTTACACATTAAACCTGTCACAGTCACTGCGCAACAGAACGTCCCATTTATGAAGTGAGGAGAATATGAAAAAATTTGAAGACTTAATGAGTATAAAAAATGAAATTGAAAACATATCTGCTGAAGAAGCCAAAGAAAAACTTAATGATCCAAATGTGCAATTTATTGATGTTAGGGATAAAGATAGTTTTGATAAAGGAACAATAGGAAATGCAATTCATTTGGATAGAGCTTTTCTTGAATTTTATTTAGCAGAAGGTAGTCCCTTAGAAAATAAATTTTTTAGAGAAAACCCTGAAAAAGAATATGTTGTATTTTGTGGTGTCGGTGGACAAGGAACTTTATCAACCAAAACAATGAAAGATATGGGTATTAAAAATGTTAAAAATATTACCGGTGGTATAGCAGAATGGGAAAAGTTAATTAAACAATCATCTTAAATTAGAGTTATATGTTTTTATTTAAAAGGTTTTTAGTTGAGAGTAGTAGAATTTTTTTTATAAAAAATTATTTTTTAATTTGTTTACAAATATAACATGAACATAATTAGTAAATTTAAAAATTTATTTTATTATAAGTTTTTTTTAAAATATTTTAATAAAAATTAAGCCGGCAATAATGATGAAAGCATTAGAGAAAGATAAGAAAAATAATAAAAAATCAATGAAAGTAATTTTAACAAAAGGTATTGGAAAAATGTTTATATTCAGTATTGATAGCAGAAAAAAAAAGTATTACAAAATTTATTAATTAATTATTTTAAGGAAATATGATCAAAAACAAAATCTTAAATAAGTTCACACCTCTTAAAATTAAAGCCAAATTCCAATCATTTTTTGATTTTGCACATCATTTTAATTTAAAAGTTAAGATTCCAAATTCAGATAAGTATATTCTATTTAGATCAAATGGATCTCAAAGTAGATCTAGAGCAAAAACATCATTAATAAAAGAAGCCAATACTATTGAATGGATTGATGGTTTTAATAATGCTTCAAATTTTTTGGATGTTGGGGCTCACATGGGCATTTTTTCAATTTATGCAGCTGTAAAAAAAAATTGTAAAGTAACAGCAATTGAACCATGTTTAGCAAATTTATCTACACTAAATTATAATGTGATCTTAAATAATGTTTTTGAAAATATATTTATATGTCCGAATGCAATTTCGAATGTGACTCAAATTGACAAATTTTATGTATCATTAGGAAATGATAAAAATTTTAGAGATTTAGCTGCAGGTTTTCCCAAGAAACCAATCGCTACACGAGGTGAAAAAATGACTAATGCTTATTCACATGCAGCAAATTTAATCACTATTGACGAACTTAATAATAAATTTGGCCCATATGAAAATATAAAAATAGATATTGATGGAAACGAAAAGGATTTAATTTTAGGTGCAGAAAAAACATTAGAGTCTTCAAGTTTAAAGTCAATTTTAATTGAGTTAAATGAAAAGGATGAAAATTTTTCATTTATTGTAGATCACATTAAAAATAAAAAGTTCAAATTAAATGAATATCTTACAAATAAAAGCTTTATTTCAACAAAACGTTCTTCAAAAATTTATAATTTGATTTTTGATAAAAATTAAGGATCAATAATTTTCATTGTATGTTTAAATTATGTTTTTAAAATTAATAAAAAAATCACAGTCTTCTTATTTTTTGTTAATCCTGCTCTAGCCTTTCATGATGTAGAAGTTTCTAATGAGGATATAGCTACTTTAGGAGGATTATGGGTTCAAATATTTGTTTATGAAGAAAACTGTATAGATAATCAATATTACACTTTAATAACAGAAAGATTACAAGAAAGTCCAAGATTTGAAAGATACTCATCAGAGCTAGATCATTTAACTGAAAGCCAAGAATTGGCTTGGGAAAATGGTGCTGAAGGCGCAGCTTTAGTAATTGAATCAGGTGGAACAAGCTGTGATATTATTGCCGAAGTTATTTGGGAATGGTTTGGTGAAAATTAGAAAAAATTTTAATTTATTTACGCACATATTACACACAAATTTAGAGCAACTTAAAAAAATAAAATTTAAGAATGTAGTGGGGCGTTCTGTATAACGACTACTAAATCATTATTAACAGAAAATAAGGACTTTTGGAAACTTCTTCGTAGAAACTTCTTAGTAAGTTTTCTTTATTTGTCAGATTTCTTGTTTTAGTTCTTCGTAGTCTTTTTTATTCTTTAATTAAGGATAATAATTTCTTTGCTAGTCTAGAAACTGCCTTTCTTCTATCTTTTGAAAGTTTTTTAATAATTTTTATATTTTCTTTTATTGTTTTATTATCAATTTTATTGAAAGTTATTAGAGCATTCATTGATTGACACAAAACAATCCAATCACTGGAATTATTAAGATAATCAGATACAATTTTTTTTGCTTTTTTTTGTTCTTTATTTTCTAATTGATTAACTAATTCTGAAAATAATTGAGCGCAGGTCCATTGTGTGGAAGATTGTTTTATTTTTGAAATTTTGTTTAAGAAAATATGTTTAAAATCTAAAAACCATTCTGGTTTTTGTCTAAATATTCTTTTAAAAGCATTTGATGTTCTTAATCTTACTATTTGGTCTGTGCTTGAATAACACTTAATTAATGGATTAATTCTATTTTTTTTAACAATAACATGTTCAACAACTTTTATTGTATTACCTAGTGAATTTGGATTACCTCCAGTTAGTTCAGACTCATAATTCATTATCAATTAATTTGTTTAAATAAATCTGACAATTAACATTACCTAATAATAAATTATATATTTTCCTTCGTAGTAACTTCGTAGAGAGGTTTTTAAAAGAAATTGTTGATTTGATTAGATAATATTTAAAAAATGGGGCGTTCTGTTGCTCGGTGCCCCTGACCGCGCCCACCTAGAATCTAGGCAGCAAGTGCTAATCTATTATCGTTAGCGTTTATAAAATAGCCCGATAACGGTGGTACAATACCGGATAAAGTCTTTGTCTTTGAATTACCGTCAAACCTATTTCGTCCCCATATTTGGTGGAGACGCCGGGTACCGCCCCCGGGTCCGAATAACTTATTGCACAAAGCATTTATTATCTTAGTTGCAAAACAACTTTATTATTATACCTGAAACTAATTATACTTGAAAGTTTTGTCTTCAAACCTAGCAATTAAAAAAAAAATTGTTACTAATAAAGACATATAATAAATAAAATATGATTAAAGCAATAATGGCAGTTGATGAAAAAGGTGGCATAAGTAAGGGTCAAAGTATGCCCTGGCCTAAAAATTTAATTGACCTAAAATGGTTTAAAGAAAATACTACAAATAATGTCGTTGTAATGGGAAGAAAGACCTGGGATGATCCTTTTATGCCTACACCACTAAAAAATAGAATAAATGTTCTTATTACAAATAAGGATAAAAATTTAATTCAGGGAGCAGATTATTACTTAAGTGGAAATATAAAAAATCAAATTCAAGATATTCAATTAAAATATATGGATAAAGATATTTTTATTATTGGTGGTTCAGAAATAATAAATTTAACTTTTAACTGCATAGAACAATTTTATCTCACTAGAATCTACGGTAATTACAATTGTGAAAAATTTATAGATATTTCTTCTATAGAAAATAATATGAAAATGATTAAAAAAATTAATGGCGACTCAACTTGTCATTTTGAGATTTGGGAAAAATGAAACAATACTTAGATGCGTTAAGATTTTGTTATGATAATGGCTCTGATGTTGAAAGTAGAGCAGGCGGCGTTAGAAAATCATTTGGTTATCAAATGCATTATAATTTATCAAAGGGTTTCCCTGCTATCACAACTAAAAAACTAGCATGGAAATCTGTAGTTTCAGAGTTATTGTGGTTTATTGAAGGTTCAGACGACGAGAGAAGGCTTGCTGAAATTTTATACAATGATTCAAGAGAAAATTTAAAAGAAAAAAAAACAATTTGGACTCAAAATGCTCAAGCTGATTATTGGAAATCAAAAGCTCGATTTGAAGGCGACGTTGGTAAAATTTATGGAGTTCAATGGAGAAATTTTAATGGAGAAGATCAAATCTTAAACTTAATTAAAGGACTTAAAGAAGATCCTAATGGAAGACGTCATATAATATCAGCTTGGAATCCTCCTGAAATTAAAAATATGTCATTACCAGCATGTCATGCATTTTCACAATTTTTTATTTCTAATAACAAATTAAGTTGCCAATTATACCAAAGGTCATGTGATATGTTCTTAGGAGTTCCATTTAACATAGCTAGTTATAGTCTTTTAACTCATATGTTGGCTAGAGAGTGTAAATTAGAAGTTGGGACTTTTGTTCATTCTTTAGGAGATTTTCATATTTATAAAGAACATTTTGAACAGGTTAAAATTCAATTAGAAAGAGTGCCTAAAAAATTACCTGACCTTCAATTCGAAACAAAAGATTTTTTTAAATATAATGTTGATGATTTTAAATTAGTAAACTATCAACATCATGAAAAAATTGATGCGAAGATGAATGTTTAACTCAGAGATTTATTTAAGTTCTTAGCAATTGATATAAATTTTTTTGAAATTTCACCATCTGGATTATCTATTAAGGAAGGTACCCCTTTATCAGATTGAATTCTTAAATTTGTATCAATAGGTATTTCTCCTAAAAAAGGTATATTAAATTTCTCAGCTTCTTTTTTTACGCCATCTTTTGAAAATATATAATGTTTTTGATTGCAATTATCACACATGAAATAGCTCATATTTTCAACAATTCCAAGAATACCAACATTTACTTTTTTAAACATATTTATACCTTTTCTGGCATCAGTAATAGCTACATCTTGAGGTGTAGAAATTACAATTGATCCAGAAAGTTTTGAGCTTTGAGCCAAAGTAAGCTGAGCATCTCCGGTACCAGGTGGTAGATCTATTATTAAATAATCTAATTTACCCCATTCAACTCCATTAAACATTTGCTCTAATGCTTTCATGACCATTGGCCCTCTCCAAATTGTTGGTGCCTCAGAGTCAAGAATAAACCCAATAGACATGAGTTTTAATCCATAATTTTCCAAAGGTATAAGTTTTTTATTTTCATTCATTATGGGTTTCTTGGAAATACCCATCATTCTTGGTATACTAGGACCATAAATATCAGCATCAAGCAAACCAATTTTCAGATTAAGTGAATGTAAAGCTGTGGCAAGATTGACCGAAAATGTTGATTTGCCAACTCCCCCTTTACCACTAGCAATTGCTATAATATTTCTCGCATCAATTTTAAATTTTTTATCATCGGTATTGGTTTTTTTGTTTCTGTCTATATCTGAATTAATAATTACATTAACTGAAAAGACTCCAGAAATTTGTTCAACATTTTTTTTAAGTAATCTAGCGATATTTATATATAAATCCTGAGTTTGACCTTTTACAAGCAACGTAATGGTAACATTTCCCTCATTTACTACAGCTGAAATGTTTTGATTTTTAGGATCGAAATTAATATTTGTTTCAGGATCACTGAATTTCTTAGAAAATGTATAAATTATAGATAAAATATCATCAGACATACTTGATTTTTCCAGATTTACTCAAATATTAGTTATTAATTATTTTATTTAATGTTAGTAAATATAACCAATATTATCAATAATATATGAACTGGAACATAAATAACAACAATAATAATCCATGGGGTTCTGGAGGTAGTAATAATCCTTGGGGTTCTGGTGGATCTGGAGATGGCCCAAATAGAAGAGACTTTGAAGACTCTATAAAAAAAGCAAAAGATAGGTTTGGTAATTTTAAATTTGGCGGTAGACGTAATGTTTCGATCTTTATAATTGTTGCAATTTTACTTTGGTTGGCCACCGGTTTCTACAGAGTCGAACCTGATGAACAGGGAGTAGAACTTCTATTTGGAAGATGGAATGGTCAAACAACTGAGCCAGGATTACATTACTTTTTTCCTACTCCAATTGGCCAAACTGTTACCCCAAAAGTTGAAGTTATTAGAAAAATTAATGTTGGTTTCAGAAGCGCTAGTGATTTAGGATTTGGTTCTAACTCAAGTGCAGAAAGAAAAGTCATCGAGGAAAGTCTGATGTTAACAGGAGATCAAAATATTGCAGATGTAGCATTTACAGTTCTCTTTAAAATAAAAGATGCAGGAAATTTTTTATTTAAGCTTAGAAATCCAGAACTTACAGTAAAAGATATGTCAGAAAGTGTTGTGCGTGAAGTTGTAGGACAAAGAGATCTTCAATTCTTACTTACAGAAGGCCGTCAAGAGGTTGAACAGGTTGTAAGAAATGAGTTGCAATTGGTTCTAGACTCTTATGAAAGTGGTGTTTTAATACAATCAGTTCAACTTCAAAGTGTTGATCCTCCAGATCAAGTCATTGATGCTTTTGATGAAGTACAAAGAGCAAGACAAGATAAAGAAAGATTAGTTAACGAGGCAAATACCTATTTAAATAGAATAGTACCAAATGCTCGTGGTGAAGCTGCAAAACTTGTTGAAGCAGCAACAGCATACAAAGAACAAGTTGTCAAACAAGCTGAAGGTGTGGCACAAAACTTTATTGATGTTTATAACAGTTATAAAGATGCAAAAGAAGTTACTAAGAGAAGAATTTATCTTGAGACTTTAAGGGAAGTTTTAGAAGGCAAGAACAAAATTATTTTAGATGATACTGGAAACGGACAAGGTGTGGTACCTTATCTTCCGTTAAATGAACTAAAAAAATCAGGAAATAACTAAGATGAGATTTAGTGCAAGAAATTTACTTATAATTTTAGTACTGTTTATTCTTTTCCTCACTTTTACTGGGGCATTTTTTATCGTAAATGAAACTAAACAAGCTCTTGTACTTCAGTTTGGTGATCCTAGAAAAGTTGTTACAAAACCAGGCCTTCAATTTAAAATTCCATTTATCCAAGATGCTGTGTTTTTAGATTCAAGACTTCTAAATCTTGACCCTCAACCCGAAGAAATGATACTTTCGGATCAAAAAAGAATTATTGTTGATTCATTTGCTAGGTATAACATTGTCGATCCTCTTAAGTTTTATCAGACGGTTAGAAATGAAACCACTTTTTCAGATAGATTTGGAAGAATCATAAATGCTGCAGTTAGGGGAGTAATTGCTCAATATTCGTTAACATCACTCCTCAGTGATGAACGTATTAATATTATGAATGAAATAGAAAAACAAATTAAAGTTAATGAGGATTCTTTTGGTGTAAAAATTGTTGATATTCGAATTGGAAGAACAGATTTAACTGAACAAGTATCTAATAATGTTTATCAAAGAATGCGTTCTGAACGTGAAAAAGAAGCAAATTTACTTAGAGCAGAAGGCGAAGAGCTTTCTAAAGAAATCGTTGCATCAGCAGATAGACAACAAACAGTTATTTTAGCCGAAGCTGAAAGAACTTCATCAATATTACGAGGTGAAGGAGATGCTTCAAAAAACAGAATCCTCGGTGATGCTTACAGCCTTGACGAGGAATTTTTTGATTTTTTAAGAACAATGCAAGCTTGTAAAGATACTTTTGGTGACACAGAAATGTCTATGGTAATTGCTCCTGGAGAAGTTTGCGAAAAGTTTTTTGGTGAAATAGATATCCAAAATTAATGCTTGAAATTTTACTAATAGGCACTGGTCTAGTGCTGATCGTCGAAGGTACATTATATTATTTCCTAGCTAACAATTTAAAGAAATATTTTAATATACTCTCTCTCATTAGTCCACAAAAGATAAAAAATATTAGTTTATTTTCTGCTCTTTTAGGACTGTGCCTTATTTATTTTACTTTTAAATACTATGATAACTAATATGAAATTTAGATTTCTTTTTTTAATTCTAATTTTATTTCATAAACCATTATTTGCTGTACCAGAAAGTTTTGCTGATCTTGTAGAAAAATTGTCACCTGCAGTAGTTAGCATTGCATCAACTACTATTGTAGAAAATAATAACCAAAATCAAATACCTCAATTCCCAGAAGGTTCGCCCTTTGATGAATTTTTTAAAGAGTATTTTGACAGAGATCAAAGAAGATCGCAAAGACCTATGACAGGACTTGGATCTGGTTTTATAATAAGTGAAGATGGCATAGTTATTACTAATAACCATGTAATTGAAGGAGCTGATGAAATTACGGTTATCTTGAATGATGAAACAGAGTTTACTGCTGAACTACTTGGAAGAGATCCTAAAGCAGACATAGCTGTACTGAAAATAGATCCTAAAAATAAAAAACTTACGCATGTTAACTGGGGTGATTCTGATAAAATGAGAGTAGGAGATTGGTCAATTGCAATCGGAAACCCTCTTGGGTTAGGTGGCACTGTAACAGCTGGCATTATATCTGCAATATCAAGAGATTTAGGAAGCGGACCATATGTAAAATTTTTACAAACAGATGCATCAATAAATCGTGGTAATTCAGGTGGACCTTTATTTAATTTAGATGGAGAGGTAATTGGAATTAACACAGCCATTGTTTCACAAACAGGTGGAAGTATTGGTTTAGGATTTGCCATACCCACAAATAGTGCAAAAAAAATAGTACAGCAATTAAAGGATTTTGGAAAAACAAAGAGAGGTTGGTTAGGAGTACAAATTCAACCTGTTACAAAAGATTTTGCAGAAAGCCTTGGATTACCTAATCAAAAAGGTGCATTTATATCAAATGTAAACCCAAATGGACCTTCTAAAACTGCTGGTTTAGAGCCAGGTGATGTAATTTTAAAATTTAATAATACTGAAATTAAAAAGATGCCTGATTTACCAAGAATTGTTGCAGAGGCAGATGTTGGTTCTACTGCAATATTAGAAGTATGGAGAAAAAATAAGAAGATTAATATTGAGGTAATATTAGGAGAGTTGCCAGGAGAAGTTGTTACAGAAAGAAAAAAAACTGCAAATTTAAGTAGCAATTTAAAAATTGAATCTTTAGGAATTTCTGTTGAAGATCACGATAATGGAGTAAAGGTAGTTTCAATTGATGATGTTGAGAGCAGTTTAAAAAATGAAGATATAATCACAGAAGTAAATAGAGAGGTTGTAAAAAATATAAATACATTTGAACAATTAGTAAAATCTCTAGAAAAAACAGGAAGATCTTCATTATTACTGAAAATAATTAGAGATAATGAACAAAATTGGGTAACAATCAAATTTAAGAATAATTGAAAAATCAAATTTTTTTTATTTTAGGCCCAACTGCATCAGGAAAATCTAAATTTGCTTTAAGCTTAGCTAAGAAATTAAATGGTGAAATTATAAATGCTGATAGTATGCAGGTTTATAGTGATTTAAATATCTTAAGTGCTAGACCACCTATCAATGATCAAAAAAAAATCAATCACCATTTATATGGTTTTGTAAAAGGAAATGTTAGATTTAATACTCACAATTGGTGTGAAGAGGCATCAAAAAAAATTAATTACTTAAATGATAAAAATATAACTTCTATTTTGGTTGGAGGTACAGGTTTATACATAGATTCTTTAATTAATGGAATGGTTTCAATTCCATCTATTCCAGAAGAAGTAAAAAAAGAGTCAAATAAAATACTTTTAGATATAGGAAAAGAAAATTTTTTTAACTTAGTTAAAGAACTTGATAGCGAATCAATGAATGATATTTCACAAAATGATATTCAAAGAATAAGAAGAATTTGGGAAGTAAATTTTTATACTAAGAAAAAATTTAGTGAATGGAAAAAAAATAACAATAAAAAATTAATTGATTTGAAAAATTACAAAATTTTATTATTTTTACCTCACAGAAATGAAAATTATAAAAGAGTTGATCTTAGAACAATTGAAATGATACAAAATGGTGCAATAGAAGAGGTTAAAAATTTACTAAAGTTAAATTATAATGATAGTTTGCCTATCATGAAGGCGCACGGAGTTCCTGAAATTCGGTCTTACTTAAACAACCAAATATCAATTGAAGAATGTGTTTCTAAAATTCAGCAAGTTACAAGAAATTATGTAAAAAGACAGCATACATGGTGGAAGTCATCAAATCTTAAAATATTTAAAAAATTTGATCAATTTCCAGATGAAATTGACATAAATTCCATTAATTTAGACCTAAATTGAACTAATTTATTGATTTTATTTTATCCACAGCCTATGAGCTAAAATCAATGAATATTGAAATTACTGGTTCTGAGATAGTCTTGAAATGCTTGGCTGAACAGGGAGTAGAAGTTGTATTTGGATACCCTGGAGGAGCTGTATTACCTATTTACGATACTTTGTTTAAACAGAATTCAATTAAACACGTGTTAGTAAGACAAGAAGGTGGAGCAATTCACGCTGCTGAAGGTTATGCTAGATCAACTGGGAAAACTGGCGTAGTCCTTGTAACATCAGGCCCTGGAGCTACAAATGTTGTAACTGGTTTAACTGATGCAATGATGGATAGTGTTCCAGTTGTTTGTATTACAGGACAGGTACCAACCCATTTAATAGGAAGTGATGCGTTCCAAGAATGTGATACTACTGGAATCACAAGACCGTGTACAAAACATAACTACTTAGTAAAAGATGTAAATAAGTTATCGTCAGTTTTTCATGAAGCTTTTACAATTGCTCAAAATGGAAGACCTGGACCTGTATTAATTGATATCCCTAAAGATGTTCAATTTGCTAAAGGTGCTTATGAAGAAAAAAATAAAATTATTATTCCATCTCATAGATTGTTCGAACCAAGTCCTGATTTTGAAAAAAGTAAAATCAATGAAGCTGTTGAATTAATTTCTAAAGCAAAAAAACCAATATTTTATATTGGTGGTGGATGTATTAATTCTGGACCAAAGGCATCTAAACTAGTTAGAGAATTTATAAATATGGTTGGCTCACCTGTTACGATGACTTTGATGGGTCTTGGTGTGGTAGGTTCATCGGATAAAAATTCACTTGGAATGTTAGGTATGCACGGTATGTATGAAGCTAATATGGCAATGCATGAATGTGATGTCATGATTAATATAGGTGCAAGATTTGATGATAGAGTTACTGGAAGGCTTGATGCCTTTTCTCCTAATTCAAAGAAAATCCATATTGATATAGATGAAAGTAATATCAATAAAACAATTAATGTTGATGTTCCAATAATAGGTGATGTTAAGCAAGTTGTTGAAAAAATGATTTCTGTTTGGAAAGAAAAAAAATATAAAATTGATACTGAGGCATTAAATTTATGGTGGAATAAAATTGATAAATGGAAAGAAATAGATTGTCTTAATTATAATAATGAAGGAAAACAGATTAAGCCTCAGTATGCTGTTCAAAGACTCTATGAATTAACAAAAAATACAAAGACATTTATAACAACTGAAGTAGGTCAGCATCAAATGTGGGCAGCTCAATTTTATAAATTTGAGGAACCAAACAGATGGCTTACATCTGGTGGTTTAGGAACTATGGGATATGGTTTTCCTGCTGCAATTGGGGCTCAAGTTGGAAACCCAGATGCCTTAGTAATCGATATAGCAGGAGATGCATCAATACTCATGAATATTCAAGAAATGAGTACAGCAATTCAATACAGACTACCTGTAAAAATATTTATATTAAACAATGAATACATGGGAATGGTAAGACAATGGCAAGAACTTTTACATGGCGGAAGATATTCGGAAAGTTATACCGACAGTTTACCTGACTTTGTAAAATTAGCTGAAAGTTATAGGGCAGTTGGTTTGAGAGCAAAGACTATTGATGAACTTGACACAGTTATAAAACAAATGATTGAAACAGACAGTACAGTTATTGCAGATATATGGGTAACCAAAGAAGAAAACTGCTTTCCAATGATCCAAAGTGGCTCAGCACATAATGAAATGATGTTAAGTAAAGATCAAAAACAGGATAAAAAATCTGCCGAAAAAGGAAAAATTTTAGTTTAATGAATAAATCTGTTTATGACTCTCCTGATCAAGTATCAGAGTTTAAAAGACATATATTGACTGTATTAGTTGATAATGAGCCTGGAGTATTAGCTAGAGTAATTGGTATGTTTTCTGGTAGAGGATACAACATTGATAGTTTGAATGTTGCTGAGGTAAGTAATGATGAAAATATTTCAAGAGTTACTATTGTGACTCATGGTACTTCAGAAGTTGTTAGTCAAATTGAAAAACAATTACTTAGAATTGTTCCAGTACATAGTGTAACAAACCTGGATCAAGAAGGCAGTTCTGTCGAGGCAGAAGTTGCTTTAGTTTATATTTATATTTCTGATACTAATAAAAAGAAAGTCTATCAAGTGTGTGATTTATATAGAGCACGTAAAATTGAAAATGAAAATAATACAACAATTTTTGAAATTGCTGGCTCATCTGAAAGGGTTAATAGGTTTATAAGAGAAATTAATGAAATAACTAAAATTGAAATTGTAAGAAGTGGTCCCGTTGCAATATCATCAATTCATAAAAATGAGGAGGAATAATGAGAGTATATTACGATAGAGATGCAGATTTGAATTTAATTAAAGATAAAAAAATTGCAATCGTAGGTTATGGAAGCCAAGGTCATGCACATGCAATGAACTTGAGAGACACTGGTGTTGAAAATGTTACAATTGCTTTAAGAGAGAACTCTCAATCTCGAGCAAAAGCAGAAAAAGCTAATTTTAAGGTCATGACTCCATCTGAAGTAGCTTCTTGGGCTGATGTAATTATGATGTTAACTCCAGATGAGTTACAATCTGAGATTTATTCAAATGACATATCTGAAAATATTAAAGAAGGTACCACAATTGCTTTTGCACATGGATTAAATATTCATTTTGACTTAATAAAACCAAAAGAGGGGGTGGATGTTATAATGGTAGCTCCAAAAGGTCCAGGTCATACTGTAAGAGCCGAGTATGTTAGAGGTGCTGGAGTTCCTTGTTTGGTAGCTGTAGATAAAAATCCTTCTGGTAATGCATTAGAGATTGGAATTGCTTATGCATCAGCTATTGGTGGTGGAAGAGCTGGAATAATAGAAACAACTTTTAAAGAAGAATGTGAAACCGATCTATTTGGTGAACAATCCGTTTTATGTGGAGGGTTAACTCATTTAATTCTAGCTGGTTATGAAACTTTAGTAGAAGCTGGTTATGCACCTGAAATGGCTTATTTCGAATGCCTCCATGAAGTAAAACTTATCGTGGATCTGCTATACGAAGGCGGAATGGCTAATATGAGATATTCAATATCAAATACAGCAGAATATGGTGATTACTCTAGAGGTCCAAGACTTATTACAAACGAAACAAAAAAAGAAATGAAAAAGATTCTTTCAGAAATTCAATCTGGTCAATTTGCTAAAGAATGGATGGACGAACATAAAAGTGGTCAAACCAAATTTAAACTTATGAGAAAAGAACAAGCTGAACATCCAATTGAAGCCATAGGAGAAAAACTTAGAACTTTAATGCCTTGGATTGCTGAAGGAAAAATGGTTGATAAATCTAAAAACTAGATGAAAGTTTAATTTATATTTTGTTTAGTGTATAGAATATTTGATAATGACAGAAAAAATTCATATTTTTGATACAACTTTAAGAGACGGAGAACAATCCCCTGGGGCATCAATGAATCTAGATGAAAAACTGCAAATTGCAGAAGTATTAGATTCAATGCGGGTTGACATTATTGAGGCAGGCTTTCCAATAGCTTCTAATGGTGACTTTGAAGCTGTCAAAGAGGTTAGTAAAAGTGTAAAAAATTCTACAATTGCAGGATTAGCTAGAGCTAGTTTAAAGGATATTGATAGAGCATGGGAGGCAGTTCAGTATGCTAAATCCCCAAGAATTCATACATTTATAGCTACAAGCCCCCTTCATATGAAATACAAGCTTAAAAAAACTGAAGAAGAAGTTTTAGAAGCAATTCAAAAGACAGTTACTCATGCTAGAAATCTTTGTGATAATATCGAATGGAGTTGTGAAGATGGTGGTAGATCAGAGTTAAGCTTTCTTTATAGATGTATAGAATTGGCAATAGAATGTGGTGCAAAAACAATTAATATTCCAGATACTGTTGGCTACACTTTACCTGAAGAATTTGGTAAAATATTTAAAAATGTCAAAGAAAATGTCCCTAATATTGATAAAGCTATTCTATCAACACATACACATAATGATCTTGGTCTAGCTACTGCTAACAATGTAGCCGCTATAAAAGAAGGAGCTAGACAAGTAGAATGTACAATAAATGGTATGGGTGAAAGAGCTGGTAATTCTTCACTTGAAGAAATTGTCATGACGTTAAAAGTAAAAAAAGATTTAATGCCTTTTCATACTGATATCAAAACTGAATCTATTATGAAAGCCTCTAGATTAGTATCATCTATTACTGGATTTCCAGTTCAACCCAACAAAGCAATAGTTGGAGCTAATGCTTTTGCTCACGAAGCTGGTATTCATCAAGATGGAATGCTTAAACATGCAGGAACTTATGAAATTATGACTCCAGAATCCATTGGATTAAATAAATCATCATTAGTATTAGGTAAGCATTCTGGTAAACACGCTTTTTCTGAAAAATTAAAAGAATTGGGTTACGAACCAGGAGATAATGCTCTAATGGAATTATTTGGAAGATTCAAAGATTTAGCTGATAAGAAAAAAGAAATATTTGAAGAAGATCTAATTGCCTTAGCTGAAGATAGATCTGCATCATATGATGAACACATTAAGTTTGTATCATTAGAGGTAAATGCAGGATCGGTTGAAAGACCAGAAGCAAGTTTAAAGATTGAAATGGCTGACAAAATTAAATCTATTAAGATGAATGGAAATGGACCAATTGATGCTACATTTAACGCTATCAAAAAACTATCTTCGACTGATTTCAAATTAAAACTTTATCAAGTAAATGCCATTACTGCCGGAACAGATGCCCAAGGTGAAGTAACAGTAAGACTAGAAGATAAAGATTTATCATCTCAAGCAAAAGGAAGTGATCCGGATATTATAGTAGCATCTGCAAAAGCATATATTAATGCATTAAATAGATTAATTTTTAAAAAATCAAAATCAATTAAAGAAAATTCCTCAAATCTAGAAATAAGAGGAGTGTAAACACATGGTAATTGAAAAATTTTTTAGTTTATTCTCTAAAGACATGGCAATTGACTTGGGGACTGCAAATACTCTTGTATACGTTAAAGGTGAAGGAGTTATATTAAATGAACCTTCAGTCGTAGCCACAATTGAAAATGAAGGTAGAACTCAGGTTTTGGCTGTAGGTGATGAAGCGAAACAAATGCTAGGAAGAACTCCAGGAAAAATTAAAGCAATAAGACCGATGAAAGACGGAGTAATAGCTGATTTTGAAGTAGCAGAACAAATGATAAAAAGTTTTATAAAAAAAGTTCATAAAGGAAGATCACTATCTAATCCACAAATAGTTATTTGTGTTCCTTCGGGAGCAACAAATGTTGAAAGAAGAGCTATCAGAGAGTCTGCAGATGCTGCAGGTGCAAGAAGAGTATATTTAATTGAAGAACCAGTAGCAGCTGCAATAGGAGCAGGTTTGCCAGTAGCTGAACCAACTGGTTCCATGGTTGTAGATATAGGCGGGGGTACTTCAGAGGTAGCAGTATTATCATTGGGTGGAGTTGTAAATTCTACTTCTGTTAAAGCAGCAGGAGACAGATTTGATGAATCTATTATGGAATATATGAGAACAACCCATAAATTAGCTATAGGAGAAACAACAGCTGAAAGGATGAAAAAAGAGATTGGATCTGCATGTCCTCCTGACGATGGTGATGGCAGAAGCATGAGTGTTAAAGGAAGAGATTTAATTACTGGATTACCGAAAGAAATATCTATTTCACAAAGACAAATAGCAGAAGCACTAGCAGAACCGGTAGCACAAATTATAGATACTATTAAAAGAGCACTAGAACAAACACCTGCTGAACTATCTGCTGATATTGTTGAGAGAGGTATAATGCTTACAGGTGGTGGATCGTTACTGAATAATCTTGATAAAGTTTTAAGACGCTCAACCAGTCTACCAGTTTCAATTGCAGAGGATCCATTACTATGTGTTGTGATGGGGACGGGACAAGCACTAGAAGAAAAGTCTAATCTAAGTGATGTGTTTGCAACTGACTAACAAATTATTATCCTATGGCACCTAGGTTTAAAGTAAGGGCACTAAAAACTTCAAAGGTTTTTAAAAATGTCACTATTATATCTATAGTATTGCTATCTTTTTTTTTAATTTTCTTTTCCAAAAGTGATTATTTTATAATCAATAATATAAAAAATTTCAGTACTAGTGTTATAAACCCCTTTACTAAAGTTTTATCTGCGCCATTTACCGGTATTTCAAATGTTGTTAATGAATATAAACAGTTTCAAAGTCTTAAATTTGAAAATAAAATTTTACAGGAAGAAATTGTACGTCTAAAAAAATGGCAAACACTAGCTATACAAAATTCTAGAGAAAATAGAGTTCTTAAGCGTTTGTTAAATGCGACTGATAATAACTTAAAACTAGTAAAAACCGCTTCACTAGTAAATAGAAATGACACCTTCTTTTCTAAAATAATAAATATTAACGCAGGATATGAGAGTGATATTGAAAAAAATATGTCTGCTATTAATGAAAGAGGTTTAGTAGGAAAAATAATTGAAACTTCAGCATTAAAATCTAGAGTTCTATTAATTACAGATCCTAATTTATCAATATCAATAAAAACAATTTCTGATGGAATATTTTCATTAGTATCAGGTGCTGGTGATAACAAGTATCTAGTAAGTAATTTTATAAAAAATGATAAAATACCAAAAATTGGCGATATTGTTGTCACTAGTGGCACTGCAGAAATTTTTCCCGTTGATTTACTAGTTGGTAAAATTGCAAAAATAGAAAAGGATAGATTTTACGTCTTACCTTTTGTAGATTTTAATAGTATTGATTATGTTCAAATTGTTACATCTAAATAAAAGTGGGTTTACAAGTTTTTAAAACTTATTTTATCTTTAACATAATATTATTATTTTCGTTTTCAATAAGTGTTAATTCTTTATTACATATTGAAATTATAAATATTCTATTTTATTTTCTATTTCACCTTACATTTATTTATTTTTTATTTTATTATTATCATTACACTCACTACATTTTAGGTTTTATTTATGGAATTTTATTCGATATAATTCTCTTAAATTCTATAGGAAGTCATTTAATTAGTTTTATGGTAATTTTATCAATTTATCTTTTATTTAAAAAATATCTATTATTGTTAACTTCTAATCAAATAAGTTTAATAATATTTATATCATTGAATCTAATTTTATATATTGAAATACTTTTGTCTTACTTTCTTAATAATATATACTTTACAATTTCTCATCTATTTAATTATTTAGTAATATCTATTATAATTTTTATTCCAATAGTTACTATTTTAAATAAATTAAATAAATAAATGTTCTATTCTGATGATAAAAAACAATTTACTGTCTTAAATAGAAGATCTTTTGTACTCTATGTTTTAAAGCTTTCTTTATTTACAATAGTTGGATGGAGGCTTTATAATATTCAAATTAAAAGTTCAGAAAAATATAAAACTCTCTCAAAAAATAATCAAATTGATGTTGAAATACTTTATCCCTTAAGAGGAAAAATATTAGATACAAATGATAATATATTAGCTAATAACAAAAAGGTCTTTGATATCTACGTTATTCCTGAAAATACATCCAATATAAACAAAACACTAAATCAAATTTCAAATATATTAAAAATTGATTTTCCCAAAAAAAGAAAAATTATTGAATTAAGCAAAAAAGTAAAAAAATTTGAAAAAATTAAAATCTTTGAAAATATTAATTGGGAAGATTTAGAAAAAATTGAGTCAAAAAAATTTGATATTGAGGGTATTTTTATTTCACAAGATTATATGAGAATATATAACTCTGAAAATATATTTTCACACCTGTTGGGCTACATTAATAAACCAAACGAAAAAGAGCTCTCATTACCATTTATTACCAATATGCCAAATTTAGATATTGGGAAAGAAGGTATTGAAAAGAGTTTTAATGAAATATTGGTTGGGAAGTCTGGGCAAAGAGAAATAGAAGTTAATTCTTCAGGAAGAATAATAAGAGAAATATCACGATTAGATAGTCAACAGGGAAAAAACATAAAACTAACTTTAGATTTAAGATTACAAGAATATGCATTAAATCTTTTAAATTCTCACAGAGCGGGATCTATAGTTGTGATGAATGTTAAAAATGGTCATGTACTTTGTATGGCGTCAACACCTTCTTATAATCCAAATAAAATAATAAAAAAACCAAATAAAGATTATTGGAATTCTATTCTTGAGAATAAACTTTCACCTTTGACTTTTAGAAGTATACAAGGTTTATATTCTCCAGGATCAACTTTTAAAATGGTTGTTGCTATTGCAGCTCTTTACCACGGTGTCATTAATGAATCTACCTCACATTTTTGTGGGGGAAAAGTTTCATTAGGTGATCGATTATATCATTGTTGGAAAACAAATGGTCACGGAACAATGAATGTTGAAAAAGCTATTACAGAGTCATGTGATGTATTTTTTTATGAAATTTCAAAACAGGTTGGAATTGATAGAATATCTAAAGTTGCGAAAGAATTTGGATTAGGACAAGTTTATAACATACCTCTTTCGAATCAAAAAAAAGGAATTATTCCTTCTAAAAAGTGGAAAAAGGAAAATCTTGATGAAAGTTGGTATCCTGGAGAAACTTTGATTTCAGCAATAGGACAAGGTTTTGTTTTGACCAATCCTTTACAATTAGCAAATATGACATCAATTATAGCATCTGATGGTAAAGTGATTGCCCCTAAATTGATAAATGATGGAAAAATAGATAATTTTAAAAGACTAGAAAAATATAAAAGTGCAATCAATGTTGTTAAAAAATCTATGTTTAAAGTTGTAAATGAAAATAAAGGAACTGCTTTTAAATCTAAGTCAGACGAAGTTTATTTTTCAGGTAAAACTGGAACTTCTCAAGTAACTCGTATCACTGTAGCAGAAAGAGAAAGTGACGACTTTAGAAAAAAAGAAGTTGAATGGAATAAAAGAGATCACGCTTTATTTGTTGGTTATATGCCATACGATAAACCCAAATATTCAATATCTGTTGTAATTGAGCACGGAGGTTCAGGCGCTTCAACAGCTGCACCAATTGCTAAACAAGTATTTGAATTTATTAATAAAAATAAGATCTAATGTTTTTAAAAATCCAAAATTTAAATTACCTACTAATTTTTTTAATTTTATTAATATCTATTATAGGTGCTGCAGGCTTGTATTCTGCAGCAGGAGGCTCTTATAGTCCATGGGCTTCTAGACATTTAATCAGGTTATCAATTTTATTATTTTTAGCAATAGTAATTGCCTTCATAGATATAAAATTAATTTACAAATATGCTTATATAATTTTTATATTTAGTTTTTTATTATTATTATCCGTAGAAATAATTGGTGTATTTGGCAAGGGTGCAACTAGGTGGATAAATATATTTGGATTTAGTTTGCAGCCATCAGAACTTATTAAAATTACAATAATAATAGCATTGGCTAGATTTTATAATGATTTAAAATTTAGTGAAGTTAAGAGTATTATTAATCTTTTATTTCCATTTTTAATTCTATTTCTACCCTTTCTATTTGTTGTACTTCAACCTGACTTAGGCACCGCTCTTAGTATTGTAATTTTGGGTATATTTATTTTGTTTGCAAGCGGTGTCCAAATCTGGAAATTTGCTGTAGGCGCTAGTGCAGTAATTTTTTCAATTCCTTTATTAATAAAATTTTTAAAACCGTATCAAAAAGATAGACTAATATCATTTCTTAATCCTGAAGATGATGTTTTAGGAAGAGGTTATCAACTAATTCAATCTAAAATTGCTTTAGGTTCAGGTGGTTTTTCAGGTAAAGGATTTTTAGAGGGAACACAATCTTACCTTCAATATTTGCCGGAAAAGCAAACTGATTTTATTTTTACACTAATTGGTGAAGAGTTTGGGTTTATAGGTACCACGTTTATTATTTTGCTTTTTTTTCTGGTTATTACAATTTGCTTTTATGTTAGCATTAAGTCAAATCATATTTTTGGTCGTATATTGAGTATTGGTGTGGGCACAAATATATTTATTTATGTTATAATGAATATATCAATGGTTTCAGGTTTGATGCCGGTTGTAGGTATTCCTCTTCCATTAGTTTCATATGGTGGCTCAGCAATGCTTTCTATTATGATTTCTATAGGTCTTGTCCTGAATATGGAACTTAATGCTAATATTAAAAAACTAAACAATGCTTGAAATAAACAATGTAAACAAGTTTTTTGGAGGATTAAAAGCTGTCCATAATGCATCAATGAAAGTTGAAATGGGCTCAATTACAGGTTTAATTGGTCCAAATGGAGCAGGAAAAACTACCTTATTCAATACAATTGCTGGATTATATGATCCAGATGATGGAAATATAATCCTTAATAATGAAGACATTTCTTATTTAAAACCACATGAGTTATTTGCAAAAGGAGTTTTAAGAACTTTTCAAATTGCCCATGAATTTTCAACTCTAACAGTTTTAGAGAATTTAATGATGGTTCCTCCAAATCAATTTGGAGAAAAATTATCTTATGCTATATTTAATAATTCAAAAGTAAAACAACAAGAGGAGAAAATAAGAGCAAAAGCTATTGAAGTAATAAATTTTTTAAACCTTAATCATTTAACGCAAGAACTTGCAGGAAACTTATCTGGTGGTCAAAAAAAATTACTTGAGTTAGGTAGAACTATGATGGTTGATCCTCAAATCGTTTTACTTGATGAAGTAGGAGCTGGAGTAAATAGAACACTTCTTAATGAAATTACTGATGCGATATTAAGATTAAATAAAGAAAAGAAGTATACTTTTTTCGTAATTGAACATGATATGGACCTGATAGAAAAAATTTGTGATCCTGTAATTGTGATGGCCGAAGGTTCAGTTTTATTTAAAGGAAGTTTTAATGAAGTGAAAAATAACGATACAGTTATAGAAGCTTATTTAGGTAAAGGTATTAATAAGAATTAGAATATTATGAATAATTTAATTGGTAAAAATTTAACAGCTGGATATGGAGGTGTCGATATTATTAAAGATATTAATCTAGAAGTTAATGAAGGTGAAATTGTAGTTATCGTTGGTCCAAATGGAGCTGGCAAATCAACAGCAATGAAAGCACTACTTGGTATGCTAAGTTTGACTTCAGGCTCTGTTGAATATTCAAATAAAGAAATTTCTTCAATGTTACCACAAAATAGAATTAATTTAGGATTGGCGTTTGTTCCTCAAACTAACAATGTATTTACTGGTATGACAGTTGAAGAAAATTTAGAAATGGGAGGATTCTTAAGAGAGGATGATATTATGCATACCATTAATGATGTTTATGATCTTTTTCCTATTTTAAAGGAAAAAAGAAATCAAAGTGCAGGAGAATTATCCGGTGGTCAAAGACAACAAGTAGCTTTTGGAAGAGCACTTATGACTAAGCCTAAAATTTTAATGTTAGATGAACCAACTGCAGGAGTATCACCAATAGTAATGGATGAGTTATTTTCAAGAATCATTGAAGTTCGTAAAACTGGTGTTGGCATATTAATGGTTGAACAAAATGCAAAACAAGCACTTGGTATTGCTGATAGAGGATACGTATTAGTTAATGGAAAAAATAGTAGAGAAGGTTTAGGTGAAGAATTATTAAATAATCCAGAAGTTAGAAAGTCATTTTTAGGAGGTTAAAATGATTGATGTTCTAAATTCAATAATTGTTCTTCTAAATTTTATCATAATTCCAGGCATTTCTTATGGCTCTCAACTCGCACTTGGAGCACTTGGAGTTACATTCGTTTATGCCATACTTCGTTTTGCTAATTTTGCTCATGGGGAAATCATGTCATTTGGGGCCATGATAACAATTTTATTTACGTGGTTTTTTCAATCACAAAATATTGGTTTAGGAATTCTACCAACTGCCTTGTTAGCTTTACCTGTAGGAATAATTGCAACAATTATCTTATGCATTATTTCTGATAAATTTGTTTTTCAATATTACAGATATCAAAAAAGTGTTCCTGTTGTTTTAGCAATGGTTTCAATAGGGGTTATGTTCGTAATAAATGCAATAATTAGAATTATAATTGGAACTGAAACTATAAAATTTTCTGATGGACAGAAATTTATAATGAAAGCCAAACAATTTAAAGTAATGACCGGTTTAAATGAAGGATTAGCATTAAAATCGTCTCAAGTTATTACAATTTTAATTACTATTTTGCTTTTAACTTTTACTTTCTGGTTTTTGCAAAAAACAAAAACTGGAAAATCAATGAGAGCATTTTCTGATAACGAAGATTTAGCATTATTGTCTGGAATTAATCCTGATAGAGTAGTTTTTACTACATGGATTATTGTTGGCGTTCTGGCATGTGTTGCAGGTACACTTTATGGATTAGATAAAAGTTATAAGCCAATCATTTATCTCAATTTAGTCTTACCAATATTTGCATCTGCAATTGTTGGAGGAATTGGCAGCCCATTTGGAGCTGTAGTAGGCGGTTATATCATCGCATTTTCAGAAATTATGGTCACGTATGCTTATAAAAAATTCTTTGTCTATCTACTTCCAAGTTCTATAGAACCAACAGGTCTAGTACAATTACTTTCAACAGACTATAAATTTGCTGTATCATTTTCAATTTTGGTCATTGTTTTATTGATAAGACCATCAGGCATATTTAAGGGAAGAGTCTTGTGATGAAGTTTGAAAGATATGAATGGTTAGCTATTACAATAATGATCTCTCTCTTTATTTTTGTAGGCTTCATTCAAGGTTGGTCAGTAAGTTTAGTAATTTTAAATATGTGTATTATTTCAGCAATAATGACAATGGGAGTAAATATTTCTTGGGGTTATGCAGGAGTAATTAATTTTGGTGTAATGGGTTTTCTTGCCATGGGTGGACTAGCTGCAGTTCTTGTTTCTTACCCTCCCATTGCTGAGTCTTGGCAGGCAGGAGGTAGAGGGTTAGGTATCAGTTTTGCTTTACTTGTCCTATTGGTGATTGCTGTAATGTATATTAATAAAACGATAATCCAAAAAAGAAATAGGTATATTTTAAATTCTCTCATAATTTTCTTTGGTATTTTAATTATCAGACACTTTTATTTAAACGCCACACATAATATTGAAGATGTTAATCCAGCAATAGCAGGTTTTTTAGGGGGCCTTGGATTACCAATAATATTCTCTTGGATAGTAGGAGGTTTATTTGCTGCAGGTGTTGCATTTGTAATTGGTAAAGTAGCTCTTGGATTACGATCAGATTATCTTGCTATTGTTACTCTTGGAATTTCAGAAATAGTTGTTAGTGTTCTAAAACATGAAGAATGGTTATCTAGAGGGGTAAAAAATGTCATGGGTCTAAAGAGACCAGTTCCCTATGAAATTGATTTACAAAACGCAGATTGGTTTATAAATTTAGTTGCATATCTCAATTCATCAAAGTTAAATAATATTATTGATCTCAGTGATAGACAACAAGTATTAAACAACCTCATTATTGATGGTTCGGGAATTTTTGTAAAATTATCTTACGCTATTTTATTTCTGATTGTTATGTTGATAATTTTCTATTTTGCAAACAAAGCTCAATTATCTCCATGGGGAAGGATGATGAGAGCTATAAGAGATAATGAAACTGCTGCAAATGCAATGGGTAAAGATGTTGTGAAACAACATCTAATTATTTTTGTAATAGGGGCTGCAATTGTAGGTGTTGCAGGTGCAATGCTTGTTACTTTGGATGGATTATTTACTCCTTCAGGATATCGACCACTCCGTTTCACTTTTATTATTTGGATTATGGTTATTGTAGGTGGTAGTGGAAATAATTTAGGTGCTATATTTGGTGGTTTTGTCATATGGTTTTCTTGGATTGAAGCAGCGCCACTTACAACATTTATTATCAATCAATTTACAGCAGGATTAGAGCCAACTAATGCTTTAAAATTACATTTACTTAATAGCGTTCCTTATTTTAGATATTTATTTATGGGGTTAATATTATTATTAATTTTACGTTATCGTCCTAAAGGAATAATTCCTGAGAAAGTTAGACATTCGTAATTTAAATGCATAACTTATACTTTGTAAAATAAAAATTATCTGTTACTTAAATATAATTAAATTTCTTTAACGTAATGTAAAATTCTTTTTTTATTTTTATATTTTGATCTTCTGATAATATATTCTCCCATTGTTTAGACAAACCTTTCCTAAAAAACTTTCCTTTATAAACTTCATCAAAACCTATTATATTTTCATTTTCTTGAAGTTTTTTGAAAGAGGTATTTGTAATAATATTATTAAATTTTTTAGAATTGAGTTTAAACTGTATTTTTAAATCTTTTCTAATAAAGTCAATTAATTCTAAGAAATGTTTTTCTGTATTATTTATTAAGTCTTCATACTTAATGATATATTTTTTTACGTTTAATAATGACCATGATTTTATATGTGTATCCCATCTTGAAAGTATTACCTTAATTCTACGTTTTGAATTTAACAAAGTAACTTTATTATCAAATAATTTATTGATATTATAATCAATACTTGTTCCAGTATGATGTGAGTATGAAATAACAATATCTCTTGGGTCTCTAACAATGTATATTAAGCCCAGAGTTCTATTTTCATCTGTATAATTATAACCATTAACTTTAAGGTTTGCTGAATGAGTTTTAAAAATAAATTTTTTTTCTACGTTAAAAAATTTTTTTTGAGCTTCTAACCAGTATTTCGATATTATATCAAGTTTATCTAAATTCTTAGAGTCTGCATAGTTTAAATTTTCAACGAAACTAAAATATTTATAGATATCAAACTGTCTAATATTTTTGATTATATCAAAATCAAAATTACCATCATCAGAATAGATCAATGAAGATATCAAAAAACGTAAGAAAGTATTTCCACTTTTTGGATAAGAAGCAATCCAAATTATTTTATCCATAAATTAATAATTAAAATTTAAGTTAAAGTTGTTGTAAAAAAATATAATAGCTAATTATTTATAAAAAAACCCAGTATAAATACTGGGTTTTTAAGATAATTATTTAACAAATAATATTAAAGAGCTCCGACAGTAACAAATGATCCACCTCGTACTTCAACTTCTTTGAAAGCACCATTTGCATCACCAAACGCATTAAATTCTACGTCTGAAGCACCTTGGTAATCAATTTCTTTACCAGCAGCTAACATCTGTAAACCGTATGATAATTGGCCAGGGTTGATGATAATACCTGGAGCATTAGATACTTTTTTAATATTGTTTAGAATTGATTGCTTGTCAGCAGATCCACCAGCTTGAATTGCAAGTGCAATAATTGCTGCAGCGTCATACGACTCACCTACAAAAGGACTGCTGGCATCTAAACCGTTGGCAGCAGCTAAGTCGCTGAATTTTTCAGAACCTTTTGAAATTGCACCTGGTAAAGATCCAAATGCTCCTTCTAGATCCGGTCCAATTGCATCAACAATTGATTGACCAATCATACCATCAGACATCACGAAAGTATCAAAGGCACCAGAGTCAAGAGATCCTTCAATAATCCCTAGTCCTCCACCGTCAAGATAACCAACTACTAATAAAGCATCTCCACCAGCGGATGCTAATACACCAACTTCTGAAGAATAATCACCTTTATCCTCCTCGTGTGAGGCAACTATAGTTACAGTTCCACCACCAGAGGTAAATGTTCTTTCAAAAACTTCTGCGAGACCTTTACCATAGTCGTTATTAGTATAAGTAATTGCTATACTCTCAATTCCTTTACTTAGTGTAAGGTTTGCAAGTACCTGTCCACCTTTTGCATCAGATGGAGCTGTACGCCAAAAAGTTCCATTATCAGGAACTTTACTTAGACCAGGTGAAGTTGCAGATGGTGATACCATTAAAATTCCATTAGGAACTGCAACATTTGCATTAATTGCACCCGTTACACCGGAACAGTCAGCACCCATTATTGCAGTAACACCTTGAGCAACTAAGTCTTCAGCTGCAGCTGTTCCAGCAGCAGAGTCTGCACAAGTTGAGTCACCTTCTAATATAGTGATTGTTTGTCCACCTAAAAGATTTCCTGAGTTTGATGCTTCATCAAATGCCATTCTAGCACCATCTCTCATAGCAGGAGTTAAAGATTCAATTGGTCCGGTAAAACCTAGAATAATTCCCACTTTAATTTCTGCTAAAGAAGCAGTCGAAATAGTCGACAAACTTACAATAACAGCTAGAAGTAATTTTTTCATATTTCCTCCAAAAAAGTATACTTTTATATAATCTACCTCATATACTAGTTACAAAAATCAATCATGCAGTTTTTTTCAAAAAATACCCATAATTTTAGCCAAAAACCATAAATTGACTTCATTTGTCTCAGGAGATAAACAGCAAAATATGTCAGTTGGAATTATAGGTGGTGGTGTATGGGGTAGTGCACTTGCTAGAATACTTAGTAAAAATAAAGTGATTATTTATGCGCGAGATGAAAATGTTGTTAAATCAATTAATGAGCACAAAATAAATCCTAAATTAAAATATACCTCTTTTAACAGTAATGTCTCTGCCACAATTGATATAAATTTTTTAAGAAATGTTCAATTTATATTTATAGCTCTACCAGCACAAAAAATTCGAGAAGTTCTTAAAACATCTGACCTAGATAGTAAGAATAAACATATAGTTATATGCTCAAAGGGTATTGAAATTTCATCCTCCAAATTTTTGACAGAAGTTATTAAAGATGTAGTATCATATAAAAAAATAAGTATTTTATCTGGCCCTTCATTTTCAAATGAAGTTTCCCAGGATCTACCAACTGCTGTTACTTTAGCAACAAAAAATAAAAAAAATTTTGAAGAAATATCAAATTTAATTGATAATAAAAATTTTCGAATTTACTTTTCAAATGATTTAATTGGTACACAAATTGGTGGGTCTTTAAAAAATATTTATGCAATAGCAGCTGGAATTGCAGAAGGATTAACTTTAGGTGAAAATGCTAAGAGTGCTTTGATAACAAGATCATTTGCTGAAATGACAAGATTTGCAGAAAAATTTGGAGCTAATAAACATACACTTTTTGGTTTATCTGGATTAGGTGATTTAATTCTAACCTGTGGCTCAAATAACTCAAGAAATACTAAATTTGGAATCAAGATTGCTTCATCCAAATATGAAAATTTTTCTGATTTGCTTGTTTCACAGGAAGTTACTGAAGGATATTACACAGTAGAAGCAGTTTATAATATTGCTAAAGAAAAAAAAATTGACATGCCGATAATGGAAGCAATTTATAATATAATCTACAAAAGATATAATTTAAAAGAAGAATTAATTAAACTTTTAAATAGACCATTAAAGGATGAAAAAATATAAATAGATGGCAAACAAAATATTTTTTGATCTTGATACAAGTTGGGTTAATAATATAAAAATTAATCTAAGTGCTGTTGAACGTCGTACAGCAACACTTACAAAAAGGAGAACAGTAAAAAAAGAATTTCAAGTTGCCTGGCTTTTAAAAGCAATTACATTAATTGATCTGACTACTTTAAGTGGTGATGATACCTTTGGCAAAGTAGAAAGATTGTGTAATAAAGCTCTAAATCCAATAGATAAAAATATTTTACATGATCTTAACTTGAGTTCAAATGATATAAAGGTTGGAGCTGTTTGCGTATACCATCACCTTATTAAAGATTGTAAAACTCTGGTAAAAAATAAAATTCCTATTGCTGCAGTTTCAACTGGATTTCCTGCAGGACTATCTTCTTTTGCAACTAGAAAAAAAGAAATTAGTGATTCAATTAGAGATGGAGCAGATGAAATCGATATAGTTATTAATCGTGGTTTTGTTCTTCAAAATAATTGGAAAAAATTATACGATGAAGTAAGAGAATTTAAAAAAACGGCAGGTGGTATTAAAGTAAAGGCAATTCTTGGTGTAGGCGATTTAGAAACACTTCGCAATGTTGCAAAAGCTTCACTTGTTTGTATGATGGCTGGTGCTGATTTTATTAAAACATCAACTGGGAAAGAAAGTGTGAATGCTAACTTAAACAACAGTCTTGTAATGTTACGAATGATAAGAGATTTTTATAATAAAACAGGAAAAAAAATTGGCTTTAAACCAGCAGGTGGAATATCAACATCAAAATCTGTTTTAGAATTTTTAATTTTAGTAGCTGAAGAACTGGGTTTTGAATGGATAAACCCTAAATTATTGCGAATTGGTGCTTCTAGTTTATTAATTGATATAGAAAGACAATTATATCATTATACAAGTGGGCGATATGCAAATAAAGAAAAATTGGCATTAGGTTAATATGGACAAAGTTATTAAAAATTTCAAAACACTATCTTATGGTCCAGCACCTGAAGATGATAAAGAAGTTTATTCTTGGATTAAAGGATTATCTAGCCCAACTAAAATCTTTATTAATAATAAATTTATTAGATCATCAGGAAATAAAAAATTAAATATAATTAATCCTAGTAATAAAAAAAATTTAGGCAAACTGTCTGTTTCTACAAAAAAGGATGTGGATTTGGCAGTCAAAGCTGCAAAAAAAGCATTTCCAAAATGGTCTAAATTATCATCATTTGAGAGATCAAAATATTTATATGCCTTAGCTAGAATGATACAAAAAAATTCAAGATTTTTATCTGTTTTAGAGACTATAGATAATGGAAAACCTATTAGAGAAACAAGAGATATTGATATACCTCTTGTTGCAAGACATTTTTATTATCATGCTGGCTGGTCTTCAAAAGATATAAATACTAAAAATCACCCTATTGGTGTAATTGGTCAAATAATTCCATGGAACTTTCCATTACTAATGTTAGCATGGAAAGTAGCACCTGCATTGGCTACAGGAAATACTGTTGTTTTGAAGCCTGCCGAATATACATCTCTAACTGCTTTATTCTTTGCAGAATTGTGTCAAAAAGCAAATATTCCAGAAGGAGTTATTAATATAGTTACTGGTGACGGCTCAACAGGTGAACATATTACAAACCATAAAGATATCAAAAAAATTGCCTTTACAGGATCAACAGAAGTTGGAAAAAAAATAATTTATCAAAACCAAGATCCCGATAGAAAATTAACTATGGAACTGGGTGGGAAGTCTCCTTTTATAGTGTTTGAAGATGCTGACCTCGATAGTGCAGTTGAAGGTATTGTCGATGCAATTTGGTTTAATCAGGGACAGGTTTGTTGTGCTGGTTCAAGATTACTTGTCCAGGAAAGTATTGAAAAATCATTCATAAAAAAATTAAAAGCCAGAATGGAAAGACTTAGAGTAGGTGATCCTTTAGATAAATCTATTGATATTGGTGCAATAGTTGCGCCAATCCAGCTACAAAAAATTAATCAACTCGTTAAAAAAGCCGAAAAGGAGGGAAATAAACTTTGGCAACCATCATGGTCTTGTCCAACAGATGGATTGTTTTATCCACCATCTTTATTTACAAATGTAACACCTTCATCGTTTATAGCGCAAGTTGAGATTTTTGGCCCAGTATTGACAACTTTATCATTTAGAACGCCAAGTGAAGCAGTTGCAATTGCTAATAATACACCTTATGGACTCGCTGCAAGTATTTGGTCTGAGAATATCAACTTAGCTTTAGATATTGCTCCAAAAATTAAAGCTGGAGTCATTTGGATAAATTCAACTAATCTTTTCGATGCTTCATGCGGTTTTGGTGGTTACAAGGAAAGTGGTTTTGGAAGAGAAGGTGGTTCAGAAGGTATAAGAGCTTATATTAAGTACGAACTTCCTATCTTAAATAAACCAAGAAAAATATCTAAAAAAACTAATGTTAAAAATAATTTAATTGATAAAACACCTAAACTATACATAGGTGGCAAGCAAAAAAGACCAGATAGTGGATACTCTTTTTCAATTTATGATCATAAAAATAAATTTATTTGTGATATTCCTAATGCAAATAGAAAAGATATTAGAGATACTGTTGAAATTGCTTCCAAGGTAATTAATAAACAATTAAAAAACTTTAATAGATCTCAAATCTTATTTTATTTAGCTGAAAATCTTCAAGATAAGGAAAAAAATTTTATAGAATTATTATCCTTGTTATCAGGTCTAGATAAAAAAGATGCATTAGAAGAATTTAACACTGCTAAAGAAAGAATTTTTTATTATGCTTCTATGGCAGATAAATTTGAAGGCCATATTCACAACCCTCCAATTAGAGGATTAACACTTGCTGTGAAAGAACCTATTGGAGTTATAGCTTCAATTCTGAATAATCAATTTCCCCTTTTAAGTTTAGTAACTATCCTGGCTTCTAATTTTGCAACAGGTAATGCAAATATTATTATACCAGCAGAAAAAACATCTTTGATTGCATCAGAAATGTATCAATTGTTAGAAACTTCTGATATTCCTGAAGGTTATATAAATATTTTAACAAGTAAACAGGACAGTTTAAATAAGATAATTTCTGAACATGAAAATATTGACGGTGTATGGTTATTTAGTGAAAGTGATAATGAAAGAAAAAAAGTAATCAATTATTCTGTTTCTAACTTAAAAAGATATTGGTGTCCTAAAGCAAAAAATGTTAATTGGTTAAATAATGAGGAAATATTTTTAAATGAATTTCTTTATGAAAGCACTCAAATTAAAAATATTTGGATACCTTACGGCGAGTAATGTGATATAATTTTAATCCAAAAAAGGAGTAAAATTATGTTAATTAATGTAAACCCTCTTATAAGTCCTGAAATTCTTCAGCTTATTAGATCAATGGGACATGGAGATAAATTTGTTCTAAGCGATGCAAATTTTCCATCGTATTCTCATGCAAACAAACTTTATCGTATGGATGGATTAAGTATACCAGAGGCAGCGGAAGCTTTACTAAGCCATTTTCCTTTAGACAGTTTCATTCCTCACCCAATTGAGAGAATGGAAATAGATGGTAAACCAGATGAAATCAACGAAGTACATCAAGATCTTATTGATACTGTAAAAAAAGTTTCGGGTGATAATTGGAAAATAGGATCTATTGAACGTCAAAAATTTTATGTTGAAGCTAAAAAAACAATGGCTGTTATAACTACAAGTGACACTAGACCTTACGGGTGTTTTATGTTTACTAAAGGTGTTTTAAAACCTGACGGATCTGTCTGGATTATTTAATTGAATAAGTGAAAAATACACTAAGTTCAGAAAATATTGCTTTAGGCATAAGACGAAGAGTATTTGAACATTGCATTAAGAACAATGGTGCTTATCTTAGTCAAGCTTGCTCGTCTGCAGAACAATTAGCTTGGATATACAATGAGGCATTAAATTTAGGTGACTCGATTGCACCAAGTACACCAGAAAAATTTCAAGGTGTCCCAAGTGCATCAAATAAAAATTATAAAACAGGTGCTGGTTACAATGGACCAGCGACCTCAGAATATGATCGACTTATTTTTGCTCCAGCACATTATGCATTAGTAGCTTATGCAACCTTAATTGAGGTTGGTCGAATGTCTGAAGATGGATTATCAATGTTTAATAAAGATGGTTCTTCAGTAGAGATAATTGGAGCAGAGCACTCACCAGGTATGGAGATGCACAATGGTACATTAGGAATAGGTTTATCAACAGCAGCTGGCATAGCATATGGTAGAAAATTAAATAATGAAAAAGGATCAACTTGTGTGTTTATGTCAGATGGTGAATTACAAGAGGGTCAAATCTGGGAAGCTCTTCAAGTCAGTGTTTTTTATGAATTAGAAAATTTATGGGCTATTGTTGATGTAAACGAGCAACAGGTTGATGGTGCTATGTCAGATGTTTTAAATATAGGCGATATAAATAAAAAAATAAATTCTTTTGGTGCAAAATGTATTGAAATTGATGGTCATGACATTAATGCTATGAGACAAGCAAAAAAAGAGAAGCATGATGGTAAGCCCTTAATAATACTTGCAAGAACATCACCCTACAAAGGAATGAGTTTTTTAAAAACTAGATTCCCAAGACTTCATTACGTTAGATTTAAATCTGAAGAAGAGAGAAATAAAATGAATATAGAAATTTCAAAAGAATTGGGGATTGACCCTATAAAATACTAATATGACTGAGATAGTTAACAAACCTTATGGTACATCATTTAAAAAGTATGCTTCAAAACACAAAAATATTTTATGTCTATCTGGTGATCTTACTTCTTCGTGTGAAGTAGACACATTTCGGGACGAGTATCCAGAACAGTTTGTTTCTATGGGAATGGCAGAACAAAATATGATGAGTTTTGCTGGAGGCTTAGCTATGAGTGGTTTTACTCCTTTCATTCACACATTTGGAGTGTTTGCTTACCGAAGACCATACGACCAATTATTGGCGTCTATTGCTTATCCAAGAAGAAGAGTTAGAATTATGGGTTTTTTACCAGGTATTACAACTCCAGCCGGTATGACTCATCAAGCAATTGAAGATATTTCAGTTATGAGAACAATACCAAATATGACAGTGATTGAGACAGGTGATGCAACTGAAGTTGAAAGTATATGTCAACAAGCTGATAGTATTGATGGACCTGTTTATTGTCGGATACTTAGAGGCAGTGTTCCAAGATTGTTTAATAGTCCACTAAAAATAGGTGAAATTAGAAACTTAAATTCTGGATCTGATATTTTACTTATTACATCTGGAATTTGTACAGAAGAAGCTTTAAGAGCAAGAGCTTCCTTAATAAGTGAAGGCATTTCAATTTTACATTTACATGTTCATACTTTTAAACCATTTAATGAGGAAAAAATTTTAGATTTAATATCAAATATCAAATATGGAGTGATAACAATGGAAAATCATTTAATAAATGGCGGTCTAGGAACAACTATATCAGAAATAATATCAAAATATGGTTTATCAAAAAAATTAATTAAACTTGGTCTTCAAGATACTTTTGCTCATGGTGGATCTAAACAATATTTGACAAAATATTACGGATTTGATGCATATGCATTGATTAATGCTATAGAAAAATTTATAGAACAAAAATTAAATATTGAGGATAAGGATTTAGAAAAAGCAAGAATTGAAAATGTTCACTCTCTTTTCAAAGCCGAAGCTCTTTAAATTATGAAAAAAAATTTTTTTAAACTATTTAAAACAAAAAAACCAATAATAGCAATGGTTCATTTTCCTGCCCTTCCTGGTTCGCCTTTATATGATGAAAAAAAAGGTTTACATTTTATTTATCAATCCGTTGAAAAAGATTTAATAAACTTGCAAAAAGCTGGCGTAGATGCAGTAATGTTTGGAAATGAAAATGATCGTCCTTATGAATTAAAAGTCAATAGTGCTACATTATCAACAATGTCTTATATGATTGGTAAACTTTCAGAAAAAATTAGTATTCCCTTTGGAGTAAATGTTTTATGGGACCCAATGAGCACAATAGCTTTAGCAGTATCAACTAATGCAAAATTTGTTCGTGAAATATTTACAGGAACATATGCTTCGGATATGGGTACGTGGAGTCCTAATGCAGGTGAAGCAATGCGTTATAGAAATTCTCTAGGCAGAAAAGATATACAAATGTATTACAATATCTCTGCGGAGTTTGCGTATTCTTTAGACAAAAGAACAGTAGCAGAAAGAGCAGAAAGTACTGTTTTTTCTTCTATTCCAGATGCAATATTAGTGTCTGGGCAAATTACTGGTCAATCAGCTAATTTAGAGGAAATAAAAGAAGTAAGTAAAATAATACCTAGTACTCCCGTTCTTGCAAACACTGGTGTTAATTTACAAAATGTTGAAGAAATTCTTAGAATAACAGATGGCGCAATCATTGGTTCTTCTTTAAAAATAAATGGTGATACTTGGAAAAATGTAGATTTAAATAGAGCAAAAAAATTTATGACTAAAGTTAGATCTATTAGAAAAAATGCCTAATACAAAAGAAATTAATTCTTTTAGTAAAACACTGGAAGATCTAGTTTTAATTTCAGGTTTATCAGGTTATGAAATTAATGTAAGAAATTATCTTAAAAAATACCTTAAAAAAAATTCACTTAATACAACTAGTGATGTTTTAGGAAATTTGATTTGTACAATGCAAGGTGATGAAAGCTTGCCCTCTGTTATTCTTTTCGCACATATGGATCAACTTGGATTTGTTGTAAAAAAAATTGAAAATAATGGGTTTCTTCGCGTTGAAAGAGTGGGAGGTATTCCAGAAAAATCTCTAGCTTCTCAAGATATTGTTATTGTTAATAACAATAACGAATTAATAAAAGGTATTATTGGAAATAAGTCTCATCATGCAACAAAGCCAGATGAAAAATATAATGTTACACCTATTAAAAATATATATGTTGATGCAGGTTTTAAAAATAAAAGTGATGTTTTAAAAAATGGGATTGAAATTGGTAGTCCAGTTACCTACGCTCCATACTATAAGAAACTATCTAATAATAATGTTTGTGGTTCCTCACTAGATGATAGAGCAGGTTGTGTAGTAATTTTAAATGTAGCAATCTCATTAATGAAATTAAAAAAAAGACCCACAGTACATATTGTTTTTTCTGTTCAAGAAGAATTTAATTTAAGAGGGATTCTTCCTGTCATAAATTCTTTAAAACCTGAAATTGCTATTCAAGTAGATCTTTCATTATCATCAGATACTTCTGACATGACAGATACAAGTGATATTATCCTGGGAAAAGGACCTTGTATTAGTTTATTTTCTTTTCACGGACGAGGAACTTTAAATGGCGTTATACCTCACAAATCTATCGTTGAAGTCTTTGAAAAATCAGCAAAATTAAAAAAAATAAATTTACAGAGAAGTGTAGCTTCAGGAATATTAACTGATGCTTCCTATGTGCAATTTGCAAATCAAGGAATTGCTACTATTGATGTAGGTTTTCCAATGCGTTATTCACATTCATCAAGAGAAGTTTGTAATTTAAACGATCTTATTGATTTAAAAAACCTTATTTTAACTGCTATAAATAAAATAGATAAAAATTTTAAACTTGTAAGGTAATTCTTAATGTCAGAAAAATATTTTCTTGGGATAGATATAGGTACTTATGAAACGAAAGGTGTCATAGTAAATAAAAGTGGAGAAATAATTTCTCAAGCTGCAAGAAAACATGAAATGATTGTGCCCCAAAGTGGTTGGGCTGAACATAGACCAATTGAAGATTGGTGGGGTGATTTTACTTATGTATCTAATAAACTTATCAAAGATTCAAAATGCAATCCTAAAGATATTTTAGCTGTATCAGCTAGCACCATTGGGCCTTGTATGCTCCCTCTTGATAAAGAAGGTAATCCGTTAATGAACGCAGTACTTTACGGTGTTGATACTAGAGCTCATAAAGAAATAGATCTGTTGAATTCTTCAATTGGCGAAGAAAAAATTATGCAATTTAATGGAAATGTTTTAACTTCACAACAGGTAGGACCAAAGATTTTATGGTTAAAAAATAATAGACCAGATGTTTATGCTAAAACAAATAAGATTGTGAATGGTACAGGATTTATAAATTTTAAATTAACTGGAAATTATATAATAGATCATTTTTCAGCTGCTTTTGTTAGCCCACTTTATGATATAAATAAACAAGCTTGGAGTAATGAACTTAATGATGGAATTATTGATTTAGAAAAATTACCTAAACTAGTTTGGACAAATGAGATTATTGGAGAAATTTCAAAATCTGCTTCAATAGAAACAGGTTTAGCAGAGGGAACAACAGTTACTTCTGGAACTATTGATGCAGCTGCAGAAGCAATCAGCGTGGGTGTGTTTAGTGCAGGAGATATGATGATGATGTACGGTTCAACGATGTTCTATATTTTAGTTACAGATAAAATTTTATCAGATAAAAGACTTTGGTATTCTCCTTGGCTTTTTAAAGGTGAGCACTCTTCAATGGGAGGATTGGCAACAAGTGGAACTTTAACACATTGGTTTAAAAATAATTTTGCAAAGGAATTAAGTGGAGATGATATTTTTATTAAATTAGCAAAAGAAGCTGATAAATCACCTCCTGGTTCAAAAGGAATTGTTTTTCTTCCATATTTTTCAGGAGAGCGTACTCCAATTCATGATACAAATGCTAAAGGAACTTTTTTTGGTCTTGATCTTACTCATAATAGAGCTGATATGTATAGATCTATTTTTGAAGGAATTGCGTATGGAACTAACCATGTTTTTGATGTATTTAAAGAATTAGATGCCTCGCCAAAAAACTTATTTAGTGTAGGTGGCGGTACTAAAAATAGAGTATGGTCACATACGACTTCTGATATTATTGGTCTAAATCAAATTTTAAGAAAAAAAACAATAGGCGCATCGTATGGGGATGCGTTTCTTTCAGCTTGTACAATTGGTGAATTAAACAAAGGTGACTTTAATAAATGGAATGAAATAGAATATGAAATAAAAGCAAATTTAGAGAATAAAGATGTCTATAATAAAGGATATGAGGTTTTTAGAGAATTATATGGAAGTACCAAGCATTTAATGAAAAAATTAAATAATTAACCCTTAACTGCGCCAGCTGCCATTCCTTTTACGATATAACGTTCTAAGAAAATAGCTACAACTATCAGTGGAAAGCATAGAGCTAGTGAAATTGCTGCCATATTCCACCATTTAATACTTTGAGAAGATATTTGTGAAGCAACCATTACAGGCATAGTTTTAGCATCTGTACTTGTGATTAAAGCAGCAAGAAAATATTCATTCCAACAAAGTATTAAGCATAAAATAAATGCACTTGCAATTCCAGGTAAAACAATAGGAAAAACTACTCTAAAAAAACTACCCCAAACACTTGCACCATCAACTAAGGCTGCTTCTTCTAACTCTATTGGTACTGCATTAAATTGATCTCGCATAATCCAAATTACAATTGGAAGAACAGTTAAGGTATAAATCATTATCATTCCTATGTGAGTATCTAGAAGATCAAGTTCTCTATATAAAACTAATAATGGAAGAGCTAAAACAACTGGAGGTAAAATTAATTGAGATAAAAAAAAGAATGAAATATCTGGATTACGCATAAAACCAAATTTGTAATTAAATCTACTTAAACCATAAGCTGCAAATGATCCAAGAATAACCGCTAAAGCTGATGCGCTAGAAGATATTATCGCAGTATTAAAGAAACGAGCAAGAAATTCTTCTCTTGGATTTGACTCTGTAAAAATAGTATCAGGAGAAAGTCCTAAATTTTTCCAGCCTTTCCATGCAGGTTCAAAATCTATCCATGGTATCAGTAAGCCCTGTGTAACACTAGCAGCTGTTTTAAAAGATGTTGTAGCTGTCCAATAGATTGGGAATAAACAAATAAATGTCCATAATATAAGAATTCCATAAATCAAAATTTTTTCAGGTAAATCTTTTTTCATTATGCCTCTCTTTGTAACCATCTACTCACAAAACGTATCAAAATGGTCATAAATATAATAATTATAACTAAATAAACAAAAGACAAAAGAGTTCCATAGCCTACATTTGATCTGTCTCTGTATTCTCTTACTATAAAACTAGTTACACTATCAGTAGCACCGCCTGGCCCTCCGGCTGTTACGATGATTATTATATCGGCTAGTTTAAGTTTAAAAATAATTCTAATAACTAGTGTTGTAAGAGATACAGGAAGCATAATAGGAAAAATTATGTTTTTAAACATAGTCCACTTATTTGCACCATCTACTTTAGCTGCCTCTAAAACTTCTTTTGGTAATGCCTGCAAACCTGCTAGTAACATAATTATCATGAGTGGTATAAATGTCCACGCATCCATACACATCATTGTTAATCTAGCAATTTCAGGATTACTAAAAAATGTCGGAGTTTCCCATCCTAACCATCTGGCAAAACTAGCTACTGGGCCAAAACGTTGTTCGAGCATAGATTTACCTACCATCCAACTTACAGCAACTGGACTCAACATTAGTGGAATTAGAAATGCAATTCTAAAGAATTTTCTACCTCTAATTTGTGTGTTCAACAATATAGCTAAAAGAAATGCTATTGCAAATTCAACAAGCACTGCAAGAATATAGTAAATCATATTCTTTAATGCATTCCAATAATATGGATCTGCAATCATTTGATAAAAGTTATCTAAGCCATTAAATTTTCGTCCATCGATTGAACTTAAATTCCAATCACTGAAAGATATATATAATCCAAATAAAATTGGGAAAATAACAATAGAAATAATGAACATTACTGCTGGAAAAATAAACAAGTTTCTTTTACCTCTTTCACCGTAGATTAGGACACGAGAGTATCCAATAGCAATAGCCCACAAAATATATGAATAAAGAAGAGGTCTCCAATTTGAGAAACCAAAATTTATTTTTTCAAAAGTATATAAGGCTTGAATTAACCCAATAAAAACCATCAATAAAAAAGAAGACCAAACTATTAGTTTGCCAGCTCTTATAGTTTTAGGATTTACACTAGATTTAGATACGACATATAAAGGGTCACGTTCTATTATTTTAATTTCATTCATTATTTCAAGGAAATCATATTAAAAAATCTAGCGACTTTAAAAAAGTCGCTAGAATAAAATTTTTACATACCTAACGAAGCTTTATAAAGCTTAATTTGGCTTTCTCTACCAATTTGGTCTGTAATATCATCCCAAGCTTTAGCAATGTTATCAGCTCCAGTTTGAGCATCATATTGGCCTGCGTATATTTTGGACAGTTCGTCTTCAGCAATACTGTAGTATTGGAAGATACCAGGTATACGTGGTTCAATAGCAGCATTAGGGTGATTATAAGAATCAGCCTCAGAAGCTAAATAGTCTGATGCAAACGCTTCAGTGTAACCAGCACCAGTCCACTCATCAATATTAAAGTGACTGTTTCTATATGGTTGGAATCCTGAAGGATACATTGACATCCATAGTGATAAATCTTTACCACCAATATGAGCACATGCAGACCAAGCAGCTTTCTTTTTCGCTGAATCTTCATCTACTGTTTTCATACAATATAGTCCCCAACCAATATATGCCATATTAGGAGCATAGTTAGGTCCACTTGGTAAAGTTTCCCAGCTTCCAGTTTGCCAGTTATAAACATCATCAGAACCAGGTAAAATATCAAATCCAACGTTACCTTGAATTAATGACTCATCAGAAGTGTTAGCATTTGATCCAACATCTCCCCACCAAGCACACATAGAACCTGTTCCAGCTAAGAATTGACTGAAACCAGTAACGCCAGGATCAGCATTAATTTGATCTGGTGGCTGACAATCTCTTCTATCAAGAACATCTTGAATAGCTCTTACCCAAGCTGGATTATTAACCATAGGTTTCATAGTTTCTGGTTCAAACAAGAATGCCGGACTGCTAGGATGTTTTCCATAAGCAGTAGCAATACTTCCAAGATAATAGAATGCAAATCCACCCCAACCCTTTTGAACGTCTAGATAACCATAAGCAGGAAAACCAGCATGTTTCTTTCCTCTAAGGAATTTTGAAACTTCTGTAACTTTTTGCCATGTAGTTGGAACTTCCCAGTTACCTTCATGACCTTCATCTTTCCAGGCTTTAGCTAATTCTTCATTTTCGAAGTAGTCTGTTCTATAGTTAAAGTTATGACAATCTCCATCAATTGAAATTCTATATGTTTTTCCTTCCCAAGTTCCTACAGGTGCTTGAAGATAGCCTACATAATCTGCTAAGTCAATTTGATCTGCTACCCAGCCAGGCATTTCAGAAAGTAATTTCTTTCCACATAAATCTCCTTCGTAAGGAGCTCCTGATTGAACGATATCAAAATCAACCGTTCCAGTAGCAATTGATTGCTGAAGTCTTGCATTGTAATCAGCTTGAGCTAAGTCAATCCAATTAATTTTTGCACCAGTATATTTTTCCCAAGGTTTTAAGAAACCTCTGTGAAGCATGTTATGAAGGTTTAAGCTGTCTAAACCTAAAAAGTTCAATTCAACACCCTTGAATTCACCTTCTTTAACTCTTTCTTTAGTTCCACCTAAACACATCTCACCGACTTTTTGCCAGTCAGCATCTCCAGGTGAGCCTACACCGACTCCAGGAATCTTAAGAATAGCTTTTCTAAGTTCTGAATGACCATCGGCAAGCGCACTTGATGCAACCGATGACAATCCACCACTCATTGCAGCTATCGCACCAGCTGAGGCAGCTCCTTTAACAAAGCTACGTCTATTCATGGCATGTTTGATAGCGTATTCGTATAGCGATTTTTTCATTATATCCTCCCAATGAAAATTATAATAATTAAGTTTTATAAATATAAGATTGGTAAGGCAACAAGAAAAACATTAAAAAGAGATTTATTTTTGGTAATAAATGATACATAAAAACAAGTTCGCAACAAGACTTAACTCTTTTAAATCTAATTGGTATTCTTCTCAAAAACCAACTGTTAGAGATTTGATCAAAAGAGCATCAAAAGCAAAAGGTTTAACACACGTTGATTTAAATTTTCCTGATCACAGTGAACCTTCACTCATAGATATTGCTAAGATTACTAACGATTCTGGATTAAGTATAAATGGTCTTGCCATGAGGTATTATACTAATCCTTCATTCAAATTAGGAGCATTTACGAATCCCAATAAAAAAGTTCGCCAAGAGGCCATTGATTTAACGAAAAAAGCGATAGATGGTTTAAGAGAAATTAATTCAAATTTATTAACTGTTTGGCTAGGTCAAGATGGATTTGATTATGGTTTTCAAGTTGATTATAAAAAAATTTGGAATGATGAAATTCAAGCCATAAAAGAAATTGCAGAATATGATAAAGATTGTTTTGTAAGTATTGAATATAAGCCTAATGAACCAAGAGCTTATTCATTACTATCAAATTTAGGAACTACATTACTAGCAATTAAAGAAATAAATTTAGATAATATTGGAGTTACTATAGATTTTGCTCATATTTTATATTCTAATGAGCAACCAGCATTAGTAGCAGCATTAATTGATAAACACTCGAAGATTTTAGGTTTACATTTAAATGATGGTTATGGAAAAAGAGATGATGGTTTAATGGTAGGTTCTGTTCATCAATTAGCTACAATTGAACTACTCTATTATGTTGCAAAAACAAATTATGATGGACCAATTTACTTTGATACTTTTCCAGATATAACAAATATGGATCCAGTAAAAGAATGTGAATTAAATATTGAAACTGTAAAAAAACAACTAAAATTAGTTGATAAACTTTTATTGAATAATGAATTAACTACAGCTATCGAAAATCAAGACTCTATTACCTCTCATAGAATATTTAATAGTATTTTATATCCATAAATGTCTTCAAAGAACATTGTTGTCTTAGGTAGTTTGCACTACGATATTTTCATAGAGTCAGATAAAATTCCAGAAGTAGGAGAGACTGTTCTTGGAAAAAAATGGTATCCTAAATTGGGAGGCAAAGGTGCAAATCAAGCTGCTGCTCTTGTTAAAGAAAACATCAATGTAAATTTTGTTAGTGCTGTTGGTAATGATAATTTTGCTAATTATTTAATGAACCAATTAAGTAAAAATAATATTTCAGAGAAGTTTTTATTAAAAACTTTTGGTCCATCTGGGATGAGCGTAGCTATTTCTAATAAAAAAGGTAATTACTGTGCAGTTGTTATTTCAGGAGCAAACTTGGATATTTCAGATAAAATATTTGGTGATGATAGTCTATGGAAAAATTGCTCATTTTTGATGATACAAAATGAAATTAAAGAAAAAATTAATATTCAAGCTGCAATAGAGGCAAAAAAAAGAAATATAGGAGTTTTCTTAAACGCTGCACCTGCTAAAAAAATCAATGATGAGCTATTTGATCTGGTTGATATATTGCTTGTTAATGAAATTGAATCCCAACAACTTTTGGATATAAAAAGTACAGATTTTAAAAGACAAGCAGAAGAATTATCAAATTATGTATCTAAGATAATTATTACTTTGGGTGACAAAGGTGTTGTTTACTTTGAAAAAAATAAAAAAATTGATCATATTAAAGCACATTCTGTAGATGTAAAAAGTGCGCATGGAGCTGGCGATTATTTTGCTGGAAAATTTATTTCTAATTTTATTGAAACTAATGACTTTGAAGATTCAATCAAAATTGCTAACAAGAAAACATCGGAATTTATATCGTCTTAATGAAAATTAGGTTTACCAATTAAATATTTATATTAGGATAGTTTTAATGAATAAATTATCAATACTAGGTATATTTGTTGCTGATTTAGCATTTTTTGGAAAAATTCCTAAAGTTGGAGAGACAATTTTGGGTCAAGATTTTGTTGTTGGTCCTGGAGGCAAAGGATCTAATCAATCTGTTGCTGCAGGAAAAGCTGGTGCATCTATTAATTTTATTACAAAAGTTGGTGATGATGATTATGGGAAGATGGCTTTTCGTATTTATAAAGAAACAAATGTTGGATCAGATTTTGTTTATATAAGCAAAGAACATAACACAGGTGTTGCAGCAATTTTGCTTAACAAAGATACAGGAGAGAATGCTATTTCAGTTGTTCCAGGTGCTGCAGGTGCATTAACAATTGAAGATATCGATAATGCCAAAGAAGTAATTACAAATTCGTCAATCTTTTTAACGCAGTTAGAGGCTCCATTGGATGTTGTCATTCATGCATTAAAAATTGCAAAGGAAAATAATGTAACAACAATTCTAAATCCAGCTCCCGCAGCCAAACTTGATCCATCTGTATTTCCATTAATCGATTATTTTACACCAAATGAGTCAGAGGCTAGTTTTTATGTTTCAGGAGATATTGCAAATAAAGATGATGCGGAACAATACGGACAAGAACTCCTTAATCTTGGAGTTAAAAACTTATTAGTTACTCTTGGTGATCAAGGTGTTTATTTTCAAAATGATAAGGAAAAACATTTTGAACCAGCTTTGGATCTAGGATCTAGAGTTATTGATACTTCAGGTGCAGGGGACGCTTTTTCTGGGGCTTTTGCAACTGCTCTTTGTGAAGAAAAATCAATTTTTGACGCTATTAAGTTTGCTAACACTTTTGCTGGCATTTCAACAACACGAATTGGCACTGCAAACTCTATGCCTACTCGTGAGGAAATTGAAAAACTTATCTAAATACCCTATAATAATAAAATGCAATTATTCTTAGAGAGACTTCTTTATTTTTGGGCTGGAATTACAGCTATTGGTCTTTTAATAGCCGTGGCTTATTGGGCAATTGCAACTATAATTTATGTTGCCTTTATTTCACTATTTGTAGCTATATTAGCTACACTTTTCTATCATTTTTATTGGTCCAAAAGAGATAATTAATAGTTTATAAATACCCATAAGGATATTTATTTAGTGTCAAAGTATATATTTTATGATTTGGAAACCTCAGGTAGAGGTAAAAAAGAGTATGCTACCGCTTTTGGTACAACTCCAAAATGGGAGCAGATAATGCAAATTGCTGCTATAGTTACTGACTCTAGTTTTAATCAAACAAATCAAAATATGAATGAGTTTTGCAGGCCAAGAACTTCAATCATATCTCAACCTGGTGCTTTAATAACAACATTGAAAGGAATGCGCGAGGCTCTTGATGCTCCTCAGTCATCTTATGAATTAATGAAAAAAATTAATCAGACTTTTGATGAGTGGAAAAAGAATGATCCAAGTTCTACATTTATTGGACACAATATAATAGAGTTCGATGAATCAGTTCTGGAATATAATTTATTTAGTCATATGTTTTATCCATATATTACAAGAAAGAGTAGGGGAGATACATTAAATTTAGCAAGAGGTTTATATGCTATTAATCCCTCAAGTATCAAAACACCTCTTACAGAACGAGGTAATCCTAGTTTTAAATTAGAAAAAATTGCAGAGATGAATAACTTACCTGTAGAGTTTGCTCACGATGCCTTTTCAGACGTTAAGACATCAATAGCACTTACAAAATTTATTAATGAAGCTGATACAACAAATTGGAGTCAGCTTCAAATGACGATGAGCAAAGATGATGTAATTAAATATATTAATAATAATAAAGGTTTTTGTTTCATGACAAGTTTTGGTGGAAGAATTAAACTTCAAGCTTTATCTATGGTATGTGAGTCTCAATATAATGGCTGGTTTCATACAATTGATTTAGCTCATGATCCTACACCATTACTAGAGGCTAATTCTGAAGAATTTAAAAAACTTATTAAAAGAAAAAATAGATATGTAATTACAAATCAGCATCCTATTATTTTACCGGGTAAGATTGCTTCTAATTATGAGCCGTATGATGAAGTTGGTTCAGATGTTCTCAATGAAAGAGCTAAAATAGTCTTTAAAAATAAGGATTTAGCAGACAAATTTAAACTAATGGAAATAGATAGACGTATTGAAAAAGAGGACGAAAAATCACAAGATAATGTGTTTCCTGAAAGTGCAGCAAATGCTTTCCTTGATTTTAAACAATCAACTGAAATAGCTAAATTTCATGAACAAAATGACTGGAATGAAAAATATAAAATTGCTCTTTCAATAAAAGAACCAAGAGCAAACTTTATATTAAAAAGACTTATATTTGATGAAAGTCCCCAAACTCTTTCAAAAGAGGATTTTAAAATGATACACCGAGAGCTTCATGAAAGGCTAGTTATTAATCAGGAGAGACCTTTTACAACTATACCTGAAGCAATGTCGCAAACTGACACCGAATTAGTAAAAATGGAAGAAAGTAATGATGAAAATAAACCTAAAAAAATGCAAATTTTAAAAGATTACAATATCTATTTAAATTTTATGGAGAAATATTTTTCTAATAAAAATGCTGAACCTCTTCCAAGTGGTAAAGAGCTTAGCAAAATAATCTTTGGTTAATGTTTGAGCTTCAATATCTTATCATTGGTATTGTCCAAGGATTTACTGAATTTTTACCAATAAGTTCTTCTGGGCATTTGGTTCTAGTGTCAGAATTAACAAGTTGGCAGGATCAAGGTCTCTTTACTGACGTTGCTGTTCATGTAGGAACTTTACTGGCTGTTATTATTTATTTAAGATCGCATATAATAGCATTAGTTAAGAATTTTTTCTCTTTACAGCTTACTCAAAATCATAATTTAATTAAAATTATTATTGCAACAGTGCCTGCGGTTTTGGTTGGTTTCTTTATTTTTGATTTTGTTCAATTATATTTCCGAGATATCAAAGTTGTTGCAGTGACAAGTGTTCTGTTTGCTGCATTATTATTTGTAGCAGATCATTTTAGAATAAAAATATCTTCCTGGGAGAATATGAGTTATATTCAGGCTTTTATCATTGGTGTGTTTCAGGTATTGGCCTTTATACCTGGAGCAAGTAGAGCGGGTGTTACAATTACTGGAGCACGTTTTTTAGGTTTTGACAGGTCTTCTGCTGCAATTTTTTCAATGCTTCTAACTATTCCTATTATTTTAGCATCTTTACTTTTAACAAGTTATGATTTTATGAGTAATCCTGATGTAAACATAAATTTATATCAATCTTTATTTGCAGCAACTGTGGCTTGTATTACTGCATTAGTATCAATTAAAATAATGATGCAAATAATTCAAAGATCAACTTTCAATATATTTATTATTTATAGAGTTTTATTAGGATTTATCTTATTATATTTCTATGCATAAGATATCTGGGGTCTTTAGTGCAGCACTAACGCCTGTCAAAAATAATTTATCAATCAACAAAGATTTGCATCTTCGTCACTGCCAATATTTAATGAGACAAGGTCATGATGGTCTTGCGATATTTGGGACTACTGGAGAAGCAAATAGTTTTTCTGTTCAAGAAAAAAAAGATCATTTAGATTTTTTAGTATCAAATCGAATTGACCCTAAAATTCTGATGCCTGGAACAGGCTCCTCCTCTTTGAATGAAGCTATTGACATGACTAAACATGCTGCAAACCATAAAGTTAGGGCCGTTCTTTTACTTCCACCTTTTTATTATAAGAATGTTACTAATGATGGTGTCATAAATTATTATCGCCATATCATTGAAAGAGTTGGCGAGAGTGAATTACAATATATTTTATATCATATTCCTCAAAATTCTTATGTATCAATTGATTTTAAAATGATTGAAATTTTATTAAAACTTTATCCTAATAATGTTGTTGGATTGAAAGATTCAAGTGGAGATAGTGAGAGAATGATGAAGATCATAAAATACTTTAATAATTTTTCGGTATTTTGTGGCCATGATAGTTTAGCACTAAATATATGCAAGAGGGGAGGAGCCGGGGCAATTACAGCTGGTACAAATGTATGTGGTAAATTACTCAGCTTCATCTTAAAAAATTATAAACATGAGAACAGCATCAAAAATTTTGCTGATTTGCAGAACTTGCTTCAACAAATTCGTCAAGTTATTACTTCTCATGAACCAATTAGTTTAATGAAAGCATATTTTTCAATTGTTGATAATATTTCTGATTGGAATATTGTTTTACCTCCGCTTAAAAAAATAGAAGATCCTGCAAATCAAAAGCTAGTGTTAATTTTAAAAGAATTAATAAAAAAAATAGATCCGTTAATAGCGAATACGTGAGTTAAAATATTTTTTTGCTTGATTTGCAATTAAATTTTGGACAGGTTTCAAAAAGACAGCAAAACCCATACAATCAGTAAAGAAACCAGGTGTAATTAATAGTAATCCAGATACTAATAGAAAAATACCCCCTTTAATTTCCTCTGTGGGCATTACTCCTTGCGATAAATTTCGTTGTGCATCAAACAATAATTTAATTCCTTGTCTTCGAATAAGAAATATTCCAACCAAAGCAGTAGTTAGTATAATAGCGATAGTATTTAAAATCCCAATATTGGAACCAATTGTTATAAAAATACTTATTTCAATTATTGGGATTAATATAAAGGCTAGGAAAATCACTAACGGACTATACCAGTTTTTTCGTCCTTTATATTTTTTTCTATTTTATTCTCAAATTCTCTTAATCTTTTGTAAACACTTGCTAACTCAATAATCGTTGGCCAAGCTCTAAGTAAATACTGCATTGAGCCTTCAACTCTTCCAAACGCTCTTATTATTTGTTGCATGACGCCAAGAGTAACCACACCTGCTACAATTGCAGGTGCAAGAAAAACGTAAGCACTTAAGACATTAGCTTGGAGATAAGCTACTCTACCAATATTAAAATAAAGATATCTCAGGTAGCTTAAAAAGTGAATTTTTCGAACATCATCAAATAATTCCTCTAATTTTTTTGGTCTCACAGTACCATCGTCTTCGGCTATGACTAGTATTTTTCTATAAGCTGCTTCCTGTTTTTGAAGATCATACTCAACTCCAACTAGTCTTAATATATAACCTAAAATAATTAAAAATAGTGTTCCTCCTATTGACCAGATTAATGCTCCAGTTATTAATCCATACTCCCATTCTCCAAAGAAGAAAATCGGAATACCAATGCTCAAACCAAATAATATTGGAATAAATTCAACTATTATCATTATGGCTTCTATAAAACTTGTTCCTAGGCCTTCCATAATTCTGGAAAACTTAATTGTGTCTTCTTGAACTCTTTGAGATGCTCCTTCAATACTTCTTGCCTGATCGTATACTGAATGGTACCATTCAACCATTGCAGTACGCCATCTAAAAAGAAAATGTGCTGTAAAAAAACTTACGGCAACAGCCAAGGCTACATAAATACCTGCTAGTGTTATAAACGAGAAAAGGCTTTTCCAATATTCAGTAATAGTAATTGCATTTGGCTCACCTAAGGCTTTCTGTATCATATCATAAAACTCACCAAACCACTCATTAATTTTTACATCTATTTGAACTTGAACCCAAAGAGAAGATAGTATTAATGCCGATCCAGCCCAAGCCCATAAATACCATTTTGGTTCTGTAAAGAATTTAAACATCTTAGTTATATAGATCTAAAATTATTTTTAAAAAGAAGTCTTAAGTTTTAAATTATTTCTTTTTTTGACGTTTTTTATTTCTTCTATATTTAGAACCTCTTTTGCGTCTACCTCTGTGTTTTTTTGGATATCCCATAATGTAGCTACGTATACAAAAATTAAATATTAAGTCAAAGATTAATAATGCCAATCTTTTGCTTCATTAAACAAAAAATCACGGAATACCTCTAATCGTCTATCATTTTTAAAAGACTCGGGATAAACAAAGTATGTTTGATATGAAGGGCCCTCTAAATTTGGCAATACTCTAACCAACTGAGGTTTATCAGCTACCATGTAATCAGGCAATGATGCGAGACCACCACCTTTTTCAATAGCAAGAGACATAGCATAAATACTGTTAACTCTAAATTTAGGTCTTCTTTTTGTTCCTTCTTTACCAATTTTTAAAATCCAATCTATGTTTGAAATTGGAGAAGGAAGGCCTGCACCAAAGCAAATTAAATCATGTTTATCTAAATCATTGACATTACGAGGAATACCATTTTTTTGCAAATATTCTGAAGCGGCATAAATGTGGTTATGAAAATTAACAAATTTTTTAAAAATTAGATTTGCTTGTGTAGGTTTTTTTACTCTAACCGCAACATCAGCTACTCTCGCAGCAAGATCAACTTCTTCATCACTCATAATTAAGCTGACATCTATTTCAGGATATTGGTTTGCAAACTTGTTAATTCTTGGAGTTAGCCATGTAGAACCAAAACCAACAGTTGTACTTACATTTAATTTACCAACTGGTTTAGTTTTTTTATCTAATAATTTTTTTTCAAAATCAGAAATTGAAAAATTGATTTCATTTACAGTATTAAATAAGTTTTCTCCTTGTTCAGTTAATCGAACACCTTTTTGATGTCTTATGAATAATGGAGTTTTAAGATCTAATTCGAGATCTTGAATTTGCCTGCTGAGAGCGGATTGACTAATATTTAGTTTTGCACTTGCTTTTGAAATACTTCGTGAAATTGCTATTTCATAAAATGATTTTAATTTATCCCAATCCATTATCTTAAAGAATTTATAATATTTGTGTATTCTGTCTTATCTTTAGATAACAAATATGACCCAACTGCCAGAATATCAACTCCATTATTTATACAAGAATCCTTATTTGTATTATTTATTCCACCATCCACTTCAATTTTATATTTATAATTTTTGTTTTTACGTATTTCATTTAATTTGCCAATTTTGTAGACTTGATTCTCCATAAACTGTTGACCTCCAAAACCAGGTATAACTGTCATTACAATTACTTGTTTAACTAGAGGTAGCAAATGTTCAAATTTTTCAATATTTATTTCTGGATGAATAGCTATACCAGAGTTAACCTCCGATTGATTAATATATTTTATAATATTAAGTGAATTTTCATCTGCTTCTGGATGAAAACTAATTATGTCTGATCCAGCTTCAATATAATCATCAATGTGATGCTGTACTGGTTTTACCATCAAATGGACATCTAATATTTTTGAAGTTACTTTTCTTATTTTTTTTATTGTCTCAACTCCAAATGAGGTATTATCTACATAATGTCCATCCATAACATCAATATGAATATAGTCTGCCCCAGAGTTGTCTAATGATTTTATCTTATTTTCCAAATCATTTTCTTTTACATTTAATATTGAGGGCGATATTTTTATCATTTTTATTGATATATAATATATAAATATACTTATTAATGAATTCTATAATAAAAAAACCCTGGGGATATTTTGAAGTACTAGCTTCAGGTAAAAAATTTCTAGTCAAAAAAATAATGGTTAAACCAGAAGGTATTTTATCTCTTCAAAATCACCAAAATCGGTCAGAACATTGGATAGTTGCTGAAGGAGAAGCTGAAGTTACCATAGATGAAAAAATCACAAAAATAAAAGAAAATGAAAGTATTTATATTCCTAAGGGAGCAATTCATAGAATGGCAAACAAAACAAAAAAAAATCTTATAATAATAGAAATGTGGTATGGTGATAAATTAGATGAAAATGACATTAAAAGATATGAAGATATTTATAAGAGAATTTAATGTTAGTTAATATATCTGTATCATTAGGTGAATTAGTTGATAAAATTTCTATATTAAAGATTAAACAAAAAAATATTAAAGAAACAAGCAAGCTAGAAAATGTAAATAAAGAATTGGTATCTTTAAATAATACTCTTAAAAAATATATCAATGAAAAAGAATTAGATAATTACCTTAATGCACTTTTAGATATCAATACCAAATTATGGAATATTGAAGATGATATAAGAAAATGTGAAAGACTAAAAAAATTTGATCAAACATTTATAGATTTAGCAAGAAGTGTATATTTTACAAACGATGAAAGAGCCAAAATAAAACATGATATTAACAAAATATTTGGTTCTGAATTAGTAGAAGTAAAATCTTACGATAAATATTAGTAAATTCTTGCGGCACTATTAGTGACAAGTGAGACTAATTTTTCCTTATAAATATTATCTTTGAATATATCCAATGAGTCTACAGCAACATTTGAAAAGTGATTTGCTCTTGTTATAGTATCTTCAATACATTGGTATTTATTTATTATTTCCAATGCTGTTTCAAAATCACCATCATTTTGGTTAAGATCTGATATTGTCCTTTCCCAAAATTTTTTTTCATTATCATTTGACCTTCCGTATGCTAAAATTATTGGAAGAGTAATTTTACCTTCTTTAAAATCATCTCCAGTATTCTTCCCTAATATTTTTTTATTCGAAGAATAATCAATAGCATCGTCTATTAATTGAAAAGTCATTCCAAAGTTAGTACCAAATGATTTTAATGCATTAACTTCAGCTTCTGTTCCAAGACCGCTTATTGATCCAACCTGACAGGCTGCGCTAAATAAAGATGCTGTCTTTGCATTTACAACTTCAAAATAAATATTTTCATTTATTTCTAAATTTTTATCATTAGCAAGTTCTAAAACTTCTCCTTCAGAAATTACAACGCTAGTGTCAGCTAGTATTTTTAATGTTTCTCTGTTGCCGTATTTTGTCATTAGTTGAAAAGCTCTACTAAATAAAAAATCACCAACTAATACACTTGTTTTATTTTTCCATTTTTCATTTGCGGTAATTTTCCCTCTTCTTTTCTTACTTTCATCTATTACATCATCATGCAATAGTGTTGCTGTGTGAATAAATTCAACTGCTGCAGACAGACCTATATGATTCATTTTATTTTCAATTTTACTAATTCTATTTTTAGTCATATGAAAACTTGATACAGTTAAAAGAGGTCGTAATCTTTTCCCACCAGACAGTATAAGATATTTTGCAACTTCCTGGACCAAGGGCACGTTACTATCAAGTTTATCAATAATTATGGTATTTACAGATACAAGGTCTTCCTTACATATATCTGTTAATTTATTGATTTCGTCTTCAAATGAAAAATCTTTTTTTCTAAGTGGAAGAACATTATTCATATTGTTTAATTATTAGAATATTATGTTAATTCATTAACTTAATTGACGCACTTAAACTCAAATTACCAAAATTACAAACAAATGTTACATAACGCTTTAAGAAAAGATTAACATTTGTTATTAGATATTATGTTTAAAAGGTTATTTTCAAAGAGTACTACAATACCCGTTTTACGTTTATCTGGAATTATATCATCACAGTCAGGGTTAACAGGCTCTGGTTTAGCAATAAATAATTTAGAAAAATTAATTGATAAGTTATTTGCTGATAAAAAATCTCCTGTTGTAGGTTTGGTTATTAATTCACCTGGAGGTTCTCCTACACAATCCTCTTTAATTGCAAAAAGGATCATTGATTTAGCAAAAGAAAAAAATAAAAAAGTTTTAGCATTCGTTGAAGATGTTGCAGCTTCTGGTGGTTATTGGTTAGCATGTGCAGCCGATGAGATATATATTGATCAAAACTCTGTTATTGGATCCATTGGTGTTATTTCACCAGGTTTTGGTTTTGTAGATCTTTTAAAAAAAGTTGGAATTGAAAGAAGAGTTTATACATCTGGAAAAAGTAAAAGTTTTCTTGACCCTTTCAAAGAAGAAAAACAAGAAGACATTGATAGATTAAAAAATATTCAAGAACAAATTCATGATAATTTTATTAGTTATGTAAAAGATAGACGAGGTTCAAAGCTTGATCAGAGTAAATTAGACGATATCTTTTCTGGTTTATTTTGGGTCGGTAACAAAGCTATAGATTTAGGTTTAGCAGATGGTATTGGTGCATTAAAACCAATTTTAGAAGAAAAGTTTGGAAAAAAAATTAAAATTAAAATGATCAGTCAAAAAAAATCATTTTTACAACGTAGGTTTTCTTCTTCAATATTTAATTCTGATGAAATTTTAAATAAAATTGAAGAACGAATTATGTTTTCTAGATTTGGTTTGTAATGAAATTTCTAGTTTTAGTTGTAATTTTAGCCTCTATTTTATTATTTTTAAGGTTTAAGAAAAAAAAACAAGACAAATTCACTAATAATAAAGTAAATAATGACTCAGTAATCGATTTAGAGAAAGATCCAAGAACGAAAGAATATAAACCAAAAGATTAAGAGTTATATGACTGCAAAAACAATGGAAGAGTTAGTTTCTCTTTGCAAAAGAAGAGGTTTTTTATTTCAATCAAATGACATCTATGGCGGTATCAAAGGTTTATATGATTATGGACCAATGGGAGTCGAGTTAAAAAATAATCTTAAACAAGCTTGGTGGAAATCAATGGTATATGAGCGAGATGACACTGAGGGATTGGATGCAAGTATTTTAAGTGCGCCAGTTGTATTAAAACATTCCGGTCATGAAGATACTTTCTCAGATCCACTTGTAGACTGTAAGATTTGTAAAGCTAGATTCAGAGCAGATCAGTTAGAAAATAGTGAATGCCCAAGAGGAGGACTATTGCCTGATTGTAAAGTTAAAGATTTGACTGAACCAAGACCCTTTAATTTAATGTTTAAAACTGCAATTGGGCCAGTAGATGATGGTTCGTCATTCGCATATTTAAGACCAGAAACATGTCAGCAAATTTTTACTAATTTTAAAAATATATTAGATTCAACTTCTAGAACTGTCCCTTTTGGTATCGCACAAATGGGAAAAGCATTTAGAAATGAAATAACACCTCGTAATTTTATCTTTAGAGTTAGAGAGTTTGAACAAATGGAATTAGAGTTTTTTGTTAAACCAGGTACTGATGATGAATGGCATGAATATTGGATAAATAAAAGAATAGAATGGTGGGTTAATCAAGGCATAAAAAAAGAAAATTTAAAAAAAATTGAAGTAGAAAAAAATGAACTTGCTCACTACTCAAAAAGAACTGTTGATATCAATTATGTGTTTCCTCACGGTGAAGAGGAACTAGAAGGGGTAGCCAATAGAACTGACTTTGACTTAGGCTCTCATACTAAAAATCAAAACGATTTTAAAATTACATCAGAAGTTATGAAAAACTCCTCTTCAACTACTAAATTAGCTATTCAAGATTTAGAAGAAAAAAAATGGTATATTCCTTACGTAATTGAGCCATCAGCTGGTGTTGATAGAGGAGTTCTTGCTTTGTTAAATGAAGCTTATCGTGAAGAAAATTTAGATAAGGATAATCAAAGAATTCTTTTATCTCTAAAACCTCATCTTTCACCTATTAAAGCTGCAGTTATTCCTCTCAAAAAGAATAATGAGGAATTAGTGAGTTTATCTAAAGAAATAAAATCTAATCTACAAAAATTGGGATTGGGTAGAGTTGTTTTAGAAAATTCAGGAAACATTGGTAAGAATTATAGAAGACATGATGAAATAGGAACACCAATTTGTTTAACTGTAGATTTTGAAACTCTAGAAGATAAAAGTGTTACTGTAAGGGATAGGGATACTATGCAACAGGAGAGAGTCTCTTTAGAAAATTTATCTAATTACTACAAAAAATATTTTAATTAATAAAAATTGCATGAGAAAGGTAAGTGATATTCATGCAATAAAAATTATTTTTTTTATTACAGCTTGTTATGTTGGACTATGGGCAATCAGGATCCCTACTATTAAGGATCAGCTTCAAACTGATTATGTTGGTGTTGGATATATTATGCTGTCATTTGCAATTGGTTCAATTTTTGCAATGATTTTTGCAAATGCTCTTATTCTTAAAACATCTACAAAATCAATTTTAACACTTACCCTAATAGCTGAAGGTTGCTTGTGGTTGCCAGTACCTTTTATTCAAGAGTTATGGTTATTTATGATTTTCTCATTCATTTTTGGTTTGAGTTATGGCACATTTGAAATAGCATGCAATGTTTATGCATCAAATTTAGAAGTTAGAGAAAAAAAATCCATGATGTCAGGATTCCATGCATTTTGGAGTCTTGGAGTTTTAGTTGGTTCTTTAATTACTAGTTTTTTATTGGAATGGAATTATTCTTTTATTTTCAATATATTTTTGTATGTTATCATTCTTCTGCCATTGAGTTTATACTTTGCTCTTTGCTTAGAGTCACAATTTGAAACAAAATCTAAAGACTCCAGTAAAAAAAATATATTTTTTATTTGGCCAATACTCATTTTTTTATTAGCTTTAATTGCGATGGCTAATGCACTAACAGAAGGGAGTGTTGATGCATGGGGGGCTCTCTATATGAGAGATTTTATTCAAGTCGGCGGTTTCTATATTGGTCTGGCAACTTTAAGTTTTAATATTTTTATGGTTATCGGAAGATTTAGTGGTGATTGGGTAAGAGATAAAATTGGAGTTTTTCCTTTAGTTCTTATTTCGTTTTTATCTACAATTATAAGTTTAATAGTTTTAGCTAATTTTAGTAGTATTTATGCAGCAATTATTGGTTTTTCTCTATTAGGCATAGGTGCTTCATCAATTGTTCCCATAGCATATAGTTTAGCTGGAAAAATTGAAGGAATAGATAGTGGTGTTGGGATAACTATTATTTCAATTGCAGTTTATGGAACATTTATAGGGGCTCCGGCTTCTTTAGGATTTATTGCAAACAATTATGGGATTAATAATATATTTGTTCCGATGCTAATAATTTTTATGATTTTAATAATTCCAGTAAGTTTTTATAGAAAAAAATTTTCAATTTAAAAAATCAAAAGATAATGAATCATTAATTACTAAATTTTGATTTTTACTTTTTATTTCATTAACAAAATTAATATTTAGTGCTGCAAAAATATTTGAATTTGCTTTTGATACAATTGTACCTATTTTTTTATTACCCACTATTAACTCATCTCCTTCTAGAACATCTCCATTTTTTATTTTTAAAGCGTAAAGTTTTTTCTTAAGTAATCCACGGTATTTCATTCTTGCAGTAATTTCTTGACCTACATAGCATCCCTTATCCCAATCAATAGCATTTAAATTATCAAAATTATTTTCTAATAATAAAGATTTATTTTCTAAAATATCAAATGGTGAATAAGGGGTTGTATTTTTAATTAAAATTTCATGATATTCTGTTTCATTAATTTCTTTTAACTTATCTTTTTCAATTAAAATTTTTTTATTCGTAATAAGTTTTTTACCTAAATTTATATTTCTAGGATCATTTAAATAAACACTATAATCACCATCATAATCTATATTAAATAATGAATAAGAATATAAATCATTAATTTCTTTAATATCTATATCAGAGCGAAGTTTATAAATTTTTAATCGTCCTAATAAATTACTATAAAATTTATCATTAGTTTCAAAAATATAGTTTTCATTTATATTGAATATAAAAAAATCTGCTAAAAATTTACCCTGAGGTGTTAACAGACATGAATAAATAATTGATCCATCGTTACATTTTTCAATGTCGTTAGTAATTAAATTCTGAATAAATGCTTTACTATCTTTTCCAGAAATTTCAAAAAATCTTGAATTCAAATGATGAAAAAAGTATTTATCTTTCATAATTATCTAAATATATATTGAATATATTAAAAGTGTAATATTTCTGTGAAAATTCTTGTTATTTCGTCAAATCTTATTGGAGATACAATTCTGTCGACTGGAGTAATAAAATATTTTAGTAATAAAAATCCTAGGGCTAAATTTACATTTGTTATTGGTCCATCTGCTAAATCAATTTTTAAAAACTTTAAATCTACAGAAACCATAATCACTGTTTCAAAAAAAAGATACAATATGCATTGGCTAGATATAATTTCTAATTGTTATGGAAAAAAGTGGGATATAATTATTGATTTTAGAAGTTCATTATTATCATATTTTTTAAAACATAAACAAAAATTTATTTTTAAAAAAAATTCTAATCTTAACCATGTTCAGCAATTATCTAATTACTTTAAATTTGATTGTTCAGACTTATTTATTGAAACAAATACAGAAGAAGAGGAAATAGTAACAAAACATTTGTCTAATGATTTTAAATATTTTGTTATATTTCCAGGAGGAAATTGGAAACCAAAAATTTGGAGTATTAAAAATTATAATTCACTTTTAGTCAAAATTTTATCTCAAAATAAAAATATTAAATTTATTTTAGTTGGTTCGAAGTCAGAAGAACAACATTATTTAAATGAAATAACAAAAAATATTGATAGTAATAAGATAATTAATTTATTTGGTGCATCGTTGACTCAAACAGCTGCTTATATGAAGAAATCAAAATTATTTATTGGAAATGATTCAGGATTATCGCATATGGCCTCAGCTACAAAATTAAAGTCTATAGTATTATTTGGTCCAACAAATGATATAATTTACGGTCCATTTATGCAAGAATCACAAGTTATAAGAACAAATGAAAGCTATGACTATTTTAAAAGTATAAATATTGATAAAACAAAGTCTTATATGGACTCTATAAGCGTAGAAAAGATTTATTTTACATTACAAAAAAATAAATATTGTGAGTAAAAATATTGAAATAATTCAGCCTGATGATTGGCATGTACATTTTAGAGAAGGGGACATGTTAGAAATGGTTACTAATTTCTCCTCAAGAATAAATAATAGATGTGTGGCAATGCCAAATACAGAAATTCCTATAACAGATACTAATAAAGCCTCTGCTTATAAAGAGCTTTTAAATAAAGCATCTAGTAATAATTTTGAACCACTTATACCTTGTTATTTAAATGAAAATTTAGATTTAGAAGATTTTAGAAAAGGTATGCAAAATAAAGTTTTCTTTGGATCTAAACTTTATCCCTCAAATGCAACTACAAATTCAAGTCATGGAGTGAGTGACATTTCAAAAATCTTTAAATTTTTAGAGATTTTAGAAGAAGAAAAAAGTCCATTACTAATACACGGTGAAAAAGTAGCTGAAGATATAGATATTTTTGATAGAGAAAAATATTTTATAGATGATGAATTAAGCATTATTAGAAAAAAATTTCCCCTTTTAAAAATCACACTTGAACATGTATCAACTTCATATGGGGTTAATTATGTGAAAGAAAATAAAAATATTGCAGGAACAATAACACCTCACCACATGCTTTTAACAAAAAAAGATGTATTTTATGATGATTATATTAATCCTCACCATTTTTGTATGCCAGTTGTTAAAAACGAAACAGATTTAATAGAATTAAGAAAAGCTGTATGTCACAATAATTCTAAATTTTTTTTAGGTACGGACTCAGCTCCACATCCAATTCAAGAAAAAAAACCAGATATGTCATCTAAGCCAGGAATATTTTCATCACCTTGCTCAATAGAATTATATGCAGAAATTTTTGACCAAGAAAATGCAATTGATAAGTTAGAGATATTTTGTTCAATTAATGGTCCAAAACATTATAGTTTTCCAATTAATGATAAAAAAATTAAATTAGAAAAAAAAGAATGGATTATGTCAGAATTATCTAGTTATAATGATATTCAGGTAAAGAATTTTTATGCTAATAAAAAAATTAATTGGAAAGTAGTCCATTAATCTTTATAGAAATATTAATGTCATTAGGAACAAAAATCTATACTTGGCTTAAGGGAAACTTAGTTGGTAGTGATGATTTAGGGAATAAATATTACTGTAGTTCAAAAGATTTTAAAGATTTTAAAGCAAAAAGATGGGTTATTTTTAATGGCGAAATTGAGGCATCAAAAATTCCACCCCATTGGCATGCTTGGCTTCACAAATCTATTGATAATCCTCCACTTAACTATTCACATAAATACAAATGGCAAAAAAATCACAAACCAAATATGACTGGTACTAAGGATTCATATTTTCCATCATCTCATCCTCTTTCAAAAAACTATGACCCAGAAAAAAAAGAAAAAGAATATAAATCTTGGACTCCTAATTAGAGTAACAATTTTTTTTCTTCTCCCACTAACTATTTCTGCTGAGACTATTGAAAAAAAGTATGCCTCTTTTAAATTATTAAATAAGACCACTAATAAAGTTTCTACAAAAGATATATTGGTTAGTTCCAAAATATCATGGGAAACTTTAAAAATTGAAGTTTTGTATTGCGGTAGTACTCCTCCAACTGAAATATCTGAAGATTATGTATTGATAGATGTTTACGATACTATCAATAACGAAAAAAATAACATCTATAAAGGCTGGATGATTTCTTCTTCCCCCGATGTTACTCCGTTAGAAAATCCTATTTATGATCTTTGGTTAGTTGATTGTAGTAACGATAAGACTTCTTGAAAATTATTAATTTCCTTAAAAAAACTTTCAATCTCTAAACTTTCTTTTAGTTTATTTTCATAAGTTTCAGTTTCCATCTCATACGCTCCAAACTGAACTAAATGAGGATTGAAATACTGTGAGTCTAAAATGGAAAAATTATTTTTTTTCAATATTGCCAATAAATAAAGTAGACAAAACTTGCTTGTATTGGTCTTTAAACTAAACATGCTTTCACCAAAAAAACATGATCCTATATGTAAACCGTATAAACCACCAATTAGGTTATCATCTTCATAACATTCTACACTGTGACATTTACCAATTTTATGTAATTCTATATATGTATCTAAAATAATTTCATTAATCCAAGTATCTTGGTCTTTTCTTTTAACTTCTTTGCATAACTCTATAACTTTTGCAAAATCTTGATCAATTTTAAAACTATATTTTGTTTTTTTAAACTCACTAAAAAGTTTCTTTGGATAATGAAAATTCGAAATTGGAATTATAAATCTTAATTTGGGTTTATAAAATTTTATTACTTCAGAATACTTACTATCAGCCATCGGAAAGTAAGCTTTTTTATAAAATTTTATTAAGCTGTTTAAATCAATTATTTTACTCAATTAAATTTGACATAAAATTAATGTTGTAACTTCCTCTTTTAAACTCATCAGTTTGAATAATTTTTTGATGTAGTTGAATATTAGTATTTATTCCCATGATTACATATTCTTCTAAAGCTCTATTCATTTTTTTTAGAGCTTCTGATCTTGTTGCGCCGTAGGTAATTAGCTTACCAATCATACTATCATAGTGGGATGGAATTGAGTATCCATCGTAAACAGCTGAGTCTACTCTAATACCTAGTCCTCCAGGTTGATGATATTGTGTTATCTTACCAGGTGATGGTATAAAACTCTCTGGATGTTCGGCATTAATTCGACATTCAATTGAACTACCTTTAAGTTTTATATCTTCTTGTTTTATTGTAAGTTTTTCACCATTAGCAACGAGAATTTGCTCCTTAACAAGATCTATTCCAGTAACCATTTCTGTGACTGGGTGTTCAACTTGTAACCTTGTATTCATTTCCATAAAATAAAATTCATTATTTTCATATAAAAATTCTAATGTTCCAACTCCTTCATATCCGATTTCTTTCATAGATTTTCTACAGAGTTCAGAAATTTTTTCTCTATTTTCATTTGTTAGAACTGAACTTGGACTTTCTTCAATTAGTTTTTGATGCTTCCTTTGAATTGAGCAATCTCTTTCTCCAAGAGTAACAACATTTCCAAATGAATCACAAAGAACTTGAATTTCAATATGTTTAGGAGATGTTAAAAATTTTTCTAAATATACATTTTCATCATTAAATGATTTTTTTGCTTCAATTTTTGCTTCATTTATAGCTTTATTTAAATCATCTTCCTCTGTGACAATTCTCATTCCTTTTCCACCACCACCACTTGCTGCTTTTACTATAATTGGGTATTTTACTTTTTTTATAAAATCTTCAATCTTATTTTTATCGCTTAAGTCATTTATACCTTTTACTGTTGGTACTCCAGTTTCAACCATTATTTTTTTTGCATCAATTTTGTTACCCATCATTTTGATATGTTCCGATTTTGGCCCAATAAATTTAATATTGTGTTCTTCAATAATTTCTGCAAACCTTTGATTTTCACTTAAAAAACCATATCCAGGATGAATTGCATCTACATCAGTTAATGTTGCAGCAGTTATAATTGCAGGTATGTTTAAATAACTAGATTGTGCAGAGGCTGGTCCGACACAAATACTTTCGTCTGCCATTCTTACGTGCATGGCATTTTCATCAACATCAGAGTGAATGGCTACAGTTTTTATTCCTAATTCTCTGCAGGCTCTAAGTACACGCAAAGCAATCTCACCTCTGTTAGCAATCAGTATTTTTTTGAACATTATTCAAAAATTATAAGGGTATCACCATATTCAACTGGCTGACTATTCAAAGTAACTATCTTTTTAATAATACCCGATCTAGGAGCTTTAATTTCATTAAAAGTCTTCATTGCTTCAATTAACAACAAAGTTTCACCAGCTTTTACATGTTGACCAACTTTAACATAAGGTTGCGAATTTGGATCAGCAGAAAGATAAGCTACACCAACCATTGGAGATTTAACTATATTTTCTTCATTTACTATTTCCTTTGCATTATCGACTTCTTTAACTTCAGTATTTTTTTCAAACTTCTGAATAGAAACATTTTTATCTGAGAAGTCATTCGAGGTAATCTCAATTTCATAGTCATTTTTTTTTATTTTTATTTTTGCAACACCATTAATTTTCGATTCTTTAACAATTAACTTAATATTCTCTAAATCTGTTTTATCAATTTTAGTCATACTTATTTATAAATTAATTTACTAATAGCTTCAATTCCTAGAAGATAACTATTTCCACCAAATCCACAAATTAAACCATCAACTCCTTCAGAAGTAATACTTTTTTTTCTATATTCCTCTCTTGAATAAATATTTGATAAATGAATTTCTATTTTTGGCTTACTGATTGCTCTTAGTGAATCTAGAATGGCAATTGATGAGTGAGTAAATGCCGCTGGATTAATAATTATACCTTCATATTTGTTATTTACTTCATGGATCTTGTCAATTATTTCCCCTTCATTATTAGATTGAAAAAAATCAATTTCCAATTTTTTTTCTGTACCCTTTTTTTCACAATCAGATTTAATTTTTTCTAAACTATCTTTTCCATATATATCATCTTCTCTATTACCTAATAGATTGAGATTAGGGCCATTAATAATTAATATTTTTTTCATTTATTTAAAATGTTTACTTAGTTTTAATCCCTGATTTTGATAATTTGATTTAATATTTTTTCCGTATACTATATTACTCTTTTTGTTCAACTTTTCATATTTAATTCTTGCAATGGTTTGATTGTCTTCCAATAAAAAAGGGACTTCATTTGTTTTTACTTCTAATACAGCATACGATCCATTTGGGTCACCAAAACCTGGGTCAAAAAAACCGGCATAATGAGCTCTAAAGTCTCCAATACCAGTATCATAAGGTATCATTTCTCCAGCTAAGTTAGGGGGTATTCTAACTTTTTCTTTTGATCTTAATATATAAAATTTATTTGTTTCAATCAGCAACGTGCCTTTATTTGAAAATATTGGTTTCCAATAATCAAGGGTTTTATGAAATTTTATTCTGCTAAAATCAATTTCTTTTAAATTTTTTTTAGCACAAAATGCAACTGCTTTAGATGAACTTTTCAAGTTAACAGAAATTTTGACACCATTATTAAATTTAAAATTATTTTTAATATTATTATAAAATAATTTACTTCTTTTATGATATTTAACTAATTCTTCATCAGATAAAAATTTTTTTTTGTTAAATATTAATCTTAATTGGTTTAATTTATCACCCTTTTGCAATTTTACTCTAAATGATCTGCAAGTTATTTCTAGAAAAATATCTCCTTTATAATTTTGAGGAATTTTTTCATATTCATCCGTATAATCCACAATTGTTCTGCAAAATATATCTAATCTTCCAGTACTACTTTTAGGATTGCAATGTCCAAAGATATTATTTTCAAGATTTAAACTTTCATTTAATTTAACAATATATGTTTTATTTAATTCAAAAGTAAATTTTTTATTTAAATTGATTTTTTTTACTACTAAATTTTTTAATTTATGTCTAACTGTACTTTTTGGTGATAAGAAGCTGCATTTAATTTGGTAGCATTCTTCACTGAGTGATAAATCTAAGCTGGAAGGCTGTATTTGACTGTGATTAAAAAATGATGAAATAATTTTACTTCTTTTAAAAAGATCAAAATAATCAGTGCTTGTTAATGATCCATTCATAAATAATGATTATTAATTATTTCTACTAAATTGGACAAATCTTTATCACTAGATTTTTTATAATTTTCAAGATTTTTTTGAATTTCCTTTATGTCATTATCTTTAAAAAGCCAAAAATTGAGGAAATTTACCCATTCATTTTTCTTTGTTAACTTTGATAATTCTAAATAAGTTTGAAGAATGTTTTTATTATTATAATATTTTGAAAGAAGATTTAAATTTTCATTAAAGAGTATTTTTTTTTCTATCATAGATAACTTATCTATTTGGGTATTTTCAAAAATTCTAATTTGTGCATAGTAATTATCTGGAAAATGTAAAAGAACTTTTTTATAAAAAAGTATTGCTTCATTGATATAACCATATGAAAAAAGGATATCTGCTTTTGTCTCAATTAAAAAAATATAATTTTTGTTATTGGATATTAAACTGTTAAGATCTTTAAGAGATTTTTTTAAATTTCCCTTTTTTGAGTTTAATATTGAATTGGCATATATTCTATAGGTATCTTCAAGATTTAATAAACCCAGATCATTTCCATTGTATCCAATAAATTTAGCTTTAATGAAATTAAATTTTTTATTCTTATTTAAATCAAAAACTGATGATGTAAATTCGTTTGAATAATTGATGATATTTATCCTTTCTTCAAAATAAGGATGTGTACTAATTCTTAATATATCTTTTGTTAATCCTTTATTTAATAATTCGTTTTCTATTGTTAAAAGTAAATTTTTAATTGAGTCTGAATATAGATTTAATTTTTTTAATGTATCAATAGCATAGTAATCTGCTTCCATTTCCTGGTTCTTACTAAAATTTATGTTTTGAGCTGATACAGTAGCCGAACTTAATGCAAGTCCCTTTAAAACTTCAGTATTATTTGAAATTAATGAGCCAGCAATAATTGAAAGATTTGATATGTCATAGATTTTTGATGTTTTGTTAAGATTAGAAATTCTATCTTTTACATGATTAAGTTCCACGTGACCTATCTCATGAGAAATTACTAATAGTAAAGCAACATAATCATCACAATTTTCTATTAATCCTGATGTTATATAAATATCATTATTTTTATCCACAAAAGCATTTATGTTGTTGTCATTAATAATTTTAAAATTTATTTGCTTATTAATTTTATTAACATTGATAACATCACTTATTAAAGACTTAACAAATGTTTCTGTTTCAAAATCTAATATTTGTGATGAGAACGATTTAGAATTTGTAAAAAAAACAAATAAAAAGATTAATAAAAAATAACTTTTTATGACCACCACCCTGTTTTTTCTTCTAGTTTATCTTCTTTTAAATTAGTTAAGTTGTCATCATTATTATCATTATCTTGATTTATTTCACTTTTCTTTAATTTTGAAATTTTAGGTTTTGTCTTTTTTTTATTTATTTTGATTTTTTTTTCACCATTATTAATATTCTTTTTTGTTTTATTTGTTTCATTTTCAATTTGTGCTAATTTTTCATTATTTTCGATATCAATTATTGGATCGTGTAATGAATATTGACTATTAAAATTAAACATAATTTTAGAATTATAAATATTTTCAAGTAATAAAATATCATTTTTTTTTGCATTTAATAAATTTTCAGCTAAATCTGAGTTACATTTCACATTAACAATAGATCCATTATGATTGGAAAGTTTCTCTTTTATTACTTTTAATATTTGATCACCAATAGAAATAGAATTTAAAATTAAACCAGACCCTTTACAATAGTTGCACTTTTCAAAAGATTTATCTATTAAACTCGATCTTAATCTTTGTCTGGACAGTTCCATCAAACCAAACATACTTATTCTTCCAAATTGCACTCTTGCTCTATCTCTTATCAATGCAGTTTTTAGACTCTTTTCTACTTTAAAATTATTCCTGTAATCATCCATATCAATATAATCAATTACAACCAAACCACCTAAATCTCTTAAACGTAGCTGTCTTGCTATTTCTATAGAGGCCTCTAAATTTGTTTTTAATGCTGTATTTTCTATGTTTCTTTCTGACGTATTTTTTCCAGAATTAACGTCTATAGCAACTAAAGCTTCAGTTGTGTTTATGACAATTGATCCTCCTGATTTTAATTTTACACTCAAACTAAATAATTCGTTAATTTGAGACTCTATGTTGTTTTCTGCAAATAATGAATTTTCTTTAGACTTAAATTGTTTAATTTTTTTTGTAAATGCTGGAACAATATTTTTTGCTATTTTTTTAACTTGATCGTATCCTTCTTTTCCATCTACTAATATTTTCTCTACGTCATCACTCAGCATATCTCTTATAGCTCTTTTTAGAACATTACCTTCTTCATAGACTAGTTTTGGAGCTTCAGATTTTAGCGTTAATTCTCTAATTTTATTCCATTGAGTGACTAGAAAGTCGATATCTTTAGATATCTCTTTTTTATTTTTTCCTATTCCTGCAGTTCTTACAATAATTGACATTCTTTTGGGTACTTTAACTGAAGATAATATTTTTTTTAATTTTTTTCTTTCTTCTAGATCTCCAATTTTTCTAGATATACCATCATTATTCATACTATTAGGCATTAAGACACAATACCTTCCAGCAAAAGATAAGTATGTTGTTAATGCTGCACCCTTTAAACCTCTTTCCTCCTTGTTAATTTGCACAAGAATTACTTGTCTTGGTCTTATAACATCTTGAATTTTATACTTTCTAAAAAAATTAAAGTATTGTTTTTTTGGATTCAGGATTTTATTCTTTGGTTTTATTTCTTGTGAATTTTCGTGTATATTTTCTTCATCAGTTTCAATATTTGAATAATTTGAAGGTTCTGATGAAGAATTATTAGAATTATCTGTTAATTCTTCTTCATCAGTTTCTTCATTGTAAATATTATCTGATAATTCTTTAATTATTTTTTCATCAGCAGCTGGAATTTTAAAATAATCTGGATGTATTTCTGTCAATGGAAGAAAGCCATTTCTATTAGTACCAAAATCAACAAAAGCTGCTTGTAATGAAGGTTCTATTCTGGTTATCTTGGCAAGATATACATCTCCTTTTACTGAATTTTTTTTATTTGTTTCAATTTCAAAATCATCTAATTTTCCATTATCAGTAACTGCAATTCTTGTTTCATTGTTATTTGTTGCATCAATAAGTATATTTTTTGACATATAGCCGAAACTCCGTAAAATTTATTTAATGTTAAAATCATTATTATATGTATTATTTTTGTATTATTTTGGTTTAATGTCATATTTTTAACTATTTCACAATGTAGATTATTACATAATTATGAGATTCATAAAAATTACGTTAATTTCATCAGCTATTATCACTTTATTTTTAAGTTTCTTTGTTTTTTATCTTCTTTGGTATTTTTCACCTCAATTACCTACATATGAAAAAATCATAAATTACAAACCTAATCTATCTTCTAGAATTTATAGTTCAGATGGAATACTACTAAAAAGTTTTTATGTAGAAGAAAGAATATTTGTACCTGTAGAAAGAATTCCAAATAGAATAAAAGAAGCTTTCATATCTTCTGAAGATAAAAAATTTTATAATCATTACGGTATTGATATAGTTGCAATATTTAGAGCAATTTTTACTAATACTTTAAATTTTTCTTCTAGCAAAAGAGTTGTTGGAGCATCTACAATTACGCAACAAGTTGTAAAAAATTTATTATTAACAAATGAGATTAGTTATGAGAGAAAAATCAAAGAGATTTTATTAGCTATAAGAATAGAAAATTTATTAAGTAAAAATCAAATATTAGAACTATACTTAAATGATATTTATTTAGGGTACGGTTCTTATGGTATTGCGTCAGCTAGTTTAAATTATTTTAATAAATCAATTTATGAGTTAGAGTTGCATGAAATTGCATTTTTAGCCGCTTTGCCTAAAGCACCCAACAATTACAATCCAAAAAAAAATTATAAAAGTGCTTTAGAAAGAAGAAACTGGGTTATTGATAGGATGTATGCAAACAAATTCATTCAAAAAAATGATCTTGTTTACAAAACAAAACCTATAAAAGTTTTTAAACGTGTAGAAAATAAATTTGTACAAGGAGAATATTATTATGAGGAAATAAGAAAAGAACTCTATAATAATTATGGAAAGAATAAACTATATTCCGAAGGATTAATTATTAAAACTTCTATTGATAGTGAAATACAAAAGTTAGCTGAAAATAGTTTAATTGAGGGATTATTAAGCTATCAGAAAAAACAAGGTTGGGATGGTGTTTTATTTAATTTTACTGAAGATCAATTTTTAGAAAATATTAATTCTATTGAAAAAATTAACCCTTATGCTGATAAGTGGTTTCCAGTCTTAATTAATGATATTTCTGAAACAAAAGAACTTACAACTTATGACTTTTACTTCAAAAGACATAATATAGATCTAAAAATTGAAGAAAATAAATGGTTAAAAAAAATATTATTCAATAAGGGTGATGTAATTTTCTTGGAGAATATTGAAGGTAAAAATATCATAAGACAAATTCCCCAAGTAAATGGAGCTATAGTAGTGATGGATCCTCATAATGGGAATGTCCTTGCAATGTCTGGTGGTTTTAGTTTTAAACTTAGTGAATTTAATCGAGCGACTCAAGCTAAGAGACAGCCTGGATCTGCTTTTAAACCATTTGTTTATATGGCTGCATTAAATGAAGGCTACACCCCTTCTACATTAATATTAGATGCTCCTTACGTAGTAGACCAAGGCCCTGGATTGCCAAAATGGAAACCTGCAAACTATACTGATGAATTTTATGGTCTTACTACAATGAGAACTGGAATAGAGAAATCAAGAAATTTAATGACTGTTAGACTTGCAGATAGAATAGGTATGAGCAAAATAATTGATTTAATAAAAAAATTTGGAATAGAAGATGGAATAAGCTCTCAATTGTCAATGTCTTTAGGCTCAGGTCAAGTTTCTTTATTAGATTTAACAAATGCTTATGCCATAATTGCAAATGGAGGAAATAAAATAATGCCAAACATAATAAACAGTATTTACTCAAAAGATGGAAAAATTATTTACAATTCAGATGATAAATATTGTCAAAATTGCAAAATGAATACTATTCAAAATAAATTAGAAATTCCTAAAATAACTAAAACATATTACAAGGTGATTGATGAAAAAATAGCTTACCAAATTACATCAATGATGGAAGGAGTAATCAAAAGAGGTACTGCTAAAAATCTTAAAGAATTAAATATCTCTCTTGCTGGTAAAACTGGAACTACAAATGATAATAAGGATGCTTGGTTTATTGGTTTTACTCCTAATATGGTCATTGGTATATATGTCGGATACGATATGCCAAAATCATTAGGATATAAACAAACAGGATCATCAGTTGCGGTTCCAATATTTAATAATTTTGCAAAAAAAATTGATTTAAATTCAAATAACATTCCATTTAGAGTTCCCTCAGGCATTAGTTTTGTAAGAATAGATCCAAATTCTGGTCTTCCATCTACTAATGATATTAGTATTTTAGAACCATATATTGTTGGTTCCGAACCATATAATAAAAAGATTGATATACTTGATAACCTTGGGACTATTAAAAATAATTCCATTTCAGGAACAGGTGGTTTATTACAATAATAGATATGTCTAATTATATTGAAAACATTGAAATTAATTTGGATAAAATAAGATCCAATTATGATCTTATAAGGAGGGGGGTTTGACTACGAAACTCTTAAAAAAAATTTATCTAATTTAAAAACTATAACAGCTGATAAAAATATTTGGTCTAATTCAGATGCAAAAAATCTTTTTCAAAAAATAAAAAATATAGAAAAAAAGTTATATGATTTCAACTTATTACAAAAATCAATAAAATCTATTGATGAATTTTATCTTCTAATTAATGAGGATTATGATGAAAATTTAGCTAGGGAATTATTTATAGAGACAGAAAATATTTTAAAACTTTCTACCAAAATGAGATATATAAATTTGTTGAGTGATGATGCAGATCATTATAATGCATTTATTGAAATTCATGCTGGCGCAGGTGGAACAGAAAGTCAGGATTGGGCAGAAATGTTACAAAGAATGTATTTGAGATGGGCAGAGTCTCAAGAAAACTGTAAAGTTACATTGTACCAAGAAACAAAAGGTGAAGAGGCTGGTATTAAATCATGTATTTTAAAAATTTCAAAAGAATATTCTTACGGTTGGTTAAAAAAAGAAAGTGGTATACATAGATTAGTAAGAATATCTCCATTTGATAGCAATAAAAGAAGGCATACAAGCTTTGCAAGTGTTTGGGTATATCCTGAAGTTGATGAAAAAATTGATATTGATGTGATTGATGCTGATTTAAGAATTGACACATTTAGGGCATCTGGTGCAGGAGGTCAACATGTTAACAAGACTGATAGCGCTGTTAGAATTACCCATCTACCAACAAATATTGTTGTTCAATGTCAAAGTGATAGGTCTCAACATAAAAATAGATCAAATGCTATGAATATGCTTAAATCAAGATTATTTGAATTAGAATTACAAAAAAGAAAAGAACAAGAAAATCAAGCCAATAAACAAAAAAAAGAGATAGGTTGGGGAAATCAAATAAGATCGTATATTTTACACCCTTATAAATTAATAAAGGACTTACGTTCAGATTATGAAACATCTAATGTTAATGAAGTTTTAGATGGTAAAATTGATAAGTTTCTAGAAAATTCGCTAACTATTTAGCTTTTTCAAGTTTTAGTATACCAATTTTTTTCTTTCCAATAGTAATTTTTATCTCATTAATATCAGTAAATTTTTTCAAAGAATAATTAGTTTCATTGTAAATGATATCATTTATTTTGAGACCATTTGATTTTATAAGTCTTTTAGTTTCACTTCTAGTTTTTACTAAATCTAATTTTTCTACTGCATCAATTAAATTAAAAGTTTCATTAACAATATTGTCTATATTTATTGTATAACTTTTTGCCCTAAAATCATTAATTTTTGAATTGAATAAATTACTACTTATATCTTTTGCTTCTTGAGCAGCTTTTTCACCTCTAACAATTTTTGTTACTTCAAAGGCTAGATATTCTTTTGCTACATTAATCTCTTTATCTTTTAATTTAGAAAGTTTTTTTATTTCATCAATAGGAATTTTTGTAAATAAATATAAAAACTTTCCTACATTTGCATCGTCTACATTTCTCCAAAATTGGAAAAAATCGTAGTGAGATAATTTTTTTTCATCTAACCAGATTGCACCATTTGCAGTCTTTCCCATTTTTGATCCATCAGAATTAGTTATCAATGGTGATGTAATTCCAAAAGCTTTTTTATTTTCTATTTTACGAATAAAATCTATACCGCTCAAAATATTTCCCCACTGATCGGACCCACCCATTTGAAGTAAGCAATCATAATTTTTATTTAAGTAAAAAAAGTCATAACCTTGAAGGAGCATATAATTAAATTCTAATATTGATAAAGTTTGTTCTCTATCTAATCTAGTTTTGATTGATTCAAATGTTAACATCTTATTTAATGAAATTTTAGATCCAAATTCTCTAAGAAAATTTATATAATTTAATTCTGAGAGCCAATCATAGTTATTTATTATTAACGAATTATTGTTAATATCGATAAATTGATGAAAAGTTTTAGTTATATTATTAATATTATTATCTATAGTCTTTTTATCTAAAATTAGTCTTGCACTATCTTTACCTGAGGGATCGCCAATAAGTGTTGTGCCTCCTCCAACTAAAGCTATTGATTTATGACCATAATAATTTAGCCAGTGCAAAAGCATTAATTGAACTAAGCTGCCTATATGAAGGCTATCACTTGTAATATCGAAACCTATGTATCCACCAATATTTTTTTTGTACATAATTTTATCAAGCTCTTCAATATCAGTTGCTTGATAAATAAATCCTCTTAAATTTATTTCATTTAAGAACTCAGATTTTAAGGTCATTTTAGATTATTTATTTGTTAATGTTTGATCTATATATTCAATTATTGATTTTTCAAATTCTGTGGAATAATTTTCAAAAAAATGATCTGCACCTTTTATAGGTTTAAATTTAATATCAACTTTCTTTTGTTTTTGAAGTTTTTCTACTAAAATTTTGGTTGAGTCAAAAGATGCTATGTTATCCTTATCTCCATGAACAATAAAACCAGAAGAGGGGCATGGTGCTAAAAAACTAAAATCTCTTAAATTCGCTGGAGGTGATACGCTTATAAAACCATTTATTTCTGGTCTCCTCATTAATAATTGCATAGCTATCCAAGCTCCAAATGAAAAACCTGCTACCCAACATATCTTTGAATTGGTGTTATATTGTTGTAACCAATCCAATACACAAGCTGCATCACTAAGCTCTCCCTCACCATTATCAAACTCACCATCACTTTTGCCTACTCCTCTAAAATTAAACCTTATTGTTGAAAAACCCGATTTTACAAATAATTTGTATAGCCTAAATATAATTTTTGTATGCATAGTCCCTCCTTTTGAGGGGTCTGGATGTAAAATAATAACAATTGGAGAATCATCATTTTTATTATGACTATATTTTGCCTCAATTTTTCCTTCAGGTCCCGGAATTAGTAAGTCTACCATTTGATTAAGCTAATATTGAAGTTATATGATTTTGTAAATATAGATATTATAAAATTATGAATTCTCTTGGTTTTAATAAGTCAGAAAAAGATACGAAGGTAGTAGTTGCCATGTCTGGAGGTGTAGACAGTTCAGTTGCAGCCGTAATGCTAAAAAAACAAGGTTACGATGTAACTGGTATTACACTAAAATTATACAATAATTCTAGTGTATCCAGAAGCAAATCATGCTGTGCTGGCATTGATATTGAAGATGCCAAAAATGTAGCTCTGGATAATGATTTCAAACATATAGTTTTAGATTATCAAGATAAATTTTTTAATGGGGTAATTAATAACTTTGTTGATTCATATGCAAATGGCGAAACCCCTTTACCTTGCGTTAAATGTAATGAAACAGTTAAATTCTCAGACTTACTTAATGAAGCAAAAAAAATTGGAGCTGATGCACTAGCGACAGGACATTATGCAATAAGAAAAGGATCTTTAAATAATGCTAGTTTGCACAAAGCAAAAGATTTTTCAAAAGATCAAAGTTTTTTTCTATTTGCCACACAACAAGAACAATTAAATTACGTTAGATTTCCATTAGGTGATTACAGAAAAAAAGAAATTAGAAATTTAGCTGAAAAATATAAACTAAGTGTAAGCGATAAACCTGATAGTCAAGATATTTGTTTTGTAACATCTGACTCTTATAGAGATCTTGTTAAAAATCTAAATCCAAGTGTGAATAAAAAAGGTATAATTTACGACGAAGATAATAACATTCTTGGAACGCATGATGGTATTAGCAATTACACTATCGGTCAAAGAAAAGGCATTGGTATTAGTGGTTCAAAACAAGCTTTATACGTTATAGAAATAAATAAAGATCAAAACTCTATTACTCTAGGTACTAAAGAAAAATTAAAGAAAAATGTTATCAATTTTAAGAATATTAATTGGTTGGGAGGAAATATTATGCCTAAAGGACTTGATTGTTCTGCAAAAATTAGATCAACTCAAGAGGATTTACCTGGAATTCTTGATATAAATAGTGATCGCGGGACTTTTACATTTGAAGCAGATTTAGATAAGACTTCCCCTGGACAAGCTTGTGTTTTTTACAAAAATGACCAATTACTTGGAGGTGGTTGGATTACCGCTTAAACTTAAAATTAGTTCTAAATTTGGTTAATTTTTGTTGAATTAACTAGATTTTTTAAATTAATGAATTAGATGAAGTAGTGTGAACTCAGAAACTCTAAATACTCTAGATACGTATAGTAAAAATAAATACAAATACGGTTTTGTAACAGATATAGATAACGAAAAGCCTAAAAAAGGTCTAAACGAAGATACTATTAAATTTATTTCATTAAAAAAGAACGAACCAGATTGGATGCTTGAGTGGAGACTAAAAGCATTTTCAAAATGGAAAAGAATGAAGGAGCCAAAATGGGCAAACCTTAATTTTCCTGAAATAGATTATCAAGATATTTACTATTATTCTGCCCCAAAAGGTTTTGAGAAGAAACCTAAAGACTTAAGTGAAGTAGATCCAAAACTTATAGAGACATATAATAAACTTGGTATTCCTCTGGAGGAGCAAAAAGTATTAGCGGGAGTTGCAGTTGATGTTGTGTTTGATAGTGTATCAGTTGCCACAACTTATAAAGGTGAATTAGAAAAGCTTGGAATAATTTTTTGTTCTATAGGAGAAGCTATTCAAAAACATCCTGACTTAATAAAAAAATATTTAGGATCAGTTATACCACCTGGAGATCATTCATTTTCTGCACTAAATTCAGCTGTGTTTACTGATGGATCATTTGTGTACATTCCAGAAGGTGTAAAATGCCCAATGGAGCTATCAACTTATTTTAGAATTAATGCAGAAAATACTGGACAATTCGAGAGGACTCTAATTATTGCAGATAAAGGTAGTTATGTTAGTTACCTAGAAGGTTGTACTGCTCCAAAAAGAGATGATAATCAATTACACGCTGCTAATGTAGAATTAATTGCTTTAGAGGATGCAGAAATAAAATATTCAACAGTTCAAAATTGGTATCCAGGAGATGAAGATGGTAAAGGAGGAATTTATAATTTTGTTACTAAAAGAGGTCTTTGTGCAGGTAAAAACAGTAAGATATCATGGACTCAAGTAGAAACAGGCTCTGCTATTACATGGAAATATCCTAGTTGTATTTTAAAAGGAGAGAATTCAATTGGTGAATTTTACTCTGTAGCAATAACAAATAATTTTCAACAAGCTGATACAGGAACAAAGATGACTCACATTGGTAAAAATACCAAAAGTAAAATAATATCAAAAGGTATATCTCTTGGTAAATCTCAAAATACTTACAGAGGTGAGGTTTCTTTTTTAAGAAAAGCAGATAAGGCAAGAAATTATACCCAATGTGATTCTTTGTTAGTAGGAAATAAATGTGGCGCACACACAGTTCCATACATTGACTCAAAAAATAATACAGCAGTTATTGAACATGAAGCGTCGACTTCTAAAATAAATGAGGACCAACTTTATTACTGCAGACAAAGAGGTTTAAGCCACGAAGAAGCAGTTTCATTAATAGTTAATGGTTTCTGCAAGCAAGTTTTACAAGAGCTTCCAATGGAATTTGCAGTTGAAGCACAAAAACTTGTATCTATTTCTCTTGAGGGAAGTGTAGGATAATATGTTTTTAGAAATCAAAGATCTATCTGTAAAGATTGAAAATAAAAATATCCTTAATGGACTCAACCTGAATATTAATAAAGGTGAAGTGCATGCAATAATGGGCCCAAATGGATGTGGTAAAAGCACATTAGCAAACGTTCTAGCAGGTAAAGAGGATTACGAAATCCTAAATGGCAAAATTAATTTCAAAGATAACGATTTATTTGATTTAAATATTGAAGAAAGAGCACAAGAAGGAATGTTTCTAGCTTTTCAGTATCCTGTTGAAATACCTGGAGTAAATATCACTCCATTTTTACATTCTGCAATTAATTCAAAAAGAAAACGTATTAACGAAGAAGAAATTGATAATTTATCATTTGCTAAGCTTTTAAAATCTAAAGCTAGTGATTTAGGTATAAATATTGATATGCTTAAACGATCAGTTAATACTGGATTTTCTGGTGGAGAAAAAAAACGTTACGAAATTTTACAAATGAGCATTCTTAATCCAGATTTAGCTATTCTAGATGAAACTGACTCAGGTCTTGATATTGATGCTCTTAAAATTGTTACTGAAGGGGTTAACAAACTTAAAACAAAAAATAATTCGTTTTTAATCATTACTCATTATCAAAAGCTATTGGATTATATTAAACCTGATCATGTACATGTCATGGTAAATGGTTCTATTGTTAAATCAGGAGGTTCAGAAATTGCAGCTGAAATAGAAAAAGATGGATTTCAAAAATTTCAGTAATGAATATTCAAGATAATTATCAAAAAAATAAAAAAAATATTTTTTTTTCAGATAATAAAGATATTCAAAGTCATAGAGATAAATTAATAAATATTTTTGAAACAGATAGATTTGATAGAAAAAATAATGAAAGTTTAAAAAATATAAATCTAAAAAAATTTATTGACTTTAAATACAAGTATCTCGTATCTGCAGAAACATCAGTAATAAATAATAATCAGGATAATAGTTATTCAATAGTTTCTGTTAATGGTCAGTGTTCGAGCTTTAAAGATGATAAAATTGAAATTACTAAAATTTTAGATAAAGATTATAATGATTTTTCTAAAAATAATACAATTGAAAAAAATGATCATTTTGTAAATCTTAATTCATTATTTTTAAATAGTGGTTTTAAGATTGTTATTAAAAAAAATAATAATATTAAAATCAAAATTTCAAATATTGTAACAGATGATAATTTAACAATTTTCCAAAAAAATAATTATATCTGTGAAGAGGGATCGTCTCTTAATCTTATTGAAGAATATGAAAATAAAAATAATTCTACATCTAATATATTAAATGTAATTAATTTAGAAAATAATTCCCAATTAAATCATTTTCTAATACAAGATAATTCTTCTAATCATAATTTAATAATAACAAGTCATTCTTCATGTAAAAAAGATTCTAATTATACTCAAAAAGTGTACAATTTTTCAGAAGGTTACGTAAGAAATTTTCATTATTCTGAGTTAATAGAAGCTAACTCAGAAGCTGATCTACAAGGAATTTTTTTTCTAAAAGATAATAACACATCTAACAACAAAACATTTGTTAAGCATTTAGCTGAAGATTGCAAAAGTAATCAAGTTTATAAAGGTATTTTGAATGATCGTTCTAAAGCAACATACTTTAGTAACACTCATGTCGATCAAGTGGCTCAAAAAACAGAGGGTTATCAACTCAGCAAAGGGATACTTTTATCTGATAATGCATCATATTTTTCTAAACCTGAATTAAAAATATATGCTGATGATGTTAAATGTAGTCATGGCTCTACCATTGGACCAATAGACGAAAATGCTATTTTTTATCTAAGGTCTAGAGGTATGAGTAAAATTGCAGCAACTAAAATATTGATATCATCATTTATTAATGAAGAATTAAGTAGTATTGATAATGAACAAATGTCTGAAATAATTCAAAAGAAACTCGTAAGATACTTAAGTAAAGTAAAATGAATATTTCAAACATAAAATCAAAATTTCCCGTATTCAAAAAAAATCCTAATTTAGTTTTTTTAGATACCGCTGCTTCAGCTTTAAAAGTTGACGAAATGATTGAAGCTACTAATAATTGTTACACAAATGAATATGCAAATATTCATAGAGGTAATTATGAACTAAGCTCAAAGTTAACAAAAAAATTTGAAGATGCACGAAAAAAAGTTGCAGATTATTTAAATACATCAGAAAGAAATATTATTTTTGTTAAAAGTGCTACTGAAGGTATAAATTTAATTGCATCCTGTATGTCTAAAGGGTTTTTAGAAGATGGTGACGAAATAATCTTAAGTTATCTTGAGCACCATGCTAATTTAATACCTTGGCATTTAGTTGACAAAAAGATAAAAATTGTTCCACTGGGATTGAATGAAAATAGTGAAATTAATTACGATGAATTAAATGATAAAATTAACTTAAAAACTAAACTTATTTCATTAACCCACATGTCAAATGTAACAGGATCAATAACTAATTTTGATAAAATAAAGGAAATTGCAAAAAAAAACAATATACCGCTACTATTAGATGGTTGTCAATTTGCTCCACACAAAAAAGTTGATCTAAAAGATTTAGATCCTGATTTTTATGTTTTTTCTGCACATAAAATGTATGGTCCATCTGGTCTTGGAATACTTTATATGAAAGACAAGTGGATAAATGAATTTGGCCCTTACCAAGGTGGGGGACAAATGATTCATGAGGTAGATATTGATAAAAGCACATATGCTAATGGTTATGAAAAATTCGAGGCAGGTACTCCTCCGATCGCACCAGTTATTGGATTTTCTTCTTCATTAAATTTCATGAATGAAGTTGATCCAAATGTTATTTATGAACATGAAATGAAACTTCATGATTACGCTTATGAAAAACTTTCAAAATTTAATAATATAAAAATATATGGATCAAATGAAAACAAGGGTGCAATTATTTCTTTTAACATAGAGGGTGTGCATAATTCTGATTTAGGTGCGATGTTAGATAAAAAAAATATAGCAATAAGAACAGGCCATCATTGCTGCCAACCTCTTATGAAACATTTTAATGTTACTGGAACTTCTAGAATTTCATTTGGAGTATATAATACAAAAGAGGACGTTGACCATTTAGTAGACAGCATTCATGAAATAACAAAAATTTTGTTATAACTAATGGAAGAGAAACAACTAGAAGATTTTTTACCAGATAAAAAATCAAGTTATATAAAAAAATTCAACAATTCAAATAACTCCATTAAAATTAACCAAGAACAAGTCATAGCCTGTATTAGGACTGTTGTTGATCCAGAAATACCAGTCAACTTATATGATTTAGGTTTAATATACGAAATAAAGATTAGTGATAAAAACGACATTAAAATTAAAATGACTCTAACTAACCCAAACTGCCCAGTTGCAGGAACTATGCCCGAAAGTGTTGGTAAATCAGTAGAAAAATTAGATAATTTAAATTCGATTGAAGTATCCCTTGTTTGGGAACCAAAGTGGCATAAGGATTTAATGTCTGAAGATGCAAAACTTGCTTTGGATATTTTTTAATTTAATTTATAATAACAATATGAATAATGTATTATCAGTAACATCTAAAGCAACCGAACAAATTAAAAATATAATGTCTAAAGCTCCTAATGGAATGGATTCTGTTGTTATAGGAGTTGATAAGTCTGGTTGTAGTGGATTTTCATACAAATTAGATTTTGGTAATTCATCTGATTTAAAAAATTTTGAAGTTATTGATCAAGATGGAGCAAAGATTTTAATTGATCCAAAAGCTACTATGTTTTTATTAGGATCAACTATGGATTATAGACAAGACAAACTTGCTTCAAGATTTGTCTTTGACAATCCAAATGAGAAAAGTACATGTGGATGTGGTGAATCATTCTCCATTTAATATCAAATTTTATTACAATTTATATTTTTTAAATAATTAATAGTCTTAATTTCATTATCTTTTATTACAATCAAGATTTGTCTATCATTTATGAAATCATAAATTATATTTTCATTGATCTTATTTTTATTTTTTTGCTCATTCAAATAATTGGTTATATTTGCAATTATTTTATCTCTTTCTAGTGCCAATTTCATAGTCTTTAAATCATTCATTGTATAATAGTCTAAATAAAATGAACTTTTTAATGAAAGATGATTTGCACTTGTACTACGGGTGAAATTTTCATTTTTTTTATAAAAAACTAATAAATCAAAATTTTTACAATTCCTTAAGCTAAATAAATAGTTTTCTAAATCTTTATGTGTGGATATATCACTGTAAAATCTTCCAATTTTATCTATCGAATTTAAGCTAAATAAATCTACTCTTTCTTTAGTAAGGACTAAACTTATGGGGATAGTGATAATAATTGTACCTATAACTAAATAATTTGTATTAAAAAATTTACAGAATACTCTAATATTTTTATTGTAAAGGTATAAAAAATTCAATGTTATACCTAAAAAAAGAAATGCGAAACTAGGAAGATACCAAAATTTAAATGGTATCGCTATCTTATAACTTACATTCCAATAAATTAAAGAACCAAAATAAAGTAATTTTGATATGTTGTTTGATTTAGATTTTAAAATATAAATTGAAATAAATATGAATAAAAATATTTGAAATAGAATAAAATTTCTAACAGGCGATAACATGATTAATTTTGGAATAGGCAAATATTGATACAAATAAGTTGTATATATGTAGCTAAATATTGTTAATAATATTGAGTATAGAAATATCAATTTACCTAAATTGACAAATTTCGTATTAACTGATTTATTCTGTGTAAAAATAAGAAATAAATAACCTAATATACTTAATATAAGTGTAATTTGAAAAATCCAAATTTGTTTATTTATAGAATCCTCAGACCCCCTTAGAAAAAGAAAATTTATTGCTTCAATTTTTTCACTCTTTGATGCAAAACTTTCTATATCAATATTTAAAAGGTAAAAATATAATGATAATGATAAAAATATTAATACTGGAAGATAATTTTGTATTCTAGATTTATAGAAATAAATTAAATACGAACAAAGAATTAAATTTGAAAACAAACATAATTTAGGGCTAATTATTACCGCTAAAATCATAAAAATAGAATATTTTAAAATTTTAGTTTTTAATGCATAGTAAATACAAGGAAACAAAAGATACAGACCAATAGAACTTGAATGATGTTGACCAATAAATGCTGTTGCGGTCCTAACATAAGGCATAACAAGATGATCAAGAGTTAAAAATCCAACTAAAATAACAATTATTTCATTAATTTGCAGATTTAATGTTTTTAATATTTTATATAAATAAAATATTGCTAAACATGAAAAAAAGATATGAATAAACAATCCTAAAAAATCATTTGAAAGAAAATATTTAAAAATAAAATAATACGCACCTGAATTTGTAATTATAGAATTTGTTATATGAAGGTCATCATTAAAATTATTATTTAAAAAAAATTCGATAGCAAAAAAAAGATTATGGTGAGGACCAAAATATCTGATAGTAATAAAATATAAAAAAAATAATATACTAAATAAAAAAATTTTATTGTTTAAAATCATTTTACAACTTGAATAATTTTATTTGATATTTTTTTGTAACCTAGTTCATTATAATGCCCAGGCATTTCAAATGGAAAAAATTCTAAAGGATTTTTGCTTTGAATATAAAATAACTCAGATATATCTATAAAAGGAATTTCATGTTTTGTCATAATTGACTTTACGTATTGTTTAGAAATATCCTCAGATTTTAATTTAAATTCTTTTTGAGACGGAAGGTAAAAAAAATATAATTTTCCATCCCAACTATCTAAATCATTTT
>CACNNQ010000001.1 GCA_902621855.1 uncultured Alphaproteobacteria bacterium | reverse complement strand
CACCGTCTTTATCTATTAATGATGTTTCAACATCGGATGAAAGTAATGTAGCAACAAACATGACAGTAACATTGTCCGCTGCATCTGGAAGAGATGTAACAGTTGATTATGCTACTTCAAATGGAACAGCAACTGCAGGTTCGGATTATACAGCAACAAGTGGTACCTTAACTATCAGTGCTGGAAGTACGACAGGCACGATAGGGGTAACAGTTCTTGCTGATACTACAAATGAAGGAAATGAAACAGTAACGATGACATTATCAAATGCATCCAATGCAACTATCAGTGATTCAACAGGAACATTTACGATTACCGATGATGATAATTTTAGTTTTTCTGTTGCTGACGTAACTGTTGCTGAGACAGCAGGTAGTGCAACTATTACTGTATTAATGAGTAGTGCTAGTGGTTCTTCTCAGACTATACAATATGCGACTTCAGATGGAACAGCGACTACTAGTGGTTCAGATTATACGGCAACAAGTGGAACTCTTACTTTTAGTGCTGGAGATACTTCTGAGTCATTTACAGTTTCCATAAATGATGATGATATTTGTGAATTAAATAATGAAACTTTTACAATTACACTAAGTAATGCATCTGCAGGTTCTATAAGTGATAGTACGGCAACAGTTACAATTACGGAACAAAACTTTATGAACTGTGGTACAGACAAAACTTACAACTCTAGTGATGCTACAACTATCCAAAATGCTGTAGAATTTACTAACAGTGGTTTTAACGACAATGTTTTTTCGGGAACAACCAGCGGTGATGATCCATTATTAAATATTAATCTTCATAAAGCTCTTGCATATGAAAGTTCCGGTACGAATATGATGGGTAGTGGTGAAATAGTTGCTATCATGGATGGTGGTTTTCAAATTAATAGTCTTGGCTCTAATTCCTTAACTCATGTTGAGTTTTCAGGTAAGACAATTTCAATTGTATCAGGTAATTCATCAAATTTTTCAACTTACAGTCATAGTAACAGTCATGGTACTTCTGTAGCTGCAGTTGCTACAGGTAATTATGGTTTAGGAGCAGTTATGGGCGTTGCTCCAGACGCAGACCTATTTGTTCACGACGTATTTGTCACTTACACACCAACTGACTGGGCAAATGCTACATCAGTTGCAGATGGTCTTAATGCAATAAGTCAGAATAATTCATGGGGATTTGATGAACAATATGGTGCAGCTGACCTTGATGTAGTTTTAGCTTATAAATCAAATAATAGTCTTACAGGTGGTGCAACGCTCGTATATTATCAAAGTGTTGATACAGATGGAGATGGATATTATGATGTTGGAGCATCAACTTCACAAAAAACTTGGACTGAATCAAATTGGAATACATACGTCAGTGCACTTAATTCCTTTCAAAATTCAGGCGTAGTTGTGTTTGCTCTATCTAATGATGATACTAAGGGCGATGCTGATATATCAGCTGGATTACCTGAATTATTTACTGAACTAAGGGAAGCTTGGATTACAGTTGCCAATGTTGATATAGGAGGAACAGGAGCGATGAGTGGTAAATCTTACTCATTAAAATCAGCTCCTTGTGGCACAACAGCTGAATATTGTTTATCAGCTGATGGAACTGGAATAACTACAGCGGGAGGAAGTATATATGGGTTTGCTGATTACAGTGTTACTACTAATGGAGTAAGTTATGATTATTCTACACAATATGGATCTTCATTTGCAGCTCCTCAAGTAAGTGGAGCTTTAGCCTTATTAGCTACTCATTTTCCTAACCATTCTCCTGAACAGTTAACGGATAGATTGCTTGCATCTGCTTATAATGATTGGGCAGCCTTTGGAGTAGATGGAACAGTGACATTTGGTAATGGAGTTCGTCATGGCTATAGTACAGACTATGGTCATGGAATAATGGACATCTATGCGGCTTTACAACCAATTACTTCTGATATGCTTGGAAGATCAATATACACATCAAGTGCGAATTTATCTAATTCTGGCCAACTACAATCAGCAGGTCAAAGACTTGAAGATTCTTATTTAAGATCATCTAGGTCATTTGGAGATGCAATTGGTAATGCATTATCTAATGAAGTGAACTATTTCTATGATGCTTTAAATGGTGGTTTTGCATATAAAATGGATGGTCATGTAATTCCTCAGTCTATGACTAAACCAGTAATTAATCTTAAATCAGAGATGAATGGAATGAAAAGTGCGGCAACATTAAATAAACATCTTAATATTGGTAAGACAGATTATAAAAATATTTTATTTGAAGGATCTCTCTCACATGATGAAGTTGTAGAAAAACAATTATCTTTAACACTAGGTTATTCTTCGATACCAGTTCAAAGTTTCTTTAATTTTGATCAAATGCCACTAAATGGTATTACAGATTACAACTTACCTTTCCTAGATACACAAGATCAAGGTTTAAGTTTAAATACTTTAATTGAAGGGGAGAAATTTAATTTCTCTTTATCATCAACAACACCAATTACTCGAACTAATGATGAAGGTCATGACGTTCACATGGGATCTTTAACTTCGATAATGAGTACAATGGAGTATAAAATTAAGGAAGATTTAAAATTAGGATTGCTGTCAGGATTTGTTAATGAAAAAGAAGGGTTCTTAGGCCTAGAAGGTAATGAAGCGTTTAGTTTGGATAATTCTTCTAATTTAAGTAGATTTACTTCATTAAAAATTCAAAAAAATATTAAAGATAATTTAGCCTTAACGTTTACAGGAACTTTAGCTTTATCTGATTTTGAAGGGGATAGTAAATCATTATTAAAATCTGCAGATAACATTTTGTCAGAATCATACTCAGTAACATTGAATAAGAAAAACTTAATTAGAAACGATAATTTTGCAATATCAATTTCTCAACCTAATAGAGTTAGAAAAGGGTCATTAATTCTAAGATTATCAGATCTTGCGGATCAAAATGGTAATATCAATATTAGAGACACTGCAGTTGATCTAGAACCATCTGGTAGACAGATCGATACAGCTTTTTCTTATACAAAAGATATCTCCGAAGATTTTACTTTTTCGATCAAAGGTGTCATTACAAATGAATTTAATCATATTAAAGATAGCGATCAACATTACTCAGGTTATGTAGGTATGAAATATAAAGATTTGAAAGTTGGTATTTCTGATGGAACTGATAATGGTGGTACAAATATACAGTTGGAATTTAGAAAAGATTTTTAAAATCTTCTTTGAGCTTTAACACAATCCATTATGTACTCTTGCCAATAAACGTTTTGTTTGGAAGCTTTATTTGCAAAAAAGAATTCATTAACTTTTGAAAAAACTTTACTAAACGTCTCAGAATTTTGATTTTTATAATCAATATTTAAAAAATCTTGTAACTGACTCTCAGGTATCTCTGCAGATTTTTGAACAAATTCGCCTGTGTATCTAAATATTTGTAAAAATTGTAAAAAATATTTATCATCTATTTGAGCAAGATGATAATGTCTTATAAAGTCATCGGTTACTATGTACTCTTTTGATTTTAAATCATAAGTCCAAATTGTTTTATCACCTATTTGATAATAATTTCCTTTTTCATCAATTTTTTTGACTGTGCACTCTATTTTTAATTCTTTTCCAAAAGCGGCATTATTAAGAATTAAAAATATAAAGGATAAAAAAAATATTTTTTTCATAAAATAAATTATCTTAAAATTTATAATGTAAATAATAATTATTTTAAATATATTATTCATACTGATATATAAATTAATTAATTAATTATTTACAGGTCAATATAAATGGTAATTTAATAAGCTAATTTTTTTTCTACTTTTGGATATTTAGATGAATTATTATTATCTAAATATTTTATCTTTTCTAATAATTCTTTTGATTTATTTTCTTCGCCAAGTGTAACGTATAATTCTGATAAGTATTCAAGAGTAGGGATGTGATTTGGATCTGCTTCAAGGGCAATCATATAAAAAGAATACGATTTATCTAGATCAGGATTACTTTGTTTACGGTAAGAATATCCAAGTAGATTATAAAAATCAGCTGTTCTTTCGTTTAAATCTTTTCGCTTAATAACTTTTTCGAGTAACTTAATAGCTTTTATATATTTTTTTTCATACACAAGGTCATACGATTTCTTGTACAAAATAAATAAATGATCATCTCTAGAAATATTTATATTAGCTGATGGACCTGGAGTAGCACTATTATCTTCAGTGGTATTACTACTTGAATTATTATTTGATGGAGGGGAACTTTCTTCCTCAGATGGAGGAGATGCAGCAGAGAAAAGAGTGCTAGAAAATAAAAAAATAACTAAAAAAACTAGTTTGTTCATAGCTTAAAAATAGTTCAGCTTATTATGATGTAAAGATAAGGTTTTATAAAAAAGTAAAATCTTCAAGAGGGGACATGTGGCCATTTTCAATCTCATCAAGAGTTTGTTGACCTCTTTCAACAAGTTTCATTGCATTATTTAAAGCCCAAATTTGCTTCGTAGCAATGTGAACATCAAAACTTTTATGTCCTAATTCAATTTGCTTTTGCTCTTCTTGAATTTTAGTAATGATATACTCTGCAGCACTAATTGCATTAAAGGAAACATTGGTAAGTTTAGAAGCTTTTCCCATAAAATCTTTTCTCATTTTAATTGTTTCTTTAAGATCAATTCTTTCTTTTCTTTTTGAAAGCCAGCCTTCATTTGCTGCTTGTTTTCTTAGTGTTGATAAAGAATAATTAAATTCAGTAGCGATATCTTGAAGAGTAGGGTACACATTTCCCTCTCCTTTAATATAATAATTACGTGCTTTAGTGTAATCAGGACGTATTTTTGTCATAAAAACATTAATGCGAATGATTCTTTTTAAAGAAAGTTCTAGAAAAATTTTTTTGTTAAAAAAAATTTAATAACGTGAATAAATTAGTTTTTTATATTGCTTAATAGTAAATTTTTAAATTCTTCAACCGCAACTGTAGCAGGTTTATGAATAGCAAAATCAAATTGTTCTTGATTACTTGATGGCTCCAGATTTAATTCAACTGTTGGTTTACGCATATTTCTAAACATCGTAACAAAACCAGCAGCAGGGTAGACTTGTCCAGAAGTACCTATTGAAACAAATAGACTAGATTGCTCTGCTAAATCATGAATTTCATCCATTTGCATCGGCATTTCACCAAACCACACAATATGAGGTCTCATCTGAGATCCACATTCAGGACATTTATGGGTCTCATTTAAGTCCTCTAACCAATCAAATACATGGTTTTCATTCATAATACATCTAGCTTTATTGAGTTCACCATGCATATGAATGATTGAGGATGATCCTCCAATTTCATGTAAATTATCGATATTTTGTGTAACTATATGAATTTTATATATTTTTTCTAATTCATGTAATAAAATATGAGCCCTGTTTGGCCTTATTCCTGAATTCAGTTCTTTTCGACGTTTATTATAAAAATCGTAGACAAGAGTAGGGTTTCTATAGAATCCTTCAGGGCTAGCAACATCTTCAATTTTGTGATTATTCCATAATCCATCTGAATCTCTAAATGTTTCAATTCCAGACTCTTTACTTATACCAGCACCAGTTAATACAAAGATCTGGGAATCAGCTGAAATCTGCGGTAATTTTTCCATTTTATACACTATATACAGTATTTTATTACACGTGAAAATCTATATCTAGTTTATGATATTATAAATGATATTAATTATTATAAATAAAATACTGATTTATATATATTATTAATTTGACTTGACTATTATTTACGATAACTGTAATTATCGTAATATATAATATGGTTAAAATATCACTAAATGAAAACGTAAGTAAGCTAAAGGAAAAATCCAAAGCTAAAAATACTCAGGATAAATATCAAGGAGATTGGTTAAAGTTTATAGATTATTGCAAAAATAAATACAATTGCAGTCCTTTAGATGTTGATGATCTAGATAGCGCTTACGCATTAACAGCTAATTATATGGATTGGCTACATGAAGATCCAGAAGCGAAAATACTCAAAGGATCGAGCAACATACCGGGTAGAGAAAATGTAAACAACAACCCCTACTCCTCTACTGCCTATAAAGCTTCCACTATACAAAGAATCTTAGCATCTATTACATATAAATATAGAGTTAACGGATTTCAATTTGATAGAAAAAATCCAAATATTTCTGAAACAATTAGTGCAATTGTAAGAGATGAAAAAAATAATAAATCTGGTCAAGCAAGAGAGTTGTTAAAAGCAGATATTGAAAAAATTATTGATATAATTCCAAATGATAACGAAGATTTTAGAAACATAAGAGATAGAGCTCTTATTTTAATTGGTTTTTATAGTTTTTGTAGAAGATCTGAGCTTTTAGGCATGAAATACGAACATCTAAATTTTGAAGAAGATGGTGTTCAAGTATTAATACCTTTTTCTAAGACTGATCAAAAAGGTGAAGGAAGAATGATCTATTTACCTAAAAATAACTCACCTTATTGTCCCGTATCCGCGTTAAAGAATTGGTTAGAGGTAGCACTAATTGATTCAGGTCCACTCTTTTATAAAATTAACAAAGCTAATAATATAGAAAAATATATTCTTAATAATAAAAATCAAAAAGTAAGTTTAACTGATACGAGTTTTGTTTTAATTTTAAAGAAAAGAGCTGAGGACGCAGGTATAGAAAATTGTGATAAAATTTCTGGTCACAGCTTAAGAATAGGTTCGATTACTCAGGCTAGAATGAATGGAGTACCTACTCATGAAATTATGGCTCAAAGCGGTCATAAGACAACGCAAATGATAGATAGATATACAAAGCTAACAAATATAAAAGAAACTAGTGCAGCAAAAAAATTATAAATTAATAAAATGCAATTGCTGCTGCAATTAAAACTATTATTAACAGGCCTCTTCCACTCATTGTAGCTATTTTCATTATAGATTTGTTAGGTGGTAAATTATTTTTAGAGCAATTAAAAACGTGAAAATTTACATAAGCAGATAGGCCTAAAAGAAAACCTGCAGCAATTAATTTGATTGTAAATGCACTATTAATAATAAAGCCTCCATATAAATTAATTGAAAGAATAATTCCTGATATCCATAAGATAATAAGAGATATCAAACCAATGTAACCAAGTAATTTTAATATCTTTGCTGTATTTAAATCAGGAATTTGATTTGCTTTAGCATAGACAGACTGTATTACACCACCGCCAACCAAAACACCGCCTGAAAAAACTATTGCAAGGTAATGTATGAACTTTAGTATAATTATTATTGTCATTAAAATTTAATATTAACTTATTATTTTTATAGTATTATGATTATGTATGAAAATAAAAAAAGGAGATAAATTAGAAGAAATTACACTACCTCGACATGATGGTAATCAATTTAATTTATCGGATACTAAAGGAAAAAAAGTTTTATTAACTTTTTATAGAGTTGCTGGATGCACTTTTTGTAATTTAAGATTACTTGAGTTTAATAAAAGATTTAATGAATTTGGTCCAAATTTCACTCACGTAGGAATTTTTCATTCAAATGTTAAACTTTTGAAATCAAATATGAAGAAGCATGGCCCCATTCCATTTACAGTTTTAGCTGATGAAGAATTTAAATATTTTCAAAAATATTCAATAGAGCGAAGTTGGTTTAAATTATTTTTAGCAGGAATTTATAAAACATTCGCTATCTTTCCAGCCTTAATAAGAGGATTCATGCCTATTCCTCTTGGAGGATATTTTAACACTGCAGTAACAGATATAATGATTAATGAAGAAGGTATCGTAGAAGAAGTTTTATATGCAAAAAAACATGCTGCGGATCATTTTGCATTTCATAAAGTAAAAGAATTTTCTTTAAGTTGATAAAAGCTGGGAATTGAACCCCAGCTTTATGTTACATATAAATTATATCTGACATATTATATATAAGATATATTGATATAAATAAAAATAGATGTCCTATTACCTCATCAGCAACATCACTTTTTGCATCCGGGTCTATAAATTTTAATCTTTGGGCCCAACTTAAAATAACTTGAGCAAAAGAAAGTAAAAATCCGTTTACAAAAAATATCCAGCAAGATTGTGGTCCGTTTTCTCTAAATAATATCCAAATTCCAATTATTACTATTGGCAAAATAAATGTTCCTATGATTCTTACAATTGGCAAAGCCTTTTCTCCTAAATCATATCTTGTAACAATTGTATTTGGTGAAAATACAGTTAGGAAACCATAGTAAGATATGCCTAATAAATTAATTAAAAATAAAATTAGATTTAAAGTACTTCCAAAATTTTCAACCATAATTACTCCTTTTAAAATTATTATAGATAAATTTTATCAGATAAACCATAAATTATAATTAGGTTTAGTACTAGAACAACTGCTGATACAATTGGCTGTTCTATTGTCGAATTAACCTTATCCCTTCCAAAAAGGAAAGCTATTTTAAAATGAAAACAAAAATTGTAGACAGTTGCCATTGCAAAGACAATAACATTAATTATAAAGAAAGGCCAAGTACCTTCGGGTCCAGTAAATAAAATATAAAGCCCAACAAAGAAAAAAGCAGTAACCCAAAAAATTCCAAAATTTGCTGCAGGTGCAGCACTTGAATCAGTGTTATATTTTGCGAATTCTTTTTCTTTATTAAATAAAAATGTAAATGAATAATAACCAGCTAATGCAATGTTAATTATGTATAAAATCAAATAAAAAATACTATTAAAATTTTCAACCATAAATACTCCTTATCTATATTTATAATATTTTTATTATGATTCTGTTACTCAAGTTGAAATATTTTGAAAAAAAAGTAAGATTAAATATATAATTAATATTTAATTATAAATTTAATCTTCTTGATCAGATTTACTACTAAAAAAATCCATTAAAGCTAGCAACAAACCAGAAACAATAAATACTGCATGAATATAAATCATAAGATATATTTCTGACGGATCTTTTTTAGAGGTGTCAACGAATGCTTCTAATAAACCGATAGAACTTATTGCAATTATTGAGGCAATAACTTTGAGTTTTAAATCTTTAAAACTTACTTTTCCTAAAAATTTTGGGGTATCTACAGAATCTTCAGCAACTTCAATTCTTGAAACAAATGAGCTGTAAGAGCTCATAATTAATATTAACACAAGATTAGCAACTAAAGCCAAATCAACAATATGCAAAACAAAAATTAGAAGATCATTAACAGTCATTTCAAAAATATGAGTAATTTCATATAAAAATTCCTGAACTGTTTTAACTCCTATGATTATTAAAGTTAAAACTAGTACAACATATATAGGCGTTAAAAGCCATCTTGAGTTAAAAATAAAATTTTCTAACAAGGCTTCTAACTTTTTTAACATTTGACCTAAATATTTTTATAAATAAATTTGTCAATTATTTAAATTATTTTCCCCAATTCATTGAGACTAAATCATATTCCTTTGCAATGGATATGAGTAAATTTTTTGTGTGATCATCTAATATTTTAATTGGATGTCTGCAATATGCAGATTTTATTACACCACCCTCTTTCATTATTATTTTTGTTGCCTGAAAACCACACTGTCTATTTTCAAAATTAATAAGAGGTAAAATATTATTATATTTTTCACCAGCTTCTTTTTTTTTATCATTAAGAAAATCAATAATAACAGGCCTAATTTTATCAGGTAATAATGCAGAGCTCATAGAGCCACTAATTCCAGCATACAAATCAGCTAATAATGTAATTGACTCCTCGCCATCAAAGGGGGCGTCTAAATTATTTTTACAATTTAATATTAATTGTCTTATTTTTGAAGCTGCTTGAGCACTTTCTATCTTGAAACATGTAAGATTTGAAATCTCATTAACCATTTTAGTTAAAAATGGAACAGGTAGCTCAATACCTGATAAAGGAGCATCTTGTATCATCATTGGTATATCAACTTCATTAACTTTTAAGAATTGTTTATAAATTTGATCTTGATTACCTTTTAACAAAGCACCGTGATAAGGTGGCATCATCATTACAATATTTGCACCTAAGGATTTAGCTAATTTAGCTCTTTCGTAAACAATATCAGTAGCAAAATGACTTATAGTAACAATAGTTTTGATTCTGCTGTTAATATGCTCTAAGCATAAATTAGTAAGCTTATATCTCTCATCATCAGAAAGTAAAAATTGCTCTGAAAAATTTGCAAGGATACAAACTCCATCTACTTTTTGATCTATAATACAATCTAACACTCTTTTCATACCTTCATAGTCGACTTGACCATCATCATGGAATGGCGTAGGTGCAACAGGCCAAATACCGTAATACTTAAATTGACTTGATAAATCTGAATTCATATAGCTATTGTAATTAAATTCAATTTTTTTTAAAGATAAAAAAAAATTTATTAGCTTTTAAGAGGAATAGATTTTTTTGCTATATCTTTTTTCAAATAGTTTTCTCTATATGTTATTATTAATACAGAACTAAAAACTAAAATACCACCTGCCCAAGTCCAACCATCTGGTATTTCACCAAAAATTGTAAAACCAAAAAAAGAAGCAAATACTAATTGAGTAAACCATACAGGTTGTATTACTGATAAATCTGCTAGTCTGTAAGAATGATTAATACAAAGATGTAAAATTGTACCAGTGATAGCTGCAAGAATAGAAAATAAAATAGTTTCAAATGATGGACTAGTCCAAAAAAATATAGCTAAAGGTAATGTTAAGAACGTTACTAAAGAATATTGATAAGTTAAAATAGTCATTGGGCTATCTTCTTTAGACATAAATTTAGTTATGATGATTACCGTTGACCACAATAGTCCTGATAATAAAACCATATATGCCCCTACATTAATTTCAATTATACCAGGTCTTAATATTATGATTACACCAATAAACCCAATAATTAAAGCTAAGATTCTAATTATATAAATTCTTTCTTTAAGAATTATAACACTCATTATCACTACTATAATTGGACTTAAAAAACCTATAGCCTTAATCTGTTCTAGTGGAATATACATCAGGGCAGCAAAACCTAAAATCATCATAGGAACATTAAGAATACTTCTAGATAAATGAAATTTAAAGTTATTAGTTTTATAAATTGTAAATTTTGAATTGATAATAAAAGGAAGGATAATAAATAACCCAAATAAGAATCTTAAAAAACCAACTGTAAAAACATTAGCATCATTTTGAGCTAATTTTAAAAAAACTGCCATAAGTACAGCACAAAATGATGCAATAGTTGCTAATAAAATAGCTTTAATATTATTATTCATTAATTAAATTATATAAAAGGTAATTCGCAAACTGTCCCAGAATGTATGCTTTTATCACCCTTATCACCTAGATTAATTTCAAAATTTTGCCCTATTGTAAAAAAAGGTTTGTTAATCATGGCCATACCAATTACTTTTTTGAAAGTAGGTGAATAAACAGCAGATCTTAATTCACCAATTAATTTATTTTGATAAAATAAGTTCAAAGAACCTGTAATTTGGATCTCATTTGCACTGATGGTGACTCCCATAAGTTTTTTAGAAATACCCTCTTTTTTTATTTCTTTTAATCTTTCTTTACCAAGAAAATCAATATCACTATCTAAATCAACAAACCGGTCAAAACCACATTCAAATGGGTTATCTCCAATATCTATATCATTATTATAAGAAATTAGACCACTTTCAATTCTTTCGATTAGATGAGGACAACCTGGCTTTATATTAAATTCATCCCCTATTCTGAAAAATTCATCATATAAAGCTAAGCCAGCTTCATCATTTTCAACATATATTTCAAACCCACCTTGTTTAGACCAACCAGATCTTGCAATTAAGTATTTATTATCTGCAAATTGAAAATAATCAAAATTATAAAATTTTAGTTCTAATATTTTTGAACCAAAAACTTTATTCATTAAATCAAATGATTTAGGCCCCTGAACAGCCATTATATTTACATTTGGTTCAAATATTTCGACTTCAAATTTTTTTCCAATTGCTAAACCTTTTGCATATAATAATAAATCTGAATCGGCGATAGATACCCACCATTTATCGTTGTTGAACTTTAATATTACCGGATCATTAATTATCCCACCATTATCATCTATAATAGGACAATAATAACATTTACCTGCTTTAGTATTAGTCATATTTCTTGGGGTCATTAATTGAATTAATTTCGATGCGTCTTTTCCTGAAATTTGAATTTGTCTTTCAGCTGCAACGTCCCAAATTTGCACATATTTTTTTAAATGGTAGTAAGTTTGCTCAAGACTATCAGAAAAACCAGCTGGTAGTAACATATGATTGTATACTGTATACGATGTTAATCCCTGTTGTTCTATTCTTGATGAATATATTGTGCTTCTTAACCTTCTGGACTTTGCTATAAATTTTTGAGACATTGAGGTTGCTATAAATATTTGTAATGAATAAGTCTATATCTAAATTAAAAAATTGTAAGCGTAATATAATGATAATATTATTAAAATAATTGCTACCCAAATTGATAAATTTGTAAAAAAATTTTTAAAATTATTATTTGAATTTAAAAAAGCTGGTAGAATTAATAAAAAAACACCTACCATATAAATAACTGATACAATTTTATCCATTAATATTTTTCTTTTTGAATGAGCTCACTAATTAAAAAGTCACCATTACCTTTTTCTACAGACTCTTCATAAAATGTTTTAGCAATTGAAGAGAATTTTTCTGCTTGAGGTAAATCTTTTAAAAGTTCATTGATATAGGTTAAATCTTTAAGTGTATTGGAAACTGAAAATGTATATCCTTTATAATCACCAGAGATGGCTTTTTCTGCTATTCTATTTAAAGCTCCTGAGTTACCGGAGCCAAGTTTAGCAACTTCAAATAATTTTTTCCAATCCACATCAAGCTTTTCTGCAGATTTAAAATATTCAATTACAGTTGTAGTGGTTAATAAAGACAAGAAATTTGATAAAAGTTTTGCTGCACTAGCTTTTTTAACATCTCCAAAATTAAATATATTTTTACAAAAAGTATCTAAATAAATTTTTGATTCATTAAATTTATCTTGATCTCCTCCCCATATAGATCCCAATATACCTTTAAGGCTTTCATTTTTTGATCCCATTACAGGAGATACTACGTACGATACATTATATTTATTAAAAATATTTTTCATTTCGATAGCGCCATGTTTATTATGTGTCGTAAGATCAATTACAAGAGTAGTACGTTTTAATGATGGGCTTACATTATTAGCAATTTCTATGGCTATAGGTGTATTTGTAACACACAACATTAAACAATCTAAATTCAAATTCTTTATTTCTTCATATGAATTTATTTCTTTTGCTCCTTCTTTAATTAGGTTTGCAATATTATTTCTCTGTCTGTTTGCAATCACATAAAGATTATTTTGCTTTAGTAAATTTAATGACATTCCATGACCCATGTACCCATTGGCTCCAATAAAAAGTATATTTTTATTCATACAATTCTTATAAATTAAATGTAAAAAATTTTAAGTTACAATTTGTTTTTCTTTACTGTTAGTTAAGAAAACTACATAAAGAACAAAAAATAAAAGAGGAATACACATAAAATTTAAAAATTGCCAACTAGTCGTATAAAGAAGAATTCCTGCACTTAAACTTCCACTTGCTTGAGTAGCAAATATAATGAAATCAGCCGAACCTTGAGCAACGTATTTATGTTCAGGTTTGTAAGACACTACTAGTAGTGCACTTGAACATAAGAATAGAAAATTCCAACCTACTCCTAATAAAATTAAACCAATTGCGTAACCTAAGTATGTTTGGAAAAAAATATTTATAAAAATACTACTAAAAAGTAAAAGAACACCAGTAACGATAATTATATTATGACCAAATTTTTTAATTAAATCTCCTGTAAATAAACTTGGGAGAAACATTCCAATTATATGGAGTTGAATAACTATAGAAGTTTCAAATATTGTAAACTCTTTAAATATATGGAGAAATAATGATGAGGCTGTCATTATGCTGGCCATTACATAATAACCCACTCCTCCACAAACAATAGATAAAATTATTTTTGGATTTTTTAAAATTGAATTGATTCTATTAAATTCAAATTTATATTTTTCAATATTGATTTTTTCATCAGTATAAAAAATTAAAAATAATATTGGTATTAAAGCAGTTATTGATAAGAAAAGAAATGAACCAGTAAACTGTGTATCAGTTAAGTCTTTAAAAAAGTTTGCTGAATTAGAGGCCAATAAAGCAGATACAATGCCGAGTAATAAAATATAAGACATAGCTCTTGGTACAAATGCCTTATCAACTGTTTCAGGCACGGCGAACCTATATTGATGAACAAAAGATTGAGCTGCTCCAATAAATAAGCATCCTAATGAAAAAATATAAAAATTTGAAATCGTAATAGAATAAGAACAAATAATAGCGGCAAAACTACTCATAACTGATGCAGTCATAAAGCCTTTTTTTCTACCAATTATGCTAAATATTTTTGATGCAATAGGTGCAAAAATAAAAGTACCACAAATCATTAAAGACATTGGAAGAGTACTTGCCCAATCAGTGTCAATTAATTGACTTCCAATAATACCACTCAACAAAACTGTTACAACCGGTGCAAATGATGCAATTGTTGAGCTTAAAAATATTATTATTAAATTTTTATTGAACATTTAAAGATTGTTATATGCAATTTAAATATACAGTATTTATCACTAGACCGATAATCTTATTTAAATTAATATTTATTATGGTTTCTAGTCATGATTTTGAAGAAGATAAAAGAAATAAAAAAATTAAAATTTATGTAAATGGAAAATACTATATTAGAGACAAAGCTAAGATATCTGTTTTTGATTCATCTGTATTATTAGGTGATGGTGTATGGACAAGTGGAAGAATTTATAATGGAAATTTTATATTTTTAAAAGATCATTTGGATAGACTTTATAAGGATTTAAAACTTATAAGTCTTAAGCTTCATTTAAATAGAAAAGAGCTTAGTAATTTAATTTATAAAACTATTAAAATAAATAAAATGAAAAATGATGTACACATGAGAATTATAATTTCTCGTGGTTTAAGAAGCACTCCTTATCAATCTGAAAAGGTTGTAGTATCTAATCCATCTATAATTATTATTCCTGAATATAAAAAACCAAATGTAAAAATTTATAAAAAAGGATTGAGATTAGTTACTGTGAGTACAATAAGAGGTAACTTAAATGCTCAGAATCCCCAAATAAATAGTCTTTCTAAACTAAATTGTATTATTGCTTGTATAGAGGGACATAAAAAAGGTGGAGATGAATCTCTCATGTTTGATATAAACGGAAATATAGCAACAAATAACAGTACACATTTTTTTTATATTAAAAATAATTCAGTTTATACTTCAAAAGGAAAATATCAGGTAACGGGTATAACAAGACAAAAAATTATCGACATTTGTAAAAAAAATAAAATTAAAGTTTTTCAAAAAAACTTTAAACTTGCTGAGGTATTAAATGCTGATGAAGCATTTGTAACAGGAAGTTTTGGAGGTGTTGTACCAGTAAATTCAATAAATAAAAAAAAGTTTAAATTGAATAAAAATAACTTAACTTATCAGCTAAAAAGTTGGTATGAAAAACTCTTAAAATAAATGAGAATATTTATGTGGTCTGGACCTCGTAATATTTCAACAGCTCTACTGCGTTCTTTTAGTAATAGAAAAGATACCAGTGTATACGATGAACCATTTTATTCGTATTATTTAAAAGAAACTGGAATAAATCATCCTTTGAAAAAAGAAATATTAAATTTTTATCCAAGTGAAGAAAATGAGGTAATTAAGATGATATTAAAAAAAAAGAAGGGAATTTATTATCAAAAGCATATGACACATCATATATTAGATAAAACAAATATTGAATGGATGAAAGAAGGAATAAACTGTTTTCTTATTAGGCATCCAGCAAAAGTAATAGATTCATATCTAAAAAAAAATATTTTAACTAATATTACGGACATTGGTTTTAAACAACAATTAAGATTATTTGAATATGTAAAAAAAAATATATCTTCTGATATAATTGTTATTAATTCTGAAATTCTACTAAATAATCCTGAAAATTATTTAAAAGCATTGTGCAAAAAACTAAATATAAAATTTTCAAAGAAAATGTTAAATTGGGAACCAAATAAAACAGATTATTTCGGAATATGGTATAAACATTGGTATAAAGACATAATTAATTCAACAGGGTTTAAAAAAAATATAAATAAAAAAATTATTATTAATAATAAATTTAGTAAAATTTATAATGAAAGTATGAGAATATATGATTTTATTAATTCTTACAGTTTAAAAATATGAGTGGTCATATATTTTGGTTGTCATCATATCCTAAAAGTGGAAATACTTTATTAAGAAGTATTCTAATATCCTTATTTTTTACTGAAAATGGCAAATTTGAAATTGAAAATTTTAAACAAATTAAACAGTTTGATATTTGTAAGCTAATTTATGAAAATAAAAAAATTTTTGAATCAGACTATTCAAAAATTAATAAAATTGAAATTCTATATAAATACTTATTAGATTTACAAACAAGAAAAAGTTTAAAGATAGAAGATAATAACTATATCTTTTTAAAAACTCATTCAGGATTATTTAATATTTTAAATAATACTTTTACAAATGAAAAAAATACATTAGGTTTTTTTTACATAATTAGAGATCCTAGAGATGTTTGTATTTCATGGAGTAGACATTGGGGTAAATCAATTGAAGAAACATTAGAGTTTATGACTAATGAAAATCAAGGCATACAATGGTATGATAATAACAAAAAACCATACTTTAATGATTTAAATAGACCTATAAGTTATCTGTCTAGTTGGGATCGGCATGTAACTTCATGGACTCAAACAAATTGGAAAATTCCTTATAAAGTATTACGTTTTGAAGATCTAGTTTATGATAAAAGAAATAAAATAATAGAAATAATTAATTTTTTTGAAAAAAAATATAGCTTTAAATTTTCAAATATTGAAGAAAAAATATCTAATATTCTTAAATCAACAGATTTTAAAAAATTAAAAAAAGAAGAAATTAAAAAAGGTTTCAATGAGGCGTCAAAATATAGTAATTTTTTTTTAATTGGTAAGAAAAATCAATGGAAAAAAATACTTTATAAAAAACAAATAGAAATTATTGAAAAAAAATTTCGTGATATCATGATAAAATATAACTATAAATTGTCTATAAAATGATGAGAATCTCTGAAATAAATCAAGCATCAAAAATATTATTTGAACATAAATTAAATAAGACAGGATTAAATTCATTAAATGATATGAAACCATCAAATATTGTTGATGCTTATAGAATTCAGGATCAACTTAAAATACATTACTTAACTTTAAAAAATAATTTCTGTATAGGAAAAAAAATTGGTTGTACTTCTAAAGCAGCACAAGCTCAGATGAATGTCAATGAACCCTTTTATGGTAATTTATTTAATAAATATTCTGCTAAAAATATTAATAAGTTAAATTCAAAATATTTTTTTGAACCATTTGTAGAACCCGAAATAAGTTTTAGAATTAAAGAAGATGTTGATATTTCTAAAGCACCCTATTCAATATATAATATAAAAGATTTATTAGATGGTATATTATGTTCCATCGAAATTGTTGACTTCAGATTTCAAAAACCACTAGCAGATATTGGTGCAATTAATCTTATCTCTACAAATGGTGCATCTGATTATTGGATTTATAATGATAAAATATTTAATATTGATGATATTAATTTAAGTGATTTTGAAGTTTCTCTATTTATTGACGACAAATTACAAGAAAAAGGTAATACAAAGAATGTTCTTGATAATCCTTTGAATGCAGTTCTATGGTTAATTAACACATTATGTAAAAAAGGAGAAACAATGTTAAAACATCAATATATTTCATCAGGTTCATGCACAAAAGCTTATAGATTAAATACTGGAACTAGAATTAAAGCTGATTTTGGTAAACTTGGATTAATTGAATTTGAATATATTTAACTTAATTACTATGTATGAAGTGCAAAGTTTATTTTAATGATTCTTGTAGTGTATGTAAGTTTGAAATAGATCATTATAAAAAAATTTCTAAAAATATAGATTGGGTTGATATATCAACTAATAAAAATGCAAAAAAAGAGACAAAAATGAGTGCAAAAAACCTTCTCAGAAGATTGCATGTTAAGAAAAAAGATAAAATTTATCAAGGAGTAGATGCATTTATAGAACTGTGGTCTGAAATACCAAGGTATCGTTTTATGGCTTTTTTAGTAAGAATACCTCTTATTTATCATTTAGCATGGTTTTTATATGAAATTTTTGCACTATTTCTATTTTATAAAAACAAGAATCAATTAAATAAACTAGAAAGATTGTAAATGAATAATAACTTTGAAATTTTAGAAAAAATTGTTCTATCAATTCTTATTGTCTGCACTGTTATTGCAATAGGAATGGAAATACAGGCAATGGTCATAAATCTTAAAGTTACACTTGCAGACATACTTTTACTTTTTATCTATATTGAAATAATCGGCATGATTAAGGAATATTGGGTTTCTAAGGTTATAAGGATGAGTTATCCATTATTTATAGCTATGACAGCTCTTGCAAGATTAATAATTATGGGAAGAAAAGATGTTGAGCCATCAGCTTATGTTTATGAATCAGTAGCAATCTTAATTTTAGCTATAGCTATTGTTGTTCTTAGAGTTCGACACATGGAAATCTTAAATAGAAAATCTAAAAACAAACACGACGATTAAATACTAACATAATGTTCACTTCAAGTATCAGCGAAGCTGAAAATACACTTATTTCTTATTTACCAAAAACAGGAAAATATTATGAGGGAAAGAGAAATTATTCTGTTGATTTTGAAACAAATAAAAATACAACATCTCTTCTATCTCCATATATTAGATACAGAGCTATTTCAGAAAAAAATATTCTAAAACAAGTTTTAAAAACACATGGTCTAATCAAAGCAGAGAAGTATATACAAGAAATATTTTGGAGGACTTATTGGAAAGGCTGGCTAGAACACAGACCGGAAGTATATACAGATTATATAATTGAAAAAAATAATCTTTATGATGAATTTAAAAATAAAAAATATTATTTAAACACTATTAATGCAAATACAAATTTATCCTTTTTCAACAATTGGGTAAATGATTTGAAAAATAATGGCTATCTTCACAACCACATTAGAATGTGGTTTTCATCAATTTGGATTTTCACATTAAAACTACCATGGCAACTTGGTGCTGATTTTTTTATGCAGAATCTACTTGATGGAGATACAGCTTCCAACTTACTAAGTTGGCGTTGGTGTGCTGGAATTCAAACAAAAGGTAAGAATTATATAGCTAGAAAAGAAAATATAGAAAAATATAGCAATATAAAACTAAAAGATAACGAACATTTGAATGAAACTGCTGAACCATTATTTGAAAATAAAGATTACAAAATTACTGAATTAGAAACTTTTGAAATTTCCAATCCAAATGAGATTAATTATATAATTATTCCAACTGATGAAATAAATATTTTAAAAGATTTGAATTTAAATAAATGTAATGCATTTGGTGGCTATCCTAAAGAAGATTACAATGATCATTATTTTAGTAATAAAATACTAGATCACATTAAGAACTTGGTTTTATCTTGTTACAAAGATGATATTTTTTATCAAAATACTGAAATTACAACTAGTTTTAACAACTATTATGAAGATTTAAATAAATGGATAATTCAAAATAATATTAAAACAATTCATCTACCATACGTTACGCAAGGTAATTGGAAAAAAATTTATAAAAAAATTATTAAAAAGTATCCAAAAATTAATTTTATAAAATTTAATAGAGATTATGATATTAATAGTTGGATTTATTCTAAAAAAGGTTATTTTAAGTTTAAGCAAAATATTCCTGAAATCGTAAAGAACTTTTAATTTAAATGAAAAATATTTTAGAAATAACCGACGTTAATAAAATTTATAGAAATTCCATAAAGGCATTAGATAATATTAATTTAAATATTAAAGAAGGTGAAATATTTTCATTACTAGGACCTAATGGTGCAGGTAAATCCACTTTAATCAATTCTATATGCGGAGTTGTAAATTTTAACTCAGGAACAATTAAAATAAAAGGATATGATAATATTAAAGAATACAGAAAGGCAAGACAAATAACGGGTATTGTACCTCAAGAATTATATTTGGAATCTTTTGAAACAGTATGGAAAAATATTAATTATTCAAGAGGGCTTTTTGGGAAACCGAAAAATCATAAATATGTTGAAGATCTATTAAAAATGTTATCTTTATGGGATAAAAAAGACAGTAAAATTAAAGAACTCTCTGGAGGTATGAAAAGAAGAGTGCTTATTGCAAAGGCATTATCACATCAACCAAAACTTCTTTTTTTGGATGAACCTACAGCTAGTATAGATGTTGAACTTAGAAAAGAAACATGGGATATTGTTAGAAAATTAAATAAAAATGGAACAACTATAGTTTTAACAACTCATTATATTGAAGAAGCAGAAGAATTAAGTTCAAGAGTAGCTATTATTAATGATGGTAAAATAATTCTAGTTAATGAAACAGATAAACTAATTAAAAAACTAGGGGAAAAATCAATAAGAATTGAATTAAAAAAAGAAACAAACAATCTTAATTCAAATCTTAAAAATAAATATAATCTTGAAGTAAATAAAAATTTTTTAACATTTAAATACAATATTAAAGAGGATAATATTAATTTAACTGAAATGTTGAATGAAATAGAAAATAATGGATATCAAATAAAAGATTTTATTACTGAGCAAAGTTCTTTGGAAGAGATATTTATTAAGTTAATTAAGGAAGATAAAAAATCATGAATTATTTTGGCGTAATGGCAATTTTAATTCATGAATTAGATCGTTTTAAAAGAACTCTTCTACAAAGTCTTGCATCACCAATAATTACAACATCCTTATATTTTATAGTATTTGGAACAGCTATAGGTTCTAGAATTAAAGAAATTGATGGTATTAATTATGGATCATATATTGTTCCAGGCATGATAATGCTAACAATACTAACTCAAGCATTATCTAATGCTTCTTTTGCAATTTATTTTCAAAAATTTACTTCAACAATTTATGAAATTCATGCCGCTCCACTATCATCATTTGAAATTATATTAGGTTTTGTTGGTGCAGCAGCTATAAAATCAATAATTATTGGTTTAATAATTATTATTACCGCAGGATTTTTTGTAGATATTGAAATTCAACACCCCATTTTAATGATTTTCTTTTTAGTATTAACATCAATTACATTTTCTCTTTTTGGTTTTATTGTTGGTCTCTATGCTGATGGTTTTGAAGGTTTACAAATAATTCCAATTTTAGTTATCACTCCTCTCACTTTCCTTGGTGGATCTTTCTACTCAATAACAATGCTTCCAGAGTTCTGGCAAAATATTTCACTTCTTAATCCTGTGTTATATTTAATAAGTGGTTTTAGATATAGTTTCTACGAAGTGTCAGATGTTTCACTACTGACAAGTATTATAACAATTTTTATGATTTTAATTGGATGTATATTTTTAATTTCATATACATTCATAAAAGGTTACAAAATCAAAGACTAAATGATTAATGATAAGTTAAGAAATGAATTTCTTGAAAATGGAGTGGTACTTTTAAAACAAATAGTTGAACCACGTTGGATATTAGAGCTTCAAAAAGGAGTAGAATACAATTTTAAACATCCCAGTAAATACAAGTGCGTTTATGAGGAGCGAAATGGAGAAGAAGTTTTCTACGATGATTATTGTAATTGGAAAAGAATAAATGAATATAGGTCTTTTATTTTCAACTCACGTATATCTCAAATTGCAGCTTCATTAATGAACTCTAAAAAAGTAAACTTATTTCATGAGCATGTATTAGTAAAAGAGAAAGGATCAAGGAAAAGAACTCCTTGGCATCAAGATCAAGGATATTATTGTGTAAATGGCAAAGATAATGTTAGTTTTTGGATACCATTAGATAAAATAAATAAAGATTCTTCTATGGAATTTATAAAAGGTTCTCATAAATGGAACAGAACATTTCTTCCAATAAAATTTAAGGGCTATGATTATGAACATAGAGATAAAGAATTTGAAAATATTCCTAATATTGAAAATAATAGAGATAAATATGAAATTATTTCTTATGAATGCGACATTGGTGATGCGATCGCTTTTAATTATGCTACTATCCACTCAGCTTATGGTAATAATTCTAAAAACAGAAGAAGAGCCTTTTCATTAAGATTAACTGGCGATGATGCAAGATATATAAAAAGACAAGGAGAAATGTCTCCACCGTTCCCTGAAGTAAAATTAAAAAATGACGATGTTCTTGATTGTGATACTTTTCCAGTATTAATTTCTTCTTAAAAAGTAAATAAGTGGAAGTGCAGTTGCATACATAATTAAGCTATAAATTGCAGCCGGTATTAAATAGACCGTACTTGCAAAAAAAGTATTGGCTACAACTATAGCTAAAGTTCCATTTTGAAGACCAACTTCCATTAACCAACATCTGAAAGTTTCTTTATTAGCTTTAAAAAGCTTTGATAAATAGTAAACTATAATCATCATTATAATATTAAGAATAAGCATTACTAAACCAGCTTGAGCAAAATAACTTACGACATTTTCTCTTTGAGATATGATTGCTCCAAGTAATACTAATGCAAATAAAACAATTGAAATATTTTTAGATATTTTTTCAAAAGATGCCAATAAACTACTCAGCAAGACTCCCAAAATAACAGGAACTGTTACAATTAAAAACATTTGTATAGCTACGCTAAATAGAGATTGTCCTTCATTTAAACTTCCATAACCTAATATCGATAATGAAATTATTAAAATTATTGGAACTGTTATAACGCAAAGAATACTATTAATGGCAGTTAATGAAATTGATAGCGCTATATTACCCTTTGCATATGAAGTAAGAACATTACTGGTTACTCCACCAGGTGCTGCTGCTAATATCATTACTCCAATTGCCAATTCAGGAGTTAGAGGCCAAAATAATACAATAATAATTGCAACAATTGGCAACACTATTATTTGAAAAAATAAACCAATCAGAAAATCCCTTGGTTTAAAAAAAACTCTTGTAAAATCATTTAGTGAAAGTCCTAGACCAAGAGAAAACATAATAAACGCTAAAGAAAGCGGAAGTATTACATCAGTAATGATACCCATATGTTATATTTTAACATTTTAAATTTAAAAAAAAATAAATTAGTTATTTGATAATTGTTTTTTTAAAATTTCTAGCATTTCATTAGGCATTTTAAATATCTTTCCATCGATATTTACAGAAACGATAGTAATTTTCGAATCTATTAAAAGAATTTTTTCTCTATAAATAAATTGATTAAATTGAATTTTAGCTTTCGAAATATCTACTATTTCAGTTTTTACTTCTAATGTATCTTCAAATTGTGCTGGTTTAATATATTCAATTAGACAAGATTTTACGACAAAATAAAATTTAAACTTATCTAATAGTTTTTTATGATCGAAACCTAGTTTATATAAAAAATCACTTCTACCCCTCTCAAGATATTTTAGATAATTCGCATAATATACTCTTGATGATGCATCAGTATCTTCATAATATACCTTAATTAATGTACTCATCATTTTTTTTGAATGTTAAGATTATTTAAAGATTTTTGAACTAAATAACCAGATTGAATTATTATTTATCATACCTAAATAATCAACTAATGTCTGATTATTTAGAATCTATTATTAAAAGAGATCCAGCTGCTAGGAGTAAACTCAGCATTATACTTACATACCCTGGGGTAAAATCAGTATTTTTCCATAAAATAGCTAACCAATTATGGAACTTAAACTTGTACACTCTAGCAAGAATCATTTCACAGTTTAGTCGATTTTTAACAGGAATTGAAATTCATCCTGGCGCAAAAATTGGTAAAAATCTATTTATAGATCATGGGATGGGTACGGTAATTGGAGAAACAAGTGAAATTGGTGATAATGTAACTCTTTATCATAGTGTTACACTTGGAGGTATTAGTCCTGCTGAAAATTCTAACGACCAAAGAAATACTAAGAGACACCCAACTGTAGAAGATAATGTTATAATAGGCTGTGGTGCAAGTATTTTAGGTCCTATTACGATTGGAAATTGTGCAAGAGTGGGAGCAAATACTGTTGTGTTAAAAGATGTACCCCCTTATGCTACAATGGTTGGTAACCCTGTTAAAAATATAAATATTAATAAAGATACATCATTTAATCCATATGGTGTAAGAGATATTGATGATAACAAGTAATGTTATTGATCTAATTGGCAACACACCTTTAATTAAACTTAAATATCCTTCAGAAATTTCTGGTTGTGAAATTTATGGTAAAGCTGAATTCATGAATCCTGGTGGTTCAGTAAAAGATAGAACAGCACTTGGAATCATTTTAGATGCTGAGGAAAAAAAACTTCTAGAACCAGGCGGTACAGTTGTTGAAGGTACATTTGGAAATACAGGAATTGGATTAGCATTAGTTTGTAATGCTAAAAATTATAATCTCAAAGTTGTAATGCCAAATATTACAGTGGAATCAAAAAGAGATATATTAAGAAATATGGGTGCGGAGCTTCATCTAGTAGATGCAAAACCATATTCAGATCCAGGAAACTATCAAAGAGTATCAGAAAATCTAGCTCAAAATTTGGAAAAAGAAACTGGAAAAAAAACTTTTTGGGCTGGTCAATTTGAAAATCTTGCAAATTATAAATTCCATGAAAAAACTACTGCAAAAGAAATATTTGATCAAACGAATGGAACAGTTGATGGTTTCACCTGTGCAATTGGTACTGGTGGAACAATAACAGGAATAAGTGTAGGTTTAAAGAATTTAAATAAAAATATTCATATTGCATGTACAGATTCTCAGGGGTCATCAATGTATAATTATTTTACTAAAGGGAACCCTGAAAAAAAAGGTGATGAATCAATAACCGAAGGTATAGGACAAGCTAGGGTAACAAAAAACCTAGAAAATTGTATTGTAGATTCGTCATTTTTTGTAACAGACTCGGAATGTATGAAAATGTTATATAAATTAATAAAAACAGAAGGTTTATTTCTTGGATTAAGCTCAGGAGTGAATATATGTGGTGCAATTAAACTAGGTAAAAAATTAGGTCCAAATAAAAAAATTGTCACTATACTATGCGATGATGCAAACAAATATTATGATAAAATGTTTAATAAGGAATATTTGCAGTCTAAAAATTTACCAATTCCCGATTGGTTATAAACATGAATACAAAAGGTAAAAAATTTAATTCTAAAGTAATTCACTCAGGCCATGGCGCAGATGAAGCTACGGGCGCAGTTATGCCCCCTATTCATCTTTCATCTACATTTAAACAAAAATCGCCTGGAGATTTTAAGTATGAATATGCAAGAACAGCAAATCCAACAAGAGATGTTCTAGAAAAATTATTATGTGAAATAGAGGATGGTGAATTTGGTTTTGCTTTTAGTTCTGGAATGGCAGCAATATCTGCTCTGTCAGATGCTCTTGGTAGTAATTACTCTATTCTATCAAGTGATGATGTATATGGTGGAACAAGAAGAATATTTGATAAAATTAAATCAGTAAATCAAAATGTTGAAATTACTTATGCTGACTTAAGTAAAGATAATAATTGGCAAGGACATATTAAAGAAAATACAAAAATGATATGGGTAGAAACACCTTCTAACCCACTACTCAAATTAATTGATATTGAAAAAATTAGAAAAAGTAAAAATAATCAAGAAATAATAGTTGTGTGTGATAATACTTTTGCTTCTCCCTATAATCAACAACCACTAAATCAAGGAGCTGATGCCGTAATTCATTCTTCAACTAAATATCTAGGTGGTCACAGTGATATAATTGGAGGAGCTCTTGTTATTAATGATAATCCTAAATTAGCAGAAAAAATTAAATACATTCAGAATGCAGTAGGATCTGTTCCAAGTCCATTTGATTGTTACATGTTAGTAAGATCAATCAAAACACTTGCAGTAAGAATGGAAAGGCATAACAATAACGCTTTAGAAATTGCCAATTACTTATCAAAACATAATAAAGTAAATAATGTTTTTTATCCTGGTTTAAATTCAGATCCAAATCATGAAGTCGCAAAAAAACAGATGAAAGGATTTGGAGGTATTGTATCTATAGATTTAAAAGGTGATATTAATTCTGCTAAAAAATTTCTTGAAAATATTGAAATCTTTACTTTAGCTGAAAGCTTAGGTGGAGTTGAAAGTTTAATTGAGCACCCGGCAATTATGACTCATGCTTCTATAGATAATAAAATAAGGGAAGAGTTAGGTATCTCAGATACCTTAATAAGACTTTCTATTGGTATTGAAGATATAAATGATTTAAAAAATGCATTAGATAAAGCACTTGATTTAATTTAATATTATTAAATAATTAAATAAATATTTTATTATCAATTAAAATTTGATTTATAGTACCAATGTGTTTCAAAAAAATCCTTATCACTATAACCTATAAATTCTTCTTCGGGACCGCCTGATATATCTATATAATAATTAGTCCATCCCTTTTTCCAAGCTTTATAGGGTGAGATTTTTTCAAAATTAAGTTCACCTTTGTTTAAAAAAATCCAGCCACTGTGTTTATCTTGAGTAGGACTATCGCAATACATATCCATTAAGTTATCATCATTAATATCTATTAATATGGTATGTCCACAATAAGAATTATAAGGATTACTTTCAGATCTTATTTCATTTTTCCAAGCTTTTATTGATGCCCATTCTTTTTTACCCGGTATCATTGGAATTTGATCAGCAATAGTAAAATTTCCATTACCATCATTAGACCAAATAGTATGCGTACCACCCGCATAAAGAGGTCCAACAGAAGATAATTTAAGTTTACCTGGACATACCTCCATCTCGTAAGACATGATAAGATCGGTAATTCCATCATTGTCTAAATTACAAAAGCCATATGATTAATAAAATATACCTGATTATTTTTTGATTTATGATTTCTTTGAAATAAATCAGATGGTAAGAAATAAATTGATCCAGAAGAAGAATTTATTTTTGCTTCTTTAGGAATATAGTTTCCAAAAAATTCAACTTTTAAGATACTTTTTATATTGTTGATATTTTTTGAATTTACAGATGAATTATAAGTTAGAAGTAATAATGAGATCAATGTATATTTAAAAGAATTCATAAAAATTATAATATAATATTTTATATTTATTTTTTTTAGATAATTTTTTTTAAATCTGGAGGTGAATAGTTAGGACCCTTCATTACCTTTCCAAATTCATTATAAATTGGTTTACCTTCCTCTGATAATTTACTCATATTGCTACGGTGCACCTCTTCAAAACATTTATCTAAATCTATACCAAAAGCTACACCAGCTCCATAAGTAACAACTAATATATCAGTTAGTGCGTCAGCAACTTCAACAATATCATTATCACTTATAGCATCTTTTAATTCGTTAAACTCTTCGTCAATAAGTTTTTTTCTTAATTCTATAATTTTATCATTTGGAAATTCTGCATTATTTTTAACTTCTTGACCAAAAGTTATCATAAATTCTTTTACTTTTTCAAAGTTAGTCATTTTATCTCCCTAAAATAATTATTTATAAAAAATATCGTTGTAAGTAACAACTATAAAGAGAAAAGATATTATTGTTATCCCCATAGCTAAATAAACTCTTGTAACAAATTCTGGGAGAGAGTTTGAAAAAATTCTTCTAATAATAAAATACATTATATGGCCTCCATCTAAAAGTGGAATTGGCAATAAGTTAAATAGTCCTACAAATAAAGAAATTACAATAAATAAAAATAATACACCCCTAACTTGATCAAGCATCATTTGATCTGCATTTTTAACAATTCCTATAGGTCCCGCGAGTTGATCACCTAAAGTATTTTCTTTATAAGATTGTTGAAGAAAACTAAAAGAAGCAACATAGTACGTTGGTATAAACGCAAGTGAATTATTTATTGAACCAATAAAATTATATTTGTCTATACTAGGATCTTTGGGAGATGAAATTCCAATTACAAATTTATTTAATTCTTCATTAAAAATTAAATTAAAACTTTTATTGATAATTTTATTTTCTCTTTCAATTAAAATATTTACAGTGTTACTATTCCCTATGGCTCTTGGAATATCAGAGAATTCTTCAATATTTTTATTATTAATTTCTAATATTCTATCACCTTCACGTAGATCATTGTTGTAGGCAGCAGAGTTTTCCATGACAGAACCAATAATTGGAAGAAAATTAACAATTCCAAAAAAGAAAAAAATTGAAAACAAGGCTAACCAAGCGCTTACAATATTAAATACACTACCAGCTAAAAGAACAGAAATTTTCTGAAATAAAGTAAGTGATTGAAATGAACCTTTGTCCTCAGAACTATTTTTAGAAAAAATATTATCTAATCCTTTTATTTTTACATAACCACCAAGTGGAATTGGAGCTATTTTCCAAGTTGTTCCATTCTTATCTGTAAATTTAAATAGTGGTTTTCCAAATCCAATCGAAAAATCACTAACTTCTGCCTTAAAAAACCTAGCAACAATGTAATGTCCATACTCATGGATTGCGACTAGAACTAAAAAAACTATTAGAAGGTTAAAATAAATCATTTTCTAACAATGAATACTAAATAAATATATTAAATTATTGATATATAACATTTATCCAGTTTTAGCTTCTTCATATTCTTCAATGGGAGGACAAACACAGAATAAATTTCTATCTCCGTATACATTGTCAATTCGACTCACAGGACTCCAATATTTATTGTTTAAAAGGTAAGAATGAGGGTAAGCAGCCTGTTGTCTAGTATAAGAGTGCTCCCATTTATCAGATGATATTTCCTCTACGGTATGAGGTGCATTTTTAATTGGATTATCTACTTTATCAAAAGAGCCATCTCTAATTTTTTCAATTTCTCCATGTATAGAAATCATTGCTTCACAAAATCTATCAAGCTCTTCTTTTGATTCACTTTCTGTTGGCTCAATCATTAGAGTACCTGGCACAGGAAAAGACATGGTTGGGGCATGAAAACCATAATCTATTAGTCTCTTAGCGATATCTTCATCTGAGATATTAATCTCTTGTTTAAAAGGCCTAACGTCAATAATAAATTCATGAGCCACCATCCCATTTTTTCCTTTATATAAAATAGGGTAATATCCACTCAATCTTTGCTTAATATAATTAGCATTTAAAATTGCAACTTGTGTAGCTAATTTTAGACCATCATCACCCATCATAGATATATATGAATATGAGATAGGCAATATTGATGCACTACCCCATGGAGCTGCAGATACAGCCTCTTGTTCGGATAAACCAATCTCATTTTTAAAAACTGGATGTCCTGGTGCAAATTCTGCAAGATGTTGTTTTAAGCCAATAGCTCCTACTCCAGGCCCTCCACCACCATGTGGAATTGTAAAAGTTTTGTGAAGATTCATATGACAGACATCAGGGCCAAATTTGCCCGGTTTTGCAACACCTACCATTGCATTATAATTAGCCCCATCTAAATAAACTTGACCTCCAGCATCATGAATTTTATCACAAATTTCAACGATACTTTCTTCAAATACACCATGAGTAGAAGGATATGTTATCATTAAAGCAGATAGCTTATCTCCAGCATCTGAAATTTTTTTATCCAAATGATCAATATCTACGTTACCTTTATCATCACAATTAACAATTGAAATTTCCATACCGCACATTTGAGCACTAGCTGGATTTGTACCATGAGCACTTTTAGGAATAATACATATATTTCTTTTAGAGTCAGAATTTTTTTCATGAAATTTTTGTATAGCTAATAAGCCAGCAAATTCACCTTGAGCTCCAGCATTTGGTTGAAGTGAAATTGCATCAAAACCAGTAATATCTTTTAACATAGATATTAATTCTTTCATCATCTGATTATATCCATGTCTTTGATGTGGCTCTAAAAAAGGATGAGCATTAGAAAAACCTGGTAGAGTTATAGGTAACATTTCAGAAGCAGCATTTAATTTCATAGTGCATGAACCAAGCGGTATCATTGACCTATTTAAGGCAACATCTTTATTTTCAAGTTTTTTTAAATATCTCATCATTTCAGTTTCTGAATGGTATATATTGAAAACAGGATGAGTAAGAATTTTTTCTTCCCTTCTTAATTCATTTTCAAAACATGATTTCTCTATACTATTTTCAACTTCTTCGGCAAATATATCAATTTTTTGTTCATTAAAAAAATTAATTAAATTATCAACTTCTTGTAATGTTGTAGTCTCATCTAAAGACAATGTAAAAGTTTCATTATCTACTAATCTAAAATTAATACCTTGTTCTATTGATTTGTTAACCCAATATTTAGCTTCTGGTGTTTTTATTAATAATGTATCAAAGTAATTTTTAGAAATTGTTTCAAATCCTAAAATCTCTAAAGATTTTTTTAAATATCTTGCGTGATGATGAATACTATCAGCAATATTTCTTAATCTTTCTGGACCATGGTATATTGCGTAAGATGCAGATATAATAGCAAGTAGTGCTTGAGCAGTACAAATATTGCTAGTTGCTTTTTCTCTTCTAATATGTTGTTCACGAGTTTGTAATGCCATTCTGTAAGACCTTTTATTAGTTCTATCAACAGAAACACCTATTAATCTTCCAGGCATCATCCTTTTATATTCATCAAGAGTAGCAAAAAATGCAGCATGAGGTCCACCTAGACCCATAGGAACACCAAAACGTTGTGAGCTACCAATAACAATGTCTGCACCAAATTTTCTTGGTGATTTCATTATTACTAAACTCATAATATCTGCAGCAATTATTGATAAAATTTCTTTTTGTCTATTGTGTTGAATTAATTTATCTAAGTCTGCAATTTCGCCATAAGTATCAGGATTTTGAATTAAACAACCAAACGTATCTTCATTAGGTTTATCAAAAATAATTTTAATACCTAAAGGTTTTGCTCTAGTTTTTAAAACTGATAAAGTTTGGGGATGGCATGTATTTTGAATACAAAAAGTAAACTTTGAACTTTTTTTAATTTTAAATGCCATCATCATTGCCTCAGCAGCTGCAGTACTTTCATCTAGTAAAGAAGCATTTGCAATATCCATTCCTGTTAAGTCAATTATCATTTGTTGGAAATTCATTAACATTTCTAACCTACCTTGACTTACTTCAGGTTGATAAGGTGTATAAGCTGTATACCATCCAGGATTTTCAAGTATATTTCTAAGAATTACACTAGGAGTAGTTGTATTATAGTAACCCATTCCAATATAAGTTTTCTTAAAATTATTTTTCAAAGATAAAAGTTGCGTATTAGTTTTATTGAATTCTTCAGACATGCCAGGACGTAATTTAAGCTTGTCTTTAAAAATAATATGTTCAGGTACAGTTTTTTCTATTAAGTCATCTAGTGATTTACTACCAACAACTTTAAGCATTTCAATAATGTCTTCATTTCGAGGACCAATATGTCTACTTGCAAATTTATCTATATCTATCATCTACTGCTCCAAAAATTTTTTATAATCATCTTCAGTCATTAGCTCATCATATTGAATAGGATTTGATACTTTCATTTTAAAAATCCATCCTGTATTTTCTGCGTCTTGATTTATAATCGCAGCATCACCCTCTAAACTATTATTAACTTCCATGATTTCTCCATCAATTGGCGCATAAATATCTGAAGCGGCTTTAACTGACTCTACCACACATATTTCTTCCTTTGCATTGACAGATTTACCTACTGACGGCAATTCTATGAAAACTATATCACCTAAGCTTTCTTGTGCATGATTAGATATACCAACAGTAGCTATACCATTATCAATAGAAACCCATTCATGATCTTTTGTGTATTTTTTTTCACTCATTATAACTCCCATTTTTTTTATAATTTTTTTTAACAAATGGTAGATTAGTTTTTTTTACTAATTCCATTTTATTTCTAATTTCACAAAAAATTTCTTTTTCTTCATCAAAATTTAAATTTACATATCCAATGGCTATTGATTTATTTAGATTTGGACTAAAACAACCACTCGTAATTTTACCAATATTATTTTTATTACTATCAAGTAAAATCATTCCATCTCTTAACATTGATCTGTTAACTGAAATTAATCCAATTTTTTTATTTGAAGGTTTATTAAGTAATTGATTTGATAATATTTTATTACCATTTAGTGCAGTATCATTTAAGCGATCTTTATCTAGCGCCCATGATAATCCTGCTTCAATTGGTGTTATATTTTCATTTAGTTCGTGACCATATAAACTTAATCCAGCTTCTAATCTTAATGAATCTCTTGATCCTAGACCGCACAGCATAGTATTTTTATTTTCTAATAAATCTTTTATAAACACTTCAGCTTGTTCGATAGATATAGAAACTTCAAATCCATCTTCACCTGTATAACCAGATCTACTAACAATTGCTGAATTATTTTTATATTTTAATACATCAATGTCTAAAAAATGCATATCAACTGGTATTTCAATTACATTATTAAGAACTTCAATAGATTCTGGACCTTGAATTGAAAATAAACAGTTTTTGATATGTAAAATTTCAGCGTTTGGAGCACATTTAAAGAAAATTTTTTCATCTTCATTTTTTCTAGATGCATTGTAGACAATGTATAAGTAAGATTTGCTATTTATATCTATTAAAGAAACAATTAGGTCATCCACTACACCACCATTTTCATTAAGTAAAAATGTATAATTTGATCTATTGTTTCTTAAATTATTTAATTTTAATGGAATATATTTTTCTAAATTATTAATATGCAAATCGGTAGCTTCTACTAAGACCTGCCCCATATGACTTACATCAAAAATACCGGAGTGATTTCTTACATTTTTATGCTCATTAATTATACCAGGCTTATAATTAATTGGCATATTAAAACCAGCAAACTGGACCATTTTAGCACCATTGGCCTCGTGAAAGTTTTTTAAGGGAATATCCAAAGGCAACTCGTTCAAATTATATCTCCAAGTTACCCCTCTGTCTTTTTACCTGAGAGTTTTTACACCTACGGTAGAGCCAAAGCTCTTTTCCAGAGTTTAATTTTAACGGTCCATTTGCCTGAGAGTTTCCGGGTCGTTGCTCCTTCGGCTCTGAAATAATCAGTATCTCCCGTTAATTACATATTACACTTAGTTTTATGATTTAACAAATAAAATAAAAGGCCTAAAATAAAAAAAGCCCAGCAAGCTAGGCTTTTTTGTGTATCGTGCATTTCCTCCCGATACAATCTAGTAATAGTTTCCTTTTACTAAACTGATTATTACCTTTGCGTGTAATAATTAATATTAACCTATTATTTCGAAAAAAACATATCAATAGAAAAAGTGATTTAGTAAAAAAAATTGTTAGTAAGTTTGTGGATTAATAGTTTATGTGGTCTAGAATCAAAAAAAGACCTATTGCTAGGCCTTTTTTCTTTGAACCGTGCATTTCCTCCCGATTCAGATAAATCTTCGTTTCCTCTTATTTATCTCCTTATCACCTTTGCGTGTGATAATTAAAAATAAATTATCAATAAAAAATTAAATCATCAATAAAAAAAAATGAAAAAATTACAAAAAAGAAATAAAATTTATATTTTTGTTAATACAATTGTTAATAAGATGTGTAAAATTAAATTTATTTAAAAAATGAAAAAAAATTTAAAACTTAATGTCTTAGGAATTATGACTGGCACATCGATGGATGGCGTTGATATCAGTTTGATCAATACAAATGGCACTGACTTTGTTAAAATTAAATGTGAAAAATCATATAAATTTAATAAAAATTATCAAAATATAATTAACAATCTAATAATAAAAAAACCAAAAAATAATAATAAAATTAAAGAATATTTTTTAAAAAAAGATGATTTTGTTACAGATATTTTAGAAAAAATAATAATTTTGTTTCTAAAACAACAAAAAATTAATAAAAAAAATATAGATTTAATATCAATTAGTGGGCAGACTGTTTATCATGATCCATTAAATAAAATATCTATACAATTAGGAAATGGAAAAAAAATTTCAAAAAATCTTAATATTAAAACTATAAGTAATTTTAGAGATAATGATATTAAAAATGGTGGTCAGGGAGCACCCATTGGATCTTATTATCATAAGTTTTTAATGCAAAAATTTAAGGAAAATGTGGTTATAGTAAATCTTGGAGGTATAGCAAATTTTTCAACTATAGTTTCAAAAACATTATTATCATCAGATATCGGTCCAGCAAATTGCTTAACTGATGATCTTAGCAATCATTTTTTTAAAAAAAAATTTGATAAAGATGGTAATTATGCACGAAAAGGTAAAGTTCATAATAAATTAATAAGTAAATTTAAAAGAGATAAATTCTTTAAGAAAAGTTTCCCAAAATCATTAGATAGAAATTATTTTAGAAATTACTTTAATAAACTTATTAAATTGGACAAATATGATGCACTAATGACTGCTAACTATATGACTTATATTGGATTTAAAGAATTATTAAAGAATAAAAAATTTAATATTGAAAAGATTTTACTTACTGGAGGAGGAAGAAAAAATAAATTACTCAAAGAAATATTAGTGAATAAACTGAATAAAAAAATTGAACTTATTGATAAATATAAAATTAATGGTGATTTAGTAGAGGCTCAAATGTTTGCATATATTGGCGTGAGATCATTTAAAAATTTAGTAATAAGTAATAAAAACACTACAGGTGTGAAAAAAAATTTAAGTGGTGGAGTTTTATACTCCCCAGATTAATTAATTAAATTTACCCAAGTCTGTTTATCAATGTTTGAGCCACACAATATTACCATTGTATTTTTACCAAGAAACTTATTATTGATTTTATATTTTAAAGCAGCAAGTCCAGCAACACATGCGGGTTCAAGAAATAACTTAAATTTTTTGTAACAAAAAACCATAAACTCTTTCATTTGATCATCAGAAACGGTCACCATTTCATCAATTACTTCTTTTGCTACTTCAAAAGAATATTGCATATGTAAAGGTGCTGAAAGACTGTCAGCAATACTATTCACATTAATATTATTTAGTGGTTTGTTAGCTTTAAAACTTTGATTTAAACCATTAGCATTTTCAGGTTCGACACCAACAATTTTAATCTTAGGATAGAATTGTTTTACATACGACGAAACACCACTTATTAATCCCCCTCCTCCAACTGAAATTAATAAACTGTCAATTTTAGTATTAATTGATTTTAAATATTCTACAATTTCTAATCCCAAGGTAGCACTACCTTGTAAAGTCAATGGGCCGTCAAAAGGGTGAATAAAATAGTAACCTTCATTTTTAGCATTTTCAGCATCAAGAAATGCTTGTTTTGGATTTGTAAAGATAATGTTAGCACCATAATTTTTACAAGTTTGAACTCTATATTTATTTGCACTTTCGTATAAAAAAATTTTATTTTTCAATTTAAATTGATTTGCCACAAATGAAGCAGCTATTGCATGATTTCCAGCACTAACAGCTGTAATTCCTCTGTTAAATTTATTCTGATCTTGAGAAATTATATTATTAATCGCACCTCTTGCTTTAAATGAACCAGATTTTTGCAAAAATTCACATTTAAAAAATAAATTAGTAGAAAAATAATTATCAATATCATCAGGACATTTTAAAAAAGGAGTTTTATTAATAAATGGTCTAATTTTTTTATAAATTTTACTAATATTATCAGCGGATAAATCTTTAGGTATCAAGGAATTCCTCTAATTTCTTTTATTTTATCATAAGCAATATTAATAGCTGCTAACTCTTTATTAGATTGTTTAATAAATTCTTTTGGCATACCTTTAGCAATTAAATTATCTGGGTGATGTTCTTTATTTAATTTTATCCATTTTTTTCTTATCTCATTATCAGTGCTCGATCTATTCACACCCAATATTTTATAAGGGTCAGATTCACTATTTTTTAAATTTGATTGGAAAATTCTTTGGAAATCTTTTTCACTAAATTTAAACGATTTAGAAATTGATCTTAAAAAATCTATTTCGCTAATTGATACCTTTCCATCAGATGCTGCAATGTAAAATAAATTATTTAATAATTCTTCCAATAAAATTTTATTAGTTGCAAATAAATTTCCTACTTGATTTGCAATCTCTTTATAACCATACGTATCTTTTTTTGCTTCATTAAATATTTTTGCAACTTTAGGAATTTCAGACTTTGGAACTTTAAATTTTTCTTTAAATGCTCTGATTTCATCATCCGATACAGTGCCATCTGACTTAGCTAATTTTGCTGCTAAAATAATAAAACTTAATGTAAAAATTTGTTGTTTTTGATTATTATTTATTCGATTAAAATTAAATGATGATCTTGATTTAGATCTTCTATCAAAAGCACCTCCAGCCATTACACCTAGGATAGCTCCTATGGGCCCGCCTAAAGCAAATCCTGCTGCTCCACCTATAACTCTTCCCCAAATACTCATCTTAAAGATTCAACTATACTTTTTAATTCATTTATTTCATTTTTAGAAATCTTATTATCTTGATTTAAATCTATGATTTGAAAGAGCAAATTTAATGATTGTTCAATTTCTTCATATGAAATAACTCCATCATTATTTAAATCTACAAAGTTAAAATACATCTCCTCTTCTTGATTAAGTTCAATAGGAAATGATGATGAAGAATATAAGAGTATAAATAAAAAAAATGTATTTATCCAAACCATCTATACATTCCGATGATACCCGCTCCAGCATAGAAAAATTGTAAAAACAAAATTCCATTGTGTTTTAGTTTATAGGCCCAAATTCCAATTATTAATGCTGAAAACAATAATAATGAAAAACCTATAAATTCTAATCCAATATTAAATGCAACTAGTAGGGAATAAAGGATAGCTGTCGTAACGCCAATCCATTCTAAAAGTTTATTTGAATTCAATTAAATATTATTTTTTCTTAATATTGATTGCGTTTTCTTTTCCACGGTTTTCACCGATTTCAAATTCAACTGGCATACCTTCTTCTAATGTGTCAATACCAGCAGCTTCTAAAGCTGATACGTGAAGAAAAACATCTTTTCCTCCATCATCATTTTCTATAAATCCATATCCTTTAGTTGGATTAAACCATTTAATTTTACCACTTGGCATATTGTATTCTCCTTTATTTGTTATATGGGGGATTAAATTTATTTAACTTATATAAATATCGTATATTGATTAATTCAAATCTTTAAATAACTAATAAGAAAATAATTTCAAGAAATATTTTTATTTATATGCTTAGCTACAAACACGGATATCATGCAGGAAATCATGCAGATGTAATAAAGCATATTGTCCTACTTTACCTATATAATATTGAAAAAAAGAACAATAAATCAATAAGTTATATTGATACTCATTCTGGCAATGGAATTTATAAATATATATCAAAGTATATGGACAAAAATAAAGAGTACAAAGATGGAATTAAAAGGATACAAAATTATAAAGGAAACAACATACTAATTAAAAATTATCTTTCAACAATAACAAAAATTACTGGTAAAAATAATTTTTATCCTGGATCACCAATATTTATTTCATCTATATCAAGTAAAAAGGATAAATTATTTTTTTGTGAACTTCACTATAATGAACATAATTTATTAAAAAAAAATTTAAACAAATATACTAATATTAAAATTTTAAATACAGATGGATTTGATTATATATTTAATAAGGTAAATAAAGAAAAAAACTATTTTGTATTTATAGATCCATCATATGAAATAAAAGATGATTTCAATAAAGTACAACTTATACTTAATAATATCGATAATCTATTTTCAAAATCCAAAATCATAATATGGTACCCAGTTTTAGATATTTTAGAAAATGATACATTTTTACAGAATATAAGAAAAAAAGGTATTAGTAATATCATTAATGTCGAAGTTCCAATAATGAAGTATGGAGACAATATTGGAATGCAAGGAAGTGGTTTGTTATTAATAAATTTTACAAATAGATCTATAATGAAAAATCTTAAAGAAGTTATAAATGAAATTCAAAAAATTATAAAACAAGAGGAAAATATTACTAGATCTAAATTAAGATATTTATGAGTACAAAAAAAATAAATTTACTAGATGAGGATATTTATAAATTATTTATAAAAATTGCATTACCAGCTTCTATTGGAACAATATTTAATAATCTCTATTCTTTAGTCGATACAATTTTTGCAGGAAGAATGATTTCTGAAACAGCTTTAGCGGCTATTGGTCAAACTTTTCCTGTTTATTTTATAATTATTGCTCTTGGTATAGGACTAAGTATTGCCACAACAAGTAACGTTGCTAATTCATTAGGTGAAAAAAATATTCAAAAAGCAACTCATGCATTTTCACAATCTTTCGTTGTAACAATTTTAGTAGGTTTAGTGATAACTATTATTGGAATTTATTTTGGGAAAATCATTTTAGAATCTATAAATGATGATCCAGAAACTCTAAAACTTTCATCATTATATATGAATGTAATTTATTTAGGTTCAATTATTATTCTTTTATTAATGGTATGTAATTCATGTTTATCAGCTCAAGGAGACACCATAAGTTATAGAAATGTTTTAATATTTAGTTTTTTTCTAAATATAATTTTAAATCCAATATTAATTACAGGTAAAATAATTAATTTTGAACTATTTGAACCAATGGGAATAACTGGCATAGCAATAGCCACAATACTATCTCAAATAATTGGTTTGTTATATTTGCTATATAAAATATCCAAAACAGAGATTTTTGAAAACTTTAAAAATAATTACTTAATTCCAAAATTAAGTTTAATTAGAGAAATATCATTCCAAGCTATTCCTGCAGCATTAGGATTAATGATGATAGCACTTGGATCTTATATTTTATTATTTTTTGTAAGTCGTTTTGGGAATGATGCAATTGCAGGTTTTTCTTCCGCTGGGCGATATGAGCAACTTCTTTTTTTACCTTTATTAGGGTTAAGTACAGCAGTAACTGCAATTGTAGGTCAAAATTATGGCGCTAAAAATTATGGGAGAATTTTAGAAACTTACAATAAAGCCATGATTACAGGAGTCATCATATTGTCAATTGCTGGATTGATCTTGTTTTTAACTGCTGAAGATTCTATGAGATTGTTTACAGATGATAAAGAAGTAATTTACTATGGTTCTGTATATTTAAAAATATATGCACTTGGATTTCCAGCTTTTCCATTCTTCTTTATTTCCAATGCATCGTTTCAAGGACTTAAAAAAGCAGTAATAGTTATGTATATGGCTATTTTAAGATTTGTATTAATTCCTATAATTGTAATACTATGTGTAAATAATTTTATAGAAGAAAACTATATCTATATGTTCATTGGATTAACTCTTGTTCATTGGATAATAGGGGTTTTATATTATTTTTACTCTTCAAATAAAATTCGAAAAATTCAAAGTAGTTATACTACTCCTTGAAGATTTGGGACAAACAAAACATCATCATATTCTTCTGTAATAATTTGATTTTTTTGTTTTTTATATTTGACTAGTGTTTGTTTGTTATTTTTTTCAATTGGACAAACAATAATTCCATCATTTTTAACATGAGAAAAGATTTCATTATTTATTTTTTTAGATGCAGCTGTAAATATAATTCTATCAAAAGGTATTTGTTCAGCCCATCCAAGATTTCCATCATCATATTTGGAAACAATATTAGTAAATTTTAATTTTTCAAAAATTATATTAGAACTTTCATGTAAATTTTTTATTCTCTCAATGGTATATACACGTCTTGCTAACAATGATAATACTGCACATTGATAACCACTTCCTGTACCTATTTCTAGAACTTTATGATTTTTTTTCACATCAAGTAATTCAGTCATCCTTGCTACAACGTAAGGTTGACTTATTGTCTGATTATTTTCAATTGGTAAAGCTATATTTTCATAAGCCTGGTTTCTGAATGAATCATTTATAAACTTTTCTCTGGGAACTTTTTCTATTGCTGAAAGAACTTCAGAATTACTGATACCTAATTCTCGTAATTCTAATATTAATCTAATTTTTCTAACATCAAGCACTATATGAGTGTATCAGAGTTATTAAAATATTTTCTTAAAACTTTGGGTATTTTAATATTACCATCTTTCATTTGATAGTTTTCAAGTATGGCAATTAATGTTCTCCCTACAGCTAACCCAGAACCATTAAGTGTATGAACAAAAACATTTTTATTATCTAATTTATATCTGGTATTCATTCGTCTAGCTTGAAAATCATTACAATTAGAACAACTTGATATTTCTCTGTATGTATTTTCTCCTGGAAGCCAAACTTCAATATCGTATGTTTTTGATGCTGAAAAACCCATATCGCCAGTACATAAAGTCATAACTCTATAATGAATATTTAAGTCTTGAAGAATACTTTCGGCACTTTCAAGCATTCTTTCTAATTCATCTTGTGAATGTTGTGGCTCCACTATTGAGACTAATTCCACTTTAGTAAATTGGTGTTGTCTGAGCATACCTCTAGTGTCCTTTCCAGCTGCACCGGCTTCAGATCGAAAACAAGGTGTGTAAGCAGTTACTCTTATGGGAAGTGTATTATGATTAAGTATTTCTTCTCTAACCATATTTGTTAAAGGCACTTCTGCAGTTGGTATTAACCAATGATCATCCCCAGCAGTAAATAAATCTTCACCAAATTTTGGTAATTGTCCTGTTCCGAAAAGAGAAGCATCTTTTACTAAAAAAGGTAAATTATATTCAGTGTAACCATTTTCATTAGTATGCTTATCTAACATAAAGTTTGCTATTGCTCTTTCAAGTTTAGACAGCTGGTTTTTTAATAAAACAAATCTTGACCCCGATAATTTGGATGCTGTTTCAAAATTCATTAAACCTAAATTTTCCCCTAACTCAAAATGTGTTTTAGCATTAAAGTCAAAACTTGGTTTCACACCCCATTCTTTGTACATAGTATTATCCTGTTCATTATTTCCTATAGGTACAGTTTTATCAGCTATATTTGGGAGTCTAGAGAGGATAGTTTTTAATTCTTCATCCTTGATAGTCTCAAGTTCCTTTAAATTATTAAGTTTGTTTTTAATTTGATCGACCTTACCCATTTCAGACGATACGTCTTTATTTTCACTTTTGAGTTTACCAATTTGTTTAGAAATTGAGTTTCTTTCAGATAACAAGTTTTGAAGAATAGTCTGTGTTTCTCTTTTAACTTTATCAATTTCCAAAATTTTTTTTGATATGGGCTGTTCTCCTCTTTGCTTCATGTAATTATCAAACTCTATAGGATTTTCTCTTATAAAATTTATATTATGCATTTATTTTTCTTTGTTTTTTTGAATTAATTTAGCCAAATATATTGATATTTCATATAGAATTATTATTGGTAATGCTAAACTTATCTGACTAAATGGATCTGGTGGCGTTAGAAAAGCGGCGGCTAAAAAGGCAATCACAATTGCATATTTTCTAAATTTTTTTAATGATTCATGTGTCACTAACCCTACTCTTGCCATAAGTGATAGAACCACAGGTAATTGGAATGCTAAACCAAATGCAAAAATAAATCGCATCATTAATGATAAATATTCACCCATTTTTGCTTCTAATCTAATCGGAACACCACTAGTTCCCATATTTTGATATGATAAAAAAAATGACCATGCTATTGGAGATATAATGAAATAAACCATTGATCCACCAGCAAAAAACAAAATAGGTGTTGCAATTAAATATGGTAAAAAAGCTCTTTTTTCTTTTTTATATAAACCCGGTGCTATAAATCTCCAAATTTGTATTGCAATTAAAGGAAAAGCAAAAAAAAGAGCAAAAAAGAAAGCTATTTTAAGTTCTGTAAAAAAAGCTTCTTGAAGAGCAGTATAGATAAATCCCTGACCTTTATCTGTGTCTAATAATTGAACAAGTGGTTTTGCAAGAAAAGAAAATAGTTGATTAGCAAAATAAAAACAAATTATAAAAATTATCAAAATATAAAGAAAGCTCCAAAGAAGTCGTTTTCTTAATTCTGTTAAATGCTCTATCAGAGACATTTCTTGAAACTTTTCCTCAGACATTAAAATTATTTTTTTTCAATATCTGAAATTTCATTTTCTGCCATTTTAACTGTTTCTTTGACAGTATTAATTTCATTCTGAAAGTTTTTTTTTATATTAATACCATCTTTTATTTTTTTTACTTCATTGACTGAATTTGCTAAATCTTTAATTTCAGTTTCTTCAGCAATTTCATTTATAGAAGATTTAAAATCAGATGATATTTTTCTTATATTTTTTAAAAGAAACCCTATTTGTTTTATAAATTTAGGAAGATCTTTTGGCCCTATAACTACGACAACAATAATTCCAATTAGAAAAATTTCTCCCCAACCGAATGTAAACATTGGATTTACTTATCTTCGTCTGATTTATTCTCTAAATTTTTATCGTCTTTTTTTTCCTCATCATTCATTCCTCTTTTGAATGACTTTATACCTTTAGCCATATCACCCATTAATTGAGGAATTTTACCTCTTCCAAATAAAAGAAGTACAATGACAAGAACAATTAAAAGTTGCCAAATACTAGGAGTCATTAGGTGCTTATACGGCAAGATTTAAAAAAAACAAGTTATAATGGGGTTAAAAAAGGTACATTTATAAAGAAATTTAAAATTAACTGAAAATAATTTTAAACAAAAACTATGAAAACTGAGTGATGTTAATTACTTTGAATAAAATCATCCATATTAGTATCATCTTCTGTATCCGAATTATCAAATTGATCAATATTATCATTATTTTTTGCTAAATCACTAATTGTAGCTATTGCAGATCTTTTATCTAAAAATCCACTAGCTTTTAATTCATCTTTATTAGGAAGATCAGAAATATTTTTTAAACCAAAGTGCTCAATAAATAGTTCAGTAGTTGCCCATAGTGTTGGCTTACCAGGAATATTTTTTCTGCCTGAAGGTTTGATCCATCCTATTTCTATAAGATGGTCAATTGAGCCTCTACCCATTTGAACTCCTCTTATATTTTCAATTTCAGATCTTGTTATAGGTTGCTGATAAGCAATTATAGACAGTGTCTCTAATGCTGCTCTTGATAATTTTCTTTTCTGTGATTTAAAAATTGTTAAATCTGCAGATAATTCTGTAGATGTTCTAAAAGACCACTTATTACCAGTATTAATTAAGTTTACCCCTCTTTGTTCATAAAATTTTTTTAATTCGTTTAAATATTTTTTTACATTAACACTATCATCAATTTTTTCTCCAAGATATTTTTCTTCAATAGGTTCTCCTGATGCAAATAAAATTGCTTCTAAAATTTTTAAATTTTTATCAATCATTAATTTTTAAATCTTATGTAAATATTTCCAAAAATCTCATTTTGTTTGACTTCAAGAAATCCATTTTTAGATAACTCTAAAGATGCAACAAAATTTGACGAAATAATTGATTTGTTAATTATTTTTTTTGATTTGAGTAAATCTGGAATCAGATTTAAAAAATTTGTCCAATCAGAAATTGAACCAAAAATTTGCCTTAATCTTTTTACCGCTTGGTCAACTGAATAAAGCTCGGAATATTCTATTGTTAAATGTTTTATTTGATCTTTTGATTTTAAAACCTGACTATACGATTTTAATAAGTCAAATAAATTAGATGTATAAGTAATATTATATTTAACTTTCAAACCTTCTGTTGAACCACCGTAAAATACATCTCTGTTTACTATTGGTCTTGAGTATAATTCTTTAGATGTTTTTTGAAAAAATTCTAATCTTTGTAATTGATATCTAAGAGCCTTTTCTAAATCTTCTGCTGAATAATCTTCATTATATTCTTCTTTTGGAAGAAGTAATCTTGATTTAAGATAAGTTAACCATGCGGACATTACTAAATAATCTGCAGCTATTTCTATATTAATATTCCTGTATTGGTTGATGAAATTTATATATTGATCAGCAAGATCAGAGATCGAAATTTCAGATAGATCTACTTTTTGAGATCTTGCCAAAACTAACAAAAGATCAATTGGGCCTTCAAAATTATCTAATAATAAATGAAATTTATCTGATTCTTTATTATCATCTAGTAGATCAAGCATTTTTTTTTATACCAATATTTTCAAGATTCTTCAAAATTATAAATCAGATGGATTTATAATAATACATTCATTAAAAATATGAAAATTATTGCAAAAATTTAAAGCATCTTTTTTCATAGAAAAGTTTTTAAAAGTCAAAAAATAATCAGTACCAATGTCAGATTTTATTGAAATAATATTAAGATCATTCTCATCAATAATTTCTTTTTTAAGTTTTATAAAATTTTCCTTATATTTTTTAACCAGAATTAAATTTGGATTACTATAAATTTGAATAGTAAATGCTAAATTTACAAAATTATTATTTTTTGAATCATTTTGGTAATCAGTATTATAATCATTATTAATACTTTTTTTATTAAGATATTTGATTTTTTCACCACCTTTATCTATTGGAATATAATAGTATTCATTTATATTATTTACGATTTTAAAATAAGGTTTATTTATAGATATAAAGAATAATAAAAAATATAATAAAGAAGCAATAATTATTGTTAAGATTATAATTAAATAAAATATATTATTTTTTTTTTTAAAATAAATTTTTTTTTTCATCACATGCTTTCAGGAGCATCTATATCTATTATTGAAAAAATATCTTTTAAAACAACTCTAAATGATTCTAACCAAAATAATTTTGAAATAGTATTTTCAATATTTTTTTCATCTATAAAACGAAATGATATATTATCTTTTCCTTTATTCCAAATAGAGTGAAAGTCAGATGATATTTCTTCCAAATAATTTATTAATCTATGTGGTTCATTGAAAAAAGATGATTGATATAACAAATAAGGGTAAGAAATTAACTTTTTAATTAATTTTATTTCTTCAACTGATAAATTATTTTTTGCAAGAAGATTACTATTATTTTTAATTTTTATTCCTAATTCATTTGTTTTATTTATTACTGATGAAGCTCTAGCGTATGCATATTGACAATAAAAAACTTTATTATCTTTATTTTTTTCTACAACAACATCTAAATCAAAATCAATTGCTGTCTCATTTTTTGTAGATATCATGTAATATCTAATCGGATCTTTTCCGACTTTGGAATAAACATTAGCTAATGTTACAAAATTACCTGACCTTTTTGACATTTTAATTTTTTGTTTATTTTGGATCAAACGTACAATCTGGCAAGTTAAAATTTTTAAATAATTTTCATCATCTTTAATAGCTCTAATCAAAGAATTCATTCTTGGGATATAACCAATATGATCTGACCCCCAGACATTGACTAACCCATCAAAATTTCTTTTACACTTATCTAAGTGATATGCTGCATCATTTGCAAAATAAGTCCACTCACCATTTGATTTTTTTAGAGCTCTATCTTCATTATCTAATAAGCTTGAGGATCTGAATAGTAACTGTTCTCTTGGTTCCCAATCAGAATCATCACCTTTAGGTTTTTCAAGAATACCATTATATAATAGGCTTTTATTATCCAAAATTGTAAATAATTCATCAATAATTTTACTTTTTTCTATTTCAGTTTCATGAGTAAATTTATCAAATTTAATATTTAATAATTCTAAATCTGATTTTATGCTTAATAGAATGTTTTTTAATGCAAAATTTTTAAAATATTGAATGGTTTCTTCTCGATTGAAATTTAACCATTTATCACCATCTTCATTTTTAATTTTTTTAGCAATATCTATTATATATTCACCTGGATACTCATCTTCTTCTAATTCAATTTTTTTATCAAATAATTGCAAATATCGTTTCAAAAGGGAATGTGATAATTTATCAATTTGAGAACCTGCGTCATTTACATAATATTCTCTAGTAACTTTAAAACCTGTTTTAACATAAAGAGAACTTAATACATCTCCAAACACGGCGCCTCTTATATGAGCAATGTGTAAAGGACCAGTTGGATTTGCTGAAATAAATTCAACATTTATTTTTTTATCTTCACCATAATTTATATTATTTAAAAAATTTTTATTATAAATTTCTTTTAAACTTTTGAATATGAATTCATCTTTTAGAAAAAAATTTATAAATCCATTTTTTGAAATCGAAAAATGATCAATAAATTCAATTAATTTAATTCTGTCATTAATTTCTTTTTCAATGTTAAAGTTTTCATTAATAACTTTTCTTTTAATTATTAAATAAAAATTTGTTGCTAAATCACCTTTTTTTTTATTAGAAGAGTAATCGATACTTATCTGTTTTTTATTAATTGGAGATATATATTTTTTGTCCTCTAAAAAGTCTGTAAAATCAAATAAAAAATCTGAAAGGTCTTTTATATAATTATTCACTTATCTCCTTATATAAATTTAAAGCAAATCTATCTGTCATTCCTGAAATATAGTCACAAATTAATCTTTCGATTTCAATATTTTGATTTCTCCAATCTATTGGTAGTTTATTATTATTTTTTTCGAAATAAGTAAACAAAGTTGATATAACCTTTTTTGAATATTGCCTTTTATCTGATAAATGACTATGATTATAAACTCTGTCAAATAAAAAACTTTTAATTGTGTCACAATTATTTTTCATTTCATTTGAAAATTTAACAATAAAATTACTTTTTTTACGAATGTCATCTATAGAATTTATATTATTCTCATTTATATTTTTTTGTGTAGTTTCATATATATCATTTATCATATTTGATATGGAGTTTCTTAAAACTTGATATACTAAAAGTTTATCCGGAATATCTTTATAGTGATCTTTTAAATTAATTATAATTTTTTTAAAAAAACTTAATTCTGCAATGTCATCTAATGATATTAAATTTGCTCTAATAGCGTCCTCTACATCATGATTATTATATGCAATATCATCAGATATACTTGCTATCTGTGACTCTAAATAAGGTTGATAAGTTAAATTTAGGTTATGTAATTTTGAATAATTATTTAAGTGATAAGGAAAATTATCTATTAAAATGCCATTATGTTTAATTATCCCCTCTAAGCTTTCCCATGTAAGATTTAATCCATCGAAATCAGGATGTCTTTTTTCAATAAATGTTAATACTCTTAAAGTTTGATCATTATGATTAAAACCTCCATAACTTTTCATTGAATCATCAAGGGCATCTTCTCCAATATGACCAAAAGGAGGATGACCTAAATCATGTGCAAGAGCAACTGTTTCACCTAAATCTTCATTTAATTCAAGCAATCTACAAATTGATCTTGATATTTGGGCGACTTCCAAAGAATGAGTTAGTCTTGTCCTAAAATAATCACTCTCACTTTCAATAAAAACTTGAGTTTTGTGTTTTAATTTTCTAAATGAATTAGAATGAATAACTCTAGCTCTATCTCTTTCAAATGGATTTCTCAAATCATCATCTGGCTCATTATATAATCTTCCATTTGAATTATATGGATTGGAAGCTAAATGTTTGAACATAAGAAAATTTATATTATAGTTGTAAAAAAATAACTAATAACAATATTTAGATAAATGGACAATATAATTGAAGTAACTGAAAGTGCTCAGAATCATATCAACAAGATACTTCTCTCTGAAAAATCTAACTATTTCAGAATTACCGTATTAGGTGGTGGTTGTGCTGGATTTCAATATAAATTTGATTTTTCTGATAAACCAAATGATGATGATTTAATCTTTAATTATAAAAATGCCGATGTATTGATAGATAAAACTTCAATTGAATTAATAAAAGGATCTAAAATTGATTATGTTAATGAATTGATTGGATCGTCATTTAAAATTTCTAATCCACTAGCTTCTTCATCATGTGGGTGTGGTACTTCTTTTTCAATATAAATGAAAATTACAACATGGAATGTAAATTCAGTTAATGCAAGAATAGAACATTTGATAAAATTTATAAAAAAAGATCAATCAGATTTATATTTAATTCAAGAATTAAAATGTACTAATGAAAGTTTTCCTAAAGAGGAATTAGAAAATATTAATTATAAATGTTATGTGAATGGGCAAAAAGCTTGGAATGGGGTAGCCATACTCAGCAAAAAAAGTATTGAAATTTCAAACTTAAAAATTCCTAATTACCAAGATGTAAATTCCAGATTTATTGAAACAGAAATATCTTTAAAAAATATAAAAAATAAAATTAAATTAATAAATATTTATCTTCCAAATGGAAATCCAATTGAAACAGAAAAATTTGATTATAAAATTGATTGGATGATTAATTTTAATAAATATATCGAAGAATTAATTGATAATAATCAACCAATTATTATAGGTGGAGATTTTAATGTAATACCTAATGATGAAGATGTGTATTCACCAGAAAATTTTAAAAATGATGCTTGTGCCCATCCATTAACAAGAGAAAAATTTAGAAATCTTTTGAATTTAGGTTTTGTTGATACAGTTAAATACTTTGTTGATGGAAATACAAACTGGACCTTTTGGGGTTATAGAGGTGGAAATTGGCAAAAAGGAAATGGTCTACGAATTGATCATTTTCTTACTACACCAGAAATAACTGATTTGATTAAATCAGTTAATGTTAATCGTGAACCAAGAGGATGGGAAAAAGCTTCTGATCACACCCCAGTTACGATTGAATTAGTTAATTAATATTAAATATCAGCGTATGTATGCGTTTCGTCTTTTGCTCCTGGTTGAGTAACAGCACCCTCGTAAGCTGGCCCAACAGTTTGAGAATATTTCCATATAGATCCAGAATTATGATTAGTTTTTCTTGGCTTCCAATCTTTTTTTCTCTTTTCTATTTCTTGATCTGAAAGAGTAACGTTGATTTCGCCTTTTACAGCATCAATAACAATCTCATCGCCATCTTTAAGTAAACCTATCATACCTCCTACAGCTGCTTCTGGTCCTACATGACCAATGCAAAATCCTCTTGTGCCTCCTGAAAACCGTCCGTCTGTAATTAAAGCAACAGTTTCACCTAACCCTTGACCATATATTGCACCTGTTGTTGAAAGCATTTCACGCATACCAGGTCCTCCTTTAGGACCTTCATATCTAATTATTACAGCATCTCCTGCTTTAATTTCATTTTTTAAAACTGCGGTTAAAGCATCTTCTTCTGAGTCAAAACATTTAGCTTTTCCTTTAAAAGTTAAATTTTTTAAACCTGCTATTTTTGATATACATCCATCTGGAGCAAGGTTACCCCACAACCCTACAACTGAACTATTTTCACTAATTGGATTATCACATTTATAAACAACATCTTGATTTGTAGGAAATATTACTTCTTTATGATTTTCAGCTATTGTTTTTCCTGTAACAGTTATGCAGTCTCCGTTTATATAACCACCATCTAATAAAGATTTTATAACAACTGGCACACCACCTACATCATATAAATCTTTAGCAACGTACTTTCCACCGGGTTGCATGTCTCCAATATAAGGAGTCGAATTATAAATTTCTACAACATCTCTTAATGTAAATTTTAAACCCGCTTCATTAGCTATTGCAGGAAGATGGAGTGCTGCATTAGTTGAACCTCCAGTAGCTGCAACTACTCTTGCAGCGTTTACTAATGAATCAATAGTTACAATATCCCTTGGTCTTATATTCTTTTCTAATAAATTCATTATGGCTTTACCACTCTTTTCACCATAAGCTTTTCTTTCTTCAGTATTTACTGCTGGTGGCATTGCTGAATTTGTTAGAGCTAAACCAACTGCTTCAGAAATACATGCCATTGTATTTGCTGTAAACTGACCTCCACACGATCCAGCAGATGGGCAAGCAACTTGTTCAATATCTTTTAAATCTTGATCTGAGATAGTTCCAGCAGCATGTTTTCCAACTGCTTCAAAGACATCAATAACAGTAACATCTTTACCCTTGTATTTTCCTGGTAAGATTGAACCCCCATATATGAATACAGATGGTACATTTAATCTAACCATAGCCATCATTAAACCTGGCAAAGATTTATCACAGCCAGCTAGTCCAACTATTGCATCATAACAGTGGCCTCTCACAGATAATTCAATGGAATCTGCAATAACTTCTCTACTAATAAGAGAGGATTTCATTGCCTCATGGCCCATGGCAATTCCATCTGTTACTGTTATAGTTGTAAATTCTCTTGGTGTACCTCCAGCATCTTTGACACCTGTCTTCACATGTTGCGCTTGATCTTGAAGAGTAATGTTGCAAGGAGCTGATTCATTCCAGGTGCTAACAACACCAACAAATGGTTGATAAATTTCATGTTCTTTCAAACCCATAGCATAATAATAAGATCTATGAGGTGCACTTTTAGGCCCTACACTAACATATCTACTAGGTAGATTAGATTTTCTATTTGAACCCTTATCTTCCATTCTATTTGATAGTATTTATTATTTGATCAATTTTTTCAATAGAAGATTTATAAATATTTGCCTCATTTTTGAATTTATTAATAATTTCTTCTGAAGCTTTATTCATGAAGTTATCATTTTTTAATTTGTCATTAACTTTATTAAATTTTTCTTGCTCAACTTGCTTTTTCTTATTTAATTTTTTTAGTTCTGCTTCTGAGTCAATAATACCATCTAAAGGGATTAAAACCGATAATGATGTTAACACAATTAAAGCTGAATTCTTATTAGGTTGAATTTTATCAAAACTAATATCATTGGTTTTTAAAAAATTACTTATTTCATTTTTATAGGCAATTAGAAAATTATTAAGTTCTTCATTTTTTGCTTCTATAGAGATATTAATTAATTGTTTATAGGGTATATTTAGTTCTGATCTCAAATTTCTTATAGATGTTATGAATTCAATAAAAATTTGGAAGTTTTTTTTAGAATTATTAAAAGAATTAGATGTTGAATAATTTTGAAAAACTTGGTTCATTAAATATGATTTATCGTCAACTAAAGATCTCCATAATTTTTCACTTATAAATGGCATAATGGGATGTATGATCTTTAAAACTTGAATAAATGTCCATCCAGAAACTTTTTTAATCTCATCAGCAAATTTTTCATTTTCAAAATTTTGTTTAATAATTTCAATGTACCAATCACAATAAGTATGCCATACGAAATGATAAATTTTATTAGCTATTTCATGAAACAAATACTTTTTAGTTAATTGATCAAGTTGAGTGTTCAAATCATTCAATTCTTTTATTATCCATTTGTTTGCATCAAAAATAATTGAATCAATTGAAATATCATCTATAAAAATTGAATTGTTCAATTGTAAAAATTTTCCAGCATTCCAAATTTTATTTGTGAATGACTTATATCCTTTAACTCTAGCTTCAGATAATTTTACATCTCGTCCAGGATTTAATAGTGCTGTTAGTGTAAATCTTAATGTATCAGCGCCATATTTGTCTAATAAATCTAAAGGATCAATGATGTTCCCTTTTGATTTAGACATTTTTTGTCCTTTTTCATCACGTATTAAAGGATGAATATAAATATCTTTAAATGGAGTTTCCTTCATAAAATAAGAACCCATCATCATCATCCGCGCAACCCAAAAAAATATGATATCAAAACCAGTAACCAAAACGTTACCAGGATAAAATTTATCTAATTCATACGTTTTATTTGGCCAATCTAAAGTAGAGAATGTCCATAGAGCAGAAGAAAACCAAGTATCTAGTACGTCTTCATCTTGTCTAAGCTCAACATCCTTTCCATAAAATTCTTTTGCTTGATTTTGTGCCCCTTCTAGATTTTCACTAACAAAATATTTATTATCAGGGCCATACCATGCAGGAATTTGATGTCCCCACCATAACTGTCTTGAAATACACCACGGTTGAATATTTTCCATCCAATTATAAAATGTATTTTCCCATTGTTTGGGAATAAATTTAGAACTATTATCTTTAACAGCTGATAATGGATCAACTGATAATTTTTTTGCATCACAAAACCATTGATCTGTCAGCCATGGCTCAATAACAACACCTGATCTATCACCATATGGTATGACCATTTGCTGTTTTTCTTCTTTAATTAATAAATTCATTTCATCTAATTTTTTTAAAATTAGTTTTCTTGCTTCAAATCGATCTAAATTTTGAAATTCTTCAGGCACATTTGAGTTCAGTTTAGCATTTTCATCAAAAATATTAATAAATTCTAAATCATGTCTCTTTCCTACCTCGAAATCATTAAAGTCATGTGCAGGTGTAATTTTTACAGCTCCAGAACCTTTTTCAGGATCTGCATATTCATCAGCAATGATTGGGATTTTCTTATTTGAAATTGGTAAGTTACAAAATTTGCCAATTAGATTTTTATATTTTTCATCATCTGGATGAACGGCAACTGCAGTATCACCTAACATTGTCTCAGGTCTTGTTGTTGCAACAATGATATGATTATTTTCATCTATAGGATATTTAATATGCCATAAACTTCCTTCAGTATCTCTTTGCTCTACTTCTAGATCAGAAATAGCAGTTAAAAGTTTAGGATCCCAATTAACCAATCTCTTATCTTTATAAATAATCCCATCATTAAATAAATTAACAAAAACTTTCTTAACTGCATTAGAAAGACCTTCATCCATAGTAAATCTCTCTCTTGACCAATCTGCAGAAGCACCAAGTCTTCTTAATTGATTGCTTATCTGACCACCCGACTCTTTTTTCCATTCCCATACTTTTTCAATAAACTTTTCTCTACCCAGAGATCGTCGATCTAGGTTTGACTCACTTAATTTTCTTTCAACCACCATCTGAGTAGCTATTCCTGCATGATCTGTCCCTGCTTGCCACAATACTTCCATACCCTTCATTCTATGATATCTGATTAATATATCCTGAATAGTAAAAGTTAAAGCATGGCCCATATGTAAGCTACCTGTAACATTAGGTGGTGGCATCATTATAGAATAAGGCTCACCTCCTTTTTTTGGTTTAAAACAATTTGATTGCTCCCATTGCGAATAAAGATTTTTTTCATCTTTTAAAAAATCAAAAAATTTATCAAGTTGCATCGTAACTATTTTGTATCGAAATAATTTTTTAATATTTTTGGGATTTTCTCATCAAGTATTTTTTCAATTTTATTTTCTACAAGATAGGAGAGTTTTTGGTCTATAATATCATTAATTTCATTATTTATATCTTCATTTTTTTGAAGTAATTTTATTGTACCATCACTATTAACCTTTTGGTTAAGTTTCAAAATATTGGATGATAAATCTTTATCTGAATCATTTATATCATCTTCGAGTGCTCTTCGTATGATTTCAAGAGATTCATTGATAGAATTTTTTGTATTCATATATGCATTATAAATGTTTAATTAAATTAATAAAACTTTAATTATAGCTAGGAAGATACTCCTCAAATAATTTAATAAGTGACCCATCTAGAGCTAATAAATTAAAATAATTAATCAGATAGTTTTTATTTGCATTAAAATATTCAACATTAGCGTTTAAAAGATTAGTTTCTGCCTCTATTAGATCAGTTATAGATTTTGTCCCAAGATTGTATTCCTCCTGAGTGCTTTGAAGAAGAGTATTTGCATACTCTATTGTTAATAAAGATGAATTTAAATTTGATTTGCTAACTAAAAAGTTTTTATAATAGTTTAATGCTTCAATATTCAAACTTTCTTTGAGATCATCAAACTCAATTTCTGTTTGTAAAATTTGAGAATTAATTTTTCTAATATCTGATTTGTCGATATTTTGCTGAAATATAGGAATTGTTAAAGTTAACCCTATAGATGCATTAGTATTTTCAACCCCAGCATCAATTCGTGAACCATCAGAGTACTCTGATGAAGCAGTTATATCTAATGATGGTCTATTAGAACTTTTTTCTTTTGAGAGATCAAGTTTTTTAATTTTTATATTATTTTGAGCAATTAAAATATTAAAATTATTTTTATAAACTTCAGATAGTATATTTTCAAAAATTAAATCATTTTCAATATTTATATAATCTTCTAAATTAATAGCTTCTTTACCAACAATTGATTTAAATGTTGTTAAACTTACTTTGTAGTTTTGTTCAGCTGAAAAAAGATTTGTTTCAGCTATTGAAAAAGCACTCTCAGCATTTTTAAGTTCTGTTATGGTTGCTGATCCTAATTCATATTTTAATTTAACTTCCTCTAAAAATCTTGAAACAGAATCAAAGTTCTTTTCAGAAGCATCTAAAGATTTTTGATAATTTATAACTGTCAAATAGCCTTCTACTGCTGTTAAAGATAGATCTTGGACTGTTTTATAAAAGTTTATTACGGCATTTTCATAAATAATTTTTGATCTTTCAATTTCTAAATTTTTTTCACCACCATCGTACAAATTTTGAGTAATACTAATTTTGTACTTATCTGTTAAAGTTTCTGGTGTTGTTGATGCACCGGTTGCTGATGTTGTATCGCTTATACTATAGGTGCCAGAAATTGTACCGGTAACTGTAGGAAGTTTTTTTCCAATAGCTATTTCAATAGTTTCTTTGCTTTCATTCAATTTTTCAAAAGCAATTTTTACCTTTAAATTATTAGCGATGGTACTTTTTACAGAATCATCAATCGATAAAGCAAATAAAGATTTAGAATAAATAAGTAATAACAATAATATAAATATTCTCATCTAAAATTTAAAATTCTCTTGTTGTTCTTGAATTTGATAACTACTCATTACATCAAATAAATACTCAGATGAATACAAATCTTCATTTCTTATAATTTTATAAGCTTTACCTAAATTATCATATATTTTTTTAATATATATTAACCTTCCGCCATTCATTACTAACTGCTTCTTTATGTTATCAGTTATTTTAAAAATAGGTGCATCAATAACAATTAAATTAAAAGGGGCCTTACTAACTAATCCATCTAATAAATTTTTATTAAATAAGTTAATGTTATTAATATCAGTTTTACCAATATTATGTTCTAATAATTTAAATAATTCTCTATTTTCTTCTATTACATGAAGTTCTTTACATAATGAACTAATAAGAGCAGAAAAGTAGCCCGTTAAACCACCTATATGCAATACCTTATCATTTGGTAAAATTTTGGAATATTTTATAATTTGAGCTAAGTGTAAATTTTTAAGATATCCTCTTTTATCAGTTATATCTAAATTATTATCTAAGTAACAATTTTTACCTAAACTAACATCTAAATAATTTTCTTTAGGAGTATTTTCAAATATTTTTAAGATATTTTCTTCTTTAATTTTGTTTGGCCTTAACTGATTAACAACCATATTTTTTCTTGCAATTTCAAATGTTTCACTCATTTCTCAAAGGATGCTTTATATAAACATATTATATAATCAATTATTTAAATTTTATTAATAATCTTTAGAATTTTTTTTCATTAATTAATAAGAAATAGTATAATAATAGTCTTTTTTAGAGGCTCGGTGGCAGAGTGGTTATGTAGGGGCCTGCAAAGCCTTGCACAGCGGTTCGATTCCGCTCCGAGCCTCCAGTTTTCTCTTGTTTTTTCATTTTTTTTTATTATCAACAAAATTGTGTTCCTCGGTAGCTCAGTGGTAGAGCAATCGGCTGTTAACCGATCGGTCGCTGGTTCGAGCCCGGCCCGGGGAGCCAACTTAACTATTTATTTTTAATATTTTAGTTACTTAATTTTTATATATAGTGGTTATATGATCAATAAAATAACATCAATTCCTTTAATTTTATTATTCATTCTTCTTATTTCAATGGCTTCATTTTCAAAAGAATATTCTCAATTTGGATTGTATCTAACTGATGAAGATAAATTTGATCTTTGGGGATCATATAACCGAGGTGAAGGTGCTGTAACTGATCAATCTCCCGATGAGCTTATTTATAATCATACTTGTCTCTTTTTATCTATAAATGAAGAAAACCTTGATATGAAAAAAGGTCCTTACACTAGATATAAAAAAGTTAATAAAAGAAAATTAGAAGAACGTATCAAATATTTATCTAGTAAATCTTTTGATATGACTAATTGTATTTTAGATTAAGATTTCACTTCGACTAACTCTTCAAATCTTGTTGTATAACACGGAGATACATTCTCTCTTTTCATCTTCCATATTTTTTCTATACCCTCAGAAGCTATCTTTAACGTTGAACTTCCATATCTAGAATTAATATTGTCAATAGTATTCATTATTCTATCCGATGTATCACGGTCATAATCAAGCAATCCTCTAGTTACATTGTGTCTGCTAAGACCGTATAATATAATTCCAGCTTTTTTATAACGAAATCCTGGTCGGTATATTTTTCTAATTCCTTCAAGAGCTCTTTTAACAATTTTTATGCTATTATTTGTTGGAAAAGGTAAGTGTAGTTTTATTGAATTCGAATATTGTTTCTCTCTTCTATTAAAATGATTTGTTAAAACAAAAACACTCATCGACTCAGCCACTAACCCCTCTTCCCTTATCTTCTCTGATACTCTTGATCCATAAGTTGATATTGATTCCTCCAAATCAAATAATTTTTCTATTGGCTGACTAAATGATCTTGAGACACAACAACTTTGTTTATCACTTGGAACCAAATCAAGTTCTAAACACGATACACTATTTAATTCTAGGTATGTCTTCTCTCCCACTACACCCATATTTTTTCTTATCCATCCTCTGTCCATTTGTGAAAATTGATAGGCATTATGAATATTATATTTTTTCAGGAAAAGAGATAATCTTCTTCCAATGCCCCATACTTCTTCAATGGATGTTAATTCTAATGCTTTTTTTATCTCTATTTTATTTTTTAGTATGCACACACCTTTATAGTCTGGTTGTTTTTTTGCTAAATGATTAGCTATTTTTGATAGTGTTTTTGTTGGGCCTACTCCAATACTAACTGGGATACCGACCCACTTCTTAATTATTTTTCTAATATATCTACAATAAGTATCTAACTCATAGTTTTCAAAACCATTTAGACCTAAAAAAGCTTCATCTATTGAATATATTTCAACCTCTGATGAAAAACTTGATAAAGTCTCCATTACTCTCTGAGAAATATCGCCATACAAAGAATAATTAGATGAGAAAACTTTAACATCATTTTTTTCAATAATACTTTTTGCCTTAAAATATGGTTCGCCCATTTTTATTCCTAACTTTTTTGCTTCTTTTGATCGTGCAATGATACAACCATCATTATTTGAAAGTACAACAATCGGTTTTCCTATAAGTTTTGGGTTAAATATTCTTTCACATGATGCATAAAAATTATTGCAATCTATCAATGCTATAGATTGATTTACTGAGTTATGATTTCTACTAAGTAGTTTTGTGTATGACATACGTCACTACCCCCCATATAAAACACTCCATTTCTTCTTTAACTTGAATACTAGGATACTCACTGTTGGCGGAAATTAAAAATAATGACTGATCTTTCTTTTTCAACTTTTTAACTGTTAGATCACCAAAGATGGAGGCTATGACAATATTATCGTTACGAGGAGTAATACTTCTATCAACAATAAGTAAATCACCTGATAATATGCCTGCATCGGTCATAGAAGGGCCATTAGCTTTAACGATATAGGTTGCTGTTGGACGTTGAACCAAATATTCATTAAGATCAAGTTTGTTTTCCATATAATCAGTAGCTGGAGATGGAAAACCTGCAGATACTGTATCTAGAAAATAAGGTGTTATGAGATCTCCTTTGGATTCAGCTTTAAATATTAAATTTTCTATTTTTTTAGACATAATATTAGAAAAAATATTTAAATAATTGATAAATAATAATTATATTATTTATAAAATTATTTGTTCTACTTTTGTTCTAATTTATTCAGAATGAGAAAAAAGTCAATATAATATTTTTAAAATACTGTTAAAAAACGCTATGACAAAATTATTCGAAGATGATGCATACCTTAAAGAATTTAAAGCAAAAATTATAGGTATTGTGAAAGAAGAAAATCGTATTGAGTTAGATAAGACAGCATTTTATGCAAAAAGTGGTGGTCAACCTGGGGACACAGGTGCAATAGAAGCTGAAAGTATAAAAATACAAGTTTTAGATACTATTAAAGAGAATAATAAAATAATAAATATTGTAGATGATCTCAAAGATCTTGAAGAGAATGTTGATATAATTGGAAAAATAAATTGGGATTTACGATACAAGCATATGAGAATGCATACTGCACTGCACTTGTTGTGTTCTATAGTCCCTTTAGGAGTAACTGGTGGTCAAATTGGTTATGAAAAAAGTCGATTAGATTTTAATGATCCAGATAAACAAATAAATAAAGAAGAATTGGAAGAAAAAATAAATTTGTTAGTTGAAGATAATCATACCGTTACTAGTGAAGTAATTGAAAGTAGTATATTAGAAGAAAAACCTGAACTAGTCAGAACTATGTCAGTAAAACCTCCACAAGTAGATGGTAAAATAAGATTAATTAGAATTGGTGATATTGATTTACAACCTTGTGGTGGTACACATGTGAAATCAACTAATGAGATTGGTAAAATTCAAATCGGCAAAATAGAAAACAAAGGTAAAATGAATAGAAGAGTTAATTTATTGTTATCTTCTTAAATTACTGATGAAGAATCTGACTTAAAAATAATTTTGTACGATCACTCTCTGGATTATTAAAAAACTTATCTGGGCTAGCTTCCTCAACAATTTTTCCTTCATCCATAAAAACCATTCTATCAGCAACTGTTTTAGCAAAACCCATTTCATGAGTAACAACAATCATGGTCATTCCACCATTGGCCAAATCAACCATAACATCTAAAACTTCTTTAATCATTTCGGGATCTAAAGCTGAAGTTGGTTCATCAAAAAGCATTATGTTAGGGTTCATTGCCAGAGATCTAGCAATTGCCACTCTTTGTTGTTGACCACCAGATAATTGACCGGGATACTTATTGGCTTGTTCAGGAATTTTAACTATTTCTAACTGCCTCATAGCAAGCTCTTCGGCTTCTGCTTTTGGCATTTTTTTTACCCAAATTGGAGCTAACGTTATATTTTCTTTTACAGATAAATGGGGAAATAGATTAAATTGTTGAAATACCATTCCAACTTCTTTCCTAACATTATCAATATTTTTTAAATTTCCAGTTAACTCAATTCCATCAACAACTATTGAACCCTCTTGATGTTCTTCTAATCTATTAATACATCTGATCATTGTAGATTTTCCAGAGCCAGAAGGACCACAAACTACAATTCTTTCTTTTTTCTTAACTTCAAGATTTACATCTTGTAATACATGAAAATCTCCAAACCACTTGTTTACATTTTTTAATGAAATTATCGATTCTTCACTCATTTTAATCAGCCCCCATATTAATACCTGTTTTTAATTTCTTTTCCAAATACAAACTGTATCTGGACATTCCAAATGTGAATATAAAAAATACTAAACTAACAAAAAAGTAAATTTCATAAGATAAACCTAACCAATTGGTATCTGCTAAAGTACCTCTTCCAATACCTAATAAATCTAATATTCCTACAATAATAACCAACGTTGTATCCTTAAATAAACCAATAGATGTGTTGACAATTGGTGGTATGGAAATTCTAATTGCTTGAGGAAGAATAATCAATAAATTCATTCTCCAATAAGACATTCCAAGAGATTTAGCAGCTTCATATTGACCAGGAGGTATAGCCTGTAATCCTCCTCTTATAACCTCTGCCATATAAGCTGACTGAAATAATGTAACAGCAACAAGTACCCTTACCAAACCATCCATATCGATTCCTTCAGGTAAAAATAGAGGAAGCATTACCATTCCAAAAAATAATAAAGTAATAAGAGGAACGCCTCTGATAAACTCAATAAACAAGGTACACATCATGCTTATAACGGGTAATTTAGATCTGCGGCCTAATGCCAACATAATCCCAATAGGAAAAGCTAATGCAATTCCAGTACAGCCTAAGACGAGTGTTACTAAAAGACCGCCCCATTTATTTGTAGAGACTTCAGTAAAACCCAATCCGCCATTAAGTAAAAAATAAGCAATAACAGGAAAGATATATGTAAAATATAAGAAGTACTTTCTATATGGAAGCTTTGCATACAAAAGTGGAAGCAGTGCTAAAGCTAACATTGCATAAGCTACATTAACCCTCCAAACTTCGACCTTTGGATAAAATCCATAAATAAATTGATAAAACCTTACATATATAACTGCCCAACACGCTCCACCATTTTCAGGATCTAAATTTCGTGAACACATTTCTTGATTTGTAATTTGCTCACCGAGATAATTATATTTAAAGTCAGCTGAAAATATTGTCCAATCTAAGATCCAGGGAATAAACTGATACAAACAATAAATAACAAATAAAGTTATTAATGAGTTTGTCCAATTGAAGAATAAATTTATTCTTAACCAACCAATAATACCTGTTGTTGCTACTGGTGGTTTTCTAACTTCATTCATTTCATTCATTACTTTTCCTTAAATTGTATACTTCTATTATAAATGTTCATAAAGAAAGATATTGTAAGACTAATTGACAAATAAGTTGCCATAACAATTGCCATACATTCAATAGCTTGACCAGTTTGATTTAAACTTATTCCTCCAAAACCATGAACAAGGTCTGCATATCCAACAGCAATTCCTAAAGAAGAATTTTTTGTTAAGTTTAGATACTGACTTGTTAGTGGAGGAACAATTACTCTGAGAGCTTGAGGTATAATGATTAGTCTCATTATCCATGTTTGTTTTAAACCTATAGCAGCAGATGCCTCTCTTTGTCCTTTTGAGACAGACATTATACCTGCTCTAACAATTTCAGAAATGAAGGCTGCAGTGTAAATTGATAATGCTAAAAACATTGCTATAAATTCTGGTCTAATAACTAGACCGCCTTTAAAGTTAAAACCTTTTAATTCTGGATGCTCAAAAGACAAAGGTGAACCAAGAATAAAAAATAAAATTAATGGAATAATAAATATTAATCCAATTGAACTTGAAAATACTGGAAATTGTTGACCTGTATTATCTTGTCTTTTTTTTGCCCATCTATTTATTAAGAAACTTGAAATTAAAGCTAAAACAATTGCAATAGATACATATGAAAATCCGCTTTCAAATATTGGTCTTGGAGAATACAATCCTCTGTTTGAAATATAAAATACATCAAGAAATTGAAGTGATTGCTTTACACGAGGTAATTGAATTAAAATGCTATACCATAAAATTATTTGAAGAAGTAAAGGAACATTTCTTGAAAACTCAACGTAAACATAAACTAGTCGACTTAACAACCAATTTGAAGATAGCCTTATTATACCCAATATAAAACCTAAAATTGTTGCTGCTATACATCCTGTAACAGAAACTAAAAGAGTATTTAAAACACCAACAAAATAAACTTTTAAGTGAGTGTCAGTAGATTTGAATTCTATAAAAGGTGAAAAACTTATATCAAAGCCAGCTGGATTTTGAAGAAAACTCCAACCAGTTGCAATATTTCTTTTTTCTAAGTTGTAAGAAGTTGTACTAATTACAAACAATAAACCTAAAGCAAATAAACCTACAACTAATGTTTGGAAAAAAATGGATCTAAATTTTTCATCAGAAAAGAAACCTAAGTTAGATCGCATTATTAGTATATACAAAAAAAATGGGGGGTTTAAAACCCCCCGTTTAAAATTTAATTAAGATTATCTGAATGGAGGTGCGTATAAAATACCACCTTGAGTCCATAGAGCATTTAAACCTCTTGCTATTTCTAGAGGTGTGTCTGGACCTACGTTTGCTTCGTAAGATTCGGAGTAGTTACCAATTTGTTTAATAATTTGGTAAGCCCAATCATTACTTAGTTCAAGCATTTCTCCATAATTACCCTCTACACCAAGAAGTCTTAGTACTTCAGGAACATTAGAGCTCATTTGAGCATCAACGTTTTCAGATGTAACTCCTAGTTCTTCAGCAATAATCATTGCATTTAAAGACCAACGAACTACGTCACCCCACTGGTGATCACCATGTCTTACAAGTGGACCAAGTGGTTCTTTTGAAATAATTTCTGGTAAAACTTTCCATTTATCTGGATTTGAAGCAGCAGCTCTTGTTGAAGAAAGACCTGAAGCATCAGTTGTGTATACATCACATCTTCCAGCAAATAAGTTTTCTTTACCTTCATCATTAGTTTCAATTGGAAGCGCTTCATAGCTAATTCCATTTAATCTAAAGAAGTCAGCAAGGTTTAACTCTGTAGTTGTACCAGTTTGAATACATACAGTAGCTCCATCAAGCTCAGTTGCACTTGATACACCAAGAGCAGATGGAACCATGAAACCTTGTCCATCGTAGAAATTTACACCTACGAACTCAAAACCAAGATTAACATCACGGCTAATTGTCCAAGTTGTATTTCTCGCTAACATATCAACTTCACCAGAAGCTAATGTAGGAAAACGAGATTTACCAGTAGTAGTAATAAATTCTACTTTTGAACGGTCTCCAAAAACAGCTACAGCAACTGCACGACACATATCTGCATCTAAACCAGCCCATTCACCGCTATCATCTGGAGCAGCAAAACCAGCAAGACCAGTTGTTACTCCACATTTTAGAAAACCTCTATTTTTGACATCATCAAGAGTTCCAGCATGTGCTGAAAAAGCAAACGCTACAACCGCAAAGATAGATAATAGTTTTTTCATATTATTTTCTCCGTTTAAATAATTATTTAAATATCTTTTTTCAAAGATTGCTTCCCTATAACAAATTAATAAGTTAATCCCAATAATAGATTTTATAAGCTTAAAATTGCCTACTACAATTTGTGTATAAAGATTTTGGCTTATACAATATTTAGTTGATTATGAAAATAAAAACAAAATTAACCAAAATAGGTAGAAATCCTCTCAAGCAAAAAGGATTTATAAACCCTGGTACCTATAAAGGCTCTACAATGATTTTTAATACATTTAAAGATTACTTAAACGATATTAAAAATTTTGACGATAGAACAACATTTTATGGAATAAATAAAAATCCATTTCATAAACAGTTAGAAGACAGTATTTCTTTTTTATATAACTGCAATGATACAGTACTATCACCATCAGGATTGGCCTCTATAGTTATTCCTTTTTTTACCTTTTTAAAATCTGGTGATGAGGTTTTAATAAATGATAGTGTTTATAGTCCTACTAGAACTTTTTGTGAAAAAATCCTTAAACAATATAATGTTAAAATAAGATATTTTCATCCAACAAAGAATATTAATAATTTTCAAAAATTAATTAACAGTAAAACAAAGCTAATTTATTTAGAATCACCAGGAACAGCAACTTTTGATATTATTGATATACCTTTCATTACAAAAATTGCTAAAAAAAATAAAATACCAACTGTTATGGATAATACTTGGGCCTCACCTTTATTTTGTAATCCAATTAAATTAGGTATTGATATTATTATAGATGCAGGAACCAAATATATAAATGGTCACTCAGATGTATTGATTGGTTTCGTTTCGTCTAATAAAAAATATTCCAAAAAAATAAGAGCATCTTCAAAAACTTTAGGAATATGTCCTGGTTCAGAAGAAGTTTATTTAGCAATTAGAGGATTGCCAACACTTGAAATTCGCATGAGAGAAATTGAAAAAAATGCATTGATAATGGCAAAATATTTATTAGGACATGATCTTGTATCTGATGTTTTCCATCCAGCATTACCGCATACAAAAAATCATAAAATATGGAAAAGAGATTTCTCCGGTAGCACAGGCTTATTTTCATTTATGCTGAAAAAGAAATATTCAGAAAATCAAATTGAAAAATTTTTTAATAAACTTAAAATATTCAAATTGGGATACAGCTGGGGTGGATTTGATAGTCTGATTACCTTTCCTCCATTAGATAAAAGAGAGTTTAAAAATAGAAATACTGGAACTTTAATTAGATTGTATTGTGGATTGGAAGACATTGATGATCAAATAAAAGATATTAAAAATGCATTAAAAATTTTAAATTAAATGGATTTATTTTTTTATATTTTTGCATCATTGGGCGTTTTTGTATTTGGTCTATCAAAAGGTGGTGTACCTGGTCCAATAGCAATGTTAGCTGTTCCTATAATGTCTTTTGCGATGAGTCCTTTACAAGCTGCTGGTATTTTGTTGCCACTTTTGATTATAATGGATTTTTCAGCAATCTATTTGTATTGGAAAAAGTGGATTAATGGTATTTTAAAAATTATAATCCCAGCATCTATAATTGGTATTTTATTTGGAACTTTAACATTTGAATTTACGAATGAAGATCAAATAAGAATAATGGTTGGTGTTATTTCCATTATTTTTGTTCTAGTTTCATTTATTCAGAAAAATAATTATTTACTTAAACCAACCAAAGTTAAAGGTTACTTTTGGTCGTCTGTCGCTGGATATACTAGTTTTTTAATTCATGCAGGAAATCCACCGATTAACTTTTATATACTTCCTCTAAAGTTAGATAAAATTTCATTTATTGGCACAATGACATTGGCATTTATGGTTATAAATCTTGTCAAATTGGTTCCTTATTATTACGTTGGATTATTAGCACCTTCAAATCTTATGATTTCTCTCTATTTACTTCCACTAGCTTTTATCAGTGTTTTAATTGGTTATTTTGTGCAAAAAAGAATTCCAGAAAAATTATTTTTTAATATTATTTATGTTTTGCTTTTTTTGAGTGGATGTAAATTAATATACGACGGAATAATTTAAATTCCATAGATAGTTAAATTTTTGTTTTATAATCAGCTCTTTTATTTTTTCTAAGCCCAAAAGGACCAGGAATAAATAATGTCATGGTATTTGTATTTGGTTTCAAATCAACTCTATGTAAATGATCTGCTGATCTAAAACCAATGTAACCTGGTGGCCTCCAAAATTTACCTTTATTAGTAGTTTCCCAATAACCACCTTTTAAAATAATTGTTACATAGGGACAAAGATGATTATGAACTCCTTCACCATGATCATCATCTAACATTTTATGAATTAAGATATTAAATGGAAACCATTTGGGTCTTTTTCTAAATAACAAATAATACCTCTCCATCCATGGTTTTGCTTTATGAAATTCTGGATGCGAAGGACCTCTGTCCAATACAATCTTTTTTCTTCCTAATTTTTCAAGTATTTTTAAGATCATATTTTTAATTGAGGATATATTTCAGAAAATAATTTCGCTCCTTTTGAACAATTATCAATCCAATCATTATTTGAATTTTCATTTGCATAATCAGAAATATATTTAAAACATTTAAATCTAATATTGTATAATTTGCATACTTTAGCAAAAGAGTAAGCTTCCATATCAACAATATCACAATCTATTTCTACTGATGATTGAACAAAACTATCTCCTGATGCACATATATATCCCTCATCAGAATATGTAATTTTTGATATAGGATCAAAAGGAGTTTCACCTAATTTAAAGTTCATTAGACCTCTTGCATCCATATCTCTTTGAATAAACTTCGTGCATTCTACTAATCCTGATAAGTTTTGCTTTATTGAACCAGCTGTTCCATAATTAATTATTTCATTAGGTTGAAATTTTGAAATTAATTGCATAATTTTAATTGTCGCATTTATCTTTCCCACACCTGAGTAGTGGAAATCTTTAAGATTTGGAGTTTCCTCTTTAAGTGCTGCAATAAAAATTTGTCCCATTAATTTGGGCCAATTTGTTTTATAATTTTTATTGTAACCTTTGTTAAATCTTTAATCGTAGGTTTTAGTAATTGCAATCTATCATATGTTTTAGGATTATTTTTGAGATTTTTTCTTAAAGCTTGCCCAAATGTCATTCTAATTTCAGTGCCAATATTTAGTTTTGCGACTTTTGTTTTTCTTGCTAGTTTTTTTCTTTGCTCTAAGGGAATTCCGCTACTTCCATGAAGAACTAAAGGGATTTTTGTTTTTGCTTCAATTAAATTAATTTTGTTAAAATCAATACTCGCTTTTTTTGAAGTTTGTAAATGTGTATTACCAACTGAAATTGCCATTGCGTCAATATTACTTTTGTTTGCAAAAGATACTGCATCCTCAATATTAGTACCTTCTGAAATTTTACCATTATCATAACCTACAAAACCTATTTCTCCCTCAACAGAAATATTATGTTTATGAGCTCTTGAAGCAATTTTTTTGCTAATTTTTATATTTTCTTTTAAAGTTAATTTAGAACCATCAAACATTACAGATGTAAAGCCACTATCAATCCCCTCATAACATTCATCTAGAGTATATCCATGATCAACATGACAACAAATGTTCGTTTTTGTTTGGCTTGCTAAATATCTAAACATTTTTCCTAATATTGGAATTGGTGTATGTGCTCTACATGAAGGGCCAGCTTGCAAAATAATCGGAATTCCAGTTTCATCAGCGGCTTGTGTAAAAGCTAGGGCATCATCCCAGCCTAGAACTACTAAACCTGCTACGGCATAATTATTTTTATTTGCATCATTTAAAATTTTTTTTAAATTTACAGCTGTCATTTATTTGTATTTAGCAATCATATCCTTAATTCCTGGAATTGTTTCTACTTGATAAGCATGCTCAGGTTGAAAAAATTGGACAAGAGATCTTTGAGACAGTCCTCCAAGAATAGTAAAATAATACATTTCATACCCAGGTGCTACGACACATGGATGATAACCCGATCTAATCATAATGGTCGATCCATCAATTATATGTTCAGCTTTACCAACTTTATCATCAACTTGTTGAAACATCTGAAAACCAAATCCATTATTAGGTTTAAATCTGTAATTATATGTTTCATCATGTCTAGTTTCATCAGGCAGACGATCTGTATCATGCTTATGAGGTGGAAACCCCGACCATCCTCCCTGTCCTACAGTATAAAGTTCATTACAAAGCAACCTTCCAACTTTATCATGATGCTTAGCACCTAAAATATGCTTAATCTTTCTATGAGTTTTTGTATCATCAGATCCGTACTGGACTATATCAATTTCATTTGTTCGAACAGCAAATGGTTCCAGCGTTTTATCATACTTTGCGCCAGCAATAAAAATTTCTGAATTATCTACTAATGATGTAAATTGAGCTTTTATATTAGATGGAACATAAACACCTTCTGGCTCTCCATCCCAGACATCAACTGTTCTAGTACCTAATGAATCAACTTTTAATCCTTCAATTTCTACATTGATTGTACCAGTAGCGGGCACTATACATGTTTCATAACCAGGTGTTTGATATTCAAAAGATTGATCTTTATTTAATTTTACTATGTTAAAATAATTTAAAGGAACTCTACTATCTTCAATATCTACAATTGGCTTGTTCTTATTATCAAATGGTGGAATATGCATATTATTCTCCTTCATTAATATTATTATATTTCATAAACTCCAAAATTTCATTCAAATTAGGCATTGCCGGTGCACAACCAACTTTTGTTACTACAATAGCGGCTGCAGCTGAACCTATCTCTATGGATTTTTCTAAATCATTAGCCTTTAAAATTGAGCCTATTAATGATCCCATAAATGCATCACCAGCTCCAGTTGGTTTCAAAGGCTTAACGGGAAATATTCCTTTTTTAATTTCTTTGTTCATTGCAAAAGTAATAGAACCTTTTTCACCTTTTTTATAAATAATTAAGCTTACATTTTTCGCTAATTGTTTAGCATGATCCAAACCATTGTTGTAATCACCAGCTAACACTCCAAACTCATCATCATTGCCAATTACACCACTACATTTATTTGCTGCTAAATTATAAACTTCTTTTGCTTTATTTGGTGACTCCCATGTATATGGTCTATAATCAATGTCCATAATTACAGGAATATTATTTTTTTTTGCTATATCTAAAGCATATAAAGTTGCACTCCTTGAAGGTTCAGCTGCTAGAGAGGTCCCAGTAATTAATACACAATCAAAGTTTTGTATATTAGCGTTTTCAATATCATCTTTATTTAAAAATAAATCTGAAGCTTTATGTCTATAAATTATTGATTGATGATCTTTAACTGTGGTTTCAACTATAGCAAAAGAAATTCTTGATTCATTTTTTTCAAATTTTACTAATTTATTGTTAATACCATAATGATTTAGTTGATTAATAGCAAATCTACCTAAAGCATCGTCAGAGACTCTGGTAAGTAAATTACAATTACCTCCAAACAGGGTTAATTGAACCCCCATATTTGCAGAAGATCCTCCGAGATAAGTAATATAGGATTTTGCATTTTCAGTTTTGGTTCCGGGTGGATCAGGATATATATCTACTCCTGCTCTACCTATAAGTAAAAAATTATTTTTTTGAATTTTAGAGATTAAAAATTCAAATGACATAAATTATTTATTCTTCATATCAATAAAATCAGCTTTATATTCAAAAGGATCAATTGCATCAATACAACCAATATTTACTGCAGCGCCATTTGGATCACTTCTTCTATTGTGATGAGTATAAATGCCACAAATTTTACAAAAGAAATGTTCAGCTATCATTGTGTTAAATTTATATGAAGTTAAATATTCTTTTCCTTTTGTAATTGATAAAGATTCCTTAGATACCATTGCCATTTTAGCATTTTTTCTTTTACAAATTGAGCAATTACATTGTTTAATAATATCAAGATCATTATTAACTTCTAATTCTACTGCACCGCAATGACATTTAACATTATGTATCATAGAGCTCCTTATTCATTGGCGCGCCCGAAATGATTCGAACATTTGACCTACCGCTTAGAAGGCGGTTGCTCTATCCACTGAGCTACGGGCGCATAATTTGCATTTATCATAGTCTAAAAAATAAAGAAAGAAATTATACTTAATGTGTCCAAGGCTCTTTTCTATTTGTATCAAAATTTGAAGCATAACTTTTAGGTTTAATTTTTCTTTGCTTTGGTTCTTCAACAAAATATTGATAATTATTTTTTTTTGCCCATTCAATGGCCTGTTCTTTAGTGTCAAAAAAAAGTTTGATCTGCGATTTAGTATCTAATGAACTATTCCAACCCATTAAAGAATCTTTTACTTTTTCTACTTCAGAAATATATTCTGCTAACCATAATTTTGTTTTTTTAAAACCCGATTGCATGGAGGTTTTTGAAGGTTTATAAATTTTTATAGTCATTAGATTGCTGTTTCAAAATACTTATCGTTATAATCGTTATAGTATTTTCCACCAGATTTTATATTTTGACTAAGAACTTGTGTTTCACCTAATAATTTAGTTAAAAAGAAGTTACCAGTTTCAATTTTAGATTTATAAAAACTTTCATCTTGTTTTTCTAATTTAGCTAATGATATTTCTATATACTGTAACCAAATGTAACCTAGAGAAATTAAAGATGATAAATTTAAAAATTCAACTGCATGGGAATTGATCTCGTTTTCATCATTTAACAATTTAATATATTCAAAAATACTTTTGTAAGAATCATATGAAGGCATAAATAAATCAATATATTTTTTCATATCTTGATTATTATTAATTTTAATATGATAATTATCAATCATAGTAAAAAATTCATTAAATAAAGCACCATTTTCAGTTTGTAATTTTCTTCCTATTAAATCTAGAGCTTGAATACCGTTTGTTCCTTCGTAGATTGTTGTAATTCTAGCATCTCTTACTAATTGTTCCATTCCATGATCAGTTATAAAGCCATGGCCTCCATAGATTTGCATAGCTCGATTTGTAATTTCTACAGATTTATCTGAAGCATATGATTTAATAATTGGAGTCATGAGTGCTATAAAATTTTCAGATAATTTCTTATCTTTGTCATCTGAAGAATTTTCAATATTATCAAAGTGGTTTCCAGCCAATAAAGTTAAACCTCTAATTGCTTCATTTATCGATTTTATATACAACAAATTTTTTCTTATTTCAGGATGAACAATTATGGGATCAGCAACTTGATTGCTGGAAGATAATTTTCCTTGTAATCGCTCTTTCGAATAATAAAGTGCTGATTGATAAGCAGTTTCTGATAAGCCTAAGCCTTGTATCCCTACAAACAAACGAGCTCCATTCATCATTATAAACATCGCTCTCATTCCTTTATTAATATCACCTACTAACCAGCCCTTAGCTTCATTGTAATGCATTACACATGTTGGACTAGCATGAATACCCATTTTCTTCTCTATTGATCCACATTCAACTTTATTTCTTTCAACAAAATCACCATTTCCATTTGGTAAAAATTTAGGAACCAAGAACAAACTTATACCTTTTATACCTGGAGGTGCATTTGGTGTTCTTGCTAATACTAAATGGATAATATTATCACTAAGATCATGTTCTCCACATGTAATAAAAATTTTTGTACCAGTAATACTATAACTTCCGTCATCTAACGGTGTTGCCATTGTTTTGCTTAAGCCAAGATCTGTTCCACATTGTGGTTCAGTTAAATTCATTGTACCTGTCCACTTACCACTAGTTAAATTTGGCAAATAAGTATTTTTCAAATCTTCATTAGCACTTTTTTCAATTGCATCGATTGCATTTGCTGTAAGACCTGGATAAAGACCAAATGACATATTAGTAGAGCTTATCATTTCATCTAAAATCATATTCATAATATAAGGTAGATTTTGACCACCATATTTTTCTTTTACTTTAAGCCCCTGCCAGCCATTATCAGAAAAAGTTTTATAAGCTTCTTTAAATCCTTTTGGCGCAGTCACAACTCCGTTATTAAATGAACACCCTTCGCTATCCCCGCTTTGATTAAGTGGGAGTAGGGTTTCTTCACATAGTTTTGCTGCTTCTTCAATTATAAGCATTAGATCGCTTGTTTCTAAATCCAATTTTTTTAATGTTTCACTTTCCTTAAGATTTAAAAAATCTTCAATTAAAAATTTAAATTCACGTAGTGGTGTTTTATAAATTTGCATGATATCTAATTAATATTTTCTAACACAGTTGCAATACCTTGACCTAAACCTATACATTGTGTCGCTAATCCATACTTTTTGTTATTATTTTGCAATAAAGCTGCAACTTTACCAGTAATCCTTGCTCCAGTAGCTCCTAAAGGGTGGCCTAATGCTATTGCTCCACCATGGATATTTACTTTACTTATGTCCATATTTAATTCTTTAATACATGCTAAAGATTGAGAAGCAAATGCCTCATTTAGTTCCACAATATCAACATCGGAAATAGATAAATTAGCTCTTTTTAATGCTTTTTTAGATGCGTTAATTGGACCAAGACCCATTAATTCTGGCGGACAACCGACTACTGCTGTAGATTTGATACGAGCTAAAATATTTAGATTATTTTTTTTTGCATATTCTTCTTCACACACAATTACTACTGAGGCGCCATCTGTTAATGGTGAGGCTGTACCAGCTGTAACTGTTCCATTCTCATCAAAAGCAAGTTTTAATCCATCTAAAATTTCATGTGAGGTGTTAGGTCTAATTCCGCCATCTTTATTAATTATTTCATCATTATTCTTAATAGAAACAATTTCGCTATCAAACATGTTTGTTTCTCTAGCTGAATTAGCTTTAGAATGACTGCTAATAGCAAAATCTTGTTGCTCTTTTCGAGAAATATCAAATTTTTTTGCAACATTTTCAGCTGTAATCCCCATAGACATATATACATTTGGATTGTCTTTAATTAATTGAGGATGAGGATCGTATGTTAGTCCATTAATGGGTATAAATGTCATACTTTCTACACCACAACATAAAAAAACGTCCCCAGAGTTAATTGCAATCGCTCCAGTTGCATCGTGAATAGCTTGCATTGAAGAGCCGCACCATCTGTTAACTGTCATACCTGCTACATGTTCTGGCATATCAGTCATGAAAGAAACAATTTTAGCAATATTATTACCTTGCGCTCCTTCAGGATATGCACAACCAGTAATAATGTCCTCTATGTCATTTTTATTAATTTGTATTTCATTAAGTAATTGATTTATTGTTTGTGATAGAATGTCTTCCGGTCTTATATTAGCCATTTCACCTTTACGAGCAAAAGTGAAGGGTGATCTTTTGTAACCCACAATAACTGCATTTCTCATTTAAAACTCCATTAAAGAATGTATCTCGATTCCTTTTTCAATTAGTTTTTTATCACCACTTAAATCTGGTAAATTTATTATAAAACCTGCACCAACAATATTTTTGTCTTTAAAATTTTTAATTAACTCTACTGCCGCGAGTGCGGTTCCACCTGTTGCTAAAAGATCATCAATAATTAGTAAATCTTTGTGACCATCTAAGGCATCCGTATGAATATGCATTTCAGTTGATCCATATTCTAAGTCGTATGAGACTTTGAAAGTATCAAAAGGAAGTTTATGAGGCTTTCTCAAAGGAACAAATGCTGCATTTAAAAAATAAGCTATAGCGCCTGCCATAATAAATCCACGTGATTCTATACTTAAAACTGCATCTATTTTTTTATTTTGCCATGGTTTTACCATATCATCAATGACATGTTTAAAGTGTCCTGCATTTTGCAACAATGTTGTAATATCTCTGAATTGTATTCCTTCAACAGGATAATTAGCAATTGTTCGAACGTATTCTTTCATTAGTTTTTCTGAATGTCATTTATATCAAATAAAGTAACTGGTGCAAAATTTGAAGAACAATCGTATGTTTTAGTATAAGGGAATTTTAAAAATGAGTTTGAGATTTGATTGTTAACATTTAATTTCTTTTCAAAGTGATTTATCAATAATTTATTTGGGTTTGCATGTGGTGCAAGATTACGAATATATTGAATTGTATTTTCAATATTAGTTTTGTTTTCTCTACATAGTAAATAAGTAGCTGTTGCCATTGATCTCGATACACCACACCAACAATGAATAACAATATCTTCATCATAAGTATATGTGGAAGTAAAATTAGCTATTGAATTTACATGGTCTTCGCCAGGTAAAATTTGTGGTATTTCATCAGTATTCAATCGAAATATTTTATTATTGCTACTAATTTCAATAATATCGTCAAATCCTAACTTTAAATGATTTTTTACACCCTTGGGTGTTTCTGGTGCGTATCCTGGATCAATTACTGATACAAGATATTTGGGCTGTATGCTTTCACACACATTAGATAAATCATTAAGAGAACAAACAATTATCATAAAAAAAGGGTGGTATAAACCACCCTTAATAAAAGTAAAATAATTAAACTACTCTTCAGTTGCATCAGCTAATATTGCATTAGCATCTTCATTTAATTGATTTAATGTTGAAATGATATCATCACCATTAATGATTGCTGCATAAGCTTTTTCAACCTCACCTCTAACTGAATAATAGCCAGGCACAGATGGCTCACCTTTTCCGTATTGAACCATTGTTAATGATTTATCATATTGAGGTAATTCAGCTCTTTTTTTAGCAATTAATGGATGATCTGCAGAAGAAGCTCTAACAAAACCATATCCACTTTCAGTTGACCAAACTGCTGAGTTCTCAGTATTAGAAATATATTTCATCCACTGATATGCCGCTACCATTCTATCAGCATCGCCTGAGTTTCCCATAATTAAACCACCGCCATATAAGTTAAGCACTGGTTCACTAGTGGTGTATGATAATGGAGCTACATCCCAATTACCATTGTAACCCTCTTCAATGGCTTTCTGGAAATAAGTGATACCAGAAGTAGATCCTGCAGCAAATAAAACAGAACCTTGTCCTAAGTATTGCTGATCAGTGTATTTACCTCTTGCAACTATTGCACATCCTTTATTAGCCATACCTTGAATGAATTCCATAGCTTCAATAGCTTTTGGGCCATTGTAAATATACTGACCATTATCATAGTCAAATACATCTCCTCCATGAGCAAATACCCATGCTGCAAAGTTACTTGCATCAGTATCTATTTCATATCCATAACTTGGAACGTCTTCACCCATCTTACCACTGTAATCTTGATTGGTCGCAGCACATGCTGCTTCCGCAAAATCAGCAGGACTTTTAGGAGCGTCTAAACCTAATTCCTTTAACCAATCTGCATTGTAGTAAAGGATCTCTATTGATTTTCCAACTTCATGTAAAAGTTTTGGATTTCCATCAAAATATGGTGAAAAGCCAACAGTCCAGTTTGCACCCCAATCTGCTATATCATTTTGTGAAACACCCCATTTTTTACTATTTGCTAAAATATTTTGATCAATTGAAGCGCCAATTAAGTACATATCTGCAGCAGCGTTACCATAACCTCTTGCAACATCTGCTATATCTTTTGTTCCAGCAGCAGACATCATAGCGGATTGAACTTTCCCATAATGTCCTTTGTGAACAATATTAACTTTTATTCCTGTTTCAGCTTCGAATCTTTCAGCTCTTGCCATCATTGCATCTAATCTTTCATCTGAATATTGAACCCAGAATTCAACAGTTTGACCTGAAGGATCTGCATTTTCAATATCTTGTGCAGTAATTGCGAATGATTGCGAGGAAATAAAAAATAAAGAAGCTAAGAAGAAATCTAAAATATATTTATAAAATTTCATAATCACCCCGTAAAAAACTTAATCAATATAGAGGTAAAATTAAAGTTTTGTTACAAAAAATTTACTGATTTATTCTTTTAATCCAAAGTTTGATATACTTTCTATGAATAACTTCTGAGTAAAAAAGTATAATACTAAAATTGGGAAAATTGCAATTAAGCAAGCAGCCATCAATAAATTAAAATTAGGTCCAACTTCTCTAACAAAACTATAGATAGAAACTGTTACAGGATACCAATCATCTCTAGTTAATATAAGTAAAGGCCAAGCAAAACTATTCCACGCTATAATAAAAGTAAATAAAGAGACTGTCACAATAATAGGTTTACTCATTGGGATTACTACCTTGAGTAAGAAATTTAAATGGGAAGATCCATCTAGTCTTGCAGCATCCCATAATTCATTTGGTATCTTTTTAAAATATTGTCTTAATAAGAAAATTACAAAAATATTTCCCATAAATGGAACTGTTAAACCTTGAAGACTATTCATCCAAGAAGGTCCAAATGGCAATGGAATAATTTCCCCTCTAATAATTAATAAATGAGGTAATAATGTAATGATTTCTGGAATCATCAATGAAATTAACAACATGTAGAATATGATATTTTTAAATGGGAATTCTATTTTAGCAAAAGAGTATGCTGCTGGAATACTGGTTAATAAAACACCAATTACAATTATTGAACTTATTATTAAACTATTAAACGTATAACGTTGAAATCTATTAGATGTCCAAACTTCATAATAATTTTCAAACATCAATTTTTTTGGAAATAAATATTGATTTGATGCTTCTCCAGCTGTCATCAATGATGTTGATATCATGTAAAAAAATGGGTAAATTGAAATAATAAAAACTATTAATAAAATTAAATAAGGTATCCTTGTTTCTGCATTAATAATTCTAGTCATAACTTAACCTTTTTCTAAAAATTACATATTGAGATATTGCTAAAATATTTAGCAGTATAAATAAAATTACTCCTTCAGCAGCAGCATAACCATATTTCACCCTGCCCCAAAAATGGTCAAAAATTTCTATTGTCACAACATCCATTGTATCTCCAGCAGAAGAAGTTTGCATAACAAAAATACTATTGAAAGCTTGAAAGGTATTTATAAATCCAGTCAACATTAGAAAAAAAATAATAGGCATTAATAGTGGTATGGTAATCTTAATAAATGTTTGCCATCTACTAGCTCCCTCTGCTTTCGCAGCCTCATATAAATCAGAGGGTATAATTGATAAACCCGCGAGTAAAATTATTGCATAGTAGCCAGTATAAGACCATATTCCATATATGATTGATGAGATTAGAGCTAAACTTGGTCCTGCTAGTAGACCTTCTATTTTGATACCAAATAAAACTTCGGTGATAGGTCTTTTATCAAATAACCACATTTTAGGCTCAAAACCAAATATTCCTATTAGTTGATTTAAAAAAGAATTTTCAGCTTTACCAAATATTAAAAAAAATACTGCAGCACCCATTACTGCTGGAGTAATGTAAGGAAATAGTAAAATCATTTGAAAGAATTGTTTACCAGCTAATTTTTGATACAAAGCAAATGCTATTATTAATCCTAATCCAACCTCAAAAATTATAGTGAAAAACGAATAATAAAAAGTATAAATAAGAGAGTAAAGATAGTCTTCATCACCTGTTAAAAGCATTTTTTCCCAGTTGATATTAATTAATATCATTCCAATAATTAATATTGCTATGGATAAAAATGCTAAATAGATTTTATTTTTTACTTTATTTTTAAATTCACTCCACAGTCCATAACTCAATATCAATAATAATAATCCTAAAACAAATAACCAAAAAGCTGGTATGTCTCCAAGTATTCTTTGGTAATTCTCAAATCCTAAAAATCTCCCTTTAAAAACTTTCCACTTGTGCACACTCATGTACATTCCAAAAAAAACAGGAAAAATTCCAAATAGACTGATTATTAAAACAGCAGGAAGAATTAATAGATAGCCTGTAAGTTTTTCTGAATGACTTAATAAGAATTTATTCATTAATTTTTATAAGATCACCTTTATTTATTTGACCATCATGTAAAGGATCTAAATATATTCCTAAATTTATATGGTTGTATATTTTTTTTAGGTTTAAAGGAATATTTAGATTTATTTTAGAAGTTTTAGGTTTAATATTAGTTGCTGAACATCTGGGAATTTCTTTAATAACTTTAAATTTTATATCATTGATTGATAAAACTTTACCTACCAACTTCCTTTCTTCCCATTTATCTAAATCTTCAACATATATATTTCCTCTAAAACGTTCATGTTCAACTTGATGATTAGATAGGTTTTCAAAGTCTTTAATACTGTTTAAATTTATTAATGATATTGATTTATTTGGCATTGTATCAAAAAAAGGATTCACAATATCTTTTAATAAATTAATTTTATTTATATTTGGTAAAATATCCTCAAGTTTGTTACATAAGATTTTTACTTCATGTTGATTATCAATATCTGTTTTTAAAATGATTTTATTTTCAAATTCTAGTATTAAAAAATTATCTTCTAATAAAAAATTATATTGATTTAATTCAGGATATTTTTTTAATGATAAAAATTTGTATATTTCTCGTTTTAATGGATTATTTTTTATTGATTCTATATCTTTAAGATTAAGATTATTAGTGAAAGCAAATATTCGATCATTTTTTATACCAATATTTTTAATTATCTCTAAGTTAACTACATTATTGAAAGAAAGAGATTTTACAGGTGAAAAATATAGGTTTTTAATTTTCACTTATATTAACATTTAAGTTTTTTTTAAAAAATACTGATCTAAAAATGAATCTAACCAATTTGATATATTTTTATTATATTTGTAACGATAATAAAGTTGAACAAATATATTTTGAGCACCTTTGACGAATAATTTTTTAGGATTTTTTAATAACACTAAATACAGCCATCTCATATGAAGTTTAAAATTTACTTCTGGATGAAATTGGAGCGCATAACAATTTTGATATTTAAAAGCTTGATTATTAAAAATATCACCCCTTGCTAATAACTCACAGCCTATAGGAAGAGAAAATCCTTCAGAATGGAATTGAAAAAAAATCTTTTGAGAATTAAAAAGATTTTTTGCATTTTCAGTTGGTTCAATTTTATAAAAACCAATTTCTGAAAGCCCATCTTTATTTGTTGTTATTTCTGAACCTAAACATTTAGCTAGTAACTGTGCACCAAAACAAATTCCAAGATAAGGAATGTCGGTTGTTATAACTTTGTTTATCCATTCTAATTCTTTATTTATATATTCATCTTCATCGTTTATACTTCCTGGTGCACCAAATACAACTATAGCTGAATATTGTTTGATATTTGAAGGAAGTTCTTCGCCTAAAGGTGGTCTACATATTTCAGCAACATATCCCCTATCTCTAAATTTATTTCCTACATCTCCTGGAACGGAAGTTTTTTGATGTAATACAAACAAAACCTTATTCATACAAATTTATTAATAATAAATATTTTATTAATATGAAAATATTATTTCATAAAAATTGTAACTATTTTATATATTATTCTAGGTTGATACTTATGTGACAAAATAATCAATATCTAAGATCTTTATGTAAAACATTAGAGTAAAATAACCAAAATTAATCATTACAACGAAACTAATTAGCATATTGATTGATTTTGGAAGTGAATTTCCTAAAAAATCATCCCAAAAAACTTTTTCTAAATATAGAGCTAATTCAAAGTATATAAGTGTAATGATTGCAGCATTGAAGATTATTAGAGAAGTCAATCCATTTAGACTCAACACATAATTAATAAAAAATAACGTCAAAGAAGAAAAAAAATAAATAAATAAATTTAATAAAATTTTTTTATTTTTTGAAAATTTTTTGAAAAAAATAATGTATCTTGTGTTTAAAAATAACGAAATTAATATCGAGCTAAATAAAGAAATAATTAATATTTTTGTTATTTGATATTCCATTTATATGTATTTTTTATATAACTAAAAAATATATAAGAAAAATAAGAAAATGAAATTTGATAATGAAACTAGTATTATTCAACAAAAAATAGCGAATGGTTATGCTGGAGTTTCACGAAGATTAGCTATTGTAAATGCATTAAATTTAGAGACTGATGAAACTGTTATTGATATTGGATGTGGTGGTGGTCATTTAGTTGAAGAAATTTCATTATCTGTTGGAGAGCAAGGCAAAGTAATAGGAATTGATCCCAGTCAAGATCAATTAGATGTTGCAAGCGATAAATGTAAAGATCAAAATAATGTAGAACTTATATGTACTACAGCCGACGATATTAGTATAGAAGATGCATCATGTGATAAAATTACAGCTACACAAACATTAGAATATATTGAAGATATAGATACATCTTTAAAAGAAATAAAAAGAATTTCTAAAAATAATTCTAAATTTGTTAATGTCTCAATTCTCTGGGACTATTTTAAATTTTATGGACCAGAAAAAGAAATTAATGATCTCATTCATGAGGCGTTTAGAGCCCATTGTTTTCACCAAATGCTTCCACTTGATTTAAATGGTAAATTAAAAAAACTTGGATATAAAAATATAAGTTCTCAAAATTTATCGTATTTAATTACAAATAGAGATAATAATTCACCAGCAATTTTTTATGAAACTATGTTAGGTAAGTTTGCTTTAAGCCAAGGTGTTTCAGAAGACAAAGTAGATGATTGGAAAAAACAATTAAATAAATCTGAAAAAGTAGGTAATTTCGGATTTACAAGTTTTCCAGTATTAACTGCAGCATATTTAGGTTAATTTAAAAAATGAAATTAAAAGTTTATTTATCCGGTGAAATTCATACTAATTGGCGAGATGAGATAATAAATAAATGTAAATCTAAGAATTTAGAAATAGAATTTTCAAGCCCAACTACCAATCATGAATTATCAGATGATGTGGGTGTAAAAATACTCGGTAAAGAAGAAAAAAAATTTTGGCACGATAATAAAGGAGCCAAAATAAATGCTATACGAACTAGAAATTCGATTGAAAAAGCAGATATAGTTGTAGTACGTTTTGGTGAGAAATATAAACAATGGAATGCTGCTTTTGATGCAGGATATGCATCAGCATTGAATAAATCTCTCATAATAATGCATAGTGATGAACATCAACATGCTTTAAAAGAAGTTGATGCAGCAGCACTTGCTGTTACAAAAAACGTTGACGAGATAGTAAATATTTTACAGTATTCTATAAAAGGATCATTAGAGTTTTAATTATTTACCAAAAATTCCTAATTTAACTCCGTAGTCAACAGCTATTCCATAATCAGGATCATCATCACTATCAACTATCAATTGACCTGTTTTTCTTAAAAGGCTGTGGCAGTCCTTTGTAAGATGTCTTAACTTTACTTGTTTACCTATTTTGGAATATCTTTCTGCAATATCCTCAATTGCTTTTAAAGCAGATTGATCAATAACTTTTGAATTTGCAAAATCTATTATTACCAAATTAGGATCTTTGGCTGGTTTAAAAATTTCTAAAAAACTATTAGTTGAACTAAAAAAAAGAGGTCCTTCAATTTCATATACCTTAGCACCCTTTTCTGTTCTTGACTTTCTCTCAATTGCTCTAATTCTTGAGGCAGATTTCCATGCAAATACTAGTGCATTAATAATAACACCAGCAACTACAGCAACAGCTAAATCTTCTAATACAGTTATTAAAGTAACTAACACAATTACCAATGCATCCGAACGAGGAACAACAAATAATAATTTTAGTGAATTCCAAGCAAATGTTCCAATTACGACCATAAACATAACCCCTACTAATGATGCTATAGGAATAAGTTCAATTAAATTTGAAGTATAAAGAATAAAAATTAGTAAAAAAATTGCTGCTGATATGCCAGCAATTCTTGTTCTGCCACCAGATTTAACATTTATCATTGATTGTCCAATCATAGCACAACCACCCATACCGCCAAAAAAGCCTGTGATACCATTAGCGACACCTTGAGCTAAACATTCTTGTCTTGTCCCACCCTTTTTGTTTGTTATTTCTCCTACTAGATTAAGAGTTAACAAGCTTTCAATTAATCCAATAGCAGCCAAAATAATTGCATAGGGAAAGATAATGAAAAAAGTATCTAAATTAAGTGGAACTGTTGGAATGGAAAAATTTGGAAGTCCTCCCGCTACACTTGCTAAATCCCCTACTCTTGGAACAGGTAAATCTAAAAGTAAAACTAGAAAAGTAACCAGAAGTATTGCAGCTAATGTAGATGGTATAAATTTAGTAACCCTTGGTAAGTACCATATGATTAACATGGTTAAGAAAACTAATACTAAAGAATATGTAAGCACCTCCCCAGACATCCATGTAAATGTTCCATCAAAATTATATATTTGAAATTGATGTAATTGAGATAATCCAATTACGATAGCCAAACCATTGACAAAACCTAACATTACGGGTTGAGGAACCATCCGCATAAATTTTCCTAATTTAAAAATTCCTGCAAGGAATTGTAAAATTCCCATTAATATTACCGTTGCAAATAAATATTGAACTCCATGTTCCGATACTAATGATACCATAACTACAGCTAATGCTCCTGTAGCACCCGAAATCATACCTGGTCTTCCTCCAAAAATTGCAGTTACTAATCCTACAATAAAAGCTGCATATAAACCTGATAGTGGAGTTACACCTGCTACAAATGCAAAAGCAATTGCTTCTGGGACGAGTGCAATTGCAACAGTCAATCCTGATAAAATTTCAATTTTAAAAAGTGAAAAGGAGGCTTTGCCTTTTGGAATATATTCGTCTTTATTTAATCCTAGTGAATTAGCAAATTGCCCTATCGTAGTTTTAATCATAAAATTAATAGTTATATATGTGATTTATTTTTAAATGATAGGTAATTAATTATCAAAAAAAGAAAATTTATATATTATTTAAATTGTACCTCTTTTGTAGAGATAAAATAAATATTTTACATTGAACTAACAAGTAGTTTAGCTTGATTATACAAATCTTCACAAAGTTTCTCATTATAAACCTCATTGTTTGGACATTTCATTGGCCAGCCACCTTTTCTAGATTCTTTGTCTTTGTATATTCCTGTTTGACTATAAAATTTACCTGAATTATTTTTAATACTTTCATCAAGCAAGCAAAATAAAGTTGTTTGTACGCCTAACCAAGTCTTTACCATTCCTGACATTTTTAAAAATGGATATAATAAAACATCTTGAAAAAAAACAGGTAAAGTATTTTTAATAAGTGGAGTTTGAACCCAGCCAGGATGAAGACTTACTACAATAACATTATCATCTTTAAGAAGTTTGGCCTGGTGTCTACTATAAAGAATTTGAGCTAGTTTTGATTGATAATATGCTTCAAATCGGTTGTATTTTCTTTTTTCAAAATTCAGATCTTGAAGATCAATATGCCCTTTTTCATGCATAACACTTGATGTGTGAACTATTCTAGAATTATGAGTTTTTTTTAGTAAAGGTAATAATAACTCTGTAAGTAAAAAATGGCCCAAAAAATTAGTACTAAATTGCAATTCATTTCCATCTACAGTTCTCTCTTCTGAAGGAAACATAACTGCTGCATTGTTTACTAGGCCATCTAGTTTTGAAAATTTTTTAAAATAATTTTTAACAAAAATTCTAACTGACTCGAGTGATGCCAAATCAAGGTGCATATAATATATTTTATTGTTTGAAGTTTGATTAGATACTTCTTGAGTGGTAATTTTTAGTTTTTCTAAATTTCGTGAAGCACATATAACAGTCGCAGATTGTCTTGCAAGTTGTGTGATAAGTTCTAATCCTATTCCAGAAGTAGTTCCAGTAACTATGTAAGTTTTATTAGATAAATTCTTATCAAGGTTCTCTTTAGGACACATTAATATTTTACTCATTTATCAAATTGTATTTCTATTTATTTATTTTAATATAATTAAATTTTAACAATAATAAAATTTTAATGGTCGGGGAGAAAGGATTCGAACCTTCGACCCCCTGGTCCCAAACCAGGTGCGCTACCAGGCTGCGCTACTCCCCGAAAAAAATTGTTATATTCATTAATAAGCTAAAAACAATTCTTTTATGTTTGTTTTCTAAAATAAAATTAATTATAATGAAATTAGGGGTGCTTAAATGCTGAGATTTATACCCTTTTAACCTGATCTGGATAATGCCAGCGGAGGAAAAATGAAATCACTACTAATTTTTTTAATTACTTTATCAATTTCTTTATCAATCAATGCTGAGAGGCTTACTATTTATACTTATGACTCTTTTGTCTCAGATTGGGGTCCTGGACCTATTATTGAAAAAATATTTGAAGAAAAATATAAAACAGATATCGAGTTTGTCGCTGTAGACAGTGCAGCAACATTATTAAATAAAGTTATTTTAGAAGGAAATACTTCTAAAGCGGACATAGTATTAGGTCTTGATATGAATTTATTTGATCTAGCAGAAAAATCAGACCTTTTTACAACTCATAATATTAAAAATATAAATAACATTATGAATTTACCATTAAATTGGGAAAGTAATAAATTTGTTCCATATAATTATGGCTACTTTTCTTTCGTATATAATGAAGAAAGTATAGATTCTCCTCCAAAATCTATGGATGAGTTAATTAATTCTACTAATGCAAGAATTGTAATTCAAGACCCTAGAACATCTACTCCCGGATTAGGATTATTAACTTGGATGAAAGCTTTGTATGGAGATAAAGCTGGTGATGAATGGAAAAAATTAAATAAAAAAATTATATCTGTTACAAAAGGATGGACTGATGCCTATTATAATTTTTTTATTGCGGGAGAGGCCGACATGGTCTTAAGTTATACCACATCACCTGCAGCACATATTATGTTTGAAGAAAGATATGATATTCTTGCAACAACTTTTGAAGAAGGAAATTATATAACAATTGAGTTTGCTGGAATCTTAAATAATTCAAAAAATAAAGATTTAGCAAATAAATTTCTTAATTTTATGTTGTCAGAAGAATTTCAATCAGTAATTCCATCAACAAATATCATGTACCCTGTTACAAAAATTAAAAATTTACCAGATGCATTTGACAAACTAGAAATACCTAATTTCATTCAAATAAATCCGAAAGAGATTAATAAAAATAAAGAAAAATGGATTGATGAATGGCTTAATGCATCGTAAATAAATTGTATTTAAAATATAACTTTGCAGTATTATTTTTCTTTGGAATTATAATCTTATTGCCTTTCATAGGAATTTTTTCAAAAGTTAATTATGAATTAAATTCAATTTATGATTTTATTCAAAATTCATATACTCATCGTTTAATATATTTTTCTATATATCAAGCTTTTCTCTCTGCAATATTGAGTTGTTTTTTAGCTATTCCATTCGCATTATCTCTAAATCGTCATAAGGATTTAAAAATAATAAAATTTATAATTTCTCTATGTGGATTTTGCTTTGTAATACCAACAATCTTAATAGTCTTTGCTGTGATTAAACTGTTTGGAAATAACGGATTTTATAATTCATATTTTAATCTATATGAAATGTTTTCTATTGAGACAATTTTTGGAATGAAGGGAATTTTGATTGCTCATGTACTTCTAAACACACCCTTTGCTACTCGATTATTTTTTCAATCCCTAAATAGTATTCCAAGAAAATATTATGAAATATCTAGCTCGTTAAATATTATGTTTATAGGCAATCTTATTAAATTGGAACTGCCATATATTAGACAAAATTTTTTAACTGTTTTCTCGATAATATTCTCACTATGTTTTTTAAGTTTTGCGATAGTTATGGCTTTAGGTGGTGGACCAAAGTATTCAACGATTGAGGTAGCAATTTATCAGCATGCACTTTTTGAACTAAATTTTGATAAAGCAATTTTACTTAGTTTTTTACAAATATTTATTTGCTTATTTTTTTTAATGATTGGTTTTTACAAATTAAAAGGTTCAAATTTTTTTGAAGTAGATCAAATTATTTTTATTCATCCTTATAAAAATTATAGTTTTATAAAAATAATAGATTGTTTTGTAATTATTTTATTTTCAATCTTTCTTTTTTCTCCAATTCTTTCAATACTTTATAATTTTATAAATAGTGAATTTTATATATTTTTGATTAAAGAAAAATTTTTAGAAGCTTTTTATAATTCATTAATTATTTCTATTACTACTGGAATAATTGTAAGTGTAATTGGTTTTATTATTTCATCAATACTTGTAATAAATTATAAAAATATAATTTTCCAGCAGTCCATTTTTTTAATCAGTTCTTCAATAATTATAATTTCACCAATTATATTTAGTCTTGGCTATTTTATTGTACTGGGCGAATTAAGATATCTACAATTCATTAAATATTTAGTTGTAATTTTAATAAATTGTCTTTTCTTATTGCCATTTTCAATATTGATTCTTTTCAATAGTCTGAAAAATATTTTTTTAAATTTTGAGAATTTTCAGCAAACTTTTCGCTTGAGTATAAAGAATTATTTAATAATTTTACTCCCATTAATAAAGAAAAATATTATTTTTGTTTTTGCATTTTCATCGGTATTAACTTTTGGTGATTTTACAATAATTTCATTTTTTAAAGGTCAAGATTTTGATACCTTGCCATCATATCTTTATAAATTAATTAGTATTTATAGATTTGATGAAGCTTCTTTTGTTGCTGGTACCATTCTAATGTTAAGTATGATTATTTTTTTGTTAATAGATAATTTAAATTACCAAGGTAGATCAGCCATCAAAACGTGAAGGTAAATACTTGCTACATAACCTATGAAAATAACAGGAGTCCATTTTAAGTGTCCAAAGAATGTATAATAGCCTCTTGCTTGTCCCATTAACGCAACACCAGCTGCAGAACCAATTGATAATAAACTTCCACCAACACCAGTAGTCAAAGTTACTAACAACCATTGATCTATCGACATTTCAGGTCTCATTGTTATAACAGCAAACATTACAGGAATGTTATCGACTATTGCTGATAGAACACCAACGATAGAATTGGCCATTGTTGGACCTAATCCAATATATAAAAATTCTGAAACTAAAGTTAAATATCCAATAAATCCTAGTCCACCTACACTTAAAATAACTCCAAAGAAAAATAATAATGTATCCCATTCAGCTCTTGAGACTTTTCTAAAAAAATCAAACTTTTCATCTTCAATCGAAGAATTATACGTAATTTTTAAATAGTATGAATATATTCCTAATAAACCTAGTCCAAACATCATACCTAGCATTGGAGGTAAATGAAGAATATTATGGAAATTAACAGCGCTAAAAATCGTAAATAAACCTAAAAAGATAATAATTTTACCTCCTCGTTTTATTACAACTTTATCTGTACTCACTTCTGGTTTTTCATTGGGAATAAAGAAATACATAACAATTGCAGGTATTATATAATTAACAACTGAAGGAAAAAATATTTTAAAGAATGTAAAGAATTCAACTATCCCAGCTTGCCAAACCATTAATGTAGTAATATCACCAAATGGACTGAATGCTCCACCTGCATTAGCAGCGACAACTATATTTATACAACCAATAGAAATGAATTTTGAATTACCTTTACCACATGCCATCACAACGGAGCACATTACTAAAGCTGTTGTTAAATTATCAGCTATGGGAGAGAGAAAAAAAGTAATAATTCCAGTAAAAATAAAAAGTTGTCTAAAACTAAAACCTCTAGATGTTAATTGGTATCTAACGTTATCAAATACTTTTCTTTCTTCAAGAGCATTGATGTAAGTCATGGCGACCAAAAGAAATAGAAATAATTCAGCAAATTCTAAAATATTATGTTCTAAAGCATATTCAATTTTATGTGCATATTCTTTGTCAGAAGCATAATGAAAAGCAATGATAGCCCAAATTACCGCTGCTGAAATTATAACTGGTTTTGATTTACGAAGATGGCTAAATTCCTCTGCCATAACTACAGCATAAGCAAGGACAAATACCACAAGACTTAGAATTCCTACGTATGAAGTTGTTAGATCTATTTCCATAATGTTAAATTAAAACTGATTACATCTTTTTCAATGCTAAAATCGTATAGATTATTATGTATTGCTTCGTCAATAAAAACACCTTTTTTAATTCCTTTTGCCTTGTTTAAAAGCATTAAACTATGATTATGAGGAACAATTTCATCTTTTTTTCCACTTAGTATTAGTAGTGGTGATTTAAGCTTATCAATTTTACTAAAATTATCGAACTTATCTTTAACAAGATATTTTGCTGGATATATCATGTATCTTTTTTTTGCAATTTCAGAAATAGACATAAATGGAGCCTCTAGTACCACACTTAAGAATTTATATTTAGTTCCTAGTTCCACTGCTACTCCAGAGCCTAAGGACTCTCCATAAATAACTATTTGATTTTTAGAAAAATTTGTATTTTTTGAGACCCATTTTAGTACAGCTTCACCATCTTTATAAAAGTTTTTTTCAGTAGGTTTTCCACTATTGCCTCCAAATCCCCTCCAAGAAAGAATAAGGACATTCCAGTTTTTATCTATATATTTTTTAATTCTATATGCCCTATCTCCAATATTAAATGAATTTCCGTGTAAATAAATCAATAATGGTAGTTTTTCATTTGACTTGTGATACCAGGATAAAAGATTAATTTTATCTTCAGTAAGAATTTGTATCTCTTTGGTTAAATTTAAGCCGTAATCACTAGGTTTTCCAGGATAACCAGATGTGTTAAAAAGTATACGTCTTTGAAGAATATACAGTATTAATCCAAAAAAAATATATAGAAAAATTGCTGAAAAAATGTAAATCATAATATTATAATTATGATTAAATCTTCAAATAAAGTGTATGATCCATTCGATGGATATAGCATAGCATTAAAAAAAATAGAAGAAAGTGGAATTATTCCCACTAAACAAAGAAGAATTCTTGCCCAACTTTTGTTTCAAAAAGGCAACCGTCATATTTCTGCAGAAGATTTATTTGATGAAGTTAAAAGAGAAGATCGAAAAATTTCAATGGCTACCATCTACAATACTTTAAAACAATTCACAAATTTAGGATTAATTCGTGAGATTGTTGTTGATAAAAATAAATCTCTATACGATACTAATAATAAGCCTCATTACCATCTTTACATTGAAGATGAAGGTAAAGTTCATGATATTCCTACAAATAATATAAATCTTGATTTACCATCCATACCAGCCTGCCTAAATTTACATAATATTGATGTAATCGTAAGAGTTAGATCACTAAAAGATAATAAAAAGAGTTAGATCAAAATGCACAACTTAAAGTTGTGGAATGCATCTAATAAAAAAAATAATCTTAGTAGGTTTACTGATGAAATTAAAAATAATTTAAAACTTAATACTTATCTTGATTTACATAAATGGAGTATTGAAAATAAAAGTGATTTTTGGCGAAAAGTATGGAAATTTACTAAAATAAAGGGAGATTTAAAAGGAGAAATTTATCTACCTAATAAAGAATTTATAAAATGTAAATTTTTTGAAGATTGTAAAATCAATTTTACTGAAAATTGCTTATCCAAAGATGATGATTCAGACGCTATTATTTTTTATTCTGAAAAAAATTTAAGAAAATCATTTTCATGGAAACAATTACGCGAAAAGGTATTTAAATTTTCATATTTTTTAAAATCAAATAATATTAGTAAATTTGATAGAATTGCAGCAGTTTTACCTAATATACCAGAAACAGTTGTATCATTTCTTTCTACATCACAAATAGGTGCAATTTGGTCATCATGCTCTTCTGACTTTGGTGAAAAGGCTATTATTGATAGATTTAAACAAATTGAACCTAAAGTATTGATAGTTACTGATTATTATTTTTATAATCAAAAAAAAATCATAACAACTAATGCAGTCCCTTCAATTTTAGAAAACATACCTAGTATAGAAAAAATAATTGTTATTCCTTATGATAAAGAGAAAGCAAATTTAGATGTTAAATTTAAATATATTGAATGGAATGATATTCAGAAATCAACAAATAAGAACGATAAATTTGAAAAATTTGAATTTAACCACCCCCTCTATATTCTTTATTCAAGTGGCACTACTGGAATTCCAAAATGTATAGTACATGGAGCTGGTGGATCATTAATCCAGCATAAAAAAGAACACCAATTACATTGTAATATTAAGAAAGGTGACAAGGTATTTTATTTTACAACATGTGGTTGGATGATGTGGAATTGGTTGATTTCATCACTTGCCTCTAGTGCCTCTATAGTATTGTATGATGGATCACCGTTTACTCCAAGTTATGAATATTTATTCAAAATTGCTGAAAAAGAAAAAATTACATTTTTTGGTACAGGTGCAAAATATATAGACACTCTTAAAAATAATAAAATAAATATAAAAGAAAAATTTAAACTTTCCCAATTAGAGATGATTGCTTCAACGGGATCACCTTTAGTAAATGAATCATTTGAATATGTATACAATAATATAAAAAGTAATGTTCATTTAGCATCTATTAGTGGCGGAACTGATATTGTATCATGTTTTGTTCTGGGCAATCCTTCCTTAGATGTATTTAGTGGAGAAATACAATGTGCTGGTCTTGGTATGGAAGTAGATATTTTTAATGAAAAGGGAAAAAGCATAATAAATAAAAAAGGAGAATTGGTTTGCAAATCAAGCTTTCCTTCAAAACCATTGTATTTTTGGAATGATAAAAATTTTAGTAAATACAAAGAGACATATTTTAAAAAATTTCACAACATATGGTGTCATGGTGATTATTCAAAAAAAACAATTAATAATGGTTTCATTATATATGGAAGATCAGATGCTACACTAAATGCTGGGGGAGTAAGAATTGGAACAGCAGAATTATACAGAGTAATAGAAAATATGGACGAAATTTTAGAAAGTTTAGCAGTTGAGCATCAATTAATTAATGATACAGAGGTAATACTATTTATTGTACTTAACAATAATATAAAATTGAGTAACATATTAAAAGATAAAATTAAATTAAATATAAAAAATTTGCTATCTCCAAAACATGTTCCAAAAAAAATATTTTCTGTTTTAGAAATTCCCAAAACCAAAAGTGGTAAAGTAGTTGAACTTCTAGTAAAAAAGATCATTAATGGTCAAAAAATTGAAAATAAAGAAGTTTTAACTAATCCAGATTGTTTAGAAGAATATCTAGATATATATAGGAGCTTAGAAAAAAATGCCTAAAAAAATAGTAATAACTAAACTTGGCGGTCCTGAAGTTTTAAAACATATAGACTATGAATTACCATCAAATTTGTCAAACTCAATGGTGCGAATACGTCAAACTTCTATTGGCTTAAATTATATTGATACATATCATAGAACTGGAGTTTATCCATTACCTTTAGATTTTCCATTTTGCCCTGGTTTAGAAGCTGCTGGTGATATAATTGAGATTGGCAGTGAAGTAAAAAATTTTAAAGTTGGTGATAGAGTAGCATATTCTTTTAGCCCACCTCTAGGAGCATATTGTGAAATACGTGATTTTGAAGCAGATAAAATCGTTAAATTACCTGATTACATTTCAAATGATGAAGCAGCATCTATCTTATTACAAGGTATGACTGTCGAATATTTATTTGAAAGACTTTACAAATTAAAAAAAGACGAAATATTTTTATTTCACGCAGCAGCCGGTGGAGTAGGATTAATTGCATGTCAATGGGCCAATTCTTTAGGTGCTAAAATGATTGGAACTGTTAGTAATGAGGAGAAATCACAATTAGCTAAAAAAAACGGTTGTGAATACACAATTAATTATAAAAATGAAAATGTTTTTGAAAAAGTATCAAATATTACTAATAAAAAATTAGTTAATGTTGTTTATGATGCAGTTGGTAAAGATACCTTTGATACATCAATAAAGTGCTTAACATATAGAGGCTTATTAGTTTCATTTGGACAATCTTCTGGAATGGTTAAAGAGGTTAATTTACACAGTACCTTTAATCCAAAAAGTTTATATTTTACTAGACCAACATTAATGCATTATATTAGAGACAGAGATGAACTTGATGATTCAAGTAATAAATTATTTGAGAAAATTAGAAATAAAGAGATAAAACCGAATATTTTCAAATCTTTCAAACTTTCAGAGGCATCAGATGCACATGAGCTAATACAATCAAGAAAATCATCTGGATCAATTATATTAAAACCCTAATGGCGACCCCTAGGAGAATCGAACTCCTCTTTTCAGGATGAAAACCTGATGTCCTAACCGATAGACGAAGGGGTCAGATTGTTGGTATATAGTAGATATTTTGATTTTTTTCAAATTATTTAATTGATTAGTTTTACATCATGAATCAGAATTTGAGGTATCTGACTATTTGAGAAGTGGTCTTTTTTAATTGAACACAAAATATGAAATTTGAATTTATTAAATTTCATAAGATATTCACCAATCTGAGTATTTACTGTATTAAATGATATTCCTTTTAAATTTTCACCTAAATCATTTTTAAAGAAGATTAGGATATGTTTATTTTTTAAATTTTTAACCTGATCAATTACTATATCTTTTATTAGAAATTGAGGTTCTTCATTACCTTTACCATGAGGTTCTAATAATTCTAAATTATCTAAAAAATTTTTATTTATTTGATTTACAGAAATCTCACTGTCATAATATATTTTTTTCTCAAAAAAATTTTCATCAAATAAATCAAATTTTTGTATTAAAAATTGATTTATTTTTTCTAATTTATTTTTATCAATCTTTAATCCTACTGCCATTTTATGGCCACCACCTTCTATAATTAAATCATTAGACTTAAGATCAAGAACCGTACTTCCAATATCAATTTGATCTATGGATCTGCCCGAGCCAATTCCAACATTATTAATGAAAGAAATTACAAATGTAGGTTTGTTATAAATAGCGACTATTTTACTCGCCACTATACCTAATACACCTTGATGCCAATTCTCTTTATAGACAATAATAAATTTCTTTGATTCTTGTTTTTTTATTTGTTCAATTGCTTCATTAAATATATTTTGTTCAATTAATTTTCTTTTCTCATTAATTAAGAATAATTTTCTTGAAATAATTTCTATCTCAGAGTCATCATTTGATATTAGAAGTTTTGAAGATAGTGATGAATTATCAATTCTACTTGCTGCATTAATTTGTGGGCCTAAAATAAAGCCAATATCTTTAGCTGTAGGCACATGATTTATATTAGAGTTATCTAATATCTTGGTAATAGATTTATTTTTTCGACTTCTAATCAGTTCTAAACCTTTACTAACAATTGATCTATTATATTTATTAATATTAACAATATCGCATATTGTGCCAACGGCAACTAAATCTAAATATGACATTAGATTTGGTTCTTTTATATATGGAAATATTTTTAATTCCCTAATTTGCTTTCTTAAAGCCATTAAAAACAGAAAAGTTACTGCTACTGCTGCAAAATCTTTATAGTCATTTTTTTCATCAAATCTATTTGGATTAATTACAGAATGAACTTTTGGAAGCTTAAATTCACTTAAATGATGATCAATAACTATAACATCAATACTATTGTAAATAGGTAAATCAATAGTATTGAATGCAGATGTCCCACAATCAAGAGTAAATAAAAGTTTTATTTTTTCATTAAGCATTTCATTCATAATCCTAATATTTGGACCATAGCCCTCTGATAATCTATTAGGGACCTTGTAAACAAGATTATTAGTAAAATTACTTAAAAATTTATAAAGAATTGAAATTGATGTTGATCCATCAACATCATAATCCGCAATTATTCCAATCTTTTCATTATTTTTTAAAGCTTTAACACATCTTTCAACTCCTTTTTTCATATCTTTTAACTCAAAGGGATCAGGCAGATTATTTAAAAGATTAGGATTTATATAATCATCATAATTTTCCTCAAAGATACCTCTAGATACAAGAAGTTTAGAAAAAATTTCAGAAATTGATTTTTTTTGAGAAAGGCTTTGAATATTTCTAGAGTCTATTTGTTTTTCCTCCCAGTAATTATCAGATAGTGATTTTTCAATATTCACATTAATTAATTATCATGAATAGGAAGCACAGTAATTTTTTCTTTTACAAATTCTAAACTTTCAATTTTATTTATAACATTGCTTAATTTTTCTTTTTGAACATTATGAGTGGTTATAATTATGGGTATTGGTTTTATAGATTCATAATTTTCAGGAAGTTGAAGTATGTTCTTAACTGAAATTTCAAAATCACTAAAATTATTTGTAATTGAGGAAAGTACTCCAGGTTTATCTACTGTCATTATTCTTAAGTAATAAGAATTAATTGCATTTTCTGCAGAATATTTTTCAAAGTTTTGTAAATTATCAATTTTAAAACCTAAATTATCAAACTTTTCATTCTGAGATATATCGTATAAATCAGATAAGACGGAACTGGCAGTAGGTTTACCGCCTGCTCCTTCACCTTCTAAAAATAAATTTTCTAAATGATGAGTTTCAATATTGATAGCATTGAGAGCGTTATCAACACTTGCTAATGGATTATCAATTGAAACTAATTTAGGAGAAGTAAAATTAGAAATTTTATTACCAATTAAACAAGACTCAGAAATTAATTTTATCTTATATCCCAATTTTTTTACAAAATTAATATCTTCAATTTTAATATTAGATATGCCCTCAACATGATTATTAGTAAACGTTAAATTAGATCCGAAACATAGAGTTGATAAGATTGTTAATTTGTGAGCTGCATCATATCCACCAATATCTAGTTTTGATTCCTGATCAGAAGTAAAACCTTTGTCTTTTGCTATTTTTAGAACATCATCAAATGTCATATTATCTTGTTGCATTTTTGTTAAAATATAATTTGTAGTTCCATTTAAAATTCCAGATATTTTTTTTATTTTATCCAATTTAATAGAATTTTTTATTGTTTTTATTATTGGAATACCGCCTGCAACAGCAGCTTCATATGATAAGGCGAGTGAATGAAAACTAGCTAATTTAAATAATTCTTTTCCATGATTAGCAATTAATGCTTTATTACCAGTAACAACATGTTTATTATTTTTCAGTGCAGTTTGGATTATTTCATAACTAATTCCTCTTTCTTCACCAATTAATTCAACAATAACATTAAAATCATCATTTTTAGACATCTCAATTGGATCATCATACCAATTATAGTTTGATATGTTGAAATTTCTTTTTTTATTTTTTGTTTTAGCAGATATTCCAACAATATTAAATTCTACACCAGCTTTATCTAAAAAATAAATTTTATTTTCCTCAATTGTTTCAATTAAGGCTGATCCAACATTTCCTAAACCTGCTATACCAATATTTAATTTATCCATAAATATATTCAGCCTTTATAATCATTAATACATTTTTCTATATCTTTTTTAACTGTTTTAGAAATACTACAATATTCTAATAATTCGTCATCAGATAATTTAGTATCTTTAAAATCTGGAACATCATCTAAATCTGGATATCCACAAGAAAAAATAAAAAAAAATATATAAATTATTGTTAAAAATTTAATCACAATAAAGACTCAGTTTCTTCAATATTTTCTGCAATGTTAAGACATTGAACTGCTTGACCAGCAGCTCCTTTAATTAAATTATCTATTGCGCTTACTAAAATGATTTTATTTTCACTATAATGATCAAATAGCTTAATTTTGCAATAATTAGAATTTTGAATAGAAAAAAAATCAAGAACTTCATTATTAGTAACAAATTTTATAAAAGGATTGGTATTTTGTAATTCTTGGAAAAGATTAATAACATCAGATTTTTTTATATTATGATTTAGATTGCAGTAAATTGTAGAAATCATACCTCTAAAGTTGGGTAGAATATGTGGATTAAAAGAAAACATTACCTCATTATAAGAATTATGTTTTTTGAGCTCTTGTTTAATTTCAGCAATATGTCTATGATTATTAGTATTGTAATTATAAAAATTATAATCATTTTTTGATTTCATTGTATTAAAATTAAATTTCTTTCCTGCACCACTATATCCAGATTTTGAATCGATAATTATATTATCATTTTGAATAAATTTATTTTTTATTAACGGTATTAACGGCAAAAGAATCGAAGTTGGATAGCATCCTGGAACAGCAATATTTTTTGCATTAATTATTTTTTTTCTATTTATTTCTGCAAGACCATAAATAAAACTATTTAAATGCTCCTGACATTCATGTGTGTCACCATAATTTTTTTCATAGTCATCAAAACTATCTAACCTAAAATCAGCTGATAAATCAATAATTTTAATTTTATCAAAATATTTTTTTACATATTTATTTGAGACAGAATGAGGTAATGCCAAGAAAACATAATCACTATTTTCAATATTAAATTTTTCATTTTGATTTAATAAAGGAAGGCTATTAAATTCTATTGTATTATCAATATTTTTTAAAAAACTACCAGGATTAGTTTCAGATCCTAAAAAATTAATATCAACATATGAATGTTTGGATAAAATCTTTACTAATTCCATACCAACATAGCCTGTGGAGCCTAAAACGGCTACATTAAGTTTATTTTTCATTAAAGTTTATCTCTTAGAGAATTGGTAACTTCTTCTTGCTTTAGCTAAGCCAGATTTTTTTCTTTCTACAACTCTTGGGTCTCTTGTTAAAAAACCCACCTTTTTAAGAGCGGATCTATTAGTTTGATCATACAAGCTTAAAGCTTTACTAATACCATGTCTAATTGCTCCTGCTTGTCCAGATAATCCCCCACCTTTAACTGTAGCCATAATTTCAAAACCTTCTTCAGCTTGAATTACATTCAATGGTTGATTCACTATCATTTGTAAAACTGGTCTTGTAAAATACTTATCAATTAATTTCCCGTTAATTTTTATTTCTCCATTACCTCTTTTCAACCAAACTCTTGCTATAGAATTTTTTCTTCTGCCAGTTGCATAAGCCCTGTCTTTATTATCAAGATTACTTTTAATATTTAATTCTTGTTCAACCATAGCTATATTATATTTTTTTTGTTCAAAGAAGCTATATCAAGAAGTTGAGGGTTTTGAGCTTCATGTTTATGGTTAGAATCTCTATAAATTTTGCAGTTCGATAATTGTTTTCTACCCAGTGGTCCTGAAGGAATCATCCTCTTAATTGCAAGTTTAATAATTTCATCAGATTTATTCTTTTCTTTCATCTTATTTGGAGTTGTTTCTTTTATTCCCCCTGGGAAACCAGTGTGTCTATAATATATTTTATTATATGCTTTTTTGCCTTTCAATTGAATTTGATCAGAATTAATAATTATTAAATTGTCTCCACAGTCCTGGTTAGGGGTATATTCAGGTTTATTTTTACCTCTAAGGATATTTGCAGATATTACTGCTAAACGTCCTAGTACAGCATTTTTAGCATCTATTAATACCCAATTCTTTTTTATGTCTTCTTTTCTAATTGAATAGGTTTTCATGCCGTGCCAAATACATATTATGAAAAATTAAGTCAATAAATTAATAAAAAAAACCCTCTAAAAAGAGGGTTTTTGATAAAGTATAAATAATTGATTAAGCTTCAGCAGCTGAGTCTTTAGTAGCTGCAGCCCATATAACTAAACCAAATAGAATTTTATTAATAAAGTCTGCTAAGTTATAGATCCAGTTTAGTGTATCTGCATCAACTGAACCCATCATTAGACCAAAAACATATCCTAGTGGATATATTGCCCAACCTACTAATACAATTAATCTCATTGCATTAAATGCTGATGTAACAGACTCTTTAGTAGTTGCAGCTTGACTAGCTTCACCTCGGAAAATCTCCCAGATGATTACAGCCCAACCGATCATACCGATAATAAAGCCAAGTAATACTGAAATATAACCAGCTTCACCTAGGTATCCACCAACTATCATAACAAGCGTACCTACTAGAAGTCTCCAGAAGGCTCCACCTGATACAGCAGCACCAGCAGCAACCAAAATTAAAAAGAATTCGACCATTTGAAGTGGAACAGTTAGTACCCAATCAATATATCTATATACTGTTGGTGACTCACCTGTAGCAACCCAAAAGTCTCTCATGTACATATAATGTACTGCAGCGATGAATGTAATTAGACCTGCAACTACCATTGAAGTTCTCCACTTAGCAGAAACTCTCATTCCTTCATAAAAAAAGAAAATAGTAGACGCCCACATTGCGATTGATACAATCCAGAATGTGATACCAACAAAATCTTCACCACCTAAAAAAGTATCGGCAGCAAATGCTGGAACAGCAATAAATGCAATTGTTGCAGCAATAATACCGAATAGACTAGTCTTATTTAACATAAAAACTCCTTATAGTTTGTTTCCTTACTAATAAGATGAGCTTCATATATTTGAATTGTTGAATAAGTTAAACACTAAAAAGTATATTTTTTTAATTATTTTGGAACAAAATAATAGAATTAAATTACTGATATATAGCATTTTTTTTTATTTTGTTATTTTTTATTAATATTATTCTACCAAAATTCGCATTTTTTTTAGAATCTGATCAATTTTTTGATTGTTTTCAAGTTTTTTAGAGTCTGTATAAAAATTACTTTTATCATCATGATTCTTTGAAATGATTTTTTCAGCTAATTTAAGAGCACTACTCTGATATCCATCTTTATAGATTATATTTTTCAAATTCTGCAGTTTTTTTAAATTATCTTTATTAAAATATCTTGTACCTGCTTTACTTTTCGTTGAAATACCTTCCATTCTAACTTTATTTGTCTTAGGGTCTATGGAATCCCAATAACGAATTACGTGTTCTTTTAGGCCTATTAATTTTGATGCTTCTTTAATATTTAAATATTTCTTCACTTATCTAAATTTTGATTAATATAACTAATTATATGTTTGCTTGCTTTAAAGGTAATTACATTTCTATCTGATATAATAAATTCCTCCTTAGTTTTGGGATTTCTACCAATGCGTTTTGTTTTTCTTTTGAGTTTAAATGTTCCAAAATTGTGAATTTTAACTAATTTATTGAGTTCTAAACCTTCAATAATTAATTCTATAATATCATTAACTATATCAAGACATTCTTTTCTTGAAAAACCAAATTCCCTATTAATACTATTAGCAATGTCATCTCTAGAGATATTTTTTTTATTGATCATATTTTTTGATGTAATTATTGATTTGTTTATTCAAGTTATTGGAAATAAAATTACTACATTGATTTAATGCATAACTAAATGCCAAAGGTGATGCACTCCCATGACTTTTGATAGAAATTCCATTTAAACCAATCAATGTTGCTCCATTATAAATTTCAGGATTTACTAAATTTTTTAAATTAATTAAATCTTTTTCTATAATTTTATATGCTAATTTATTTTGTAACGATTTACTAAATATAGACTTTAAATTTGAAGTAATGAACTGAGATATACCTTCAGCTGACTTTAACATTATATTTCCTGTATAACCATCAGAAATAATAATATCACAATCACCTGAAGTAATTTTATTTGGTTCAATAAATCCTATAAAATATTTACTTAAAAAACTTTTTGAAATTAAATCTGATGCATCTTGTAAAAACTCTAAACCTTTATTATTTTCAGTTCCAATATTTAAAATTCCAATTTTAGGTTTAGAATTTTTATTAATAGATTGAAAATAACAATATCCCATTATAGCAAATTGAAGTAAATTCGAAGGTGTGACAGATACATTAGCACCTAGGTCTAACATTATTGAGTAATTCTTTCTATTTGGAACTAGTGAACAAATTGCAGGTCTATCTATGCCTTCAATCATACCAATTAAAAGTCTAGATAAGATCATTATAGCGGCAGTATTTCCAGCAGATACGAAACCTGAATGTGAGGTATTTTTAACAAATTCAAGACCTTTAAAGATGCTACTATTTTTTCTAGATCTTAATATTGTATTTGCATTATCATCATCCATTACATTATCAGATGTATTTTCAATTTTATAGTTTCTCAAATTAATACTATTTATTTTTAATTGAGATTTAATAATTTTTTCATCGCCAAATAAAGTTATCAATGTATCTGTATTTTCTTTTTGAAAAATTTCAGCCCCTTTTAAAACTTTAAAAGGACTATTTTCTCCACCCATTGCATCAACTGCAATGTTTATTTGTCTTTTAGACATCTATAATTAATTTGTTTCTTTAGACTTTGTTTTTAATACTTGCCTACCCTTGTAAACACCTGTGGATTTGTCTAGCCTATGAGAAATTCTTGGTTCTCCAGATTCTTTATCAATAATAATATTGATATCTTTTATAGAGTTATGAGATCTTCTCATATTTCTTTTTGATGGGCTTGTTTTTCTTTTTGGTACTGCCATATTGATCACATATTAGAATTTAAAATTTTTGCAAGATAAATTTAATTCTTTAAAGCAATAAATAACGTCAATTATCAGCTTCTATATTATTGTTAAAAATATTTAAAAATTTTTCTGAGGCCTCAATTTCTTTATTATCTTTTATAAAATCAAAATAATTTAGATATTGACAAAAATCATCCTTATTTAAGTTATCTATATTCTTCGGGAAATGAGATAGTCTGAAATAGAATTTTTTTATGTAAGATTTAACATATTTTCCAATGGACATATCTCCTATTCCCTTAATTCTTAGAGATTCATCTAGATCTAGAGTAAATATATTAATTAACTCTTCATTTATTAGTTTGTAATTATATTTCTTAAATTGAATATTTCTCTTAATATTTACTATAATAAATATTGAAACGATTTCAAAGGAAGTTTTATAATTTTTTTCTTTAAAAAAATTATTTTGATTTAATAGCAAATTGCTATCAGAAAGAATTTTATTGTATAAATTATAAGCTAATTTTTTCTCAGTATTTTCTTTTTGTTTGAAATAATGTAATATCATATAGTGAATAGAATTATTATATTAGTATTATTATTTTTTTTAATTTATAGCTGTAATAATAAAACTACATATTCTGGAAAAATAATAAGTCAAGATAGTTTAGAAAATCTAAATTATCAAAATAAAGAAAATTTAATCAAATCACTTGGAAATCCAAGTTACATAGATCCTATTAATCAAAAATTTATATACTATTCAAAAAAAGAAAAAAAAACTTCAATATTTAATAAAGTAAATGATTATAATTACATATTTGTTTTTGAATTTGATAATCAGGATAAAATTATTAACTCAAAAGTTTATAATTTAGACAATTTAAATGAAATAAATATGATTGATGAAGTAACTGGCCATGAAGTTATAAACAGAGGTTTAATTGAAAAAGTTTTTGGGGGAGTTGGAACACAACAAGAAATTCCAAGCTCCCCTTAAAAAATCTAAAGAGAGATTGCTGCAAGCAGAAGTAATGCAACAATATTTGTAATTTTAATCATTGGATTTACAGCTGGTCCAGCCGTATCTTTATATGGATCACCAACAGTATCACCTGTAACAGCAGCTTTATGAGCTTCACTTCCTTTTCCACCATGATTGCCATCTTCTATAAATTTTTTTGCATTATCCCATGCACCACCTCCAGCTGTCATGCTTATGGCAACAAATAATCCAGTTATGATAACTCCAAGTAACAGTGCTCCTAAACAAGATAAAGCTGCTGATTGACCAGCGATAAATAAAATCACAAAGTAAACAACTATAGGCGATAAAACTGGTAACATCGAAGGAATAATCATTTCTTTAATTGCAGATTTTGTTAGAATGTCTACACAAGTTCCATATTCTGGTTTGCCTTTTCCTTCCATAATACCTGGTATTTCTTTAAATTGTCTTCTAACCTCTAAAACAACAGAACCTGCCGCTCTACCAACTGCTGTCATACTCAATGCTCCAAATAAAAAGGGGAGTAAGCCTCCAAGGAGTAAGCCTACAACTACATACGGGTTAGATAAATCAAAAGAAACTTCAATCCCATATAATGGACTTTCTGAGTCTTTTGCAAAATGTTCTAAATCTTCTGTATAGGCTGCAAATAAAACTAATGCACCAAGTCCGGCAGAACCTATAGCATAACCTTTGGTTACAGCTTTTGTTGTATTGCCTACCGCATCAAGAGCATCAGTAGTTTTTCTTACGTTTTCATCCAAATTAGACATTTCTGCAATACCACCAGCATTATCAGTTACAGGTCCGTAAGCATCTAATGCAACTACCATTCCTGCTAATGCTAACATGGTGGTAACGGCAATAGCTATACCAAATAAACCAGCTAAAGAATAAGTCGATATTATACCGGCAACGATAATTAATGCTGGTAGTGCTGTTGCTTCTAAACTAATAGCAAGACCTTGTATCACATTTGTTCCATGGCCAGTTGTTGATGATTGTGCAATACTCTGAACAGGTCTATAATTTGTTCCAGTATAATACTCAGTTACCCAAATTATCAAACCAGTGATAATTAGTCCTAGTAAACCGCAGATAAATAATGACATTCCTGTAAATTGAGTTGAAGTTCCTTCAACAACTAAGACATTATTCAGTCCAACGATATAATCAGTTACAAAATAAAGTAAAATCGCAGATAAAATTGCTGAGACTGCGAAACCTTTATATAACGCAGCCATAATATTATTATTTTTACCTAACCTTACAAAATAAGTTCCAATAATACTTGTAAGTGCACAAACTCCAGCGATAGCTAGAGGAAATATCATCATTGTATAAGAATTGTCTAAAAAAAAGATTGAGGCTAAAACCATTGTTGCTACCACTGTAACAACATATGTTTCAAAAAGATCTGCAGCCATACCTGCGCAATCTCCAACATTATCTCCAACATTATCCGCAATAACCGCAGGATTTCTAGGATCATCCTCAGGAATACCAGCTTCTACTTTACCAACTAGATCAGCTCCTACATCAGCACCCTTTGTAAATATACCTCCGCCAAGTCTTGCAAATATAGAAATTAGTGATGCGCCAAATCCTAAAGATACTAAAGGTGCTACTATTTCTCTTCCTGGAAATGAACCAGAGTTATGCAAAAGAAAATAAAAAACTGCAATTGAAAGAAGTGCGAATCCAGCAACAAGCATTCCAGTTACTGCACCCGCTTTGAAAGAAACTGAAAGGCCATCTGCTAAACTGTTGCTAGCAGCATGTGTTGTTCTTACATTTGATCTAACTGATATATTCATGCCTACATAACCAGCAGCACCTGAAAAAAATGCACCTATTAAAAAACCGATACCTGATGCTAAATCGAAAATAAACCATATGAGTGCAAAAATAACAACACCTACAATAGCAATAGTCATATACTGTCTATTTAAATAAGCTCTAGCACCTTCTTGAATTGCCCCAGCAATTTCTTGCATTTTATCGTTTCCAGAGCCGAGTGATAAAATTTGTCTAGATGTTACTAGACCATAAAGTACGGCTGCTAGACCGCATAAAACAATTAATATTTGCAGTGTTGTCATTCAAAACTCCTTAAAATTTTGGTGATATGTCAGAAACTATAGTAAAAATCAAGTTTTTAGGAGAAATGATCAAATTTCTTTATGTTCTTCATATCTAAATGTGAATCGAAATGAATTCCTTTTTCACTAATAATTTTTCCAATATGAGAAATTTTGATGTTATTTTTATATGCTGTACTTAAAATTTTCTTTCTATTTTTTTGATTAGAGATAATTATCAATCCATAATCGTCACCTGCATTTAAGAGGTCTTCTATTTTAAAATCATTTCTAGTATTAAGTATTTTTTTTGTATTCACACTTAATGGAATATTCTTTACATTAATTAATGCACCAAATTTACTGCTTAGCATATCGTATAAATCTCCAATTAGGCCATCAGAAATATCTTTCATTGAATTGATATGAGTTGCAATTAACGGTCCAAGTTTGCAAGGCTTTGGGTATAAATATTTTTTAATAAAATATTGTCTAGTTTGCGGTTCAAGTAAAATATTTCCTTTTAAAACTTCCAAACCAATTTTTGAGTCACCAATATTCCCAGTTATCCAAATGTCATCATTTAAATTAAATTTATTTTGAAAAATATCTAAATTCTTATTTATGTGTCCAAAGAAAGTTGAGGAAATTATTAGCTTATTTGATTTGGATAAATCCCCACCCATAAGATAAAATCCGTATTTACGTTGTATTTTTTTTAATTGATTTGAAAATGAACTTAACCAATTTTCATTAATATAATTTGGCATAAGTAAATTCAAAATATATGAATGAGGTGAGGAACCCATAGCAAAAATATCTGATAGATTTACTGTGGTAATTTTTTGAGCTATTGATTTAGGATCGTCATTTGAAAAAAAATCAATATCTTCAGAAATATTATCAGTTGTTACTGAAAGTTTATAATTAATATTATTTAATTCAAGATATGCTCCATCATTTTCAAAATTAAAAGTACCTTTTTTATTAAAATTTAATTTTTTAAAATATTTATTAATTATTAATTTTTCAGATAAATTATTTTTTGTTAACTTCATATTTATCTATATATTTTTGTATTATAGCATTAATTAACTTAGTTTCTTTTTGTGAAACAAGACTTTTACTAATATTTAAGTAATCATTAAGAACAATTTTAATTTTATTTTTATCAGTAATTGTTAATTCTGTTATAATTGCAAATATTAATGATTTTAAAATATTATCCCATTTTTCAAATTTTCTGTTGATTTCAATAAATTTATTTAAATCTTCAACAATATTTTTTTTATCAATGTTTTCTTGAAAACTATAAAAAAGTTTATTTAAAAAATTTTTATTAAATTTTAGCTTAATCTCTCTTTTCTCATCAATAATAGCAATATTGGTATCATAAAAATGTTTTTGAAAATCTTCAATATGTTCTGAATTATCAGAACTAAAAAATTCACTCTGAAAAATATATTGAACAAATGCAAGTCTTGTTTGTGACTTGGTATAATTTTGCATTTTATTTCATTAACTCAACACAGGCTAATGCTGCTTCTTTACCTTTGTTTTTTTGACTAATATCACTTCTTATAAATGCTTGCTCTAAATCGTAACAAGTTAGGATGCCAAACCCAATAGGAACATTATATTCAATTGAAAGATCCATAATTTTTCTAGAAGTTTCATTTGCAATTAATTCAAAATGATAAGTGTCACCTTTAATAATACATCCTAAAGTAATAAATCCTTTGTAGTTATCAATATTTTTTTTTATGAAATACGGAATTTCAAAACATCCTGGTGCATTAATAACATCATACTGATAATCATGTTCCTTAAGAGTAGTAGTAGCTCCTAACTCTAAATTATCTGAAATTTCTTTATAATAATTTGCTGAAACAATTAGAATTTTCTTTTTCATATTTTTTTTTGATCGACAATTTCAATATTAAATCCGTCCAAGGCAATAATTCTTTTCTTGGTATTTGTTAATAATATAATTTTATTTATTTGAAGTAATGATAAAATTTGAGCTCCTACGCCATATTCTCTAAGTTCTAATTTATTTTTAGACCTTTTTCTTTTATTAAATGTTTTCAGAATATTAGGAGACATATCACTATTTATCAATACTATAGCACCAGATCCATTCTCTTCAATTAGTTGAAAGGCAGATTTTATTTCGCTTCCAAAAATATTTTTTTCTTCAAATATATCCTTAGTTACATTTAATCTATGCATCCTAACACAAACAGCTTGCTTATTAATATTAAGATTTTTTACAAGAGCGTAATGTTTTTCACCTGAAATTGTATTTTGAAAAACTTTTAAGGTAAACTGAGAACCCATCTCACTTTCGAATGGTCTTTCAGAAATTTGCTCGACAATTTTAGTTTTTTTAAGTCGAAATTTGATTAACTCACTTACTGTTCCAACTTTTATATTATGTATTTTTGCAAACTTAATAATTTCTGGCAATCTCGCCATAGATCCATCTTCACTCATTATTTCACAAATAACGCCAGAAGGATTTAGATCTGCTAGTTTTGAAATATCAACTGCTGCTTCTGTATGACCAGCTCGCACTAATACTCCTCCATCCCAAGCCATAAGAGGAAAAACGTGTCCAGGATATACAAGATCGTTCTTATTTCTATTATTGTTAACAGCTACTGAAATGGTATGAGCTCTATCAGCTGCAGATATTCCAGTAGTTACTCCTTCTTTAGCCTCAATAGAAACGGTAAATGCAGTTAGATCATTTTTTAAATTATTTGGATTCATTAAGGGAAGTTCCAATTCTTCAATTCTTTCCTTAGTCAAAGCCAAACAGATTAATCCTCTTCCATGTTTTGCCATAAAATTAATAGCTTGAGAGTTAGCAAATTGAGCAGGAATAATTAGATCTCCCTCGTTTTCTCTATCGGGATCATCAACAAGAATATACATTTTTCCATTTCTTGCGTCTTCTATGATTTCTTCAATAGAAGATAAATTTTCTTCAATATTATCTTTATTCATTGTTAAAAATAAATCGGGCAAGATAGTCAAATTCCACATTTACTTGATCACTTTTATTTAAAAATTTTAAATTAGTATGATTAAATGTGTGATCTATTACTGATATCTTAAAAGTGTTATCTTCTACTCTTGCTACTGTTAACGAAATACCATTTATTGAAATCGATCCTTTTTCTACAATAAATTTATTATTTTTGTTAAAATTTTTTTCAAAATGATATTCCCAACTATTTTCAAGCTCTATTATTTTATTAACTTTAGTTGTAATATCAACATGTCCGTACACAAAGTGACCACTAATTTCATCACCAATTTGAAGTGATTTTTCCAAATTAATTTTTTCATTATTTGCTATATAATTAGCAAGATTCGTTCTTTCCAAAGTTTCTTCTCCTATATTCACTTCAAAGATGAATGATTTGTTATCTTTTTGAGTTATATTTTTTGCAGTTAAACAGACTCCATTACAAGAAATTGAAGAACCTTCCTTACACTGACTCAAATCAAGATTTGTAGATATTTGATATAGTCCCTCTTCTTTGTTTTTAATTGTTCCTAAATCTTGAATAATACCTGTAAACATTAATTCACCTCATATTTTGTGTACACGTCATCTTTGAATTTTTTTATTTCATTTAAATTTAAATTTAACTGATTAAATTTTTTTCCAATAATTGCTGGTTTTCCATGTTTTCCTATAATTATTTTGGATTTAAACAAATGAATCTCATCGACTAAATTATTATTTAACAGTTCTGTAAATAAAATACCTCCTGCTTCAACTAATATATCAGATATTTTTAGTGAGTACATCTTGCTAAAAATATTTTTTAAGTTTGGTTTTCCATTTTTATTTAATTTACAAAAAATAATTTCACATCCTAATTTAATTAAATTTTCAGATTTTTTATTCTTTTTAGAAGTAAAGATAATTACTCTTTTTTTTGATATATCTTTTAAGATTTTTGATTTAATTGGAATTTTAAGTTTATTATCAATTATTATAATTGGAATATGTTGCTCTAAATTTTTTTTTAATCTTATAGTTAATCTCGGATCATCTTTAATTACAGTTTTTGAAGTAGTTAAAATAGCTTGACTCATTGACCTCAAATTATGAGCATATTCTCTGCTTAATTTATTAGATATCCATTTACTTGTATAATCATGCCATGCAATTTTTTCATCTGCAGAGGTTGCGATTTTTACTTTTGTAAATGGTTTTTTCTTCAAAACACTTTTAAAAAAAAATTTATTTAAGTTGTATGTTCTATTCTTTTCTAAACCTACATTTACAATTACATTATTTTTTTTTAACTTTTTAATACTTTTGTAATTAGTTCTAACATCTGGATCTGCCGCAGATATAAATATTTCTTTAATTCCTGATCTTAATATTTGATCGGTGCATGATCCATCCTTTGAACTATGAAAACATGGCTCTAAAGTAACATACATTGAAGCTCCTTTAGCTTTATGACCAGCTTTAGCTAGAGCTATTTCTTCGGCATGAGGCCTTCCAGATTTATTCGTTACAGCTTTAGAAATAATTTTTGAATTTTTTGCAATTACACAGCCCACTGTAGGATTGGGGAAAGTTTTTCCAAATTTTTTTTTAGCAATATCATGAGCTAAATTAATCATTTTTACATTTTGTTGAGACACTTAAAATTATTTATCTTCTAAATTACCTAAGAAATCTTCAAAATCTTTTGCTTCTCTAAAATTTTTGTAAACAGAAGCAAATCTGACATATGCTACCTGATCTAAATGCATTAAAGCTTCCATGATGTACTGACCGATAATATTAGATTTTATATCAGTTTCACCTGAGTTTTCTAATTTTCTTACAATAGCATTTACAATTTTTTCAATTTTTTCATTATCAACATTTCTTTTTCTTAAAGCTAAAGAAAGAGATCTGTACATTTTATCTCTATCAAAATTTTCTTTTTGACCGTTACTTTTCATTACGACCAAATCTCTAAGTTGAATTCTTTCAAAAGTTGTAAATCTAGAGCCACATGCATCGCAAACTCTTCTTCTTCTTATAGCTGTATTATCTTCTGTAGGTCTTGAGTCTTTTACTTGTGTATCTTCATTACTACAGAAGGGGCATCTCATTTAAAATGCCTCAGTATAAATTGGATATTTTTTGCAAAGTTCAATTACATCTTTTCTTGTTTTATTAAAAACTTCACTTCTTTCATTTTCTTCAAGTAAAAGACTGTCCAAAATATCAGCAATCATATTTCCAACCTGTTCAAAGTCTTTCTGATTAAAACCTCTGGTCGTAGCAGCAGCAGTTCCAAATCTAAGTCCACTAGTTATTTTTGGTGGATTAGGGTCATAAGGAATTGCATTTTTATTACATGCCAATCCAACTTCTTCTAAAATTTTTTCAGCTTTATCGCCAGTTAAACCTTTTGGTGTCAAGTCTAACCAAACTATATGAGTATCTGTGCCTCCTGTAACAATTCTAAATCCTCTATCAACTAAAGTTTTTGCCATAACTTTAGCACTAGCAATTACATTTTTAATATATTCTTCGAATTCAGGTTTAAGCGCTTCACCAAAGCAAACGGCTCTAGCCGCAATTACATGCATTAATGGACCACCTTGTAATCCAGGGAAAACAGCAGAATTAATTTTTTTGTATAAATCTTCATTATTAGTTAAAATCATTGCACTTCTTGCACCTCTTAAAGTTTTGTGAGTTGTTGAAGTTACTACATGTGCATGCTCAATCGGATTTGGATATTGTTTACCAGCCACCAAGCCTGAATAGTGAGCCATATCAACTAAAAAATATGCTCCTACTTTATCAGCTATTTCTCTAAATTTTTTCCAATCTATTGATCTAGGATAAGCGGAAGCTCCCGCTATTATCATTTTTGGTTTATGCTCTAAAGCTAAAGCTTCAACTTCATCATAATCAATTAAATCTTTATCATTACCATCTTTTTTTACACCGTATTGAACAGCATTAAACCATTTACCAGATAGATTAGGTTTTGCTCCATGAGTTAGGTGACCACCTGATGCAAGAGACATACCTAAAATAGTATCATGTGGTTGAAGTAAAGCTAGAAAAACTGCTTGGTTTGCCTGTGCTCCACTATGCGGTTGCAGATTTGCAAATTTACAATTAAAAAGTTTTTTAACTCTTTCTAAAGCAATCTCTTCAGCTTGATCTACGAATTCACATCCTCCATAATATCGTTTACCAGGATACCCTTCTGCATATTTATTGGTCATAACAGAACCTTGAGCATTTAAAATTGATCTTGAAGCAATATTTTCAGATGCTATCAACTCTATTTGGTTTTGTTGTCTTTCAAGTTCACGGCTTAATGTTCCATAAACCTCTGGGTCTGCTTCTTTAATTCCTTTAGTAAATAAATCTGATATCATAGTTTTTTAACCCTTCTTTTATGTCGTCCTGACTCAAACTTTGTAGAAAGAAAAGCCTGAACACTTTTTTTTGCCTCGCTAGTATTTATAAACCTACCTGGTAAAACAAGTACATTAGCATCATTGTGTTTTCTTATCAATCTTGCTATTTTTGAATTATTAGCAAGACCAGCTCTAATTCCTTTTTTTCTATTAGCTGCAATACTCATTCCAACACCAGTCCCACAAATTAGAATACCAACGTTTTTCTTATTCTTAAGAACTTCTTTAGTTAATTTGTGTGCAAAATCAGGATAGTCAACACTTTCATCTGTCTTTGTTCCTAAATCTTTAATTTTTGGAAAATTCTTTAACAATTTGGTTTTGAGGTCAAATCCAGCATGATCTGAGGCTATATAAATATTCTTATTTTGCATAATAATTTTTATGGTTATTTACATCAAAATAATGATATTGCCTAATATTGTATGAAAGAAAATAATTGGTTCGATCCATTTTATATTCAAAGTCATTTAAATGAAGAAGAAAGTAATATTCAGAAAAATGTAAGAGATTTTTGTAATAATGAACTTAAACCTACAGTAGTTGAAAGAAACAGAAAAAATGAATTTGATCAAAGCCTCTATCCAAAATTTGGATCACTTGGAGTTTTAGGACAAACAGTTAAAACACATGGTGGGTCTGGTACATCAAATTTAGCGTATGGACTTGTAGCATATGAATTTGAAAAAATAGATAGCAGCTATAGATCTTCAATATCTGTTCAATCTTCTCTTGTGATACATCCAATTAATGAATTTGGATCTCAGGAACAAAAAGATAAATACCTTCCTTCATTAATTAAAGGAGAAAAAATTGGTTGCTTTGGTTTGACAGAAAGCGAAGCTGGCTCTGATCCTACTTCAATGAAAACTTCATTTAAAAAAACTAAAGATGGATACATTATAAATGGATCTAAAAACTGGATTACGAATGCTCCAATTGCTGACATATTTATTATTTGGGCTATTGAAGAAAACAAAGATCATAAAAGTATAAAAGGTTTTATAATTGAAAAAAATACTGAAGGATTAAATACTTCAACAATAGAAAATAAGACAAGCTTAAAAATTAGTCCAACTGGTCAAATAATTTTAAATAATGTTTTTGTTCCAAATAATTTGTGTTTGGAAAATACCGAAGGATGGAAATCAGTTTTTAGTTGTTTCAATAAAGCAAGATTTGGAATTAGCTGGGGTGTATTAGGTTCAGCATCCGAATGTTGGTTAATTGCAAAAAACTACGTAGAAAATAGAATAATGTTTAAAAAAACTTTAGCATCAAATCAATTAATTCAAAAAAAATTATCTGAGATGCAAATAGAAATAAATCTAGGACTAGCATCATGTCTTTTAAGTTCTAAAGCTCTAGATGAAGGAAAAGATATCATTAATGCAATTAGTATTTTAAAAAAAAATAACTGTAAAAAATCTCTAGATATAATTAGAAATGCCCGTGATATGCTTGGTGCAAATGGCCTATTAGAGGAATATCATATCATGAGACATTTGGTTAATTTAGAAACTGTTAAAACTTACGAGGGTGCGGAGGATATTCATTCACTTATTTTAGGCAAAAATCAGACAGGAATTTCTAGTTTTTAATAATTTTCTTATTATTTATACTATTTGAAATTGATAGATTTTCTATTTTTGTATAATTCTATCAATAAATTAATTAATTTATTCATATAATCTTGGGAGGACATATGAAAAAAAACTTTAAAAGACGTGACTTCCTTAAAAAGGCAGGAATTGGTGCAGCTGCTGCAACAGCCGTTTCATCTTTCCCAGCTCCAGCTATTGCAGCTGATAGAATAGAAGTCAACTGTGTTGCTACTTGGGGTAGAGGCTATCCTGGACTAGGTACAGGAGCTGAAGCTGTTTCTCAAAGAATATCAGACTTAAGTGATGGTCGTATTGTTGTAAATCACTTTGCTGGTGGAGAAAGAGTAGGACCATTAGATGTATTCACAGAAGTTACATCTGGAAATGCCCAAATGTATAATAGTGCTGACTACTATTGGATTGGACAACATCCAGGTTGGGGTTTCTTTGCTGCAGTTCCTTTTGGAATGATAGCAACTGAAATCAACGGATGGATACGACATGGTGGCGGACAAGAACTTTGGGATGAACTTGGTGATGAATTTGGTTTGAAAAACTTTATGGCTGGAAACTCTGGTGTTCAAATGGGTGGATGGTTTAATAAAGAAATTAATTCTCCAGATGATTTCAAGGGTCTTAAAATGAGAATTCCTGGATTAGGTGGAATGATGATGTCTAAACTTGGTTTATCTGTTGTAGGTGTGCCAGGTGGACAAATATATGAAAACTTAATCAATGGAACCATCGATGCAACAGAATGGGTGGGACCATGGAATGATGAAAGATCAAGATTCTATGAAGCCGCAAAGTATTATTACTGGCCTGGATGTCATGAACCAGGAACATTAATAACACTAGGTTGTAATAAATCTTGGTTAACAAGTTTAAGCAAAACAGATCAAATGATTATTGAGCATGCTTCAACAGTTCAAAATGAAAGAATGTTGACTGAATATAATGCAAATAATGGAGCTGCATTGCAGAGACTTGTTAATGATCATGGTGTAGAGCTAAGAGAATTCAACGAAGATGTTATCGACGCAATGGGTGAAGCAGCAGAACAACTGTATGAAGAACTTGCTGAAGGTAATGAACTAACTGGAAGAATTCTTGCAAGCTTTAGAAAATCAAGAAGTGAAATAAGTGGTTGGCTAGAAAAAGCTGACTCAGCTTTCTTTACTCAAAGAAATAGAGTACTTGAAGGTTAAATTTTAAATCATGTGGGGAGTTTACTCCCCACTTTTTTTTATGAATATCTCAAATATTTCTAAATTTTTTTCAATTTGTTTAATCTTAATAGTATTTGCATTTATAGTTAATAACTATTTAACTTTCGCAGGTGATTGGCCTGGAGCGTTTACAATATATAATTCAGCAAATATATATTCATCGTTTCAATTTTTTCTATATGTATCAGCAATTATTTTTCCATTAATATTTATTTATTATAATAAAAAACTGGATAATTTGACTCTTGCCAATAACCTTGAAAGAGTTAATGATTTTATAATTAGATTTGGTTTTTGGTCAGTATTAATAATAGGAATAATTGACGCCATAATTTCTTTTCTAATAATTGAAGGTTTCCTTGAACAAATGATTGGAAAAAGTTGGAACATAAAATTTTCAAATAATTCTTTTCGAGCCCCATATGTTCATTTTCCTCTATTATTTGTATCATTAATTTTTGCATATTACTTCAGAGCTCTCAATTTCTACTGGTTAGCATTTCTTGTTGTAATAGCAGAATTTCAAATTGTCATTTTAAGATTTGTTTTTTCATATGAACAAACTTTAATGAGCGATCTTGTTAGATTTTGGTATGGAAGCTTATTTTTATTTGGAAGTTATTATACTTTAATTAAAGATGGCCATGTAAGAGTTGATGTTTTGTATACTAATTTTAGTGAAAAAAATAAAGCGAGAGTAAATCTTTTTGGAAGTTTATTACTGGGTATTCCACTTTGCTTAACTGTATTCTTTCTTGGGATGTACTGTAAACAATGTGTTTTAAATCAACCAATAATGAATTTTGAAACATCTCAAAGTACTCAAGGAATGAATATCAAATATTTAATGGCGGGTTTTTTAATAATATTTGCTCTTACAATGCTGATACAATTTATAATTTATTCATTAAGAAGTTTAGAAGTAATTAGAAAGAATTAATAATGGAATTATTTTTTCTTTTTTTATTAATATTTTTAATGGCATTTGCACTTGCTTCTGGATATCCATTAGCTTTTGCTCTTCCTGGTTCAGCTATTATATCAATATTTTTAGCTGGTTTAGCAGGATATTTATTTGAAGGTAATCCAAACGAATATTTTATATCTGATGGTCCTTTTCAATGGCTTAATGCAGGAATAACAAATTTCCGGGGAGTATATTGGGAGGTAGAAAGAGATACATTGATTGCAATACCTCTGTTTATTTTTATGGGAATAATGCTTGAAAAATCAAAAATTGCAGAAGACCTATTAATAAGTATGGGGCAATTATTTGGACCTATTCCAGGGGGATTAGGAATTTCTGTAATTTTTGTTGGCGCATTATTAGCTGCTACGACAGGCATTGTAGGGGCTACGGTAGTTGCGATGGGTTTAATTTCTTTACCAGCAATGATGAAAAATAATTATAATAAATCACTTGCGTCTGGAATTGTTTGTTCTTCTGGTACACTTGGTCAAATAATTCCACCTTCAATTGTCCTTATTATTTTGTCAGACCAATTAGCATCTGCTTCAGATGCAGCAGATAATATGAGAATAGAAAATTATAAAAACGTAACTGGTTCTACGAATATACCAAGTCAATTTAGTGTAGATTCAGTCAGTGCTGGAAATATGTTTTTAGGAGCTTTCTTACCTGGTTTAGTTCTTGTTGGTCTATACATGTTATATGTTTTACTGATTGGAATATTTAAAAAAGAAGCAGTACCTCCAGTAGAATATGAAGGAGATTATGACAGAGATTTCTTTAGAAGAGTTTTTCTATCGCTTGTCCCGCCATTAGCATTAATTTTTGTAGTTTTAGGTTCAATATTACTTGGTATAGCAACAGTAAATCAAGCAGGTGCTATTGGTGCTGTGGGTGCAGGTGTGATGGGTGGTTATAGATTGTATGATAAAAAAAACAAATATACACCAGCTTTAATAACTATAATTTCATTAATAGTAATAACCTTTATTGTAATAAATTTTCAACTTAATGTTAAAAATATTTCATCAACATCAGAAGTGGTGGCTTTAGTAATTGCAATATTTGCAGTTATATTTTTACTTGTTGGTGTTGTATGGAGTTTTTGGAGAACATTTAAAATAAATAATGTTTTAAAAAACGTAATGATTGAAACAAGTTTAACTACTTCAATGGTTTTTATAATTCTGATTGGGGCTGCAATGTTAACAGCAGCGTTTAGAGGTTTTGGAGGTGAAGAAATCGTTAAGGATTTTCTCACTAGTCTTCCTGGAGGTTTTTGGACACAATTTATAGTTGTAATGGCAGTTATATTTGTACTAGGTTTTTTTTTAGATTTCATAGAAATTGCGATTGTTGTTGTTCCTATAGTTGCACCGATACTATTAGCTGAAACATCAGCAAATGTTACTGCAGTCTGGCTGGGTGTAATGATTGGTGTAAATATGCAAACTTCATTTTTAACTCCACCATTTGGATTTTCACTATTTTATCTAAGAGGGGTAGCACCAAAATCAATAAAAACGACTGAAATTTGGAAAGGTGCAAGTGTGTTTATTTTACTTCAATTAGTTGGTTTAGGTGTAGTTGGATATTTTCCACAATTAGTAAATTATTTACCTCTTAGATCTTATTATTCATCAGAAGTTTCTCCTCCTCCAATTAATCCTAAACTTCAAGAATGTTTAATAGATTATTCTTATAATAAATATGAAGAAAATTTTTCTGAATCAATATTAATTACAAATGACCTAATGTCTTCTAATATTGATTTTTTACCAGAGAAACAAAATAAAAATTTTACTAATATGATTAATAACATCAATGATTCAAAGAATTTGATAGAAGAAGTAAAATTATCACGTAAAAATTTTAATGATTACTCTATTAATTATAAGCCACTTCATACAAAAGTAAGGAATATTGAAAAAAATATTTATAAAAAATTATCAAAGATAGAAAAAATTAAAAAAGAAATTAGACTTGAAACTAAACTTAATGAAATTCAGAAGTTTGAAGAGGAAATTTTTGAATTAGAAAATGAAATTCAGAGTATAAAAATGACAATTCCTCCAAATTGGAATGAGGAAAATAATAATTTCAAAACAATATTAGATAATTTTAAGAAAAAGAAACTTAGTTATAATAAATCAGTAGATAACTCATTTAATGATTTACAAAAATTTATCAAAATTTTTCAAAATGCTGAAGAATTTTCAAAATTAGAAATTAATTTTAATGAGTTATTAAATAATGTTAATGAAGAGAGAGATGGAATTGAAGAAATAATTAAAAATTTTGAGAGATTATTTAATTCTTTCACTGACACTTCAAGCATTACAAAGCCAATCAAAAAAGCAAGAAAATTGTTGAAAAAAAATTACAATAAGAAAACAGAAGCATTAGCTTTAATTAATGAAGCAAAAAAAATATACAGTTTGGAAAAAAATTGGAGATTGGATGGTAATAAAATTATCTTAAGTGATTTAATTAAATTATCTGAAACTGGTAAAGAGACTTTTGGATTAAGAAAACAAGAGAAACTTAATAAAGAGCAAGCTATTTATTTAGCTTCATGTAAATCTGTACATGAAGATATTTCTTTATATTTTTAGTTAATTTTTTTTTCTATATCCATTACTATATGAATATAATCCATTGCATGACCTGATGGATTTTCTGTTACTTCCTCAAGATAAGCATTATAAAATTGATCGATAATTTGATTTATCTCATTAGGATTTCTTTTTTCTAATGATGTTTTAAATACAGTTTCTGACCAACTTCTCATTGTTGGTATTAATGTTTCAGCATATTCTCTTGATGACATAGTAGATTTATTTTTATTATAATGAACTTTAAAAGGGCAATCGGTAAACATAGTTTCGCATCTTTTAAGAATCAATCCAGATTTTGATATTTCTGAATTAGGGTCATCAAAAGGTTTTCTAAATTCTTCAACAGTTCTATAATGTTGAGTAAAAGTAGCATTAACAAATTCTTCATTTGTAATAATCCCTTTTTGCTCTAAATTTTTCCAATGTTTAGTAAAATTATTAAACATATTATGACCACCAGTATTGCCTAAATATTGACCTTTTTCATCTATTCCAAAATTTATACAAATAAACCTTCCTCCTGGAACTAATTCATTTGATCTATTTAATAAAATTGTTTCCCAATCTTTTAGAGCTTGGTTTTTAAACTGTTTTTTTTCTTCTTCATTTGAACCTACCATATGTACATGATTATTTATCAAACATGGTCTTTCTGAAACATAGTGCATAGCAGTCGCAGAAAATCCTAAGGATAAACTATTATTAGCCATCAATTGTTTATGAAAACCTGTACCACACCCATGTACAAAAACATTTTCAAATTTATTCTGGTAAGCAAAATTATCATTACCTTGCATTCCTTGCATCATTCTAAATAAAACTGAAAAGTCATTAGATGCTAAATCAGTATACAACATCTCAATTTCTCTATTATCTCCAGATTGTTTTATGTTTTCAATAATATTAAACCACATTTCTTGACTTGTACCACCGTCAGCACTGCCAAAATCAGCAATTCTAAGTATTTCAGCTTTAGGGATATTTTTTAAGGCTTCTTTAATTAATACTTCCATTTTATCTATAGCATTTTTTGCTCCAACAGTTTTTTGAGAGTAATAACCTTCACCTTTCATTGATAAAACAGATTGTGTATTTAGATTAGATTTGTTCATGAAATAATTTTAAACCTATTGAATAATAATAAAAGTATTTATTAATCAAATTTAAGATTTTTATTAAAATTTTTAGGAACTTTTTTTCCTGTTTGAGCTCTTTTCCCAATCCAAAAATCGATATCTTCTAACTTTCTATATTTAGAACCAGTGCTCCATTCTAAACCATCTTCGATAGTTAATTGAGTTACATCCGATAAAAAATCATCTTTCTTAATTTTAATTAATTGAACTCCTCCACCCTTTTGTAATATTGGCAAAGCATCTGTTTCAAAAATTAGCATTTTTTGTAACTTTGTAACACAAGAAATGTATTTTTTTGTGAGATTTAATACCTTAATTACTACATCATTATTTTTTAAATTAAATAATTGCTTACCTTTTTTTTGATTTGTAACTAGCGATTGAGTATTACTAACAAATCCTTTGCCATTTTTGGATACAATTAACAGCTCATCGTCGATAGATGACAATAACCCGGCAACTTTATCATTAGGCATACTATCGACAAAATAAATAAATGATTTTGGATTACTATTTCCAGCTGGTAAAGTATTTGGATCTATTGTGTATACTTTACCAGAAGAAACAAACAAAAGTATTTTTTGATTTGAATTTAAATTAATAGAAAATAAATTTTCTTTTTTTATTTTGTTAATTTCATTTTCATCAGTTATTTCCTTAATTCTCTTGAGTTGAAAATCTTTATTAATGATAATGGTAAATTTTTCAATTTCTTTAAATTCATCAATACTAATATCAAAATTATTATTATGTTCTGATGTAATTATTGATTTTCTATTCTTTATGTCACTATCTAGATCATTTTTTATTTGATCTAATTCATTTACTATAAATTTATCTAATGTTTTTTTATCTTTTATTAATTTATTAAGATATTTTAATTCATCATTTAATTTTTGGATTTCATCTTTTATATTTTTTTCATCAATTTTCCTTAAAGATCCTAAACGCATACTTAAAATAGACTCACATTGTAAATCGGATAATTTATATTTTTTTATTAATTCTTTTTTTGGATTATCTTTTGTTCTTATTATTTTTACTATTGAATTTAAATTTTTAAAGACAATTTGATATCCTTGAAGAATTTCTAATCTTTTTTTTATTTTTTCAATATTAAATTTTGATTTTCTTTTAATTGTAACTTTTCTATATTCTAAAAAATTAGAAAGTATTTCAATAATCCCAATTTGTTTTGGCTCTATTCCATTAATTAAAACATTAAAATTACAAGAATACTTAATGGATAAATCTGTTAATTTAAAACATAAACTTATCAATTTTACTGAGTTAATATTTCTAGTTTTTGGTTTTAGTACAATTCTGATATTTTCATCAGACTCATCGATTACATCGTCCAAAGGTAATTTTTTATTATTTATATAATTTGCAAGTTGTTCGATTATTTTAACTTTATTAACTTGATATGGAATTTCAGTTACTACAATCTGATACAACCCATTCTTTAATTCTTCTATTTTATATTTAGCATTTATATTAAATGATCCCTTTCCATTCTTGTAAATATGCTTCTTTTCATTACTATCTAATATTATTTCTCCACCAGTAGGAAGGTCAGGACCATTAATAATTTTTAAAACTTCTGACAAAGACACTTTATCTTTTTTTATTATAAGTTTTAGAGCATTAATTAATTCTTCAATATTGTGTGGTGGTATATTTGTTGCCATCCCTACAGCAATACCCATTGCACCATTTACTAATAGATTTGGAAGTTGAGAAGGTAGAACTTCTGGTTCTAAATTTTGACCATCATAATTTTCTTTAAAATTTACCGAGTCTTCTTCAATTCCATCAAAAAAATAATTTGCATATTTTTCAAGTTTTGCTTCAGTATATCGCATAGCAGCAGGATTATCGCCATCAATATTACCGAAATTACCTTGTCCATCAATTATTGGAATTCTAGTAGAGAAATTTTGAGCCAATCTTACTAAACTATCATATATAGCTTGATCGCCATGTGGATGAAATTTTCCCATAACATCTCCTACTATTCTTGCAGATTTTTTATAATTTGAGTTATTAAATAGTTTTAGTTGATACATTGAATAAATAATTCTTCTATGGACTGGCTTTAAACCATCTCTAACATCAGGAAGTGATCGTGATACAATAGTTGATATTGCATATGATAGATATTTTTGACTTAAAATATTATCTATCTGTTGGTTATAAATTTTATTCATTATTCTTTAATTGTTTCAATAATTAATTTTTTAAATAAATGATACTGATTTGGCAATTGTAGATTAAGATTGGATAAATGATTTTTAATAAATACAGTCTCAAAAATATTAAGTATTTGATTAACTGTTTTTTTTTCTATTTTTGTTTTTTTTTCAAAAAATTTATATGGAAACTCAATAGAGTTGTTCCTAATATTACTATCAAAATTTAATTCTTCTAAGTCAAAATACTTATATTTTTTGCTATCATAAATATTTATTTCATATCCGATAATTTTTAACAACTGATATAAAAAAATACAAAAATCTATAAACCATTTTTTTTCATTAAACATTTTGATTAGAAAAGTGTCAACAATATTAAATATATTATTTATTTTTTGACCCTCTAATATTGAGAGATTTACTAGTGCTGTAATACAAAGAAGACAATTTAGTTTATATTTATCGTTTACGATGTTTGAGACGTATGGTTTTGATATTTCACCTTTTAAAGATAGAGGTTTATTTGGTTTATAAAAAATTTCAAAATCTAAAAAATAACCGACTTGATAAACATTTTTATTTTTTTTAGCAGTTCCACCATAAACTATACCTGAAAATAGCTCATCTCTATGAGATAAAAATTTTATAAATAAGTCATTCTCTTTATAGATCTTAGAATAGACTAATAAACCTCTATGCTTAATCTGCATCTAAAACTAAATTGATGTATAAATGTACTTTAGTCTTTAAAATTTTAGATATAAATTTTTGACTTTTAGTTCTAATTTCTTTTATTTTTTCACCCTTTTTACCAAGAATTATTTTTTTATATCTATTATTACTTATTTTTATTTCTTGTTTTATTTTAAGTTCACTGTTCCTTAAATATTTAAAAGTCTTATTAATTATTTCAATATTATAAGGAACTTCTTTATTCAATAGAGAAAGCATCATGCTTCTTGTACACTCGTTAGATATAAAAATATCATCTTTATTTGTAATTTCATTATTATTAAATATCCACTCAGAAAAATAAGTCTTTTTAATTAAATAAGTTTTTAAATTATCAATTCCCAATTTTTTTTTTGCTGAAATAGAAAAATATGAATCTACTTTTAATTCACAATCTAATTCTTTAATTTTTGGTAAAATAGTTTTTTTATCAATTAAATCATTTTTGTTAAAAATTATTATTATATCTTTTTTTGTTTCATTTAATTTTAAAATATGATTTTTTATTTCATCTTTGTAATAGTTTTTTATGTCAATCAAATAAATAATTAAGTCTGATTCATTAAGTCCCTGCCATAAATTTCTTTTGAAGTTAATTTTGAAATTTGTATTCTTTTTCAAGTTATTAATACCTGGAGTATCATAAAAAATAAGTTGATTATTCTTTAAATTGACTAAACCAATTATTAAATCTTCAGTGGTATTAATTTTTTTATTTGAGATAGATACAGTTTCTCCAACTAAAGAATTCAATAAAGTTGATTTTCCAGCATTTGTTTTGCCAACAATGCAAATTTTAAGTAGTTTTTTTTGCATTAATTATTTTTAAGGCTTCATTAGCTGCTTTACGTTCTGCTTCTCTTATAGAAGTGCCATCTGCAACAATTTTATTTAAATTTAGAACTTTAAGATTTATTGTAAATACTGGAGAATGTGATGGTCCTTTTTTATTCACAAGTTTATAATCTGGTAATTTTTTAGATATTTGCTGAGAAAGCTCTTGAAGTGCTGTTTTTGGATCTAGTATATTTGAAATCTCAATATCTAAATAGGCTTTCCAATGTATATTGATAAAATTAAAAGCAGCTCTGTAACCTCCATCAATAAATATGGCACCTATTAAAGACTCTACCGCATCTGATAAAATTGAAATAAGCATTTTTTTATTTTTTTTATTAAAATCGTAAAGAAGATATTTTTGGATAGATAATTGTTGGGAAATTTTATATAAAAAATCCTTTTGTACTAAATATGAATATTTTTTAGATAAATCGCCTTCTTTTAGATTTATATTTTTATTAAACAATAATGAAGCTACGACTAAACCTAGAACTCTATCACCTAAAAATTCTAATCTTTCAAATTGATTAAATTTTTTTTCTAAAGATTTTGAGTCAATGTAAAAACTTGGATGTGTTAATGATTGTTTTAAAAAATTTAAGTCTTTAAATTTATATTTAATATTTTTTTCAAATAAATTTAATTTTCTTTTTAAAATCATTTAATTTTTTTAAATAATCTATTGTATCTAATTGATGTTGGCCATTTCCAAATTTCTAAAAATCTAGCGTTCTCAAGTGAGAAAAAAATAAATTCAGCTTTACCAATAATATTGTCTGCTGGAATATAACCTACGGACTGGAATCTACTATCTTGGGAGTTATCTCTATTGTCCCCCATTACAAAATATTTGTTTTCTGGAACTCTAAATTCATTAGTATTATCTGCAAAAGTTCCATCAATTAAATCCAGAACTTTAATCTCTTGATCATAGAAGTATTCTAGATATTGCCTTCTTCTTCCATCATTAATGTGCAATTCACTGTTATCTGTATCAATAAATTCATCAATCTTTTGTTTAAGAATTCTTTTTTCATTAATTTGAATTTCTCCATTTATTATTTTTATTTTATCTCCGGGTAAACCAATTATTCTTTTAATATAATCAGTTCTATTATTTTCAGGTGTTTTAAAAACAACTACATCACCTCTTTTAGGCAATCTTTCTAAAAATTTTCCTGATATCAATTTTCCTGCAGGATCACCTAATGAAAAAGGAAAGGAATGTCTGGAATAACCATAAGAATACTTTGATACAAAAATAAAATCACCAACTAATAAATTTGGTTTCATAGATCCAGATGGAATATTAAATGGTTCAAATAAGAAAGATCTAATTAATATTGCTGCGATCACAGCTATAAAAACAGATAATATATTATTTAAAAATTTATTTTTTGTCTTCATTCAAATATTATAACATTTGCTAAAGCAAAGTCTTTTTCATCAGAAAGAGATAATTCTATACTGTAATTATTTTTATTTTTTAAAATATTTTTAGCCCTATTGTGAAGAATAATATAAGGTTTACCTAAGTTATTATTTCTAACCTCAATATCTTTCCAAAAAACTCCTTTTGCTAAACCGGTACCTAGAGCTTTAGCGCAAGCTTCTTTTGCAGCATATCTTTTGGCATAGGATTCAATAGAATTAAATCTTGTATCTGATTTTAAAATTTCATTTTTATGAAAACACTTTTTTTTAAATCTATCACCATATTTTTCAAAAGTTTTTTTGATTCGTCTTATATCAATTATATCTAAACCTAAACCTATGATCATTCTTTAACCTTTTAACCCTTTAACCTTTCTAAAGATGAAACAACAGACTCCATTCTTAAAGCTGCAATTATATTTTGCAAGTGCTTTGCATCTCTGACTTCAATATCTATTAAAATTTCAAAAAAATCAATTTTTCTAACTAAAAAATTAATATTAGATATATTACCATTATTTTTTGCAATTACTGTTGTTATTTTTCCTAAACTTCCAGGTTTGTTATACAAGACAACGACAATCCTAGAATTTGAATTAGTATTTATATTTTTATTAAATTCCCAAGAAAGATCCAACCATCTATCAGGAGAGTCTTGATAAGAAGTTAGAGTTTTACAATCTATTGTATGTACAGCCACTCCAATTCCAGCAGTAACTATTCCTACTATATTATCACCAAGTAGTGGAGAACAACATCCAGCGAGGTGATAAGACATTCCTGCTGTTAAACCTTTTAATTGCACAGAATTACTAGATCCATTATCATATAATTTTTTTTTGGAATAGCTATACTCAGGATAAACTTTTTTTAATACTGTAAAAGCTGTTATAGATCCAGATCCAAGCATTTCATATAAGTTATCCATGGATTTAAGATTAAATTCTTTTTTTATAATTTCTTCTATTGAAGGGGTAATCTCATAATTTTCTTTTTGAAAAAAATTATAAAGTATCTCTCTTCCAAAAATAATATGTTCATCCTTTTTTTTTGATCTTAAAAATCTTCTTAACTCTAATTTCACTTTAGTAGAAACAGCAAATCGTTGCCATAGTGGAGAAGGCTGAGAAGTTTCTGAGGTAATAATTTCTATTTGATCCCCATTTTTTAGTATAGTTTTTAGTGGTTGTAACTTACCATTTATTTTTGCTGCTACACATTTGTCACCAATTTGACTATGTATAGCATAGGCAAAATCTACAGGGGTTGCATTTTTTGGTAATTCTATGACATCACCTTTTGGAGTAAAAACATATATATCATTTTGAAAAACTTTAAGTTTTGAATTTTCAATTAATTCATCTTGTGAATTCGATGCATTCATCGAATCAATTAAATCATGTATCCAAATATATTCTTTAGCATCTTTTTCTTTAATTTTTTTTGGATCCTTATATTTCCAATGAGCTGCAACTCCAAAATCTGCGATTTGATCCATAACATTAGATCTAAATTGAATTTCAATTTTTTTATTTCTTGGACCGAGAACTGATGTATGTAATGCCCTATATCCATTGGATTTTGGAGTGGATATAAAATCCTTAAATCTACCTTGTATGTAAGGAAATAGCTTATGGATAACCCCTAAGCATCTATAGCATTCTCTTGTTGAGTTAGTAATAATTCTAAATGCCATAATATCAGAAAGTTGTTCAAAGGAAATATTTTTGTTTTTAATTTTGTTCCATATTGAAAATGGTGATTTAATTCTTCCTTCTACTTTACAAAAAATATCTTCTCTTAAAAAAATTTTTTTTAATTCATATCTTATTTCATCGATAATATTTTCATCTTTGGATTTTAGGTATTCCAATCTGTCGATAATAGATTTTCTTGCATCAGGATTTATTACTTGAAATGCAAGATCTTCTAACTCGTCTTGCCATTCTTTCATTCCAAGTCTTTGAGCAAGAGGAGCAAAAACCTCAATTGTCTCAAGAGCTATAGAAGTTTTTTTATTATTATCATAAATAAATTTTATAGTTCTCATATTATGTAGCCTATCAGCTAACTTTACTAATATTACTCTTAAATCTTTAGTAGTAGCTAAAATAAGTTTTTTATAATTTTCACCAAATTTTTGATTATTATTTTTTAAAGAATATTTATTTATTTTAGTTAAACCTTCAACTAAATCGGAAATTTGCTTTCCAAATTTATCTTCTATTTCGATAATATTTAAGTTGGTGTCTTCTAATGTATCATGCAACAAACCCGCAGCAATTGAATCTCCATCTAGTTTTATGGAAGTTAATATTTTAGCTACTTCAAGAGGATGAATTATAAATGGATCTCCTGATTTTCTTAATTGGTTACTATGAACATGCTCGCTGAGTTTTAAAGCGTTTATTACTTTTTTTCTTTCACCAGATTTTAGATAATCGATTAATTTATCGAGTTCCTTATAAATATCTAAATCCATAATCTAGGAAATAAAATTATATATTTTCTGAATTGTCTAATTTTTTTTGAGAATTATCATCAGTTAGTTCAGGAGAATTATTAGCGTTTGCTTCATCTTGAATGAGACTTTCTTTATTTGATGAGATATTATCTTCAATTGTAGCATCATCATTTGATAAATTTTCTATTGGATTTTTTTCACTTTCATTACTTTCAATATCTTTATCACTTAAATCTTCAATTTCTTCTTCATCATTAAAAGTAACTGTTTGATATTCCTCTATCAAATCATTTTTTAATTGTTCAATTGATAAGGTTTCTTCAGCAATTTCTCTTAGAGCAATTACAGTATTTTTGTCGTTATCTTTTTCAATATTTGATGTTTCACCTGCATATAGTTTACGTGCTCTATTGGCTGCAACCAACACTAATTCAAATCTACTTGGAAATTTATCTATACAATCTTCTACTGTTATTCTCGCCATATAGGGCTTATAAATATGAAATTTCAAAAGTAAACAAATTAATTATTTTTAAGCATCCTAGTTTTTTTCATATTCCAGTCTTTTTCCTTTATTGACTGTCTTTTATCGTATTTTTTCTTTCCTTTACCGAGGCCAAATAATAATTTGGCCAATCCTTTATTAGAAAAATATATGTTTATAGGAATTAAAGATATTCCGTCTTTTTTTAAGGAACTTAAAATTTTATCAATTTGTTTTTTTTTAAGAAGTAGTTTTCGATCTCTATTTGGTAAGTAGTTTTTTTCATTAGTATTATTATATTTTTTTATAAAACAATTTGAAAGCCATAGTTCTTTATTTTTTTCTATAATATATGAACCTCTCAACGATCCAGTGTTTATCCTTAATGATTTAACCTCAGAACCTGATAAGACTATACCGGCATCAAATTTATCTGTAAAATGGAAATCAAAATTAGCTCGCGAATTTGCGGCAATAACTTTCATTTATAGTAATTCATTCTCAAATAAACATTTTTTTACTTCTTTTTTTGTTTCTTCACTTATTTCAACTAATGGCAATCTTGTTTCAGCCTCGCAAAGACCTTTTAGATAAGCAGCATATTTTACAGGTCCTGGACTAGATTCTAAAAACAGTGCATTATGAAGTGTCGATAATTTTAAATTAATTTCTTGAGCTTTTGAAATATTTCCATTTCTCCAATGTAAGTGCATATCTGAACATAGTTTTGGCGCTATATTAGCTGTAACTGATATACAACCGTGACCTCCTTGAGCAAGATATGCTAAAGCAGTACCATCTTCACCTGATAAATAACAAAATTCAGAGTTCATTAATTTATTGGTTAAAACTGGTCTAAATAAATCATTGGTTGCATCCTTAACCCCTATAACATTTTTCAATTTTGATAATTTAATCATTGTATTAATTGACATATCAATAATGGATCTACCTGGAATATTATATATTATAATAGGAATGTTTGAATTATCAGCAATAGACTTATAATGCTGATATAAACCTGATTGCGTTGGTTTATTATAATAAGGAGTTACAACTAAAACAGCATCTGCACCAACTTTTTCGGCATGCTGTGTAAATTCAATTGCTTCTATTGTGTTATTAGATCCTGTGCCAGCGATTACAGGCACTCTTTTATCATTTATTCTTATGGTTTCTTCAATTATTTTTTTATGTTCTTCATGAGATAATGTAGGCGACTCTCCAGTTGTACCACAAGGAACTAATCCATTTGATTGATTACTAATTAGATATTCTACAACATTATTTAATGATTCATAATCAACTTTATTGTTTTTAAATGGTGTTATTACAGCTGGTATACTTCCAAAGAACATAATTAATTATTTATGGCGGAGAGAGAGGGATTCGAACCCTCGGAAGGAATTACTTCCTTCGCAGGTTTAGCAAACCTGTGGTTTAAGCCACTCACCCATCTCTCCTGTTGTTTATTCATAGTACTTATAATGATGTAATAACGAAAATAGACTGGAATCTCAACATTATTTAATTAATATTTATAATATTGTTAACAATTAAGGAATTATCAAAAAAAGCATTTCTAAGTATAAATTACAAATTCATTGTCCCCATAGCGTACTTAAAATTTTATTAAAATTAGAAGTTCTTAAATCTTCTTTCTTTAGTGGTTTGATAATTTTAATCCTGGTAAATTTGATTAAATAAAATTAATTCTATCAAAAAACCAATATAACCCAATACTAGAAATTAATATAGAAGATGGAACTTGAAAAAAAATTCTATAATTTTTATTTTTTCCAAAGTTTATAGCAACTAATAGATATAGAACCAATACAATAGATATTTGAGCAACTTCAATACCAAGATTAAACGAGATGAGATTTATAAATAAATCACTACTTTTATAACCTATATCACTCAAAACTAATGCAAATCCTAAACCATGAAGTAATCCAAAAAATAAGATTACAACATATCTTAAATATTCTTTTAAGTATTTTTTAAAAATATTTTCTAATCCAATATAAACTATAGAAAGTGCAATGATAGGTTCAACAATTTGAGGATTAATTCTCATTAAAGATAAAGAAACAAATATGAGAGTAATGGAATGAGCAATAGTAAAGATAGTTATTTGAGAAATTAATTTTTTTAAAGATGATGAAAATAAAAACAGTCCAAATATGAACAAAATATGATCTAATCCTTTTGGAATTATATGTTGAATTCCAAGTGCAAAAAATTTTGCGAAGCTATTAAATTTTTTACTAAAATTATTTTCCTTAAATGAAAATTGACTTGATTCAATTCCTGATTGCAAATATTCTGTAACTAATTCATCTTCTAATTTGTTATTATTATTCTCTCTTAAAATAATTGGGCCGTATTTTTTAACCCACCTAAATGTAAATTGTTCAGAATTTTCATCTAATGAAACTCTAAAGTAAACATGTGTATCTCTACTGATTTCAATATTTTTTACTTCTTCAACTTCAATTTTAATTAAAGTAATTTTCTTTGTTTCATTATTAATTTTAATATTAATATTAGAACTTATTTTTTTCCAAGAATTTTGAAACATTTGTTCAAGTTCATTTTTAGTTAAAATTCTTAATTTATCATAATTTTTTCTTAATGATGAAGAGTCTGTATTAGAAACAGTAGATGCATCAATATTAGATAATATCAATTCAGCGTTTAATCTTAATTTAAAATTCAAATAACTTTCATCATAAGTAAAATCTGCAATAGATGGCTTGATTTCATGACTAATAGAAGATGTTGAAAATAAATTTAGAAAACAAAATAGAATTAAAAATAGATATAACTTTATAATTTTTATATAAGAGGACATGATGAAATTTTCTATAAAAAAGTTAATATTTATTTTTATCCTAACTTCAATAACTAAGAACGCATTGAGTCATGAATATTGGATAAATCCGAATAAATATCACTTTACTAATAATGAAATAGCTGAAGCCAATATTGTTATTGGAGAAAATTTTGAAGGCTCCCCAATACCTTTTGTTAAAGAATATTTTAAAAGTTTAAATCTTTATACTTATGATAAGAAAAATAAAATTAAAGGTAGATTGGGTGATATTCCAGCTCTAAAAATTAAAAAAATGTCAAAAGGTTTAAATGTAATACAAGTTGAATCTGCAATGAATTATGTTGAATATAATGAATTACTCAAGTTTGAAATATTTGCTAGACAAAAAGGATATCATGATCTGATAAAAAAACATAAAGAAAAAAAATATCCAGATAATTTTTTCGAAAGTTACAAAAGATATGCAAAATGTCTGATAAGTTTTGATAATTTTGATGGTAATGATTTTGATACAGGTATGGATTTTGAATTAATTTTTTTAGATAATCCAATTATAGATTTGAATAATAATAAGAGAATTCTATTGGAATATAAAAATAAAATACTTCCTAATCATAAAGTTTCAATAATGAGTATTAAGAAAGGTAATTTTAAAAAAGAAATTTATAGAACAAATGATAATGGCTATTTTGAATTATTCTTAACAAACGATACAAAATATTTAATTGAAAGTGTTGTTATAATTGAGGGAAGCAATAAAAAAAAAGATAATTATGCAAAATGGCATTCTTTGTGGACTTCTTACACATTAAAAACTCCCAATAAATGACTTTAGAGTATTGAATTGCTATTTAAAATTTTAAGAACAATTATAATATTAAACATAAATAAAAATGATTAATACAAATATAATCAAAGATTTCTTTGAAGGAAAAATAAAACTCTGGAAATCATATTGGCTAGTTGGCGAACTACTAAATGGTATTGTTTTACTAATAATATTTAATCTTGAAATTTACTTTTTTAATACAGATAGCTCCTTCTCTCAAATACCATTTTTAGATTTTACAAATCTTGCTTTAATCTCAAAAATTTTTATTTTTATTTGGACAATTTTGATATCAATAGGAATTTGGAGATCAGCAGAAAATTATAAAGGCAATATGATATGGATAACTATTACTTTTATCATTATCGCCTATAGATGCTATTCTTTACGTTTAATGTTATTTATTTAATTTTTGCTTTAAAATATCATTTAATATTTTTGGATTAGCTTTTCCTTTAGTAAGTTTCATTGCTTGACCGACAAAGAAGCCTAATAATTTATCTTTACCATCAAGATACTGTTCAACCATTTTTGGGTTTTCTGCAATTACCTCATCAATTACTTTTTCTATTTCTGCCTGATCTGTGACTTGTTGCAAGCCTTGTTCATCTACTATTTGTCTTGCTGTTTTTCCAGAAGAAAACATATCTTCCAATACGTCTTTTGCAATTTTTCCAGAAATTTCGTTTATAGAAATCAACTTCACAAGTTCTCCTAAGTTCTTAGGTGAAACTGGAGAATTGATCAATTCTATATTATTTTTATTTAATAATGAAAATAATTCAGAAGTAATCCAATTTACAACTATTTTTGCATTATGTTTTAAATCTGGATCTGAATTTATTGATTGATTAAAATAATCAGATATTTGTTTCTCTGTAGTTAATACTGAGGCATCATAATTAGATAATTTATAAGTCACCATAAATTTATTCTTAAGTTGATCTGGAAGCTCTGGAATTGACGATTTAATTTTGTCTATTTCTTTTTCAGAAATATTTAGTGGAAGTAAATCGGGATCAGGGAAGTATCTATAATCATGAGCCTCCTCCTTATTTCTCATTGGTCTAGTTTTGCCAGTAGATGTATTAAAGAGCATTGTGTTTTGCTCAATATAACCGCCAGACTCCAATATTTCTATTTGTCGTTTTGCTTCATAATTAATAGCCTGTTTAATAAATTTTATAGAGTTTAAATTTTTAATTTCACAACGAGTTCCATATTTATCTCCGGGTTTTCTTACTGAAATATTTACATCAGCTCTTAAAGATCCCTCTTGCATATTGCCATCACATGTATCCAAATACATTAAAATTGATCTGATTTTAGATATGTACATACCGGCCTCATCAGGTGTTCTAATGTCAGGCTCACTAACTATTTCCATCAAAGCAACACCAGATCTATTAAGATCTACATATGTTTTCGAAGGATTTTGATCGTGCAAACTTTTACCAGCATCTTGTTCTAAATGTAATCTTACAATCCTAATATCTTTTGATGTTCCATCTTTAAAATCAATTGTTACTTTTCCTTCTCCAACAATTGGATATTTATACTGGCTAATTTGATATCCTTGCGGGAGATCAGCATAAAAGTAATTTTTTCTGTCAAAGACGGAATAATTATTAATTTTAGCGTTTAAACCAACTCCAGTTTTTACTGCCTGTTCTACACAGTACTTATTAATTACTGGCAACATTCCTGGCATAGCAGCATCAACTAAAGATACTTGACTATTTGGTGAAGCGCCAAATTTTGTTGATGATGAAGAAAATAATTTGGAATTTGATTTTACTTGAGCATGAATTTCAAGACCGATTACCATTTCCCAATCGTGCTTTTCACCTTTTATTAAATTATTCATATGATCTTTCTAGAGATGCAGCAGCATTAAATACTTGCTGTTCATCAAAGTGTTTTCCTAAAATTTGAATACCTAGAGGTAAATTATTTTTATCTTTTCCAAAAGGGATTGAAATACCTGGTAATCCAGCTAAAGAAGCAGGTACGGTAAACACATCATTTAAATACATTTTGATAGGATCATTTTGTTTTTCATTTAAAGGAAATGCAGCACTTGGTGCAGTAGGAGTAACTATAAAATCACATTCTTTAAAAGCTTTATTAAAATCATCTGCAATTAATTTTCTTACTTTTTGTGCTTTAAGATAATATGCATCATAATAGCCCGCAGATAATACGTATGTTCCTATTAAAATTCTTCTTTTTACTTCCCTCCCAAAGCCTTGGGCTCTTGTATTTTCATACATTTCATCAAGAGAATCAATTTCATCAGATCTAAAACCATATTTTACTCCATCATATCGAGCTAAATTGGATGAAGCTTCAGCAGGAGCGATTATATAATAAGTAGGAAGTGCATATTTTGTATGCGGAAGCGAAATATTTTTAATTTTTACACCTTTTTTTTCTAAAACTTTGATAGCATCTTCCCATATCTGACTTATTTCCATTGGTGTACCATCAATAGAATACTCTTTTGGTATACCAACAGTTTTCCCATTTAGATCATGATCTAAATTTTCAAAATAATTTGGAATATCTACTTTAGCACTTGTACTATCTCTTTGATCAAATCCAGCGATTGATTGTAATAATATTGATGCATCTTCAACATTATGAGAAAAAATTCCTGCTTGATCCAAACTAGATGCAAATGCAGCTATACCCCATCGTGAGCATAAACCATATGTTGGTTTGATACCAACAACACCACAAAAGCTTGCTGGTTGTCTTATTGATCCGCCTGTATCTGTTCCAGTTGCGCCTAAACATAAATTTGCAGCAACAGCAGCTGCGGAACCACCAGAAGAACCTCCAGGGGCTAAAGGCTCATTCTCTTTTGATAAGGGATTAATTGTATTTCCAAAAAAACTTGTATTGGTAGCTGAGCCCATAGCAAACTCATCTAGATTTGTTTTACCAACAAAAATAGATCCTTCATCTAATAATTTTTGAGTAACATATGATTCATAAGTTGGATTAAAATTTTCTAAAATCTTTGAAGCTGCGGTTGTAGGCATACTTTTAGTACAAAATAGATCCTTTATTGCAATCGGAATACCTTTTAATTTTTTTGCTGAATTATCTTTCTCTAAGTTATCTATCTGCTTTAAAACATTCTCTTCACTAAAATGAATAAAGACATTTAAGTTCTTTTTTTCCTTAATTCTTTTTAAATAATCCTGACTTAATTCTCTTATTGATATTTTTTTTGTCTCTAGATCTTTTAATGTTTGTTTTAAAGATGGTTTAGACATTATTCTACCACCTTTGGTACTGCAAAAAAACCTTCAAGTTTATCAGGGGCATTTTTAAGAATTTCATCACTCGAATTAGTATCTTTAGATACATCTTCTCTTTTTGGTAAAATAGATGATGATATATTACTTAACGGTTCTATATTTTCAGTATTTACTTCATTTAATTGTTCAACCCAGTCTAAAATGGAATTAAGATCCTTAATATAATCTTCAGATTCTGTACCATCTAACTTTATTCTAGATAGACGGGCAATTTTATTTATTGTATTTTTGTCAATCTTCAATTTATGAGCTCCATTACATGAATGATCAAAATAATTTAATCGATGGCCTTAATACATCACAAATACTTGTAGGTCTAGACTTAGGAACTAAAACGATTGGTGTTGCTGTAAGTGATAGATCAAAAATAATAGCCACACCGCTTTCAATTATTCAAAGAAAAGGAACTAACAAAGATTTGAACATCATGAAAGATATTTTGAATGAGTATGAAATTGGTGGATTTATTCTTGGTCTGCCGATTAGCCTGGATAATACTGAAAATAAACAAAGCAAATTAGTGCGAGATTTTAATATTAATCTTCAAACCTTTTTTAAAAAACCTACGGTTCTTTGGGATGAAAGATTTTCATCAGATGTAATCTTTAAAGAAATGAGAAAAGCCGATTTAAGTAAAACAAAGATAAAAAGTAAACTTGATCAACAATCAGCTGCTTATATCTTACAAGGATATTTAGATAGATATAGAAATAATTTATAAATTAGTTTACACATACTTACACATTATTAACACATATGAATTCAAAACTACTTAAATCAGGACATATAAAATTATATAAAAGAGAAAATTCAAAATATTGGCAAATGAAAGTCAAATTGCCTAAATTAAAAGCGATCAGATCCTCTACAGGTTCAAAAATTCTTAAAGATGCAGAAAAAATAGCGTTAAAATATTATTCCTCATTTTCTACAAAAACAAATATACAATTAAAGCAAACAAAAAAAATTTTTAAGAAAATTCATTTAGTAGAAACAGCAGATTTAACTAAAAAAGAAATTGAGCATATCTTAGATGAATCCAAAAAATACATATCTTTCAATAAAAAGAAAATTAAAAAAATTAATATTCTAGAAGGAAGAACAATATTTAATCTTTTTTTTGAAGATTCAACAAGAACAAGAACAAGTTTTGAAGTTGCTGCTAAAAGATTAGGAGCAGATCTCATTAATGTAGTGGTTAAAGATAGCTCTATTAATAAAGGAGAAACATTACTTGATACTATGACTACAATTAATTCAATGAATCCAGATGTTTTAATCGTAAGACATCCAGAGGAAGGAATTAGTAAAAAAATTTCAGAAACAGTAGATGCGTCTGTAATTAATGCTGGTGATGGCAGTCATGAGCATCCCACACAAGCATTATTAGATGCACTTACTATAAAAAATAAATTTGAAAATTTTTCAAAATTAAAAATTGCTATATGCGGGGATATTTTACATAGCCGTGTTGCTCGATCAAACATAATCATACTATCAAAGTTAGGTGCAAAAATAAATGTTATTGGACCTAAGGAGTGGTTACCAAAAAGTTTAAATAAACTACCTGTGAATGTTTATACGGAAATGAAAAAGGGATTACAAAATTGTGATATTGTTATGATGCTACGTATACAAAAAGAAAGAATAGTTGGAAAAATAATGCCAAATCAAAAGACTTATTTTAAAAAGTATGGTTTAGATTACAATAAACTTAAATATGCAAAAAAAAATGCTTTCGTTATGCATCCAGGTCCAATGAACCGTGGTGTTGAAATAGACTCAAAACTTGCCGATGATATCACTAGAAGCTTAATACAAGAACAGGTTGCTATGGGCGTTGCAGTACGAATGGCATGCTTAGACTTAATTATTAAAAATAGAGATGACTTTAGTAAGTAGTTTATCATTAATCATATTATTTTATGTAATAGGATCATTACCCTTTGCATTGATTTTTACAAAATTATTTGGTTTGGGAGATATTAGAAAGGTTGGTTCTGGAAATGTAGGTGCAACAAATGTTTTAAGAACAGGAAATAAATTTGTAGCATTAATTGTTCTTTGTTTTGATATTCTTAAAGGCTTTCTTCCATTCCTCATTTTACAAATGTATTTTCAAGATATTTCTTTATTAATTAAAATACTTCTCTGTCACTTTGCCATATTAGGTCATATCTATCCTGTTTGGTTAAAATTTAAAGGCGGAAAAGGAGTAGCAACGTATATTGGTTTTTTATTTGGTTTTAATCCTTACATTGCAATTTTATTTTTATTAGTATGGCTTGTTACTGCTTTTGTAAGTAAATACTCTTCTCTTGGATCTTTAATTGGAATTTTAGTAGCTCCAGCATTTTATATTTTTATTAATTTTAATTTTTATATTCTAATATTCTTTATTTATTTAAGTTTAATTATTTATCTTAAACACACAGAAAACATTAAAAGACTGCTAAATAAAACTGAAAGTAAAATTAAATTATCCAAGTAAAAATATACTTTTTTTTAAAATTTCTTGACGAATTATCTTTAAACTGAAATTTGGGGCCAAAATTTATGAACGTATTAATTGTTGAATCACCATCAAAGGCAAAGTCTATTAATAAATATTTAGGCTCTGACTTCAAAGTTCTCGCAAGCGTCGGGCATGTCCGAGATTTATCAGCAAAAAATGATGCGATAGATACTGAAAATGATTTCCAAATGAAATGGGAAACCAGTGATCGTGGAAAAAAAGTTATAAAAGAAATAACAGATGCAGCGAAAAAATCTGAAAATTTATATCTAGCCACTGACCCCGACCGTGAAGGTGAAGCCATAGCTTGGCATGTAGAAAAACTACTTAGAGATAATTCATCACTTTCAAAATTAAATATTCACCGAGTTACATTTAATGAAATTACAAAAAATGCAGTTCTTGATAGTCTTAAAGAACCAAGAGAAATAGATGAAAATTTAGTAAATGCTTATCTGGCAAGAAGAGCGTTAGATTTTCTTGTTGGTTTTACACTTTCTCCAGTACTATGGAGAAAGTTACCAGGTTCAAAATCAGCTGGTAGAGTTCAATCTGTAGCCTTAAGAATAATTAGTGAGAGAGAACTTGAAATAGAAAAATTTACTCCACAGGAATATTGGTCTTTACAAGGCGAGTTTAGAAATAAAGAAGATAAAATTATTAATTCCAGACTTACAGTTTATGATGGGAATAAAGTAGATAAACTTGATATTAAAAATGAGAGTGAGGCGACAAAAATTTTTAATGATATTAAAAATTCTACTTTCACTGTTGGAAATATTACGAAAAAAGAAGCTAGAAGAAATCCCTATCCTGCTTTTACTACATCTACAATGCAAATTGAGTCTAGTCGTAAACTCGGTCTTAGCGCGAGCCAAACAATGCGTACAGCTCAACGCCTTTATGAAGGAACAGACATTAAAGGAGAAACAACTGGCTTAATAACTTATATGCGAACAGACAGTGTCGTCATGTCAAAAGAAGCTATTAATCAAGTTCGAGGTTTTGTTACTGATAATTACGGTGCAAACTATTTACCAGAAGCACCAAGAGTTTATAAATCGAAGGCTAAAAATGCTCAAGAAGCACATGAATGTATTAGACCAACAAATATTTACCTAACACCAAAAGATATTAAGCAATACATTACTTTAGAAGAATACAAGCTATATGAAATTGTTTGGCAAAGAGCGGTAAGTTCACAAATGGCGAGTGCCATATTAGATCAAGTAGCTGTTGATATTACAAACGAAGATAAAAAAATTGTTTTACGAGCAAATGGGTCAACAATTAAGTTTCCTGGAATGTACAAAGTTTATCAAGAAGCTAAAGATGATGATAAAGATGAAGAAAAAGAAACAATTCTTCCTGCCATGAGTGAAGGCGAGAGTTTAAATTTACGAGAACTTGAAAAGACACAACATTTTACCTCCCCTCCTCCTCGTTACACCGAAGCAAGCTTAGTTAAAAAACTTGAAGAACTTGGTATTGGCAGACCGTCTACTTATGCTTCTATTATTAAAGTTCTACAAGATAGAGATTATGTAATTTTAGATAAAAAACGTTTTAATCCTCATGATAGAGGAAGAATAGTATCGATATTTTTAGAGAAATATTTCAATCAATATGTCGAATATGATTTTACCGCTGATCTTGAAAATCAACTTGATGAAATTTCTGATGGTAAGCTTGATTGGAAAGAGGTTCTAAGAAAATTTTGGGAAACATTTAAACAACTTTGTGACGAAACTGTAGGTAAATCAAACAGAGAAGTCATTGATGTGTTGGATGAAGCCTTGGGTTCTCATTTCTTTCCACCAAACGGAGCAGATGAAAAAAGGAAATGTCCAACCTGTGATAATGGAAGACTAGGAATAAAAGTTGGAAAGTTTGGAGGATTCATTGGCTGCTCTAATTATCCTGATTGCAAATATACAGTTCAGTTTAATCAATTAAATGATAAAGATGGCGCTGCTCTTAGTGGGCCAAAAGAAATTGGTATTTATCCTGAAACAGGAGAAATGATTACTCTTCGAAAAGGTCCTTATGGATTTTATATGCAAGTTGGTGAAGGGACAAAAGAAAAAAAACCAAAAAGAGTTTCTATTCCTAAGAATTTTGAACCCGATGAAATTGGATTAAACACAGCTATTCAATTACTTGGTTTGCCACGTAAATTAGGATTTCATCCTGAAACAAACAAAACAGTTAGTGCCGGTATTGGAATGTATGGACCATATATTTTGCATGATAAAAAATATAAAGCTCTAGAAAAAACAGATAATATTCTTGATATTGAACTTGAAAGAGCCATTGAATTAATTGCTAAGCCTACACAGAGAGGTAATGCGACGTTAAAAACATTTGGAGAGCATCCAACAGAAAAGAAAAATATTACTGCCCATGATGGAAAGTTTGGACCATATGTAAAATGTGGAAAAATAAATGCATCAATTCTTGGTGATCAAACAATTGATAGCTTAAAACTAGAAGATGCCATTAGGTTAATTGATGAAAGAAAAGCTAAAATGGGTCTCAAAAAAAAGAAAAAAACAGTTAAGAATTGAATTAAGCTGAAATAGTTTTAAATAGAGACTATGGCAAAAAATATATCTCTATCAACAATCAAAACTTTCAAAAATAAATTTTTAAGAAATAATAAAAATACAGCTTCACGAAATGCATTAATAAAAAATGATTTAGCCAATGTTGCACTCAATTGGGAAAATTTTAGTCAAATCAATCATAATTTCTCTAATCTAATAAAAAAAGAACTACCAGCAACAAACCAAATGGCATCAGGTAGATGTTGGGGATTTGCAGGATTAAATCTTATGCGTTTGCAAGTTGTTGATAGCCTTGAACTAAATACATTTGAGTTTTCACAAAATTATTTCATGTTTTGGGATAAGTTAGAGAAAGCAAACTATTTTTTAGAGAATATTATCAAATCAAGAGATGAATCATATGAGAGCAGATTAATTACTCATCTTTTAAAAGCACCTGTGCAAGATGGTGGACAGTGGGATATGTTTGTTAACTTAATTAATAAATATGGTGCAGTACCTAAAGACGTAATGCCTGAAACCAATCATAGCAGTAAATCTGGTGCTATGAATTATATCTTGACTCACAAATTAAGAGAGTTTGCCTCTATACTAAGAAAGAAACCAGCAAAAAATTCTTCAGCTCTTAAAAAAGACATGATGGAAACAATTTATAATTTACTGGCAATGTTTCTTGGTCAACCACCAGATGTTATCAATTGGTCTACTAGAAATAAAGATAATAGACACATTGTTATTTCAGATATGACACCAATTGATTTCTCCAAAAAATATGCTGATATCAATATTAAAGATAAAGTTTGCTTAATTCATGCTCCAATGAGCAATAAAAAATTTAATACAATGTACACGGTTGAATATCTTGGTAATGTCGTTGAAGGACAAATTATTAAATATTTAAATGTAGATATTAAAGAATTAAAAAAATCGGCGATGGACTCAATAAAAAATAACGAAGCTGTATGGTTTGGTTGTGATGTTGGGAAACGTTTTAGTCGTGATTTGGGTGTACTTGATATGGGCATTTATGACTATGAAAATGTTTTTCAAACCTCATTTAAAATGAATAAACAGACTCGCTTAGAGTACGGTGATAGTGAAATGACTCATGCCATGCTTTTAACAGGTGTCGATATTAAAAAAAGAAATTCAACTAAATGGAAAATTGAAAATAGCTGGGGAACAAAAAGTGGCAATCAAGGATATATGATGATGACAGATGAATGGTTTGATGAATATACCTATGAAGTTGTCATTGATAAAAAATATCTAAATAAAAGACTTTTAAAATATTTAGACATGGAGCCAGTAGCACTTGCACCTTGGGATCCAATGGGTGCTTTAGCTAGATAAATTGAATAAAGAAAACACATCTAAAATTTGGAAATTAATTCAAGAAACTGGTGATTTTTTAAAAGGAAAATTACCTGATCACCCTAATCATCCAAAGGGTAGAAATCCTTATGCGCATGTTGCTTTAGAGGTAAAAAATTATTTTGGTATGACGTATAAAGATATACCTGATGAAAAATTTAATGAAGTTATTATTTATCTTGAAGAGATAAAATCTAATCCTGAGTAGCTATTCTTTGATTACTTTGAATGGGTAAGAAAATAATAAATAATGAAACTATAGCCATCATTATTGCATTAATTAAAAACAAATAAGTAAATTCTAAAGTTATCGAATATATTTCTGAAATTAAAAATACCGAAATTGGTCCTGAACCAAATGCTAAAATAAATTTTATTCCGTATACAACACCATGATACTTTTGAGGTGTAAATCTTCCAAGTAGAAGATTTTCTGTAGGCAAAATACTAGCATTAAATACGGCAGCTAGAATACATAATAATACTATAGAGTAACCAGATATGTAAGCTATTCCTAGGTAGCAAGGAAACTGAAGAAATATACCAATTAAGTAAATAGTTTTTAAATTAAAACGATCAGCAAGTAAGCCCCCAACAAATGTTGTTGCACCAGAAATAAAATAGATAATTGCTATCATAAATCCAATTTGAATTGAGTTTGTGTTACTAATTCGTATTTCAAAAACTTTTGGTAAGGCTGTTTGTGTATTGTGAAAAGATAATCCAAGGGCAAACATTGATAAAAGCATTATTAATGCAATTAAAACCATTTCATTACGCGAATGATCTTTCTGATCATTTTTAATAAAATAATTTTTGTAAGATATTTTATCAATTAAGATTAAGTAAATAAGAATAAATCCCATAATAATAGAGATTAAACCGGGCAATATGAAAGCTAGTTGCCAATTAAGTAATTCTGTTAGAGTGCCAGCTACAAAGGCACCAGAACCTATCCCTACCCCACCAAAAATACCATTTACACCAAGTGCTCTCCCCTGTTTTTTTGTAGCATGAATAACCCAAGGAATACCTACAGGATGATAAATTGAACAAAAAAAGCCAAGTAAAGATAAGGAAATAAATAAGTAAGATATTGAAGTGCTAAAACCACATAAAATAGAAGCAAGACCCATTCCAATAAACATTATTGTCATTGTTCCTGAGCGTGACCATCTATCACTTAACCAACCAAAAGGTATTGCGCCAATTCCAATTAATAGTGCCCCTAAGGACCATAAACGAATTAATTGATCATATGAGATACTCCACTCTTTTTCTATAGTTAAAACTATTACGAAATAGAATGCTGCAAACATATGCATTAAAGCATGGCCTATTGATGAAAATAATTGAGTGTAAAAGGAATTATTCAAATTCTTCGTAATTTATTGATAATGAATTTACACAGTATCTTTTGCCAGTTGGCTGAGGCCCATCATCAAAAACATGGCCCAAATGCGCATCACATTTGGCACACATAATTTCAATACGCACCATTCCATGAGATCTATCAGTCTCTGTTTTAATTGCTTCGGGTGATATTTGCTCAAAAAAACTTGGCCATCCACAATAAGAATCATATTTTGATGAACTATTAAATAATTCATTACCACAGCATTTACATTTAAAAATACCACCATTAATAATTTCAAAATTTTTACCAGAGAAAGGAGGTTCTGTTCCTTTTTGTCTAGTTACATAATATTCGTCTTCCGTTAAAAGAGCTTTCCATTCTTTATCTGTTTTAGTTATTTTAGTCATTTTTTAATTTTATATTAGATAAAACTATTCCTGATAATATAAAAATTACTCCAATAATATGAAAAAAAGCAAACTGCTCATTAAGAAATAATATTGCCCACACTGCGCTGAACACAGGTATTAAATGTAAGAATAAGCTTGCTCTATTTGCACCTATTATTGATACTCCTTTATTCCATGAAAAGAAAGCAACAATACTTGCAAAAATAGCAACATAAATAATAATAATATAATCAACTTGTTTTGTTGGTAAATAGGATGAATTTAAACATTCAAAAATGTAAAATGGAAAAATAAATATTAATCCAATAAACACCATTACTTCTAAAGTAGCTAATTGAGAGATTGTATTATCTATTTTTTTTAATAAAACAGAATATAAGCACCATGATACTACAGCTCCAAACATCCACCAATCGCCTAAAGTAAAAGTTAAATCAATTAAGTTATTGATATTTCCTTTTAAAATAATTGAAAAAGCTCCTAATAGTGACATAAAAATTCCAAAAAATTGTAAAAAATTTGTTTTTGTTTTAAAAATTAACCATGAAAAACCAATCATCATTACAGGTGATGCAGATGCCATTAAAGTAGAGTTAATAACCTGTGTAGTTTGTAAAGATATGTATGTAAAAGAATTAAATATTGCTACAGCTAAAACACCTAAAAATGAAACTAGTAACAAATTATTTTTATAATAATTTATATTTTTAATAATATTAGAATATGTAAATGGAAGTAAAATTAAAAATGCAAGCAACCATCTAAAAAAACCTAATTTGAAAGGAGTAAGTTCACTTAAATGTGCAATTTTTCCTGCAAAAAAATTACCTGACCAAAAAAAAGATGAGGCAATTAATAATATAATGGCTAATAATAAATTTTTTGACATTATTTATCGACTAATGTCATCAAAGAAGAAGTATCTAAACGATTACCTCCATTTTTTTGAACTTCGGCATAATATCTATCAATAATTTCAGTAATAGGTAATCTAGCTCCATTTTTTTTTGCTTCATTAAAACAAATTGATAAATCTTTTCGCATCCAATCTACAGCAAAACCATAATCAAATTTTCCATCTAACATTGTTCGGTATCTATTTTCCATCTGCCAAGATTGGGCAGCTCCTCTAGAAATAACACTTAAGACTTTTTCCATATCAACGTTTGCTTTTTTCCCAAAAGCCATTGCTTCTGATAAAGCTTGTACCAATCCTGCTATACAAATTTGATTAATCATTTTTGCGATTTGTCCAGATCCAGAAGAGCCAATTAACTCTATTGCTTTTCCATAAGATTTTAAAACTGGTTTAACAATTTCATAGTGTTGGACTTCTCCACCTATCATAATTGATAAAGCAGCATTTTCAGCTCCTGCTTGACCACCTGATATGGGGGCATCAAGAAAACCAATATTTTTAGGTTTTAGTTTTTCTGAATATTTTCTCGCTATCTCTGCAGAGGCAGTTGTATGATCAACTATAATTGATTTATCTTTAATTTTAGTAATTATTCCATTTTCTCCTTCCATAACTTCAATAATATCTTCATCTCTTCCAACACACATAAACACTATTTCAGCATCTTTAGAAGCATCACCAGGCGTTTTAGCCATCTGACCCTTGAATTCACTAATCCATTTTTCAGACTTTGTTTCTGTACGATTAAAAACAGTTACATTATATCCATTTTTTTGTAAGTGACCTGCCATAGGATATCCCATCACACCTAAGCCAATGAATGATACATTATTAATACTCATGAATATTCTCCTAATTTATGTAAAATTTTTAAATTAAATTGTTCAGAATTCCCAACAATTAAATTTTTATTTCTTAATGTAAAATTGTATGATTGTTTATTAAAGTCAAAATCTGCACCGCCGGCTTCTCTTACAATTAAAATACCAGGGATATGATCCCAGGGAGATAATTTAGATAAAATAGCAAAGTTTCTTTTACCTAATGCTATGTCAATATATTCAAAACCAATGCAGCCGTATGATCTAACTTCAGCAAAGTTATTTTTAAGTATTTTTAATTGATCTAAATAGTTGTCTTCCCAGTATTTAGTACTTATTGAGCCTATAGCTTGATTAAAATTTGATACAGTTTTAGTTAAAATTTTTTTATTTTCTATGAATGTACCTTGGTCATAGATTGCATAACACATTTCGTCAATAAGTGGTTTATAAATCCAGGAATAAAGAATTTTATTTTTATAGGTTAATGCAATCATTATTGCAAATTTATCTTTTCCTTTGACAAAATTAGTAGTGCCATCAATTGGATCAACAGTCCAACAATAGTTATTATCATTATATAAATTAAGTATATTTTTATTCTCAGAGTATGCTTCCTCACCAACAAAATTAGAGTTAGGAATAATTTTTAGTAATTGTTTTTCTAATTCTTTTTCAGCCGCAATATCAACTGAAGTAACTAAATCAGTTCCGTTTTTGTATTTAATATCATGATCTTTAAGATTTTTATATTTAGGTAAAATAATTTCTTTACTAATATCAAAACATATTTCCCGAATATATTCTTGTTTTATTTTATCCATTCGTACATGATGTAGTGTACATTTTGGCAAGTTTCAAAGTAATATTTCCTATTTTACCTTTATTAATCTTTTTTTTATCAATTTTAAGTATTGGTGTAATAAAACTGCCAGAGCTTGTTAAGAAAACTTCATCGGCTTCAAGTAATTGTTTATGAGTAAAACTTTTTTCTACTAATTTTAACGATGTTTTTTTGATTATTTTTAATAAAGAAGTTCTGGTAACCCCTTTTAATATGTCAGAATTTGCTGGATGGGTAATTAAGTTATTTTTTTTAATTATCCATATATTAGAAGACGTTCCCTCTGTCACCTTACCATCTTGAAGTAGAATAGCTTCATAAGCGTTTTTTTGCTTTGCTTTGTTAGCCGCAATAATATTCGGAAGTAAGTTTACAGTTTTAATATCTCTTCTTTTCCATCTTAAATCTTCAAATGTAATAGTATTTACACCTTTAAAGTTTTTACCAGGAAGGTTAAATTTTTTATTGCGGGAATATATTATTAGTGTTGGAATTAATTTGTTTTTATACTTATGTTCTCTGTATTGTACCCCTCGTGTAATTTGTAAATAAATAATACCATTGGAAATTCTATTTTTACCAAGTAGTTTATGAAAAATATTTTTAAAATCTAATTTATTAAATTTATAGGATATTTTTAATTCTTTTAGTGAATATCTTAATCTTTTAAGATGAAAATCTAAATCAATTAAATTTCCATTAAGAACGGCAATTACTTCGTAGACGCTGTCTGCAAATTGAAGCCCTCTATCTTCAATGTGAATTTTTGCATTTTTAAAAGATACAAACTTGTTATTTATATAAGCATGAGAAGGCATTAATTATACTTTAGATAAAAGTTTTTCTAATTTTTTAATACAATCTGTCTCCGCAAAAAATACTACATCGTCGTTTTCTTTAAAAACAGTTTGACTATTAGGAATAATAACTTTTTTATCTCTTAATATTGACCCTATTCTTATACCTTTAGGTAAACTTAATTCTTTTAAATTTTTATTGCAAAGAGCTGAATTAGGTTGAATATCAGCCTCTATAACCTCTCCAAAACCATCGCCTATTGAATAATCATTTCTAATTTTAACTCCTCTTACTTTTTCTAATATTTTTGAAATCGTTATTATTTTGGGATCAATTGTCATATCAACACCAATATTTGTTAACAAAGAAGAATAATTACTATTATTGATTAAAGTTAAAGATACTGAAGCCCCAGCTCTTTTTGCCAATAGTGATGATAATATATTCACCTCGTCATCTTCAGTAACTGATATACAATAACCAGCCTCAGCAATATTTACTTCTTCCAAAATATGATTATCCAAACCATCCCCATTAGTAACAGTAACATTTTCTAAAGTTGAGGCTAAATACTCAGCTCTATCTTTATTATTTTCAATTAATTCAGTTTTTATATATGTGTCAGATTTTTCAATTAATTGCGCAAGAGATAAGCCTATGTTACCTCCGCCAATTATTACAGCTTTTTGTGCTTGTAATTCTTCATGACCAAATTCTGATAAAACATCTCTTAGATTTTCAGTTTCTACAACTAAAAATATTGAGTCATTTTTTTCAATTTTTGTCGATGAATTTACTATAAATTTTTTATCTCCTCTAAAGATAAACATTATATTTGCTAAATAGTTTGGAAATTTTTTTGATAATTCTCTTACTGTCATTCCTGAATGAGAAAAATTATCTTCACATTTTAATCCAACAAGTTTTAGTTTTTTATCAGATAGCTCTAACATATCAATTGTACCTGGAGAAATCAATCTTCTATATAAGGACTTAGCTACTTCTTGCTCAGGAGATATAATAGCATCTATAGGAAAATTATTTTCATTATATAAATTTTTCGAATGATCCTGAAGATAATCTTGTTGTCTAATTCTTGCAATTTTTTTTTGAATATTGAACAACGAGTGGCCTATTTGGCAAGTGACCATATTTGTTTCATCACTTTTAGTTACAGCAATTAAGATTTCACAATCTTTCGCTCCTGCATCTGATAAAACTGATGGTAAACTTGGAATACCATTAATAGTTTTTACGTCGAGATTTTCAGAAACTTTTGAGAGTTTTTCTTCAGAATCATCAATTACAGTAACTTCAAAATTTTCTTTAGATAGCTTATCAGCAATACTGTAACCAACATCACCCGCACCACAAATAATTGTTTTCATCTATTTATAATTTAATCTATTTTAATATTTAATGATTTAATTTTTCTATAAAGAGCAGTTCTTTCCATTCCTGTAAAATCAGAAACTTTAGATATATTACCATTAAATCTTTTTATTTGCGATATTAAATATTCTTTTTCAAATTCATATCTTGCATCTTTTAGTGATAAATCTAAGGTGTAATTTGGAGAATTAGTCGCAGTATCATTACCCATCTGCAGTGCTAAATCGTCCACTTCTAATTTAGATTTATTATTACTATCTTGATTTAAAATAAGACTTTTTTCAATATAATTAATCAGCTGGGAAATATTTCCAGGCCAATTGTACATTTGCAATTTAGTGAGTGCAGATTTTGAAAATTTGAAATCTTGTGAATGTCCACTAATTTTTTCTAAATAATAATCTAAAATTGGCAATATATCCTCTCTTCTTTGGGCAAGTGGTATTGTTTTAATATGATCGGTCGATATTCTTTCAAACAATTGCTTTAAAAAATTTTCTTTTTCTATATCTTTTTTAATATCTGACTCTGTAATACAGATAATTTTTATATTTAATTTTATATTGAGATTTTTAAAAAAATTTTCATTTTCTAAAAAAAATAAAAATTTTTTCTGATATATTTGAGGAAGAACATCAACATTGGTTAAAATTAATGTATTATTGTTTGATCTTACAAATAAATTTTCGTTAAGATATTCTTTATTATCTAAAAAAAGCTTGTCCAATGCTTCATTAGTTAATTTTGCACAATCAATAGAAACTGGCAATTTATCTTTAAATTTAGATTGATAATGGATCAAATTAGCTAAATGTCTTTTGCCAGTTCCAAATTCACCAGAAATCAATAATCTTGAATTTAAGGTAGTTTGATCTTTAACTTTTTTTGATATATTTTTTATATATGCTGAATTACCCACAAGTGGAACTTTAGGAACAATGATTTTTTTAAGATCTTTATTTTCAGTTATAAGTTGTGAACTCTCAATTGCTCTTTTGGATAATATTACCAATTTATCACTATTAAATGGCTTTTCTAAAAAATCATAAGCGCCATTTTTGATAGATTTGACAGCCAAATCAACTGTTCCATGTCCACTGATAATAATTATTGGAATTTTATTATCTAATTTTTTAAATTCTTGTAAAAGTTCAATACCATCTAATTTACTATTAGAAAGCCAGACATCTAAAATAATTAAATCAGGTTTATTTTCATTAAATTTTTTTATTGCATCATCAGAATTCAAAGCACTTGTAGTAATGTATGCCTCATCTTTCAATATTTCAGAAATTAAAAAGCAAATATCTTTTTCATCATCGATTATTAGTATTTTATGCATTGTTTTCAAATATTATCAATGAAGTTGTACCTGCCATATTTTTATTTTTTTCAATTTTAATTTTTCCACCATGATCTTCTATTATTCTTTTTACAATTGATAAGCCTAATCCAGTACCTTTAGCTTTAGTTGTAAAATAAGGTTCAAAAATTTTGCTTATCATTTTATCGTCAATACCAACTCCGTTATCTTTAATTTCAATCTTTATATTATTATCATTCTGAATTTTGACTTCAACAGCTGGATTAGGAATTTTTTCAACAGCTTCAATAGCATTTTTAATTAAATTATTAAAACATCTTGAAATCTGCAATTTGTCAAAATGAAAATAAATATCTTTATCAGTTTTAACAAAATTTAGTTTTATATCTTTTCTTGAATTAAAGTATAATTGAAATGAATCTTCTAGACATTGCGAAAGATTATCTAGTTTTATTTCAGCTTCAGGCATTCTAGCAAATGAAGAAAATTCATCAACAAGTTTTCCAATATCATCAACTTGCCTAGATATCGTTTTAGTTAAGAGTGTAATTTCATCTTTTGAATATTTTTCGTCAATAAATTTTTTTTCGATCCTTTCAGCAGATAATTTTATAGGAGTTAATGGATTTTTTACTTCATGTGCTATTTTTCTTGCAATATCTGACCAGGCAGCATGTTTCTCTGCTAAAATTAGTGAAGTTGTATCATCTAGGGCTACAACATAGCCCTCTATTACATTATCGCTAATTTCTTTGATTACTCTAATATTGAAGTTTCTTTGGTCATCGAAAATATTAAAATCATATTGAAAATTAAGTAATAATTTATTTGAAAGTTTAAAATTATTAAATATTTTTTCCCATTCTGGAAAAATATTTAGAAAGTTATCATTTATAGAAAATTTTCTTGTTTTTTTAAATAAATTTTCAACAGTTTTATTATGTAAAATTATTTTAAAATCCTTGTCCAATGACAAAACCCCAATTGTAAGCAAACTTAAAATAGCTTCAATAAATATTCTTTTTTCCTCATCTTCATTACTTTTTGCAATTAATTGATTTTGTTTAGTTTCTATTTCAGATATCATAGAATTATATGAAGTAAGTAAAATTTTTATTTCTTCAAATTGATCACTTTCACTTACTTTTGCATCAAAGTTTCCATCAGAAATTTTATTGGCTGAATGAATTAAATTAGTTATTGGTTTACTTAAATTACTAGCAAGATTGAAACCTATAAGTATTGCAATTAATATAAAACAAATTGAAAATAAAACAAAAATCATAGAGTAAGTTACCTGTACTCCTGAGCTTTCTTCTTCTTTAGTTGTGTAAATTCGAAAAGCTTCTTTTGTTGCTGAAATATGATCCCATATATTGGTATTTAACTCTCGATTTACTTGCATATATACATTATTTAGAAAGTTTATTTTTTTAAAAGCTGCAATGGAGTTTTGATTAAGTTGAAAAATATAAACTCGGTTTTCATCTAAAATATTATAGATATCATCTGATGGATTTGAGAAATTTTTATTTTCTACATCTTTTAAACTCAAGTAAATATTTCCTTCATTATTAAAAATATAGATACTAGATATGGTTCTTAAATTAATAAATTCACTTAAAGCTCTCCTAATATTATTAATATTGACTTCATTATTTTGAGAAGATTGAAGAATTTCTCGAGTAATAAGTTGCGTGTCAGAAATAAGCTCTGCTTGAATTTCATTTTCATAATTTTTTGCAACTATATTTGAATTTACAACAGCGTCTCTAACTGCATCACCATACCAAGTTCTTAATTCCAAATTAAAAAATAATGATGTTATTATTACTAGGCCAATTGCAGGTCCCAATGCCATAGCGGCAAATAAATTTACAAATTTGATATATAATCTAGATTCATCATAACTTTTTCTTCTTCTAACAAATATGAGAACTATTTGACGAATAATTATTGAAATTAATAAAATCACAAAAATTATGTCTGCTAATAAAAAGTATTGTAGCCTTCTAGGATCTTTAACAAGGTCATTATTAGGAAGCATCAAATAAAAGGTTATAGAAAAGCTAACTAAAATAAGAAATATTAAAAAATAAAATGAAATCTTGGACAAATGATAAGATTTCAAAAACTTGGATAAATCAAACACTTTTAGACTTTTGTTATTACTTAAAATTAATGTAAATATATATAAAGAACATATAAATTAAATTTATGAAAAATGCACTCGTAATTCTAGCAGGGGGAAAAGGTACGCGATTTGGTCAAAAAACCCCAAAACAATTTTATAAAATTGGGGATACTACAATTTTGAATACTTTTTTATCAAATTTAGACGTAACAAAATTTAATATAATTGTTATTGCAATAAGTTCTAAATATCGTCAAAAAATACAAAATGATTTTTTAAATAAATTTAGTAAACAGAAAATTATTTTTGCTGATGCCGGAAAGACTAGACAGGAATCTTCTTTTAACTCTCTAAGAAAGTTAAGTAACTATAAAATTGAAAATGTATTGATTCATGATGCTGCTAGACCTTTCTGTTCAAATAAATTAATTAAGAAAATTCTCTCAAAATTAAAAAACAAAAATAATTGTATTCCCTATGTCGAGTATAGTGACAGACAAATAAATAAAAAAAATTTTCAAAATGAAAAAATAATTAATATTCAAACACCGCAAGGTTTTAATTACAAGTTGATTTATAACGCACATAAAAAACTTATTAAATACAACTTATCTGATGACTCAGAATTAATTCAAATATTAGGTACGAAGATTTACTTTACAAAAGGTGATAAAGAAAACATAAAAATTACTTATCCAGAAGATTTAATTTTTATAAACAAATTTATAAAACCAAATATTAGAAGTGGTATTGGTTATGATATACATCAAATAGACAAAAAATCTAAAAAAGGCCTTAAACTCTGTGGTATTAAACTTCCATTTGCCAAACTTATTGGTCATTCCGATGCTGATGTTGGTTTACATGCTATTTGTGATAGTATTTTTGGTGCATTATCTATGAGAGATATTGGATATTATTTTCCTAATTCAGAAAAAAAATGGAAAAATGCAAAATCTTCAATATTTGTAGAATTTTGTAGAAAAGCACTATTAAACAAGGGCTATCATATTGTTAATTTAGATATAAATATTATTGCCGAAAAACCAAAAATAAATAAATTTGTTATGAGCATGAAAGGCAAAATTGCGCAATTATTAAAAATAAATATTGATCAGATATCTATAAAAGCAACAACAAATGAAAAAATTGGCTTTATTGGTGATGGAGAGGGTATTGCAGCTGAAGCAATAGTTCAAATATCAAATGAGAACCATAACTAATATATTTGTTTCATTATTTTACACAGGATATATAAAATTTATACCTGGTACATTTGGAACTATAATTTCAATAATTATTTTATATCCAATTTTAAAATTTAACTTAGTTTCCACAAATCTTTTTATTTGTTTATTTTTAGTGATACTTATTTTTTCTTTATTTTTTATTAATAAGTTTTCTAACTACTCAAATTCTCATGACTCTAGTATTATAGTTATTGATGAATTTTTAGGAATTTATTTAATCTTCATATTTTATGATTTTATTTATTTTTTAAATGATTTTTTTACAATTGCTTTAATATTTATTTTTTTTAGATTTTTTGATATTTTAAAAGTATTTCCTGCAAATATAATAGATAGAAAAATACAAAATTCACTGGGAGTATTACTTGATGATTTAGTTGCCTCAATATATACAATAATTGTTTTGATCCTATTAAATGTCTATTTCTATTAAAACAGTCAGTTTATTATTAAAAAAAAACTTATCTATAGCTGTTGCAGAGTCTTGTACTGGAGGTTTAATTGCTAACTCAATTACAAAAAATAATGGAGTTTCAAAAATATTTTCATGCGGTATTATTTGTTATTCAAATCGAGCAAAAATAAAATACTTATCAGTCTCAAAAAAAACTTTGTCAAAATATGGTGCAGTAAGCAAAAATGTTGCAGAAGAAATGATTGATAATTTGTACAAAAATGAAAAAACTAAAATATGTGTATCTACTACTGGGGTAGCTGGGCCGACAGGAGGAACGAAATTAAAACCAGTTGGATTGGTTTATATTGGTATAAAATATAAAAAAGATAACCTTATTATTAAAAAATATTTCAAGGGAAATAGAAAAGAAATTCAACGAAAAACATCTAATTATGTATTTAGAAAATTATCACAATTAGTCTAAAATTTCATTAGCCCTGTCTTTAAATGATTCAATCATTTTATTTTCGATCAATGGAAAGAATGCTTCTGCAATTCTTTGATGTAAAAATCTTTTGAATTCAAATTCAACTGTGAAACTAATTAAAGTTTGATTCTTTTTTAATGATTTAAATATCCAGTTTGTTTTAAGATCTTTTAAAGGTCCTTCAATATAAGTTGTATTTATATTTAATTTTTTTTTATCAAATTTGACATGAGAACCAAAAGTTTGTGGCATAAAATATTTATACCAAACTATCATATCTGCATAAATTTCTTTTTCATTTTTTGATCTTACTTTCATTGCGGAACACCATGGTATAAAATAAGGATAACTTTCAATATCTAACACAATATCAAATAGTCCTTTTGCGTCATGATCGATTATTTCTTCTCTTACAGAGGATTTCATTGAATTGATTGGAGTTTTTTAATTCTATTATTTTTCATTATTTTAAAATCATCTGATGCATGATAACTTGATCTTGTTAAAGGAGATGAAGCTACCATCAAAAAACCTTTGGCATATGCCATTTGCTTATATTCATCAAATTCTTTTGGAGTAACAAATCTCTCTAATTTTGCATGCTTTGGCGTTGGTGGTAAGTATTGACCAATCGTTATAAAATCTACTTCGGCTGATCTAAGATCATCCATAACTTGATAAATTTCTTCTTTTGATTCACCAAGACCTACCATTAATCCAGATTTTGTAAATATATTTGGATTTTTAATTTTTATATTATGTAAGAGGCTTAAACTTGTAAAATATCTAGAGCCTGGTCTGATGGTCAAATATAATCTTGGAACAGTTTCTAAATTGTGATTAAAAACATCAGGTAAATTTTTAGATAGTATATCAATTGCCTCAGGTTTATTTTTAAAATCTGGTGTAAGAATTTCTATTGTACAATTTGGATTAAGATTTTTGATAGAGTCTATAACATTAACAAAGTGAAGTGCTCCACCATCAATTAGATCATCTCTGTCTACACTAGTAATGACAACGTGTTCTAATTCTAGTAGCTTCACTGACTCTGCAATTCTTATAGCCTCACCATGGTCAATAAAACTAGGTTTGCCTGTTTTGACATTACAAAATGCGCATGCTCTTGTACAAGTATCGCCAAGTATCATAAAAGTTGCATGTTTTTTTTGCCAACATTCAGATATATTTGGGCATGCTGCTTCTTCACAAACTGTAATGACCTTTTTATCTTTTAAAAGCTTATCAGTACTTTTGAAAAATTTAGATGTAGGTGCTTTAACTCTGATCCAAGAGGGTTTCTTGGGAATAGTATTGGATTTATTTTTTACTTTTTCAGGGTGTCTTGGTAAAGTCATTTAAGTTAAATAACTTCCATATCCAAGCTATTCAACCATATTTGGAATGGATCTTCTAAAATATCATTAAATTCTTTGAGTAATTTTGCCGCAACTGCTCCGTCTAAACTTCTATGATCTGCAGAAATTGTGGACTTCATCGTATATCCTACTTCTACCTTACCATTATTAACAACAGGTTTCTCAATGATTGAACCGATAGCAATAATGCTTGATTGGGGTGGGTTAATTATAGCTTTAAATTCTGTTATGCCAAACATCCCTAGGTTTGAGATTGTAATTGATCCACCATTATATTCATCAGGCAACAATTTATTTTGGTTTGCTTTTGATACAAGAGATTTTATTTCAGATGAAATTTCACTTAATCCTTTTTTATCAGCATTTCTTACAATAGGGGTAATTAGGCCTTCCTTTAAAGCTACAGCTATAGCTATATCAATATTATTATATTTATGAATTTTATTATTTATCCAGGATAAGTTAGACTCTGGATTTCTTTTCATTGCAAGTGCACAAGCTTTAACAATCAGGTCGTTAAAAGATATTTTATTTTTACTCACAGAATTAATTTTCTTTCTAAGATTGATTAATCTATCCATCCTTGACTCAATTGTTAAATAAAAATGCGGGACTTCATTTTTAGTTTTGGTTGTTCTTTCTGCAATAATTTTGCGAATACTAGAAGGTTCAATTATATTTTTATTTATGTTGTTATTTTTTTGAATATTGCTTGCTTCATCTAAATCTCTTTTTATTATTCTTCCATTAGGGCCTGAGCCTTTAATCAAATTTAAATCTATAACTTTGTCTTTAGATATTTTTTTTACATATGGAGAAGCTAAAATTTTATTTGATTTTTCAATTGATACTTTTTCTTCTGCAATACTTTCAATATTTTCCTCTAATTTAATTTCATTTTTATCTTCTAAAATTGTATCTATGTTTGGACTCTCATTGGATGAATTATTATAATTTTCAATACTATCGTTCTCTGTACCATCAAGTAAAGCTATAACTGTATTTACTTTAATTAATTCATCTGATTTTGATCCAATTATATGAGTTATTATTCCTTCATCTACAGCTTCAACCTCCATTGTTGCTTTATCTGTCTCAATCTCAGCCAAAATATCACCTGCTAGTACTTTATCTCCAACTTTAACTAACCATCTATTGATCGTTCCCTCAGACATAGTGGGTGATAATGCAGGCATTAAAACTTTTGTAGCCATCTATTTAATATAACTTACTTCTTTTACTGCTTTAATGATATCTTCAACTTGAGGTAAATATAATTTTTCTAAACTCAATGAGTATGGCATTGGTACATCAGCACTGTTAACTTTAATTATAGGAGCGTCTAAATAATCAAAAGCTTCTCTTTGAACAATATTCGCTACTTCTGAACCAACGCTACCAAACGGCCATGACTCTTCTACAGTTACTAATCTATTTGTTTTTTTTACGGAATTAATTATGGTTTCTGTATCTAACGGTCTTAGTGTTTGAAGATCAATAATTTCAACATCAAGATTATATTCATCTTTGATTTTCTTTGCAGCTTCTTTAGATTTATGTAACATAATAGAATAAGTTACAATTGTTACATCTTTTCCTTGTTGCTCAATGTTAGCTTTACCAATTGGGATGGTAAAATTTTTATCATTGTTTACAGGACCTTTAAGTCCATAAAGTATTTCGTTTTCGAGAAAAATTACTGGATTATTATCTAAAATTGCAGATCGTAATAAACCTTTAGCATTATAAGGTGTTGAAGGGGAAATTACCTTAAGTCCAGGACAATGAGAATACCAGGAAGAAAAATCCTGACTATGCTGCGCTGCAACTTGAGCTGCTGCACCATTTGGACCTCTAAAAACAATTGGACAATTTATTTGTCCTCCTGACATATATAAAGTTTTCGCAGCTGAATTTATAATCTGATCAATTGCTTGCATAGAAAAATTAAAAGTCATAAATTCAAGAATTGGTCTTAAACCCTTGAATGCTGCTCCAATAGCAAGACCTGTGAAACCATGTTCAGAAATAGGTGTATCTAATATCCTTTTACTTCCAAATTCATCTAGCAGTCCTTGTGTAACTTTGTAGGCACCTTGATACTCAGCTACTTCCTCACCTAAAATAAATATTTTTGAGTCTCTTCTCATTTCTTCAGCCATAGTATCTCTCAAAGCTTCTCGCATTGTTAAATGTTCTTCATTATTTGCATCCTCAACTGAAGTATTTTTTTTATCCTGAACTTTTATTTCTTTTTTTTCATCTGTTTTTTCATTGCTATCTGATTCCATATTGTTAGTACTATGTTCTTTTTCAACTTTTTCACTTTTATCTCCTAATACAGCAATAACTTTATTTACAGGTATATTTGAGTCACCCTCATTATATAGAAGATCAAGCACAATACCTTCATCTACAGCTTCTACTTCCATAGTTGCTTTATCTGTTTCAATTTCAGCAATAAGATCACCTGCTTTTACAGTATCTCCTTTTTGAATTAGCCATTTAGTGAGGTTTCCCTCCGTCATTGTTGGGGAAAGTGCTGGCATTAGAATTTCAATAGTCATGATTTAGATATAAACATCTGTGTATAATTCACTGTCTTTTGGATACTGACTATTTAATGCATAATCAGCAGCATTCTTGATTTCATCAAGTATTTCTTTATTTATCTTTTCAATATCCTTTTCATTAGCAAATTTCTTTTTTAACATTTCTTTTTTTACTATTTCTATAGGATCAGTCTCCTTATAATTTTGTAATTCTTCTTTAGTTCTATATTTTGCTGGATCAGACATTGAATGGCCTCTGTATCTATATGTTTGAACTTCAATTATATAGGGTCCGTTGCCTTCTCTTACATATTTACCTGCTTTATCTGCTGATTCAATAACCTTAAAAATATTCATACCATCAACTTTTTCTCCTGGAATTCCAAAAGCTTCACCTCTTTTGTACAATTCAGATCCAGCAGCTGCACGGTCAACTGAAGTTCCCATGCCATATTTATTATTTTCAATAATATAAAGAACTGGTAACTTCCATAGAGAGGCTAAGTTAAAAGCTTCAAAAACCTGTCCATTATTCATAGCACCATCACCGATATATGTTCTGCAAATATTTTTTTCGTCATTATATTTATGAGTAAAAGCTATACCTGTTCCTATTGGAACTTGAGCACCAACTATTCCATGACCACCATAAAAATTATTTTCCTTTGAAAACATATGCATGGAACCACCTTTACCTGCAGAATATCCATCTTCTCTTCCAGTTAGTTCAGCCATTATTCTTTTTGGATCTAATCCTCTTGCTATCATATGGCCATGATCTCTATATGTAGTTACTACAGAATCATTTTTATCAATTGTCATTAAAACACCTACAACAACTGCTTCTTGACCAATATATAAATGACAAAAACCTCCAATGTGGCCCATTCCATAAAGTTGCGCTGCTCTTTCTTCAAACCTTCTGATTTTAAGCATATAGGTGTACATTTTTAAGTAAGCTTTTTTATCTAGATTTTTCATTATCAAGTTATTTAGTATGTATTATAGGAAGATTTACTATCAAAAAAAAGAATTTATTCCATAATTATTACTGCTTCATTTTCTCTTGAATATCCTGTCACTTCTCTAAATACCTCATCTAAATAGTCTAGATCAATAGTATTAGGCTGCAGTCTTTTGATCCTATCTAAGTAAAATTCGTTTTCTTCTTGTAAACTAGAGTACTCTAAATGATAATTATAATTAAGATTTTTTAATTTGATATATTGCAAAATTCCTCTATCGCCATTGATTAAAAAATAAAACAAGTAAATAAATAAAAAAAAAGCAAATAAAAAGGAAAGATAAAAGTAAAACTTATTTTTAAGAACGACCGATTTGTTCATATATTATTATTATGTTTATAAATATCGATATCGTCAAATATTTTTTAAGATGGATTTACCTGCATAATAAGCATCATCTCCTAGTTTTTCTTCAATTCGAAGAAGTTGGTTATATTTAGCAGTACGATCTGTACGAGATAGTGATCCAGTTTTAATTTGACCTGCGCCAACACCTACAGCAAGATCTGCTATTGTAGTATCTTCTGTTTCTCCTGATCGATGAGAAATAACAGTTGTAAAATTATTATTTTTTGCCAAAACAATAGACTCTAAAGTTTCATTTAGTGTTCCAATCTGATTCAGTTTAACAAGAATGGAATTAGCTGCATTTTCATCAATCCCTCTTTGTAATCTTTTTTTATTGGTAACAAATAAATCATCACCAACTAGTTGTATTTTATTACCTAAAGTTTTTGTTAAATTAGACCATCCATTCCAATCATCTTCAGACATACCATCCTCTATTGAATAAATTGGAAATGAATTAACTAATTTTTCTAAGTACACTATCATTTCATCTGATTGTAATTCTAGTTTTTCACCACTTAAATTATAAATATTATTTTTATAAAATTCTGTTGAAGCAACATCTAGTGATAAATAAATATCTTTTCCAGGTTTAAAACCAGAAACTTCTATTGCTTTTAATATTGTTTCAATTACTTCACTTGAATTATTTATATTGGGAGCAAAACCTCCTTCATCACCGACGTTTGTATTTAAACCTTGAGATTTTAATAAAGATTTTAATGAATGGAATATTTCACAACCCCATTGAATAGCTTCTGAAAATTTATTTGCACCAATTGGAGCAATCATAAATTCTTGAATATCAACATCATTGTCAGCATGAGAGCCTCCATTAATTATATTCATCATTGGAACAGGTAATATCATTTTATTTTTATCACCAATAAAAGAGTAGAATTCTTTGTTATGATAGGATGCTAGACATTTTGCAAATGCTAAACTTGCGGCTAAAGTAGCATTAGCACCTAGATTAGATTTATTTTCAGAGCCATCTATTTGTTTAAGTTCATTATCAAAATCTTTGATGTTTTCAAAATTTTTGTTAATTATTTTTTCAGAGATTATTTTATTGATATTCTCTACAGCTTTAATCACACCTTTGCCATTATACCTATTTTTGTCTTTGTCTCGAAGTTCAAGTGCTTCATGAATGCCTGTTGATGCACCACTTGGTACAGCAGCTCTTCCAAAATGATTTTCAAAGTAAAGATCACATTCTACAGTTGGATTTCCTCTACTATCAATAATCTCTCTTGCTTTTATATTTATTATTTTAGGCATTTTTTTTAGCTATAACATCAAATTCTTGTAGTTGCTCTAATAGTTTTTTTAGATTACTTAATTTAATCATATTTGGTCCATCACTGGGAGCATTATCAGGATCATCATGTGTTTCTATAAATATACCAGCTATACCTATAGATATAGCTGCCTTGCACAGTGAAGGCACAAATTCTCTTTTTCCTCCACTTTTATTTCCTAATCCTCCTGGCTGTTGAACAGAGTGAGTTCCGTCAAAAATTACTGGGTAATTAAACTGCTTCATAATATCCAAACCTCTAAAATCATTGATTAAATTATTGTATCCAAAACTTGTTCCTCTTTCCGTAATCATAATATTATTATTAATTGTTTTTATTTTATCAAATATATTCACTACATCAGTTGGCGCAAGAAATTGACCTTTTTTTACATTGATAATCTTATTTGTTTTTGCGGCTGCAATTAGTAAATCAGTTTGACGACACAAAAAAGCTGGGATCTGAAGTATATCAATAATATCATCTTTCATTAAGTTGTCACATTGATTTTCAGTATGAACATCGGTGGTTATTGGGCAATTAAAATTATTTTTTACTTTTTCAAAAATCTTTAAACTTTGATCAAGAGAAACACCTCTTTGACTTTTTATACTTGATCGATTTGCCTTATCAAAACTAGATTTGAAAATATAATTTATTTTTAAATCTCTACATATATTATTTATTTCTTCTGCAATTTTTAAAGTTTTTATTTCATTTTCTATAACACATGGTCCAGCAATTAAAATAAAAGGCAAATTGTTTGAAATAGAAAATCTTTTTAAATCAATTTTAATCATTTTAAGCAACTTTTTATAAATGAAACAAATAATGGATGTGGAGTCAAGGGTCTAGATTTTAATTCAGGATGAAATTGCACTCCAATAAACCATGGATGATTATTACTTTCTAATACTTCTGGCAATATGCCATCAGGAGACATTCCTGAAAAAATGTATCCTTTCTTATTAAATTTAGATATAAATTTTTCATTGACTTCATATCTATGACGATGTCTTTCAGAAATAATATTTTTCTTATAAATAGAGAAAACTTTAGAATTTTTCTTCAGTTTTGCTTTATAAGAACCAAGCCTCATGGTTCCTCCTTTATCACTATTTATATTCCTTTTGATTATGGTGTTGTTTTGAACCCATTCAGTCATTAGACCGACTACAGATTTTGATTTTGAGTTGAATTCAGAAGAGTTTGCATTTTTAATTCTTAAAACATTTCTTGCAATTTCTATAACAGCCAATTGCATTCCTAAGCAAATGCCAAAGTAAGGTAAATTATTTTCTCTTGCGTATCTTATAGCTTCAATTTTTCCACCTATGCCTCTTACTCCAAAACCTCCAGGTACTAATACACCATCACAATTATAAAGTTTATCTTTGACATTTTTTTTATTTATTTTTTCAGCATTTATCCATTTGATTTCAACTTTAGATGAATTTTCAATGCCTCCATGAATTAGAGCTTCGTTAAGTGATTTGTAACTATCCTTTAAGTTTGTGTATTTTCCAACAACTCCAATATTCACAACTTTTTTTAAAGAGTTTATTTTTAAAATTAATTTATTCCAAGGCTTTAAGTTTAATGGATATTTTCTTGGATTATAGTTTAGATGTTTTAATAAAGTTTCATCTAATTTATATTTTGAATACAATGATGGAACTTCATAAATAGATTTTGCGTTTAGTGCTGGAATAACAGAATCTTTTTTTACATTACAAAATAAAGAAATTTTAGAAATAGAGTCTTTATCAATTGTTCTTTCAGAACGGCACATTATTATATCCGGTTGAATACCTGCATTTAAAAGTTCTTTTACAGAATGTTGTGTTGGTTTGGTTTTCAATTCTCCCGCCGAGCTTAGATAGGGAATGTAAGTCATATGTATTAACGCAGACGAAATATTCTTATCGTTTCTAATTTGTCTAATTGCTTCTAAAAATGGAAGAGATTCTATATCTCCAACTGTTCCTCCAATTTCATAAATAATTATATCTTCATTGTTTAAATCACTGTTCATAAAATTTTTTATTTCATTAGTTACATGAGGAATTACTTGAATTGTTGCTCCAAGATATTCACCTTTTCTCTCTTTATTTAAAACATTAGAATAAATTTTACCTGATGAAATACTGTCACTTTTTTTTGCAGACTGATTTGTAAACCTTTCGTAATGACCTAAGTCTAAATCAGTTTCAGCACCATCATCTGTCACATATACTTCTCCATGTTGATATGGACTCATAGTTCCAGGATCAACATTTAGGTAAGGATCAAGTTTTCGAATTCTTACTTTAAATTTTCTAGATTTTAGTAAAGTAGCTAATGAAGCTGATGCAATTCCCTTTCCTAAAGAAGATGCTACGCCACCCGTAATAAAGACAAAATGCATTACGGAATCACTTGATATATAAATGGCTAGATTATAGCAAGAAAATATTAAATTTTTATTCTGGTATTGAAGGTTGCTCAGGAACTGACTCTTCCTCATTCATGGAAGGAAGAGACTCTAAGACGTTCTTATCTGAGCCTACAGATGCTGTTATTGTTAATACCACACTCATTACCATAAAAAGTGTTGCTGTAATTGCGGTAAGTCTAGATAGAAGGTTAGCTGATCCACGTGCTGACATCATTCCACCAAATGTTCCACCACCAAGGCCAAGACCTTCATTGTCAGAGCCTTGAAGTAAAACTAATATTACTAATGCAATGGCTAAAATTAATTGAATAACTATTAAAGTGGTCATTATTTTTGCTTATATTTAATAAGTTTCAATTTTCAAGATATTATTAGATTGAATTCATCTATTTTTAAAGAAGAGCCGCCAATTAAACATCCATCGACATTATCTAATTTATTGATATCCTTTGAATTTGATACTTTTACAGACCCTCCATACAATACTTTAAATCTCTCGAATTTTAAATTGATACTCTTAATGAATGAGTGAACTTCTTCAATTTCATCAAGGGATGGGGTTAAACCGGTTCCAATTGCCCAAATTGGCTCATAAGCTATGATTGAATTTTCAAAATTGCATCCATCTGGAATACTTTCATTAATTTGTTTAGCCAAAACTTTCTTTGTGAGATTTGTTTCTTTTTCTTCCAATGTTTCTCCAATACAAATAACAGGTATAATATCATTATTGATTAAATTAGAAGTTTTTGCATTTATAACTTCGTTGCTTTCATTAAATAATTGTCTGCGCTCTGAATGCCCAACTAAACAAAAATTAATTTTTTCGTCGCTAAGCATATTGGCAGAAATTTCACCTGTATATGCCCCCTCATTAAATTGGGATACATCTTGAGCTCCAGTAAAAAGATTAATATTATTATTTTTCAAACGATTGAGGTATATATTTGGAGAACATACAACTGTACAGTTTTTAGGGTTAACTAATAAATTTTCATAATATTTATCAATAAATTGAATATTTCCATTTAATTTCCAATTTGCGATAAAAATTGATGAAAAATTACTCAGATTTATCATAATTACTTTTATTTATATGAACTAATATTATAGAAGCAACCAAAAATTTATGAGATCATTAAATAAAGGATGGATTGGTATTGCATTAGTTATTTTGTTTGGAGCAAGTTTATTCTTTTTTAGTGGCTCCTCAAGATATTCTAACCTTTTTAATTCAGATAACTTTGTTGCAAACATTTCAGGTACTCAAGTATCTACAACGCAATTTTCAAGAGCTCTCGAATTAAATATAGGCCAATTTGCACAAATGATTGGTGAAAATTTAACCGGTGATCAAATAAGATCTTTTCAAATACATCAATTAGTTCTTCAAAATCTTATTAACAAAGCTGTATTTGAAAATGAATTTGATAATTTAAATTTCATATTAGATGATACAACAGTTGCTTCGCAGACCAAAAAAAGATTTCCAAATTTGTATGAGGGTAATAATATTAATGATGATGAATTAAATAACTTTTTAAGACAACAACGTTTAAAAATTGAGGATCTAGTTAACATTATTAATTACGAAACAAGAGCAGTTGTTTTTGATGAATTATTATTAAATGAAAATTATCCTTCTGATTTTACAAAAAAAATTAATTTACTTAATAATCAATTAAGGGAAATTAAATTATTAAAAATACCGCTTAAGGATATAAAAGTACAAAATTTTATTGAGCAGAATTTAACAAAAAATGACCAAGAATTAATGAATTATTTTGAGGAGAACTCAAATAATTATTTAAGTGAAGAAAAAAGAGATATTTCTTACTTAGTTTTAGATAAAGAATCTTTTGCAGATAAATTTATACCATCTAAAAATGAAATTGATGCGTATTTTAATAATAATAAAAAATTGTTTAAAATTCCAGAACAGAGAAGCTTTCAACAATTGAATTTTAAATCAGCTGATGAAGCAAATAATTTTCGAAATGAAATAACTGGCTTGTCAAATGAAGAAATTTTAAAATATGCAAATGAAAAAAATATATTAGTGAACGAATTTAAAGATGTTAGCAAATCACAAGTATTAAAAGAATTATCAAATGTTATCTTTTCATTAAATATAGGTGAAGTCTCAGATATTGTGAATACAGCTATAGCAAATCATATAATAATATTAGAAGATATATCTGAAGGTAGAAATCAAACATTGAACGAGGTAAGTGATAATATTATTCAAACATTAACAAACGTTCAACTAGATAATTTCTACAATGATCTCAAATTAAAATTAAATCAAAACATTCTTAATGGGTACTCCATTGAAGAGATTGCAACAGAAAATAATCTTTCAACAAATAAATTTTTTAATACTACACAAAATATGAATAACAAAAATGATTTAGAATTATCAATAATCAATTTTGCATTTTCACAAAATAAAGAATTTATAAGTGATATATTTGATTATGATCAAAATACTTCATTTATAATATATGTTGATAATATTTACCCATCTGAAGTTCAAAGTATTGATATAGCTTTTGATGAGATCAAATTAGATTTTGTAAAATTTAAAAAGACTAATTATGCTAAAGACATTTTTGAGCTCAATAAAGATAATAAATTTGAAAAAATTAAGTCTAAATTTGATCAAAAAATAGAAAACCTAAGTGTTCAGTCAAATTCGACTAACTTACCAAATTTGTTGATAAATAAAATTTTTGAAACTGACTTAAATGAAATTACTTTTTTCTCAAATGACGAAGATGTATATTTTGTAGAAATTAACAAAATAAGTATTCCTGAAAATATTGAAATATATGAAGATATAAATCTAATATCAGAACTTAAAAATGCATTTGGAAATGAGATTATTAAGACGAAAACCATTTCTATAAATGATGAGTTAATAAATGGTTTATTATCTCAATACAAATGAGCAACGAAGTAAAAAAATTCATTTCAAATTACAATAAAGGTATTCCCCAAGTTATAAAAAAAAATTTGATTGCCGATATTGAAACACCTTTTTCATCATTATTAAAAATTAGCAAGAATCAAAAATATTCTTTTTTGCTAGAGTCTGTTGAGGGCGGCAGTATAAGAGGTCGTTACTCATTACTTGGTTGTGATCCGGATTTAATTTGGAAAGTTGAAAAAGGTAAGGCAAAAATTATGTATCTAGATCATAATTATGATTACAAACTACAACAAAAGCCAATTCAGAGTCTTAAGGAACTTGTAAAGATTTCAAAATTTAAAAATAATGAAATTGATGTACCTTTCCCAACACTAGTTGGGTATTTAGGATATCCAATGATTCAATATATTGAAAATATTAAACTCAGTAATAAGGACAATATAAAAATACCTGATGCAATTTTAATTAGACCAAAAATAGTAGCTGTTTTTGACAATATAAAAGATATAATTTCTCTTATGACAATTACTTATCCAAGTAAAAAAATATCAGCAAAAAATGCCTATAAAAAAAATAAATTACTTATTGAAAAAACAATTAAGAAGTTAGAAAAAAGTATTTTAAAGCCTGAAAAAATTAAAAATAAAAAAGTTAAGTTGAAATTTAAATCGAATTTCAAAAAAGAACAATTTTATAAAATAGTAAATAAAGCAAAAGAGTATATTAAAAATGGAGATATCTTCCAAGTTGTCCCATCGCAAAGATTTGAAACAAAATATAAATTAAAGGCTGTAAATCTTTATAGATCTTTAAGACGACTAAACCCTTCTCCTTATTTAGTAAATCTTAACTTTGATAAAATGGGCCTTGTTGCATCTAGTCCAGAATTAATGGTTCAATTGAGGAATAAAAAAGTTACGATAAGGCCAATTGCTGGTACGAGAAAAAGAGGCAAGAATATATCTGAAGATATGTTCTTATCTAATGATTTACTTAGCGATAAAAAAGAACTTGCGGAACACTTGATGCTTTTAGATTTAGGAAGAAATGATGTTGGTCGAGTTTCAAAAAAAGGGACAGTGAATGTTACTGAAAAGATGATTATAGAATATTACTCTCATGTAATGCATATAGTTTCAAACGTAGAAGGAAAAATAGAAAATAATTTAGATGCTCTAGATGCTTTAATGGCTGGATTTCCAGCAGGTACAGTTTCTGGTGCCCCAAAAATAAGAGCGATAGAAATCATAGAGGAACTTGAAAACTTAAATAGAAGTTTTTATGCTGGTTGTATGGGTTATTTTGATTCTAATGGAGACATGGATACATGCATTAGTTTAAGAACTGGGCTTGTAAAAGATAATAAATTATATATCCAAGCTGGTGCTGGGATAGTTTATGATTCTGTCCCAAAAAATGAACATCAAGAAATTTTAAATAAAGCAGGTGCTTTAATGGCAGCAGCTGAGGATTCATACAAATTTGATATATGATATTGCTTATAGATAATTATGATAGTTTTACTTACAATGTAAAACACTACTTAATGGATTTAAATCAGAAGGTTGTTGTTATTAGAAATGACAAAATTTCTATAAATAAAATTCGTAAATTAAAACCTAAATCAATCGTTATTTCGCCGGGTCCTTGCACACCAAATGAAGCAGGCATGAGTCTTAATATCGTTACAGAATTATCAAAACAATTTCCTATACTTGGTATTTGCCTAGGACATCAAACTATTGGTCAAGCTTTTGGAGGTAAAATTGTTAAGTGCAAAGAAATCATGCACGGAAAAGTTGATACAATTAATCACTATGGCCACTCTATATTTAAAAATGTAGAAAGAAAGTTTAAAGCTACTAGATATCATTCTCTTATAATTGATAAAAAAACTATGCCTAAAGAATTTTTAATTACTGCTGAAACAAATAATAAGATCATAATGGGTATTGCACATAAAAAATTACCAATATTTGGTCTACAATTTCATCCAGAAAGTATAGGTACTGATATGGGTAAAATTATTTTAAAAAACTTTTTAAATTTAGCAAAATAATGGATCAAACTTTAATATTAAATAAAATTCTCGAACAACAAAGTCTGAATATTGAAGAGAGTATGTACATATTTGATAAAATTATGAGTGGAGAATTAGATGATATTAAAATTACATCTATCCTTATTGGTTTAAAATTAAAAGGTGAGACTAAGGAGGAAATAATTGGTGCAGCAAAAGTAATGAGAGAAAAATCCTTAAAAATTAATTCTCCTCAAAATACTGTTGATACATGTGGAACCGGCGGAGATATGAAAGATACATTAAATATTTCTACAAGTGCTGCAATAGTAGCAGCAAGTGCAGGAATCAAAATAGCTAAGCATGGAAATAGATCAGTAAGTTCAAAATGTGGATCTGCAGATATGCTAGAAGATATGGGTTTTAAAATTACAAGTGATACAAATGAACTTGAAAATTCTTTAACTAATCAAAACTTTTGTTTTTTGTATGCGCAGAACCACCATTCAGCAATGAAAAATGTTATAAATGTTAGAAAAAACCTAGGTACTAGAACTATTTTTAATTTACTTGGCCCGCTTACAAATCCAGCTAATGCTAAAATACAATTATTAGGAGTTTATTCTAAAGAACTTGTTTCAATGCATTGTAACTGTTTGAAGGAGTTAGGTTCTGAAAGAGCTTTAGTTGTTCATGGTTTAGATGGTTTAGATGAAATAAGTCTTTCAGATAAAACTTTAATAAATGAATTAAAAGACAATAAAATTAATGAATTCGTATTTGACCCAAAAGACTATGGATATGACTATATCAAAATAGAAGAAATTAAAGGAGGAAATCCAGACTTTAATTCATATGCATTTTTGAATATGATAAACGGAAATAATAAACCCTATCAAAACATAGTAGCAATAAATGCTGGTGCAGCAATATATTTAAGTGGAAAGGCTAAGAATCTTACAGAAGGCTTTAAAATTGCTCATAAAGTTTTAGATGAAGGTATTACAAAAGATTTTGTTTACTCAGTAACTAATGGTTAATATTCTTAATAAAATTTGTGAAGATAAATCTAAAGAATTAGAAGAAACAAAAAAAAGATGTTCTTTTAAAACATTAGAAAAATTAATTTCCTCGAAATTAGAGAAACGTGATTTTAAAGAAAAATTAATTTCAGCTCAAAAAAATAAAAATAATTTTATAATTGGTGAAGTAAAAAAACAAAGCCCAAGTGCAGGTGAAATAATTTCAGATTATATACCAGAAGACATTGCTATTTTATATGAAAGATCTGGTGTAGGAGCATTATCAATTTTAACAGAGAGTAAATATTTTTTAGGCAATATTGATCATTTATCTCTGGTTAAAAAGAAAACAAATTTACCTATTTTAAGAAAAGATTTTATTATTGATAAATATCAAATTTTAGAAAGTAAGATTTATCAAGCCGATTGTATATTATTAATTTTATCAATATTATCAGACACTCAAGCAATGGAATTTATAAATTATGCTAATGAATTAAAATTAGATTGTATTATAGAAGTTCATGATGAAGAGGAACTTAAAAGAGCAATCAAATTAGATTACCCTGTGATTGGAATTAATAATAGAAACCTTAAAAGTCTTGAAATCAATTTAAATAACTCAATAAATTTGAATAAAAATTTAACTAATGATTATATTTTAATTGCAGAAAGTGGCATTAAAAATTCTGACGATATAAAAAAATTTAATTCAACAGGGATATATAATTTTTTAATTGGAGAAAGTTTGTTAAAATCTAAAGATAAAGAAAAGAAAATTGGAGAATTACTTCTAAATGAGTCATATTAATAAAAAGGGAAATCCATATATAATTGACGTATCAAATAAAGATGTCACAGAAAGAGTAGCAGTTGCCTCAGGTGAAATTAAATTTGATGAAGAAACATATAAAAAAATAAAATCATTTGAGACAAAAAAAGGGAACCTTGAAAAAACTGCTATTATTGGTGGTATTATGGGTGCAAAAGAAACTTCAAGATTGATACCGCTTTGTCATAATATTCCAATCAATCACATAAATATTGAGGTTATAAAAAATGATAAAAAATTAAGCCTTATTGTCAAAAGTACAGTTAAAACAAACGCAAATACTGGTGTGGAAATGGAGGCATTAACCGCCGTTACAATTAGTTGTCTTACAATTTATGATATGTGTAAGTACTTAAATAAAAAAATTAAGATACAAAATATTCATCTATTGTCAAAAACAGGTGGTAAATCTAATATTTAACTAACTGAAAAATATATATTTTTATATTTGTTCTTGTTTTGATCTTAAAGAACATATATAGAACAATAATGCTAACAAAAAAACAAAAAGAGCTATACGATTACTTAAAAAATTACATTTCAAGTAATGAAATCTCCCCTTCTTTTGAGGAAATGAAAAGCGCAGTTAATCTGAAATCAAAGTCAGGTATTCATAGATTAATAACAAGTCTAGAAGAAAGAGGTTTTATTAAAAGATTAAAGCACAAAGCAAGAGCAATGGAAATTATTAATAAAGATAATATTGATAATGAAAATTCTTTGTCTAATAGCATTAATATACCATTAATTGGTGCAATAGCTGCAGGTGAAGCAATAGAAGCTATTGAAAATGCTGATGAGTTTGTTTCTGTACCCTCTTCAATGACATCACCAAATGCTAAATATTTTGGATTAAAAGTAAAAGGTTTATCTATGATAGATAAAGGAATATTTGACGGTGATATTGCTGTGATAAAAAAGACGAATAATGTTGAAAATGGAAAAATTGCAGCTGTTATTACACAAGATAACGAAGTTACTCTAAAAACTATAAAATTTGATCGAAACAAGGTCTTGTTAATTCCTGCTAATCAAAGTTTTCAGACTAAGGTATATGAAGCAGGTGAAATCCAAGTCCAAGGGACTTTATCTGGTATTATAAGAAAATATAATTAATAGTTTATCTTAATTTTAAGATGACTATGTTAAAAACACGATTTGCACCCTCTCCTACTGGTAATCTTCATCTTGGAGGTGCTAGAACAGCTCTAATTAATTATATTATAAGTAAGAAATCAGCATCATCTAAATTCTACCTGAGAATTGAAGATACAGATCATGAAAGATCAAAACAAGAATACACAGATAACATAACTAATTCTTTAAAATGGCTTGGGCTTAATTGGGATGAGGAAATTCAAGTTCAGTCCAAAAGATTATCAAGACATCAAGAAATTGCTAGAGAATTACTACAAAAAAAGCGAGCATTTAAATGTGTATGTTCTGAAGAAAAAATTGCTCACCAAAGGAAACTAATTAGAGAAAATAAAAACTATTCTAAAAAAATATGTATTGAATGTAAAAATGATAATAATATTCAAACTAAAGATGAGAATTTTGTAGTTCGATTAGACGTACCAGATGAAGGAAATTTAAAAATCAATGATACAATTCAAGGAGACGTTTCTGTAGCAAATTTAGAATTAGATGATTTTATTTTAATAAGAAAAGATCAAACACCTACCTATATGTTATCCGTAGTAGTTGATGATCATGATTTAGGAATCAATTACATAATAAGAGGTGATGATCATTTTATTAATACATTTAGACAATACTATATTTATAAATTTATGAATTGGGATGTACCTCAATATGCTCATATACCACTTATTCATGGAGAAGATGGGACAAAATTATCAAAAAGACATGGTGCAGTTAATATTTTAGATTTGAAAAATATTGGATATTTAAAGGAAGCTATTATTAACAATCTTATACTTTTAGGTTGGTCCAATAATAATGAGAAGTCAGAAACAATTGAATTAGACGAAATAATTGAAAATTTTGAAATATCTAATTTATCTAAATCATCTAGTGTATTTAGTTTTGATAAATTAAATTTTTTCAATAATTTTTATTTAAGAAAAGAAAATGGGATAGAAGAATTTATCAATTATTGTCAAGGTGATGTTGAATTAAATAAATTCCTTCAAAAAGATAATACAAAAATGAAAAATATTTTTAATGTTTATAAAAAAGATATCAAAAAATTAAGTGATTTGAATGACTCAATTAAGGTTTATTTTGATGAAAATTATAAAATAAATAAAACAGAAAAACTAAACTCAGAATTTGATAGTATTTATAAAGAGTTTTTAAATTTAATTAGAGAAATAAATGATTGGAATAGAGATAATATTCAAAATGTCATTAATGATTTTTTAAAAAAAAATGAAATTAAATTCCCAGTTTTAGGTAAACCAATTAGATTTTTATTAATAAATTCCTATCAAGGACCTTCAATTTCTGATATTTTTGTAATATTAGGTAAAAAAGATACTATTGATAGATTAAATCAATATAGAGGTGATTAAATATGGCGGACTACGAAGATAAAAAAGTAAACGACAAACAATTTACTCTATTTAATAATGATACTGGTAAATCATATCATATACCCCTTATTGAAAGTAAAGATGGTCCAAATGTCTTGGATATTCGTAAACTCTATCAAGAAACTGGTTTATTTACTTTTGACCCAGGATTTACTTCAACTGCTTCATGTGAATCTGGAATAACATATATTGATGGTGACAAAGGAATTCTGCGTCATAGAGGCTATGATATCCACGATTTAGCATCGAAAAGTGAGTTCCTTGAAGTTTGTTATCTTTTACTACATGGCGAATTACCATCTCCTGAAGATAAGCAGAAATTTAAAGATGTAATCACTAATCATACAATGTTGCATGAGCAACTAGTAAATTTATATAGAGGTTTTCGAAGAGATGCACACCCAATGGCAATAATGGTAGGTGTTGTTGGTGCCCTTTCGGCCTTTTATCATGACAGTACTGATTTTTCAGATATTAATCAAAGAATGATAGCCTGTCATAGGTTAATAGCAAAAATTCCAACGATAGGTGCAATGGCTTATAAATATTCCATAGGTCAACCATTTGTCTATCCAAGAAATGATCTTTCTTATGCAGAGAATTTTTTGTACATGACATTTTCCGTACCATCAGAAGATTATAAAGTGAGTCCAAAAATTGTTAGGGCAATGGATAGATTTTTTACTTTGCACGCAGATCATGAACAAAATGCCTCTACTTCAACTGTAAGATTAGCAGGTTCATCGGGGGCTAATCCTTTTGCATGTATAGCTGCTGGAATTGCGTCTTTATGGGGGCCAGCTCATGGCGGAGCTAATGAAGCAGTAATTAAAATGCTAGAAGAAATTGGTGATGTATCAAATATACAAAAATTCATAGATAAAGCTAAAGATAAAAATGACTCTTTTAGGTTAATGGGTTTTGGGCATAGAGTCTATAAGAACTATGATCCTAGAGCCACAGTAATGAAAGAAAGTGCCCATGAGGTTTTAGAAGAGTTAAATATGCAAGATGATCCATTGCTTAAAATTGCAATTGAATTAGAAAAAATAGCTTTAAAAGATGAATACTTTATCAGTAAAAAATTGTTTCCTAATGTAGACTTCTATTCAGGTATAATTCTAAAAGCATTAGGTTTCCCTACAAGCATGTTTACGGTGCTATTTGCAATTGGTAGAACTGTAGGATGGATATCACAATGGAAAGAAATGATTGAAGATCCTATTAATAAAATTGGCAGACCTCGTCAGTTATACACAGGTTATAAAGCTAGACCATATCAAGTTGAATCTTCTAGAGAAAAAAAATCAATTTTTAATTGGCTTTGGAAGAAGACTTAATTAACTTATTTATACGATTAACACTCACATCATAAGGACTAAAATCATTTACAATTTCTTTAATATACATATTAATTGAGTTAATTTGAGTTTCTTGTTTTTTTCTATCATTAAATAAATTAAGAAAAATATTTAATAACTTATTTTCATTTAAACTTGAGTTAACAACTTCTGGAATAATCATTTGATTGCTTATAATATTTATAAGATTTGCATATTTTACTCTTACAAAAGGCTTAATTAAAATTTCAGTGAAATAATTAAGTTTATAGATTACTATTTGAGGAATATTCCTTTTGGCAATTTCTAAAGAGGCAGTTCCAGAGCAAGTTATACTTAAGTAAACGTCTTCATAATATTCATCAAATTTACTTATATCAGTTGAGATTATAGTTTCAGTTTTCCATTGTTTAGTATTTTCTTTAATTAAAGTGGAAAGATGAGGCAAAGTTGGAATAAATATTTTATAATCTAGATTATTCTTAGATATATATTTTTCAATATAACTGAAATATTTTATAAGTTTTAATACTTCATTTTGTCTACTACCTGGTAAAAAAGAAATATATTTATAATTTTCTTTATTATCTCTTTTTTTTATATGGAAAATTGGATGCCCGATAAAAGTTTTATTTAGGTTATCAAAATTGAAATATTTTTTTTCAAAATTAAACAATAGAAAAATTTCATCAAAAATATTTGCAAATTTCCTTGCCCTATATGATCTCCAAGCCCAAACAGTTGGAGCAACTACATGTATTATTTTATTCTTATAATTTGATTTTCTTAATTGGTTTACAAGGTTATAATTAAAATCTGGTGAGTCTATAGTTAAAACCAAATCAAAATCATTTTTAATAATATAGTTTTTTAATCTTCTTATCATTTTTAAATATTTTGAAATTGAAAGTATTATTTCAAAAAGCCCAATAGATTTAAATTCTGATAAATCATAAATTTTATTAGAAACATATTTTTCGGATTGTTTGCCACAAACTCCATCAAATTGGTATTTATCCATATTCATTCTAGATAAAATATTTGAACAAATATTCTCTCCAGATTGTTCTGTACAGCAAACAAATATTTTTATTTTTTTCAATTTAACTCGACTGATGAGATGAATAAATTATTTTGACTAGCATAATCAATAATTTTTTTCTTATCTAAAATTAAACACTTATTTTTTTGCAAAAATACACCTTCATAATTATATATTTTTAAATTTTTAATTGTATCTAAACCAATTAAAGGAATATCAATTAAGTTACTTTGGTTTTGTTTTGAAAATTTAAATAGTACACCATTATCATCTTTTCTTTTATATTCTTTACATCTTTTTAACAATTCATCTGTTCCTTCTATAGCTTCTAACCCTAACACTAATTGATTTTGAATTATCATAGCCTGACCAACATCTAATTTCTTATAAAGTTGATATATTGATTTTGCTTTTTTTAAATTTAGAATTGCGTTTTTAGAAGGCTTGATTTTTGTTAAATTTATTTCAGTTGAAAATAATTCCTTACAATATTTTGTCCAGTTAAAAAAAATATATCCCTTAGTTTCAAAATATTTTTTCAAGCTCATTAAAAGATTGTTGTCACCTTTTTTTTCTAATAAAAGATTTTTAGCAAGTAACAATGTCGGCAAATCAAAACCTAAATCTTTAATACCAGGTCTTTTGATACTTCCTGCAAATATTATATGTTTTATTTTATTTGAATCTAAAACTTTAAATATTTTTTTTACTGATAAGATATCTAAATCTACAACATTATAGTTTCTATAAAATTTATTATTTTTAATATTTAAAGATAAGAAAGTAACATCATAATTTTTACTCAATAATGATTTTCCAATATAAAGAGGTAAATTACCATCCCCAGCAATTATTCCTATTTTAGTCATTTTCAAAAGTGGTAATGCCTCTTTTTGAATTTGAGTTCAGAAATTCAATTACTTCCTTAATTTCTAATATATCAGAACTTTCAGTAAAATTATTCTTAATATTATTTTCAATTGTATCGTTTTTATCAAAAATAATATTTATGAGATTTTTAATTTCATTAATAGTATTAGACGTTAGGCCTTTTCTTTTTAAACCAATAAGATTTAAACTTTTTAAATTTTCTCGTATTCCAGTATACAAACCATATGGAATGATATCTTTTTCAACACCGCTCATACCGCCGATCATTGCATGTTTACCTATTCTTACAAATTGATGAATAGCTGAATTACCTCCTAAAATTGCATTATTATCAATCTCAACATGTCCTGCTAATGTAGCATTATTAGCTAAAATGACATTGGATTTAATAATACAATCATGTGCAATATGTGAGCCTACCATAAATAAACAATTATCATGAATTATTGTATTTAAACCTCCGCCAGAAGTACCTGGATTAACTGTAACATTTTCTCTAAATTTGTTGTTACTACCGATCTTTAAAAAAGATTTTTCATTATCATATTTTAAATCTTGAGGTTCAGAACCGATTGAAGAAAATGGAAAAAAAATATTATTATCTTGAATTATAGTATTACCAATAATAGATACATGTGAAATTAATTTATTGTTTTTTCCAATTTTTACATCATCTCCTATTACACAAAAAGGACCTATATAAGTGCTTTTATCAATTACTGCTCTATCAGAAATTATAGATGATTTATGAAACACAATGACCTAAAAACTAATAAGCAAATTATATAAAAAATAAATAATTAAATTATTTCAAATTATTACTTATAGGTAATCATTGCAGAAAACTCAGATTCACTTACTTTGACATTATCTTTTAAACAAGTTCCACTAAACTTATAAACATCTTTTACTTTATTTTGTATCTTTACCTCAAAAGAGACTTGATCATTTGGCAATATAGGTTTTCTAAATTTAGCTTTATTTACACTCATGAATAATACAGATTTATCTTTATAATCTCTGAGCTTGTAAGAAACTACAACTCCAGCAGTTTGAGCCATAGCCTCAACAATTATTACTCCTGGAACTATTGGATTATTAGGAAAATGACCTTGAAAAAAATACTCATCTTCTTTAAATGTTTTTTTTGAAATACCATGTTCACCAGGTATAATAATTTCACATTCATCTAAAAATAAAAAAGGCGCTCTGTGAGGTATTAATTTTTCAATATCATTTTTAAAAAATATCATTTTTTGTTCTTAATTATTTCTCTTTTCCAATTATTAATATCTTTTGCAGGAAAACCAGCGACAACTTTATTATCAGATATATTTTTTGTTACTCCACTTTTCCCAGCAATTGTAACATTATTACCAATAAATAAGTGCCCAGAAATACCAGCTTGACCTCCAATTTTGACATAATCACCAATATTTGCACTACCTGCAATTCCTACTTGAGCAGCAATGATTGCGTGTTTCCCGATGTTAACATTATGAGCTATTTGCACAAGATTGTCTATTTGAGAATATTCGCCGATAGAGGTACTTTCAAATACAGCTCGATCAATTGTTGTATTTGAACCAATAGTACAATTTTTTTCAATTAATACATTACCAATATGTTGTATTTTTTTTTTAGATTTTTCATCAAAACCAAAACCAGCACTACCTATTCTAGCACCAGATTTTACTAAACAATTATCTCTAATTATAGCATTTTTTATAGAAACATTGCTGTCTATAAAAGTATTTGATCCTATAGATACATTTGGCCCTATAACAGAATTTGACTTAATAATGACATTGTCACTAATCTCTGTTTTATCTAAAAGATTTACATAAGGATCAATTTGAACATTAAAACCAATTTTTGTTTCTTTTGATATAATGGCATCTTGTGAAATAATACCATTTGAAGATTTTTCTCTATTATTGAATAATTCAATTATATAAGCAAATGCTAAATATGGTTCATTAACTACAATAGTCTGACAACTCTTTGGTAAATATTTGATATAATTTTTTTTAATAATACATGCCTTACCTTTAAAATTCTTTAAAAGGTCTAAATATTTTATATTAGAAAAAAAAGAAATTTCATTTTCATTTGCATTGCTAATTGAATTTATTCCATTAAAAATTGTTTGGTCATTAATAGATGAAGTAATCTCAACCGAGTGAGTCTCTAACTTTTTTCTAATTTCTAAAAAACTAATCTGTTTCAAAATCATTTATTTCAAAAATAAAGTTTATTTCATTTAAATTTTTTTGAATTACATCTGTTATATTTAATTCATTAGATGCTATAATATAATTGTTAGTATCAAGCACAATTTCAATTTTATTTCTATTAGCATAATTTTCAACTAAAACAATTATTTCTTCTAAGATTTTCTTTCTTATTAAGAATATTTGCTCCTTATAATGAGAATTAAAACGTTCTACTTCCAGAGAAAATAAATTATATTCATTATTATATTCATTAATTAATTTATCTATTTCATTACTATTTAATAATATTTTTGATTCATTAATATTTTGAAGTAGTTTTTCAAGTTGTAATTCTCTTGAATTTAAAATACTTGAATATTGTTTTTGCTCGTTCTCTAACTCTTTAATAGTATTTTGATACTGCAAATTATTATCTATCAATACCTCAATATCCACAACTGCAATACTTGCTGCAGATATTTTTTGAGAAATACTAAAAATAATAAAAATTGATGATAAAAATTTAATCAATCTATATTTCCAATTGAGAATAAAAACATTCTTTTTATGTCATAACTTTCATCTTGAATTGGGAATCCCCAAGAGAAGCCTATTGGTCCAATTGCAGAATAATATTTCAAACCAAAACCATAAGATGATCTTATATTATTATCATTATATGTAGGTGTTGTTTTATTATCCCAAACTATTCCATAATCATTAAATAAGTTAAAATAGAAAGGAAAATCTGAGTTAGTACTTAACTCTCTAGAATAATCAAATTTCATTGCTATAATATTGTTACCTCCAACGTATGAAGATCTTGAATTTCTTGGTCCTGCACCAAAATTATCGAATCCTCTAAGCCATCTACCTCCAAGTGAAAATTTGTTATCGGTTAATACGTCATCATCACTAAGTGATATTATATTTCCAAGTTTAGATTGAAAAGAATATATATTTTTATTAACCTTTTTATAAGTTTTATAAGTAAGTAAATTTTTAAATAAACCATTATTTGAGCTTGAAGGAGTTTCTATATAATTTAAGTAATTTAAAAAATTTCCATTTTTAGGTATAAGAATTGAATTTAGAGTATTGAAAGAAATATTATTTACTAAAACAAAACTTATATTTTCTCCTGAAGATCTTCCTATAATTGGGGAAACAGAAGAGAAGTCGGATATTTTATAATTTTTTATAAGATAATCTATATCAACACTATGTTTTAATTTTGGATTAATTTTATAAGATATACCAACTCCAGTAAAAAAAGTATCAAGCTTATAAGATTTTGAAGTACTAAAATCTTCTTGTTTAAAACTTGATCTGTAAGTAAGATTTACTGGTTCATCCAAAGCTAATCGATCAGTTGTTTCAAAAGTAAATTGTGTCTTATTCTGCGTCGTGTTCAACAATGCTGTTAGTGATCTTCCAGTACCATAAAAATTTCTTTCATTTAAACCAAGAACTACCCCAGCTCCATCTAATGATCCAAATGAAAACCCAGCATTAACTGTACCAGTTTGTTTTTCTTCAACATAAATTTCTATATTAACAAGATTATTATCAATTTTTTTTTCTTTAATTTCAACTGACTCAAAAAGCCTTAAGGATCTAATTTTTTTTTGTAATCTTTTTATGTGTGATTTATAAACAGCATCTCCTTCTGAAATTTCTAATTCTCTTCTAATTACATTGTCAAATGTTCTTGTATTACCATATATGTTGATTTGATAAGTATATTTTGGTTGTACTGGTAAAATATTTAGATCAAAGTTTATCAATTCATTATTTGTATTTTCTGTAATTTCAATTTCAAAAAACTCAATTCCTTCACTAATTATCAATTCAGAGATTTCTTCAGAAATTTTATTAATTCTATCTAAAGAGTAAATTTTATTTTTATTTATAAAATTTGATATTATATCTTGTGATTTAGATATTTGTTGTGAATTCAATAAATTGCTTTTGTCTATAAGATTAACTGCATTAATTGAATATGATTTGCCTTCATCAATATTAAAATAAATATTTACTTTATTTGATTCTAAATATTCAATTAAAAAATCTATTTTTGCATCTTTAAAACCATTATTATTATAATAGTTTTGGATTTTACGTGTATCATCAATAACAACAAATTTTTTATAATTATTGTTGGCAAGAATATTTATTAGTGATTTTGTCTTTGATTTGATTAAAGATTTTAATATTTCACTATCAACAGATTTATTTCCTTCAAAAAAAATATTTTTGATTTTAGTAATATCGCCTTCATTTATTTCAAAATAAATATCTGCAGTATTAGTATCTTTAAATATTTTTTTAGAATAATTTATATCAATATTATTATAACCAAAAGATTCATAAACTTTAGCTAATTCACTAATAAACATATTAATATTATTTGGATTTAAATTGATTAAGTTTAACTCTTTAGAAACATCCAGAAGTTCCTCATCATCAAATCTTTCGTTATTGCGAAAAAAAATATTATCAATATTGGGGAATTCTTTTATATCTATAATGTATTTCTCTTCATCAATTTTAATTGTAACATTTTCAAACATTAAAGAGTTGTTTAGCGTTTTTAACAAATAATCTGCATATTCTTGGGACAAAGACGTTGGTTGATCTTGAATTAAGGAAATGATTACTTCTTTATCAGTAAATTTATTTCCATTAATTTCAATTAATATATTTTGGGCAAATGCGAGATTATTATTAAATAAAAAAATAAAAAATATAGTTTTAAAATAAAAATTTAGATTTTTTTTCAATTTTTTCATGGTAATTTATAATATCCTTAATATTGTTTAACGGAGAATTCAATTCTATTGAAACAACTTTTTTAATTATTTCAATAATATCCGTATATTTTATTAAATTATCTTTAAACATATTCACAGCTAACTCATTACCAGTATTAAATTTAATCAAGTTAGCTGGATTTTTTTTATTCATATTTTTAAAAAAATTATAAATAGGGAAAACTTGATTTTGAACTTTATAAAAATCTAATTGTAAATTTGTTTTAAAAAAAAGATTGTTATTATTTTTTTTTAATTTAAATTTTGATTGCAATAAAAAATTTAAAATTGGTATAGACATATCATTTTTAAATAGATTGAAATTTGAAACAAAATTTTCCTTAGTTATAATTGAATGAACTAAAGCTTGAGGATGAATAATAATATCTATTTTTTCAAATGGAACTCCGAATAAATAATGGGCTTCTACTACTTCTAGACATTTGTTTACTAAAGTAGCTGAGTCGATACTATTTTTGTATCCCATCTTCCATTTTGGGTGTTTAATCGCTTCACTAAAGGAAATTTTTTCAAGACTTTTAAATTTTTTATTATAGAAAGGGCCACCTGATGCTGTAAGGACTATTTTTTTAAAATTATTTTCATTATTATTGAATTTAAATGATTCAAATAATGAAAAATGTTCAGAATCAATTGGAAAAATTTTAGTTTTTTTAAAATATTTTTTTTTTTGAAATATATGTCCAGCTGAAACAATAGCTTCTTTATTTACTAATCCTAAATTATGCGTATTTTTTATTATATAATCTAGATAATATAATGATTTATATCCAGATATTGCCAGAATAGAAAAATCAGATTTTGAATTACTTAAATAATAACAAAGCTGTTCAAAGGATAGTACTTTTGTATTTGACCTTAAAGTAGATTTAAGTTTGTTTGATGCATTGTTATCACTTAAAAAGGCGTACTTAGGTTTAAATATATCTATCTGTTTTTTTAAAACCTTAAGATTGCTATTTGCACACAATAAATTTACTTTTATTTTAGGAAAGAATTTTTTAATGATTGTTAGAGTTTTTTTCCCAATCTCACCTGTACTTCCATAAATATTAATAATCATATTAATTTATACATTAAAGAGTATATAACTATTGCAAAAATAAAACTATCAAATCTATCAAAGAAGCCACCATGTCCAGGAAGAAAATTACTTGAATTTTTTATATTATTTGTCCTTTTAAAATATGACTCTATAACATCACCTATAAAACTAGATAAAATTATTATTATAATAAAGAAAATACTAAATAAATTAATATTTTTATCAAATATAATTAACAATACAAAGCTCGTAGAAAATGAAATTAAAGTACCGCCAATGAAACCCTCTAATGTTTTATTAGGGCTAATATATTTTAGTATTTTTATTTTCCCTATATTAGCGCCCACAATATATGAAAAGATATCAAAAGTTATTATTATAAATATCATTAAATTAAAATAAAAAAAATAATTATTTTCGAATTGAATATTGAATATTGAAATAAAAGATAAAATTAAATAAACTAAAATTAGAAGTTTTTTATTTTTAAAGTAAATAATTACCTCCATAATAACTAAAAAATAAATGGCTATTATTAAAAAAAAAATGAGTTTAAAGTTTGTTAGAATTAGTAAAAGGTAAAAAGTAAGAAATATTAATGAGACTAACATTCTAATAGTAAAATTTTTATAATCCATATTTTCTTTCTATTTTTGAGTACTGGTTAATTATTGTTTCTAATTCATTGATATTAAATTCTGGCCAAAGAGTTTCGGTAAAGAATAGTTCTGTGTAGGTTAAATTAAACATAATAAAATTACTTAATCTTTTATGGCCTCCTGTTCTAATTAAAATGTCAGGATCGTTTAAATCGCCTAAATAAAATAAATTATTAATTTCTGAATTTTTGTTTAAATTTATATTATCTATATTTTCTTTAAATTTTTTTAGTACCTCTTTTATTTCATTTTTAAAACCATAATTAAATGCAATATTTAAATTTAATGCATTATTATTCAAAGATAATTCTTCAGCTTGATTAAATATCTTTATAATTTTCTCAGGAAGATTTTCACGTGAACCAAAAATTTTAACTTTTACTTTTTTTGATTTTATTAGATCATCTATTAATATACTAAATTTTGTATAAATTATATCATATAAAATCTTTACTGAGGGTCTATCAAAATTTTCAGAAGATAATGCAAATAAAGTTAAATATTTAATTTTATTTTTTAAAGAATAATTAATTATTGTTTTAATGTTCTCAAAACCTTTATTATAACCTTGAATTTGATTTACATTATTTTTTTTTGCCCATCTCTTGTTTCCATCTAAAATAAATGCGATATGGTTAAGAGAATTTTGATTCAAACTTATACTTTCAAAATATCAATTTTTTTTTGTTCTAAAATTTTTTCTATTTGTGAAATTTTTTCATCAGTTATTTTTTGAATATCATTAATTGTTTTTTTAAGATCATCTTCAGATAAGTTTAATTCTTTTTTCTCTTTCTTGTTAAATTCAATAGAGTCTCTTCTGATATTTCGTATGGATATTTTTGAATTTTCTGCATACTCAGATGCTACTTTAGTAAGTTCTTTTCTTCTCTCTTCACTTAATTTTGGAATGGGTAACCTTATCATTTGCCCATCTGTTTGAGGATTTATACCTAGGTTTGACTCAGTAATAGCATTTTCAATCTGTTTAACTAAACTACTATCCCATATTTGTATTGTAATTGTATTTGGATCAGGAATTGATATATTCCCTAGTTGGTTGAGCGGAGTTTTAGAACCATAAGCATCAACAGTGACATTATCCAACATATTTGGGCTTGCCCTTGACGTTCTTAGTGTGTTTAATTCTTTTTCAAAATGCACTAAAGCATTATCCATTTTTTTTTGAACATCATCCATAATTATACAATTCTACTATATGATCCCTTACCTTTCAAAACATTAATTAAGGAATTTTCTTTAAATATATTTGTAATATAAATAGGAATTTTAGTATCTTTAGCTAAACTTATTGCAGTGAGATCCATGACTTTTAAATTTTTATTAATCACATCGCTATAAGATATTTTTTTAATCAATTTAGCGTTTTTAAATTGAAGAGGATCTTTGTTGTATATTCCATTAACTTTAGTAGCTTTAATTATTAATTTACAATCTAACTCTGAAGCTCTTAATGCAGCTGCTGTGTCTGTAGAAAAAAAAGGGTTCCCTGTGCCTGCTGCAAAGATAACAATTCTATTTTTTTCTAAATGTCTAATCGCCCTTCTTCTTATGTATGGTTCAGCGATCTGTGACATGCTTATTGCAGACTGAACCCTTGTAGGTACATTTATTTTTTCTAAACTACTTTGTAATGATAAAGCATTCATAATTGTAGCTAACATCCCCATATAATCTGAAGTAGATCGATCTATACCTTCTGAAGCACCTTTTATACCCCTAAAAATATTTCCTCCACCAATTATCAGACATATTTGATATTTTTGTTTGTAGACTTTTTTTATTTCATTTGAGATTTTATTAATAGTAGCAACATCAATACCATAAATGGAGCTTCCCATCAGTGATTCACCTGAAATTTTTAATAAAATTCTTTTTTTCATGTTCTATAAAGTAATGATTTTAAATGAAGTAATCTTATACTCATTTTTTTCGATATATTTTTTAATAACTTCATTTATGGATTTATCTGGATCTAGAATAAAATCTTGATTTAATAATGTTACTTCCGAGAAAAATTTTTTCATTTTACCATCAAGTATTTTTTCAACAATATTAGATGGTTTGCCAGAACTTATTATCAATTCTTTTTGTATGTTTTTTTCTTTTTCTACTATTGTTTTGTCTAAATCGCCAATATCAATTGACTCAGGCTTCATTGCAGCTATGTGCATGCACAAATTTTTTGATAGAAGTTTTACTTCATCATCATTGTTATTTGTTTGATATTTTATTAGAGATATTATTTTTCCAATATTTTTTCTGTAACTATTGTGAATATAATAACTAGAGTAATCTTGATTATTTTTTATTATTATTAAATCATTCAATATTAAATTTTCTCCTATTTTTGCAATCATGCTTTTAAAAAAATCTGAGATAGTTTCTTGTTTATAACTAAGATTAAGAAAATCTTCTTTTGAAATATAAGCGTTATTATAATTTAAAACAAATTCTCCTAGCTCATCAAGAAAATTCAAGAAAGTGTCACTTTTAGCAGCAAAGTCTGTTTCACTATTTACTTTGATTATAACAATAAGATTTTCATCTGAATAAATACCAACTGCACCTTCATTAGCCTCTCTTGATGTTTTTTTTGAAGCTTTTGCTAATCCTTTTTTTCTAAGAAATTCGATAGCTTCATCTAAATTATTATTATTTTCCAAGAGTGCTTTTTTACAATCTAAAAACCCTGCCCCTGTTTTATTTCTTAAATCTTTAATAAGATTAACAACATCTACCATTAGTAACTCCTACATAAATTTATTTAGTTTGTTCATTTTGTTCTGTATCTTTTGCATTTTCTATAAAATTTGATGCATCTTTAATTGTTTCAATTAAATATTTTTTATACAAATTAATAGATCTTAATGCGTCATCATTTCCAGGAATCACATAATCTATAAGATCGGGATCAGCATTAGAATCGACTATTCCCACAACAGGTATATTGAGTTTTTTAGCCTCAAGAACAGCAATTCTATCTTTTAGAACGTCAAGAATCACAAGAAGGTCAGGCTTGCCATTTAATTTTCTAATACCCCCAATATTAAGTTCAAGTTTTTGTTTTTCTCTGGAAATATCTAATAATTCTTTTTTTGATAAATTATTTGAAGCAGATTCATCATTTAAAAAACTTTCAATTTCATCAAGTCTTTTTATTGAATTTGATATAGTATTCCAATTGGTTAGAGTTCCACCTAACCATCTTTTATTAACAAAAAAGTTATTATTGATACTCGCTAATTCTTTTACTGTTTCTTCACATTGTTTTTTTGTACCAACAAATAATATTTTTCCAGATTTAGATGTAGTTTCATGAATTTTTACTAAAGCTAAATTTAGTAAATTTACAGTAATTCTTAGATCAAATATATGTATGTTATTTCTAACCCCGTAAATATATTCTTTCATTTTAGGGTTCCACCTTCTTACATTGTGTCCAAAATGAACACCAGATTCTAGAAGATCTTCAATTTTAATTTCAGGTAAATTCATATTTCCTCCGGTTATACCTCCACAGAAAATCAAAACACCGGGTTTTTCTGTGTGCTAATTTAATTTGCGTATATTATAATAACTTTCTTTTTCAAGTTATTTCTATTGAATAATCAATTTTTTTTGAATTTTTCAAGTCATCTAAAGCCTTATAGGACTTTATATTATATTTACTGAAATCAAAGCTTACTAACTTGTCATCTATATTTATAAATACATCAATATTATTTAAATCTTTAGTATTCTCACCAAAAACTTCATTTTTTATATTTACTAAACTATCTGCGGAAGAATAAATACTGAATTTCATTTTCTTAGATCTAAATTTGTTTTCTAGTAACGAAACTTTTTTTATAATATATCTATAGTCTCCTGAATTATTTATAATATCTATATCAAATATAAGTATATTTCCTTCTTTAAGAATTGATCTGTATCTTGATAAGTTTTCACTAAAAATAGTCAGTTCATATTGACATTCTTTTTCTGATATAGTTAAAAAAGCATATTTTTTACCATCTTTATTTGATCTTTCTTTAATATCCAATACTGAACCAGCAAGTCTAGCAGAATTCATATTATTTATCATTATTTTATTAAAACTATTAATATTCTCTATTTCAAAAAATTTTTCAGGAAAGTAATTAAGTGGATGATCAGAAAAATAAAAGCCAATAACTTCTAATTCATTGGACAAAGTCTCAAGATTATTCCATTTATTAGATGTTTGTTGAAAAAGATTTTTGTCATCAAATGATATCTCAGTCTCCTCGAACAATAGACTTTGTTCATTAATTTTTTTATTACTAAACAAATCAACAAATCTTGGAACATTAAGAAATAATTTTGATCTATTGGGCTCAATACTATCAAAAGCGCCTGCTTGTATGAGTTTTTCTAATTGTCTTTTATTTATAACGTCACTATTAACTCTACTCATAAAATCAATTATATTTTTAAATTTACCATTTGTATCCCTCTCTTTTATCATGGAGCCAATTGATTTAATTCCAACACCTTTAATAGCACCTAAACCAAAACGTATACATTTAATATTATTAACATTCTCTAAAGAAAATAAAGAGTTTGAATAATTAATATCAGGTTTTAAAAAAGAAATATTTAATCTTTGTATTTCTTGTTTAAGTAAAATAATTTTATCTGTTCGATCAATTGAATAATTTAAGGTTGCTGTTATAAACTCGTGAGGAAAATTAGCCTTTAAATAAGCAGTTTGATAGGCAATTAATGCATAAGCAGCTGCATGACTTTTATTAAATCCATATCCCGCAAATTTATCAACTAAATCAAAAATTTTTGAAGCTTCTTTTCTACTTAAGTTATTTTCAATTGCACCATCAATAAATCTTGATTTTTGTAAATCCATTTCTTTCTGAATTTTTTTTCCCATTGCCCTTCTAAGTAAATCTGCTTCACCTAGTGAGTAGTTAGAAAGTATCTGTGCAATTTTCATTACTTGTTCTTGATAAACAATAATGCCGTAGGTCTCTTTTAAAAGATCCTTGAGTAAAAAGTGGATATAATCAATTTCCTCTCTTCCATGTTTTCTATTACAAAAAGAAGGTATGTTATCCATCGGACCAGGTCTAAATAAAGCGACAACAGCTATGATTTCTTCAAATTTATCAGGTTGTAATTGACGCAGAACACTTCCCATACCATTGCTTTCTAATTGAAAAATTCCTACGGTATCACCTTTACTCAATTGGTTGTAAGTTTTATGATCGTTTAGAGGAATATTACTTATCGAAAAATTTTTGTATTCTATTTTTATAAACTTTGTACATTCATCTATTATTGATAATGTTGTTAAGCCTAAAAAGTCGAATTTAACTAATCCAGCTTCTTCAACAAATTTCATAGAAAATTGAGTAGCATTTGTATTAGTATTTTGATCTTTATATAGAGGTACAACTTTTGAGAGTTTTTCATGACCAATCACAACTCCTGCAGCATGTGTAGATGCATGTCTATGGGTACCTTCAATTTTTAGACTAACATCAATTATATTAGAAATTCTTTCATCACTGCTAATTCTTTCTTGTAAAGTTTTTTCTGATTTAATAGATTCACTTAGGCTGAGTGGATTAGATGGATTAAAAGGAATTAATTTGGCAAAGGAATCAACTTCTCCATAAGGTACTTCAAGTACTCGTCCAATATCCCTTACAGCAGCTCTTGATGCAAGCGTTCCAAAAGTAATAATATGCGCAACACAATCAGTGCCATATTTTTTATTCACATATTCGATAACTTCATCTCTTCTAGTTTGACAAAAATCTATATCAAAATCTGGCATAGATATACGTTCAGGATTTAAAAATCTTTCAAATAGTAAATCATATTTTAAAGGATCTAAATCAGTTATACCTAATGACCATGCAACCAAACTACCTGCTCCAGATCCTCTTCCAGGTCCAACTGGAATTGATTGAAATTTTGCCCAATTAACAAAATCTGCAACAATTAAAAAGTACCCTGCAAATCCCATTCTAATAATTATTTCATTTTCATAATCTAATCTATCGCAATAAGTTTTCTTAATTTTTGTATTTAATTGACTTATTTTTTTTTCTAAACCTTGTTTTGAAGATTTTATTAAATAATCTTCAGCAGATAAATTCAGATTATTTTTAAATTCAGGTAGCTGTGGTTTGTTTGATGTAGGAAAATAACTGCAAGATAATGAAACATTTAAATTATTTTTAAAAATTTCAGGTATATCTCTAAAATTTTGGTACATCTCCTCACTAGATTTAAAATAAATCTCTTCATTAGAGATATTTCTTTGCGTACTACTTATAGTAGTTTTTTGTGCAATACATAGCAGTGCATCATGAGCTGCAAAATCATCTTTGTTTGCATATTTAATATTATTTGATCCAATAAGTGGAATGTCAAATTCTTTAGATAATTTTATAAATTCTTTTTCAAAATTATTTATATTTTGATCATTTATCCTTTGAATTTCAAATAGAAAATTTTTCTTGAATAAATTCTTAAAAATTTCAATAAAATTAAATATTTCTTTTTTTCTATTTTCCTTATTTAATAGGAGTAATGGATTATATTCACCTCCAATATAACAAAATAATCCTTCAGAAAATTCTTTAAGATTTGATAAATTGATACCAATATTTTTTTCTTCATTGAGATGAGAAATAGAGCTCAATTCCAATAAATTTCTATATCCAGTTTCATTTTTTACTAGAAGAGTTATTTGGGCGATTTTATTATTGATTATAATATCTAAATAGTTGATTGATGTACCAATAATTGGCTGTATATTATTTTTAACACATTCTTTAGAAAATTCAAATACACCAAACATATTATTATTATCAGTTATTGCTATAGCTGGCATTTCATTTTTCTTTGCTAAATTTACTAAATCTCTAATTTTTAGTGAACTTTCTGATAATGAATAGGATGATAAAGATCTTAAATGAATAAAAGGATTATTCATTTACTATATGTAATTTTTTGTTTTTAAATTGATATATTTCATCAGCTAATAAAGAGTATATTTTGTTATGTGTAACATATACTAAAGTTTTATTCTTTTGTTCGATATAATTTATAAAAAATTTGAAAATATTGTTAGCAGTATCTTCATCAAGATTTCCAGTCATCTCATCAGCTAAAATTAAATCTGGATCATTTACCAAAGATCTTGCAATAGCGACTCTTTGTTGCTCTCCTCCTGACAATTTTAAAGGTTTATAATTTATTCTCTCATCTAAACCAAATTCAAGAAGTAGTTTTTTAGAAATTTCATAAGTTTTCTTTTCATTTTTATTAATTAATAATGGTAGCATAACATTCTCGATCACAGTGAGTTCAGGAATCAGATGAAAAAATTGATGAATAAAACCAATGGATAATCCTCTAGTTTTATTCATTTCATCTTTAGAGCACGAAGAAATATCTTTATTCTTAAAATAAAAGTTTCCATCATATTCTGAGTCAAGTAAACCAATAATATTGAGAAAAGTTGTTTTGCCTGAACCTGAAGGCCCTACAATTGAAACTTTAGTGTTTTGATTTAATGTAAAATTTAAATTTTTAATTATTTCAATTTTTAAATTATTTTCATTTGTATAATTTTTACAAAGATTGGTTATCTCTAATAAATATTTATTATTCACTTCTTAAACTTTTAATAGGGTCTATTCTAGCTGAACTTAAAGCTGGAAAAATAGTTGATATAATTGATATGATTATTGCTACACAAAGTACGTACATTACCTCATTTACGCTAATTTTAGAAGGTAAAGATGATAAATAATAAACTTCTTCAGAAAAGAGTTTTGTTCCAAGTAAATATTCTAAAAAACTTTGAATTGATTTAATATTAATTGTGAAAAGAATTCCAACTATTAATCCTATTAAAGATCCTATTAAACCAATTGAGATTCCAATAGTAAAAAATATTTTTATGATACTGTTATTACTCATTCCAATAGTTTTCAAAATTCCAATATCTTTGTTTTTTTCTTTTACAAATATAATTAATCCTGAAATTATATTTAATGATGCAACTAAGATAATTAAAGAAAGAATAATAAACATAACATTCTTTTCCACCTTAAGTGCATTTATTAAAGTTTTGTTTTGATCTTTCCAAGATATTGAATAAAAATTTAATAAAAGATTAGATGTTTCTAATTCTACTTTTTTTTTAAATAATTCAATTTCATTAGGAGATGATGTAAAGAATTCAATTTTGTTATATATATCTTCATCATATAAGAGTAATTTTCTAACAAGTTCTGAAGATAAAAAAATTAAATTTGAATCATATTCATATAAACCTAGATCAAATATACCTACTACCTCTAATGTTTTAAATCTTGGAATATTTCCTAATATTGTTTTATCAGTTTTTGGAATTGCAATTTTAACCTTATCTCCCACGCTTAAATTCATTTCATTCGCCAAGGAGTCTCCAATTAATATTTCACTTTTTGGATTTTGAATTAATGAACCCATATTAATTGAATTAAACAAATAATGATTTTTATCATATTCGTCATAACCTTTGATCATAACACCTTTTGAGTTATTTGATTTTATAATTAATCCATTTGTTTCAATAGATTTGTAGTGTTGGTAAAAAAAAGAATTATCAATATTCAATATGAGTTCATCAGCTTGCTTATTTGTTATCTCATTATCAAAACTATAAATATTTAGATGTGAATTAAGTCCGATTATTCTATTAGTTAGATCAATTCTAAAACCATTCATAACAGACATTACTATAATAATTGCTGCTACTCCTAAACTAATACCTATTATTGAAAACAAAGCGAAGATAGACACATAGCCATCAGATTTCTTAGAAAATAAAAACCTAAAAATCAGTAATCGTTCTGATTTAGAAATCATCTATTTTTTTAACTTATTAATAATAAAATCAATTACACTACTAGATGAAATTTTTTCACTTTCGTTATTTTGGCGATTTTTTATTTCTACTAAATTATCTTTTAAATCTCTTTTGCCAATAATAATTTGATATGGTATCCCAATTAACTCATTATCAGATAATTTTTTTCCTATACTGCAGATTCTATCATCTAATATGACTTCAATATTATTTTTCATAAAATATTCATAATACTCTGATGATTTTGTGGCACAATCTTGATCTTCTGGCATTAAATTAACTATGGAAACCTTAAATGGAGCAACCTCTAAAGGCCACCTAATTCCTTTTTCATCATGATAAGCTTCTATAATCGCACCCACAAGTCTTGAAACACCAATGCCATATGATCCCATATGCACTGGAACATTTTTCCCACTTTTATCTTGAACAAATGCGTTTAATTTCTCAGAATATTTTGTTCCAAAATAAAATATATGACCCACTTCAATGCCCTTAGAAATTTTTAAATCTTCATTTGAAATTGGGCAATTTTTTTCATTATGTTGATCATCAACTGCAGCATAAAATGACTGCAACTCATTTGGATCTATAGTTTCGGGGTTTAGTGTTTCTAATTTTTTATCATAATAAAGTGTGCTTTCACCAGTCTTAGCTAGAATTTGAAATTCATGACTTAAGTTACCTCCAATTGGTCCTGTTTCTGCTCTTAAAGAAATTGGTGTTAAACCCATTCTTATAAAAGTTTTTATGTATGCTTTAAACATATTGTCATAAGATTTTTTTGCTTGGCTTTCATCAAGATCAAATGAATAATTATCCTTCATTAAAAATTCTCTTCCTCGCATTACTCCAAACCTAGGCCTAACTTCATCTCGGAATTTCCATTGAATATGATAAAGATTTTTTGGAAGATCTTTGTAAGAATTTATATGTGATTGAAATATATCTGTAATTAATTCTTCATTTGTTGGCCCGTAAAGCATTTCCCTTCCGCTTCTATCCGTAATTCTTAACATTTCTTTTCCATAATCATCGTATCTTCCTGATTTAATCCATAAATCAGAAGATTGAATCGTGGGCATAAGCAGTTCTACTGCTCCTGCATTATTTTGTTCCTCTCTAACAATCTGTTCAATTTTTTTTAATACAAGTAGACCTAGAGGTAGCCACGAATAAATACCGGCGCTAGATTGTTTAATCATGCCAGCTCTGATCATAAATTTATGTGAAATTATTTCAGCATCTGAGGGTGCATCTTTAATAGTGGGAAGAAAAAAGTTAGAATATTTCATTTATTAAATATATTTGATAAATCAAATCCAAATAAAATCAAAAAAAATAAAATTAAAGCTGATATTAAAGAGGTTGCTATAAATTTTACTAGAAGATATGGCTTACTTGGAGCGCTTTTTGCATGTCCAGATTCTACTTTTTGGGGTACTTTTATCTTAATCGGTAGAAGTATGAAAAATAAAATCCACCAAACAAGGATAAAAATTAGAACATGAGTAAATAGTGCCATTAAGATCGTATTAAATGAACTTCAATTTCTGGTTTTTTTTGAATGAAATTTTTTATAATCTTTCTAAAATTACTTTTAACTAAGTCAGATACTATAAGATCTGATGATTTTTGATCTTTGTTAAGTTTTGTATAGTTTTCTATAAAAAGTATTTTAAAATCATTTTTAATATTTTCCTCATCTACTCCCGGCAATCCTTTTAAGGTAAGTAAAATATTTTTATTAATTGAATAGTCATCATCATTGATAATTAAAGAAATTAAAACTAGCCCCTCAAATGAATATTTCCTTCTCTCTTTAATAAATGTAGATTCAGAGTCGTAAAGATTTTTACCTTCAACAATTAACTTTCCAGTTTCAAATTTTTCTACAATTTTAGGTTCACCTGGTGCAATTTTGAGACATTTTCCATTTTCTAAAATTTTAGTAAATGGTACTTGAGATGAGTAAGATAATTGTTTATGCGCCTCTAGATGCATGGGTTCACCATGCACAGGAATAGATAAGTAAGGTTTTGTCCAATTATACATTTGTTTTATTTCATCTGCATAACCATGACCTGAAACATGTACTAAATCATCATCAGCAGTTACTATCTCAACTCTTTGTCTAATAAGTAAGTTCTTTAAATTATTTATTGATTTTTCATTACCAGGAATATCCCTAGAGCTAAAAATTACTACATCTTCAGGCTCTAAATGTAAATGTTGATGAGAATTATAAGCTATTCTGAAAAGTGCAGATCTTTTTTCACCCTGACTTCCAGTACAAATTATGACTAAATTTTCTCTTGGTATATAAGAAGCTTCATCTTCACTAATAAAAATCTCATCATCTGCAACATAACCACATTTTCTTGCTACTTCGATATTTTTTTTCATACTCCTACCAACAAGAGCGACCTTTCTTTTATTTTTTTTTGCTGCTTGAATAATATTTTTCATTCGTGCAATATTTGAAGAAAAACAGGTAACAACAATTCTATTAGAAAATCTTGAAAATATACTTGTCATTTCATCTCTAACATCACTTTCAGATTCTGACTTACCAGGCACATTTGCATTAGTAGAGTCACCTATTAAGGCAAGTAATCCATCATTTCCTAATTTTTCAAATTTTTCTTTTGAAAATGAGTCTCCTAAAGTAGGTGAATGATCTATTTTCCAATCAGCAGTATGAAGTAATGATCCATATGTTGTTTTAATTACTATTGCAGTTGGTTCAGGAATTGAGTGTGTAGTTGGAATAAAACTTATATCAAAATTATTGAGTATTAATTTCTTGTCTAGATTTATCTCTTTTAAAGTAAATCCTTCTACTTTATTGAATTCTTTTAGCCTATTTTCGATAAGAAATTTTGCAAATTTACTTGCATATACAGGACATTTAATTTTATTTGCTAAGAACGCAACAGCTCCTGCATGATCTTCATGACCATGGCTGATAATAATAGCCTCGAGATTATCTTCTAAACTTTCAATATGATCTATTTTTGGTACCAATAAATCTACACCAGGGAACTTTTCATCTGCAAATGAAAGGCCTAAATCTATCATTATCCATTTTCCATCACATCCGTAAAGATAACAATTTGCACCTATTTCTCCAATACCCCCAAGAGATAAAAAGTGCAGTCCTTCATTAAAATCATTTAGTTGTAAATTATTACTCATAAAAATGTTTGTTACCAATTTCTTTTATTCCTTCTAATGTCAAATATTCCATATATATAGGTTTATAAATAATTTTATCCTTAAAAATTTTACCTAGACCACCCGTAATATAGACTTTGGGTTTAAATTTATTCTCCTTAATAATTTGCTTTAATATACCATTAACTGCATGCAAATAACCAAAATAGAAACCTGATTGAATTGATGCAGATGTGTTATTATTAACAATTTTATTTGATTTTGATATTTTTGAGTTTTTTATTAATTCAGCATTTTTTAAAAGTGTATCCATTGAAAGATTTATACCTGGAAAAATTAACCCACCTGAATATTTATTATTTTTAATAACATCAAAAGTAGTTGCTGTACCAAAATCAATAATTATACAGTTTTTAATTTTTCTACTATATACATAGGCATAATTTGCTATTCGATCACTTCCAATTTGGTTTAAATTATAATTAATACTATCTTTAAATGATATTTTTTTTGGATTTATTAAATAAAATTTGAATTTATTTTTTTGAAAAATATTTTTAAAAGTTTTATTTAAAGAAGGTACAACTGAGGATAAAATGCAAAATTTATCTTTTATATTATTAATAATTTTTTTATTAGATTTAAAAAATTTATTTATTTGTTTTTTAGCAATATCAATTTTTTTTTCTGTATTTAATCTAATTAATTTTTTTAATTTATTTTTTTTATAAAAACCTATAACTATATTAGTATTGCCTACATCTATAATAATCATCAAATTATTCTAGCGTTATATATGTTTTCAAAATTAACATCATTTTTTAAAGTAATTGACCCATCTATATTAAGATTATGAAATATTCCTTGCTTAATATTTTGTTCATCAATTTTTAAATTAATATTATCTCCAAAATATAATAATCTACTCTTATATTCAGTCATAATTTTTTCTTGATTATTAAGCAATTGTTTAAAATTTTTAAAATACTCTTCCATAATTTCATTTACAAAATAAAAATTGTTAATTTCTTTATTATATTTATTAATATATGTTGTTGAATAATTTTCTAATTTTGGAGAAGATACTATATTAACTCCAAAACCAGTATTTATATATTGATCATTATTGATACTAAATATTTCAGAAATTATACCAGAAATTTTTTCTTTATTAATTAAAACATCATTTGGCCATTTAATTTGAGTTTTAACATTACAAATATCTTCAACTACGGAACAGATCATATTAGTAACAAAAGCATTATTTAAAAAATGATTTTCTATTGGCAGTATATTTTTTGATAAAATAGAAATATAAACATTATTTTTTGGACTTTTCCAAACTGTACCCCGTCTTCCAAATCCTTTTTTTTGTTCATTTGCCATCAAACATATATTTCTATTATAAATAAGCTGTTTAACCTCTGACATTGTAGAATCTACAGATTCAATAAAATGAAAATCAAAATTATTTTTATCTAATAGATTTTTAATTTTCTCTAATGACATTAATCAAATGATTAAACTTGCTGATATATTAATCAATAAAGATGGATAAAATATAAAACAAATAATTAGAAACAAACTTAAGGACAAAATAATTTTTGATTGAAAAGAGATTTTAAAATTAATTATTTCTTCACTTATACTTTCATCAAAATACATTATCTTAATAATTCTTAAATAATAAAAAGCGGAAATAACGCTAGCTAGAACACCAAGAACTGAAAGTACATATAATTCTTTTTCAATTGCAGCAATGAAAACATAAAACTTGCCAAAAAATCCTATAAAAGGAGGAATGCCAGCCATAGATAGAATTATTATTGAAATAGAAAGGCTAACGATTGGATTACTTTTACTTAATCCTTTTAAATCACTTATATTAATTAAATATTCATTTTTAACTTTTAATGAAAGTAAAATTGCAAAAATAGCAACATTCATTATCATGTATGAAAACATATAAATTGATGCTGCTTTAATTCCGTCATCATTTGCTGCAACTAAAGCGATTAATATATAACCTATATGTCCGATTGAACTATAAGCTAATAATCTTTTAATATTTGACTGTGCTATAGCAGCGATAGCTCCAAGAAACATTGAGGCTATTGATAAAAATATAATTATTTGACTCCATTCTAAGTAGAAATTTTCAAAAGGAACTAAGCAAAAACGATAAATTAAAGCTACTGCAGCAATCTTAGGAACTATAGCAAAAAAACCTGTAATTGAGTTTGGAGCTCCTTCATAAACATCGGGAGTCCACATATGGAAAGGTACGGCTGAAACCTTAAAAGCTAAGCCTACCATTACAAATACAAGCCCAAATATTAGGCCTAAATTTAAATTTTCATATTTAGATAAATAGAAACTAATATCATCAAAATTCATTGAACCAGTAAATCCATAAATTAAGGAGAAACCATACAAAAGTATACCCGATGATAATGCTCCTAAAATAAAGTATTTTACTCCTGACTCAGCTGATGAAATTGAATCTCTTTTTATTGCTGCAGCAACATAAAGAGATAAACTTTGTAGTTCTATTGCTAGATACATGGACATAAGATTATTTGAAGCAATCATTAACATCATTCCAAGTGTTGAAAATAAAAATAAAATAGGAATTTCAAAATTTTTTAGCTTAATGCCTAAGAAATAATCTTTAGAAATAATGATACTAGCTATAGATCCTAATAGAGCTAAAATTTTAAAAAAATTTATAAAAGAAGAATGGCTAAATAAACTTTTATAATTTGCAAAATTGGATTCACTATCATAGTAAACAAGCAAAATGGTTAATAATAAAACGAAAACTGCTAAATTAGAAGTTTGCCTAAAGGCATTCTTTTTTAAAAAAAGACCAAAAAGTAAGCATACAAAAGAAGAGCATGCCAAAAAAATTTCAGGTATAAAAAAAATATTGTAAATATTATTTAGCATTGGCTATTTCATAGTTTGTTATAATTTGTTCAAGTGATAATCTCATAGGATCTAAAAATAGATTTGGAAATATACCTAGTAATATTACTGAAATTGCTAAAGGAATTAATATGATTTTCTCTCTTGTGTTTATATCTAAAATATCTGCAAGTTTATTATTGGTTATGGTACCAAAAATAATTCTTTTATAAAGATATAGCATGTAAACAGCGGATAATATTATTCCAAAAGCCGCGCCAATAACAACGTAACTTGAAAATTTAAATGCTCCAATAATAACTAAAAATTCTCCAACAAAACCACTAGTCCCAGGTAATCCAACTGATCCCAGCATAAAAATCATAAATACTGTTGCATATAGAGGCATTCTTTGAACTAATCCTCCATAAAATTCAATTTCTCTAGTATGCATTCGATCATAAATAACACCAACACATAAAAATAATGCTGCTGAAACTAGTCCATGACTAATCATTTGCATCATTGCCCCTTCTAAACCTTGTTGATTAACTAAGAAAATTCCAATTGTTACAATTCCCATATGAGCAACAGATGAATATGCAATTAGTTTTTTAATATCAGTTTGTGCTAGAGCTACTAAGGAAGTGTATACTATGGCAACTATACTTAATGTCATAATTAAAGGAATAAAAAACTCTGTTGCTTCTGGAAGCATGCCTAAAGAGAAACGGATAAAACCATATCCGCCCATTTTTAAAAGTACTCCAGCTAAAATAACAGATCCAGCCGTTGGAGCTTCAACATGTGCATCGGGCAACCATGTATGAAACGGCCACATAGGAATTTTAACTGCAAAGGAAGCAAAGAAGGCAAGCCAGAGAAACAATTGAGTATTATAGGAAAAATAATTACCTTGTAAAAACTCTATACTCATTGAACTTGTATTGCTATACATCACAATAATAGCAATCAACATGAGTACTGACCCCAAAAGAGTGTAGAGAAAGAATTTAAAAGAAGCATAGATTCTTCTATTGCCTCCCCATATACCTATGATTAGATACATTGGTATTAATACGGCTTCAAAAAAAATATAAAATAAAAGTATGTCTATAGAAGCAAACATTCCAATCATTACAGTCTCTAAAAATAGAAAAGAAAGCATATATTCCTTGACTCTTTTTTTTATATTATTCCAACTAGCTAAAATACAAAGTGGGGTTAAAAATGTACTTAATAAAATCATAAAAAGTGAGATACCGTCAACACCAACATGGTAGAAGAAATTAAAATCATCGAACCATCTAAATTTTTCTTCATATTGATAAAGTGGATTGGAATAATCAAATTGTAACCAAAGTATTAAACTTAAAATAAATGTTCCTAACGTTGTTAGTAAAGCAGCCCATTTAATATTAATTGATGTTAATTCATCTTCTTTAATGAAAAGAATAATTAAAGCGCCAATTAAAGGTAAAAAAATTATTACTGATACTAGTGGCCAGTCAATCATTTAGTAATATAAAAACCATGTTAAAATTATTACTAAGCCGCCAAGCATAGCAAAAGCATAATGAAACAAATACCCTGATTGAAATAAACTTACATAAGATGAAGATTTTGAAATAATCCAGGACACTCCGTTTGGCCCTAAACCATCGATAGTTTTTTCATCTCCTCTTTTCCAAAAAAAGTTTGCTAATTTGAAAAAAGTTAAAACAAATACTTTATGATATAGTTCATCCACATACCATTTATTTTTAGAAAGAGTATATAGGGGATCTAAGTTATGAGAAAGATTTTTTGCTCTATTTAAATTATTTGAATATATCAACACACATAGAAGAATTCCAATTGCAACAGCTGATTTTGATATTAAGGATTGTGTAAGAGGAAGATATTTATGAGAGCTCTCTGTTAATAATACTGCATTATCCCAAAATTCTTTTTTGTAATATCCAATAAAATAATCAGCAAAGAATATTCCTGAAAAAATAGAACCAATTGCAAGAATAAATAATGGAGCTGTCATAACTAAAGGTGATTCATGGGCGTGATCATATGTTTTATTTTCTGATCTATTTTCACCATGAAATGTTAGAAATAATAATCTCCATGAATAAAAAGCTGTAAGTAGAGCAGTTAAAATACCTACTAAATATGCAAAATATGCAATTCCATTTGATGCATAGAAAGCATTTTCTAAAATACTTTCTTTTGAATAGTAGCCAGATAGATACGGGAAACCAATAATTGCAAGAGATCCAATCCACATCATTGTAGCGGTAAAAGGTATTTTTTTGAAAAGTCCGCCCATTTTTCTCATATCCTGTTCATGATGCATTGCGTGAATTACAGAACCTGCAGAAAGAAATAGAAGAGCTTTAAAAAAGGCATGGGTTGTTAAGTGAAATATTGATGCATTATAAGCACCTACACCAGCTGCGAAAAACATATATCCTAATTGACTACATGTTGAATATGCAATGACTCGTTTAATATCATTTTGTGTTAAGGCTATAGAGGCGGCAAAAATAGCTGTAGCCGCGCCTACAAAAGTAATGAATAAATTAGTAAATGCAGCAAACTCATAAAGAGGACTCATTCTTGCAACTAAAAATACGCCAGCTGTTACCATTGTTGCAGCATGTATTAGCGCAGAAACAGGAGTAGGTCCTTCCATAGCATCTGGCAGCCATGTGTGTAAACCTAATTGGGCAGATTTACCCATTGCTCCTATAAATAAAAGAAAACATAAAAAATCTAAAGTTGGTAAACTAAATGAAAGGAATTGAATTTGATGCTCACTAAATTGATCCACTTGCTCAAATATACTGTCGAAACTTATCGTACCAAAAATGTAAAAAATTCCTGCAATTCCAATTGCGTATCCAAAATCTCCAACTCTATTTACGACAAATGCTTTTATAGCAGCTTTGTTGGCTGAGTCTTTATGGTGCCAAAAACCAATTAATAAATATGAGGCTAGTCCAACACCCTCCCAACCAAAAAACATTTGCAACAAGTTATTACTTGATACAAGCACAAGCATAAAAAAAGTAAATAAGCTTAGATAGCCCATAAATCTTATTTTTGATGGATCTTCTTCCATATAACCTATTGAATATAAGTGAACACAAGCGGAAACAGTTGTAACCACAATGAACATTACGGCAGTTAACGTGTCTAATCTTATTGACCAATCAACAATAAAGTTTCCAGAAGTAATCCAGTTAAGAATAAAGATTGTTTCAGTTTCCTTATTATTAATAAACTGAATGAATATTATCCAAGAAAATAATGCGCAAAGAAAAAGAATTGAAGTTGTTGATATTTGATGAATCTTATAGTGGAACTGTTTACCTAGCAAAAAACAAAAAAGAAAACCAAGTAGAGGTAAAAATATAATTGAGGTTGCCATCTACTATCCCTTAAGCTGATTAATTTTATTTACTTCTATTGATCCTAAATTTCTAAAAAATACTACAAGTATGGCAAGTCCAATTGCTGCTTCAGCTGCTGCAACAGTAAGTGTAAGCATTGCAAAAATTTGCCCTGAGATATCATTAATATACGCTGAGAAGGCAATAAAATTAATATTTACCGACAACAAGATGAGTTCTATAGACATTAAAATTATAATTAAATTTTTCTTATTTAAAAATATTCCTAAAACACCTAAGGTAAAAATAATTGCGCCGAGAAAAAGATAATGTTCAAGAGTAATCATGAATTAAATTCCTTCGCCTATTTTTACTTTTTTCTTTTCTATAGCTGTTGATGCATCAACTGTATTTTGAGAATCTATATTTTGCCTTTTAACACCACCTTTATCTCTTAATGTAAGTGTAATAGAGCCAATCATTGCGACTAATAAAATTATCCCACATATTTGAAATAAATAAAAATATTCAGTGTAGAGTATTTGCCCAATCATTTTTGTATTTTCCACTTCATTAACTATAGGTTGTAGTGGTGTTTGATTGTTATAAATATTAGACGATCTATCTGTTAAAAAAAGTATTCCAAGTTCAATTACTAGAACTATCCCTAATAATGCTCCAAAAGGTAAATATTGCAAAAAACCCTCTCTCAACTTTACAAAATTTATATCAAGCATCATTACAACGAATAGAAAAAGGACGGCAACAGCTCCAACATATACAACGACAAGGATCATTGCCAAAAATTCAGCACCTAATAAAACAAAGAGTCCTGATGCGTTAACAAAGCTTAAAATTAAGAACAAGACTGAATGAACTGGATTTTTTGCACTTATAACCATTAGAGCAGAAAGAACTGCAACAGATGAAAAAAGATAAAATGTTAATGAATAAAGAACCATTCTTATCTATATTTTCTATCAAGATGAATATTTTGAGCAATTTCTTGCTCCCATCTATCTCCATTTTCTAAAAGTTTATCTTTATTATAAATTAATTCTTCTCTTGTTTCAGTGGCAAATTCAAAATTTGGTCCTTCTACTATCGCATCAACTGGGCAAGATTCTTGACATAAACCACAATAAATACATTTAGTCATATCTATATCATATCTTGTTGTTCTTCTGCTTCCATCCTCTCTTGGCTCTGCTTCAATTGTAATTGCCTGAGCAGGACATACTGCTTCACAAAGTTTACATGCGATACATCTCTCTTCCCCACTTGGATATCTTCTCAAAGCATGCTCGCCTCTAAAACGTGGGCTTAATGGACCTTTTTCGTGAGGATAATTTATTGTAACTTTAGATTTAAATATGTATTTGAAAGTTAAAAATAGTCCTTGAAATAATTCAAATAAAGTAAAAGATTTAATTAATTTATACATATTAATTTGGCAGCATGTCAAAATATACTAAAAAACCAGAAGTTGCCACAACCCAAAACAAAGAAAACGGTAAAAAAACTTTCCATCCAAGTCTCATTAACTGATCATATCTATATCTTGGGAAAGTTCCTCTAACCCAAATAAATAAAAATAATATAAATATAACTTTCACAGTAAACCAGATTACTCCAGGAACAACATTTAATGGGTATACATCAAATGGAGGAAGCCATCCGCCTAAAAAAAGAATGACAGTCATAGAAGACATTAAAATCATACTCGCGTATTCACCTAAAAAAAATAATACAAATGAAGCAGATGAATATTCAGTAAAAAATCCTGCAACAAGTGTTGATTCATCTTCAGGAAGATCAAAAGGTAATCTATTTGTTTCAGCTAATGCAGAAATAAAAAAAATAATGAACATAGGTAATAATGGAATTGCAAACCATACAGTCTGCTGAGCTAAAACTATCTTTGATAAATTTAAAGAACCTACACATAATAATACAGTAATTATTACAAATCCAATAGATACTTCATATGAAACCATTTGAGCAGCTGATCTTAATGCTCCTAGAAAAGGATATTGAGAGTTACTAGCCCATCCAGCCATTATTATTCCGTATACTCCAAGAGATGATACTGCAAACAGATACATGATACCTACGTTAATATCAGAGACTACCCATCCTGGAGCAAAAGGTATTACTGCCCAACCTGCTAAGCTAAGTACCATTGTTATTATGGGTGCTAAAATAAAAACAATTTTATTTGATCCACTAGGTATAATATTTTCTTTAGTAATAAGTTTTAATGCATCAGCAAAACTTTGTAATATACCAAAAGGCCCTACTATATTTGGACCTCTTCTTAATTGAATTAATGCTAATACTTTTCTTTCAGCATAAACTAAAAAAGCTACAGATATTAAAACTGGCACAACAACAGCAAGTATTTGGGCAATGATTATTAACCCTGTAATTAATATATCATAAGTCATCTAATTATTATGCTGCCTTATTTAAAATATCTTTAGTACATTTTGCCATTGTTTCAGAAGATCTAGAAATAGAATCATTCATATAAAAATTTTCAATGTTATATTTAATTTTAATATTCTCAATTTTATTATTTTTAGCAAAAGTTATTTCGCCAATAGAATTAACTTCATTTAAGAGAGCAAATTGACCATAGGTACTTGTAAGCTCATTTCGAAGCTCCCCAAGATTATTAAAATTTAAATTTTTTTCAAATAAGTCACTTAAAACTCTAAAAATTTTCCACTCCTCTTTTGCTTCACCTATTGGATTATGACACTTAGTTGTTTGAATAACTCTACCTTCTATATTCATATAAGTAGAACTTTTCTCAGTATATGCAGGGGTTGGTAAAATTATATCAGCTATAGATGCTGAAACATCTCCATGATGACCAAGATAAACAACAAAAGCATTTTCAAATGTTGAAAAATTTATCTCATCTAACCCCATTAAGAAAACTACAGGCTTTGTTTGATCAATATGTTTTTTTAATTGTTTATTGTAATCATTATCAAATTTTTTATTATAAAATTTCAAATCTAATGCTCCTACTCTAGAAATATCTTGGTTAAGAATATTTAACGGATTTATATTTTTATTTTTTTGAATTTTTTTCGCAATTAATCCTGCAGTTTCTAATATTTTTTTTCCATGATCATTATTTATTGCTGAAGTACCTAATATTATAAGTGGGTTTTTTGCAGATTTTAAAACTTTATTGAATTCAGATTTATTATTAGATAATTTATTAAGGTAATCTAAAGAATCAGATAAATGATGATAATCGTAAGTAAGATCTAATTTAGGACCTATAAGTCCAATTTTGCAGTTATTTTCAATATATGCCTTTCTAATTCTAGCGTTTAGTACAGCTGCTTCCCATCTCGGGTTTGATCCGATTAAAAGAATAGCATCAGCCTTTTCAATTTCTTGAATTGTTGAATTAAATTTATAACTTGAAGATGAATTATCGATAATTTGTGTATTATCAAATCTACAATCATAGTTTTTTGATTTTAGTGAATTGCTAAATTTTTGTGCAGAATATAAAGTTTCAATATCGGTAAACTTACCAGATAGGAATACAGTATTTTCTTTACCTCTTTTTGTAATTTCTTTTTTTATTAATTCAAATGCATTATCCCATGAAGATTTTTGGAGTTTTTTATTTGATTTAGAATATACATTATCCAATCTTTGACTTGAGAGTCCATCAATTGCAAATCTAGATTTATCACTTATCCATTCTTCATTGGTTTCTTCATTTATTCTAGGAAGAGCTCTTAAAACTTTTTTTCCTCTTGTATCAATCCTTATACTTGAACCTATACCATCAAACACATCAAATGTTTCTGTCTTAGTTAACTCCCATGGTCTAGATTTAAATGCATATGGTTTACTTGTTAAAGCACCTACGGGGCATAAATCAATTACATTTCCAGATAATTCTGACTCAATAGTTTTTTCTAAGTACGTCGTGATCTCAGCATTTTCACCTCTGCCAAGTAATCCTATATCATCAACACCCGCAACTTCTGTAGAAAACCTTACGCATCTTGTACAATGTATACATCTTGTCATAATTGTTTTGACGAGTGGTCCCATATTTTTATTTTGAACTGCTCTTTTGTTCTCTTCATATCTAGTTTTATCAAAACCATAATACATCGCTTGATCTTGAAGATCACATTCTCCTCCTTGATCACAAATAGGGCAATCCAATGGATGATTAATGAGAAGAAACTCCATTACACCTTTTCGAGCTTTTTTAACTGTTTCTGTTTTTGTTTTTATAACCATTCCATCTGCAGCTGGCATGGCACATGATGCAATAGGTTTTGGAGCTTTTTCCATTTCTACTAAACACATTCTACAGTTTCCTGCTATTGAGAGTTTTTCATGATAACAAAATCTTGGAATTTCAGTTCCTGCTTGTTCACAAGCTTGCATTACGGTCATGCCGTTTTCAAATTCGTATTCTTTATTATCAATTGTTATCTTTGGCACTAGGCTACTCTTTTATTTCTTTCTTGAATTCTTTTTTCAATTTCAGGTCTAAAGTGTCTAAACAAACCTTGAATAGGCCAAGCAGCAGCATCGCCTAAGGCACAAATAGTATGACCTTCAATTTGCTTAGTCACGTCTAAAATTTTATCAATATCTTGATGTTCAACATTTCCATGAACCATTTTTTCCATCATTCTGTACATCCATCCAGTACCTTCTCTGCAAGGTGTACATTGACCGCAGCTTTCATGTTTATAAAAATGTGATAATCTAGCTATTGCTTCAACAATATCTGTTGATTTATTCATTACAATAACAGCAGCAGTTCCTAATCCACTTTGAACTTCTTTTAGGCTATCAAAATCCATTTTAACTGTATCGCAAATAGACTTAGGTAATAAAGGCACACTTGCACCTCCAGGAATTACAGCTAATAAATTTTCCCAACCACCAATTACACCACCTGCATGTTTTTCAATCAATTCTTTTAATGGTATCCCCATTTCCTCTTCTACATTGCATGGATTATTAACGTGTCCTGAAATACTAAAAATTTTTGTACCTGTATTGTTGGCACTTCCTAAATTAGCGAACCATTTTGAACCACGTCTTAAAATAGTTGGTGAAACAGCAACTGTTTCAACATTTGTAACTGTTGTTGGGCATCCATATAAACCTGCGCCAGCGGGAAAAGGAGGTTTTAATCGAGGTTGACCTTTTTTACCCTCTAAACTTTCAAGTAAAGCAGTTTCTTCACCACAAATATATGCTCCTGCTCCTCTATGAAGATAAATATCAAAATCCCACCCTGTACCACATGCATTTTTACCAATTAAATTATTTGCGTAGGCTTCATCTATTGCTTTTTGTAAATTAGAAGATTCAGAATAATATTCACCCCTAATATAAATATAACAAGTATGTGCATGCATAGCAAAGGCAGCAACTAAACAACCTTCTAAAAGAAGATGTGGGTCGTTTCTCATAATCTCTCGATCTTTACATGTGCCTGGCTCTGACTCATCTGCATTAACAACAAGGTAATGATCTTTTCCAGAGTCTTTTGGCATAAATGACCACTTAAGTCCCGCAGGGAAACCTGCTCCTCCCCTTCCTCTTAATTGACTATTTTTAATTTCCTCAACAATTTTTTCACTACCCATTTTAATAAGTTCTTTAGTATTTGACCAAATACCTCTTTTTTTGGCACCTTCTAATTTCCAGTCATCAAAACCGTATAAATTTTTAAAAATTTTATCTTTTTCTTTAAGCATCAAATTTTCTTTCAGGTTGTGATGATTTTCTACCAATTTGTGAACCTACTTTTATTGATTTATTATTTTTTAAATCTTGAAGTATTTTTTTAAAACTCTCTTCATCTAAATCTTCATAATAATCATCATTGATCTGGACCATAGGAGCATTGCAACATGCACCTAAGCATTCAACTTCAACAACTGTAAATATTGCATTATCACTTGTCTCACCAATATTAGTTTCGCAAACTTCTTGTGCAACTTTAGACAGTTTATCACTCCCTCTTAACCAACAAGGTGTCGTTCTACAAATTTGTACAAAATTTTTACCAATAGGTTCTAAATTAAACATGGAATAAAAAGTGGCAACTTCCAACACTCTTATATAAGACATACTTAGAGTTTCAGCTACTTTTTCCATTGAGTTTTTACTTAGCCATCCATTATTTTGTCTTTGTGCTAAATCAAGTAAAGGAATAACTGCGCTTTGAATACGGTTTGATGGATATTTTTTTATTATTTCAGAAATTTTTTTAAAATTTTCTGATGACCATTCAAAATTATCATTAATTTTTTTATAAACTTTATTATTTGTACCAGGATGATGCATTATCTATCTATCTCTCCAAAAACAATATCTAAGCTACCTAGTATAGCAGCTATGTCAGCCATTAAGTGACCTTTAGATAAATGATCCAATGTTTGAAGGTGTGCAAAACCTGGTGCTCTTATTTTACATCTATATGGTTTACTAGATCCATCAGACACAAGGTAAACGCCAAATTCACCCTTTGGAGCTTCTACTGCACTATAAACTTGACCAGCGGGAACACGGTAACCTTCAGTGAAAAGTTTAAAATGATGAATTAAAGCTTCCATTGATTTTTTCATTTGATTTCTTTTAGGAGGTGTAATTTTATTATCCTCAATTGATATTGGACCTGGTTTGATTTTATTTAAACATTGGTTAATAATACTAATGCTTTGTCTCATTTCCTCTATACGAACCAAATATCGATCAAAACAATCACCCTTTTTTCCAACAGGAACTTCAAAATCAACTTGATCATAGGCGTCATAAGGTTGAGATCTTCTTAAATCCCATGCTACACCTGCACTTCTTAATACAGGACCGGAACACCCCCATTCAATTGCTTCTGACTTTGAAATTATTCCTATATCAACTGATCTTTGTCTTAAAATTCTGTTATTAGTAAGCAAGCTTTCAAGATCATCAATAAATTTTGGAAGAGTTTTAAAATGTTCAAATAATTTTTCTTCCATTCCTTCTGGCATATCCTGATGAACGCCGCCAGGTCTAAAATAGGCTGCATGAAATCTTGCTCCAGATACGGCTTCATGAAACTCCAAAAGCTTTTCCCTTTCTTCAAAACACCATAAAAAAGGTGTCACTGCACCAATGTCAGCAGCATAGGCAGGTATATTTAATAAATGGTTTAGTATTCTAGTAATTTCTGCAAAAATAACCCGAATATATTTAGCTCTTTCAGGAACATTGATACCTAGGAGATTTTCGGTTGCCAATGCAAAAGCGTGTTCTTGACACATTGGTGAAACGTAATCAAGTCTATCAAAATAAGGGACAGCCTGAAGATAAGTTTTATATTCAATTAATTTTTCTGTCCCCCTATGTAACAATCCGATGTGTGGTTCTGCTCTTTGAACTACTTCACCTTCAAGCTCAACTACTAAACGTAAAACACCATGCGCGGCTGGATGTTGAGGGCCAAAGTTAATTGTAGTTGTATTAAGCTCTACTTCTTTCATTTAATTTTCACCAGTAGATTTCTCATCACCAAAAAGTTTGTTTTCCATTCCTTCCCAAGGAGATTCACTATCGAAATTTCTAAATTCTTGAGTTAACTTAACAGGCTCATATATTACTTTTTTTTCAAGGTCATCGTAACGTACTTCTGTATGTCCTGTTAAAGGAAAATCTTTGCGCAACGGATAACCTTCAAAATTGTAATCCGTCATTATCCTTCTTAAATCAGGATGGTTAATAAATTGAATTCCAAATAAATCATAACATTCTCTTTCATACCAATCCGCAGATTTGTGAATATTGGTAATTGATTCTATGTTTTCATTTTCTTTAATAAAAGTTTTTAAAATAATTTTTTTATTTTTAGTTAAACTTTGCAAAATATAAATCAAATCAAATCTAAATTCTCTTGAAGGATAGTCTACAGCTGTAATATCTAATAATTGATTGAAATTAAGCTCAGTATTATCTCTTAATTCGTTAAAAATTTTTATAATATTATTTTTTTCAAATTCTATTTCTAACAAATTATTATTCTCTAAAATATTATTTATGCCATCTATTTTAGTAAGAAATTTAATCATATAAATTATCTTTTAAATTTATTTTCTCTTCTAATTTTTTTCTGTAATTGCAATATACCATAAACTAATGCTTCTGCTGTTGGGGGGCATCCTGGTACGTAAACATCAACAGGAACTATCCTATCACACCCTCTAACTACTGAATACGAGTAGTGGTAATATCCACCACCATTTGCACATGAACCCATTGATATCACCCACCGAGGTTCAGGCATTTGATCATAAACTTTTCTTAAAGCCGGTGCCATTTTATTTGTTAGTGTTCCAGCAACAATCATTACATCAGATTGTCTAGGACTACCTCTTGGTATAACTCCATAACGATCTAGATCATATCTTGCCATATAAGAATGTATCATTTCTACTCCACAACATGCCAATCCGAATGTCATAGGCCATAATGAACCAGTTCTAGCCCAGGTAAGAATTTTATCATAGCTAGCAACTAAGAAACCCTTAGAGGATAATTCTGTGTTTAGAGTATCATCAACAATTTTTTTTGCTTCATCTACTCCCATTCTAAAGCACCTTTTTTCCATTCATAAATAAAACCAATAGTTAATACAGTCAGAAAAATCATCATTGACCAAAAACCAAACAATCCAATTTTACCAAGTGTTATTGCCCACGGAAACAAGAAGGCAACTTCTAAATCAAAGATAATAAATAAGATTGCTACTAAATAAAATCTTACATCAAATCTTCCACGAGCATCATCAAAAGCCTCAAATCCACACTCATAAGCTGACAATTTTTCTTGATCTGGCTGAGAGTCTCCAACTACAAAAGATAATAAAGTCATTCCAAGAGCCAACGCCAATGCGATGAAAATAAAAATTAATATTGGTAAATATTCAAATAGAAACTCTGACACTATAATCTCACAATTAAATTAGTAATGTATTTAACGATTTATTCAACAATAACAACGTGTCTAGTTGCGACTTTAGTACACAAAAAAACACTAAATTAGGTGGCGCGAGAGACGGGATTCGAACCCGCGGCCTCTGCCGTGACAGGGCAGCGTTCTAACCAGCTGAACTACTCCCGCGCATGGTGGGTGTTGAGAGACTTGAACTCCCGACCCTCTCGGTGTAAACGAGATGCTCTACCAACTGAGCTAAACACCCAAATCAAAACGGCTGTTAAATTATTTAACAGCCGGTGCAAGAAAAAAATATTTTAGTTATTTACTGAATCTTTAAGAGCTTTACCCACAGTAAATTTAGGTCTTTTCGAAGCTGGAATTTGAATAGATTCACCTGTTCTAGGATTTCTACCAGTAGTTGCTTTTCTATGGCTTACACTAAAGTTACCAAAACCAACAATACTTACCTTTTCATCCCTTTTTAGGGCATTGGTTATTGAGTCTAAAAAACTTTCTATAGCTCTGGTAGCATCAGATTTAGAAAGTCCAGCGGAAGATGCAACTGATGCAATAAGGTCATTTTTATTCACAATTAGTCTCCTTTGAATAATTTTTTTTTAAGTATTCTGTGAATTTTTCCTAAGTCAATAATATTATAAATAAATTCCCAGAAATTCAGGGATTTAAGAAAAAAATAACAGAATATCTGGGTTAATGGGTAATATTTTCTTTAGTTTGATCCGCAGAAGGAGTGTTTTTTTGATGATTTTTAAGTGAAGATTCGCTTAAATTTATAGGTAAAACTGGTTTTGAAAGAGAGTGTTTTAAAATAGAAGTTGCCTCAGATACTGGAATTATCTCTATATTTTTTAATATTTCTTTGTCAAATTCTGTGACCTCATGTTTATTCTCATCTGGTATTAAAACCTTTTTTATTCCAGCTCTACTAGCGGCATATATTTTTTCTTTTAAACCTCCGATTGGCAAAACTCTACCTCGTAAGGTTATTTCACCAGTCATCGCAATATCCTTCCTTACTTTATTATTTGTAAAAGATGAAACTAATGAATTAAAAATAGCTATTCCAGCACTGGGACCATCTTTAGGGGTAGCACCTTCTGGTACATGAATATGAATGTCATAACTATCAAAATCTTTAGGATTTATGCCTAAGATAAGTGATTTAGATCTTACATATGATGCGGCTGCTTGAATGGATTCTTTCATAACTTCGCCAAGTTTACCAGTAATTGTCAATTTACCTTTACCAATAGATAGTAAGACTTCAATTGAAAGAATTTCACCTCCGACTTCAGTCCAGGCAAGGCCATTGGTAATTCCTATAAGATTTTTTTTCTCTATTTCATTGTTTCTGTACTTGGTAACACCAAGGAAATCTTGCAGTGTTTTAGGATTGATATCTATTTTCTTTTTATTTGTTGTTTCTAAAACTTTAACTGCTTTGCGGCAAACTTTAGATATTTCTTTCTCTAAATTTCTTACTCCAGCTTCTCTAGTATAAAATCTTATTATATTACTAATAAGTTTAGTATTAAATTTAATTTCATTTTTTTTGAGAGCATGATTTTTGATCTGTTTAGGTACAAGATATTTTTGAGCTATTTGATTTTTCTCTTTTTCTGTATACCCTGGTATTCTAATAACTTCCATTCTATCAAGAAGAGCTGGTGGAATATTTAAAGTATTAGCAGTGCAAATAAACATTACATCAGATAGATCGTAGTCTAGTTCTAAATAATGATCGTTAAATTTATTATTTTGCTCAGGATCTAAAACCTCTAGTAATGCAGAAGATGGGTCACCCCTCCAATCAGAACCTAATTTATCTATTTCATCTAACAAAATCAAAGGATTTGAAGAATTAGATTTTTTCATTGCCTGAATAAATCTTCCTGGCATTGAGCCTATATAAGTTTTCCTATGACCTCTTATTTCTGCTTCATCCCTAACTCCACCAAGAGACATTCTTACAAAGCTTCGTCCGGTTGCATTTGCTATTGATTTACCTAAAGAAGTTTTTCCTACTCCAGGAGGTCCAACCAGACACAATATTGGACCTTTGATTTTATCCATTCGTTTTTGAACTGCTAGATATTCCAAAATTCTATCTTTGACCTTTTTTAGACCGTGATGATCACTTTCAAGAATAGTAGATGCTTTTTTTATGTTTTTAGATATCTGATTTGTTTTATTCCATGGAATTGAAAGTACCCAATCTAAGTAGTTTCTTATAACAGTTGCTTCCGCTGACATAGGACTCATTGATTTTAATTTTTTTAATTCAGATCTGCACTTATCTTTTGCTTCTTTAGGAAGTGGGATATCGCTAATCTTTCTTTCTAATTCACCTACTTCATCAAGATCTTCACTCTCACCTAACTCTTTCTGTATTGCTTTCATTTGTTCATTCAAATAATATTCTTTTTGAGTTTTTTCCATTTGTCTTTTAACTCTTCCTTTAATCTTTTTTTCCACTTGGAATGAGTCAATCTCAGAAATTAAATATCCATAAATTTTATTTAATCTTTGTTCTGTATTTTCAATTTCTAGTATTTCTTGTTTTTGTTCTAGGCTTATATTAATATTGGCAGTAATAATATCAGCTATTTTGTTTGTATCTATAATTATCTTGAGGTTATTAACCACATCAATTGATACTTTTTTATTTATTTTTTGATAGTCTTGGAATTGTTCAATAATTAATTTTTGTAAGGCTTTTATATTTGAATTATTTTTTTTTGTATTTTTAATTTCAACAATTGTAGCGTTGATAAAGTCCTTATTAAAACTAAGAGAACTAACTTTTGCTCTAGAAATTCCTTCGACTAAAACCTTTAGGGTACCATCTGGTAGCTTAAGCAATTGTAAAACTTTTGCAATAGTTCCATATTTGTACAAATTTTTTTCACTTGGATTATCAATCTCTGAATTTTTTTGAGAAAGTAATAATATTTTTTTGTCGGCAATCATTACATTATTAAGTGCATTAACAGATTGCTTTCTGCCTACAAACAATGGTGCGACCATATGAGGGAATACAACTATGTCTCGAAGTGGAAGAACTGGAAGGTTTAACTTAGTCATATATATAAGATGATCTTGGTTATATTAAATTCAAGAGTTGTTTGCTATTATTTTTTGTGTATTTTGTTTGGAAGAAAATATTAAAATTGGTTCAGATTTATTCATAACAACATCTTTATTAATAATAATTTTTTCTAAATCTTTATAATCAGGAGAATTAAACATGAGCTCCATTAAAGTGTCTTCTATAATACTTCTTAGCCCTCTAGCTCCAGTGTTTTGTTCTACCGCTAATCTAGCCATTTCTTTAAGGGAGTCTTGTTTAAATTCGATATTAATACCGTCCATCTTGAATAGGGCTTGAAATTGTTTTATAAGTGCATTTTTTGGCTCAGTCATTATTTGTACCAGCATTTCTTCATTTAATTCTTTTAGAGTTGTGATCACAGGAAGTCTTCCTACAAATTCTGGTATCATTCCAAACTTAAGTAAATCTTTATTTTCTAAACTATCTAAACTGTTGTCTAATTTATCCTGATTGGAATTTATTGAAGAATTAAAACCTATAGTATTACCTTTAAGTCTGTACTTGATTATATTTTCTAAACCAGAAAAAGCACCTCCACAAATAAAAAGTATGTTTGATGTATCTACTTGTAAAAATTCTTGCTGCGGATGTTTTCTTCCTCCTTGCGGAGGTACACTTGCTATGGTGCCTTCCATTATTTTTAAAAGTGCTTGTTGAACCCCCTCTCCTGAAACATCTCTTGTTATAGATGGGTTATCACTTTTTCTACCTATCTTATCTATTTCGTCAATATAAACAATTCCTTTTTGAGCACGCTCAACATTATATTCTGAAGCTTGAAGCAATTTTAGAATTATATTTTCAACATCTTCTCCTACGTAGCCAGCTTCTGTTAGACTAGTAGCATCTGCAACCGTAAAAGGAACATCTATTATTTTAGCTAGTGTTTGTGCTAGAAGTGTTTTTCCTGTACCTGTAGGACCAACTAAAAGAATATTAGATTTAGCTATTTCTAAGTTGTCAAAATCAGAATTAGCTAGTCTTTTATAATGATTATAAACTGCGACTGAGAGAACTTTTTTTGCAATTTCTTGGCCTATTACATAATCATCTAAAAACTTATTAATTTCAGAAGGTTTAGGAATATCTTTTTTAATTTTTGATTTGCTATTTTTATTATCTTCCTTGATAATATCCATACATAATTCAACACATTCATCACAAACAAATACAGTTGGACCAGCAATAAGTTTTTTTACTTCTTTTTGATTTTTGCCACAGAAAGAGCAAAAAAGTGAGTCTTTATCATTTTTTTTTGACATTATTTTCTATTCTCTACAATTTTATCTATGAGTCCAAACTTAATCGCTTCTTCTGGTGAAAAGTACTTATCTCTTTCCATAATATTAGAAACATCATTTATTTTTTTTCCAGTATGTTTGGCATAAATTTCATTAAGTCTATTTTTTGTTTTTTTAATTTCATTTGTTTGAATTTCAATATCCGTAACTTGACCTTGGTATCCTCCACTCGGTTGATGAACCATTATTCGAGAATTAGGTAAAGAAAATCTCATATTCTTTTCTCCTGCAGTTAATAATAATGAGCCAGCAGATGCGGCTTGTCCAACACAAATAGTCATAATTTTAGAAGAAACATATTGCATAGTATCATAAATAGCTAAACCTGACCAAACAATACCGCCAGGTGAATTTATATAAAATGAAATTTCCTTCTTTGGATTCTCTGATTCAAGAAACAATATTTGTGCACAAATTAAACTTGCGATATTGTCGTCAATTGGACCAGTAAGAAAAATTATTCTTTCTTTAAGTAATCTAGAATAAATATCATACGCTCTTTCGCCTCTGGATGATTGTTCTACAACCATTGGTATTAAATTATTTGTTAAATTATCTAATGGATCTTTCATTATATTTTATCTCTCTTAATATCAAAAACTTCATCTTCAAGTTTTTTATATTGGTCACTATCAATTTTTTTCGATATTCTAGCAACTTTAGATTTAATATTATTAATAATTTTTTCTTCTAATAAAGGGCCTTTTATACTTTCAACAGCAGAAGGGTTTTTTCTTAAATATTCTAAAATTTGTTTTTCCTGTCCAGGATATTGGCTGGTATATTGAATTATTCCTTTATTTAACTCATCATCTGATATAGAAATTTTTTCTTTATTTCCAATATATTGCAGAAGAACACCAAGCTTTACTCTTCTTTCTGATATTTTTTTATATCGTTTTTTTAACTGATCTACAGTTAAAGATTTATCGTCATCATCCAATGTTTTATTTTTTTTTGCGTGTTCGATTCTACTCCAAATTTGGTTAAAATCCTCCTCAAGAACTCCTTCGGGTAAATCAAAGTTATATTCCTCGTTTAATAAATCCATTAACTGCTTCTTTTCAATCTGCTTTAAACCCTCGTCAAAACGCTCCGTGGTATTTTTTTTTAAAAAATTTTTTAATTCATTTTCATTTTTAAAACCATTCGATTTTAAATAATCTTCAGTAATTTGAAATTTTACTTTTTCTTCAATAGATATTACTTCTATTTCATACATAACCTTTTTAAATTCTTTACTTTTTAATTCTTTGGATAAATCAATGGCAATATTTTTTTTATCACCTTCTTTAGACTTTGATATTAACAATTTGTTAATACCAGGTAATATTTCTTTATCCATATCTGTATCAACTGGAAAATTTTTTTGAAATTTTAAATAGTCTGGAACATTAGTGTCGGAAGTATTAAAACTTATTATTACCCTATCATTTTTTTTTATTAATCTGTTTTTGTTAATTTTTTTATAACTTTTTTGGCTATCTAAAAATATTTTATATTGATCTTCTAAATTTTTTTTTGATAAACTTATTTCATAATTATTAAGTTTAATTTTTTTAAAATCATTTAATTTAATCTCCGGTTGTAGATCAATTTTTATTTGTATTTCAATAGGTTTATTTTTTTCAAATTTTTTCAAATCAATCTTAGGTTGTCTAAATAAATTTAATTTTTTGTTTTTGATTAAGTCATTTGTTTTTGTACTAACAACTTTTTGTATTACTTCATTTAAAACACTATCTTCATACTTTTTTTTAACAATGCTTAATGGAGCTTTTCCTTTTCTAAAACCAGGAATTGTGATAGTTGGTATAAGGTCGGAAATTTTTAGATTAACTTCTTTATCTATATCTTCAGATGGAATTACGATTGAATATTCTTTGTATAACTTTTTTGATTTCATCTCTTTAACATTCATAATCATTACTCCAAAAATTTGGTAGGCCGGAAAGGACTTGAACCTTCACACTTTTCAGCACTAGAACCTAAATCTAGCGTGTCTACCAATTCCACCACCGGCCCAATTAATATTTGCTTTTATGTAGTTTGTATTAAAAAACAATAGAGAAAATTAATAAAAGTTTTATCAAAAAAATGGGGCGAACGATGGGATTCGAACCCACGACATCAGGCACCACAAGCCTGCGCTCTAACCAACTGAGCTACGTTCGCCATATTATTTAAAAAAGGTTTTTATTTTTATATTATTTCGCTATACCAAATATATGCAAGTTTCAAAAAGAATATTTGAATTAGAAACTGAAACTGCCTTTGCAGTTTTAGCAAAAGCCAATAAATTAGCATCTGAAGGAAAGAATATTATAAATTTAGGAATTGGGCAACCTGATTTTAATACTCCAATAAATATTCAAGAGGCAGCTATAAAAGCAATTAGAGATGGTCATCACGGTTACACTGCATCAAATGGGATACCAGAATTAAGAGAAGCAATATCTAAATTGGTATTAGATAAATACAATGCAAAGATTAAGCCAGAAAATGTATTAATAACTCCAGGAGGTAAACCTGTAATATTTATCTCTGCTTTATTATTGGGTGGAGAGGATAATGAAATAATTTATCCAGATCCTGGCTTCCCAATTTATAGATCAATGATAAAATATAGTGGTGCAAAAGCTGTTCCATTAAAACTTTCTGAAAAAGATAATTTTGAAATTGATATAGATCATCTGAAGGAATTAATTACAGATAAAACTAGTTTAATAATTGTAAATAATCCAAATAATCCAACTGGATCATTTATGAACAAAAGGAAAATTCATGATCTTGTAAATTTGCTAGATCATTACCCAAATGTGAGTATTTTAAGTGATGAAATATATAGTAATATTATTTTTAATGATGAAAAAATGCCATCACTATTAGAGTATCCAAATTTAATGAATAGATTAATTGTTCTTGAAGGTTGGAGTAAGACCTACTGTATGACAGGTTGGAGATTAGGATGGAGTATATGGCCAGATAAATTAATTGAACATGCAAATAAAATTTGTGTAAACTATAATTCATGTGCTACTTCCATATCTCAATATGCTGGTTTAGAAGCTATAAATGGTTCACAAATAGAAATATTAAAAATAGTTTCTGAATTTCAAAAAAGAAAAGAATACGTTTATGATGAGCTTAATAAACTAGATAAAGTTTCTTGTTTTGAACCGGGTGGAGCATTTTATGCTTTCCCAAACATTTCTAAATCTGGACTAAATGGCAGTGAATTTTCTAAAATAGCTCTAGAAGAAAAGGGGGTTGCTTTAGTGCCTGGGTCAAGTTTTGGAGATAATGCTGATCATTTTGTAAGAATAAGTTTTGCTAATTCTTTAGAAAACATTAAAGAAGCTATTAAAAGATTATCTGCAATATGAAAAAAATTGAAGCAATAATTAAACCATTTAAACTATCTCAAGTTAAGGACTCTCTTCATGAACTAGGAATATCAGGAATGACTCTTGTTGATGTCAAAGGCTTTGGAAGACAAAGAGGTTCAACTGGAGGAATAGATTCTGGGGATGCTTACGATGACGAATTCTTAGCAAAAATGAAATTAGAAGTCATAGTGGAAGACAAGCAAGTTGATGAGGTCATAGAATCAATAAAATCTAATGCTTATTCTGGAAAAATTGGTGATGGTAAGATTTTTGTATCAAATATAGAGCAGGTAGTAAGAATAAGAACTGGAGAAAAAGACAGTGATGCTGTCTAATTTTTCTTTACTTTTCTTTAAAAGGTAGTAATTATCTAATAATCGTTCAACTCTTTTTGAGTCGGAAGTAGGCATTGTGCTGAAGGAACGCATGCAAAAGTTATAAATCGTTCAACCTGCTCATGCAGGTCGGAAGTAAGCATTTGCTGAAGGAACGCGCATAAATAGCAGATTTCATAACTAGAGCATGATTTAACCGGGTAATAGCTGGAAAGCATACCCTTTTGTTGAAGTAAGGAGATAGATATGAAATTAAAAAGCTCGACTCCAAAAGATTTAATGTCTGAGATTAAAAATATGGACATTAAAATGGTCGATATGCGCTTTACTGATATACCAGGAACAACACAACATTTTACAATTCCAATTAAATTTCTAGATGAAGATATATTTTCTGACGGACTAGGATTTGATGGATCATCAGTAAGGGGATTTCAAGAAATTCAAGATAGTGATATGATCGTATTACCTGATGCTGCAACAGCTTATGTTGATCCTTTTTTTTCTGAAAAAACCTTAGCATTACATTGTAATATTAAAGATCCCGTAACTTTGGTTGATTATAGTCGTGATCCGAGAAATATTGCTAAAAAAGCAGAAGCATATTTAAAATCATCTGGAATTGGAGATACAGCATTTTTTGGTCCAGAAGCAGAATTTTTTGTATTTAATAATGTTCAATTTGATTCAGGATCAAATTTTGCATTCCACGAAGTTGATTCAATAGAGGGTACTTGGAATAGTGGTGCCGATGAAAATCCAAATCTTGGTCATAAGCCAAGACACAAAGAAGGTTATTTCCCTCTACCTCCTGTGGATACACTTCAAGATGTTAGAACTGAAATGGTAATGACTATGCAAGACATTGGTTTAACTGTTGAGGCACATCACCATGAAGTTGCAACAGGTGGACAATGTGAAATAGATTTAGAATTTTCACCTCTTTTGAAAATGGCAGATGACATGATGAAATATAAATATGTCGTTAAGAATGTTGCAAAGCAGCACGGAATGACAGCTACATTTATGCCTAAACCTTTATTTGAAGATAATGGTTCAGGTATGCACGTTCATCAAAGTGTTTGGAAAGATGGTGATACACTTATGTACAAAGAAGGTAACTATGCCAACTTAAGTGATTTAGCACTAAGTTATATTGGAGGTATTCTTAAACATGCTCCTGCACTATTAGCTTTTTGTGCCCCTACTACTAACTCTTACAAAAGATTGGTACCAGGATTTGAGGCTCCGGTAAACATTGTTTACTCTCAAAGAAATAGAACTGCATCAGTAAGAATTCCTGCTTATTCTCAAAGTCCTAAAGCAAAAAGAATGGAATTTAGATGCCCTGATCCAAGTGCAAACCCATACTTAGCATTCTCAGCAATGTTAATGGCAGGATTAGATGGAATTAAAAATAAAATCGATCCTGGTGATCCTACAGATATAAATCTCTATGCTGCTAGCGATGAAGTTTTATCTAAAATTCAATCTACTCCAGGATCTTTAGCTGAATCTCTTGAGGCTCTTGAAAAAGATCATGCATTTTTATTAGAGGGCGATGTGTTTACTAAAGATGTAATTGAAACCTATATTAACTATAAAAAAGAGAGTGAGGTTGACCCAATTAATATTAGACCTCATCCACACGAGTTCAAATTATACTACGACGTGTAGAATTAGACTTATCTATATAAAGAAAACCGCCTTAGAGCGGTTTTTTTTATGTTTTTAGAACAACACTTTTGATAAAAATATTTGTGGCTAAAAAATCTACTTATAATGCCAGAGATATTGAAGTACTAGAGGGTCTTGAACCTGTTCGTAAAAGACCAGGAATGTATATTGGAAGTACAAACCAAGATGGACTACATCATTTAGTTAATGAGGTATTAGATAATAGTATAGATGAAGTTTTAGCTGGGCACGCCACTGATATATCTTTTCATTATAAAAAAGATGGTTCGATAAAAATAAAAGATAATGGAAGAGGTATTCCTATTGATTTTCATCCAAAATATAAAAATAAAAGAGCTCTTGAAGTAGTCTTAACAACACTTCATGCAGGTGGTAAATTTAACAGCAATGCGTATAAAACTTCGGGAGGATTGCACGGAGTTGGAATTTCTGTTGTAAATGCATTAAGCTCTTTGTTAAATGTTCAGGTCTTCAAAAATGGAAAAGTATATCGACAAGATTATTCAAAAGGGAAAGTTAAAACAAAAATAAAAATTGAAAAATGTAGCAAGAAATTAAGAGGTACAGAAATTTCTTTTATACCAGATCCAAGTATATTTGAAGAAACGCAATTTGTTCCAAAAAAATTATATAATTTTATAAATATGAAATCAGTATTGGTGGGGGGCACAACCATCAACTTTAAAATTGATAAAGAATTAATAAAAGATAATACTCCCAACAATAAAAGTTTTTTTTATAAAAGAGGAATTGAAGATTACTTTCAATTAGAATACAAAAACAACATTAAATTATTTGACAAAAATTTTTTATTAAAATCAAAAATTAAAGATAATGAAAACTTTGAAACATTAATTTCATTTAATTCAAATGAAACTTCAAGCTTAATGTCATATTGTAATACCATTGAAACACCAGATGGTGGTTCTCATGAAAATGGTATTCGTAATGGAATTATTAAAGCTATTAAACTTTACGGTCAAAAAAATCAATTTTCAAAAATAAGTAATATCAATAACAGTGATATTTTTGATTACTCTAACGTTATTATTTCCATTTTCATTAATGATCCAAGTTTTGAAGGGCAAACAAAAAAAAGAATAATAATGCCAAATTTACAAAAAGAAATTGAAACAAAAACACAACAAGAATTTTTATTATGGTTGAATGCCAATAAGAAGAATTCAAAAATACTTTTAGATAATTTAATTGAAAGAGCGCTTCAGAGAACTGATTTGTCAAAAATTAAAGAGTTAGACAGAAAAAGTATTAAAGAAAGAAATCGTCTTCCAGGTAAATTGGTAGATTGCTCAAGTAAATCAATAAAAAATTCAGAAATATTTATTGTAGAAGGAGACAGTGCAGGAGGTTCCGCTAAGCAAGCAAGAAATAGAGAATTTCAAGCAATACTTCCTTTAAGAGGAAAAATATTAAATGTTTATAACGTTGGTTTATCTAAGATTGCAGATAATAATGAAATACAAAATCTAATTCAATCTTTAGGTTGTGGTATAGGTAAAAATTTTGATATTTCAAAACTTCGTTATGAAAAAATCATATTAATGACAGATGCAGATGTGGATGGATCACATATAGCAACTCTACTTATAACTTTTTTTTATAAATATATGAAAAGTTTAATTGACGAAAATAAACTCTATCTTGCAATGCCGCCTTTATTCAAAATTTATAACAAAAATAAAATTTTTTATGCATATGATGAAAAAGAGAAAAATAAATTAATTGAGAGAGAATTTAAGTCTGACAATTACAACATTACAAGATTTAAGGGATTAGGCGAAATGCCATCTGATCAATTAAAAGAGACAACAATGGATCAAAATAAAAGAAATCTAATATTAATCAATTCTGAAAAAGCTAAAAAAGATTTGAAAAATACAGAAAATTTATTTGAAACCTTAATGGGAAAACAAGCGGAGTTACGTTTTAAATTTATTCAAAATAATGCTAATTTTATTGATAGCGTAGATATCTAATTAATGAATAAGTATTTTTTGGTAATAGATCAAGGCACAACAAGTTCGAGGATTGTACTTTACGATAAACATTTTAAAATTTTTGATATTATTCAAAAAGAATTTATGCAATTTTTCCCAAACGAAGGATGGGTAGAACATGATGCGACAGAAATTTGGAACGATGTAAAAAATCTAATTGCAAAAATACTAAAAAAAAATAAGTTGATTTCGAAAAATATAATTTCAATTGGAATTACAAATCAACGAGAAACAACAGTTTTATGGAATAAAAAAACTGGAACACCGATTTACAGAGCAATAGTCTGGCAAGATAGAAGAACAACTAAACTATGTGAAAAGTTAAAGAAGCAAGGAATTAATAAAAAGATACAAAAAATCACGGGTTTAGAAGTTGATCCTTATTTTTCAGGAACTAAAATTAAATGGATTATCGATAACGTAAAGGAAGTAAAGAAGAATTTAAAGAGTAATAATTTACTTTTTGGAACTATAGATACCTGGCTGTTATGGAATTTGACTAATGGAAAATCTCACTTAACAGATATATCAAATGCTTCACGAACTATGATTTTTGATTCTCAAAAAGAAAAATGGTCAGACGAAATATTAAAAATATTAAATATTCCAAAGAAAATTTTACCAACTGTAGTTGAAAATACATTTGATTTTGGCTCTACTAAATTATTTGGTAATGAAATACCTATCGGAGGGATGGCTGGAGATCAACAATCTGCAACAATTGGGCAAGCTTGTTTTATAAAAGGACAATCAAAAAGTACTTATGGTACAGGCTGTTTTCTTCTCATGAATATTGGTGAAAAATTTAAATTATCAAAGAATAGACTGCTTACAACTGTTGCTTTTAAAATAAATGGTAAAAAAATGTTTTGTTATGAAGGAAGTATTTTTGTAGCAGGTTCTGTAATACAATGGCTTCGGGATAATTTAAAACTTATAAAAGATACTGGTGAAACTGATAAACTGTATAAAAAAGCTAATAAAGATGAGAATTTATATTTTGTTCCGGCCTTGACTGGACTTGGCGCACCGTATTGGAACCCTAATGCAAGAGGAACATTTTTTGGCATAACCAGAAAAACTTCTAAAGAAGATATTATCAAAGCATCACTAGATAGTCTATCTTTTCAAACCTATGAATTAATTGAATGTATGGAAAAAGATTCTAAAATAAAGATTAGCGAAATTCGAGTTGATGGAGGTATGGTAAAAAATAATAGTTTTCTTCAAAGTTTGGCAAATGTCTCTCAAATAAAAATCATTAGGCCAAATAATGTAGAAACTACTTCTCTAGGTGCTGCATATCTTGCAGCTATTCAATCCGGATATTTAAATAGTACAAGCCAAATCAATAAACTTTGGAAAAAAAATAAAATCGTAAAAGCAAATATTAGTAAATCCATCTCCAAATCTAATGTTAGAAAATGGAAATTAATTATCAACACTGTCAATAATTTTTATTAAGATTTAACCAATTTGAAAGTTCTAAAGAATGGATTTCATCATCAACTACATCATCATATATTTGTATTTCTTTTTTTTCAAAATTATAGGGATTTTGTAAAATCATCTTCTCTTTTTCGAACTCTGATAAATTTTGATATACTTTTTCTTCCAACAAAATATCTTTTCTCATTTCCATTAATCCAGCCATCCATTTAGAATTAAATTCTGGATGATATTGTACTGCCCAGACACTTGATTGGTTTATATCAAAGCTTATAGATTGATATTGACTAAACTTATTAGAAGCTAAAACTTTTGTTTCTTTAGGAAGATTTTCTGCTTCATCATAATGCCAACAAAGGGCATTAAATGATTTTTTTTTGTTCTTGTACATAGGATGAATTTGGCCATCTTGATTTAATACAATATTTTTGGCTAAAACTGCTTCAAGTCCATTTGGATTTTTTCTTACTTTTCCTCCGGCAGCAGTAACTAAAACCTGAAGCCCCCAACAACTTCCAAATATTTTATTCTTTCTTTTAAATAATTCTTTAGCTAGCTCTATTTGATTAGTAATAGATTTCGTCATATTGTATATGTTAAGTAGACTACCTGTCCAAGCAACTGCTTCGAAGTCATCGAGACTTATGCCTAAAGGAAGATAATTATCGTTAATAGCGGGATGAATTGTAGTTACATTTATTTTAGAATTAGAATATTTTTTTAAAATGTTTTCGTATACTTGAAACTGAGTATCCATACCCAATTTTGTGTACCTATCTGAGGCTTCTTTTTCATTTCCATCAATTAATAAAATGTTCATTTTTATCTTTATTTTTGATCTATCATGAAATAAGTAAAACTTCATGAAAATTAAACTTGGTATTGCCCCAATTGCCTGGAGTAATGATGATATGCCAGAACTTGGAGGTGACACCCCTATTGAAAAATGTTTAGAGGATGCAAGCATATCCGGGTTTACAGGTATTGAATTAGGTGGAAAATTTCCAAGAAACCCAGGAATTACAAAATATCTTTTAGAAAAATTTAATTTAAAAATGCCAGGTGGTTGGTATGGAGCATTATTAAGAAGAAGAAGTGTTAAAGAAGAATGGTTAGCACTTCAAGATCATTTAAATTTATTAAAATTAATAAATGCAGATGTTTTTGTTTTTGCTGATGTATCTGGATCAATCCAAGGTGATCAATCAAAGGCTCTTAGTAAAAGGCCAATACTGGAAAAAGATGAATGGGATAGCTATTGCAAAAAAATCAGTGAATTATCTAATATGCTGATGGATGAAGGAATGCCAATGTCGTATCATGAGCATATGGGAACTATTATACAATCTGAGGAAGATGTAAATCGATTTATGGATATAACAAATCAAAATACATTTTTGCTTTATGATACTGGACACTTAATGTTTGCCGAAGCAAATTACGAAAGAGTATTAAAAAATTATATTTCTCGAATTAACCATGTTCATTGTAAAGATATTAGAAAAGATGTTTTTTTAAAATCAATTAAAGATGACTTAAGTTTTAGAGAGTCTTTTTTAGATGGTGTTTTCACTGTTCCAGGAGATGGATGCATTGATTATGGACCATTAATTAAAATATTATTTGAAGAAAAGTATCAAAAATGGCTCATAATTGAAGCTGAACAGGATCCTAAAAAAGCTAACCCACTTGAATATGCTAAAATTGGATATAATTACCTTTCATCTACATTAAGAAAAAATGGCTACACGCTTTAAAATTGTACTCATAGCAATATTTTTGATTATGCCTACCATTTTGATGGGTCATAAAGTAACTTTAGAAGATAAATCTCTTGAAGAGATCGTTAATAATAGAATGGCTTTAATGCAAAAAGTTAAAAGTACGTCATCTAAAATATTTAGATTATTAAAAACTAATGATTATGAAGCAATTCTTGAATTAAATGAAACTTTGTTACACGCAGCATCGGAATTTAAAGATCACTATCCTGAAGGCAGTCAGCACAAAGGAGCTAGTGAAGAAATATGGAATGATAGAGAAACTTTTAATGAATTAAACGATAAGTTTGTTAGTGATATTGAAATGATTTCACTTAGTGCTGAATTAGAAGATAGTGAAATGCTAAATGATGCTTTTAAAGTAATGTCAGCAAATTGTGGGGCATGTCACAAAAAGTTTAGAAATTAATTATTTAATCTTAAGTGTGGATTATATTTCCATTCTAAATATTTAACGAATTGTACCATTAAAAAATTTAAAAATAGATAAAGTATACCTGCAGCAATAAATGCTTCTACTGGCGCAAATGTTTTAGCCATTATCTTTCTTGCGATACCTGTCATTTCCATGTAAGTTGTAAGACTAACTAAGGAGGTTGCTTTAACCATTAGTATTAATTCGTTACCGTAGGATGGTAAAACTTTTCGTATAGCTATAGGTAGTATAATTTTTCTTAAAAGTGAAAATTTTCCAAATCCTAGTGATAAACCTGATTCAACCTGACTTTTTTCAATTGATTGAATGCCACCTCGAAAAATTTCTGCTCCATATGCAACAGTATTAATTGTAAGTGCGATTACCCCGCACCAAAAAGGTTCTTTTAATGCATACCACAAAAAACTTTCTCTAATAAATTTTATAGAACCTAAACCAAAATAAATTAAATATATTTGAACAAGTAAAGGGGTTCCTCTAATGACAAAAATGTAACTAGCAATTGTTTTTGATAATAATGTAATTTTAGAAACTCTTGCTAGAGCAAATAATAATGCTAAAACAAAACCAAGTGGTAATGAAATTAATAATAATAAAATTGTATTATCTAAGCCAGATAGGACCAAAAAGAAATTTTTATAAATTAGAGAATTTTGAATACTATTTAAAAATTCAATCATGTCGAAAATCCTTTTGAATAATTTACTTCTAGCGTTTTAAAAACTCTGCCAGAGATGGTTGTTAAAGATAAATACAAGATTGCGGCTGTTATTAAGAAAGTTAAAGGTGAATGCTCAACGTTAGAAGATATTCTAGATTGACGCATAATTTCAACAAGTCCCGTTACAGAAATTAGAGATGTATCTTTGAGAGTTATTTGCCATACATTTCCTATTCCTGGTAAGGCATGTCTTATTACTTGAGGTGAAATAATTTTAAAAAAAATGCTAAATTTATTCATGCCCAGTGATCTTGCTGCCTCTATTTGACCTTTGGATATTGATAAATAAGCAGCTCTCAACACTTCACTAGAATATGTTGCTGATATTACAGCAATAGCTATTGTTGCAATTGTAAGCGCATTAAGTTCAATATACTTATTATAACCAAATACTTTAGCGATACTCATAACAACAGCATTGCCACCAAAGAAAATTAAATAAATTACTAATAATTCAGGAACACCCCTAATTACTGTCGTATAAAAATTTGCTATAAACCTAGTAATTCTGTTTTGAACTATTTTTGCCCATACAGTAATTATGGCCAAGAAAAGACCTAAACCCATAGATAATATACTGACTAATAAAGTCATTAATGTAGCAATTAAAAATTCATCACCCCATCCTGAATCTCCAAATACTAGTTTATCAAATTTAAACATCAAACCTCAATGATTTATGTAATATTTTTCCATCAATATTCTTTATTTCAACTGTAATATTTTTATCGGCACGTATATCATCCAAACCTGCTAAATGAATTAAAGCTAATGGATGATGAGGCAAATATGGCTCAACAAACTTATTATTTTTTTGATCAAAAATAGGTAAGTGGAATTCACACATCCAATTACAATATGCTGGGAGAAATTCTGTAGGTATCTTGTCTTCATGAACACTTAGTGCAAGAGCTACCTGATCAGTGCCAAAAATTCTTCCTTTTTTTGCAGCTAGTTTTACATTTTTTTGAAAACAATTCCAAATTTCTTTTTTAGAACTAATTGCATAGGCACCAGCATTTAATGTTGAATAAAAAGCATATTTTTTTGCTAAAAAGCTTGAAATTGATCTTTTAATATTTTTAAAGTTAATTGTTTTTACTTTAATAGGAAAATTAAGAAACCATTCAACATTTGCATTATTAAAATAAGCCCTATCTGCTTGAGGAGTTATTGTTAAACAATCTTTTAAAGCTCCTTTTTCATATAGATAAAACGAATTAGCATCATTAATCCAAACATCAGCATCTAACCAAATATACACTTTGTAATTTTCAAAATAATCAGGTAAAAAAGCTCTTGCTACTTGAGTTTTGAGATGATCTCTTCCTAATATTTTATAACTAGATACCTGCGCATTCCATATGGCTTTTTTTAATAAAATTTTATTATCTCTTAAATATGTTAATTGATCTTCACTCATTCCTGTGTCAAGCACAGCGAACTCATATTCATTTAAAATGTCATTTTTTTTTAATGATAAAAATAACTCCTTAAGAAGTGGAAAATATTTAATATCGCATGAGCTAACAATTATTTTATTTTTAGACATAAACTAAATAACTATTTAAACAGATTTAAATTTTTATGAAGTATATTTACTTAATTTATGGTGCCCAAGGGCGGAATCGAACCACCGACACGAGGATTTTCAGTCCTCTGCTCTACCAACTGAGCTACCTGGGCATTAAATAAACTGATAAAGTGTTTTGAGTTTATATTCAATTAAATATTTCGATTATTCGTCAGTTTTTATTTTTGTTTGATATTCATCATTTAACCACTTCATGAGATCAATACTTGCACATTTTTTAGAACAAAATGGTATAAAAGGTTCGTTAGCAAGTTTTTTACAAACTGGACACTTAATCTTTTTTTTCAATGATAATATTTTTTTTTTAATATTTTTTATTTCCATCTAAAGGTAATGCGACCCTTAGTTAAGTCATAAGGAGTCATTTCCACTGTTACTTTGTCACCAGCTAATACTCTTATTCTATTTTTTCTCATTTTACCTGATGAATGAGCTAAGATCTCGTGATCGTTTTCTAATTTAACCTTAAACATTGCATTGGGAAGTAATTCTAATACAACCCCTTGAAATTCAATTGATCCCTCTTTTGGCATTAAAATCCTTTTTTATTCTTCATATAATTAAATTTAATTCTTTTGTCTAATTTTAACTGACATTTTGTGCGCATCGAGTCCTTCTATGCTAGACATATTAATAGTATCTTGTTTGAGTTTATCAAATGATTTTGAATTTATTTGAACAATAGAATTTCTTTTCATAAAATCTAGAACGCCTAAACCTGATGAGAACTTTGCTGCGCCAGAAGTAGGTAATACATGGTTTGTTCCAACAATATAATCTCCAAATGCTTCAGTTGAATATTCTCCTAAAAATATTCCTCCAGCATTGTTTATTTTAGAAAGTAATTTCTTATATGATTTAATTTGAATGTGTAAATGCTCAGGGGCAATTTCATTAATTACATTAGAGCATTCATTTATATTATTAACAATTAAAACTATGCCATTTGTAGATAGGCTCTTTTCAATGATTTGTTTTTTTTGACTCAATTGAGATAATTTTTTTACTTCTAGAAGAACCAAATCAGCAAACTTTGTATTATCAGTTATTAATATAGATTGCGCATTAGCATCATGCTCTGCTTGGGCGATTAGATCTGAAGCTACCCATTTTGGATTATTATTTTTATTAGCGACAACAACAATTTCTGATGGACCAGCAATAAGATCAATACCAACTTTTCCAAATAATTGTCTTTTAGCCTCTGCTACGAAAGCATTTCCGGGTCCGAATATCTTATTAACTGGTTTAATTGTTTTGGTACCTATCGCCAAGGCTGCTATTGCTTGAGCACCACCAACAAAATATACTTCATCAATTTTGAGTTCTTTGATTAGAGCTAGAAAATAATGATTAATTTCTTTTGAAGGCGGAGTCACACAAACTATTCTTTTAACACCAGCAATTTTAGCAGGTACAACATTCATTATTAGTGAAGAAGGGTAAAAAGCCTTACCTCCTGGTACGTATAACCCGACTGAGTCAATTGCTTTCCATTGTGACTGCAAAATAATATTATTTTCTTTTTTTATTATATTTGAAGGGTACTGTAGTTTATGAAATTTAGTAATGTTTTTAATAGCAAGTCTAAAACTTTTTAATATATTTATATCAACAGATAAATTTGATATTTTATAATTGAGATTTAATTTAAGTTGATTCCTTTTAACTGAAATTTTATCAAATTTTTTTGCATATTTATATAAAGCCGTATCACCATTTATTTTTACATTATTAATTATATTTTTAACATTTAATGTTAATTTTTCATTCCTAATAGTATTTCTATTATCTAAAATATTTTTTAATTTAATATGTGAATGTTTATTATTTAATTTGATAATTTTCATTTAATAATATTTTCTAATTCAGAAATCATTCTTCTTATTTTAGATGAATCCGTTTTATAAGTTGATCTATTAACAATTAATTTGGATTGAATTTTCATAATAGTTTCTACTTCTTTAAGACCATTGACTTTAAGTGTTTGTCCTGTTGAAACTAAATCAACTATCCTTTTACACATATTTAAAGTTGGTGCTAATTCCATTGATCCACTTAATTTTATTATTTCAGTTTGAATACCCTTTGATGAAAAATATTTTTTTGTAATATTAGGGTATTTAGTTGCAACTCTTATATTGCTCCAAGTATCAGGATTCTCTTTTCTTAAAAGTTTTTTTTCCGCTGCTACAGAGACTTTACAATGTCCAATATTTAAATCTAAAGGTGCATAAACCTCAGAATAATCAAATTCTTCAATAACATCCTCTCCTGCTACACCTAATTGAGCAGCACCAAATGCAACAAAAGTACAAACATCAAAAGCTCTCACTTTAATATACTCGACATGCTTATTTTTAGATTTAAATTTTAATTTTCTTGAGTCCTTGTCATATAACTCTGGATCAGGAGCAAATGAAGTTTTGGATAGAAATTTTTTACATTCCTTTGTTATTCTACCTCTTGGTATGGCTAAAATTATTTTACTCATTAAAATTGAAACTTAATATATTGTCATAATGATAAAGACTAGAAAAAGTTATGTTTTCTTTCTTTTTATTTTTGCCCCAATATGCCCAAGGTATTCTTCTATTTTTTCATACCCTCTATCTAAATGATACACTCTGTTTAATATAGTTTTACCTTCAGCAGAAAGTCCAGCAAGAACTAAGCTCACACTAGCTCTTAAATCACTAGCCATTACTTGAGCTCCTTTAAATGTTTGATTACCATGAATATAAGCTGTATCTTTATTAACTTTGATATTAGCACCTAGTCTATTAAGTTCAGATACATGCATAAAACGATTTTCAAAAATTGTTTCTTTTATTTGTGATTTTCCATTACTGATACTCATCAGAGACATCAACTGGGCCTGAAGATCAGTGGGAAAATTTGGATATGGGCCTGTTTTTACTTTTGTTCCATTTATTTTTTTGGAGGGATAAACTATGATTGATTTACTTAAAGTTTTTAAATTAGCTCCCATTTTTAATAAAATTTTAATTAAAGAAACCAAATGTTGAGGATTTACATTTTTAATTTCTAATTTATTATTTGTCATAACTGCTAAAATAATAAATGTTCCAGCAACTATTCGATCTGAAATAATTCTATGTCTTGCTTTACGTAAATTTTCTACCCCCTGGATAGATATTTTATTTGTCCCTAACCCGTCAATATTAGCTCCCATAGAAATTAAACATTTACATAAATCTTCAATTTCAGGTTCTCTTGCAGCACCTTCTATTAATGTTTCTCCTTTTGCCATTACTGAGGCCATAATCAGGTTTTCTGTGGCGCCAACACTTGGAAAAGGGAGTTTTATTTTATTTCCAACTAATTTATTAGAAATATTACCAATAACAAATCCATTTGCTATTTCAAATTTGACCCCTAATTTTTCTAAACCTTTCAAATGAATATCAATAGGTCTTGTTCCTATTGCACATCCGCCTGGTAATGAAATTTTTGCATTCCCAAATCTTGATAACAAAGGTCCTAAAATTAAGATTGATGCTCTCATCTTTCTAACTATGTCATAATCAGCAGATATATTTTTTAAATTTTTACAATTTATACTAAGCTGTTTTTTATTTTTACGGATTTTTGCACCAAAACATTTTAATAAAGTTATCATATTATTTACATCATCCACGTTTGGCACATTAAATAAACTTAAACTTTCTTCACTTAGTAAAGAGGAAACAAGTATAGGTAATGAAGAATTTTTTGCCCCATGAACATTAATGGTGCCTTTAAGTATTTCTTTTCCTTGAATTATTAATTTATCCATTCTTTAATTGTACTTTTTTCCTCTTTAAAATATTTGCTTTCAATTGAGCTTCCAATCTTTTTAACCTAGCCTGTTTTTTATTTTTTTTAGTTTTGTTTTTAATATTCTTATTCTTATTTTCTGTCATAATTGAGATTTATTATTTTTTTTTGAACACCTTTTTGAACAATAAATAACATTCTTCCAATCTCTTTCCCATTTTTTTCTCCAATAAAATGATCTATTGCAAACTACGCAAATTTTGTAGGGTAGATTTTTTTTTAACTTTTTATTCAAAGATGTAAAAATATGAGTATGCAACAATTATCGCAGGTATTGCGCTGTACAATGTAGCTAAAACTGCAGCTTTTGGAGCTAGTGCTATAGCGGGGAATAAAGCATCACCATCATTAGATATCGCATTTCCAATTTCAGCAGAAAGAGGAATGTATCCGTTTAGATAAAATGTAGCGACAACAACTTGAGGGCCACAACCAGGTAAAAATCCAAATAGAATTGCCACTAAAGGCACTAAGGGAAGCCAAAGATCAAAAAATATTTTTAAATCAATATTTGTAAAATACATAAATATTTCAAATATTAGAAAACCACTTATTACCCATGTTGTTACAAAGTTTGTAGTATCTACCACTCTGGATAAGTAACCTCTACTTTTATCGGTTGAGCATTGAAAATCACTTAAGGGATTTAAAGACCACATGAATATTGAAAGTATTGCCCCAGCTGAGGCTGTTAAAACAAAAAAAGAATTATATATCTTCGAATCAAATTCAGCTTGAAATGCTGTTAATATACCTAATATAAAACCTGGTATAAAAATTAAAATCCAAAAAATATTAAAATTTGAAACAAAAGTTTTTTTGATTTTTTCATATTCAATTTTTATATTTGATTTTTGCTGCATAAATGATTTACCATGTAACAAATCTACACAAATTCCAGAAATTGATCCAACTATAATTCCCAAACCAAATATTAATAATCCAGTTGATGGCTCCATAGCCAAAATTAAAAATGCAGCATCCCCCATAGTGGCTGTAAGAACGGCAACTAAAGAACCAAATGATATTCGTCCTTGTATATATTGAGTTACTACAATAATTGCTCCTCCACAACCTGGTATTGCCCCTAAGAAAGCTGCTAAAGGTACATGAATTTTTTCAGTTTTAGTTAAAAATAATTTTACATCAAATTTTGTTAAGCTATCAAGTCCTATAAAAACGAAAAGAGTAAAGCCTACAAAAACAGATACCTGAACATAAGCGTCGATCATTGAACTTCTTATTATGTTTCCAAAATCTCCACCCTGAAAAGCTAAGGCTAAAATTAACAACCCAAAAAAAGATTTTTTTAATAATCTGCCTTCATTAGCAAATATAAGTTTTTTTTTACTATTTATAGCGTTAATTAAGGCATTCATATTTTAACTAAAAGTATACATAGCTAAATAGTATAGCTATGGCTATAAATCTATTACTTTTTTTTATTATTTATGATATTTTTAAATATGTCTTTTAAAAAAGTCAGAAATGCTCATAAAACGGAAAATACAGAAGATTATTTAGAATTAATTTCTGAATTACTGACAATAAAAGGAGAGGCAAGGATAGTTGATATAGCAAATCGATTAGGAATAGCTCAAGCTACAGCAAATAAAACAATTCAAAGATTACAACATCAAGGTTTTATTAAAAGAGAACCATACAGATCTATTTTTTTGAGCGTCAAAGGTCAAAAAATAGCTAGTCATTCAAAAAAAAGACACAATACGGTTTTTAAATTTTTATTAAATTTAGGATTAGATGAAAAAACAGCCTCTGCTGATGCAGAAGGCATAGAACATCATGTTAGTGATAAAACATTAAAAAAAATGAATAAGTTTAATGCTAAAAAAAATGTTTAATTTCTTCAAATTTCAAAGATTAATTTTAAAGAAAAGAAGGGATACGGCGAAATCATCCCTTCTTTTATTATTATTAAATAATTTTAAATTTACCATAAAGTATCTTAACCGATTCTTAAAATGATAGAAAATTACTTCTTTTTTTGAAAAAAAATTTAAAGTTTTTGTAATAATACCAATCTAATTTTTATTTTATTTTGAAAGTCCTTATTAAGAGGTAGATAATTATATGGCTTAGATACGGTACAGATTTTAAAAAAATTATTATATTCTGCCAAAATATCATCAAATTTTTGACTTTTCCACAAATCAATACGATGAGAAAAAATAACATATCCATTAGTAGATAAATAAAATTTAATGTTTGAGAAAAGTTTATCAAAATTCTTACAATAGGTCATAGCTCCAATAATTGAGACTAGATCAAATTTTCTACCAAATATGTATTTTTTTTCAAAATTCTGCTGTACTAAAAAATGGTAAATATTTTTTTGTGCAGCTATTTTTAAGCTTTTTTTTGAAATATCAGATCCATAAATAAGTGAGTCTTTATAGAGTTTTTTTAATTCACTGCCAAAAAGTCCAGTGCCACAAGCTAAATCTAAAATATATCGAGGTTTATTTTTAACTTTTTTTAATAATAAATTGGCAGATTTTTTTGGAGCTTGATAATTCCATTTATTTAATGTCATATCGTATTCATTTGACCAAAGATCATAATAGATTTTAGTTTTTGCTGCATTGCCTATACCATGTACTAGAGATTTAGTTTTAATCATACTTTAAAGAAGGGATTTTTTTTCTTGCGATCTGAACTTCATCTAAGTTAATTTTTGTATTTAAAATATTTGGATTTTTAAATGTTTTATTAATAATTTTACCCCACGGATTGATCAATAATGAGTGTCCATAAGTTTTTCGATTTGTATGATGATGACCACACATGTTCGTTGCTATTATAAAAGAAGAATTCTCTATAGCTCTAGCTTTAACAAGCGTTTCCCAATGATCCCTTCCTGTAGGAACTGTAAATGCTGAAGGAACTAAAATTACATGCGCACCTTTTTTTGCAAGTTTTCTAAATAAATTTGGAAAACGAAGGTCATAGCAAATAGTTAATCCCAAAGGTATATTTTTAATTTTTGTAAAAGCAATTTTTTTACCTGAATGGAAAAAATTTGATTCATTATATACCTCCTTATCATTTAGAGAAACATCAAACATATGAATTTTATCATAGTACTTTTGAATTTTGCCGTATGTATTTATTAAAAATGATCTATTCACTAATTTTTTTTTATTTTTTTGTTTTAGTAGTAAAGACCCAATATTAATAAAAACTTTATTTTCTTTTGCAAATAATTTACTCATATTTAATATTGGACAATCTTTGTCAAAATTAGCAAATTTAAAAAGATGATTTTTATCATCTGTAATAAGATTTGAACATTCAGGAGTACAAATTATATCTGGTTTGAATTTAAGAGTTTTTTTATAATAATTAAACAGTTGATGGCAATTTTCTTGTGGGGTTGATTGTGCTTGGAATTGAATTTGAGAAATTTTTAAACTTTTCATTTTATTTATCTATCATAAAACTTAATATTTTTAGTATTAAATAATATAGCGAACTTTATGCTATAAAATTATTAATATAAAGGTATATAGACTTATTATAATGAACAATTTACTGAGTTTATGGAAATCTAAAAAGCCAATAATTAATGGTTGGTTGTCAATTCCAAATTCATTTACTGCAGAAGCATTTGGGAAAATGGGTTGGGATTCAGTGACAATTGATTTGCAACATGGTCAGAGTGATTATCAATCTAGTATTTCAATGTTACAAGCTCTTGCTAATAGTAATTCTGTTCCAATGGTACGTGTGCCTTGGAATGAACCTGGTATAATAATGAAAATGTTAGATTTAGGAGTAATGGGAATAATTGCTCCAATGATAAATACAAAAAAAGATTGTGAAAATTTTATTTCATACTGTTATTACCCTCCAATTGGACAAAGGAGTTTTGGCCCAATGAGAGCTCAACTCATACATGGAGAAAATTATTTTCAAAATGCTAATAAAAATATTTTAAGCTTTGCAATGATTGAAACAAAACAAGCTATAGAGAATTTAGATGAAATTCTTTCAGTAGATGGGTTAACAGGGGTATATATTGGTCCTGCAGATATGAGTTCATCTTATGGTCTTCCTCCAAAATTTGATGTCAGAGAAGATCCAGTGTTTTCAAACATCAAACTAATATCAGAAAAAGCTAAGAAATTTGGTAAAATTGCAGGAATTCATAATGGTTCAACTGATTATGCTAAAGAAATGATTAATATAGGATATGATTTGGTGACAATACTATCTGATTTTAGAGTTATGAGTCTTCATTCGCAAAAAATTGTAGATACAATGAAAGAAAAAGATTCAAAAAATTCTGACTCTTCAACATATTAAAATTAGCTTATATATTTGCTAAAATTAATTCTCATTATTTTTAAAACCTTCCTCAATTTCTAGTAGTTCTAACCATCTTTCTTCTTTGATTACAAGATTATGATTTAATTTTTCCATCTTACCTGTTATTTCAAAAAATCTATTATTATTTTCTATATATAAGTTTGATTGCTTAAGCTCATCAGTAATTTTTTTTAATTCTTCTTTAATTATTTCAATTTCTTTAGGGAGTTGTTTTAATTCATACTCAAATTTGTATGTCAACTTTTTAACTTTTTTATTACTTTTTTCAAAATTTATATTCTTTTTAATTTTTTTATCTTTAGCTTCATTAGTTTGTGATTTCAAAAAATCACTATATCCTCCTAAAAACAATGATACACTTTGATCTGATTTAAAATGAAGAATCTTATTAACTGTCTGATCTAGAAAATCTCTATCATGTGAAACAATTAATAAAGTACCTTTATAATTGGATAACATTTCAGTAAGTAAATCTAAAGTTTCTAAATCAAGATCATTAGTAGGCTCATCCAGTATAAGTCCAGTTTTAGGATTAGCTAAAACCCTTGCAAGAAGCAGTCTATTTTGTTCACCACCAGATAAAGTTTGAACAGTATGATTGATATTTTTTGGATCAAACTGAAAATCTTTCACATAACTACATACATGTCGATCTTTCCCTTGTACTTTTAAGTAATCTCCACCTGATGGAACTAAAATATCTTTTATTGATTTTCTACCATTCAAATCATTTCTCATTTGATCAAAATATGAAAATTCTAAATTTTTTTTTAATTTAATTTTTCCACTAGTAATTTTTATTTCATTTAATAGTGTTTTTAAGAAAGTAGATTTTCCTGATCCATTATTTCCAAGTAAGCCAATACGATCATTTTTTGAAATTTTAATTGAAAGTTTTTCAAATACATTTTTTTCCTGCTTAGGATACCTAAAACTTACATCATTATATTCAGCAATTAATTTAGATTGATCAATTGATTTTTTTGCTATTTGAGGTTTTAATGATTTGATAGCACTTCTATAAGATGATTCATCTTTTTCTAATTGTATTCTTAGCTCCTTAGCTCTTTTTAATCTTTTTTCATTTCGTTTTACTCTTGCTTTAACTCCTTTATTTGCCCATTCAAGCTCAATGTTTACAAACTGCTTTCTATTTCTTAATTTTCTATATTCTTGATCTAAAAGCTCCGAAGACCAATTATCAAAATTTTTAAATCCACTAGGACTAACTCTTAATTTTCCTCTATCTAACCAAAACACTTTATTAGTAAAATTACTTAAAAATGTTCTATCGTGGCTAACACAGATAATGGTTTTATTTAGTTTTCTTAAATAATTTTCTAGCCATTTAATACATTCTAAATCAAGATGGTTTGTAGGCTCATCAAGAAGCAATACATCAAAATCTTTTAATAATGATCTTATTAAATACACTTTTCTTATCTGTCCTCCAGATAAGTTTTTTATATTTGAACTTTTATTTAAATTTAATCTTTCACAAAAAATATCAATGTAATGAGTATTCTTCTGATTGATTAGATCACTAATATTTTCTAAAATTGTCGAATGTTTAATAATTTCAAACTTTTGATTAAAATAACTAACTTTTAAATTTGGAAAATTCCAGATAATGCCGTTATCAATATCCTGATCACCACTTATCGTTTTCATAAGAGTAGTTTTTCCAACACCATTTTTTCCTACTAAAGCAACCATATCACCTTTATGCAAATTTAAATTCAAATCTTGGAAGATTGTTTTTTTCCCAAATTTAATTTCTACTTCTCTTAGAGAAAATAATAAATTACTAACCACTATTTTAAATTTTATATAATTTTGTAATAAATAACTATGAAATCTAAAATCATAAATATTACAAACAGAATAACAACCCTGGTAATGGACCACTGACCTTTTGGAAAAATATATTCTAAATATTTCATAAAAGAGCATTATAATTGAATTTTTAATTTATTTAAAATGAATTTAGCAGTCAAATGCCTACTAAATTAAGATCTACCATAAACCTAATTAGAATTAGCTCTGAATATTGTGGGAATTTTATATTATAAATTAATTACTTTTCATTAAATCGTATCCACTTGATACAATCTTCTAGTCTATCATCACCCCAAAAAACTTCTTTTTGATATATAAATGTTGGACTGCCAAATACGCCATTTTTATATGCGTTATTTGTGTTTTCTAAATATTTTTGATTTACTTCTGATGACTTTGCTTTAGCTAATAATCTTTCTTTATCTAAATTTAATTCTTGTAAAATCTCAGTCAAATTGGGTTCTGTTGCTGGTTCTTTTCCTTCCTGAAACCATCTTTTGTATGTCAACGTAACGTAATCTACACCCCAACCCTCCTCCATTCCTAAAATTGCAAGTTGATTAGCCAAATCAAATTCTTTTAGCGGATAAGGTGCTGGCACTTTGGCAAAAAATCCATAGAATTTTGCTCTTCTTTCAATATCCCTCCACATATAATCTGACTTAATTTTTTTAGATGGAGGAGTAAAAGGAATATTATCCATATCCATCATGATTTTTCGAACACTGAACGGATGCCAATTAAACTTTATATTTTCTTTCTTAGCAACACCTGCTAATCTATTTACAGAAAGATAAGTATATGTGCTTCCTATAGAAAACCAAAAATCAATCTCCACCACCATAATAAATTTATATTGTATATAAATATTGCGATCAATTATTTTTTTAATAAAATAAATTAAAAGAACCATGATTTATGGTAATATATAAAAATCATGGCCGCAGTAACTCAGGGGTAGAGTAACTCATTGGTAATGAGTAAGCCGGCAGTTCGAATCTGCCCTGTGGCACCATTCCTTTTAAATATTGATTCTTATTCCTCAGATCTACTAAATTTACGCAAATTAGGGTCAAGTTTATAATAATCTAGTTTTCCTTTTGTAAATATATTTGAATCTGTTTTTAGTTTTGTTGGTTTTTCAAACATTCCTGCAGATATACTAATAGAATTACTTTTTTTTATTTTATAAAATATACTTGCACCACATTTATTACAAAAACCTCTTTTTGCAAAATTTGAGGAATTGTACCAACGCAAAGTACTTTTATTCATAAAAATAATATTTTCTTCAAGACAGTTCGTATAAGCAGCAAAATTTCCATGAGTTTTCATACATTGTTTACAATGACAATTAATTACATAACGAAGTTTTCCAATGGTTTTTATTTTAATTCCACCACAAAGACATTTTGCAATTTGAGTTTGTACTTTTTTTTTCATATTATAATTTAGAATAATTTCTTAAAAAGAATATAGCTGTTAATAAAGTTATAGCAGTAAATATGTAGGCATTATTTGCAATTACTTCAATATTTGTTTCTCCAGGACTATCCGTAATAACATATCTCCAAAAATTTACAGAGCAACCTAATTGAAATACAAAAATTGAAAAAAATACAGGCAATTGGTTGTCAAATCCTCTTACTAATATTGTAATCAAACCAATACTGAATGTCACAAATATTATTCCAATAATCTCTGATAAACCAGCAACAGCATGATTAAAAAAACCTAAATTGGCTCTTGCAAATTCATCTGTAAAAACTAGAAGCTGAAATGCATAATATAGGAAAAAAAAGATATTTATGATGATTATTAATATGTCTATTTTTTTATTCATTATTATATATGATATCACTTATTAAACTTTCGTAACATGAAAATAACTTTATATTATTTTAAAATTCCATTTTGGAGAGCAGAAGTAACACGTTTATCTCTATATATTTCTGATATTCCTTTTAATGATCATAGAATTGAAGGAGATGAATATGACGAGTTTAAGAAAACAGGTAAATTACCTAACGGCAAAATTGCCCCATTTAAACAACTGCCAGTTTTAGAAGTTGATGGAAAAATCTTTGCACAAACAGGTGCTATTGCAAGATACTGTGGTAAACTTTCTGGCTTATATCCTAAAGATGATGATTATAAATCAGCATTAATTGATCAAATTATTGAAGCAGCTCAAGATATAAATTTTCTAGTCACTTTATCTGGCAGAGATAAAGACCCAGAAAAAAAGAAGTTAGAAAGAGAGATACTAACAACTAGGCATTTGCCAAAATGGTTTCAATATTTAGAAAATCTAAATAATCAAAATGATCAATCAGTTTTTTTTGTAGGAAAATACTTAACTATAGCTGATCTAGCAATTTGGAGATTACTAGGTTGGCTAACATCAGGTCTTTTAGATGGAGTGCCAATGAATATTTTAGAACCATATGAAAGATTAAAAAAATTGAGAGAAGAAATCTACAATCATCCAAAAGTAAATGAATGGATGATGAAAACATATGGAAAAATAATTTAGTAATTAAAATGACTGCATTAAGTGTTAATGTTAACAAGTTTGCTTTAGTAAGAAATGCTAGAGGAGCTGATTTACCAAACTTAATTGATATTAGTAATAAATGTTTATACTACGGTGCTGATGGAATTACAGTACATCCGCGTCCTGATGAAAGACACGCAAAATTTTCTGACCTTGACCCCTTAAAAAATTTATTATCAAATTTTGAAAATAAGGAATTTAATGTAGAGGGATATCCATCAGATTTTTTTGTAAAAAAAGTAATTGAAGTTCAGCCAGATCAAGTAACTTTAGTCCCAGATCCACCGGGCGCATTAACCTCTTCTTTTGGTTGGGATTGTGAAATTAACAAAAATTTATTAACGGACATAGTCAGTGAATTTAAAAAAAATGATATTCGAGTTTCAATATTTATTAATCCATCTATAAAAACACTAGAAAATTTAGAAGTAATACAAACTGACAGAGTAGAACTTTATACTTTTGATTATGCTCATACCTTTAATGAAAATAAGCAAAAAGCAATTAAAGATTATATTGGTGTAACAAACTATCTAAAAAAAGAGTTTCCAAAAATTGAATTAAATGCTGGTCATGATTTAAATTTAGAAAATTTAAAGTTTTTTCTAGATAATATAACTAATATTAAAGAAGTATCTATTGGCCATGCTCTCATCTGTGATACTTTTGAATTTGGCTTACAAGAAACGATAAAAAAATATTTAACCCTAACAAATAATTAAGTGACTTTTATATTTTGGCTTCAGTTTGCTAGTGTCTGTGTTGCAGGAGCAATGTCACCAGGTCCAAGTCTAGCGTTAATTATAAGAAACAGTATTACAATTAATCGATTTGCTGGCTTTATGACAGCTATTGGTCATGGATTAGGTATGGGCGTGTATGCTGTATTTGTAGTTACTGGATTATCAATAATTTTAACAGCAAACGCATTATTATTTCAATTAATTCAATTAATTGGAATTCTTTTTTTATTATATTTAGGTTTTCAATTTATATTAAAACAAAACGAGGAAATAGATAAAATTAAGGAACAAAAAAGTATTAATTCTTTCCTACAAGGATTTTCGATAGCAATTTTTAATCCCAAAATTCTTATATGGTTTTCGGCTGTCTTTTCTCAATTTGTAAAAATTGATGCCTCATTTTTTTCACATTCAATTCTTGTAGTTACTGCTTCTGTAATTGATGGCGTGTGGTACATTATTGTAACCCTTCTTATAACAAGTTATGGAATGAATGATTTCTTCCAAAAAAGGCAGGGTATAATACAAAAAATATCAGGATTTATTTTAGTATTAATAGGTGTTTTGTTAATTATAGATTTCTTCCAGGACTCTTAAAATATTTTTTCCCATAATTTTTTCAATCTCTAAATATTTATAACCTCTTTTTTCTAAAGACTCTTGAATTATCATATGATCTAAACAATCATTCCATGAATGAGGTAGGCAATCAAGTCCATCATAGTCGCTGCCTATACCTACATAATCAATACCTATTTGATTAATTACATATTCAATATGATCAACAAATATTTCTATACTTGGGCATATATATGTCAATTTTTTTTGAAGAAAATGTTGTTTTGCAATCCATTGAGAAGTTTTATTGGAATATTTTCTTTCAATAGAATTTAATTCATCAAGATATTTATTCCTTTCTTTTGATTCTCTTTCTTTAAAAGATTTATCAATAAAAAAAGGATATGGATTTAAACCAATTAATCCTTTTGATTTTTTGATAGCTTGAATTTGATCATCTTTTAAATTACGAAAATGTGGACACAAATTATACACGCTAGAATGTGAAGCAATAAAAGGTTTAGTACTCACAGATGCAATATCCCAAAAACTTTTCTCTCCAATGTGAGAAACATCGACTAACACATCATTATCTTGGCATATAGAAATAACCTCTTTCCCAAATTCATTTAAGCCATGGCTTTTAAGTTTTGATAAATTGTACGTCTCATCATAATTTGATGAAACCCAATCCAAAGAATGATTCCAAGTTGGGCCAAAATAGAAAAGACCCTTTTCAATAAAATGATATAAATTATTGATATCATTTTCTAAACCCTCCCCACCTTCCATTGAGATTGGAAGTATTAACTTATTTTTTTCTATTGCTTCATTAATGTCCGAGAGTTTTTTTGGAATGACAATTTCTTCATGTGATGAAATTCTTTCAATCTCATCATACATTTTATCAGCCCTTTTAAAAAAATTTGGTTCTTTAGCATTGCTAGAGACCCAAATAATTAAAATTTCTAAATCAATTTCAGATTTTAATAACCTTGGTATATCAGTATGCCCGTGCGATGTAAGTTTAGTAACATCTTCACCTTCGATAACTCTTTGCACAAGATCATTATGCAAGTCAGCTACAAACATTTAATTATTTAATAATCTCCATTTTAATTATTTTATCTGGATCAGCAGGTGGTTCACCTCTAGTGATATTATCAACATATTCCATACCTTCAGTAACTTGAGCCCAAACAGTGTATTGACCATCTAGAAAAGAGCAGTCATTAAAACAAATAAAAAATTGACTATTAGCACTATTTGGATTTTGAGCTCTGGCCATTGAAACTGCCCCTCTACCATGATTTTCTGAAGAGAATTCAGCCTCTATATCAGGAAGTTTTGATCCGCCAGTACCAGCCCTTGACAAGTTAAAACTATCATTACTTGAATTTCCAAATTCTACATCTCCCGTCTGAGCCATAAAACCATCTATTACTCTATGAAAAACGACTCCATCATATTGTCCTTCTTCTATAAGTTGCTTAATTTGTTTAACATGTTTTGGCGCTACATCTGGTTTTGTCTCTATTACAACAACACCGTCTTTGAGTGTCATATGTATAATATCTTTTTTTTCATCAGCCATTAAAATCTCTCCTTTTAAAAATATTGAGAAAATGAAGATGAAAATAAATAGTTTTTTAATTTTAATCATATTTGTTTTCTTTACCTTCACCCAAATTGTTTTATATATGTGTAATGCACATCTTTGAAGAAAATATCAAGAAATTAGATCTAAATATTCCTGATATGCCTACACCACTAGCAAATTACGTGCCTTATAAAGTTTCAGATAGTACTGTTTATATATCAGGTCAAGGACCAGTAATAGATGGTAAAATTTTATATAGTGGAAAAGTTGGAGTAGATATTTCTGAAGAAGAAGGAGTTAAAGCTGCTGAAATTTGCTGTATTAATATTATCGCAGCTCTAAAGACATCCATAAATGGTGATTGGGATAAATTAGACACCTTTTTAAAACTTGGGGGTTTTGTTAATTGTAATGACAACTTTACTGATCAACCTAAAATTATAAATGGAGCATCAGATTTATTAGTTAATATTTTTGGTGACAAAGGAAAACATTCACGGTTCGCAGTTGGTTCAAACGCTCTTCCACTCAATATTTCAGTTGAAATAGACGCAATAATTAAAATTAAATAAATACTAAAGATGAGTGAACATTTTTTTTGCTCTTCGCTCAGTAACATCAAAAGTTCTGATTGGAATGAATGTGTTGGAAATGATCATCCATTTTTACAATATGAATTTCTTTACGCTTTAGAAAAAAGTAATAGTGCAAATACCAATACAGGTTGGCAGCCATATCATTATATTGAACAAGAAAATGAAAAAATTATCTCATTATGTCCTCTTTATATAAAAAATCATTCTTTTGGAGAATATATTTTTGATCATTCTTGGGCTGATGCCTATCATAGATATGGAATAAGCTATTATCCAAAACTTCAATCTGCAATACCGTTTACACCAGTAACTGGTGCTAGAATTGTATTAAACAAATCAGTAAAAGATAAAAGGGGAAAGCAAGTTCAGGTAATTAATAATATTATAGAAGAAGCAAAAAAAATAAATGTTTCTTCTCTCCATTTTAATTTTGTCAATGATGTATCAAATTGGAATAATATTGATAATATTATGATTAGATCAGGAATACAATTTCATTGGAACAATAATGAATATAAAAATTTTAATGAATTCTTAAATGTCTTATCCTCAAGAAAAAGAAAAATTATAAAACGAGAAAGACAATGTATTAAAAATAATAATTTAACTGTAAAATTACTTAATGGAGATAATATTAAAGAAGAACATATAAATTTTTTTTACGATTGTTATTTAGATACAACAGGAAGAAAATGGGGTTCAACTTATTTAACTAAAGAATTTTTCTTTGAAATATTGCATAATTTTAGAAAAAAAATATTACTTATAATGGCTTATCAAGAAGATAAAATGGTTGCCTCAGCAATTAATTTTTTAAGTAAAACTCATTTGTATGGACGATTATGGGGGTCAAAATATGAAGTGCCATTTTTACATTTTGAACTCTGTTATTATCAAGCAATTGATTATGCCATTCAAAATAAAATTCAAATTGTAGAAGCAGGGGCTCAAGGTGAGCATAAATTACAAAGAGGTTATGCGCCCACAAAAACATGGAGCGCTCATTGGATAAAAGATCAAGAATTTAGTAAAGCTATTCAAAATTTCCTTAATAATGAAAGTCCACTTATTGACAATCAAAAAGAAAAATTAGAAGATTTTCTTCCTTTCAAAAATTAGGCTAATTCTTTTTTTACTTCTTGTTTATTAGAAAATTCAAAGTTAATTTTTTTATCTTTACATGTAATTTCAACATGCCCGCCTTTAGCTAGTTTACCAAAGATAAGTTCTTCAGCCATCGGTTTTTTAACTTTTTCTTGTATTACTCTACCTAATTCTCTAGCACCATAAACTTCATCATAACCTTCTTCAGCTAAAAATTCCTTTGCTTCTTTATTAATCGATAATGAAACTCCTTTGTCTTCAAGCTGTGCTTCAATTTCTATAATAAATTTATCTACTATGGAAAGTACAATATTTTTAGATAAATGATTAAAATGAATAATTGAGTCAATACGATTTCTAAATTCTGGCGAAAAAATTCTATTTATTGCATCACTGCTATCATCGTTAGATTTTTTTGCATTAAAACCAATTTTGTTTTTAGATACATCTATTGCACCAGCATTAGTTGTCATAATTAATATGACGTTTCTGAAATCTATCGTCTTACCATTATGATCAGTTAGTTTTCCATAGTCCATTACTTGTAAAAGAATATTGAATAAATCATAGTGAGCTTTTTCAATTTCATCCAATAACAATACGCAATGAGGATTTTGATCGACTCCATCAGTTAATAATCCGCCTTGGTCGAAACCTACATAACCGGGAGGAGCTCCAATAAGTCTGCTTACAGTATGACGCTCCATATATTCAGACATATCAAATCTAAGAAGCTTAATGCCAAGTGTATTACTTAACTGTTTAGCTACCTCAGTCTTCCCTACCCCTGTAGGTCCAGAAAATAGATATGAACCAATTGGCTTTCCATCCTCTCTTAGTCCTGCTCTTGCCAACTTAATAGAAGATGATAATTCTTCGATGGCTTTGTCTTGACCAAAGACAAAATTTTTCAAATCTCTCTCTAAATTTTTTAAACTGTTCTTATCACTTTGATTAACAGATTTTGTTGGAATTCTAGCCATTAAAGCAACTACTGCTTCAATATCTTTTGAAAGAATAATTTTTTTTCTCTTTTCTTCTGGTAATAAATATTGAGATGCCCCTGCTTCATCGATAACATCAATTGCTTTATCTGGAAGCTTTCTATCACCTATATATTTATTCGATAACTCAACGGCACTAATAATTGCTTCCGGTGAATATTTAATATCATGGTGTTCTTCATAATAAGATTTTAAACCTTCAAGAATTTTAACAGTCTCATCTTTTGATGGTTCCTTAACATCAATTTTTTGGAACCTTCTTACTAAAGCTCTATCTTTTTCAAAATAATTTTTAAATTCCTTATACGTTGTTGATCCAATGCATTTAAGAGTGCCATTTCCTAGGGATGGTTTTAATAAATTACTTGCATCCATTGAGCCTCCACTCGTTGCTCCTGCTCCAATAACTGTATGGATTTCATCGATAAATAGGACAGCTTTATCTTTTTTTTGTAATTCTTTAAGGACGGCTTTTAATCTTTCTTCAAAATCACCTCTGTATCTTGTGCCCGCTAGTAATGCACCCATATCTAAAGAATAAATTACGGCATCCTCCATAATTTTAGGTACTTTTTTTTCTGTAATTCTTTTTGCCAATCCTTCAGCAATTGCTGTTTTCCCAACACCAGGATCTCCAACAAATAAAGGATTATTTTTTTGTCTTCTGCATAAAATCTGAATTGTTCTATCTAGTTCTTTGTTTCTACCAATTAAATTGTCAATTTTACCATCTTGAGATTTTTCATTTAAGTTTATGCAAAATTGTCCTAAAGCACTTTTGGGTTTTTTTTGTTCGTTACTTTCATTGGTTTGGCTATCTACAAATTCTTCATTTTCGAAACTTTCATTAGCTTTTGAAATACCATGTGAAATATACTGAACAGCATCTAGTCTACTCATATTTTGTTGATGAAGAAAATATACTGCATGGCTTTCTTTCTCAGAAAATAAAGCTACAATCATATTAGCTCCGGTAACACTCTCTCTTCCACTTGATTGCACGTGTATAGCAGCTCTTTGCAAAACTCTTTGAAAACCATTTGTTAATTTTGGTTCTCCCGTAAAATTTTCTTTTAGATTTTCTAAATCATTAATAATAAATTTTTCAACACTTTCTTTTAAGTTTGATATATCAACTGCACATGCTTTAAGAACACTAATTGCATCTTGATCTTCTAAAAGAGAATACAATAAATGCTCTAGAGTCACATACTCATGTTTATAATTAGTTGCTAGTTGATATGCATCTCTTAATGTTTTTTCTAAATTTTGTGACAACATTAATTTTTTTCCATAGTGCATTGTAAAGGATGTTCATTTTTTTTTGCCATATCCATTACTGATTTACATTTAGACTCGGCAACCTCAAAAGTAAATGTTCCACAAACTCCTATACCATTTTTGTGAACGTGTAACATGATTTGTGTGGCCTCTTCTTGTTTTTTATTAAATATTTTTTCTAAAACCATTACAACAAATTCCATAGGAGTATAATCATCATTTAGTAATAACACATTATACATAGAAGGTTTTTTTGTTTTTGGTTTAGTGTCTAATAATAGACCTCTTTGAAAATCCTCGTTATTATTGTTATTTTGATCTTCATTTGCCATATTTATTAAATAATATGTTTTTAAATATTTTAAAGTATTTTTATGTTTGAAAGCATCGAAAATCTTATGTTAATCAGTAAAAAATGAAAAATAATTTACTATTAATCATAATTTTAAATAGTTTTTTAATATTAAACTTTTCATCAAATCTATTTGCAAAAAAAGCAGCTATAGTCATAGATTTTGATACAGAAGAAGTCTTATTTGAGGTCAATGCTGATACAAAAAATTATCCAGCATCTCTTACAAAAATAATGACTTTATACATTTTGTTTGATTATATTAAAAAAGGAAAACTAAGTTTCGATAGTCAATTAAGCGTATCCAGTGTTGCTGCATCAAGGTCGCCAAGTAAGTTATATTTAAAGGATGGTTCAAGTATTAAAGTTAGGGATGCAATTAATGCACTTATAATTAAATCTGCAAATGATGTGGCCACAGTGGTAGCAGAAAATATTTCTGGTAGTGAGAAAGAATTTGCAAAACTTATGACAAGCTACGCAAAAAATTTAGGTATGAAAAACACAACATTTAAAAACGCATCTGGTCTACCTAATAGAGCTCAATTAACAACTGCAAGAGATATTTCAAAACTATGTCATAAGCTTATTACAAATTTTCCAAATGAATATAAATTGTTTAGCAATACAAAGTTTTCTTACAAAGGTAAAACTTATAAAACTCACAATAAATTAATGTTAAGTTATGAAGGTGCAGATGGAATTAAAACAGGTTATATTAAGGCATCTGGTTTTCAATTAGCATTCTCAGCTGTAAGAGATGATAAAAGGCTAATTGGAATTATTTTTGGTGGAGACACAGGGAGTCAAAGAAATAAATCATTAAAAATTATAATGGATAAAGAATTTGCTGAACTAAATATAAAAACAAATAATAATAAAAAAGAAATTGTTACTAAAGATATAAAAGAAGTAAAAAAAAATAATTACTCAATTGTTGTTGGAACATTTAAATATAGAAATAATGCAGAAAAACAAATCAAATTAATTAAAAGCAGATATCCAATTTCTACAAAAGATAAAAATTCAAATATAGTTCTTATTAAAGCTAGCGGCAAACAACTTTATGAATCTAGATTTGAAAACTTTTCTAAAAAAGAAGCGTATGCAGCTTGTAAAAGGCTAGAAAAATATAACCGTGATTGTTTTGTTAGATTGTAAATTTATAATTTATACCACTAAGAGATAACTGATTTTCTATAATTGCTATAAGAGATTTAAGACCTTCTTGAGAAGTTGACTCTGCTCTACAAGTTAGTTGATTTTGAGTATTGCTAGCTCTCATGAGAAACCACCCATCATCATTTTCAACTCTTATACCGTCAATGTCTATTATTTTACCTTCTTTATTTTTTATTCTTTCTTTTATCTCCTCAATAATTAAAAATTTTTTTGCTTCTTCAACATCAAACCTTGTTTCAGGTGTTGAAAATGTTTTTGGATAAACATTAATTAATTCATTTAATGATTTTTCCTGATTAGATAGTATTCTTAATAAACGTAATGCAACATACATCGCATCATCATAACCATAAAAATCATCACTATAACAAACATGTCCACTCATTTCTCCAGATAGTGGTGAATTTAATTCTTTCATTTTTTCTTTTATTGGAGAATGACCTGTTCTCTCCATAATGGGAAAACAGCCCATCTTTTTTGATTCATCAAAAAAAACTTTGCTACATTTTACATCCATTATTACTTTTGGCTCTTGGTATATATTTGCTATTTCAGAACAAAGTATAAGCATATATTGATCTGCCCATACTATATTACCTAAATTATCAACAACACCTAATCTATCACCATCACCATCAAATGCTAATCCAATATCACAATTATTTTTTTTAACTGATTTAATTAGTTGTTCCATATTTTTAGGAACTGTAGGATCTGGATGATGGTTCGGAAAATTACCATCTACATCCTTATTAAGAATTATATTATCAGTATTTTCAAGTTTAGATATTATTTTATCAATAACAACACCCATAGCCCCATTACCAATATCCCAACAAACTTTTAATTTTCTTTTGATTGAAATATTTTTTAAAACTCTAAGAACATAATTATCTACTAAATCAATATGAGTAATATTTCCTTTTCTTTTTTCAAGTTTATGATTTAGGACTATATTTTGAAAGTTTTGGATATTTTCACTAAAAAAACTATGCTTATTTAGCACCATCTTAAAACCATTATATTCAGAAGGATTATGAGATCCCGTTATCATAATAGCAGCATCAGTTTTAAGATGATAATCTGCAAAATATAGCATTGGTGTTGGACAAATACCGATACTCTTCACCTCTAAACCAGAGTCTATTAATCCTTTACTTAGAGCTTTATATAACTTAGGGGAAGTTAGTCTACCATCGTAACCTACAGCAACAGTGTTTGAATTATTTTTTGTAAAAACAATATGGCCAAATACTCTTCCTATTGTGTAAGAAGTATTTTCATTAATATTTTTGTTAACAATACCTCGTATATCATATTCACGTAATACCTCAGGATCAAAATCTTCAATTAGAAATTTATTTTCCAGTTCCATAATACTTATATCCGATCTTGATTACTTCATCTTTGTTGTAAATATTTCGCAAATCAAAAATTATCTTTTCATTTACTATTTTACCAATATCAATAAGATTTAATGCTCGAAACTCATTCCATTCAGTGCCTATAATGATAGCGTTTGTATCTCTACATGCCTCTATGGCTGTATTATAAAAATGAAAATTATATTTTTCATTTTTTACATTTTCCATTGCTTCTGGATCATAACATTTTATCTGATATCCTTTTTCATTAAGTAGATTGGCAATTTTAATTGAAGTGGATTCTCTTATATCATCTGTGTTTGGTTTAAAACTGAGTCCTAACATAGTAAGAGATGAGTTTTTTTTGGTATTTTTTTCAATTTTATCAACAATTTTTATGACTCTTTTTTTATTTGATTCATGCACAGCATTAATTATAGATAAATTAGTATCAAATTTTTTTGCAGTGGAAATAAATGCCTTTACATCTTTAGGAAAGCAAGAGCCTCCATAACCAGGACCAGCATTTAAAAATTTAGGCCCAATTCTCTGATCAATGCCCATAGCATCCGAAACATCTTGAACATTCGCACCCACGACTTCACAAAGATCTGACACTTCATTAATAAAGCTAATTTTTGTTGCAAGAAAACTATTTGAAGCATATTTAATTATTTCTGAACTTTCTATAGAAGTTACGAAAATAGGAGTTTCTCTTAAATATAATGGTCTATAAAGCTCTCTCATTATGTTTTCTGATTTTTTATTATCAGTTCCAATCACGACTCTATCAGGACGCATAAAATCGTTAATTGCAGAACCTTCTCTTAAAAATTCAGGATTAGATACAACATCAAAATTTTCTTTAGGAACTGTTTTTTCAATAATTCTTTTTATTTCATTTGATGTTCCAACGGGTACAGTTGACTTGGTTACAACTAAACAATATTTTTTTATATTATGACTTATTTCTTCAGCTACAGCCCATACATATTTTAGATCTGCATCGTCTTCTAATCTTCTGCTAGGCGTTCCTACAGTTATAAATACTATATCAGCTTTGTGTATAGACTCAGACAAGGAAGTGGAAAAAGATAATAATTTTGTATTTTTTAAATGTTTTTTTAGTAAATCCTCCATGCCAGGTTCATAAAATGGGCAAACCCCTGAATTTAATTGATTAATTCTATCTTGATCTTTATCTACACAAATTGTTTTATATCCAAATTCAGAAAAACACGCTCCTGTAACAAGACCTACATATCCTGAACCTACAATAACTAATTTCATGAGTTTCCTATAAACCTGATTTAGTAAGTATTAAATGAGAAATTTAATTTTAAAAAGTTAAAATTTTATAAATTCACAAAGTGTACAGACCCCCTCTCTATAATATAAGATTTTGCAAGGTAATTAATTGTTTTATCTTGGGATTTTTTTTTGTCTAAAAGAATGTTTATTGCTTTTTTCCCAAGTTCTTTTACTGGAAAAGATGCTGCAGTAATAGGAGGAGTACTCAAATCTCTCACTAATGGTCCATCAAAGGTTATAATTGAAATATCTTTACCAATTTCATAATTTAAATTGTTACATGCTTTAATTGCACTTAATGCTGAAAATTCAGTAGAACAAATTATAGCGGTAATGTTTTTATTTTCTAATAGCATGTTAGTTATTATTTCAAAACTTTTACCTGGTTCTTCAAGCTTAATAGATCTGTAATAACTTTTATTAAATTTAATTTTATTTAATTTTAAACATTCTAGAAAACCTTTTTTTCTTTCATTAGCAAAATTATATTTTTCAGAAATATTTATGTAAGATATATTTTTGTGATTTTTTTTAATCAAATACTTAGTTATAGTTTGAACTGCACCTTTGTTGTCAAGATCTACCCATGAAAAATTTTGATTTGACTCTGTTTTACCCCATGCTACATAATTAATTTTATATTTATTTAGTAATTTAATTCTTAGATCTTCAGTCTTTATATTTTGTAAAACAATATTTTCAATTTTTTGTTCAAAAATTAATTTTTTGTAAGCTTGTATTTCTTCCTGCTCACTTTTTGCAAACAGAATTTGCAATTGTATGCTTTCAGATAGTAATTCATCAGACATTCCAGATATAAATTGAAAAAAATTTCCTTGATTCAGGGTACTAGTGTTTGTGCCATAAATTGGAAGAACGTATCCAACTGTTTTAGTCTTTCCTGATGCAAGGGTACTAGCATAAGGATTTGGACTGTACTGATATTTAATTGCAAATTTTTTCACTCTCTGCCTTGTTTTTTCACTTACGTCTGAATATCCTCCTAAAGCTCTAGAAACTGTTGTTATCGATAAATCTAGTTTTTTGGCTAATTCTTTAATATTCATAAAATTTATGAATAACTTACAAATAATGAATTGACAACCAAAACGTTTTGGTAAAATATAAAATATATTTTAACTCGGAGGAATTAATGAAAAAATTTAGTAAAATTTTATTAGCTTCTTTATCATCATTATTTATAAGCTTTTCAGCCTTTGGTGGAGGTCACCTATATTCAGGACCTGATTTAAGTGGCCAAAAAGTTGTAATGTTCGGGCCATGGTTGTCTCCTGAGCAAGAAATAATGAGAGAAGTAGGAGCAATATTTGAAAAAGCTACTGGTGCAACTTTTGAATATGGTGGATCTGATAGTTTTGAACAACAAGTAATGATTGATCTTAAAGCTGGAAGTGCTGCAGATTTAGTTGTCTTCCCACAACCAGGACTTGCTGCTAACGCGGCTGCAATGGGCGGATTAGTTCCACTTGGAGATGACATTAAGCAGATGGTTTTAGATAACTACGCAGCAGGACAATCATGGGTTGATTTATCAACTTATGCTGACGAAAATGGAAATGACCAGTTTAATGCAATATTTTTTAGAACTAATGTTAAGAGTTTAGTATGGTATTCACCTGATAATTTTGAGGATAATGGTTATGAAGTTCCATCAACAATGGAAGAATTAATTTCATTAACTAGACAAATGGCTTCTGATGGTAATACACCTTGGTGTATAGGTCTTGGTTCAGGTGCAGCGACTGGTTGGCCAGCAACTGACTGGATGGAAGACATTATGCTAAGAACTCATTCACCACAAGTTTATGATATGTGGGTGTCAAATGAAATGCCATTTAATGATCCAAGAGTCATAGAGGCAATGAATTTCTTTGGAACATTTGCGTTAAATGATGATTTCGTAAATGGAGGTTCTAAAGCAGTTGCAACAACTGATTTTAGAGACGCTCCTAATGGCTTATTTACATCACCGGCAGAATGCATGATGCATAGACAAGCTAGCTTTATTCCTGCATTTTTTCCTGATGGAGTTGAAGCGGGTGTAGATTATGATTTCTTTTATTTTCCAGCATATGAAACTAAAGATTTAGGAACACCTGTTCTTGGAGCAGGTACATTAGTTGCTGCTACAAATGATAATCAAGCTACTATTGAGTTCATTAAATTTTTAATGCATCCAGAAGCTCATGAGTATTGGATGGCAAAAGGTGGTTTCTTAACTCCTCATAAAGGTGTTGATGGAAGCAAATATGCTAGTGAAACATTTAGAAAACTTGGTGAAATTTTAACAGGCGCTACAACCTTTAGGTTTGATGCATCTGATTTAATGCCAGGTGCAATTGGTGCAGGTACATTCTGGACTGGTATGGTTGATTATACCAATGGAAAATCTGCACAAGATGTAGCTGATGCAATCCAAGATAGCTGGGACGCAATTAAATAATTCCTCTTGTAATAACAGGCGAACAATTAACTTGTTCGCCTGTTTTTTTTATATATTTACTTAATCAATGAGCATAACTAATTTAGCTTTCATAGTTGTTTTAGGAATTTTCTTTTTTGTTTTATTTTTCCACGCAGCGAATTTTTTTTTAGATATTTATGAAAGAAGGCAAAATAAAAAGTATAATTTTGAAAATTCAGCACGGGTAATTATTTTTATTACGCCAGCTTTTATTGTACTTTTTATATTTATTTTATATCCTGTATTTGAAACAATAAGACTAAGTTTTTATGACAAATTTGGAAGAGAATTTGTAGGTTTATACAATTATAAATGGGCTATAAATGATCCAGAATTTAAAAGAAGTATTTTAAATAATTTAGGCTGGTTACTAATAGTGCCAACACTTAGCACATTTTTTGGTTTATTAATCGCTAACTTAGCAGATCGTGTTTGGTGGGGATCAATAGCTAAGTCAATAATTTTCATGCCTATGGCTATATCATTTGTTGGTGCAGGAGTAATTTGGAAATTTATATATGAATATAGAGGGCCAGAAAATACTCAAATTGGTTTACTGAATGCAATAATTGTTTCATTTGGCTATGAACCCCAAGCTTGGTTAACAATACCATTATGGAACAATATATTTTTAATGGCAATAATGATTTGGATACAAACTGGATTGGCTCTTGTTATATTTAGTGCTGCTTTAAGAAGTATACCTAAAGAAATGCTTGAAGCAGCAAGGATTGATGGAGCCAGTGAAATTAAAATTTTTTTTTCAATTATAATACCTTATCTAGAACAAACAATATTAGTAATTTGGACGTTGATTACAATTATTGTCTTAAGAATTTTTGATATTATTTTTGCCATGACAAATGGGGAATGGCAAACGGGTGTATTAGCAAATTTAATGTATGATTGGATGTTTCGAGGTGGTGGAGACTCAGGTAGAGGAAGTGTTTTAGCAATAGTTATTATGATTGGAGTAATACCAATTTTAGCATGGAATTTATATAAGCATAGACAAGAGCAAAAAATATAATGAAAAAAATTTCTTTACCTTCAATTTTTTCACAGCTTTTACTATTATTTTTTGTTCTTATTTGGATAATTCCGACATTCGGTTTATTTATAAGCTCATTAAGAGATAAAGATCTTTTGGCAATAAGCGGCTGGTGGACATCTTTAACTACAACTAAAGTAAATGAAATCTACCGCATGGCAGGAATGGAAAATCAAATAAAAGAAGGGGATTTTTTTATAATTAAAGGAAAATTATTTGATAGTAACTCTGGAAAAAAAATACAAAGCTTTGGGATAACTTCAAAAAGGATTAATGAATTTGCTGTAGATGATATTGCAATATTAAAAGATGATAGTTTTGTTACAGTAAATGAAGATGGTGAATATATTTTAAAATCTGAAAAAGAGTTTTCAAAAAAGAAAGGTAAAAGACTCTTTATAACAGCACTTAGCCCACCAGCATTTACTTTTGATAATTACAGAGAAGTATTATTTAAAGAAGGAATAGGAAGAGCATTTATCAATACAATGGCTGTAGCTCTTCCATCCACATTAATCCCTTTAATAATTTGTTCATTTTTTGCATACGCCCTTACATGGATGAAGTTTTTTGGAAGAGATACTTTACTTGCCATAATTATCGCATCTCTAGTTGTACCCTTACAAATGTCATTAATTCCTATTTTGACTATATATAATGATTTTGGTGCACTTTTTGGAGTAGCCGCCAAATCATACCCTGGGGTGTGGATGGCTCATACTGGATTTGGATTAGCTTCAACAACTTTTTTACTTAGAAATTTTTTAAAATCATTGCCAAATGAGATGATGGAAGCTGCTAAAGTAGATGGGGCAACACATTATGATATTTTTTTAAGAATTATATTACCATTATCAGTTCCTGCCTTTGCTTCTATATTTATTCTACAATTTTTATGGTGTTGGAATGATCTATTAGTTGGACTTGTTTTCTTAGATCAAGTACCAAGTGAAATTATTTTAACAGCAAAGTTAAAAGAGCTTTTAGGTTCTAGGGGAGAAAATTGGGAGATATTAACAACAGGAGCATTTGTATCTATGACGGTTCCATTATTTATATTTTTTGCACTTCAAAGATATTTTATTAGAGGCTTGGTAGCTGGATCAGTTAAGGGGTAAGAAATGACTAATATAATTATCTGGAATGAAAATATTCACGAACAAGAGAATGAGGAAGTAAAAAAAATTTACCCAAATGGAATACATAGTTGCATTAAAAATTTTTTATTGACTAATAAAACTTTACACATAGATACGGCAACGCTTGGAGATCATAATAATGGAATTAATAAAAAAAATATTAAAGATTGTGATGTTTTAATATGGTGGGGGCATAAAGCTCATTCAGAGGTACTTGATAGTACAGTTGATTTAGTTCATAAAAGAGTTCTAGAAGGTATGGGCTTAATAGTTCTGCACTCAGGTCATCACTCCAAAATTTTTCAGCGATTAATGGGAACAAATTGTAATCTTACATGGAGAGAATATGGTGAAAAAGAAAGATTGTGGATTTGTAATCCTGCACATCCAATATGCGAAGGTTTGGGTCCATATATAGAGTTAGAAATGGAAGAAATGTATGGCGAACCTTTTCAAGTACCTTCACCAGACGAAACATTATTTACAAGCTGGTTTGAAGGTGGCGAAACATTTAGATCGGGGTTATTATATAAAAGAGGAAATGGTCAAATTTTTTACTTTAGACCAGGTCATGAGGCTTATCCAACTTATCATAATAAAGATATCCAGAGAGTAATTATTAATGCAATAAATTTTGTTAAACCAAAAACTAATAATATTTGGGATGATATCCATTCACCAATTGCAAAAAGCAATAGACCAAAACCTATTGAAAATATTAAGAAAAAAGGATTTTCAGTTGAACACCCTACCAAAGAAAAATAATGAAAATAGGAATAGTTGGCACAGGAAATATTTCATTAAAACATTTACATGAATTTAATAAGATAGATAAAGTTAAAATTGAAGCTGTTTGCGATACAAATCATTCAAATTTAAGTAAATTTTTATTGCATGATAAATCTATTAGAGGCTACTCAAGTTTAGAAGAAATGCTCTATAAAGAAAAAAATTTTGATGGAATAAGTAACACAACTCCTGATAGATTTCATAAAGATATTTCTTTAAAAATATTAGAAAGAGGTTTAAATATTTTTTGTGAAAAACCTTTAGCTGAAAATTTCTCGGATGCAAAAATAATGGTTAAAGCAGCACAAAAAGCAAAAAAAATTAATATGGTAAATTTTACTTACAGAGAATCTAGCGCATATCAAAAATTAGTTGAAATAATTAAGTCAGGAGATCTTGGCGTTCCAAGACATGTTTGTGCAAGTTATTATCAATCTTGGCTTACAAGTAATAAGTGGGGGAATTGGCAAGAAGAAGATAAATGGCTTTGGAGATTATCTACGAAACATGGAAGCAATGGTGCTTTGGGCGATACAGGTGTTCATATTTTCGATTTTGCAGTCAACGCAGTAGGAGACATTGATAAAATATTTGCAGATTTAAAAACTTACTACGACAAAGGTAAAAATATTGGCGAATATCAACTTGATGCCAATGATGGATTTACTTCATTAGTTAGGTTTGAGAACGGAGCAATTGGTACTATAACTAATACAAGAGTTGCAACTGGACACGCAAATTCACTCATATTAGATGTTTTTCTAACTAAAGGAGGTCTAAAAGTAGAGTTAGATGAAGAAAGAACCAAATGGTCGACACTGCATATATGTGAGAATGAGAATATAAATAAAATGCAATGGGACACATTAGAGTGTGGTACAGTAAAAACTAACTATGAAAAGTTTATAGATTCCATCAAAACAAAAAAAAATTTACAGCCAGACTTTAATCAAGGTGCGAAAATTCAAAAAATCATTGATTCTTGCATAAAAAGTAATGACAATAATATCTGGGTTGATATAAATAAATAGAACTTATTGTAAGTTCTTCACTTGAAAGATCGCTCAAAGGAGGATGAAGTGGCGGATATAAATATAAATACAGTTAATAAATATTTTGGAGATGTTCACGTTATTAAGGACGTGTCTCTAGATATTAAAAGTCAATCTTTTACAGTTTTAGTTGGGCCTAGTGGTTGCGGTAAATCTACAATGCTAAGAATGATTGCTGGTTTGGAAGATATTAATTCTGGAACTATATCAATTGATGGTCAAGTCGTGAATGATTTGCCACCAAAGCAAAGAAATATAGCAATGGTTTTTCAATCCTATGCACTTTACCCACATATGACAGTATTTGATAATATGGCATTTGGTTTAAAATTAGAAAAAAGATCAAAAGATGAAATCAATGAAAGAGTAAATGAAGCTGCGCGAATTTTACAAATTGAAGATTATCTAAAGAGAAAACCTAAACAATTATCAGGTGGTCAAAGACAAAGAGTAGCAATTGGAAGAGCAATTACAAGAAAACCTAAAGTTTTTCTTTTTGATGAACCGCTATCCAATTTAGATGCTGCCTTGAGAGTACAAATGAGAGTCGAACTGGCTAAACTACATAATGAGTTAGAGGCTACAATGATATATGTTACTCATGATCAAACTGAAGCAATGACTTTAGCTGATGATATTGTTGTACTAGATACAGGTATAGTTTCTCAAAAAGGATCGCCTCTTCAATTATACGATAAACCAAATAATATGTTTGTTGGTGGTTTTATTGGTTCTCCAAAGATGAATTTTATTTCATCTAAAATTACAAGCAAAAGTGGTAATGCAACTGAAGTTGATTTAATGGGCATGTCTAAAATCACTGTACCTAAAATGTCAGCTTCTTCATCAGAAGGTGATGCAGTTACTCTTGGTATTAGACCTGAGCATGTACTTGTTAACCAGGATTCAGATGGTACTTGGGAAAGTAAAGTATTTGTTGTTGAAAAATTAGGATCTGGAACTTTTCTTTATTTAGAAAAAGATGGAGAACCACTGGTAGCTGAAACAGAAGGTCATTCAGATATTAAAGTAGGTGACACGGTTAAGGTAGGGTTTCCTTCAAATAGATGTCACTTGTTTGATAGCTCAAACCAAGCATTTAAATAAGAAGAATCGTAGTAAGTATTGCCCCAGTTTTTAGGGGCAATATATGATTATTTAAATAATTTAATACAAATAATTTATATTTTTATAAAATAAATATGGGCAGAGAGTTTTCATATTATTTCCTCCTATAAGAAGTATTCCTCTTATAAAACTTTTCTGCCCTAAGAAAAGTTACTTAAGAGGGATACCTGTTATAGTTTGTGATCAGCAGTCCAAGAATCATTACTATCTACATCAATATGATTTTTAAGTGTTAGGATAACATTTTCAGCTAATTTCCTATAAGTTGTTAACTTTCCTCCATAAATATTGAGCAATGGAGCTTGTGAGTTATCTTCATTTAAATCAAATACATAGTCTCTTGTAACTTTTGAAGCTTCTTTAAAATCTTCAATAAGAGGCCTAATTCCAGAATAAGAACTTACTACATCATCTCCTGATATTTGTTTAATAAAATACTTATTTACTGAATTTATTAGATAATCAATTTCACTATTATCAATTTTAGGATTTTCAGGAGAAAAAACTTCAGTTTCAGTAGTACCAATTAGAGAATATTCATCTTTATAAGGTATAACAAATATTATTCTGCTATCTTCATTTTGCAAAGTGAAGGCCTTTTTTTGCCTATAAAGACTTTTGGTAATAATATGACTTCCCTTTACAAGTCTAATTGATTTTTTTGAGTTTTGTTTTAGTACCTTTGTTAAAGTATCATTTATCCAGGGTCCAGCAGCATTTATAAGAATTTTAGTTTTAAGAAGCGTATTATCATCTAAAATTATGTCCCAAACATTTTTATTTCGATTGGCCCTTATAACCTCCCTATTTTCAATAATTGTAGCTCCTTTTTTCTCTGCATCTTTTACATTTAACTCAACAAGTTTCTTATCATCAATCTGTAAATCATAATATTGAAAACCAGTTTTGTATTGATCTTTTAAAATATTAGGAAATTCATTTTTAATATTTATTGTTGAAGATTTTGGTATAGTCATTTTTCCACCTAGATTATCATATAAAAACAACCCTAGTTTAATTAACCATTTAGGTCTTAAAGATTTCTGGTAAGGTATAATAAACGGTATTGGTGTTGTAATATCACTAGCAATTTTTTTTATTACTTCTCTTTCCTTCAAAGACTCACGGACAAGACGGAATTCATAATTTTCAAGATATCTTAATCCTCCATGTATTAATTTTGTAGACCAAGACGAAGTAGCAGACCCAACTGTATTTTTTTCGACCAAACAGACTTTTAGATTTCTTCCCGATGCATCTCTAACAATCCCAGCACCATTTATTCCACCACCGATAACCAAGATATCAAAAGTTTCATTCATGCGTATATTAAATAAATCTATTAATTTCTTGATTTATTATTTCAGGGTCAGTTAAATGTATAGTCAAAAAACCTAATTTATTTGCAGCTTCAATATTCTCTTTTTTGTCATCTATAAATACAGTTTCCTCTGGAGTTAAATTAAAACGATCTATTGCTAATTTATATATTTGAAGATCAGGTTTTACTAATTTTTCTTTTCCCGAAATTATAATACCATCAAATTTATTTAAAAAAGGGTATTTTCTATTCATGCCGTTAAATGTTTCCCAAGACCAGTTTGATAAAACATAACACTTATATTTTTTATCTTTTAACTTGTTTAAAATATTTACAGAATTCTGAAAGATTTTTCTAAACATTTTATGATGATTTTTATAATATAATTTTATTTTATCTTTATAATCTGGAAAATTCTTAATAAGATCAATTTCAGCATCTTTAATTAATCTTCCAGCATCTTGTTTAATATTCCATTCATCATTACAAATATTATTTAAGAAATTTTCTCTGTCTTTTTTATTAGTAAATACATCTTTATAAAAATAATGCGGATCCCAATCAAAAAAAACACCCCCTAAATCAAAAAGAAATTTCATGTATAAATATTTTGTTTATAAATAAATTTAAATATGAGTGAATTAATAGACTATATTCAAAAAGAAATACATATTACATATAAGAAAAGATATTCAAAAAAATATATAGAAGATAAATTAGTTCCTATAATAAATTATATTAACTCTAGTAAATCAAAAAGGTTCTTATTTGGAGGTTCTCAGGGTATTGGTAAATCATCATTTATTAGTATTATTTCTAAAGCTATAGAAAAATTTTATTATAAAAAAATACTTTTGCTTAGTTTAGATAATTATTATTTATCAAAAAAACAGCGGTTATTATTATCAAAAAATACTCATAATTTATTAATAACGAGGGGTGTTCCAGGAACACATGATATTGGAAAGTTAGTAGAAAATATAAAAAAATTTAATCATGGAAATTACCCAATCTCTACTCCTCTTTTTGATAAGCTGATTGATGATAAATCAAAATCAAAAAAAATAATTGAAACTAAATGCGATATTCTTTTTTTAGAAGGTTGGTGTTGTGGTAGCTCAGAAATTCCTAAAAAATTTCTTTATAAAAATATAAATAATTTAGAAAGGATTAATGATCCAAATAATCAATGGAGAGATTTCTACAATAATAAACTGAAAATTGAATACAAAAATTTATTTAAACTATTTGATGAACTTATATTTTTGAGGGCATCCTCTTTCGATAATGTTTATAAATGGAGGTTAAAACAGGAAAAGACTAATCAATCAAAAAATAAAAAAATTAAAAGAATGTCTGCAGATGAAATAAAAATTTTTATTCAACATTATGAGAAGATAACTAAGTGGATGATAAAAGATTTAAATAAAAAAGCCCAACTAGTTATAAAATTTGAAAAAAATCATAAAATTTCTACAATAAATTTTAACTAGAAGAAAATCCATCTTTTAACTGCGCCACAATATCTTTCAAATTCATCTCCAAATTTATTTTTCAGATATTTTTCCTCTTCATATATTACAAAGTTATTTAACCAAAAAAATAATCCGATAGAACAAAGAAAATACATAGTGTTTTCAAAAGTAAGAAACATTCCAAAATGAAATAAAACAAAACATAGATAAATTGGATTTCTAGAATAAGCATAAATGCCTGTTTTTATAATTTTATTTGTTTCAGTTTGTGGAAGTAATTTCTCTTCGTGAGCATTAAACGCATTTATTGAAGAAAAAAATATAATCGACATTAAAATAATAATTAATATTCCTAAAAGGTTTAGAACATATAAAAGTGGATATTTAGGAAAAATAAATTCACCTAATATGTAAGAGCCTATCAAAAGATATACTGAGATATAAAGTGGATTTCCTTTTACATCTGGCCCCATTTAAAGCTCCTCTATTGCCTTACCTAGACTTTCATAATCACTAAACACATTTAATGCGCCATTGTCAAATAGTTCATTTTTAGGTCTATTTGAATGCCAATGTTTTCCTGCAGTAAGACCAAATACCTTAGCCCCTGCTAAGGAAGCTGCTTTAACACCTACTCCGCTATCTTCAACAATAATTGTTTCTTCTATATTAAGTGTATTATCTTTTAGAATCCTTAAATATATTTCAGGATCAGGTTTTGGTTTTTCAACCATATCAAATGAGTATACCTGATCATTTAAAAAAATTTTATCAAAACCTACAAGATTTAATCCCTCCAAAATCCTATCTTTATTACTATTTGATCCAATGAAATGATTTCTATTTGATTTACTAATATAATCTTTTGCTCCATAAACTAGTTTTATATCCTTGGAATAGACTTCTGAAACAAGGTCAAATATTTCGCTTGTAAACTTTTGTTTATTTTGAATATTATATTTATCAGATAATATATCTATAACTTCAACTGTTTTTTTTCCAGCATATTTATAAAACTGCTCCTCTTTAATTGTATAATCAAATTTAATAAAATATTTAGCAAATGCTTTAGAGACTAACACTTCACTATCGACTATTACTCCATCAAAATCAAAAATTATATTTTTAATCATTAATTTTTTATTTCTGACTTTTTATATTCAGATTTATTCAACCAATGAGGATTAATATCAACACCCCAACCAGGAGTATCTTCAATTTTAACCATTCCATTAGATATTTTAAAAGGATCACCTAAAAATAAATTCTGTTGCCAAGGATAATAGTCTTCACCCTCTATTGAAAATTCAAGATAAGGGCCCGCATTATTTATTGCTTTTAAAAAATGCATTGTGCAAATTGTTACTAAAGATAAATTAGCAGTATGTGGAGTACAAATAAAACCACCTTTTTCAATAATTTTAGCAACTTTTAAAGCTTTGGTTAATCCTCCTAGATACATAACATCTGGCTGAAAAATATTAACAATTTTTCTTTTAACCATATCTCTCCAAATTCTTAAATCACAATCTTGTTCACCACCAGTAACATCTATCTTCAAACTGTCAGTAACTTTTTTGGTTTCTTCTGGTTTCCAGTAAGGGCAAGGTTCTTCAAAATGAGTAACATTATTATCTTCTAAAAGTTTGCCAATTTCTATTGCTTGATCAGAATTATAACAACTGTTTGCATCGACCATTTTAATTACACTTTTATCTAAAGATGAATTTATAGTTTTTACAATATCAGCCGTTCTTCCTTCCCATTGATCAACTCCTCTTCCACATTCAGAACCAACCCTAAATTTAAATGCATTGACTCCTTTTTCATTAAAGAGTTTGTTAAATCTATTTGCTTCATCATCAGGGGTAATATCTCTTTTCATTGAAGAACCATAAATTCTTAAATTACCAGGAAATCCTCCTATTAATGAAACCACAGGTTTACTTTCAATTTTACCTTTCAAATCCCAAAGGGCAGTATCAAGGCCTGCTAATGCTCTTAAAAGATAGGAACCAGGAAATTTGTGTTCTCTTTCAAAAACAAAATCTGCCAAATCATCAAAATCGTAATAAGATTTTCCCAAAATCCATGGCGCGACTTGTTTATGAAAAATTTGATTTGTTATATTAGCGTGATAAGTTGACATTTGACCAAATCCAACTGATCCATCTTCAATAGTCACTTTTACAAAACTTACGTATGATTTTGTAAAAGTTTCAAGTTTGGTTATTTTCATTATTGTATCTATTTTTTTAAATCTTCTATAATAATTTTACTACCTATATTAGCAAGCATCATCACAGGTGCATTAATATTTCCCGAGGTTATATTTGGAAAAACTGATGCATCTAAAACCCATAAATTATTTAATCCATGAACTTTAAAGCGTTCAGAAACAACCCCCTTAGATTGTTCTTTGTCCATTCTACAGGTTCCGCAAGGATGATATACAGAAACAGCATTTTCTTTAAAATGTTCGAGCATTTCCAGTTCACTACCATTTATTAAATTATTATTAATATTATCAACAATAATATTTTTAATTGAACTAGTTTTTGCTAATGTTTTAGAAAAATTTATAGCACATTTTATGTCATGCACGTCCTCATCATTACTCAAAAAGTTTGGATTAATAATTGGTTTATCTTTTATATATGGGCTTGAAAGATATACCTCACCTAAACTTTTAGGACGACATGAATTATATCCAATAATAAAGCCATCAAATTTATCCGTTTTTAAAAGCGGTCTTTTATTTTTATGGGTAATAGAATAAGTTATTGGATTAAAATATATTTGTAAATTAGGATATTTATTAAGAGAATTCCAGTTTACGTATCCCCCTGATTGATTTAGACTTAAACCAAAAGGTCCCTTTTTAAAAAGTATGTATTTATATATCTCCTTGATGCTTCCAAACCATGTTCCCAAAGAAGTATTTAAAGTAGGATGATTAGTTTTAAATAAGTAGTCTATACCTAAATGATCTTGCAAATTTTTACCAACATTGACATTATCTATAATAACCTCCTTACTCATTTTTTTAAGATCTTTTGCCTTACCTACTCCAGAGTGCATTAAGATAAATGGAGTCATTATTGCACCAGCGCACAATATAGCCCCTATATTAGGTTTAATTTTAATTTTCTTATTTTTATTAATAACCTCTATAGCTTCAATTTTATTTTCCTTAATTATTAGTTTATTTACATATGTTTTCGTAATTAATTTTAATCTTTGATTTTTTAAAATTGGATTTAAGAAAGCCTTAGAAGATGAATATCTTCTTCCTTTAAAAGTTGTAATATTGTAATGCCCTATTTGATCATTTAAGTCAGTATTTAAATTCTGATTAAATGGTATATTCATTTCATCACAGCCATCAAAAAAATATTTAAGAATTGGATGATGCTGCTCACTCACATCATTAACAGGCATTTTATTCAAACTTAATGATGAGCTACTTGAATCAACTGGTTGCTCTATTTCTTTAAAACTATGTATTATATTTTCTAATGATAATTCAGAGCTCATATGCCAATTTTGATAATCTGATTTTACCCCTCTTGCATAGACCATACCATTGATAGAGCTGGACCCTCCTAATACTTTACCTCTTGGATAATAAATTTCTCTATTGTTAAGTGTATTTTGTTTTTCAGAATAAAAATTCCAATTTATCTTTTTATTATAAAAAGTCATTCCATATCCCAATGGTACATGAACAATAGGACTATTATCTTTTGGTCCAGCTTCAATCAAAAGAATATTATAGTTAGTATTATTTATTAATTTATTTGCTAATACACAGCCAGCTGAACCAGCACCTACAATTACTATATCAATATTATTCAATTTATCAGAAAGTTTTTGTTACCTTTGTTAAGTATCTTGGTTTATCTGGGTCTAGTCCTTTTTCAATAGAATATTTAACTATCCATGGATAAAATTTAGATAAAATTATAATTGGATCCAATTCAATGAATTCGTAAGAATTGTAAAAAAGATTTTTGTTATCCTTGTCATCAAAAGATATGGAATAGTGTAAATTAGTTAATTTTGTAATTTCTTTTGAATCTTGATTTACAATTTTACCACTATTATCTTTTAATGACATTGTAAAAACTTTAAATGAATCCTGTATTAAGCTCTTTGGTCCGTGCATTACTTCTGCGCTACTAAAGGGTTCAATCATTTCTTGGCATAATTCCTTAAATTTTAAAGAAATTTCGTTTGCAATAGCATACCCAACACCTCTTCCAATAATAAATCCCACATCTACTGATTTATTTAGAATTTTAGGATTCCATTGATTATTTGAATCTTTTATTAATTTTTCACTTATTTTTTTAATATGATTATTAATATTTTTATTCAAGGTATTAAAAATAATTTTTTGTATTATTAGCAAAGATAGAACAAAAGTTTTAGTTGCTGCAACACTCTTTTCTTCACCTGCATTAATATAATAGAAAAAATTAGATGTACTAACCATAGGACTTTTTTGATTATTAGAAATTAAAATAGTGGTTGCTCCCATTTGTTTACTTTTGTTTTCACATTCAACTAAATCAGTACTTAAACCTGATTGAGATATAATAATTACCAAGGCTTTAGAAAAGTCAAATTGAGAATTTTCCAATGTAATAATGGAAGGAGGCATGCTATAAGTTGGCAGCCCAAGATATTTAGCAAACATGTATGATGCATATAAAGCTGCACAATCTGAAGTACCTCTCGCTACAGTGACGATGTATTGGATTTTTTTTTCATTAATTAGTTTAGAAACATCTGCATAATTATTTTTGTCATTAATAATAAAATGATTTATTTTCTCTGGAATAGATAATGCTTCATTTAATAATATAGAACTATCCATTTACTTTATTTCCCTCTAAATAAATATCAATGATATTTAGATTATTATCTAAAACTAAAAAATTACTTAAAAATCCTTTTTCTAATTTTCCAATATTTTGAGTATTTAAATATTTTGAAGCATTATAACTTGTAAGTTCAACAGCTTCTTCAATAGAAAAATTCATATTTACTAAATTTTTAAAAGTCTGATCCATTGTAATTATACTTCCAGCTAAAGTTCCATCTTTTTTTATTTTTACAGATTTATTTTCTTTTATTATATTATTTTTTGCAAAAATATATTCACCATCAACTAACCCACTTGCGTTAATTGAATCTGTGATTGCATATAGTCCTTTTATACATTTTTTGGCAATTTTTATAGATTGCTCACTTACATGAATATTATCACAAATAATCTCAGCAAAGCTTCCTAATTCTAAAGCTGCAGATAATACCCCTGGTTTTCTATGATTATTTCCTGACATTGCGTTATACAAATGCGTAAAACCAATATCATATTTATCCATATATGTTTTGCATATGCTATAATTAGCTAGAGAATGTCCAAATTGAATCTTGATATTTAAATCAGAGAGAAAGCTAATAAATTCATTCATTCCTTTTATTTCTGGAGCGAGTGTAATAAGTTTTATTTTAGCAACTTCTAACAGTTTAATAATAAATTCTTGAGAAGGTATTTGAGTTAGATTTGGTTGAGCACCTAATTTATCTGGATTTATGAAAGGTCCCTCGAGATGAATACCCAATATATTAGAATTTTTATTATAAATATCATTAAAACCTTCTAAAGCATTTTGAGTCTCTTCAAATGTATTTGTCCAGGTTGTTGGCATTATTGAGGTAGTTCCATGACTCAAATGATATTTTGACATTCTTTCAATTGACTGAGAACCTTCCATAACATCAAAGCCATTACCACCATGACAATGCAAGTCTATAAATCCAGGTATAATGATATTTTTAGATTGAATATCTGTATTACTCTCAATTTTTTGAATTTGATGATCAAAAAATATGGTACCATTAAATGAGGAATTATAGTTAACTACTTTCCCTGCAATTTTTTTTATATCAGACATAAAAATCAATAAAAGTTATATAGATATTTAATTTTTTTAAAATAAAACAACTATTATAAGTGGGGGTTAGATTTTTTATATTTTTTAACTAATTTATCATTGTTTTCTTTAGCACCAGGCATATTTACGCTGATATAAAATGGAAATATTTTTTCATTTTTAAGTAGATTTGCAACTTCAACAAGAATTGAATTTAAAATAAATGCTCCGGTAATTGAAGATGCGGGACCAACCATCATTTTATTAATTTCAACAACTGCATCGCCAGGCGGTATTTTGTTATCAATATAAATATCACATATCTCATACAATCTTTTCTTCAGTTTTGAAAGAGGTGCTTGTTTGGAAAATTTATATGAAGTTAAAGCTATTGTTTTTATTTTCTTTTTTTTAGCTATTAAAGCAGCTTCAACTGGTGCATGATTAACACCTGAATTGGAAACAATCATCAGAATGTCTTTTGAAGTTAATTTATACTTTTCTAATGCTCTTTTTGCTACATTGGCAGTTCTTTCCAACTCAGTTGCTTTATCTGTACCTTTAGAAAAATTTATTTCATCACTTCTTATTGGACATGCAGCAGCATAACCCCCTGCTCTATGAAAAGATTCTTCAGCAAGTAATTTAGAATGACCTGTGCCAAATATAAATAATTGACCACCTCTTTTATATGAGTTCTTAATTAACTTAGCAGATTTTATAAATTTATGATGCTCTTCTTTTGAAATTTTTTTTAGTATTGAATTGATTTTTAGAGCGTAATCTGAACTTGGTTTTTTTTTCATAATTTTTTAACTGGGGCACTTATGCCCCAGTTTTAAAAAACATATTATTTATATTCTTCCAATTCTTCAGCTGCTTCAGCAACTAAATCAGCGGGATCACCTTCACCAAGAATTGCACCTTGGATCATGTTATTCATTACTGATTGGAAAGCTTTATAGTCAACTAGTAAAGGTTCTGGTCCACCATCTCCAATTGCATCTATAAACATCATCCAATAATCATCGTTGTATGGTGCCTCACTACCAATAACATCATACTGCATAATTGGAGTTAAGCCCCACTCTGTATCAAGTTTATACTGCCATTCTGGAGATGTAACCATAGCTGCAAACTTATTTGCCATTTCCTCATTACCAGTATTATTAAATACAGCAATACTATCAGTAATTAATAGAGTTCCCTGTTTTCCTTGTGGTCCAGCAGGGATCCTAACAGTTTTCATATTAAGATCTTCATTATGAGTACCTCGTCCCCATGGCCCGTCAATATACATCGCAATTTTTTTGTCATTTAAAAGATCTCTTAGTTGTGATCTTTCATATGCTAATGGTCCCTCTTGAGCAACATTTGCTAACTTTCCATAAAATGCCAAAGCTTCAACAGTGTTGGAACTATTCAAAGTAATTGTATTAGTATCGGGATCAATTACTTGACCACCATTACTATATAAATAATTTAAAAACTGATGCATAGTATTATCAAAATCTTTACCAGTTAAACCTATTCCAGCAACCCCAGGTACATTATTAGTTACAGCTTCTGCCATTGAATATAACTCATCCCATGTTTGAGGGCCTTCACATGCAACACCAGCTTGTTCTAATAAATCACAATTCATGAATAATGCTTTTGTAGAAAATGCTCTTGGGTATCCCCATACTTTTCCTAAATGGGATACAGTATTTAAAATACCTGGTTGATACATATCTATTTGTGACTTAGGAATATCAACATTAATAATATGACCATTTTCAGCAAGACCTTTTAATGTTCTTGATCCTACATATGCTAGGTCAACTGGATCTCCTGCAATTGCTAGATTGATTACTTTATCCTGACATGTTCCCCATGGAACTGCTTCCCATTTTATAGTAACCCCTGGGTTGGCGCTTTCAAATTCAGCTGCAACATCCATATCTGCTTGTCTGATTTCACCGCCACAAAGAATTCCGTGTAATTCTTGAGAGTTTGCACTGAAACCAAAAGACAGAAAGAAAATGAAAGAAGCAATAGAAGTAATTTTTAAAAATTTCATGTTTCCTCCTAAAATATAATTGATCGTAACATTATTAGGTAACTACAAGCAAGAAAGATTTATTGGATTTGTTAGTTTTTTACAGCTCCAGCAGTCAGTCCTTCAACAATATATTTTTGAAGGAAAACAAATACAATTAAAACAGGAAACACACCAACTATTGATGCTGCCATCATTTCGTTCCATTTAACAGATTGGTAACCTATAAATTCAGTTAATCCAGATACAATTGGCATATATTCTCTTATTGAATTGAACGTAATTGCAAAAAGAAACTGTTGTGCATAGGCCTGAATAAAAGCATATATCGCAGTGACAACAATTCCTGGCGTGCTTAAAGGAGCTATAATTTTTGTCAGAATATCAATTCTAGAGGCACCATCCACATATGCTGCTTCTTCAAGTTCTACAGGAATTTTTTCAAAATATGCTTTTAATAGCCAAATTGAAGTAGGAATACAAAAAGCAATACCAGGAACAATCATGGCAAAGTAAGTATTTAATAAATCAAAAGTTCTTAGTAATTTAAATAATGGTATTAATAATACTGCACCAGAAAACATATTAACAGCAAGCAAAACCCAAAGGCTACCTTGTTTAAAAGGAAAATTAAATCTCGCATATGAATATGCAGCAGGAATTACAAATACAAGTGTAAAAAAAGTTACTGTAATAGCCATAAAAAAACTATTAAAAATATATCTTCCTAAAAGTGGCACAGTATTCCACATTTCTCTGTATGCCCAAAAAGATAAATCATCAGAATAGAATTGGTAAGGAGATCTAAACAAATGTTTCAGGGGTCTTAAGGAAGCATAAAACATTTCAACAAATGGTAGTAATATAAATATAAAAAAAATAAATATAGAAAAATATAAAAAGATCTTAAGTGGCAAACTATATTTATCCATGAGATACCTTCTTATTTATTCTAGATAGTAAATAAAAATAAAGTACTGCAAAAGTTGTTATCATTAAAACAATCATAACTGCTCTTGCTGATCCTCTACCAAACTTATAATTGCCTAAAGCCATTTTATATGTATCAATGATGAGTGTTGTTGTGGCACCTCTAGGTCCACCCTCAGTCATTATAAAAATAATATCAAACGAAACAAAAGTAGCTACTGCAGAAATAAGTGACATTGAGATTATTACTGGTGTGATTTGTGGAAGAGTTATGTGATAAAAACGTCTAAACCTTCCTGCACCATCACAATATGCTGCTTCATAGAGATCTTTTGACACTGCTTGCATACCTGCTAAAAAAAATAATGTAACAAAAGGTGTTCCTACCCAAACATCAGTAACCATTGTCGCAATAAAAGCACTGTTTTTGTATGCCAAGAAACTAAATGGACCATCCAATAAACCTAGTCTTATTCCTATTCCTGATAAAATTCCAAAATGACCATTATAAACCCACATCCATCCAAGAGCACCTATAGCAATTGGAACTACCCATGGAGGTAAAACTAAAATTCTAAAAAATGTTCTTCCTCTTAAACTAGCATTTAATAATACTGCACCAATCATACCAAGAATTAATTTGAGTAGAACAGAAAAGAATGTCCATACAAAAGTTCTTATTGCGATTTTACTGAATTTAGAGCTAGCGAGTAGTTTTTCATAATTTTCAAAACCAACATATTCTTCTCCAGCAATACTAGCATTGGTAAATGATAACCTAAATGTCTCAAAAAGAGGCCATCCTACAATACATAAAAGATATACAACTGCAGGAGCTATTAATGCATAAGCCAAGAATGTTGGTGAGTTAAAAGATACGAGTCTAGATGAGTTTTTCATTTATTTTAATAAATTGTCTAATTTATTCCATGTGCTAGTCAAATCAATAATCGAATTAGTTTTTATAGATTCATCTAATTTCATTGCAACAATACCTGCCTCAATACACTCAATAACACCAACAGGTAATTTAAATTTTCCTCCAATAAGATGGGCATTAATATCTTTAGCCATCATGCTATCGGCACCGTAATGTCCTTTGATTTTTTTTCCAAACGCTGATCCATAGTTTTCATCTAAAATTATTTTATTATGTTCATCATGAGCTTTTAAAAATCCTCTAACAAAATCACCTTCAATCATCCCTTTAGAGCCCATTATTGCGAATCTTCTATATTCATCAGGAACTTTCATATTTGTGTGAAAAGATAAAACAGCTTTATTTTCATACTCAATTATTGCAACTTGATGATCGACAATATCTGCATCACTATCAAAAACATTATTTTTTGATTCCCATCCTTCAAGTCTGTCTTTGGTATACTCTTCTAATGAAGATTTTGGCAAATTTTTTGGAATAAAAGATCTACGTGAACCAAAACTAGCAACTTTTATTGGTCTGCTTTTTGTAATCATTGAATAAAAATCAATATCGTGACAACATTTCTCAAGCATAAAACCGCCAGAATATTGTTTTTTTCTTCTCCAATTTCTCATAAAAAATGCGCCATGTGAAGGGACTATATGTTCTGAACCTTCAATAGAAATTATTTCACCAATTTTTTTTTCATTTAATATTTTATTTATTGATTTAGCATGTTGAGAATAACGTAGGACCAAACCAACAATTATTTTTTCTTTTCCATATTTTTTGATTAACTTTGCTAGAGCAAAACTTTCTTTCTCATTGATGACAATTGGTTTTTCAGCAAATATTTTTAAACCAGCTTCAAGCCCTTTAGTTATATGTTCAAGATGTAAATGATTTGGAGATCCAACCATTAATAAATCCAAATTTTCATTTTTCAACATTTCATTTAATGTTTCATATTTTTGATTTGGAAAAAAATTATTTTCTTCAGCTATTTTTTTACCTATTGGATATGGATCTACATAAGAAATCATAGTAATGTCTGAATTAATTTTCAATAATTCATTAAAAACAGTCGCTGTTCGCGATCCTAAACCAACTGCACCTACTCTCATAATAAGAAAATATTAAACATTAAAAATTATGGTAACTCCAGCTAAAGTTTTTCAAAAATCTTACAGTGTTGAGTAAAGCAGACCTAAAATTCACCCATCCTCTTGAGCTTTTGCCCTTCCATGCTATTTCTGATAATGTAGCTAATCGAGGATTAATCATTTGATCTAGATATTTCTTATCTGTTATTGTTTCTGACCATAATTGGCCTTGTATTCCTTTTATTAAACTTTCATTATTAATATTCTCAACTGGGTTCCAGTTATATATGTCTTTAACTTCTATTGTTGCTGCCCAACATATCCCTCTTTCATTAGTCGAATTGTTGTATGCCATATCAAAATATGTTTTTTGTCCAGGGCATAATACTGTTTCAAAACCTTTATCAGTTACCTCTTTAGCAACAGTCGAATGCTCCCAAGAAAAAATTAAACATGAATTATCGATATTACCTGCACTGCCTCCAACTCCATGATTTATATGTGGGGAAACAGCTGCTTCATTCCAAGCTGCAGAAGTTTTATCTCTTAATTTTAAAATATTGATCAAATAATTCATATAATAATCCTGATATTCTTCCTGTGAGGTTATTTTATTTTTTTTCATAAATTCTATAATTACAGGTGAGCCTTCCCATGAATTCTTGGGCCTTTCATCAAGTCCAACATGAATATATTCAAATGGGAAGACATTGCTAATTTCATTCAAAATATCATTTAAGAAATATTTTGTTTTTTCTAAACTTGGATTAATTGTATTATTTTTATATGAACCTACATCTTCAGATATAATGTTAGAGACTTCATCTTTTAACTCAGGCATAACCTGTAATAAAGTCCAGGAATGAGCTGGTAGATCAACCTCTGGCATTATTTCTATATTTAATTTTTTAGCATATAATATTAATTCTCTAATATCGTCTTGTGAATAATATCCCCCATTTTTACTATATCCACTTCCATAAAATGGAGGTATTTTTTGTTTATAACCTCTAAATGCACCCTCTGATGTCAATTTTGGATATTTTTTTATTTCAATTCTCCACGCTTCATTGTCAGTTAGATGCCAATGAAAACGATTCATTTTAAATAATGACATATAAATTAATAATCTTTTTATTTCTTTAATTGAGTAAAATTGTCTTGCACAATCTAAATGCATTCCTCGCCAAGAATATTTCGGTTTATCATTTATTTTACATAAAGGTAATTTATAATCATAAAAATAAATTAATTGCAAAAGAGTTATCAAAGCATAAAACTTACCTCCATAATTGTTAAAATATATTTGAATATTATCTTTAGAAATTATTATTGAGTATTCATCCTCAGTACTATTTTTTTTTTTAAATATAATAGGTATCCCTTCAGTTTTAGAAAATTTTACGCCAAGTTTGTTAATTATTTCATTAGTATTTCTTATTATTTCTTCATCTTGAATTTTAAATAATTTATTTTTTATTGCTACATGGTCTTTAGAAAAAGAGCATTTAAATGGCTCAGGAATGATAGGTATAAAATTATCAGTTACATCATCTCTATAATTAACACTCGCAATTTCATTTTCAAAAAAAAGATCTTCTATAGTACATTCTACTAATTGATTTTCTTTATCAATTAAAAATAATCCTTCTGGTCCACAAGATAAATTATATGTTCCAGTTTTTGGTGTTTGAAGTTTTAAAAAAATTGTATCATTTAAAGCTTCTAGTTCATAATATCTTCCAATTTGTTTAATAACTGAAGCTCCTTCTATTTCTTTAATAGAGTAAACTAATGAAAAACAAATTTTATATTTGTTTTCAGGAATATCTGATGAAAAACTTATTTTAAGTATATTATTTTTTGTAAAACATGGTTTAATTTGTGTTATCATATAGAAATTTAATTAATGAGCTTTGAAAACATATTTAATCACAAACATCAGATAAAAGAAAGTGCTAATGCACGTGTTAACCTAATAGGAGAGCACACAGATTATACAGGTGGTTACGTTATGCCAACATTACTTGGTTTTAAAAATACCATTAAATTATCAAAAAATAATGAAAAAGAATTTGTAGTATACTCTGAACATTTTAAAGAAAAAAAAATATTTAATGATTTTATAAAGTCAAAAGATAATGAATGGGCAGATTATATTAAAGGATGTTTATTTGTTTTTTTTGAAGAATACAAAAAAATTAAATTGGAATATTTTAATATTTATATTTCTTCGAATATTCCATTAGAAAGAGGTATTTCATCCTCTTCAGCACTATGTGTCTCAACACTTAAGGCTCTAAAAAGTTATTTTAACGCACAAATATCAGAAAAACATTTAGCAGTTTTAGCCAAAAAAGTTGAATACGATTACATCGGTGTTTCAGGGGGCATAATGGATCAAATGATATCTTCAATAGGAATATACGGAAAAGCTTTTTTTCTAGATTGTAAAAATTTAAAATTTGAATTGATAAACTTTCCAGCCAATTGGAAATTTTGCCTAATAGACTCAAAAGTTCAGAGAAATCTTAGAAGTAGTTCTTACAATGAAAGATTTGCAGAACTTAAAATTGCAGAAAAGGATCTTAATGTAGAACACTTAGGAAGTGTTAAAGTAAGTGACTTTTTAATTTCAAAATTCAGTAATACTGTAGTAGCTAGTAGGGCTAAGCATGTTATTTTTGAAAATGATCGTGTTCTACAAGCTAAAGAAAGTATTTTGAATAACAAAATTTTAAAATTCGGCAAATTAATGAATGAGAGTCATGAATCATATTCTAATGACTTTGAAGCTTCTACTAGTGATGTTGATGAAATAGTTAAGAATTCTATTAAATGTGGTGCAGTTGGAGCAAGATTAACAGGAGGTGGATTTGGTGGTTTTACAGTCTCCTTAATAAAAAAAGATCAATTTTTAGATTGGTATAAAAAAATTATCCAACTGTATTCACCTGATAAAATATTTGAAGTATAAATTATTTTAATAATCTTCTTAGTTTCCCTTCTGTTGCATCGTGATCAATATAACAACCTTGTAAGTGACGAAATCCTGTATTGGGATCAAATTTAGTACGACCATGTAATGTCCTTAAATTATCAAACATTGCAATCATTCCAGCTGATAACCTGAATTTTATTTTGAATTGATCTGAATTGCATAATTCATACATGCACTTTCTTGCTTGATAAAATATTTCTAAATCCTCAAATCTAAGGTTGGGGACGTAATCTAATCTGCTACTAAAATTAATTTGTTTGAATAAACCATTATCATCTAATTCAATTAATTTAGATTTGTTTTCTAGAATTACATCAACATCTGTAAATTTAAAATTAACATTTGTTTCAGTCAAAATTTTATATAATTTTTTATGGTTCTTTTTTAAAAATTCAGTGACACTATATCCATCAACCAGACTCGAGTCACCCCCAACAGATTCATTTGCAATACAATGTAGAAGTTGAATTCCTGGTACAGGTTTTCGGTAGGGATTATCTGAGTGAGATTTAAGTTCAAGTGCTGTATATGCTAAATCATTAGGATTTGGTTTTGAGACAACATTAAATAATTTTCCCCAATTTGTTGTACGAACAGGGCCTAATTTTTCTGCAAAATTTATTACCTCATTCTGCTCAGGTTTTGTATTTTCTATTATGACATATCCGTATTCATAAAATGACTTTAACATCTTAATTAAATATTTTTTATTTTCTTGAATTTGATTATTATCAAAAATTTGTAACTTATCAGATACACTCCAAATTTTCTTATTAGGTATTACATCTATTGAATTAATTTCTTCATATAATTCATTAATATTTATTTTTCCATTAGATCCATCTGAGAATGAAATTTCTAAAAAATTATTATTTATTTTGTATTCATTTATTGTAAGATTATCATCTAATAAGCTAGGTTCATATAATCTTTGTAAATTATTTTTATCAACAAAATCATCTCCCGATAATCTTTCGCGCAACCATAGAGCATGAAGATTTTGACCTTTTAGTATTCCTTCTGGAATTAGAATAGATTTTGATGGCACTTGCTACTCACCTAAAAAAGAGTCATCTAATATTTTAGTATCATAAGCTGAATATGAATGCCATCCATGAACTGTTTGATCGAAATCAATTACACTACCAGTCATTAGGCCTGATTCATCTGAACACATAAATGCTAAACCTTTCGCAACATCAATTGGTTTAGTTAATCTTTTAAATGGAACTTTGCTTTCATCTTCAGCTAGCCAATTTTCCTCTTTATTATGAACTCTGGTTTGAATATCATGCTCAGCAGGAGTATCAGTCCAACCTATATTTAATGCATTAACTCTAATCTGATGACCAGAAACTGAATTAGCAATATTTTTAGTCATTATTGCCAGCGCAGCTTTTGATCCGCTGTATGCAACAATAAATGGCATGCCACTATACATAGCCATAGATAATACACTTGCAATTGTTCCTTTGTTTTTATCTCTAATCATTATTTTAATACTTTCTTGCATCAAAATAAATGGAGCCCTAGCATTAATACTAAAGTTTTTATCAAAATTTTCTATACTTGCACTTAATATTGTTCCTCTTTCAGTATAACCAGCAACATTGACTAAAGTGTTAACAGTTCCAAATTCATTGTCTGTTAATGAAACAATTTTTTTACAATCATCAACATTGGCTAAATCAGCTTTAACAAAAAGACATTTAGTTCCATGAGATTCAATTTCTTTTTTAACCTCAAAACCTTTCTGCTCTTGTCTTCCACAAATTGTTATAGCCTTAGCTCCTCTTGAAGCAAATAATTTTGCTGTCTCTGCTCCACTACCCTGTGTACTACCAGTAACTATAATTACTTTGTCTTTAAATTGATTTTTCATACTCATTCAAAATTTATGTCAACCACTTTACCAGATTTTAAACTTTCGTAAGCAGCATTTGCTAATATTAATGCTCTTCTTCCATCTTCAAAAGAAACTTTGGGTTCCGTTTTTTTATTAATCATAGAAACAAATTCCTCTAACTGTGTTTTGTAAGCTTGTTCATATCTTTCAATAAAAAAGAATTGAACTGGGTCTTTAGAAAAAGTTGATTCTTTAGAAAATCTCTCAACAGATGATTGAGTTTGATTGTTTGAAATTATCATACCCTTACTTCCAAATGCTTCGACTCTTTGATCGTAACCATATACTGCTCTTCTTGAGTTATTTATATGAATTAAAACACCAGCTTTTGACCTCATTACAAACATAGCTGTATCATGATCGCCAACTTTTTTTGCATCTTCTGATACAAGTTGTTCACCAAACGCTGAAATTTTTACAATTGGATCATTTCCAAGAATAAATCTACTTAAATCAAAATCATGAATAGTGGTATCTCTAAAAAAACCTCCAGCAGCTTTTAAATAATCTATTCCTGGTGGAGCCGGATCTCTACTTGTTATTATCAACATCTCTAATTTACCAATTTCATTATTCTCTGAAGCTACTTTTACTTTTGCATGACTGTTATCAAACCTTCTATTAAATCCAATTTGGATTGGAACATTTTTATCTTTTATAAAATTTTTACATTCATCAACTTTTTCAATATTAAGATCTATAGGTTTTTCACAAAAAACTGGTTTTTGGGCTTTCACAGCCAATGTTATAAATTCAACGTGAGTTGGAGTTGCTGAAGCTATAAAAATTGCATCAACATCATCACTATTTATTGCATCTTCAGGCGAAGTTGCCAATTTTGCACCCGTTTGATTAGCTATTTCTTTTGCTAAGTTAATGTCGATATCATAAATATATTGCACGGTACAATTAGGGCTAGCATCTATCATAGTTGCGTGCATTTTGCCTATTCTGCCAGCACCCATTAAGGCTATTTTAATCATATTATTTTTAGAACAGATTTAAAATGTAAAATCAATAGTTAACTCTTTAATTTTATCCAAGCTCCATTTTTTTTTGAAGATTTTTTTGCTGCGCTCACAAAATTTATTCCTGCAATACCATCTTTGATACCTGGAAAAATATTGTTTTTATTTTTACGAATACTTTTATTACAAATTGAGTCTGCAAATTCCGAATAAATATTCGCAAAAGCTTCAAAAAAACCTTCTGGATGCCCTGCAGCAACTCTAGATGATTTTAAGGATAAATTTGATACTGCACCACTTGCCCTAGTTAGAATTTTTGTAGGATTATTTAGTTCAGTAAATTTAAGATTATTAGGATCATCTTGAAACCATTCTATTGCACCTTTATTTCCATATACTCTTATTTTTAAGCCATTTTCACCACCAGTAGCAGCAGAGGAAACCCAAATAGAGGCTTTAGCTTTATTTTGCATTCTTAGGATTATAAAAGCATTATCATCTACTGTTAGTTGATCGGATAAAGTATCAACTTGTGCTAATAATTCTTTTGCTTCTAATGATGTTACAAATCTCATAAGGTGATAAGCATGAGTGCCTATTTCTTGTAATATCATAGACTCACCACTAATTTTTTTATCCAATCTCCACTTTAAAACATTTCTTTCTTCATTTTTTTTTAATCCCACTGTGTATCCTTGAGGATATTCAACGTTAATAAGATGAATCTTTCCTATTTTATCATTATCAATTAAATTTTTAGCTTCTCTTAACATTGGATATGCTGAATAATTATGAGTAAGAGCAAAGACCATTTTGTTTTTCTTTATCACTCTTTCAAGCATTAAAGCCTCATTTAAAGTAGCTGTCATAGGCTTGTCACAAATCACGTGGATTTTTCTATTAAGAAATTCTTTCGCAATTTTATAGTGATAACCTGCTGGGGTCATAATTCCAATAGCTTGTATTCCATCACTTCTTTGTGACTCTTTTTTTGCCATTGTTAAAAAGTCAGAATAACAACGGTCTTCACTTATTCCTAAAGAAATACCAAATTTTTTTGATTTTAATTTATCTGTCGAAAAAACTCCTGCTACTGTTTCAAACTTGTTGTCAAATCTTGATGCTAGTCTATGAGTATAGCCTATAAATGAATTTGGACCACCTCCTATGAAACCAATTTTAATTCTTTTATTACCATTTAGAGTATCACCCCTTAGTAAATTTAATCGTCCAAATGCTAGTTTTTCTTTTTTCTTTTTCATTGATTTACATCGCCTCCATCGACAACATAACTTTGTGCTGAGCATCCTGAGCTCTGATCAGATGCAAAAAATAGAACAACCTTAGCAATATCTTCTGGTGTTAACATTCTCTTAATAGATTGTCGTTTAAGATTATCTTCAATAATTTCAGGCGTTAGCCATAATTTTTTCTGTCTCTCTGTTGCAATCCAACCTGGAACAATACAATTAACTCGTACATTATACTCTCCTAAATCTTTTGCCAAAGATCTTGTTAAACCCATTACTGCTGATTTTGCAGTTGTATAAGCTGGCATACCACCAATTCCTTTCATCCAAGAGTAACTTCCAATATTAATTATAGAACCTTTACCTAATTCAGACATATCTTTGTAGACTGCCTGGCTGGCAAAAAAGAAATGCCTTAAATTAACATTCATTCTGTCATCCCAAAATTCAGGAGTAACTTCATCAATTGTATGTCTTTGATCATTTGCTGCATTATTTACTAAAATTGAAATTTTACCTAGATTACTTTTAATTGTAGAAATAGATTTTTTTAATTGATCAATATTTTTTAAATCACATTTTTCAAAAACTGCTTTATATTTAAATTCTCTAAAATCGTTAACTAATTTTGATGCTCCATCTTCATCAATATCTAAGAAAGCTACCTTTGATCCTTGTTCTAAGAATTTTTTTACTATTGTATGCCCAATGCCTGTAGAACCTCCGCTTATTAAAACAACTTTATCTTCTAAAGATGGGTATTTGACAATTTCAGCATTCATTTTTTAATGATAATTTAAATTCTTTATGCTACTTTAATCACTATGTTTAATATAATCAAATTAAATGAAAAAGATAATGTAGGTGTTGCACCAATGGATATTCCAGAAAATAAGGAAATAGCAGATAATTGTAAAACAATTGAAAGAATTCCATTTGGTCATAAAGTTAGTTTGAAAGATATTGAAAAAGGTAATTTCATATTTAAATACGGTCAAATAATTGGAACTGCCTCAAGAAATATAAAAATAGGGGAACATGTTCATTCTCACAATCTTGTTTTTTCTGAATTTAAACGTGAATTTGAATTAAAAAAAAATGAAGATATTAAAAAAGATAGTGATCAATATTTTTTTGATGGCTTTGTTAGAGCAAATAAACAAGTTGGCACCAGAAATTACATCGGTTTAATTAGTACAGTAAATTGTTCAGCAACAGTTGTTAAAAAAATTGCTCAAAGAATAAATAATTTTCTAAAAAATAAAAATTATGAAAATATTGATGGGGCTGTAGCTCTAAAACATTCATCTGGTTGTGGTACAAATACGTCAGGTTATGGAATGAATTTGTTTCATAGAACAATAGAAGGTTTTAAAAAACATCCAAATTTTGGTAAAGTTTATGTTGTTGGTTTGGGTTGTGAATGTGCACAACTCTCAATGTTTCAAAATGAAATTAATAAAGCAAATACACAGTATTTTAATATTCAAGATGAGGGAGGAACTTCTGAAATTATAGAAATGATATCAAATAAAATAATTGATCAGCTTGATGAACTAAATAGATTTAAAAGAGAAAAGGTACCAATATCTAATTTAAAAGTTGCTCTTCAATGTGGTGGATCGGATGGTTACTCTGGAGTAACAGCAAATCCAGCCTTAGGATATGCGTCAGACTTAATTGTTAAAAATGGTGGCTCAACTATACTTGCTGAAACTCCTGAAATTTATGGGGCTGAACATTTATTAATTGAAAGAGCTATAGATAGGGAAATTGTTGAAAAATTGCAAAAACAAATATCTTGGTGGCAAAATTATACAAATATGAATGGAGCCACACTTGATGGAAACCCTTCTCCAGGAAATAAAAAAGGTGGTCTCACAACAATTTTAGAAAAATCTTTAGGAGCCGTTGCAAAAGGTGGAAATGCCGTAATGTCCGATGTTCTAGATTATGCAGAGACTTTAACAAAAAGTGGATTTAACTTTATGAATTCACCTGGATACGATCCAGTTTCAGTAACTGGACAAGTGGCATCTGGCGCAAATATAATTTGTTTTACAACTGGAAGAGGTTCATGTTTTGGTTTTAAACCATCACCAAGTATAAAAATTGCTACTAATACAAATATGTATAATAAAATGACAGAAGACATGGATATTAATGCGGGTTCAATAATGGATGGAGAAAAAAATTTAGAAGAAACAGGACTTGAAATATTTAATAAAATTATTGAAGTTGCGTCAGGAAAAAAATCTAAAAGTGAAATTAATGGATACGGAGACGATGAATTTAATCCTTGGATAGTTGGAGCAACACTTTAATTTTTAAGTTTAAGTTGGTAATGGACATCTATTATCTAAAAGTTTTTTTGAAGTCAAATATTCCCAGAAATCACTTGAAATAGGATCTTTGTATAAATTTACATTTTCTTCTACTTGATCTGTATTAGTCATACCTAATATACATGTCGATACTATTTTATTAGCATAAGGAAACTGAATTGCTGCATGTCTTAGTGATATATTAAATTTTTTACAAGCATCTTGCAATGCATATGCTTTTTCTAACCAATAATCTGCAGTTTCAAAATCTTTGGGTATTCTTACTAGACTAGTTGCTAAATTTTCTGCCCAATTTTGATCTAATTTTGAGTAGTCAAAATAGGAATTAGGACTTGGTTCATTTAATATTCCACTATTGAAGATTCCTCCTAGAATTAATGTTATATTTTTTTCTTCACAAATTGGAATCAATCTTTCAATACTTGTCTGATCGATTAAAGTATATCTCCCAGCTAATAAAAAACAATCAAAACAATCTAATTGAGCTAATTCACTCAACATTTCATTTTGATTCATGCCGCAACCAATTGCTTTGATGACCTTTTCTTCTTTTAATTTAATCATTGCCTTTACCGCACCTCTTTTTGCATGAAAAAATGCATCGGGGCTATTATCTGGATCATGTAAATGAAGAATATCAACTCGATCAAGTTTAAGTCTATTTAAACTATCTTCAAAAGAACGCATAGTTGCATCATATGAGAAATCAAATTTAGAGTCTTTATTTAAGGGTTGACCTTTAAACTTTTCTACAGCTTTTGAGTTTTCTGTATCAAAAATTAGTCTTCCTACTTTAGTTGATATTACAAATTCATCTCTATTTTGCTTACTTAAAAAATCACCTACTCTTATTTCTGACATTCCTGATCCATACAATGGAGCTGTATCAAAATAACGAATTCCCTGCTCCCAAGCTTTGTTAAGAGTATCAAAAGCAATTTCATCACTCACTTCAACTGGCCAGCCTCCTAATGGAGCACATCCCATACCAAGCTCCGTAATTTCTAAATCAGTATCACCAATTTTTCTTTTTTTAATATTTGTCATCTTTATTCTTATAACTTACCATTAAAAGAATCATGATACAATTTTAAAAAATCTTCTTGAGATAATTTTTTTGGATTTGTAGAAGTGGATGGATCTTCTAATGCCATTTTACTCATTACTTCAAATTTTTCATCATTATCTATAATTTCTTTTAAGGTATGGGGTATATTAAGTTTTTTTCTTATTTCTAAAATCCAATCTAAAAAAGTTTCAAATGAATTATTTTTTAAATTCAAATAGGATGATAAATTTTTAATTTTAATTTCAATCGTATCTTTATTTTTATTCAAAACATATGGCATAAAAACAGCATTTGTTAAACCATGATGAGTGTCATAAATAGCACCAACAGGATGACTTAATGAATGTATTGCACCAAGACCTTTTTGAAAAGCTATTGAGCCCATGGAGGAAGTTGTTAGCATATTTGCACGTGCTTTTATGTTATTCCCGTCATGATAAGCATCTAAAAGGTTATCTTTTATTAGTTTAATACCTTCTAATGCTATACCTTGTGAATAAGGATGAAATTTTGGAGAGCAATATGCTTCAATACAGTGAGCGAGAGCATCCATTCCTGTAAATGCGGTCAGGTTTTTGGGAAGAAGTATTGTTAAAATTGGATCTAAAATTACAGTAGATGGTAGCATTTTAGGATGAAAAATAATTTTTTTTTCTTTGGTTGCTTCATTAGTAAATACAGATGCTCTACCTGTTTCAGATCCAGTGCCAGCAGTTGTGGGAATTGCAATTATTGGAAAAATCACATCTGAATTTGCTCTTGTCCACCAATCATCTATATCTTCAAAATCCCACAATGGTCTTTTTTGTTTAGCCATAAACGCTATACCCTTACCCACATCCATTCCAGAACCACCCCCAACTGCTATAACTCCATCATTGTTATTTAAATTAAATTGTATGACGCCTTCACTTACATTTTTTCCAGTAGGGTTGGATTGAACATCACTATAGATAATTGCTTTATTTGTTAATGAGCTCTGTATTTTTTCTATAATATTTGTTTTTAATATACCTGGATCAGTGACTATTAAAGGATTAGAAATATTAAGTTCATTGCATACTTTTTGAATTTCTTTAACTCTATTTTCTCCAAACAAAATGTTTGTTGGATAGCTCCAATAAGAATTTTCAATATTCAATTTACTGTCCTCAAGTGATAGCTCTTGGCTCTTGTTAAATAATCAAATCCAAGAACTGAAAGAGTAACTCCAGTTCCAGTATCTTTTACTCCAGTCCAGGCTAATCCTGGATCTAAATAATCACAACGATTCATGAAAAAAGTTCCTGTCTCTACTTTAGAACCAATATCTTTTGCAACATCATTATCTGAAGTCCAAATACTAGCTGTTAATCCATAATCACTATCATTCATTAATTGAACTGCTTCATTTTCATTTTGTACTTTCATTATACCTACTGTTGGACCAAATGTTTCTTCTTTCATAAATTTCATTGAGTGATCAACATTTATAAGTGCAGATGGGCTAACATAACAATTATTATCATTATCTGACTCAAAGTTTTTACTAATTATATTTTTAGCTCCTTGATTGATAGCATTTAATACTTGTAACCTAATATTTTTTGCTGCATTCAATCTTACAACAGGTCCAAGATTTGTTGATTGTTCTAAAGGATTTCCTAAATGATAATTTTCAGTAAACGATTTAAATCCATCAACAAACTTTTCATAAATTTTTTCATCAACATATATTCTTTCTATACCACAACATGATTGACCAGAATTAAAATAGGAACCATCAACTAAATTTTCAATTGCATGTTCTAAATTACAATCATATCTTACATAAGCAGGATCCTTGCCTCCAAGTTCCAGACCTGCGCCTATAAATCTTGTTCCAATAGATTTTTTAACTTCTTTACCTCCACTAACTGATCCAGTAAATAAAACATGATCAATTCTACTATCTGCAATTATTTTTGAAGTTGATGCGTGATCTAAATGAAGATACTGAAATACATTATCCGGTAAAGCCGATTTTTCTGCTGCTTCAAATAATTGTTCAGCACAAAGAGGAGTTTGTGATGAATGCTTAAGAATAACTGTGTTACCAGCTAAAAGACTTGGGACGATAGAGTTCACTGAGGTATTTAGAGGATAATTCCATGGAGCAATTACAAAAATTGTTCCGAGTGGTTCCTTCTCAATATAATTATCAAATTCATTATTTTTTTTTGAAACTAAAGGAAGTAATGCCCTATCACAATTTTCTATCATATATTTTGCTCTTTCTTCAAATCCTCTCATTTCTCCAGGACATTGAGTAATAGGTCTTCCAATTTGTTTACATAACATTTCAACAATTTCGTTATTTGACAAAAAATATTCAACAAAATTTGAAACTGCTTCTTTTCTAATTTTTAAAGGAGTATTTTTCCACAATCGCAATGCTGTTTTTGCGTTTTCTAGAGTAGTCTCGATTTCATTATTAGAAGAATAATTTCTTTCTACTAATATTGAGTTATCTATTGGTGTAATCGTTTTAAGCATTTGTTTAGATTTAGATATTTTAATAAATTAAATCAATTAATTTTTTTAAATTTACATATATATATTAACTATGAAATTAACTTTTAAAGGAAAGACTGCTCTTGTCTCCGGTGGATCAGGAGGTATTGGTTTATCTATTGTCCAGAAATTAATTGAGAACCACATAAAAGTTATTATTTTTGATAAAAATAATATTAACAAAAGATTTTCAAAAAATAAATATATAGAATTCATTAAATTGGATTTATCTAAAGATGAAGAAATAAAAAATAATCTAGTGTATATTAAAAAAAAATATAAAAAAATTGACTATTTGATAAATGCTGCTGGGGTTTTGTGGTTTAATAATGATGTCAGCTTAGAAAAGATTTCTTTGAAAATTTGGGATAAAGTAATGGATATAAACCTACGGTCAATTGTAATTATATCTCAGACAATATTACCTCTTATGAAAAAAAATAAATTTGGATCTATAGTAAACATTTCATCAATTGACGCATTATCAGGAGATGATAAGCCTCAAGATGCATATGGTACTTCAAAAGCAGCTCTTCTCAGACTTTCAAAATCTATTTCTATTCAGTATGCAAAATACAAAATTAGATCAAACTCTATACTGCCAGGACCAATAGATACTCCTATGCAAAAAAGATGGAAAATAAATCCTCTTGCGAAGAAAAATTTATCAAAGAATATTCCACTTCAAAGAATTGGTTTACCTAAAGATATAGCTAATGCATCTATTTTCTTACTTTCTGATCAAAGTGAATTTATAACAGGAGTAGAACTTATTGTAGACGGCGGTCTTACAGCAAAACCCTAAATTTATCCTCTTTCAAAATATCTGCGAAGCTGCCAGTCATTTACGGAAGAGTCATATTCTTTTTGTTCCCACTCAGCAGCATGAATATAATGTTCAAGAACATCTGCCTCAAAAATATTTTTTAAGAGTTTAGATGTTTTTGCAATGTTAATAGCTTCACTCAATGTTTTAGGAATTTCTCTTACTTTCTTTTGATAAATGTTTCCACTATAGGGTTCTTCTAATTTTAATTTATTCTCTATTCCATATAAACCTGCAGCAACAAGCACAGCAAAAGATAAATATGGATTTACATCAGCACCAGGCACCCTGCATTCTATTCTTATCGAAGATCCATGACCGGCTAATCTAAAACCTGCTGTTCTATTGTCTATACCCCAAACTGATTTAGTAGGTGCGAAAGAACCATCTTGAAATCGCTTATAAGAATTAATGTTTGGAGCTAGAAAAATAGAGATATCAGATAAAAATTTTATTTGACCTGCTACATAACTTTTAAAAATATTAGACATTCCATATTTATCTTTCGAATTATAAAAAACATTTTTTTTAGTTTTTTTATCAAATAAAGAATTATGTATATGACAAGAACTGCCACCGACTTCTTCCTTATATTTAGCCATAAATGTTATCGCTTTATTATGTTTAAAAGCAATTTCTTTAGCAGCATTTTTAATAAGAATATGATTGTCAGCCATACTCAGAGCATTTGTAAAAACGACATTTATTTCCTCTTGCCCTGGTGCTGCCTCTCCTTTTGAGCACTCCACATAAATTCCTGATTTAAGCAAAGAATTTCTTAGTTCTCGCAAAACATCTTCTTCTTTGGTGGTTTGAAAAATCATATAATCTTGAATATACCAAGATGACTCTTGTAAATTAGAATAGTTATTTTTGTGAATATCATCATATGTTTGATTAAATAAAAAAAATTCTAGCTCGGAACCAATCATTGGTTCAAAGCCCATTTTATTTGCTTTAGAAATAACATTTCTTAGTATTTGTCTTGTGGAATGCATTAATGGTTTTTTTCCATCATGATCCAAACAATCACACAATACTATTGCGGTTTTTTCTAACCAGTGAGCAATTTTAATCGTACTTAGGTCAGGAATTACTGTCATATCACCATAACCAGTTTCCCATGATGATGATTTATAACCAGGAACTGTAAACATATCCATATCCACAGTATATAAATAATCACACATATGAGTTTCTTTGTAAACGTAATCAATAAATGCTTTTCCAGTTACTCTTTTTCCATTTAATCGACCTTGCATATCAGATACACACACAAGTACTGTGTCTATCTCATCATTGCTAATTGCTTTTTTAAGTTGACTAAAAGTTATACTCATTTTTTTTAAATTTTAATCCAGCACCTATAAGTGCTGGATTATTTAATTATTTTTTTTATCTGTATGGATAACCTGCTTTATCCATTGTTGCAGCATATAACTTAAATGCATCAACAACTTTACCACTACGCGGACTAGAGCTTGCTACATCATCCCAGAATTTTTCAGCATCTTTTACAACGCCAGACCATTCATTAGCAGGAAGACTTGTTAGTTCCATCTTTTTACCATTCACTCTCAAGTCAGCTTCTCCGCCCCAATACCATACTTGTCTATAGTAGTGAGATTGATCGATTGACATTTTGAATAGTTCTTGAAGTTTTGGTGATAATTTTTCCCAACTCTTTGAGTTAGCAAAATAAGAACCAAACCATGCGCCAGTTACAGAATTTGTAAGTGCATAATTACAAATATCAGCCCACCCAACTTCATAAGCTTCAGTAAATCCACACCAACAAACACCATCTAGCTCACCTGTTTGCATAGCAACTTCTACATCATCCCAAGGGACTATTACAGGAATAAGTCCATACTGTGCTAAGAAACGACCAGCAGTAGGAACTCCAAATACTCTTAGTCCTTTCATGTCTGCTAATGATTCTATTTTTTTGTTAACTGTAAATAAATGACATGGATCCCAAGCACTTGTGCTTAGCCAAGTTACATCTCTAACTTCACCATATGCTTCTGCCCAAATTTCGTCTAAACCATAGTATTTAAACATTGCTGGAACATCTAAACTATATCTTGTTGCAAAAGGAAAATAACCTCCAAAGACTGATATATCTACGGGAGAACCCATAGTTGCATCATCACTTTGAACTGCATCAATAGTACCAGCTTGCATTGCTCTAAATAATTCATCAGTAGGAACTAGTTGATCTGCATAATATAATTCAATTTCCATTTCTCCATGGGCAGCTTTATTAAAAGCTTCAATTTGAGGAAGTACTACATGTGCACCTAAGGGAGCACCAGAATAAGTTTGTAATCTCCATTTAATTGGGTTTGTAGCTGCATAACCATATGGTGCTGCTAAAGTAGAAGCTCCTATTGCACCAGCAGAAACCAAACCAGCTTTTTTTAAAAACTCACGTCTTTTAGTAAGATTTTTTTTATTTTTCATTTAACCTCCTTTCAAAAGTAAATAAGAATAAATAATAGATTATTTAAATATGTTAAAAATTATAAATCAAGAAATTTTGCTCTATTTTTTAATTATCTAGCTATCTACTAGAAACATAATCTGGCAGCCAGGTAGCAATTTCTGGGAATATCATAACTATTGCTAGTCCTAGACACATAACCAATACAAAGGGGATAATTGATCTGTAAATATCAATTAAATCTATTTCTTTTGGGGCCATTGCTCTCATTAAAAACAAATTGTATCCAAATGGTGGAGTCATATAAGCTATTTGACATGTTATCGTGTATAGGACACCATACCAAATTGGATTAAAACCAAGTGCAATAATCAAAGGTACATATAATGGAGCTACGATAACAAGCATTGCGGTATCATCTAAGAACATTCCCATTAAAATATAAGAAAGCTGCATCATAATTAAAACACCCCAAGGACTAAGATTCCATCTTTCAATGAATAATGTTTCAATAGCTCTAACAGCGCCAATGCCATCAAAAACCGCACCAAAACTAAGAGCCGCCAAAATAATCCACATAAACATACAAGACACTCCAAGTGTTTTTTTCAAAGTATTTTCAATAACATTCCACTTAAGTTTACCTTTTAATAAAGCTGCTAAAGTTGCGCCTAAAGCACCTACTGCAGAACATTCGACTAAACTAGCAATCCCCATTAAAAAAAGTCCAGTCATTGAAAAGAAAATTGCAAATGGAATTAAACCTGCTTGTAAAAGTTTAAATTTTTCTGATTTAGAAATTTGCCTTTCTTGCTTTGGCAGCGCAGGACCAAGTTCAGGTTGCAGCTTACATCTTATGTAAATGTACAAAATAAATAATGTTGCCATCATTATACCTGGAATAATTCCTGCCAGCCATAATTTGCTTACTGGTTGCCTAGCAATCATTCCATAAAGAACAAGAACAACACTTGGTGGAACTAAGATACCAAGTGAACTACCGGCTTGAACAACACCAGTGATCATTCTTTTATCATAACCAAGTTTTAACATTGCTGGAAGTGCTATGGTTGCACCTATTGCCATTCCTGCTACACTTAAACCATTCATCGCAGAAATTGCAACCATCATACCCATTGTACCAATTGCCAAACCACCTTTTATTCCTCCAAAATAAACATGAAACATTCTATAGAGATCATCAGCAATTCCAGATTCTGAAATCATATAACCCATATAAATAAATAGTGGTAAGGTAAGCATTGGATACCATTTGAAAAGTTTCCAAGCAGCAGTATACGGCATTTCTATAGAACCGTCTCCCCATACAAGTAAAGCAGCCATTGCTGCAACAAATCCTATAGCGCCAAATACTCTTTGCCCAGTTAGCAACATAAGTAACATTGTTGCAAACATTGTTATTGCTATTGTTTCGTAACTCACCAAATCAGCAATCATCAAATTTCTCTATCTAGTACTTTTGCAATATCTTTAAAAAAAATTGCGATAGATTGAAGTAACATTAATAAAATACCAAATGTCATAATTGATTTGATTGGCCAGACATATGGTGCCCAAGCTGTAAATAATCTTTGATTTGTTTCTAAGGTATAAGTTAAACTGGAAATTGAACCAATAAGTAAAACCACTAAATAAAATATCAGGAAAACACTTGTTAGTGAGTCTAGTAGAGCTTTTGTTTTATCTTTTAGTTTACTATAAATTAAATCCATACGAACATGATCATCAGTAAGCATTGAATATCCACCACCCAAAAGATAATATCCAGTCATTACAAATTGTGCCATTTCAATAATCCAAATTAATGGTATGTTAATAATATTTCTTGTAACAAAAGATAAAATTAGAATGAACATCATAACAAAAACTAAATACATTGTTGCTCTTCCAGTTTTAAGACTAATATAGTCAATTGTATTTACATAGTATTTTATTATGCTTGGCATTTGTTAAATATGTTACTATAGATAATTACATAATAAAGAAAGAATTTCAAAGAGAGAAATATGGAACAATATAAAAATTTTATAGATGGTAAGTGGATAGAGAGTGAATCAAAAGAAACAATCAAGGTTGATGATCCAGCTAACGGCAAGATTATTGGCGAAATAAGTTGTGCAAAAAAAAATGAAGTTGATCTTGCTGTTGATGCAGCGCGACGATCTTTTGAAAGTCGAGTACTTGTTGACATGCCTTTGTTAGCTAGAGCAAAACTTATGAGGAGAATTGCTGATGAAACTAGAAAGATTGCTAAAGAAGGTGGTGAGCTTCTATGTTATGAAAATGGTAAAACTTTAGGAGCAGCAGTGAAAGAATTTACTGATGTTGCGGATATGTTTGACTATTATGCCGGTCTTACTGATAAGCTTGAAGGTAAAACTATTCCAGTTTCAACTAATGTTTTTGATTATACAGTATTAGAGCCTTTTGGTGTTTCAGCTCATATTGTTCCATGGAATTATCCATTGTCTATGATTGGACGATCATTATCATGCTCATTCGCTACTGGTAACTCAACTATAATAAAAACAGCAGAATTGACGCCTTTATCTGCAACAGTCTTTGCAAAGGCACTAACAAATGCTGAAGTTCCTAATGGATTAATTAATATAATATGTGGTTATGGAAACGAAGCTGGATCATATTTAGTATCACATGAGGATGTTAATCATGTCGTGTTTACTGGTTCTGTTGCTACAGGCAAAAAAATTCTACACTCATGTGCCGATAAAGCAATTCCCGCTGTGGTTGAACTTGGAGGTAAGTCAGCAGGGATAGTATATCCAGATGCAAACATAGATGACATTCTTTATAGTGCAAGACATGGAATTTTTGGAGTTGCTGGTCAAATATGCACAGCTATGTCTAGGCTTGTAGTTCATAAATCAATTAAAGATGAAGTTGTAGATAAACTAGTTGATTTAAGTAAATCACTAAAAATTGGCCCAGGTATTGAAAAAGATACAGATCTTACTCCCGTAATATCTGAAAACCAACTTCAAAAGGTTGAAGGTTATGCACGATCAGGAATTCAAGAAGGAGCTGAAGCTGCTCATGGTGGTAAAAGAATTGATCGTGATGGTTATTTTATGGAACCAACAATATTAAATAACGTAAAACAAGATATGACAGTTGCGAGAGAGGAAATATTTGGACCAGTATTATCAATTCTTGAATATGAAGACCAAGATGAAGCAATAAAGATTGCCAATGATACAGATTATGGTTTGGGAGCCGGTGTTTTTACCAAAGATTTGAAAAAAGCTTCATGGACAGCTAGCAAGTTAGAAGCAGGCCAAGTATATGTTAATAAATGGTTTACCGGAAACCATGCTACTCCTTTTGGAGGGTATAAGCAATCTGGCTATAGTAGAGAAAAAGGTATTGATGGATTAAAATCATATCTTCAAGTAAAAAACGTTGGAATAAGTCTATCTTAAAATCTATTTGGTGAGTAAGCTTCAATGTTAATATTAGGAGTTTTATCATTTGATATTGTGCTTACAATTTTTCCTGTAATTGCACCTAGAGTCCATCCTATGTGTTGATGACCAAAAGCATAGATAATATTTTTATTTTTAGATGATGTACCAATAATAGGTAGAGAATCCGGTAATGTTGGCCTTCTACCCATCCATGTTGATTTTATTTCTCCTAGTTGGGGTAAGACTTTTCTAGATTGCCTTTCAATCATTTTAATTCTTTTTAAATTAGGTTTCTTATTCATACCAGCTATTTCTACTGTGCCTGCAGCTCTCACTCCATCATGAATTTGAATTAGATAAAAACCAGACTCAGACCAAGCAACAGGTCTTTTAATTAGTTTTTCATTAGTATTAAAAAGGATATGATATCCTCTTTCAGTATCAAGAGGGAAGTTTTCTCCGATCATATTAGCAATTTGATTAGACCAAGCTCCTGCACAGACAATAATTTTATCAAAATTATTTTTTTTATCTCCTAAAGATAAATCTATACTATTTTCTTTCTGAATTAGATTGGTTACATTTTGCTTTATGTAGATACCCCCTGATTCTAAAAACTTATCAAAAATTTTTATGCTTATTGCTAAAGGATTTGTTGTATGTCTTGACCCAGTAAATAATTGACCTGCAAAATAAACATCGGCAATATTTGGTTCCAATTCTTTAACTTGCTCTTTGTTTAAATTTCTAACCTTAACTCTATTATTTTTTCTAATGATGTTAGCATATTCATAATCAAGTAAAGATTTTTTGGTATCAAATAAATATAGATTTTCTTCATGACTAATATACTCTTGAACATTTACTTCTTTAAATATTTCGTCATAAGATATCTGAGAATGTTTTAATAAGTTTGTCAATGAGCTAGCTATTTCATCAACTTTTTCTTTTTTACAATTTTTTAAGAAACTTAATGCCCAGGGTAAATGTTTAACAATATAAAAAAAATCAACTGCCAAAGGACCATCTTTTTTTAGAAGCATTTTAGGTATATCCCAAATTAATCCAGGATAATTCACAGGTACATTAGCGTAATCAGCAAAACTACATGCGTGACCAAAACTTGTCATTGTGCCAGGATTTTCTCTATCAATGAGAGTTACACTTAATCCAGATTTTTTTAAAAAATAAGCACAACAGATGCCTACTATTCCAGCTCCAACAACAGCAATATTTTTCACTTTTTTTATCTAGCTTTAATACCGCGCAGTCTTTCAGCTCTCCTTCTTAGTAATTCTACTGTAGTTAATAGAACAATTGAAAGTATAACTAAACATGTTGCCATACATAAAATTACTGGACTGATTTCTTGACGTATACCAGCCCACATTTGTTTTGGTATTGTAAGCTGATCAATGCTTGCCATAAACATTACAATTACAACTTCATCAAATGAAGTGATGAATGCAAATAAAGCTCCCGAAATAATTCCTGGTAAAATTAAGGGCATAATCACTTTAAAGAAAGTTCTCATTGGTTTTGCACCTAAACTTTGAGCCGCTTTAACCATGTTCATATCAAAACCAACCAATGTGGCAGTAACAGTAATTACAACAAAAGGTGTTGCTAATGCTACATGAGCTAATATTACTCCAGTAAAAGTATATACAAGATTAATTCTTGCATAGAAAAAAAACATTCCAGCAGCAGTTATTATTAATGGAACAATCATTGGTGAAATTAGTATTGACATTATAAGTGCTTTGTAAGGCATATGTGGTCTGCTTAAGCCCAATGCTGCCATTGTACCAAGAACAGTTGCTATGAAAGTAGCGATAATTCCAATATAAAAACTATTAACTGTTCCCCTCATCCATTTTGTTGAACAAGGTACAGTTGAAGAAACAACTTCAGCACTACAATCTCCAATCATATTTCTGTACCATCTTAGTGACCAAGCTTCAGGATCAGGTGGCCATGCTAACATGCCCTCTGTAAAAACCATAAAGGGTGATTCACTAAATGATATCGGGACAATTGCTATTAGTGGTGCAACCAAAAAAAAGAATACAACTGCACAAAAAAATAAATAAGCATAATAATAAGTTCTTTGAATTGGAGTTGCGTAAGTTGGTAATGCCATAATTATCCTAGTTTAATATTATCTATGCCAACAATTTTATTATAAAGCCAATAAAATATTAACATAAAGCCAAGGAGAATTGCTCCCAGTGCTGCTGTTAATCCCCAGTTAAGGGTTGTTTTAAGATGATATGCTATCCAACTGCCAATTAACTTACCATCTTTTCCTCCAACTAATTCAGGAGTAATAAAATATCCAATTGCCAAAACAAAAACCAACAATCCACCTGCACTCATACCAGGTATAGTTTGAGGAAGATAAACTCTCCAAAAAGCCATAACGGGTTTTGCTCCTAAATTTTGTGCTGCCCTCATGTGACTTTTAGGAATAACTCTCATTACACTATAGAGGGGAAGTATCATAAAAGGTAATAAAATTTGAGTCATTGCTATGAGTGTTCCAGTTTCATTATAAACCATAGCTATTCTGCCATCATCACTAAGTATTCCTAACCAAACTAAAACACCATTTATAACACCTTTTTGTTGAAGCATTACTATCCAAGCAGTTGTTCTAACAAGTAAAGAGGTCCAAAATGGAAGTAAAACAAAAATCATTAGAAGATTACTATATCTTAGTGGTAAATTCGCTAATAAATGCGCAACAGGAAATCCAAGAATTAAACAAAAGAGTGTAACGTAAATACTAACTTTTAATGTTTTTAACCATGTTTGAACATAAACTCTTCTATCCTCTTCTTGTTGTACAACATTTAATTCTTGATCAAATGTTCTATCTATTGCATTCCAATAATAGATTGATGTTTGATTATTTACCATTTGACCCATTGCATACCAGTAAGTTGGATCAGCCCATTTTTCATTAGTTTCAATAAAAAATTCTTTATAAGAGTCTGGGAATTCATCTTTTTTAACCACTTTTTTGATAGCCCTTGATGTTTTCTTTATAAGGCTTTTCCAGCCAGATTTAGAATAGTTCATTCTAGTTAAGGCTCTACCAACTTGAACTTTTTCACCATATGCCAGTTCTTGGAATAATGCTTTGTAAACTTCCTCTGGAGGTAGTTCATCTTTTTCTTTGTCCCATTTTTTATATTCTTCGAATGTATTTGGAAAAACAGTATTTATTTGACTATCATCGACACTTCTAAGAAGCATATCCCCTATGGGCATTACAAATGTAACGATAATAAAAAGTAATAGAGGAAAAACTAATAAAAAAGCTCTGATTTTATTTCTTCTCTCAGCCTTTTTTAGACTTTGTTTTAATGGAACTCCATCTGTTGTCAGTAATTCTGCAGTAGAAATGAAAACCTCCTAAATTAAAAAGGCGAGATAAATCTCGCCTTTAAATTAAATGATTGTTGTTAGTATATCAAGCTTAGTTACCCATCCAAGCAGCATAACGTTCATCAATTTCTGCACCGTTATCTGACCACCACTGTGGATCACTTACGATTGAAACTGCTAAACGTTCTGGAGTGTTAGGCATATGAGGCATGATATCTACACCGCCTGGTCCCCATGGTTCACCATTAACGATGATTGGAATACCAGAAGCTCTCATTGGTCCATATGTGATATACTTAGCTTGCTCAGCTTGTGACTCTGGAGAAGAAGCATGCATCATGAAATCAAGAGCAGCATCTCTATTTGGAGCACCAGCTGTTAAGCATAAATATTCTTGGTCAAGAACTTGTCCTTCCCAAATATATTCAAAGTTTTCACCTTCAGCAAGGTTAGCCGCACCTACGCGTCCATTATAAGCAATAGCCATTACAACCTCACCACTTTTTACTAGTTCAAGAGGCTTTGAACCTGAAGACCAAAATACAACGTGATCTTTAATTGTATCTAGTTTTGCAAAAGCTCTATCAAGTGCACCAGTCTGTTTTTCTAAAACTGTTGGTACAGCATTTGGTTCAACACCATCTGCTACCATAGCTTTCTCAATTATACCTGTTGCCCAAGTGTGAATACCTCTTTTACCTGGAAATTTTTCCACATCAAAGAAATCAGCCATGCTATCTGGTTTTTCACCAGGGAAAGCATCTGGATCATAGAATACTACGTAAGTCCAGAAAATTTGTGGAACACAACAATCCCAACCTGAGTGATACTCAAGTCCATTATTTTCCATATCTTCTGCAATTGACTCACCATCTGGTCCTGGAACACCCATAGATGCAATTTCACTTGAAATATCTTCAAATAATCCTTCATCGCAACCTGTTATTGCGTCACCAGGTAATACATCTACTAGATCCCATGTTACGCTTCCACTCTCTACTTGAGCTCTAACTTCTCCTAAACCTCCGTTGTAGTTTTCGAATACAATTGATCCAGGATCAGAATATGTGTCAGCATATGCTTTTTGTTGACTTTCTGTATAAGCACCACCCCATGAAGCAACAGTTACAGCGCTAGCTGCAAATGGAGCGCAAATGATTGATGCGAATAAGAAGGCTTTTATTAATTTAGACATATATATCCTCCTATTTTTATTAGTTTAACGTTAAGATTATGTCTGTAATAACTCAGTAATAACATGTAGATTGTTGAAAAAAAAGGTTTAAAAATAAAAAAAAGTCGCAGTATTCCGGGAAATTAATTTAGATATCCAAAGCTCTAACATCTTCAGAGTTCCAACTTAAATTTAGAGTATCTCCTTCTTTATGATTGAAGCTTCCTTCATTTGGTACTTTGACAATGAATTCATTATTACCACAAACATCTAATCTAGCTCTTATATGATCTCCAAGATAAATAAGTTCTTCAACTTTTCCGCTAAAAGTATTAGCTCCAGATATATTTTTATCAATTGATACTCTCTCAGGTCTAATTGATAATTGAGTCTTTTCTCCGATTTCATTTACATTTACTTTAAGCGCTGTTACTGTTCCTTGATTGTTATCAAGATCAACAACACAAGTACTACCATTAATCTCTTTAACAACGCCGTTTAAAGTATTGTTTTCACCTATAAATTTTGCAACAAAAGAGTTTTGAGGTTTTTCATATAAAATATCTGGAGTAGATAATTGTTGAACAACTCCATCATTAAAAACTGCAATTCTATTAGACATTGTTAATGCTTCACTTTGATCGTGTGTCACATAAACAACAGTTATACCAATCCTATCATGAATGTGTTTTATTTCATATTGCATTTGCTCTCTTAAATTTTTATCCAATGCTCCAAGAGGTTCATCCATTAAAACCAGTCTGGGCTCAAAGACCAGTGCTCTAGCTAAGGCTACTCGTTGCTGTTGCCCACCAGATAATTGTGCAGGAAAACGAGTTCCAAAATTACCTAACTCAACCATATCAAGTGCTTTTTGAACTTTTTCCTTTGTTTCAGATTTAGATATTTTTCTAACTTCAAGAGGAAAGGCTAGATTTTCTTGAACTGTCATGTGTGGGAATAATGCATAATTTTGAAATACCATGCCTATTTCTCTTTCATAGGGAGGGATTTTACTTATTGGCATTGAATCTAAATAAATTTCACCATTAGTTGGTGTTTCAAAACCAGCTAACATCATTAATGTTGTAGTTTTGCCTGAACCTGATGGACCAAGCATTGTTACAAATTCACCCTTCGAAATGTCTAAGTTTAAATTTTTTACAACTAATATTTCGCCATCATAACTTTTGTCTATTTTTTTAAATTGAACGAAACTATTTTCTTGGTTCATAACTTAGTATTTGTAAAGAGACTTGAATAAAGGTCCAAAAACAAATAGTCAAAAGCTAATTTAATATAATATGTACTTTTTTGGCGTTTTATTAGCTTTAGCAGCAGGTATTTTTTTTGGAATAATAGGTCCAATGACAAAATTTGCCTATAATGCTGGAGCAACTGTAGAACAAGCAATTTTTTTTCGATTTATAATAGCATCTTTAATAGTTTTACCCCTTTTACCTTTTCAAAAAAACCTAATTAAAAATTATTACAATAATTTTAAAAATTTTATCATTATTTCAATTGGCTCAATATTACTTACATCCGGTTTGCTTATTTCTTTTACCTTAATAGATGTAAGCTTAGCAGTATTAATTTTCTGCTTATATCCAATTTATGTTTTATTATTCTCAATATTTTTTGATAAAGAAAAAATTAAATTAGTAATTAAACTACTTTTTTTAACAACATTTATAGGTTTAATTTTTGTTTTAGGTCCATCACTAAATATTCCTAATATATTAGGTATTATATGTGCATTTATTGCATCATTAGGTTCTGCAACAATGATAATTACAAATCAAAAAATATCTAAAAAACAAATTTCTCCAATACAAATAAACATTTTTGTAAATTTTATTAATTGTATTTTTTTTTATATGATTTTAAGCTTATTTTTTTCTTTAACAGTTTTCGTAAAACTAAATATATTCATTCTGATACTGTTACCTTCTATAAGTTATAGTATTGCACTTTTAAGTCAATTTTTTGCTATTCCAAAAATTGGTCAATCTAATACAGCATTATTTTTATACTTAGAGCCTGTTGTGGGAGTGCTAGGAGCATATTATCTATTAAGTGAAGAACTTGAATTGTATCAAATTATTGGTGCTTTAGTCGTTATTATAAGTCTTTTGTTAGCTTCTATTATTAACAATAAAATTAAAAATGTAACTTCATAAATTCCAACCAGTTATGTCCTAGAATTTTATAAACAGTTTTTTCATTAATTGAATTTTTTTGCAAAATATAAAATAAATTTTTTAAATCACTCGGTTGTTTAAACCAACTTGGAAGCTCTGGCCATTTTGGATTTTTATCTTTTGATTCCCCATAATCAATTTTTTTTGTCCATTTGCCATTTCTCATCCACATTACTATTTCGTCAGGCCAGTTAAGACACAAGTCTGAACCAATGCCAATATTGTCTTCTCCAATAATGTTGATTAATTTTTTTATCATTTCACAAAAATCTTCAGGCTCACATTTACTATGATCTTTTAAGTGATAAGGATAAAGGCTTAATCCAATAAAACCATTTTTACTTGCAAGCTTTTTTAGTACATCGGTATCTATATTTCTAATTGATTTATGAAAAAAAGATGGATTAGCGTGAGATATTGCAACTGGTTTATTCGAAATCTCAATAGTATCTAAACAAGTTTTTTTTCCTGCATGACTTAAATCTACAATCATGCCAAGTCTATTCATTTCTTCAATAACAGCTTTTCCAAATCGTGAAACACCTGAGTCTTTAGGTTCAAAACATCCTCCAGCAAGTGGGGTTTGATTATTATAGGTGAGTTGCATAAATCTCACACCTGCTTCAAAAAATTTTTCAATTAAAAATATATCATTCGCAATAGGAGCAGAATTTTGAAAACCAAAAATAATTGCAACTTTATTATTTTTTTTAGCATGCAAAATATCTTCGGTAGTTTTTGCGTGAGCAATAATATCATGATGCTCTTTAAAAAGACGGTGCCAATAATTTATTTTTTCAAAAGACTCTTCAGTATTTTCCCAATACACTAATGTCGCATGAATTGCATTTAATCCAGCTTGGTGGGCATTTTCAAATAATTCCCTATTCCAGTTACAATATTCCAATCCATCAATTAGAAGTATATCTTCACTTATTTTTGACATAGATTAATACTTCTATTAATGAAAAAACCAAAATTAACTATAAATATTTAATAAATGTTACAAAAAGTAAGAGAAAACGATAACTACATGAAACTATCAAGAATGGGTTCACGCTATCCCTCTCGTCTTAGTTTTTCTAGAAGTATGTTAAGAAGATTACTAAACGATAACTGGGTAATAAATAAGTCAAAATTTGATTTGGATAAAGATGGTTATGGTACGGTTGTTTATGAAATTGTTATTAATAAACAAATTTATTCACTTGTATGTTTCTCTGCTTTTCTAGATGATAAAGATAGAAGTGATAGAGTTATCGCAAGTAAATGGGATACAGCCTATACGTTACATGTAGGTAAATTATCTGATCAAGATCTAAATAGATTAAAAAAAACAATTCCTCTTCAAGAATCAGGTCGTAATTCTCCAAATGAGTTAATTCTTAGCAGGGCAAATAAAAGTGTAAGATTGTTTCAGTATGTTGTCGATTGTCTTTCAAATGGTAATCAGCCAGATATTTACGAAATAAATAAAGTTGGCTATTTGTTAAGAACTACTGCTGTTTATGGTAGTGGTAAATTTGGATTATCAGATTTTACTAATACAAAAAATACAACTGTTTTCAATCAGCCCTTTAGAGCAGAGATGTTATCAGTTTATTTAATTAGAGAATTCAGTATTGAATTAGTTGAACATGTTGCAAGGCAAATAAACCCAAAAAAAGCAGTAAAGTTAGATAGAAAAATTAAACAACATTTAGGTATTGGTAATTCAACAGGTTTAGGTATGGCACCTTTTATCATTAAACATCCAAAGTTGATTAATAAGTGGATGAAACAGTACACAAAGACATTAGAAGAAATTTCTCAAATTGAGTTAGATAATATAGTTTTCGAAAAATATAAAAACCTTTTGAATAAAGCTCTAAATTATCTTGAAGAAGTTAACACAAGTGATGAATTCCAAATTAATAAAAATAAATTAACTACTGAAGATTTAAAAAAATATATTTCCTACATTAATGACCTAGATCTTTCTCAAAAATTTAAATGGTTAGATATATTAGATTATTGTGATTCAAATTTTAATAATGATACTAAGGAAATTGCAAGAGTACAACTAATTGAATTATATCCTCAAATATCAGAAGAGTTAGCAGAAGATATGGCAGATGAGGAGATAATGGATATTGATGGAAATCAATCTATTGGAGATTTGAAAAAAATAATCAATGATAAATATTCTTGGATAAAAAATATTGATTTTAATAATAAAGATAGCAATTATTTATTTTGGTATGTTTCAGCAGCTAAGTTAGAACCTAGATTAGGTGAAAGATATAATGAACAAGGAAGTGAATTGGAGCAAAATCTAGGAATTGCAAAAATGGTTAATGATTTATTTAAGCAAATTAAAAATGTAGATGCAAATCAATTAATTTGTGAATTTTTGTTAATGCATCCAGAATACAGAGGAATTGTTAAGAGAATTCAATCTTTAAAAAATTATCCTTTTTCAGAAGTTCAAGATAATGTTCTTGATAAAAAAACAATGCCAATTGATATGTTAAGATTTAAGTTATCTTTTTTTGGAGCTAATCGTTATGATCCTAAGTCAGATAGATGGTTAAGAGTAAGTTTTTTTTCTGGAGCCCCTTATTTATCAGATCTGAATAATAAAAATGTTGATGAATGGGGTTTTGCAACAATGAGTACATATTAATATCTGTGAGTTATTCTTACTATGAAGTCTACACTAATACACAACGAGCTTTTTCAGGATTAGGATTCACTTATGGATCAGATGAGGATGCTGCATTTATTACAACATGGCTTGAAATATTTGGTTTGGATGGGATCAAATTATTAAAATTAAAAATTGAAGAATTAGATAACACTTTCAATGCCAGTATAGATCCGTCAAAGATAAATGATGAGTTTGATTGTGAAAATAAATCTTTTTTGGTGATAGGCCCGGGATTGATTGATTATTTAGTATCAAAAATAGATAAAAGGGATGATTTTAAATTAACTTTTAAAAATTGTAGTGACCCCATATTCCTAATACCTTTGCTTTATAAGTATGCCAAAAAAAATATCTATTCACAGTTTTTGTTAGATCAAAAAATTGATGTACAAATAACAAATGAAAATATTAGGGTTAATAGAGAAATTATCTCTACAAATTATCAAAGAAATTTTGATCTTTTACTCACAAAGAAAATTTTTAATGAACAAAAATTAGATATTAATATTTCATCATCAAACATAAATAATATGCTCTCTAAGGGTATTAATCCTGATAAAAAATCTTGGGATCAAATATCTAAAATAGCTTTTAGAACTTTTGTTCCTGAGTCAGAGGAATCTAGGGCAAAAGGTGCCGGAGGTGGTGATGCAAATGATTAATTTACTATATGCAAATCGCTAATTACATTAGTAATTAGTTTATGACCAGTTTCCATTACTCTAAGATAATCTATCTATCTCTCTAATACTTCGTATCCAAACTGATCCGCTGTTTCAAGAAGGATCTCCCAAATTGATAAAGCAAAACCTCTTGGTATATATAGACAGTAGCTATTGGAAGTTATTTTAAATAGCTTAACACTTACATGATGAATAGCTGTGCTAGCAGAAGATAAATCTGGAAAATTCCTTGCTCTTAAATCAATTGGAAGATGTCTATTTAAAAATAATGATGAATTATCTCCTGTAATTTCAATACCAGTGAAAGCATGAGACATGTCTAAAATTGTTGCGATTTGCTCACTTATTTCAATTTCTTTATTAAATAGCCACCATTTCAAAGGTTCCATTCTCCATAATGATTTATTTTCAAAAATTATCCCTTTATTAAAACTAGGAATATTTTTAATTTTTAGTTCTTTTGATAAAAAATTATTCATTTCATCAATTTTGTCAGGCCAACAAGCAATTTGCAAAATTTCTAAACTTTTTAATTCTTTAAATGTTAGGGATTGTTTCTCACTTGATGAATATTTTCCAACCTTATAAATTGTTTCTAGTGCAGAATGTCTATGCATACATTCGCTCTCCTTTAGGATCAATCATATGTGGTGAAACAACTTTTAAATTCATTTGTTTATTTCTTACAGGATCTGCCCCAACTAAATTGGTATCTTTCCATTTATCTAAACCACCCTTGACAAAACCTAATCCAATCCAATGTCCTAGTTCAGGAGAATAAGTAACTGAAGTAATTCTTCCGATACCCTGTCCTTTAATATTATTTTTTTCACAAACAATAGTTCCAGCATTAAAAGTTTCCTTTAAGTTTGTAGGAAAGAAACCTACTAGAATTTCTCGATCATTATTTTTTAATACTCCTCGTTTTCTCATTGCGCTTCCAATATATGATTTTTTTGTAGAAGCCATTTTGCTTAAACCTGCATCATCAATTGTTACCCTTCCATCAAGCTCAGCGGCTGTTACATGACCTTTTTCTACTCTAAGTGCGCCTAAAGCTTCTAATCCATATAAACATCCATCATATTTTTTTGCATTTGCCCAAAGTAGGTCCATCATTGTATTAGCAAAATCTGATTTGACATAAACTTCAAAAGCTAATTCACCTGAAAAACTGATTCTTGCAATTCTACAAGGAATATTACCTTTAAGAAATGTTGAAGTAACACCCATAAAAGGTAAGTTATTATTAGTTACAACCAAAGAATCATCGACACAATTATTAAGAACTTCTCTAGATTTAGGTCCTGCAACTGATATGCCTGCCCATTGTTCAGAAACACTAGTCACATTAACATTAAGATCTGTCCATCTAGTTTGAAGTAATTCTTCTAACCATGACATCACTTTTGCAGCTTCACCTGTAGAAGTCGTCATAAAATATTCATTTTCTGCTAATCTCCAAGATGTGCCATCATCCATTACAATACCATCATCACGCAACATGATACCGTATCTAGCTTTTCCAACTTGTAGTTTTGAAAAACCATTCGAATAAATTCTATTTAAAAATTCGGTAGAGTCTGGTCCTTGAATAGCTATTTTGCCTAATGATGTAACGTCACAAATTCCAACTGTTTTTCTTACTGTTGATGCTTCTCTTATATAAGAGTCGATTAAAGTTTCATTTTCTTTGGGATAATACCAAGGTCTTTGATACAGTCCAACTTCAATCATTTTTGCACCATGATCAATATTCCATTGATGCATTGGCGTTACTCTTAATGGCCTAAAATGTTTTCCAACATTTCTTCCGCTTAAGGCGCCTATAGATACAGGAGTATAAGGAGGTCTAAAAACAGTAGTTCCAACTTCTGGAATTTCTTTATTTAAAAGTTCAGCCATTAAAGACAATCCAATGATATTTCCCATTTTTCCTTGATCGTTTGCCATACCTAAAGTTGTGTATCTTTTAAGATGCTCTACCGAAATGAAACCTTCACGATGTGCGAGTCTTACGTCATCTGTTGTTACATCATGTTGATAATCTACAAAACTTTTTGATCTAGATTTTTTATATTTTACTTCATAAAGTGGTTGTATGGGATTTTTCCATCCACCAGGTTTTGGGAAAAAATAATTTGTTTTAGAAATACCTAAACGGTTCAACGCATCAGTAGTTCCTGCTATCCCAGAAGCAATACAATCATTTTTATTCCATAAACCTCTAGAAGAACCTACCATTGTAATATTTTCTTTTGTGTCACTTGGTAAAAAACAAGCATTGTTATAATCCCATTTAGGCTTTACGCCTCTGTGAGATAACAAATGTACAGCAGGTGACCAGCCACCTGATAATAGAACCTGATCACAATTTATAGTTTCAGATTTATTAATAGTTTCACTTTTTGATATATCTAAACTATCAATTTTTTTTGAACCATTAATATTATAAGGTACATACCCTTTTCTAATTTCAAAACTTTTATTTGTCTCAATTTCAAAATTAGTTCGTGAATCAAGAACAGTTACATTGGCCCCAGCTTCTGATAATTGATGTGCTGTTTCATAAACAGAATCATTATTTGTAGCTATCACAATTCTTTTTCCGGTGAGTACACCATATCTATTCAAATAATGCTTTGATGCATTTACGGTCATTACACCAGGAATATCATTATTATTAAATGCAATGTGTCTTTCAATTGCTCCAGCACCAACAATTATATGCTTTGCTCTAATGGTCCAAAATCTTTGGCGTGGAATGTTTACATTTGGTGCTGATATATGGTCTGTTACTCTCTCTAATAAACCAACAACACAATTATCATATAATCCGAATGCAGTAGTTCTAGTCATTATTTTTATGCCTAGATTTTCAAGTTGATTTTTAATTTGTGAGTTATCAAAATCATTTTCTGCAAGTTGATTTCCTCCAATAAGACTATCTTGCTCAACTAAAATAACATCTAATTTTTTTTCTGCTGCCTCTATTGCAGCTGCAACACCAGCAGGTCCAGATCCTACAACAATTAAATCACAAAAATCATGAGCATGCTCATAAGTATCTGGATCAGGTAACCCAGAAGCACTTCCCATTCCCGCAGCTTTTCTAATAAACTTTTCAAAAAACATCCATATGGCTGTTCCTCTACCCCATTCAAGTGGAGGTATTCCCATAAAAGTTTTATAATAAAAACCAGCTGCAAAAAACCCACCTAAGTAATTATTTATTCCAGCTAGATCAAAATTTACATTTGGAAATGCATTTTGACCACGTGCTTCCAAGCCATCATATAATTCTTGTGTTGTTGCTCTTACATTTGGATCTCTTTTATCCTTTGAGCCAATGGTAACTAAGGCACCAGATTCCTCAACTCCACTAGAAAATATTCCTCTTGGTCTATGATATTTAAAACTTCTTCCAACTATACCTATATTATTTGCTAGTAATGCTGATGCTAGTGTATCACCTTCAAAACCTTTGTATTTTTTTTTATCCCAACTAAAAGATAAAATTTTATCTCTGTTAATTTTTCCGTATTTATCTAATCTGCTCGTTTTCATTTATTATTTTCTACAACTTTCTGGAAATCTGGATGACATGGTTTAACGCTTTTTATTTCATGTGTGACTGTAGAACGTTCAACCACTAACCACATTCTACATCCATGAGAGTGATGCCATGTTTCAAGTTGAAAGCCTTTGATGTTTTTTCTAAAAAATATTGCCTCTGTCCATTCTCTCTCAGATGAATTTAAAGATGGATATTTAATTGTTGCATCTCCACCATAATTAAATTCACTATGATCTCTTTCACCACAATAAGGACAATTAATTCTAATCATTTAACCATGCAATTTCGGATCAGGTCCTGCACCACGTTCATCTATATTGATACCTTTTTCAAATCTTTCTAAATTATGATTTTGCACGTAGTTATGCGGGCTTTCATTTGCAATTAAGTCGGCAAAATACCAACCTGATGCTGGACTTGCTTTAAAACCCCCATAGTTCCAACCAGCATTTAAATAGAGATTAGATATTGGTGTTTTACAAATAAAAAATGATCCATCCATTGTCATGTCCATAACACCTGCCCAATGACGAAGTAATCTTATTCTTCCAAGTGAAGGAAATATTGCCATGGCCGCTTCGGCAACATCTTGAACCATAGGAAGATTTCCTCTTTGAGCATATGATTTATACCAGTCAAGATCACCACCAAACACCATACTTCCTTTATCTGACTGCGATATATAGAAATGTGCACCACCTACACCGTAAACAACAACCTGATCTAGAAGTGGCTTAACAGCCTCAGATACAAATGCTTGTAGTTTATGAGACTCAATTGGCAGGTTGCCTAATTCTGCCATTTGCCATAATACTGAAGTATTGCCTGCAACAGCAAATCCTATTTTCTTTCCTTTTATAATTCCTCTTGAAGTTTGAATACTTTCAATATTTCCATTCTTTCTTGTAAAACCTGTAACTTCACAATTTTGCAGAATGTCTACACCTAATGTATCTGCAGCCCTTGCATAACCCCATGCAACTGAATCGTGTCTTGCATTGCCTGCTCTTTTTTGAACTGCAGCTCCAAGTATTGGAAATCTAGAATTATGATAATTTAAATGGGGAATTTTTTTCTTTAAAGTTTTTAAATCCCAAAGTTCTGCATCAGTTCCGTGGAGTCGCATAATATTATAAATCCGTGAAACTGAATCTTTAGCACCAGGGCTATGAAATAATGAGACATGAGCTCGTTGGCTAAACATTACATTGTAATTTAATTCGTGACTTAAATTTTCCCATAACTTTAAAGAATGTTCATAAAATTCGTGGTTGCCTGGCATCATATAATTTGATCTTACAATAGTTGTATTACGTCCAGCGTTTCCTCCACCAATCCAGCCTTTTTCTAAGACAGCTACATTTTTTATATTATGATTCTTTGCTAAATAATATGCTGTGGCAAGACCGTGCAAACCTCCCCCAATTATTACAACGTCATAACTACTTTTTGGTTCTGGATCACGCCATTGTCTAGTCCAATAAGACTGACCATTTAAACCGTTTTTAATTACATTCCAGGCATTAAATTTTGTCATTTGTTTTATTAATTATTAGAATAGTTGATGAAAGTAAAATGAATTAACTCGCCATGCTAGTGTTATTTAATCACAGTTAACTTAATGAATCTGGCCATGTGTCATTTAATCTATAACCTTCTGGAAAAGGATCATCCTTATCGATATATAAACTTTGTTTTCCAGTAATAAATGCACTACCTGTTATTTTTGGAATAATACAATTTTTGTTATTAATTTTAATTTCCTTTTCAATACTTGCTTTAAATGAAGATCCTATAATAGATTTTGATATAAATTCTTCATTTATTTGTATTTCATTTTTTTCTTTCATTACTGCTAATCTTGCTGAAGTGCCTGTACCGCAAGGTGAACGATCAAGTTTCCCAGGTCGTATAACAACTGTATTTAATCCTGTAAGTAATGATTGATTATTTTTTTTTAAGGGTTCAATAAATTGGCAAAAGGAAAGATAGTCTAATCCTTTAATAGTAGGATGCTCAAATCCTATAGATGCGTTTGCTTCTTTTAATAATTCTTTTGCAACATTTACAAATTTATTTGCATTCTTTGGTTCAATTTTAAGATTAAAATCACTAGCATTACAAATTAAAAAACTGTCACCTCCAAAAGCAGTACTTACTTTAATTGTACCATAATTTTTAGTCTTTAAATCTACATCTATTTTATCTACAAAGCAGGCAAGATTAGTTAAAGTGACACTTTTAACTTTCTTATTTTCACAATCAGCAACAACTTTTATTAAACCACCGGGAGCTTCAAGTGTAAGCATGGTTTTAGGATATTTCATTTGAACAATATTTTTTTCTAATAAGACTGTCGTTACACAAATTGCATTTGATCCGCTCATTGGAGGATTATCTTCTGGTTCCATGATTACAAATCCAGCATCTGCTTTTTTATTTGAAGGTTCTAAAATAATATTACAATGTTTAAAGACCCCTCCTCGAGGTTCATTTAAAAAAAAATTTCTCCATTTTTTATCTAAAAAAAGTTTTTTAGAAGCTTCCTCAGGTGAATTAAACTTCAAGCCTTTAATTCCAGTTACGACATCCCCAATTTCACCACAGCAATGTGTGTTAAATACTGTGATTTCATCCATGTGGAATTATTAGGTCATCAATATTTTTAGAATGATGTGTAATTTGTTCGTATCCATCTTTTGTTATAATAAAACTATCACCAACTTGTGATCTAAAATTATTTGCACTTGCCCCACCATCAACGGCAAATACCATTCCAGGCTCCAGTACTGTTTTATTACCAACTACTAATTGCGGTTCCTCTAAAAAGCTAAAGCCTGTACCTCTTCCACATCGAAATGTAGGATAAGGATATCCCTCAGACTGTATAGTATCTGCATAAGCAGCATGAACTTCTTCAGCTGTTACTCCAGGGCCAAGAATTTCAAGAGCAGCTTTTTGAGATTTAACCGCAGTCTCAAAAGCTTTTATTTGTTCATCGGATTGAATTTCTTCAACCCAAAATATTCTGTCAAAACCTAACTTAAACCTATGGAAATTTGTAGAACCACAATAACATACGAATACGGGATCACCTTTTTTTATAATTTTGGTTGAAGCACGATGGTGAGTTTTAGGTAAATCATGACCCGATGTCATAACGGGTAAAAAGTGAATATTTGGAGACATATTGATATTATCAGGATAAAATTCTTTTAAAAGATCTGCAGCTTTTCTTGTTCCAGCTTGTGATTGTGCAAGTGCAACCTCATACTCAGGAACATTATGGCCAATTGTTTTTTTTGCTGCCTCCATCATAGCCATACCAACTTCGCCAGCATGACGAGCTATATTCAATTCATGATTAGATTTAATCATTCTTATATTATCTATTAATTTGGTTAAATCCCCAGGATGGTCTTGAAGTAATTCGTCTAAATAACTCTTAACCATTGGGTTAATTTTAAATTTTTCAATAAAAATATTTTTATGTTGATTGATGATTTGAGGTAATAATTCTCTCCATTCATTTCCAATACCATCATTCCATGTTTCAACCATATCTACAGGACAAGATTCTGGTACTAATAAAACATCAAGAAGAGGTGTAATTAAATAAGTTTTATGATCATTTGAAACGACTAATAATGTTGGTCGATAAAAATCCATATGAAGGAAGTCATGGTATCCTGTAAAATAATATATCGAGTCATCATCAGTTATAATTGAGAGATCAATATTGTTCTCAGACATTTTTTTCCTTAGTTTATTTAAGTTTTCAGAAAACATTTATTTTAATTGTTGTTCTACCAATTCAGTCCAATATGAAGAACCTATGACTAATAATTCGTCATTAAAATCATAATTATTAGCATGTAAAGGTCTAGAATGCTGCTCAGATGTTCCGTTACCCATTAAAACAAAGCAGCCAGGTTTTTCATTTGCCATAATAGAAAAATCTTCTGAGAATAAGCGTGGTTCTATATTACCATTACATTTATCACTACCAAGTAAAGAAACTGCAGCTTTTGTTGCAGACTCAGTTTGATTTTTTGAATTAAAAGTTACAGGACAGGCTGTTTCATATTTTACACTACCATTAACACCATGTGCATTGCAAATCCCTTCGACAATTTGTAACATTTTTGAAGCAATCTTTTCATTTGTTTCTTTTGATAAAGCTCTCGCGTCACCAGTCATTTTTACCATACCTGGTAGAACATTTTTTTTACCATCGGTTATAAATTCGGTAATAGACACTATACCATTGTCTGCTGGATTTAATTTCCTAGACACTATCGATTGAAGTGCTACAGCTATTTGAGAACCAACAGTTATTGCATCTACCCCCATATGAGGTAATGCAGCGTGCCCACCTTTAGTTTTTATTTCAATTTCAAACAAATTTTCACTGGCTGTAATAGCTCCATTTCTTGTACCAAATGTTCCAATTTCCATGTTAGGAATATTGTGCATAGCGTAAACTTCATCAATGTTAAATTTATCAAACAATCCTTCATCTATCATTGTTCTTGCACCGAATGTATTCTCTTCATCAGGTTGAAAAATAAAATATACCGTACCGTTAAAATTACCTTTTTCTGATAAATATTTTGCTGCACCTAATAACATTGTTGTGTGACCGTCATGTCCACATGCATGCATTCTGTTATCAAACTTGGACTTATAACTAAACTTATTAGTTTCATGTATAGGAAGAGCATCCATGTCAGCTCTTATACCTATTGATTTTGAACTATTTCCTTTTTTTAAAATTCCAACTACTCCAGTTCTGGCAATACCAGAATGAACTTCTATTCCAAACTCTTTTAGAAGTGTTGACACTTTTGCTGCAGCATACTCTTCTTCAAAACTTAATTGTGGGTGCATATGAAGATCATGACGCCATTCTACTAATTGGTTATGTAATGACTGAGTTTTCATAACCTACATATTATTAAATTCTTTAATCTTATTGTCTAGAGAAAGCATATATTCATAATGTGAATTCCAAAATTTTTGATCTTTTCTTTTTTCAAATTCTTCAAAACTTACACCTTGTTGCTCTACCCAAGTAAAGTACCCTAAATTAAATATTCTTTTTTTATCCATGTAAGAAAGTTCTAGCATATTATCAGTAGATATTCCTGATAAGTGTTTTCCAAATAGTTCAGCACAAACTATTTCATCATAATTATTTTTAAAATCAGCAATGGTCTTATTCAACTCTGACATGTATAAATCTGCACCATCCGTAGCAACGGTGATAATTGCATCATCACTATTTAAATCCATATATTTAGCTAGTTTTATTGAAGCTAATATATTTGCTATTGCTGAAAAACCAAATTCTGGAAGCCGAGAAACAAAATTAGGATCTAAATTCTTTCTCTCTATTAGAAACTTTTTTCCTATTTCAGTATTAAAAATCATATTTAGATTATTGGTAGCTTGATCAGAAACATCTACGACAAAATCTGTATTCATTACATTATGAATAAGGGGAACATGTTTGTCACCAATTCCTTGTATATTATGTTCACCATAACCTCCATGAAGCAAAGTTGGGCACTCCAAAGCTTCAACAACTGCAATCTTCGTCTGTAATTTATCTTTAAGATAATCTCCTGCTGCTAGAGTACCACTTGATCCTGAAGCACTTACGTAAAACCTAGGAGTTAAATTACTGTTACCTTTAACTTTAAGAAATGATTTTTCAAAAGATGGACCCGTTATAGAACGATGAATACTGTAATTATAATACTCATCAAATTGATTTATGATATCATTTTGATTATCTTTTTTTAATTCATTACAAGCATCGTAAATTTCTTTAACATTACTTTCTGTCCCTTTTGTCTTTATGATATTTTTTTTATCTTCAACCCAATTATTCAACCATTCAAATCTCTCATTACTCATTCCTTCAGGAAGTATTGCAATACTATTAAGACCCATTATCCGAGATATTGCTACTCCGCCCCTACAATAATTTCCTGTAGAAGGCCAAACTGCTTTATGTTTTTCATAATCAAAAGTGCCATTTAATATTCTTGGAAGCAAACAACCATAAGCTGCCAAAACTTTATGAGCTGTTATTAATGGAAAATATCGTCCCATATTTACAATTATCTTTGCCTTAACACCTGTGAATTCTGTTGGAAGCACAATATATTCAGGCTCATTTCCAAAACCTGATTGATCTCTTTTATTAAACCAATGAACTCTAAATAGGTTAAGAGGATTGATATCATTATTATTTATTTTTTTTAGAGAATTTTTAATATCATCATTAATAATTTGAGGGTCTTGAAGTTCACTTATGCTTGGCAAGACAACTCCTTTTGATTTGAAGTAATCAGACGTTTTTTTTATTATTGCTTGACTCATAAATTAAATATTGATGCCTAAATTATTTGTTTTACAAAGATTATAAGCAAATCTTGCTATTGCAGTATCTTGTACGCCAGTTCCTGTCAAATCACATATTGTTATATCTTCTTTATTTTTTCTTCCTAAGCTTGGATCGTTAATAATATCGCCAAGTTCATTAAATTTTTCTTTAGAAGAAATTATATTTTGTTTTAAAGCATGATGTAATTCACCCAAAATACTTGTTTGTAATTGATTGTCAGGTACATATTGATCGCAATGTTTTAACATCTGAGGATCTAATTCGTTTTTTTGTTCTGCATCTGATCCCATTGCTGTTATGTGAGTTCCTTTAATTATCCAATCAAATTCCAAAAGAGGTTTTTTACTAGGAGTCGTTGTAACTATTATTTCTGATAAGCTTGCCAACTCCTTGCAAGAAGAAGCTACATGCAAATCTAAATCTAAATCTTTAAAACCTTCGATAAATTGGTATGCTTTTGTCTCATCTCTTGTCCATACTATTATTTTTTTTATTTTTCTTACTAACATTACTGCTTGAAGTTGTAATTTGGCTTGAATTCCAGCTCCAATAATACCAACAGAATTAGCATTTTGATTTGATAAATATTTTGTAGCTATTGCTCCTGCTATAGCTGTTCTAGTATCTGTAAGATAACCTTCATCCAATAGAATAGATTTTACAACTCCAGTCTTTGAATCTAATAAAACCATCAGTCCATTACTAGATGGCAGACCAAGTTTTGGATTATCAAAAAAACCTGAAGCGATTTTTATTGCAAAACTATCAAGACCCTCAACGTATGCAGCTTTAACATCAGATTCACCATGATATTTTTCAATATCAATTCTCATTATAGGTGGCATAATTACCAATCCTTTTGATAAACTTATAAATGCCTCCTCTATTATTGGTATGAGATTTTTATTCAAATCTACATGTTGAATAATATCATTTTTATTAAGGATGAGCATGACTTAAAACTTTGTTAAACAATTCCGAGTCAATATTTCCACCACAAATTAAACAGATTATATTTTTTCCTAAGTGCGATGTTAGTTTTTCTTTAACAACCATTACACTTGTTGCTGCAGCACCTTCAGATACAATTTTATGTTCTAAAAAATTTATTCTAATTCCCTCAGCTATTTTTTCTTCACTTACTAAAACAAAGTCATCAACGTATTGTTGTACAATATTAAATGTAAATTTATTATCTAAGCCAATACTACCCCCTAGACAATCTGCTAAAGTTTCAGTTTCCTCTACATCAACAGGTCTTCCTTTTTTTAGACTTTCATACATTGAAGGACCTCTTTCCATAGATACGGCAATAATTTTTGTGTCAGGTTTTTGAAGTTTAATAGCTTGTGCTATTCCAGATATAAGACCGCCACCAGATGTTGGTATAATTACAGTATCAACTTCAGGAAATTCAGTAAGCATTTCAAGCCCAACTGTACCTTGGCCAATAATAATGTCTTCATCATCAAAGGGGTGAATTAATGGGATATTTTTTTCTTTCGCAATTTGTTTAGCATGTAAATCAGCTTCATCACTATTCTTTCCAATAATTTCTACTTTTGCTCCTAATTTTTCAATAGCCTCTTTTCTATATTCTGGAACCATCGAAGACATAAATATTGTTGATTGAATGCCCAATACCTTTGAAGCATAAGCAACGCCTTTGCCATGATTGCCTGTAGAAACTGCGATGACTCCTTTATTCTTGTCATCTTCACTTAAAGAAAGTAGCTTATTAACGGCACCTCTTAACTTAAATGAACCAGTGATTTGAAAATTTTCTAACTTTAGTTTTACTGTATTACTTTTTGATAAGAAATTAGAATTAATTAATGGTGTATAATTAACATAAGGTAAAATTTTCTTATGTGCATCTTGTATTTGTTGAAGTGTAATCAATTTAATTCCTAATTAATGTAATTTAAATAGGTTACCATAACCATCAATTTTTTGATTAATATTAGACAATCTTAATGAGTCCCAAATAATAGCTTGATTACTTGAAATGATATGTGTGCTTAATTTTGACTCTAATTCTTCGATAATATCAATTACTTTTAATGCAGTACAAGAAACAAAAATGCTATCAACATCTTTTAAATCAATTGAGGAAATTGTTTGTATTAAGCTATCATGAGTAACTTTGGCAATTTCTGAGTCATAATTTAAATTAAATGAACTAAATGATTTAATTTTAAATCCACTATCAATTAAATAGTTGTAAACTTTAATATTCACATCTTTTGGATAAGGGGTAAGAACAGCAATTTTTTTATGATTTAACGATTTAAGTGCTTTGATAGCAGCTGTGATAGGTGTAGTAATTAAAGCATCAGGTTTAGCTTTGAAGATTTCAGATCTTATTCTTTTTTCACCAATTTCAATAGTGCCCGAAGTACATCCATAGGCTACAACTTGTATTTTTTCATTGGGCAATATTTGATTTGTTGTTTCTGTAATATGATCAGCCATCTTTAAATAATTTTCATGAGTTAGAGGATTTAAAAAAGGTATCCTATTAAAAAAAAGATCAACTGGTAAATTATGGCAAATTTTTCTAAAATCTTGCTCAATGGTAAAATCAGTTGATAGTGTAATTACACCAATTCTAGAAAAGTTTGTATCCTGTAAATTAGCTTTAACATTATTTTGATTAAAACTAGCCATTATTGATTTGGAAAATAATCCTCACATTCACCTTCTCTGTAAACATCAGTTGTGGCACAATGCAAGCTTCCACCAAATGCATAAACGTCTCTAAAAGGAACTGGAATAACATCTAACCCAAAACTTTCCATTTGTTTAATCATTTTTACTTCCGATGATTCGACACATATAGTTTTAGGATCAATTATCAAAACGTTCATTGATAACCAAATAGATGAATAACACATAGGTGGTGGACTATTGTGAATAGAAGGAGCTGCTTCATGAATTTCCCATTTATTATCATCAAAAATTTTTCTTTGCTCTGATGATATCTTTCTATTCGGATTAATAATTATAACTCCTGGTTTAATAGGAGTAAAACAAGCATCAATGTGAGTTGGTATTAAATCACCTGGCAAATTAATTTGATGAACACGATGATTTGGATAATGTCTTCTTAACCAATCTAAACCACTTAAATTTGATGTAAAATTATTGTGATAAAAAAGATCTTTTCCAAAACGTAAAATTTCTGCAGCATCAAAAAGTGGTTCTTTTTCTGTTAATATCATGTCTCTATTTTCGATTTTTTTGTGTCGTTCTTCTTCCGTTATGCCTTCAGGAAGATAATTAGACTTATAAGATTGATTAGTTAATCTTGGTTTTGGGGCCGACTCCCATCTCATATTTTTATCTTCTGAATAATATTTTTCCAGTAATGGTCTATACGCAAGATATTCAAACCATCTACATCTATAAGACATTGGTGCTTCTAGCATTTCATTACCTAATGTTAATATAACATCCCTTGGAGGCATACAACCAAACATACCTTCATTTAACCAATCTGGAGTATTAATTGTTTGACTGAAATCTATTGGAGTTGGTCTATCAACTTTTATATCAAGATTGTTCAATATTTTTACAAAATTGTCTAATTGGATATTAGCTTTATCAATTGCATCCTTCGGTCTTGGACCATGAGATCCAATCATACCGCTATCTTTACTAATTTTTGGAGCAAGAGCGGGTTCAATTGGTGGAATATTTGAATTTTCTACTCTACCAACTATTACGTGTTTAAGAGTATCCCATTCATTCCACGAATTTACTATTGTCATTATAAGTTCCTTAATTTAAGTTAAGTATATATTTATAGGTTATGGAATTAAATAATAAATCTCTGTTTAAAGAAAAATGTTATGTCAATGGTAGTTGGGTTGAAAGCCAATCTGGTGATTTTTTAGAGGTAAATAATCCCGCAACACAAGAGATCATCGGCAAAGTTCCTAAATTTACAAAAGACGAAACAAAAAAAGTAATAGAAAATGCGAACAATGCTTTTCAGACATGGAAAAACACAACTGCAAAAGAAAGATCTGTTATTCTTAAAAAATGGGGAGATTTAATTGTTGAAAACGTAGAAGATCTTGCAAAAATAATGACGATAGAACAAGGTAAACCTATAGCAGAAGCTAAGGGTGAAATATTAATGGGAGCATCATACATTGAATTTTATGCAGAAGAGGCAAAAAGAGTATATGGCGATATAATACCAGACCCAAGACCTGGAAAAAGAATAGTCGTAATTAAACAACCTGTAGGAGTTGTTGGAGCCATCACTCCTTGGAACTTCCCCAACTCAATGATAACTAGAAAATGTGCAGCTGCTTTAGCAGTAGGTTGTACAGCAGTTGTTAAACCAGCAAGTCAAACTCCTTATTCGGCTTTGGCAGTTGCTGAATTAGCGCATAAGGCTGGTTTTCCTAAAGGTGTGTTTAATATTATTACAGGATCTGCAAAAGACATAGGTTTAGAATTAACTAAAAATCCAATGGTTCGAAAAATTTCATTTACAGGTTCGACCGAAGTTGGCAAAATATTAATGGAACAAAGCGCTTCAACTGTAAAAAAGGTTTCAATGGAATTGGGTGGTCATGCACCTTTCATAGTATTTGATGATGCTGATCTGAATGAAGCTGTAACTGGAGCAATGCAAAGTAAGTTTAGAAATAGTGGTCAAACTTGTATTTGTTCAAATCGAATTTTTGTTCATGAGAAAGTTTATGATGAATTTTTAGAAAAATTTTCAGCTGAGGTGAAAAAAATTAAAGTTGGAAATGGACTAGATGAAGGCGTTGTGTCAGGTCCACTTATAGATAAATCATCTTTAGATAAAGTAATTGATCATGTGCAAGATGCAGTAAATACGGGTGCAAAAATAGCCGTAGGTGGTGACGTTCATTCACTTGGTGGTAATTTTTATCAACCTACAGTCTTATCACATGTGACAACTAAAGCTAAAATTACATTTGAGGAAACATTTGGTCCAGTTGCTCCATTATATAAATTTTCAAATGATGAAGAAGTAATAAATTTAGCAAACGATACTCCTTATGGTTTAGCATCTTATTTTTATTCAAGAGATATTAGTAGAGTATGGAAAGTTGCTGAAGCTTTGGAATATGGTATTGTGTCAATTAATAATGGACTTCCAACAATTGCTGAAATACCGTTTGGGGGAGTAAAAGAATCAGGGATGGGAAGAGAAGGATCAAAGTACGGTTTAGACGATTATCTAGTTATTAAATACATTTCAATGGGCGGTATTTAAGATAGCCAAGCAGCTCCTCTAACTCCACTTGAATCTCCATGCATATTTTTAACGACTTTAGTATGAAGAGTATCAGTAAATACATATTTTTTTAATTCTATATCAATATTTTTATATATATATTCAATATTTGACATTCCACCGCCTAAGACAATAATATCAGGGTCAAGAATATTACATACCAATGAAAGGCCTCTTGCCAAATGATTTGTATATTGCTTTAGCGCAAATGTACAATCTTCATCAAAGTTTTTAAAACCATCCAGAATTTGATGAGAATCAAATTGTTTATTGAATCTTAAATTAAATGATGAAGCAAAACCTGGTCCTGATACATATGTTTCAATACAACCATCTTTCCCACAGTAGCATTTTTTTACAAACTTTTTTTCTTCATCTGACCGATTTGGTAAAGTAACGTGACCCCATTCACCACCTATATGATTCCTTCCTTGAAGAACTTTATGGTCTATAACAATTCCTCCTCCTGTTCCTGTGCCAATAATTACTCCAAATACAACTTTATGACCCTTTCCAGCACCATCAACTGCTTCCGATAAAGTAAAACAGTTTGCATCATTTTCTAAATTTACATTTTTTTTTAAAATTTTTTCTAAATCTTTTTTTAGTGGTTTTCCGTTTAGCCAAATGGAATTAGCATTTTTAATCAACGCTGAGTCGGCTGATATTGCTCCAGGCATTCCGATACCTATATTTGCTACATTACCAAATAATTTTTCAAAGTTGTTAACAATTGATAATATCCCCTTAATTGTTCCATCATAATTTTTTTCAGTTGTTATTCTTTGACGTTTTAATTCTTTACCATGAGCATCGATGATGATACCTTCGGTTTTGGTACCACCCAAATCAATACCAATTTTCATTAAAAATTAATTTTTAGTAATTTTTTGAAATGTTGGAATTAAAGTAACAGCTAAAGCTATCTTGAATATTTCACTTGGAATGAATGGCATTAAACCAGCTACAATAGCTTTTTCAAAACCAATAATAGATCCAAGGTATAAAATACCTATTGTAAATATAATAATTGATCCTATTAAAAGTGAAAAGGTTGCTTTAAGATATGTTTTACTAAATCCTAAATTAGCAAAATAACTGATTGTAATTGAAGCTAAAAGCATTCCATATAGGTAACCAGCTGTTGGTCCAGTAAGATAAGCAATTCCACCACCTGATGCAAATACAGGCAATCCCACTGCTCCTTCAAATAAATACAGAGCTACAGTGATAAAGGAAAGTCTTATACTGTAAGTCATTCCAATTAAAAAGATAACAAAAGTTTGCATTGTCATTGGCACTGGCCAAAAAGGTACCTGAACTTTTGCAGAGATCGCAAGTAACAGTGTTCCAAATAGGGCTAAAAAAAAACCCAGAACATTAGAATTTATTTTTTTAAAAGTGTCTAATTCATTAATCAAAATTCTTTCTTTATTCATTTAAATGTCCTTTATATATATTGTCATTAAACTAATTTATATTTTGCTTCAAGCTTATCCCAGAAAAGATTTTCTAATTTAACATTATTTAATATATTTATTTGTTTAATTCCTGTTGGAGATGTTACATTTATTTCAGTGAGATAATCTCCGATTACATCGATTCCAACAAAGAAAAGATTTTTTTTTCTTAATTCTGGACCCAATTTATCAATTATTTGTTTATCTCTAAATACTAATTCGGTTTTGCTAGGAATACCTCCTGCATGAAAATTTGCCTTCACTTCTCCTGCTTGAGGAACTCTTGAAACGGATCCTACATAATCCCCATCAATAAATATTATTCTTCTATCACCAAGATTAATCTCTTTAATAAATTTTTGGACCATCAAAGGTAGATCTAGATATGACTTAAGTTTTTCTCTATCAAAACTTTCTTTAGTAAATTTATGTATACCAATACCTCCATTGCCGTACAAAGGCTTTGTAATAATAACTTTATGTAAATTAAGGAATTCCTCAATATGATCTAAATCTTTAGATACTATTGTTGGTGCCATAAATTCTTTAAAATTAAATGTATATAATTTTTCAGTGGAGTTTCTAACAGCAGTAGGATTATTAATAACATGAGTACTATCAGGTAAAAAATCCAGTATATACGTTGATGTAATATAATTCATATCAAATGGAGGATCTTGTCTAAGAAAAACAAATTTAAAATCAGATAAATTTAGTGTTATTTCGTTTGATAAATATTCAAAATATTTTTTTTCATTTAAATACAATTTAATATATTTACCTTTAGCCTTTACAATACTGTCTTGAATAAATAAATTTTTTGGATTGTAATAAAATATTTCATAACCTCTTACTTGAGCTTCATGGGCAATTAAAAAAGATGTATCAAACTCATAATCAATTTTTTCAATAGGATCCATTTGAATAGCAATTTTTTTATTCATTAAAAAATATTTTCAGAATAGATATTATTTATATCTTTGTTCCAATTATTATAAAATTTATTAATAAGTACATCAGCAGGTGATTGATTATTTGATAAATTTTTTTCAAGATCTTTCAAATAATAAGTTTCATTATATTGTTTTTTGTTATCCAAAATATTTCTTCTGTCCAAACCTTCTTTAGATATTTCAAATAAATTTTGAGCAATATTTAGTACTGTTTTCTCTTTAAAACGACAAGAAAGCCCCTCTTTTGGAGTATTTTTATTTAGATAGTCTCTATCCTGATGAGACCATCCTTCAACTATTTCTTGAGTTTTATTTAATGAATTTTCATCATATAATAAACCGGTCCAAAATGCAGGTTGTGAACATATAAGATCCCATGAACATGCATCCATTGACCTTATTTCTAAAAATTGCTTCAATCTCACTTGTGGAAATAAAGTAGATAAGTGATCTTTCCAGTCATTGAGAGTGGGTTCTGTATTCAAATTTATTTTAGTTTTATTTAAAAAAAACTCTCTAAAAGTATATTGTGTCATATCAATATATTTATGATTTCTAATGATAAAATACATTGGAACGTCTAGTGCATACTCAACATATTTTTCAAAACTAAACCCTTTTTCAAATACAAATGGTATTATTCCTGTTCTATCTTTATCAGTATGATGCCAAAAATGTGATCTTAAACTTTTAAATTTAGAGATATTTTTTTTTTCAAAAGGTGAATTAGCAAACATTGCTGTTGCTATTGCCTCTAAATTTAGCATTAACCGGTATTTTCGTTTCATATCATCTTCAGAGTAAAAATCTAAATTAACTTGATTAGTGCATGTTCTTTTCATCATGTGATGACCTAGGCTTCCAACTTTAGTCATATACTTCTTCATAATATTATACCTCTGTTTAGGTACCCAGGAGAATTCTTCCAAAGCTAGAGAGGGCTCAACACCTAATCCTAATAAAATAAAATCAAATTCTTCTCCAATATTTTTAAGTTCAACTAAATGTCTACTAGTTTCACTACAAGTTTGATGTATATTGCTTAATTGAGCACCAGATAGTTCAATTTGTCCACCTGGTTCTAACGTTATATTTTCACCAAATCTCTCCAAGGCTATAATTGTAGTGTTATTATCATCATATTTGGGTTTCCATCCATCATTTACAAACCTAAGTAATATATCTTTAATTCCATTAGGCTCATTATATGAAAGATGTGAAAGATTTTTTTTATTTAATACAAATTTTTCGTGCTCTACACCAATTTTTAAATTATTTTTACTTTTTATACCTTGATAAAAGTATTCTATAAGATTTTGTTTTTTTAACATGAAAACATAATATAGTGAATATTATATCAAAAATAAGGTTGCTAATCCTAAAAAAGATAGAAAGCCGAAAACATCCGTTATTGTGGTTAATATTACAGCTGAAGCTAATGCCGGGTCAATTTTCATTTTTTCTAGTGCAATAGGTATTATTGTTCCAGCAAAACCAGCTAGTATCAAGTTTAATACCATTGCTAATCCAATAATTACGCCTAACATAAAATCTTGAAACCAATATATAGAAACCAGCGATATTACTATTGCAAATATTATACCATTAATACCGCCTATTAATGTTTCTTTAGTAATTATCTTTAATGCATTACTTGTCGTTAATTCTTTTACTGCAAGTGCTCTTACTGCAACAGTCAAAGTCTGCGTCCCCGCATTTGCACCCATAGATGCAACTATGGGCATTAATATTGCTAAAGCAACTACTTTTTCAATAGCTGCTTCAAATAAACCTATAACTAAAGAAGCAACAACCGCTGTCATTAAATTTACAATTAACCATGATATTCTTGATTTTGTTGTATCTATTACTGAATTATAAATGTCAGTATGACCAACACCACCTAGTTTTAATATATCTTCTTCTCTTTCTTCTTCTATGACATCGACAACGTCATCAACAGTAATTGATCCTATAATTTTTTTTTGCTCATCAATAACTGGTGCGCTAACTAATCCATATTTACTAAACTGGTAAGCAACTTCCTCTTGATCAGTATTAACTTCAATTACACGAATATCTTTATTTGAAATAGATCTTAGTTTTATATCTCTTTTTGAACCCATTAGTCTTCCTAAAGGCACTACGCCTTCAACTTTTCTATTAAGATCTATTAAATAAATGTCATAAAAATCATCAGGTAAATTTCTTTTGTTTGCTCTGAGGTAATCTATAGCCTGACCAACATTCCACATTTGATCTATTGATACGAATTTTCTTTGCATCAATCTACCTGCAGAGTCTTCAGGATAATTTAATCCTTCTTCAATTAAATTTCTTTCTTCTTCTTCTAAATTCTCTAAAAAAGTGTTTTGATCTTCTTCTTCTAAATCTTCCACTAAATCAACTGCATCATCAATATCTAATTGTTTAGCATTACTAGCCAACTGCTTAATATCGAGTGTTTCAACTATTTCTTCTCTTAAACTGTCATTTAGATATGTTAATATTTCTGGATCGAATTTATCTCTAATAATATTTAGTAGACTAAGTCTTAGAACAGGATCAAGATTTTGCAGTAATTCTGCTATATCTGCATTATGAATATTCTCTAAATAATTAAAAATTTTACTATTTTGATAATTTTCTAGATAACTAGTGACTAATTCAACTGATTGATCAGCAGAGAATTTATTTTTAATTATATTTAGTTTATCATTCATAGTTAAAGTGGTGCGGCTGAGAAGACTTGAACTTCCACAGGATAAATCCCACAGCGACCTCAACGCTGCGCGTATACCAATTCCGCCACAGCCGCATATTTACTAGAATTAAATATCAGATAGGATATTAAGTATCAACAGATCATGATTAAATATAATATGAACGGTATCGAAATAAAAACGTCAAAATATTTAATCAATTATGAGGAAAGCTTAAATTTAATGCAAACTAGAATTAAAAAAATCAAAGATAAAAAATCTACTGAATTAATATGGTTTCTTGAACATGATCACATTTATACTCAAGGTACTAGTGCAAAAAGTGATGAAATACTAAAAAAAAATAATGTTTTAGTTTTTAAGTCAAATAGAGGGGGTAAAACTACTTATCATGGTCCAGGCCAAAGAATTATTTATTTCCTAATTGATTTGAACAAAAAGAAAAAAGATATTCGAATCTTTATAAGTATTATTGAAAATTCTTTGATTAGTTTACTTAATTTGTATGGTGTAAAAGCAAGATCATTTAAAGATAGAGTTGGAATATGGGTTACAGAGACCAAAAATGTGAAATTTAAAAAAGAAATGAAAATTGGAGCTATTGGCTTAAGAATATCAAAGTGGATAACTTATCATGGATTAAGTGTAAATATTAATCCAGATTTAAAATACTATGATTACATTCACGCTTGTGGACTAAAAAATTATAAGAATACATCTTTGCTAGAATTAGGTGTAAAAATTTCAAAAGAAGAATTTGATAAAAAATTTCTAAATATTTTTTTAGAAAAACTATCTAAAGTTTAAAGATATTATATTTATTCAAGTTTTTAAATTTATTTTTCTTCATAAAAATAGATATATTTTTTGTTAAATTTGATGAAAATTCAAATTTTTTATCCTTATAGAGAAATTTTAAATTAAAAGCATTCAGTTTAAGTTCCTCACTTTGGAATTTCGAAAAGGGATTATATTTTTTATCGCCAATTATAGGACAACCTAATTTTTTTGATACAATTCTTAATTGATGAGTTTTCCCAGTAAGAGGTTTATATAATATTAAAGAAATGCCATTATTTGTCTCTAAAACTTTATAAAGGGTTTTAGTATTTTCAATTTTATTGTATTTGTTTTTAATATCTAAGTTAACGTTTGACTCCTTTAATTTAGGTTTTCCTTCACAAAAAGCTATGTATGTTTTTTCAATAACACCTAATTTGAATAAATTACCAAAAATTTTTGCAGTTTTTAAATTCTTTGCTATTATTAATAGACCAGATGTTTCCTTATCAAGTCTATGAACTAACCTATAATCAGAGGAAATAAATTTTATTATGTCATCTACTGAAATATTTATTTTACTTCCACCCTGAGTTGCAATTGATGACCATTTGTTAAAAATAATAAAATTATCATTCTGAAAAATTATACATGATTTAAAATTTTCAATGATTTTTTTAGGTATTTGTTTGTTTTTTTTAAAAATTATTTTATTTTTATATTTATCTTTATGAAAATTTAGAATCTTTATTTCATCATTCAATTGAATTATATATTTTGAAGATTTTTTAGAGTTATTAACAAGAATATTTTTTTTTCTAATATTTTTTTCAATAAAACTTTGAGTTAAAGCACTAAATTTTATTTTAAGATATTTATCTAATCTTATACATAAATTTTGATCTATTTTGTATTTTCTAATCAAACCTTATTTATATATATTCCTATATATGCTGCGATTATACAAAAAAATACTGATGAAATTACATAAACGATACCATAAAATAATTTTTTAGATAAAAATAAATCTACAACTTCATAAGAAAAGGCAGAAAAAGTTGTAAAAGAACCTAGTAAACCAATTATAAGAAAGTATTTTATAAAAGTTTCAGACAAATTTTTTATATAACCTAGAGAAACCAAGTATCCGATAAGGAAAGATCCAACAATATTTATTGAAAGAGTTGCATAAAAATTGTTTAGAAAATAAATCTTTAAAAAATTTCCTAGATAAAATCGTAATAAAGCACCTAAAGCTCCCCCGGATGATACTAATAACAATTGAAGCAAATTAATTTATGCTTGTGGTTGTTCTTCTACTTCCTCAGTAGTTTTTTTCTCTACAACGGGGCCACTATCTAAGCCTTTAGCATTTTCGTCCCTATCAACTAATTCTATTATTGCTGTAGGAGCATTATCTCCAAATCTGTTACCTATCTTTATAATTCTTGTATAACCACCATTTCTATTTTTGTATCTATCAGAAAAAATACTGAAAACTTTTTCGGTCATTTTTTTATCTTGTAGTATAGAAATTGCTTTTCTTCTAGACTCAAGACTACCTTTTTTTCCTAATGTAATGATTTTTTCAACAAACCTTTTTAATTCTTTAGCTTTAGGAAGAGTAGTTGTTATTTGCTCATGTTTAATTAAAGAGTTTGACATGTTCATAAACATAGCCTTCCTGTGACTTGAAGTTTTATTAAGCTTTTTATTTTTAATATTATGTTTCATCTATTTATTAAAAGGATCCTCATATTTTTTTGCGAGTTCATCTATATTATCTGGAGGCCAATCTGGAACTGACATTCCTAAGTTAAGCTCCATTACTTGCAACACTTCCTTAATTTCGTTTAGCGATTTTCTACCAAAATTTGGTGTTCTAAGCATTTCAGATTCAGATTTTTGAACAAGATCCCCTATGTATATAATATTATCATTTTTCAGACAATTAGCTGACCTTACAGACAGTTCAAGTTCTTCAACTTTTTTAAGTAAATTAGAATTGAATGATAATTTTTCAACTTGTGACTGATCAGGAGCAATCTCTGGTTCATCAAAGTTAATAAAAGGCTGAAGTTGATCTTGTAAAATCCTAGCTGCTAATGCAATAGCATCATCTGGTGAAATTGCACCATTTGTTTCAACTTCAAAGATTAGTTTATCATAGTCAGTTACTTGACCTACTCTACTATTTTCTACTTTATAAGAGGTCTTAACAACGGGACTAAACATAGCATCTAATTTTATTTCACCTATAATCTTGTTTTCATCTTCAGCAACTTCAGCTGAAACATATCCTTTTCCAGTTTCAACATTTGCCTCAATTTCTAGTTCTGCATTGGAATCTAAAGTCATAATTAATTGATCTGGGTTCATAATTTCAGTCTCAGAATCAGTCTCAAAATTTCCTGCGCGTAACTCACCTGACCCAGATGATTTAAGATACATTTTTTTAAGACCAGGTGAATGCACCTTAACAGCTACATTTTTTAAATTTAATAATATGTCAGTCAAATCTTCTTTCACTCCTGGTATTGTTGAGAATTCGTGAACAACACCTTTAATTTTGATTGAAGTAATTGCAGCTCCTTGTAAAGAAGAAAGTAAAATTCTTCTAATTGCATTTCCAAGAGTTAAACCAAACCCTCTTTCAAGAGGCTCTGCGGTCAATACGCCAATTTTTCCATTAGTTTCTTCAAGATTTACTTCCATTTTGTTAGGTTTAATCAATTCGCTCCAATTTTTCTGTAACACTTATTTACTCCTTTAAAATTAAACTCTTCTTCGTTTTCTTGGCCTACAACCATTATGTGGTATAGGTGTAACATCTTTAATTGATGATATTACATAACCAATTGATTGTAGCGATCTAAGAGCTGACTCTCTTCCTGATCCTGGACCTGATACTTCAACCTTAAGAGATTTAAGACCATATTCTTTAGCTTTATTTCCAACATCTTCAGCTGCAATTTGAGCTGCATAGGGAGTGGATTTTCTTGAACCTTTAAAACCTTTATGACCCGCAGAAGACCAAGCTAGCGCATTACCTTTTTCGTCAGATATAGTGATAATAGTATTGTTAAAAGAGGACACTATATGAGCTACTCCCGAAGAGACTTTCTTTTTAATTTTTGATTTTTTTTTCTCTACCATTTTACCCTTTAGTAACTTTTTTCTTTCCTGCTATAGCAACAGCTTTACCTTTTCTTGTCCTAGCATTAGTATGAGTTCTTTGTCCTCTTACTGGAAGTTTTTTTCTATGTCTCAATCCTCTATAACACCCTAGATCGTTTAATCTTTTAATATCCATTGACACTTTTCTTCTTAAATCACCTTCTACTGAGTAATTCTTATCTATTAGATCTCTAATTTTATTTAATTCTTCATCGTTAAGCTCACTAACTCTTTTTGAGATATCTATTGAGGCTGATTCACAAATATTATTAGCAACTTTCATTCCAATACCGTAAATATACGTAAGAGCAATATGCACTCTTTTATTAGTAGGTATGTTTACTCCAGATATTCTAGCCATTGTATTTGTTGAAAATGAATGTGGGTGAATACATGATTTATCAGGCTTTAGTCAAGTGAAGAAATGATAAAATTTGGCAGAAAATCATTATTTTACAATGATTTTTTTAATTTTATTTGTAATTTCCTCGATTTGATCACTTCCATCAATATCAAAGAAAATTTCAGGATTTTCTGAACTGTAATAATTTGAAACCTCAGTTGTAGTTTGTATATACGCATCATATCTAGTTTTTATAGCATCTAGATTATCATCTTCTCTTCCCTCCTCTTTAGAGCGATTTATTATTCTATTTTTTAATGTATCAAAAGTAATATTAATATTAAAAATAAAATTTAGTTTTAAAAAATTATTTTTAAGAATTTTTTCTAAAAATCGGGATTGATTAAGTGTTCTTGGATACCCATCAAGTATAAAACCAGTATCTTTACATGTAACAATCTTTTCAGCAACAATTTCATTTAGGACATCATCGGAAACCAATTTTCCACTAGCTATAATATCTTTTAATTTTAAACCTAACTCATCTTTTTGTGATATCTTTAATCTCAAAATTTCACCTGTAGATAGGTGTTGAAGTTTAAAAAAATCTGATATTTTTTTTGCTTGTGTTCCTTTGCCTGCACCAGGTGGGCCAAAGAAAATTATATTTGTCAATTTATCTTCTTCCTTTTAATTTAGTTTTTTTCAATAAGTTTTCATATTGATGTTGGAATAAGTGAGATTGAACTTGTGTTATAAAATCTATCATAACCACAACAACTATCAATAACGCAGTACCACCTAAATAAAATGGTATGGATGTTCTAGAGAGCAAAAATTCTGGAAGAAGTGCAACAAATGTAAGATAAATTGTTCCGATAGTTGTAATGCGAGTTAAGACAAACTCGATGTAGTTCGCTGTATTTTCTCCAGGTCTAATTCCTGGAATAAAACCGCCATATTTTCTAAGATTTTCTGCTTGTTCATCAGGGTTGAATACTATTCCGGTATAGAAAAAAGCAAAGAATATTATCATTGCTGCATAAAATAATAAATATAGTGGCTGACCTCTTCCTAAATAGCTTGAAATCATAATAAAAATTTCACTTGATGATCCAGCACCAAATCCAGACATTGTATTTGGTAATAATAAAATTGAAGAGGCAAAGATTACTGGAATAACTCCAGCGGTATTAATTTTAAGAGGTAAGTGTGAACTTTGACCACCATAAATCTTATTTCCAACTTGTCTTTTTGGATATTGAACTGGGAGTCTTCTTTGCGCTTTTTCGATAAAAACAATAAATATTATTAAAAATAATATTAATATTAATATTCCAAGTATGAATGCAATACTTAATTCTCCAGTTCTTCCAAGCTGAAGAGTGCTAACAAAAGCACTTGGTAAATTAGCAATAATACCAGCCGTAATGATAAGTGATATTCCATTACCAACCCCCCTGGAAGAAATTTGCTCACCTAGCCACATAAGAAATATAGTACCTCCAACAAGAGTTATAACTGTAGTCATTCTAAAAAATAAACCTGGTTCAAAAACAATGTTTCCATACATAGTTTGCATTGACTCTAAACCGATTGAAACTCCATAACCTTGAAGAGCTGCTATTAATACTGTTAAATATCTTGAATATTGTAACAACTGTCTTCTGCCTTTTGATCCTTGCTCCTTTAAAGATTTTAAATATGGAACTGCAGATTGCATTAATGTCATTATTATTGATGCAGAAATATAAGGCATTACACCAAGAGCAAATATACCCATTCTTCCAAGTGCTCCTCCAGAAAATGTATCAAAAATACCTAGTATTCCTGAAGATTGTTGTTCGAAAAACTGCTGAAGAGCAATTGGATTAATACCAGGTATTGGCAAGAATGTTCCAAGTCTAAATACAATAAGCGCACCAAGTGTAAATAACAATCTCTGTCTTAGCTCAGTAGCTTTGCCTAACGCTCCAAAGTTTAGGTTGTTCGCTAATCTATTTGCCGGTGTAGCCATTTTATTTAGTTAGTAAATTTATTTTTCCACCAATTTTTTCAAGAGCCTCTATAGCTTTTTTAGATGCATACGAAATTTCAATATTTATTGGTTTTTCAATTTTACCTACATTAAGTAATTTTAATTTACCTTTTGATTTATGAAAAATTTTCTTTTCAAAGAGTTCTTTTTCTGAAATTTTTTCTAAATTAAGGTTATGTTTTTTTGATAAAAAGCTTAAAGTATTAAAGTTAATTTTTTGAATTTTTTTAGAAAATGGGTTTTTAAAACCTCTTTTTGGGAGTCTTCTGTATAAAGGCATCTGTCCACCTTCAAAACCACTTATAGAAACACCTGATCTAGATTTTTGACCTTTTACTCCTCTTCCAGATGTTTTTCCTAAACCAGAGCCAGAACCTCTTCCAACCCTTTTTCTTCTTTTACCCGAAGTCTTATTAGATTTTAGTTGATTAATTTTCATTTAATTACTCTTATAGTTTATTTCATTAATTTTTTTTGATCTTTTGGAAGCTACAGACTTAGGAGACTCGGAAGATTTAAAAGCATTAAATGTTGCCTTTAACATATTATGTGGATTTGAAGTCCCAGTTGATTTAGCTACAACATCTTTAATACCTAAAGATTCAAATAAAGCTCTCATTGGTCCGCCTGCAATAATTCCTGTTCCAGGTGCAGCAGTTCGAAGTATTACTTTTCCGGCACCAAATCTACCAACTATATCATGATGTATAGTTCTGTTATCTTTTAAGTGAACTCTTACCATTTTATTTTTTGCATTTTCAGTAGCTTTTCTTACAGCTTCAGGAACCTCTTTTGCTTTTCCTGTGCCTAACCCAACTCTTCCTTTACTATCACCAACAATCATAATTGCTGCAAAACCAAATCTCCTTCCTCCCTTTACAACTTTAGCAACTCTGTTGATTGTTACTAAATGCTCACTATATTCTGATTTATCATTCTCAAACATATTACTCCTTTAAAAATTTAAACCTTCACTTCTCGCAGCATCAGCAAGTATTTTTATCAAACCATGATATTTATACTTACCTCTATCAAAGGCTACATCTTTAATACCTTTAGAAATAATTTTTTTTGCAATTTCTTTACCGATTAATTCAGCTAATTCTTTTTTTGAAAGTTTTTTATCTTTAATGCCTTTCTCTATCGAAGAGGCGCTTGCTAAAGTAGAACCCCTAGAGTCATCAATTAATTGAGCGTATAAATGTGAATTTGATTTGAATACTGTTAAACGATTTCGATTGGAAACTTTTTTTAACTTAAATCTTACTTTTTCTGATCTTTTTTTCATTTTATTTTTTCTTACCTTCTTTTCTAAATATATATTCATTTGAATACTTGATACCTTTACCTTTAAAAGGTTCGGGTTTTCTAAAAGATCTGATTTTTGCTGCAGTTGCACCTAGTTTTTCTTTATCAAAACTTTGTAGGTTAATAATATTTTGCTTAGGACATTCAATCTTAACTTCATTAGGAATTTCAAAATCAATATCGTGACTGTATCCTAATTGTAATTTAAGTTTAGATCCTGATATACTGGCTCTATACCCAGTACCGTTTAATTCCAATGTTTTTGAAAAACCTTCTGAGACACCTTTTATCATGTTAGAAACTAAAGCTCGTGTCGTACCCCAATTAGGATTATTCTTCGAAGTTTCATTTTTAGGTAGTACTGAAACTTCATTTTGATCAATCTTAATTGTAAAAATAGGTAGAATTTTAATTTTCATCTCGCCTAACTTACCTTTAGCTGTAAAATTGCCGTTATCAAAACTGCATGCTATGTCTGGATTAATTTTAATAGTATTTTTTGCTATTCTTGACATTAAAAGACCTCACAAAGAACTTCACCGCCAACATTATTTTTTCTTGCCTGTTGATCAGACATAACACCCTTTGGTGTAGATAAAATAGATATTCCTAAACCACCATATGGTTTATCTAATTCGGAAATTTTTGAGTAAACTCTTATACCTGGTTTAGATATTCTTTTAATATTCTTAATTACTGGATAGCCATTATAATATTTCAAATCAATTTTAATACTGCCAATACCATTTTTTTCTTCGATATTTTTAAAGTCTCTTATGTATCCTTCATCCTTAAGTACAGATAAAACATTTATGTTAAGTTTTGATTTAAAACAAGATGTATAAGTTTTTTTTGCCCTATGTGCATTTTTGATTCTTGCTAACATATCTGATAGTGCGTCGTTAAAAGCCATTATACAATCTCCTTACCAACTAGACTTAACAACCCCTGGTAGATTACCAGTCATTGAAAGTTCTCTTATTTTAATTCTAGAAAGACCAAATTTTCTATAAACTCCTCTAGATCTGCCAGTTAGTTCACATCTATTTCTGTGCCTTATTGATGAACTATTTCTTGGAAGTTCATTTAATTTATTTTGAAACATAATTCTATCTTCTAAAGAAAGTGACTTGTCCATTACTTTAGATTTTAAAAGTTTACGTTTTTCACTAAATTTTTCAATCAGCTTATGTCTTGATTTATTTTTTTGAATTGAACTAGATTTTGCCATGATACTCCTAATTTATTCTTTCATCCTTAAAAGGCATATTAAATGATTTTAATAATTCTAATGCTTCGTTATTTGACTTAGCAGAAGTGCAGATTGTTATATCCAGACCTCTAACCTTATCAATTTTATCAAAGTTTATTTCAGGAAAAATTATATGTTCTTTTATTCCTATAGAAAAATTTCCATTACCATCAAAGCTTTTTGAATTTAAACCCCTAAAATCTCTTATTCTGGGTAATGCAATATTAATTAATCTATCTAGAAACTCGTACATGATTTTGTTTCTAAGCGTAACCATAGCCCCTAAAGGCATGCCGGACCTAATTTTAAATCCCGAAATTGCTTTTTTTGCTTTTGTTTTAATTGCTTTTTGACCGGATATCAGAGTTAAATCTTCAACTGCTTTATCAGTAAGTTTACTATCGTCTTTTGCTTCTCCTATTCCCATATTTAGAACAATTTTTCTAATCTTTGGGACTTCGTGTATATTATTAATTTTCAGTTTAGACATTAAATCATTGGTTATATTATTTTTATACAAATCTAATAATCTAGTCATATTATAAATCCTTACCTGTAGATTTATTAAATCTTAATTTTTTGTTATCAGAATATCTAAATCCAATACGTATACCTTTATCTAAGTTTTTATCATAAAAAGATAAATTAGAAATGTGAATAGGCATTTCTTTTTCTATAATACCACCTGCTTGATTATTATCTGGTTTTTGATTTTTTTTAACTTTATTAATTTCAGATACAATTGCTTTGTTTTTTTTCGGAAGCATTTTTATAATTTTACCTTTTTTACCTTTATCTTTTCCTGCTAACACAATTACCTCATCACCCTTCTTTAGTTTAAATTTTATATTCATTATAATACCTCGGGTGCTAAACTGATTATTTTCATAAATTTTTTTGTTCTTAATTCTCTTGTTACAGGACCAAAAATCCTTGTTGCAATAGGTTCTTCTTGTTTATCAAGAAGTACTGCTGCATTTTTATCAAATCTAATAGTAGATCCGTCATTTCTTTGAAAATCCTTTGAAGTTCTCACGATTACTGCTTTATACACATCACCTTTTTTAACCTTCGCTCTTGGGATTGCGTCCTTAATTGATACTACTATGATGTCTCCTATTGAGGCTGATCTTCTTTTAGAACCTCCCAAAACTTTTATACATTGTATTTTTCTAGCCCCAGAATTATCAGCAACAAATAAATTTGATTGCATTTGAATCATTTTTCTTCTCCGCTATTTGAGACAGCAATCCAAGTTTTGAGTTTTGAATAGGGCCTGGTTTCAATTATAGAAACTAAGTCTCCAACATTAAATTCATTTTTTTCATCATGTGCATGATATTTTTTTGAAAGAGAAATAATTTTTCTATACAATTTATGTTTAACTCTACGAGTAACTTTTACTACTATGGTCTTGTTAGAATTAGCAGAAACAACTGTACCGGATAACAATCTTTTAGGCATTTTTTACTCCACTAATTTCAGTTATTCTAGTTTTTAATCGAGAAATATCTCTTTTAGTTTTTTTAATACTAGAGGTTTTTTCTAACTGTCCAGAAGATTTCTGAAAATAGAAATTAACTAGTGTTTTTTTTAAATTTAATATTTCTTCCTTTAATTTAATTATATCGGTGCTTTTTTTTACTTTCTTATTCATATATTTCTTTCCACAAATTTGCATTTTATTGGAAGTTTAGCTGCCGCCAAGGTCATTGCTTTTCTAGCATCTTTAATATCAACGCCATCAACTTCAAACATAATTCTACCTGGCTTTACTCTACAAGCCCAAAATTCTATTGATCCTTTTCCCTTACCCATTCTAACTTCAGCAGGTTTTTTTGATACAGGAACATCAGGAAATATTCTAATCCACATCCTACCGGCACGTTTTAAATATCTAGTAATTGCTTTACGAGCAGCTTCAATTTGTCTTGAAGTGACTCTTTCTGGCTCTAATGCTTTTAAACCAAAGCTACCGTAGTTAAGATTATAATTGCCTTTTGCATTACCATGTATTCTACCTTTGAATTGTTTTCTAAATTTTGTCTTTTTTGGAGAGAGCATATTCATATTTCTATCTTACACTTCCCTGATCAATTTGTTTTTTTTCACTTGCATAAGGGTCTTTAGTTAAAATTTCTCCTTTATTTATCCAAACTTTTATTCCACAAATTCCATATGTAGTATCAGCTTCAGCTGTGGCATAATCGATATCTCCTCTTAATGTGTGTAAAGGAACACTTCCTTCATGATATTTTTCTGTTCTTGCTATTTCTGCACCACCTAATCTGCCACTACAAACAACTTTAACACCCTTTGCACCTAAACGCATTGCAGATTGAACAGATTTTTTCATTGCTCTTCTAAAAGAAATTCTTTTTTCAAGTTGGTTGGCTATATTTTCAGCTACTAATTTTGCTTCAACTTCTGGTTTTCTTACTTCCTTTATATCAAGAAAAACCTCAAGATTGGATAGTTTAGATAGGTTGTTTTTTAAAGACTCAATATCAGCACCTTTTTTTCCAATTATAATACCTGGTCTTGAACTAAATATTGATACTCTTAGTTTTTTAGCAGCTCTTTCAATATTGATTTTTGAAATGCTTGCATTTTTTAATTTACTTTCGACGTAAGATTTTATCTTTAAATCTTGATGCAACAATTTTGAATATTCTGATTTGGAATACCATCTTGAAGACCATGTTTTATTTATTCCAAGTCTTATTCCATGAGGATTTACTTTTTGTCCCATTACTTATCTTCCTTATTTTTTTGATTTCTTTCTTCAACAATAATTGTAATATTACTAAATGGTTTAATTATAGATCCTGCCCGACCTTTAGCTCTAGGTCTCCATCTTTTCATTCTTAAACTTTTTCCAACAAAAGCCTCTTTGACATAAAGTTTATCTATGTCCAATTGTTTATTATTCTCAGCATTTGCTATTGCTGCATTTAAAACTTTTAAAACACTTTTTGATATCCTTTTATTAGAAAACTTAAGTTGATTGATGGCGGAATTAGCAGTTTTGTTTACTATACTGTTTGCAACAAGAGAGAGTTTTAATGGACTCACTCGCATCATTTTGTCTTTAGCTAAAGCTATTGATATATTTTTGCTCATTTTTTTTCTGCTTTCTTATCTGCTGCCGTGTGACCTTTAAATGATCTGGTAGGAGAAAATTCACCCAGTTTATGACCGACCATTTGTTCATTTATTGTAACTGGGACAAATTTTTGACCATTATATACACCAAAAGTTAATCCAACAAATTGTGGTAAAATTGTTGATCTTCTAGACCATGTTTTGATCACCTCTTTTCTTCCAGAAAGTGAGGATTTTTCAGCTTTCTTAATTAGTTGTGAATCAACGAAAGGTCCTTTCCATACAGATCTGGTCATTATTTCTTCCTTCTTTTTATAATAAAAGAGTTAGTTCTTTTATTATTTCTAGTTTTCTTACCTTTTGTTGAAACACCCCATGGAGTAACAGGATTTCTTCCACCAGAAGTTCTTCCTTCACCACCACCATGTGGGTGGTCGACAGGGTTCATAACAACGCCCCTAACTTTGGGTCTAAAACCTAAATATCTTTTTCTACCTGCTTTACCTAATTTAATATTTTTATGATCTGAATTTGAAACTTCTCCAATAGTAGCTTTAGAATTTTTATTAATGTGCCTGATTTCACCAGATATTAATTTAATTTGAACATACGGTTCTTCTTTAGATACTATTTGGGCTGAAGATCCAGCTGATCTAATAAGTTGTCCTCCTCCACCTGGTTTTAATTCAATATTATGAATATTTGTTCCTACTGGAATATTCTTTAAAGGCAAACAGTTACCATTTTTGATCTCGACATTATCTCCTGAAACTAATTTATCCCCTATTTTAGTATTTTTTGGAGATATTATATATCTTAGCTCGCCATCTTCATACTTAAGAAGAGAAATGAAAGATGATCTATTAGGATCATATTCGTTTCTAATTACTTCCGCAGAGACGTCAAACTTATTTCTTTTAAAATCAATTATCCTATATTTCCTTTTTACTCCACCCCCCATACGTCTAGAAGTAATTCTTCCTTGATTGTTTCTTCCACCTGTTGAATTAAGTGGTTTTGATAAAGATTTGACAGGTTTTTCACTAGAAAGATGTTTTTTAGAAACCAAGATGGTTCCTCTTAAACCAGGTGTAACAGGTTTGAATTTATTCAACATTATTTAATCTCCAGTGCTGAGTCAATAGTATTACCCTCTTGAAGAGTAACTATTGCTTTTTTTGTGTCTTTTCTGTAACCAAAATTACCTTTAAAAGATTTTGCTTTTCCTCTTGTAATAGAAGTATTAATTTTAATCACTTTAACTTTAAAAAGTTTTTCAATGGCTTGTTTAATTTCATTTGTATTAGAGGTTTTTGACACAACAAAAGAGTATTGGTTAAATTGCTGAAGATTAGTAGATTTTTCTGTAGTTATTGGTTTTTTAATTATACTAAAAGCTTTTTCTGAAGATATTGGTTTATTAAAATTTTTCATGAAAGCCTCTTTGAAATCTCTTCTAAACAATTTTTTTCAATAAAGATTTTGTCAAAAGTTATAATGTCTTTTACATTTATGCCATTTTGGTTGAGTATAGATATTTTAGGAATATTGGAAGATGCTAGTTTAAAGTTATTATCAACTCCTTCTTTTTCATGAATAAAAAGTGCAGAATTGTATTCAAATTCTTTTAAGGTTTTATTTAAATCTTTAGTTTTATGACTACTAATTTTGAATGTGTCTATAATAAATAGCTTATCTTCATGTAATTTGGAGGATAGCGCAGATTTCAATGCAAGTTTTCTCTCTTTTTTATTTAGAGTAAAAGAATGATCTCTGTTATTAGGCCCCATAGATACAGCACCACCTCTAAAGTTAGGTGGTTTATTGCTACCTTGCCTTGCGTTTCCAGTACCCTTTTGAGAAAATGGTTTTTTAGATCTTCCTTTTACTTCAGATCTTGATTTTACTTTATGTGATCCTTGTCTTGATTTAGCATTCTGATATCTAATGTATTGATGAAGTATATCTGGTAATATTTTTTGACCAAAAACATTTTCGTCTAAATCAATAGTACCAACTTCGTTGTTATTCAAATTTAAAATAGATTTTTTCATTTAATTCTTTTTTATTGAGTCTTTTATAAAGATTATTGAGTTTTTTTTTCCTGGAATAGAACCTTTTACTATTAATAGATTATTATCTTCATCAACTTCAAGTATCTTTAAGTTTTGTTTTGTTACTTTTTTAAAACCCATTCTTCCAGCCATTTTTTTTCCTTTAAATACTCTTCCAGGGTCTTGATTTTGACCAGTTGAACCATGTGATCTATGAGATATTGACACTCCATGAGAAGCTCTTAATCCACCAAAATTATGTCTTTTCATTACACCTGCAAAACCTTTTCCTGTTGAAAAACTACTGGCGTCAATAAATTGATTTATTTTAAAATGATTCACATTGAGTTTAGTCCCGATCTCAAGTAGATTTGAATTATCAACTCTAAATTCTTTAATAATTTTTTTTGGTTCTAAATTAATTGATGAAAAGTTTTTTCTTTGTGGTTTATTTATTTTATTCAGGTCTTTTTTTGTATCAATGCTTGATAGTTGAACAGCTGTATAGCCATGTTTTTCGATAGTTTTGACATTTGAAACTATGCAATCATCTACTTTTAGTATTGTAACATGAGAGGATATTCCACTTTCATTAAAAAAACTAGAGTTTCCAATTTTAGTTGCAATTAAACCTGATCTACTCATATCTAAATTTTAATATCTACTTCTACTCCTGCAGATAAATCAAGTTTCATCAGTGCATCTACAGTCTGTGGAGTTGGATCGATTATATCTAGTAATCTATTATGTGTTCTAATTTCGAGTTGATCTCTACTTTTTTTGTCAACATGTGGAGATTTATTAACCGTAAATCTTTCAAATCTTGTAGGCAAAGGTATTGGTCCTTTTACTTTTGCTCCTGTTCGTTTAGCTGTATTGATTATATCTAACGTACTACTATCTAGAAGAGAGTTATCATAACCTCTCAATCTAATTCTAATATTTTGATTATCCATTATGCTAACTTTGCTTTCACTTCATCTGCAACATTTGAGGGCACTTGTTCATAGTGATCAAACTGCATAGTATAATTGGCTCTACCTTGAGATAAAGATCTAAGATTATTAACATAACCAAACATATTTGCTAATGGAACCATAGCATCTACTACATTGGCGTTGCCCCTTGTTGACATTTCTTGTACTTGACCTCTTCTACTGTTTAAGTCTCCAATTACATCTCCCATATATTCTTCTGGAGTAACAACTTCAACTTTCATCATTGGCTCAAGTAAAACTGGATTGGCTTTTGATATACCTTCCCTGAATGCAGCCCTTGCAGCAATTTCAAAAGCAAGTACACTTGAATCCACATCGTGATATGCACCGTCATAGAGAATTGCTTTAAAATCTATGCATGGAAAACCTGCTATAACCCCTGTTTGCTGCTGTGCAATTAAACCTTTTTCTACGCCTGGTATATGTTCTGTAGGTATATTTCCACCTTTTATTTGATTAACAAATTCGTAACCACTTCCAGGTTCTCCTGGTTCAAATTTGATTTTAACACGTGCAAATTGACCAGCTCCTCCTGATTGTTTCTTATGAGTGTAGTCTACATCAAATGTATTTGAGATTGTTTCTCTGTAGGCGACTTGAGGAGCTCCTACATTAGCTTCAACCTTGAATTCTCTTTTCATTCTGTCGACTAAAATTTCTAAATGTAATTCACCCATTCCTTTGATAATTGTTTGACCGCTTTCATGATCTGTTGTTACTCTAAAGCTCGGATCTTCTTGAGCCAATCTTCCAAGGGCTTGTCCCATTTTTTCATGGTCAGCCTTAGTTTTCGGTTCTACCGCAACTTCTATAACAGGATCAGGGAAATCCATCCTCTCTAAAACAATTGGTTTTGTTGGCGAACATAAAGTTTCACCAGTAGTAACATCTTTAAGGCCAACAAGAGCTACTATATCACCGGCATGTGCTATTTTAATTTCTTCTCTATTGTTTGCGTGCATCAATAACATTCTACCTATATTTTCTTTTTTTCCTGAATTAGAATTTAAGACACTATCCTTAGTATTAATAGTTCCAGAATAAATTCTAGTAAACGTTAGACTTCCTACAAACGGATCAGTCATAATCTTGAAGGCTAAAGCACTGAAAGGTTCGTTGTCGTCACATTTTCTTAATAATTCTTTTGTATTGTCATCAATTCCTGAGCCTTTAACACTATCAACATCTATAGGTGAGGGCATATAATCAATTACTGCGTCTAACAGAGGTTGAACTCCTTTATTTTTAAAAGCTGAACCAGTTAAGACAGGAACAAATGAACCTTTTATTGTTCCTTTTCTAATACATAATTTTAATTCTTCAATTGACGGTTCCTTTCCATCTAGATACTTTTCCATTATTGCGTCATCTTCTTCGACTGCTTTTTCAATAAGCTTTTCTCTATATTCTGAAGCTTGTTGTTTTAATTCATCAGGAACTTCAACTACGTCAAATTTTGCACCTAGACTTTCATCTTGCCAAATAATTGCATTATTTGAAACTAGATCAACTACACCTTTTAGGTTGCTTTCTATTCCAACAGGTAGTTGAGTTACAAGTGGATATGAACCTAATCTTTCAGTAATCATATCGACACACATAAAAAAGTTAGCACCTGTTCTATCAAGCTTATTAATAAAACACATTCTAGGTACATTATATTTATCTGCTTGACGCCAGACTGTTTCTGATTGAGGCTCAACTCCCGCAACACCATCAAAAACTGCTACAGCTCCATCAAGAACTTTCAAAGATCTTTCCACTTCTATTGTAAAATCGACGTGACCAGGTGTGTCAATTATATTAATTCTGTGATCATTCCAAAAACAAGTTGTTGCAGCTGAAGTTATGGTAATACCTCTTTCTTGTTCTTGCTCCATCCAATCCATAGTTGCTGCACCATCGTGCACTTCACCTATTTTATGAGATTTTCCAGTGTAGTATAAAATTCTCTCAGTAGTTGTTGTTTTACCAGCATCAATGTGGGCCATGATTCCAATATTTCTATATTTATTTAAAGGATGTGATCTGGACATATGTTACCACCTGAAATGAGAGAAAGCTCTATTAGCCTCTGCCATTTTATGAGTTTCTTCTCTTTTCTTAACGGCATTGCCTTTATTATTAAAAGCATCAAGAATTTCATTTGCTACTCGTTCTCTCATTGTTTTTTCATTTCTTTTGATGGCAGAGTCAACTATCCATTTCATAGCAAGTGTTTGTGCTCTTTTTGGTCTAACTTCCATTGGTACCTGGTAGGTGGCACCACCTACCCTTCTTGAGCGAACTTCAAGTGTGGGTTTCACATTATTCAAAGCTTCATGAAAGAAATCTATTGGACTTTTATCAGTTTTATTTGAAACAATATCAAATGCTCCATATACTATTTTTTCAGAAACAGATTTTTTTCCATCTTCCATAATCCTATTCATAAATTTAGCTAAAACCAAATCTTTATACTTATGGTCAGGTAGTATAGTTCTTTTTTCTGCAGCTCTTCTTCTAGACATAATTACTTTGGTCTCTTTGCCCCATATAGAGATCTTCTTTGTTTTCTAGAAGTTACACCTTGTGTATCAAGTGTACCTCTAAGGATATGATATCTCACTCCAGGTAAATCTTTAACTCTGCCGCCTCTAATTAAAACTACGGAATGTTCTTGTAAGTTATGTCCTTCACCTGGAATATATGCTGACACTTCCTGCCCGTTAGTTAGTTTAACCCTAGCAACTTTTCTAAGAGCTGAGTTAGGTTTTTTTGGAGTTGTGGTATAAACTCTAGTACACACCCCTCTTTTTTGAGGGCTTGAATCTAATGCTGGAACTTTATTCCTTTTTTTAACAGTTGTTCTACCTTTTCGAACAAGTTGATTAATAGTTGGCATTTTTTCCTCAAGTTAAGTGTTTGGATTTAATCCACGACCTTTAACAAATCGTAGCGGGTCTTTATAAATTCAATCATGTAAAGTCAAGAAAATAACTATTTTTAATCAGTATTTTCTTGGTTTTCATGATCTTTTTTACTTAAAATTTCTTGATCTCTGGAATTAGCAACTTTTTCGTATTCAGAAGTCATTCTACCTGTTCCAGCGGGTATTAATCTACCAACTATTACATTTTCTTTTAGACCATTCAGTGTATCAACTTTTCCAAGTGTTGCAGCATCAGTTAAAACTTTTGTAGTTTCTTGGAAGGAGGCTGCCGATATGAAAGAGTTTGTTTGTAAACTAGCTTTAGTAATACCAAGAAGAACAGGCTCAAAATCTATTATTTTTCTATTTTGGCTTTCTAAAATTTTGTTAATTTTTATTGCGTCTCTTCTTTGAATTTGTTCTCCAACTATTAAGTTAGAATCACCAGGTTCAATTATAAGAACTTTTTGTAACATCTGTCTAGCAATTGTTTCAATATGTTTATCATTTATGTAAACTCCCTGAAGCTTGTAAACAGACTGAACCTCTCTAACTAAATATCTAGCTAACTCTTCAACGCCTAAGATTCTAAGTATATCATGAGGAACAGGAGTTCCTTCAACTAAAATATCACCCTTTTTTACAAAGTCATCTTCCTGGACATTTAAATACTTAGACCTAGGTATAAGCAGTTCAATATTTTTGTCTTCCTCAAGACTGGTTATTATAACTCTTCTTTTGTTTTTGTAATCCTTGCCAAAAGAGATTTTTCCATCCATCTCTGACATTATAGCTGGGTCTTTAGGCTTTCTTGCTTCGAATAATTCAGCTACCCTTGGAAGACCTCCAGTAATGTCTTTAGTCTTAGATGATTCTTTTGGTATTCTTGCAAGAACTTGACCAGCTGAAATTTGTTGACCATCTTCAACACTAATTATGGTATCTATGGACATTGGATAGTTTAAAACTTTATCATCATTTTCATTACTTAAATCATCGCTAATATTAATTGATGGTTTGAAGTTTTTACTTTTCTGATTTTGACTCCAATCAATTACTATTTTACTTGATATACCAGTCGTATCATCAATAGCTTCTCTGAATGAAGCACCTTGCTTTAAGTCAATATACTTAGCGTAACCATTTTTCTCAGCTATGATTGGTAAAGTATATGGATCCCATTCTGCTAGTATTTTATTTACTTTAACATTTTCATTGTCATCAACTAATAATTTTGCACCAAATGGGACAAATGAAGAAAATTTTTCTTCATCGTTTTGAATAATTTTTATTTTGGCATTTCTGCTTAGAATAATTTTATTATTCATTTTATCAGTAATAATTTTTATATTCTCTAATTTAATCTTACCTTCTATTGGAGAAACTGAATTAGATTGTTCTACAGAAGAACTTGCAGCTCCACCAATATGAAAGGTTCTCATAGTTAATTGAGTTCCAGGTTCACCTATTGATTGCGCTGCAATAATACCCACTGCCTCTCCTATGTTAACAGGCGTACCTCTAGCTAGGTCTCTTCCATAACACTTAGAACATATTCCGTCTTCAGTTTCGCACGTTAGAACTGATCGTATTTTTAAAGACCTTGATCCAAGTTTAGCAATATTATCTAAATGACGTTCAGAGATTATTTCACCAGATTTAACTATTAATTGTCCATTATCATCCAATATTTCGTCTACTGGAGTCCTCCCCAGAACTCTTTCCGATAGAGATGAAGTTATATTCCCAGATTCTACAATTTCTTCAACCACAACTCCATTTTTTGTGCCACAGTCTTCTTCTCTAATTACTGCATCTTGTGCTACGTCTACTAATCTTCTTGTAAGATAACCACTACTCGCTGTTTTTAATGCAGTATCTGCAAGACCTTTTCTTGCACCATGGGTTGAGGTAAAATATTCAAGAACTGATAAACCTTCTTTAAAGTTTGATTTGATTGGATTTTCAATAATTTCTCCAGATGGTTTAGCCATTAAACCTCTCATTCCGGATAATTGTTTTAGCTGTGCAGCAGAACCTCTAGCTCCTGAATGAGCCATCATATAAACAGAATTTATAGGTTGTTCATCAGATGGATTTGATATTACCTCTAACATTTTATCAGCTACTTTATTTGTGCATTCTGACCATGCATCAACAACTTTATTGTATTTCTCTCCTTGAGTGATAAGGCCATCCTGGTACTGACTTTCGTAATCTTTAACTTTTAGTTGTGTTGCTTCAATAAGATTTTGTTTATCATCTGGTATTATTAAATCATCTTTACCAAATGAAATTCCTGCAATAGCAGCGTACTTAAAGCCAATTTGCATTATTTTATCTGCAAATAAAACCGTCTCTTTCTGCCCACAATGTCTATAAACATTATCTATGATATTGCTTACCTCTTTTTTAGTTAAAACTTTATTTATCATATTAAAATTAATATTTTGATTTAGAGGCAGTGCATTACCAAGAATCATTCTACCTGGAGTGGTCTCTACAATCTCAAATGTATTATCAAAATTTTTAACTCTTGAATTAATTTTTGTATGTAATGAGATATCGTTGTTTTCTAAAGCCTTTAAAATTTCATTTAAATCTACAAAATAACGACCTTCTCCTTTTTGTTTATTTCTTAAGATGGACAAATAATAGATACCAAGTACAATGTCTTGAGATGGAACTATAATTGGTTTTCCACTAGATGGTGACAAAATATTATTGGTGCTCATCATCAATACTCTAGCTTCAAGTTGAGCTTCTAAACTCAAAGGAACGTGAACTGCCATTTGATCTCCATCAAAATCTGCATTAAATGCAGTACAAACTAGTGGATGCAGCTGAATTGACTTCCCTTCAATCAGGATTGGTTCAAATGCCTGAATTCCTAATCTATGTAGAGTTGGGGCTCTATTCAAAAGTACAGGATGTTCGCGTATAACTTCTTCTAAAATATCCCAAACTCTAGGATCTTCTTTTTCAACTAATTTTTTCGCTGCTTTGATAGTATTTGCCCACCCATAAATATCTAACTTGTGAAAGATAAATGGTTTAAATAATTCTAGAGCCATTTTCTTTGGAATTCCACATTGATGTAATTTTAAATTGGGACCAACAACAATTACAGATCTGCCTGAATAATCTACCCTTTTACCTAGAAGGTTTTGTCTGAATCTTCCTTGCTTACCTTTTAACATATCTGATAATGATTTTAGAGGTCTCTTGTTAGTAGATGTAATTACTCTTCCTCTTCTTCCATTATCAAAAAGAGCGTCAACAGATTCTTGAAGCATTCTTTTTTCATTTCTAATAATAATATCTGGCGCTCTAAGATCTATTAGTCTTTTTAAACGATTATTTCTATTAATTACTCTTCTGTACAAATCATTTAAATCGCTAGTAGCGAATCTACCACCATCTAATGGAACTAGTGGTCTTAACTCAGGAGGTATTACGGGTAATACTCTTAAAATCATCCACTCAGGTTTATTCTTAGATATAATAAAAGATTCTAATAATTTTAATCTCTTAGTGATTTTAGTTTTTTTTAATTCTGATTTTGTTTCAGTTAACTCTATTTTAAGTTGTTTATAATCATCCTCTAAATCAATACTTAGTAACATTTGTTCAATAGCCTCAGCTCCTATCGCCGCACTAAATGAGTCTTCGCCGTATTGATCTTGATAATCAATAAATTGTTCCTCTGATATTATTTCACCTTTCTTTAAATCTGTTAAACCAGGCTCAACGACTATAAATTGCTCAAAATATAAAACTTTCTCGAGATTTTTTATAGTCATATCTAGTAAGGTAGCAATTCTACTAGGAAGTGATTTCATAAACCATATGTGGGATACAGGCGCAGCAAGTTCTATATGGCCCATTCTATCTCTTCTAACTTTTGATAATGTAACTTCAACTCCACATTTTTCGCAAATGATACCTCTGAACTTCATTCTTTTGTATTTGCCACATAAGCATTCGTAATCTTTTACTGGTCCAAATATTCTAGAGCAAAAAAGTCCATCTTTTTCTGGTTTAAAAGTTCTGTAGTTAATTGTTTCAGGTTTTTTAATTTCACCAAAAGACCAAGATCTTATATCTTCCGGACTAGCTATTGCAATTTTTAAGCTGTTAAAGTTTTGAACACCCAGACTTTGATTAAAAATGTTAGTTAATTCTTTATTCATTTGTACCTATTAAGTTTGTTAAATTATTTTCCTTTAAATTTTCTTTAAAATCAAGATTTAAACCAAGAGATCTTAATTCTTTAACCATTACGTTGAAGGACTCTGGAGTACCAGATTCAAAATTATTATCTCCTTTGACTATTGATTCATAAACTTTTGTTCTACCTGCTACATCATCTGATTTAATAGTAAGTATTTCTTGTAATGTATAAGCTGCTCCATAAGCTTCAAGTGCCCAAACTTCCATTTCACCGAATCTTTGTCCACCAAATTGAGCTTTACCTCCTAATGGCTGTTGAGTAACTAAACTGTATGGCCCAATTGATCTTGCATGAATCTTTTCATCAACTAAGTGGTGTAGTTTTAACATGTACATGTATCCAACTGTAACTGGTCTTTCAAATTTTTTGCCAGTTATGCCATCATATAATACTTCTTGGCCAGTTGTTGATACCCCAGATTTTTCTAACAGATTTGTTATATCTTTTTCCTTTGCACCATCAAAAACAGGTGTCGAGAAAGGGATACCCTCTTTAAGATTATTAGCTAAGTCTAATATTTCATCATCGTTCATATTTTCAATCACTTTTTTGTGGCTAACCATATCATAGATATCTAAAAGTTTATTTTTAAGATCTTTAGTTTGTCCCTGAGTTTGGATTTTTTGCATAATTTCACTTACCTGCCTTCCTAAAGAAGCAGATGCCCAACCAAGATGTGTTTCAAGTATCTGACCTATGTTCATTCTACTAGGTACTCCTAAAGGATTTAAAACTATGTCCACAGGTGTACCATCCTCAAGATATGGCATATCTTCAACTGGGCAAATTTTAGATATGACTCCTTTATTACCGTGTCTACCTGCCATCTTATCACCAGGTTGTAATTTTCTCTTTACTGCTATGAAAACTTTTATAAGTTTAAGTACGCCTGGTAAAAGCTCGTCTCCACTTTGAATTTTATCAATTTTGTTTTCAAATTTCTGATTTATGTTACCTAATTGATTTTCATAATTTTTTACTAGAGATTCAATTTCTCTATTTGTTTTTTCTTCAGATATATTTATTTTGAGTAATTCGCTTAATGAAAGGCTCTCAATAGATTCAAAAGTTAGTTGAGTATTTTTTTGTAATTTATCGTTACCTGCCACATAGGTTTTACCAACTAATAAGTCTCTTAAATAATTAGCAAAACTTTTTTCAAGAATATTGAGTTCATCATCCTTATCTCTTGCTACGTTCTCTATCTGATGATTTTCAATACTTATTGCTCTTTCATCTTTTTCAATACCTCTTCTAGAAAAAACTCTAATTTCTACAACGGTTCCTTTAACACCTGGTGGGACACGAAGACTTGTATCTTTAACATCAGCTGCTTTCTCACCAAAAATTGCTCTTAGTAATTTTTCCTCTGGTGTCATTGGAGTTTCTCCCTTAGGAGTAACTTTGCCTACTAGAATATCACCTGATGTTACCTCAGCACCTATATAAACAATTCCTGTTTCATCTAAATTTATAAGCATTTCTTCACTAGCATTAGGGATATCTCTGGTGATTTCCTCAGGTCCTAATTTTGTATCTCTGGACATTACTTCAAACTCTTCTACATGAATGGATGTAAAAACATCATCTTGAACAACTTTTTCTGAAATTAATATTGAGTCTTCAAAATTATAACCATTCCATGGCATAAAAGCTGCTAGTACATTTCTGCCTAAAGCTAACTCACCTAAATCAGTTGCTGGACCATCGGCTATTACTTGGTCTTTGTTTACCTTGTCACCAACATTAACTAAAGGTCTTTGTGAAATACAAGTATTTTGATTAGATCTCTGAAATTTTGCGAGGTTATATATATCAATCTTATTTAAAGATTTGTCATTTTTGTCAGTTACTCTAATGACTATACGGTTTGAATCTAGTTGATCAACAATACCCTCTCTTTTAGCTACAACAGTTGAGCCACTATCTTTTGCTACTGTATATTCCATTCCGGTTCCAACAAGAGGAGCTTTAGGTTTTACAAGAGGAACAGCTTGACGCATCATATTTGAGCCCATTAATGCTCTGTTAGCATCATCATTCTCTAAAAAAGGAATAAGGGAAGATGCAACAGATACAAGTTGTTGTGGAGAAACATCCATTAGGTCGATTGCATCAACATCTGCATTAATAAACTCTCCATTTTTTCTACAGCTTATAACTTCGTTAGAAAATCTACCTTTTGTGTCTATTTCAGCATTTGCTTGTGCGATAACAAAGTCTTCTTCATCAATAGCGCTGAGATAAATTACTTTATCTGTAACTTTTCCATTTGTGACTATTCTATATGGAGTTTCAATAAATCCATATTTGTTTATTCTCGAGTATGAAGCTAAACTGTTAATCAGACCAATGTTTGCACCTTCTGGAGTTTCGATTGGACATATGCGACCATAATGTGTTTGATGAACATCTCTAACTTCAAAACCAGCTCTTTCTCTATTCAAACCGCCTGGGCCTAGAGCCGAGACTCTCCTTTTATGAGTAATTTCACTTAAAGGATTAGTCTGATCCATAAATTGGCTCAACTGGCTTAGGCCAAAAAATTCCTTAATTGAAGCAACAACTGGCTTAGCATTAACTATGTCTTGAGGCATAATATTATCTACCTCAAGAGAACTTAATCTTTCCTTAATTGCCCTATCCATTTTAAGGAGACCAATTCTAAATTGGTTTTCCAGTAATTCACCAACAGACCTTACTCTTCTGTTAGCTAGATGATCAATATCATCAATTTCACCTTTTCCATCTATTAAGTTATGCATGTGTTTTACAACATCTAAGATGTCACTTTTATCTAATACTCTCTGATCAACCGGAGTATCTTTTTTGAATTTAGCACTTATTTTTAACCTGCCAACAGATGAAAGATCGTATCGATCGGCATTAAAAAATAAATTTTTAAATAAATTTTCTGCAGTTTCTATTGTTGGGGGTTCACCTGGTCTAAGTATTTTAAATACTTCAAATAATGCTTCTTCTCTAGATCTTGCTTTATCCAATTGCAAAGTTCCTCTTATATATGAACCTATTTCGATGTTATCTGCTTTAAGTATATCTAGTTTATTAATTTTATACTCATCAAGAAATTCTAAAAATTCATTATCTATTTCTGAACCAGCTTCATAAAATATTTTTCCAGTTTTAGTATCGATTATGTCAGAAGCAATAAAGTGTCCATTTAAAGATTCATTACTAATAGTTAAATTTGAAAAGTTTTTTTTCTTAATTTCGTTTATTATTTTTTGATTTACTTTAATTCCTTTATTTATTAAAATTTTTCCTGTATTTGTATCTAAAATGTCATAAGTTAATATTTTACTTTTGAAAAACGACAGATCTTCTTTGAATTGCCAACCATACTGATTTTTTTTATAAAGTATATTTTCATAAAAGATTTCTAGAATTTCTTCTCCAGTCATACCTAATATTTTTTTTGGATCTGGATCAATTTTATTTTTTTCGCAATCTTTTAAATATATTTCTGAGCTTTTGCTCAAAAGACATTTTAATAATGTTGTAACTGGAAATTTTCTTTTCCTATCAATTCTTGCATGAATATTATTTTTAGCATCATGCTCAAAGTCTAACCAAGAGCCTCTATAAGGTATAATTCTTGCATTATATAAGTATTTACCGCTAGTATGTGTTTTTCCAAAATCATGATCAAAAAAAACTCCTGGTGATCTATGCATTTGACTTACAACTACTCTTTCAGTACCATTGACAACAAATGTAGCATTTTTTGTCATTAGAGGAATATCCCCCATGTAAACTTCTTGTTCTTTAATATCTCTAACTGATTTTGTTCCTGCAATTTCATCGATATCCCATATTATTAATCTAAAATTTACTAACAATGGTGCACCATAGGTCATGCCTCTTTGAGAACACTCATCAAAATCGTATTTTGGAACTCCTAAGTTATAACTTACATAGTCTACCGTTGCTCTTTCAGCATAATCATGAATTGGGAAAACAGATTTAAAAACTGCGTGTAGGCCTGAATTTTCTCTTTTCTCGGGGTCCACTTTGAGTTGTAAAAAATTGTCATAAGATCTTTTTTGAACTTCAACTAAATTTGGTAGTGATGTTACTAGAGGAATTTTTCCAAAAGATTTTCTAATTTTTTTTTCGTTAATAAAAGCTAAACTCATCCGATTTCCCTTTTTTTAAATAACCCCTTTAAATAAAGGGGTTAAAATTTATTTTAATTCAACTTTAGCACCAGCAGCTTCTAAAGATTTCTTCATAGCCTCGGCATCTTCTTTTTTAACTCCTTGTTTAAGAGGTTTTGGAGCACCTTCTACTAGATCTTTTGCTTCTTTTAAGCCAAGACCAGTTATTGTTCTAACCTCTTTGATCACTGCAATTTTATTTGAACCAGCTTCTGCTAGCACAACATCAAATTCAGATTTTTCTTCAGCAGGTGAGTCTCCACCAGCTGCAGGTGCTGCTGCTACAGCTACAGGTGCTGCTGCTGATACTCCCCATTTTTCTTCAAGCATTTTGCTAAGTTCAGCTGCCTCTAGAACAGTTAAAGAAGATAGATCTTCAACAATTTTATTTAAATCAGCCATTATATTACTCCTTATTACCTAGTTCGACTCTTGTGAATTGCTACTCTTAGAACTCAAAAGTCTAGCAATTTGTCCCCCTGGCTCAATAGTTACTGAAACTATCTTTTGAGCTGGAGCTGAAATCAGACCAATAAGTTTGGCACGTAACTCATCTATAGACGGAAGTTTTGCTAAAAAATCAATTTTATTTTTATCAATTTTTTCACCATTATAACCTCCGCCGATAATATTAAAGTTTTCAAATTTTTTTTCAAAACCTACTGCAACTTTTGCTGGAGCAACTGGATCAGCTGAATAAGCAATTGCGGTTGGTCCTTTAAACAAATTTGCAATTTCTTTAAATTGAGTGTCGGCAATAGCAAGTTTAGTGAGTCTGTTCTTAGTTACTTTAAATTTTGCCCCATTTACTCTCATTTCCTTTCTCAAATTTTCAGACTCTGCAACAGTCAATCCAGAATATTCTGCAACTATTATAGAGGAGGAATTTGAGATTTCATCTTTGAGTTTTGAGACAAAATCTTTTTTTTCAGAACGTTTCACGTCAACCTCGGTTTATTATTAGATTTAAAATCTAATGTTAGCTAAAGTTAATTTGCTCATCAAACTAACTTTAAGCCTGTCAAGAAGTAAATCTTTGACTTACTTCAGTCTATGCAGGAAATTAAGCTTAAAGCTCCTGCAGTCTTTGACAGGTGATGGTTGTTAACCATCTGTTGAACAATTAACGCAAGCTTGCATGGTTAATTTTTAGTCCAACACCCATAGTTGAAGCTATGGAAACTTTTTTTATAAATGCACCTTTAACAGCATCTGGTTTATTCTTTGTAATAAAAGAGTAAAAAGTTTTGAGGTTAGTTAAAATATCTTCCTCATTAAAACTTAGTTTACCAATTCCAGCGTGAATAATACCTGATTTTTCATTTTTAAATTTAATTTGACCTGTTTTAGAGTTGTTTACCGCTTTACCAATATCAGATGTTACAGTACCAAGTTTAGGGTTTGGCATTAGACCTTTTGGTCCTAAAATCTTAGCTATTTTACCCAAAGCGGGCATCATGTCAGGTGAAGCTATTAAAATGTCAAAATTGATTTTGTTATTTTTTGCAATTTCATCAATAAGTTCTTTACCACCGACTAAATCAGCATCATTTTTTTTCGCATCATCAAAGTTATTTTCAGAAGTGACAACTGCCACTATAGTTTTTTTTCCTGTTCCTTTGGGTAAATTGAGCACGCCTTTGATATTTTGATCAGTTTTATTAGGATCAATATTTAAATTAATGGAGACGTCGACAGTTTCATCAAATTTTACATAAGATTTAGATTTTAAAATTTTTATTGCATCAATAGGATCATATAATTTATCTAGATCTAAATCTTGTATAGAATTTTTTCTATTCTTTGAAAGTTTCATTAATTTATTACCTCCATACCCATTGAGACAGCCGAACCCTTAACCATATTTACTGCACCTTTAATATCAATGGCATTTAAATCATCCATTTTTTCTTGAGCTATTTTTTCGATATCAGCCATTGATACTTTTCCGACTAAAGTTCTACCTGGAGTTGAATTACCCTTTTTAATCTTAGCAGCTTTTTTGAGATAATAACTTACTGGCGGTAATTTAGTAATAAAATCAAAACTCCTATCTTTATAGGCAGTTATAATTACAGGTATTGGTGCACCTTTTTCTAAATTCTTAGTTTTATCATTAAAAGCTTTACAGAAATCCATAATATTTAACCCTCTTTGACCAAGTGCAGGACCTACAGGAGGTGATGGATTTGCTCCACCAGCAGGTATCTGAAGTTTTATTAAACCTAATATTTCTTTAGCCATAATTTATACTTTCTCGACTTGGGAATACTCTAAATCAACTGGAGTTGATCTACCAAATATTGAAACAGCAACTCTAAGTCTAGCTTTTTCTTCATCGATTTCCTCTATTTCACCATTAAATGAAGCAAAAGGACCATCTATAACCTTAACTTGTTCACCAACATCGTACATTATTGCTGGTCTTGTTTTCTCTACACCATCTATTACTTGTTCCGATATTCTTTTTGCTTCAGCATTGCTAATTGGTATTGGCTTACCTTTATTTCCTAAAAAACCGCTTAACTTAGGTGTTGTTTTAATAATATGCCAGGTATCATCATTTAAATTCATTTTAATAAGAATATAACCAGGAAAAATTTTTCTTTCTGTATTTACTCTTACACCTCTTTTGACTTCAACTATGTTCTGAGTTGGTACTGAAATATCTTCGATTTGATCCTTAATACCTAATTTATTAGCTTGATCAATTATGCTATCAGCTACTTTTTTTTCATAACCTGAATAAGCATGGAGTACGTACCATCTTGTATTTGACATATTATATACCTGATCCAATTTTTATAATTTGTTTTATTGAAAAAGACCAAATTTGATCTGTCAAAAGAAAAAATAATGAAAACAAAATTATTAGAAGAATTACAATTGCTGAAGAAATAAATACGTCTCTTCTTTGTGCCCATGTAATTTTTTGCATCTCTTGTCTCACTTGTCTTACGAAAAGTGCAGGAGATGTTTTTTTCTTTTCAATATTCATATTTCATTTCTCATAATTGGCAGGAGTGGCAGGACTTGAACCCGCAGCCCCCGGTTTTGGAGACCGGTGCTCTACCAGTTGAGCTACACTCCTATAAGTAAGTAGTCAACTAATAGAGAGGTCTCTAAAACTATTCAATAATTTCAGCAACAACTCCAGCACCGACTGTTCTACCACCTTCTCTAATTGCAAATTTTAATCCTTTGTCCATAGCAATGGGTGAAAGAAGGGTAACTTCCATTGTGATATTATCTCCTGGCATTACCATTTCAGTTCCCTCTGGTAGTTTAATGGTTCCAGTTACATCAGTTGTTCTAAAGTAAAACTGAGGTCTATAGTTTGAGAAAAAAGGCGTATGTCTTCCTCCCTCCTCTTTTTTGAGAACATATGCCTCGGCTTTAAATTTAGTGTGAGGTTTAATAGATCCTGGTACAGCAAGAACTTGGCCTCTTTCAACCTCTTCTCTTTTTGTACCTCTTAAAAGCACACCAACATTGTCACCAGCTTCACCTGAGTCCAAAAGTTTTCTAAACATTTCAACTCCAGTACATGTTGTTTTTTGGGCTTCTCTAATTCCAAGAATTTCAATTTCCTCTCCAACTTTTATGATACCTTGTTCAATACGACCTGTAACAACAGTACCTCTACCTGATATTGAGAACACATCCTCAACTGGCATCAAGAAAGGTTTATCTTTAGGTCTGTCTGGTTGTGGTATATGCTCATCAACAGCTTTCATTAATTCCATAATTGAGTTTTTTCCAATTTCGTCGTCTCTACCTTCAACGGCAGCAAGAGCAGAACCTTTGATGATTGGGGTAGTATCACCAGGAAATTCATAGGAAGATAATAATTCTCTTACTTCCATTTCAACTAAGTCAATAAGCTCTTTATCGTCAACTTGATCTACTTTGTTCATATAAACTACAAGCGCAGGAACTCCTACCTGTCTAGCCAAGAGAATATGTTCTCTTGTTTGAGGCATTGGTCCATCTGCCGCATTAACAACAAGTATTGCACCGTCCATTTGTGCCGCACCAGTAATCATATTTTTTACATAGTCTGCGTGGCCAGGACAGTCGACGTGCGCATAATGTCTGTTGTCCGTTTCATATTCAACATGTGCTGTTGAAATTGTGATACCACGTTCTTTTTCTTCAGGTGCTTTATCAATTTGATCGTAAGCAGTAAATTCTGCTCCTCCTGATTCAGCTAGAACTTTTGTTATAGCTGCAGTTAATGTAGTTTTTCCATGATCCACGTGTCCAACAGTACCAATGTTGCAATGTGGTTTGTTTCTTTCGAATTTTGCTTTTGCCATTTTATTTACCCCAATAAATATTTTTGTTATGGAGCGGGTGAAGGGAATCGAACCCTCGTAGCCAGCTTGGAAGGCTGGAGCTTTACCACTAAGCTACACCCGCAACTAAACTGACTGCTTCACACACTCAACTTTTTTGCTTTTATCCTTATACCTCCATTTTGGTGGAGGGGGTAGGATTCGAACCTACGTACGCTCACGCGGGCGGATTTACAGTCCGCTGCCTTTAACCACTCGACCACCCCTCCATTTGGAGAAATTGGCCAATACTAATAAATTAGTATATATGTCAATCTAAAACAGCAACTTCACCTTTGCAAAATACGTATACTCGTAAAAGCAACGGCCTTTTAGACAAAAAATGCTATTTTGTACATATCTAGATTGTATTAATTACACAAATCTGTGATATTGAATAATGAGTAAGTTTAGAAATAATAAAACTAATAAAAACCAAGGAATTCATACAATTTTTGGTCAACATTCTGTTAGAGCAGCTCTCCAAAATGATAAAAGAGGGCATATTGAGCTCATAATTAGTAAAAATCAGATTAAATTAGCCAAAAAATATGAATCTAAAATACAAAAAATTACAATTCTTCCTCAAAATGAATTTATAACCAGATTTGGAAATGAGAACACAACACAGGGAGTAGTTCTAAAAACAAAAGATTTTGTAAGGCCAAGTTTAGAAGAATTTGTAAAAACAGAAAGTAAGAAAGCAAAATCAGTAATATTAATTTTAGATCAAGTAACTGATCCTCAAAATATTGGCTCAATAATGAGATCATGTGCATTATTTGATTGTGCAGGAATTATTGTTGGAAAAGATAATTCACCAGAATTGACATCATCGCTTTATAAATCAGCTTCTGGTGCTGCAGAAATTGTAAATTATATTAGAGTGACAAATATAAGAAGGACTATTTCTTTTCTTAAAAAAAATAATTATTGGATTTATGGCTTTGACACTTCGAAAAATAAAAACTCAAAATTAATTTTTTCACAAAAATCAGTATTAGTTTTTGGTTCTGAAGGAAAAGGCATTAGAGAATTAGTAAAAAAGGAATGCGATGAAATAATGAACATAAACATGAAAAGCAATTTAAAATTTGAAATTGATAGTTTGAATGTCTCTAATGCAACATCGATTGTTTTATATCAGTTTTACTCAACTTAAATGTTATTAGGGTGGTGCCGCGTGTCGGAATCGAACTGACTACCTGATGATTACAAATCAACTGCTCTACCAAATGAGCTAACGCGGCATAAATTTTGCATTTATATTAAAATATAAATTCGACAAGAATTTTATAAATTAAATTCCAGGAATATAAGGAACCCCATCACCTTTTACTCTTTCGTTTAATTCACTTAATGTAGAGCATGCTGTGATTGGACTAAATACAAGAAATAAAATTATTAATGTTTTTTTTATCATAAAATATTTATAACTTCTCAATTTTTGCTGCACAATATTTAAATTCAGGAATTTTTCCATATGGATCTAAAGCTGGATTAGTTAAAAGATTAGCAGCAGACTCATTATAACAAAATGGAATAAATATGACTCCATCAGGAATGGCCCTATCTTGCCTTACTCTGATATCTATTGAGCCTCTTCTAGTTGTGACTTTTATTTTATCACCAGCTTTCATATTATTTTTAATTATGTCTTTAGGTGATATTGAAACCGAAGGTTCTGGTTCAATGGCATCTAAATTCGATGCCTTTCTTGTCATGGCTCCTGTATGCCAATGCTCTAATTGCCTTCCTGTGGTTAGTATCATCGCAAATTCTTTATCAGGTACTTCATCTGGTGCAGTAACACTAGCTGGAACAAATTTACCTTTACCATTTTCATTTGGAAATTTATCACCAAAAACAATTTCATCCCCTGGTGTAGTTGGAGATTTACTTGGATAAGTTACAGAGTTTTCATTTTCCAATCTTTCCCAAGATATATTGTTTAATGAAGGCATTGTTAATGACATTTCTTCATAAATTTCCTTGGGATGTTTATATTTCCAATTTAAACCCATTTTTTTTCCAAGTTCGTTCGTTATCCACCAATCTTCTTTCGCTTGACCTGGAGAGTCTAAAGCTTTTCTTCCCATCTGTACTTGTCTATTAGTATTAGTAACTGTTCCATTTTTTTCAGGCCATGCTGAAGCTGGGAAAATAACATCCGCATATGTTGCTGTTTCAGTTAAAAAAATATCTTGAACTACTAAATGCTCTAACATTTGTAGAGCTTCTCTTGCATGATTAAGATCAGGGTCGGACATAGCTGGATTTTCACCAAGTATATACATACCTTTAATTATATTCTCATGAATAGAGTCCATAATTTCGACAACGGTTAGACCTTTTTTATCATCTAAGGGAGTCTTCCAAAGTTTTTCAAAAAAATCTTTATTATTATCTTTGTCAACTAATTGGTAATCAGGGTACATCATTGGTATAAGGCCGGCATCAGACGCTCCTTGAACATTATTTTGTCCCCTTAAAGGATGTAAACCAGATCCTCTTTTTCCAACGTTACCTGTCATTAAGGCTAGAGAAATTAAACATCTAGCATTGTCGGTACCATGTGTATGTTGAGAAATGCCCATCCCCCAAAAAATAATTCCTTTATTCGTACTGGCATATAAGCGTGCTATTTCTCTTATTAATTCTGGATCAATACCTGTTTCGTTTTCCATTATATCAGGTGAATAATTCATTAAATGTTTTCTTAATTTATCAAATCCCTCAGTTTGTTTTTTAATGTATTGAGAATTAAATAAATTTTCTTCAACAATAACATTCATTATTGAATTTAAGAGAGCAACATCAGATCCTGGTTTAAATTGTAACATATGAGTTGCATGTTTTTTTAAAGAATGACCTCTAGGATCCATAACAATTAATTTGGAACCTTTTTTTGCAGCATTTTTAAAAAAAGTTGCTGCTACTGGATGGTTTTCAGTCGGATTAGCACCGATAACGATTATGACATCAGAATGTTCAACTTCATAGAACGGAGCAGTAACAGCTCCTGAACCAATAGTTTCTAATAAAGCAGCTACAGATGACGCGTGACAAAGCCTCGTACAATGATCAACATTATTAGTATTAAAACCAGTTCGTATTAATTTTTGAAATAAATATGCTTCTTCATTTGAACATTTAGCTGATCCAAATCCCGCAAGATTACTTTTACCATTTCTTTGTTTTTTAAGTTTTAAAAATCCTCGTGCTGCATAATCTAATGCTTCATCCCAAGATGCTTCTCTAAAATATTCATGAATATTTGAAAAATTAATGTTTGGATGTAAATCTTTTGCTTTGTCTTTAATTCTAATCAATGGCTTAGTAAGTCTTTCTGGATTATTTACATAATCAAAACCAAACCTTCCTTTTACACATAATCTATTCTTGTTTGCGGGACCATCAACACCATTCACGTATTTAATATTGTTATCTTTTACATTGTATTCTATCTGACAACCCACTCCGCAATAAGGACAAACGCTATCAATTTTTTTATCAACATTACTATGTCCAATGCCGTCTTTATCTACAATAGATGCTGGCATTAATGCTCCAGTAGGACAAGCTTGTACACATTCACCACATGCCACACATGTGCTATCACCCATTGGATCATCAAAATCGAATACAATTTTAGAATTTTCTCCTCGATATGCCATTCCAATTACATCGTTGACCTGAACTTCTCTACATGCTCTTACACAAAGATTACATTGGATGCATGCATCTAGATTTACAGCCATACTAGGATGAGAAACGTCTGCCTGACATGGAGTTTTTTTTGGAAATCTACTTTCCTTAACTTCAACTTTATCCATCCATTTCCAAAAGTCTGAATTATTATCATGAGCAATTTCTTTTTTTGGCTGGTCTGCTAGAAGTAATTCAAAAACCAACTCTCTAGATTTTTTAGCCTTTTCTGAAGAAGTTTTTACTTTCATACTATCAGTTGGCTTTCTAATACATGATGCTGCCAATACACGTTCTCCCTCAATTTCAACCATACATGCTCTACAATTTCCATCTGCTCTATAGCCAGGTTTATCAGAATAACATAGATGTGGTATTTCTGTTCCAAGTCTATTTGCAACTTGCCAAATAGTTTCATCAGCATTTGCTTCAACTAACTTTTCGTCTAAATAAAACTTTGTTATCTCTTTAGTCATATGTTATTTCATTGCTAAAATATTTTAAAACAGAATTTAATGGGTTTGTTGCAGCTTGTCCTAAACCACATATCGATGCTTGAGCCATAACTTCACTTAAATCTTTTAATTTTTCCTTATTCCAATTTTTTTCTTGCATTAATTTTACGGTTTTCTCTGTACCGGAACGGCATGGTGTACATTGACCACAACTTTCCTCCTCAAAAAATTTTAGTAAATTAAGCGCAACATCTTTCATATTATCATGATCCGATAACACAACTACTGCCGCTGAACCTAAAAAACATCCGGCATCCATTAATTCTTTTGATCCATAATCAAGTGGAATATCATTCATAGTAGCGGGTAGAATACCGCCTGATGCACCTCCTGGAAGATATCCTTTAAAAGTATGTCCATCTGCCATACCATCACAATGCTCATCAATTAATTGTTGAATTGTTATACCGGCTGGGGCAACTTTTACACCTGGGCTCTTTACTCTTCCAGATACTGAAAAACTGTGAAAACCCTTATTTCCATTGGACCCTTTTTTAGCAAACCACTTTGCTCCTTTTTCAATTATATCTCTTACCCAAAAAAGAGTTTCTAAATTATTTGTTAAAGTAGGACATCCAAATAAACCAATTTCGGCCACATAAGGTGGTCTATGCCTTGGCAATCCTCTTTTGCCTTCAATACTTTCTATCATTGCTGATTCTTCTCCGCAAATATAGGCACCGGCTCCTCTTCTTACTATGAAAAAGTCTTTTGGAATTATTTCTTCATCTTCCATTTTATTTATTTCATCAAGTAAAATTTTTATAACTGTTGGGTATTCATCTCTCATATAAATGTAAACTTTTTGAGCATTTATAAAATAGGAGGCAATTAAAGCTCCTTCTAAAAATCTATGTGGATCACTTTCTAAATATGATCTATCTTTAAATGTTCCTGGTTCACCTTCATCACCATTAACAGCAACATATTTTTTACCATTGTAATTTGAAACAATTTCCCATTTTTTTCCTGTAGGAAATCCAGCGCCGCCCTTACCTTTCAATCCACTTTCATTTAATGAATCCAAAATTTGTTTTTTTGAGATAACACCATTTTTTATTTTGTTCGCAATTTCATAACCACCATTTTTTTTATAAGAAGATAATTTTATATAATCTGGAATAAAGGGATCAAATTTTTTTTCATCGATTGTTTTTTTTACTTTATCGAAATTAGCCACATCAACATAATTTTTCCCTACACAAACAGTAGGAGCAACATTGCATCTTCCCATGCATGGCCCAGGTACGACTTTTATATTTTTATTTTCTAATTTTTTTATATCTTGAAGTAATCTGTGTGCACCAAATAATTCACAAGTTAAACTTTCACAAACCCTTACAACATTTACTGGGTTATAATCTTTACTATCTTTAACAATATTAAAGTGAGCATAAAAAGTTGCAACTTCATAAATTTCGGAGAGTGGTAAATTAATTATAGTTGATAAAGCTACCAGATGCTTATCGTACAAAACACCAAATTTATCCTGTAATATATGCAAATATTCTATTAATTCATCTCGTTTAAATATTAACCCTGAAAACAATTTAGAAACTTCATCTAAATATTTATCTTCGACTTGTCTTCCTTTTGGAGTCCAACGTCTTTTCTTCTTTTTTAAAGAAGTTTCTGTTTGAGAAACAAATTTATCCATTCCAATTAATATTATACTATATATTAAGTATCAGAAAATTATGAAAGATTCAGTTGAAAATGAAGAATTAGTTCTTGATACTAGTGGTACAGAATGTCCTATACCAGTGCTTAAGGCTAGAAAACTAGCTTCAGAATTAGATAAAGATACAATTATTAAAATTATTGCAACCGATCCTTTGGCTGAAGCAGACTTTGAACATTATTGTGATCAGTCTAACTATGAATATTTAAGTTGTGAAAAAATAAAAGATAAAATCATAATTCGTTATAGATTTAAAATTAAAAATTAAAATAGACTTTCATAGTTATAAAAATCAAATATATCTCCTTTGTTTACTTGAGAAACATTTTCATCAATTTCAATTATACCATCTGAATAGGATATAGAACTAATCATACCAGAACCTTGTTTAGGAAATTTATTTGCAATATTTTTATTATTTATAGTTTCTTTATTTACGCGTAACCACTCCATTCTTTTTGTTTTTTTCTTCATAGAAAAATTTACTGTAATTTTACTTGAAGATGGGAGCTTAAAATTTCCACCAGATAGTTTTTCTATTAATGGTTTTACTAACATTGCATATAATAATTGAACAGAAACTGGATTACCTGGTAAGCAAATTATGTAGCACTTATTTATTTTTCCAACTGCAATAGGTCTTCCTGGTTTTATTGCTGCTCTCCAAAAATATACTTTACCTAACTCGGATAAAACTTTAATTAAATGATCTTCATCACCAACAGATGCACCACCAGCAGTTATTATAACATTAAATTTTTTTGAAGTATTAAAAATTTTATTTTTAATAGATTTGAAATTATCTTTTAAATTTCCGCAATATTTTTTTTCTATAAAATTCTTATCAAGTAAATTATTTAAACTATAATAATTTGAATTATTTATTTCAGAATTTTTTAAATTTTTAGTTGGTTTTCGTAATTCATTACCACTTGTAAAGAAACCAATTTTAATTTTTTTAAATACTTTTATTTTACTAATACCAGTAGCAGCAATTAAATTTATATTTTGTTGATTTAATTTAGACCCCTTTTCTAATATTTTTTGGTTTTTCTTTATATCCTCACCCTTTAATCTATAATTATCTCCAAATTTTGGAATTTTAATTAAATGAATTTTATTTCCTTTCTTGTATGTATTTTCCTGCATAACTATAGTTGATGAATTCGTAGGCATTTTTGCACCAGTAAAAATTCTTACTGCTTCACCAGGTTTTACTTTTATATTTTTGTTATCTCCAGCAGCTATTCGTCTGTTACAAAAAAAAATCTTTTTTGTTTTTAAATCTGCTTTTAAAATAGCATAACCGTCCACAGCAGAATTATTAAAAGGAGGTAAATTAATTTTACTTTTTATATTTTCATAAAGAAATCTATCCTCTGAATTTTCTAAATTAACTTTTTCAGAATTAAGAATAACAATCTTTTGTTTTTTAAATAAATTTACAATTTGTTTTTTGGTAAGAGGTAATTTATTCATTAAAATTCTCTCAAAATAAAATCGACTATGTTATCAATTTCGTCACTTTTAAAAATTCTCAAGTCAGTCTCAAGTTTATTATTTGTAATAATTGCTTTGACATTTTTAATTTTGCTAAATAAGTAATTATCATTATCATTTTTAATTATTTCAATTTTTGGGTGATTTTCATTTTTAAAACCCTCCACTATTACAATATCAATTTCTGAAAGTTGATTAATTAATTCATCTAATTTTTTTTCTTTTGAATTGTTTAGCTCTGATATTTTAACCCACCGCTTCGATGAACTAACTATTACTTGAGAGGATCCCGCCAATCTATGCTTAAAGCTATCTGTATTTTCATGATCTATATCAAACTCATGATGCGCATGTTTGATTGAAGCAACACGAAAATTTTTTGAGCTAAGTTTATTTATAATTTTAGTTGCAATAGTTGTTTTTCCTGAGTCCTTCCAGCCAACAATTCCTACTATTTTCATTTAATTGATCTATTATTTAATAAATACACAAGACAGTAAATAATTATTGTTATTGATATTAAAACTAAACCTAATGCCATAGCGTATTCTAAATTTCCCATTCTAGTTTCTAACGATATAGCAGTTGTCATTACTCGTGTATAATGATCAATATTACCGCCCACAATCATAACTGCTCCAACTTCTGAAATTGCTCTCCCAAAAGCAGATAATAATGTTGTTATTAATAAAAAATAACTATGGTTAAATAAAAGTTTTACAGAACCCAAAAAAGGAATATTTAATGATCTTATCTGATCTTTAAATTCAAACCAATTTTTAGAAAATATCTCATGAGACAATGAAGCAATTATTGGAAAAATTATTATAGTTTGAGCAATAATCATCGCAGAAGGTGTGTATAGAAGCTGTAGGATACCTAAAGGACCGCCAGATGCAAAAATAAAATAAACAATTAAACCAACTACAACTGGAGGAATACCCATCAATGAGTTAATGATTATTAAAATAATTTTTTTGAAATAAAAATTATAGATTGCAAAATAATACCCTACTGTAAATCCCAATAATGATGCAATAATTAGAGCAGTAAAACTTACAAATAAGGATAAAAGTATAATGTCCCATAGTTCATTATCTAAAGTAATTATTAATAGTATGGAATTTGTGAAAATTTCTAATATGTTCATTTAAATTATTAGTTTAATTACAACATATGGCAAAAAAAGAAAAATATTTAGTATCACCTGACATTAATAATAAGTCCTTAATTTCGAAACTAAATGGTTTTGATGAGAAAAGAAATAAAATAATTTCTAAAGTTATTAATGAAAAAGCTCTTACAATTTTTTTAAATAATCAAGAGATAGTAACGCTAATGTCTATTAGTGATCATCCAAAATATCTTGCAGTTGGGTATTTATTAAACCAAAATATGCTTAAAAAAAATGATATAATTTCAAAAATTGAAATTGATAAAGATTTAGGTGTGGTTGTTGTAAGAACAAAACGTAAAACGAATTATGAAAAAAAATTAAGAAAAAAAATAACAACTAGTGGTTGTGCAATAGGCACGGTATTTGGAGATATCTATGAAGAAATAAAAAAATTAAAGTTAAAATCCAAAAAGAAAATTAAACATAAATGGATTTATGAAATTTCAAAAAAAATTACATTAACACCAAGCTTATATTTAGAAACAGGAGCAATACATGGCTGTGCCATTATTCATGATAATAAACCATTGATTTATATGGAAGACGTAGGAAGACATAATGCTGTAGATAAAATTGCTGGTTTTATGTTTTTAAAAAAAATTAGTTCTTCAAATAAAATTTTTTACACCACAGGAAGACTAACTAGTGAAATGGTTATTAAAACTATAAAAATGGGTATTCCAATATTAATTTCTAGATCAGGATTCACAGCATGGGGTGTAGAGCTGGCGAGAGGCTCGAATTTAACACTTATTGGACGAGCAAAAGGAAAAAAATATTTAGCACTTTCGGGGGAACATAGAATTGACCATAAATAAAAAAAAAATTTTGTTTGCAATACTTGCTGGAGGTCAGTCAAAAAGATTTGGAGGTGGATTTAAAGCTTTTGCTAAAATAAATGGAATTACAATCTTAGACAAAATAATAAACAAGCTTAAAAAATACGATAATGAAATAATAATAAATGCTAATGACTTAAAAAGTTTTAAGAAAATTAATTACCCAATAATTGAAGATAAATTTAAAGGTTTTGTAGGACCTTTAGCAGGAATTCACACATCTATGTTGTGGGCTAAAGAAAATTACACAAATAAAGAATGGGTTTTTACTGTTCCAAGTGATACCCCATTTTTACCTGATAATCTTTTAGGTAAGTTTTTAGAGGCATATGATGAAAATGTAAAAATATTGATTGCAAGATCAAATAGTAGACATCATCCTGTAATAGCAATGTGGCATATATCGTTAATAACTAGTTTAGAAAATGAGCTAAAATTAAAAAATAGTAAAATTATGTTTTGGGTTAAAAAACACAAATATAAATTTGTTGAATTTGACAAGAGTCAAGAAAAGAATTTTTTTAATGTTAATACTCAAGAAGAATGGAATACTGCAAAAAATATCTAAGTATAATATAAATATGTAAAAAATATTTTTTTTGTATAAAGAATATTTTAAATGGTAAGCTCAATATCTAAAATATTCCCAGGAATTATCTTTTGTTTTGTAATTGCTTATTCAGGCATATACCTAAGTGATTTTATCGGAAAAGAAATTTTAAATTTAAAAAAAAGTCCAATATCACCAATAATGTTGTCAATAATTTTTGGTCTTTTGATAGGAAATATATTTCATATTAATAATTTTTTATTAGAAGGAATTAAGTTTTCTTTAAAATTTATTCTAAGATTAGGAATAATATGTCTTGGTATTAGACTAGGACTTTTAGATATTTTTAAAGTTGGAACAGTTGGAATTCCTTTAATTGTTGCTTGTATTATTATATCAATCTTGGTTGTAAATTATTTATGCAAGTTATTAAATGTTTCTTCAAAAATGGGATCATTAATTGCAGTTGGAACAAGTATTTGTGGAGCAACCGCAATTGTAGCAACTAGTCCTGCAATTAATGCTGATAAAGAGGAAGTTGCTTATGCCATAGCAAATATTACAATATTTGGAATAATTGCAATGTTTCTCTATCCATTTATGGCATATTATCTTTTTAGCGGAGATGAGTTAGCATCAGGATTATTTCTTGGAACTTCAATACATGAGACAGCTCAGGTTGCTGGTGCTGGATTGATATATGCAGAACAATTCAATTCACCAAAAACTATGGATATAGCAACGATTACAAAATTAGTAAGAAATGTAAGCATGATAATCGTAATTCCTACGATAAGCTATATCTATCTAAGAAATGATATTGGTAAGAATAATAGTAAACCATCATTAATATCTATGTTTCCAATTTTCATAATTGGTTTTATTCTTATGGGCCTTATAAGATCAATTGGAGATTATGGAATTCAAAATAGTAATTTAGCTTTTGAAATATTAAATAATAATAACTGGCAATTAATCATCAATATTATTAAATCTATCGCTGAGTATTCATTAGCAATAGCAATGGCAGCTGTTGGTATAAGTACAAATTTAGTTTCTTTAAAAAGCTTAGGCATAAGACCATTTTATGTTGGTTTTTCTGCAGCTTGTTGTGTTGGAATTGTTAGTTATATCGGAATCATAGTACTAAATAATTTTATATAATTTTCTAAAATAAATATAATTTGTACTTATTAAGTAATAATTATATAAAATTTATAAAAAAACATGTCAATTTACCTTCCAATAGCTGAAATGAACGTCAATATTTTTCTGATTATCTTTATTGGTATGAGTATAGGAATACTTTCAGGAATTTTTGGAGTTGGTGGTGGATTTTTAATGACACCACTTTTAATTTTTTTAGGCATACCTCCGGTTGTTGCTGTTGGTTCTGAAGCTCCACACGTTTTAGCAACTTCAGTTTCAGGTTTTATTGCTCACTGGAGAAAAAGAAATGTTGATATAAAGATGGGTATATTCCTTTTAATAGGAGGTTTAATTGGCTCCACAGTTGGTGTAAATATTTTCAGTTATCTAAAAAACTTTGGGCAAATAGATTTAGTTATTCAGTTATTATTTCTTTTCTTTTTAGGTTTTATTGGTTTTAGTATGGCTTTTGAAAGCGCAAGAACAACAATAAAACAGTATAGAGCAAGAAACACTAAAAGAACAAAACTGCATCAACATTCTTGGTTTCATGGACTTCCATTCAAAGTTCGCTTTCATAGATCAAAACTTTATATAAGTGCGATACCACCTGTACTGATAGGGTTCGCAGTTGGAGTAATGTCCGCAATGATGGGAGTTGGAGGAGGATTTATAATGATACCTGCAATGGTATATATACTTGGAATGCCGACAAGTATAGTAGTTGGGACATCTTTATTTCAAATTATTTTTGTTACCGCTAATGCAACATTCTTTCAATCCTACATAAATTATAATGTAGATATTGTGCTGTCTGCACTAATGATATTTGGAGGAGTAATTGGTGCACAAATTGGTGTAATTTTTGGGTCTAAATTAAAAGCAGAATATTTGAGAGGTATTTTGGCTATATTAGTACTGGGTGTCTGTGGTAAAATTTTTACAGATCTAGTTTTAAGGCCAAATGATTTATTTTCATTGGTAATGATATGATTTCAATATTTAATTTTGCAACTAATTTATTGATCGTAGTTTGTCTTTTCATATATTTTATTTTTACAACTATTGATTTTAATCTAAAGAATATTGAATATTTAATAATTCTAATAATTGTAATAAATTCATTTATCAAAATATATATTTGGTCAAATTTCAGAGTATTTATTAAAAAAGATCTTAATAAAATATTTACAGACATATTATTTAATGTTTCATTTGCAAAACTAAGTATTATTATTTTATCTACTGTAATTCCAATTTATATGCTTTTGCAAAAAGATATATTAGTGATTGATATATTGATTGAGAAAGCATCTTTTTTATTAGTATCAATTTTTGCATTAATTGGATTTTATTTAGAATTTTATATTTTAGAATTGACAAAAATAGATGATTAAAAATTTATATATAAAGTTTGCTTTTAATCTAACAATTTTATTGACTATAATTTTTTTTTATAACTTTCTTCATGCTGAAGAAATTTACTTTGACTTATCTGAAGATAGTATTGAATTAAAAACAGATTTTAATGGAAAAGAAATTATTATTTTTGGATTACTAAAAAATGATCATGAGACACTTTTGACAATAAAAGGTCCGCCGTCAAAAATGAGAATACAAAAAAAAGAGAGGTATTTTGGGATATGGATAAATAATCAATACGTTACCTATAGTAACATTCCATCTTTATTCTTTTTATCCTCATCTAAAGAAATTAACGAAATCTTGCCTGAATCGATATTAATTAATGAGGATCTAAGTTTTGAAAAAATTTTAAATAATAAGACTTTTAATCAAAATTTTATTTTCGAAAATGATCAAAAAAATTGGAATGAAAATTTTGTTAGAATAAAAAAAGAACAACTATTTTATAAAAGTTTTGAAATGAAAAAGGTCAAAGATAAATTATTTCAAACTAGCGTTTTTTTTCCAACAAATACAATACCAGGGATTTATAATGTTGATATTTACTATATAAGAAATAATACAATTATGAGTACTGATCAAAAAAATATAGTTATAAAAAAAACAGGTGTAGGAAGTCAAATATTTGACTTTGCTAACGAAAATGCAGCTACATATGGGGTTTTTGTAATTATTTTTGCAATATTTTCTGGTTTTATTGCTGCTGCTTTATTTAGGAGAAGTAAATGAGTGATGAAAGATATATTCTAGTTGTTGCAGATAATTCAGAAGAAATGAATACAGCTCTTGAGTATGCTTGCGCAAGATCAAAAAAAACAGGAAGAAAAATTATTATTGCAACTTTCATAGAACCTTTAGATGTTCTAACAACCAAAGGTGTTACAGATATTATGAAAGAAGAAGCTAGAGAAGAAGCAGAAACAATTCTTAAAAAAGCTGCCGCATTTGTCCAAGAAAGAACAGGTGACTATCCTGCTCTCTCTTTAAGAGAGGGGGATACTATAACTGAATTAAAACAATTATTAGATGAGGAAAAAAATATTAATGTTCTTGTTTTAGCAGCCAATACTGATCCAAATAGTAAAAATCCCGGTCCAATAATAACTTCTCTGGTGAGTAATGAAATAACAAACCTAAGAATACCGATAATGATTGTGCCTGGAAATTTATCATTTGAACATATTGCACAAATTACTTAAAAATATGTCAAAAGAGATAGCTAAAATATTAGTAGATATAAAGTCTGTTAATTTTTCATTTGATAAACATTTTACTCTTACATCAGGCTTAACTAGTCCTGTTTATGTTGATTGTAGAAAAATTATTTCTTTTACAAAAGAAAGAAATTTTATAATTGATAAAGCTGTAGATTATTTAATTAAAAATAATATTGAGGCAGAAATTATTGCTGGTGGAGAAACTGCTGGAATTCCCTATGCTGCTTTTATTGCTCAAGAATTAGATAAACAAATGATTTACATTAGAAAAAAAATAAAAGGTTTTGGGAAAAATAAACAAATTGAAGGTGAATTTGAAAATAATCAAAAAACTCTTTTAGTTGAAGATCTAGCTACTGATGGAGGTAGTAAAATAATTTTTATTAACGCAATGCGTGAAGCTGGATTAAGAGTCAAAGATATATTTGTAATCTTTTATTATGATATTTTTAATTTCAAAGAATCAGAATTATTTAAATTAAATGTAAATATGCACTCACTGTGTACATGGAAAGATATAATAAATTATATTGAAAGTGAAAAAATATATTCTGAGAATGAGGTTTTAAACTTAAAAGAATTTTTAGCAGACCCAGAAAAATGGAGAAGCAAGTATGCGTGAAATAGTTGTTGTCAGTGGCGGTTTTGACCCAGTTCACAGTGGTCATATAAAATTAATTCAAGAAGCAGCTAAATATGGTGAAGTTGTAGTTTTGCTAAATTCTGATTTATGGCTTCAAAAAAAGAAGGGTAAGGAATTTCTTCCTTTTATTGAAAGAACTATAATTATGAACGAGTTAAAAAATGTTATTGATGTTATTGAATTTGATGATGGAGATAAGACATGCATTGATGGTCTTAAAAAAGTAAAAAATAAATATCCAAAATCAATTATAAAATTTGCAAATGGAGGTGATAGAAATAATAGTACAACACCAGAATCAAAATTTTGTGAAAAAAATAATATAGAGTTACTTTGGGGTATAGGCGGGGACAATAAATCAAATTCTAGTTCATGGATTTTACAAAAATGGAAAGAAGATAATTAGGGATATAATTTCCTAGTAACCCAACGATCATTTTCCATACAAAACTCAAGCCTGTCATGCAATCTAAACGGCATATCTTGCCAAAATTCAATTAAAAAAGGCGTTACTAGGTAACCATTCCAATGCGATGGTCTTGGCACATCATTATTTGAAAATTTTTTTTCAAATTCTTTCACTCTTTTAGTTAATGTTGATCTATCATCTAGTTCTTCTGACTGCAATGAAGCCCAAGCTCCTATTCTACTTCCTAGTGGTCTTGAATTATAATATTCATCAGCTTCAGCATCAGAAATTTGTGAAACATCACCTTCTATTCTTATTTGTCTTTGTAATGATTTCCAATGAAAATTTAAAGCTACACTATCGTTGTTTTGAATAGCTCTACCTTTTTTACTATTTGAGTTTGTGTAAAAAACAAAACCTTTATCATTATATGATTTAAGTAAAACAATTCGTGAGCTAGGTTTACCGTCAGAAGATATAGTAGCAAGGTTCATGGCATTTGGATCATTAATTTCATTTTTCTTTGCCTCTTCAAACCACTCTTTAAAGAGTTCAAATGGTTTTTTATCAGAATTTATTAATTTTTGATTTGATTGCATATTATAGATATGAATATTATTTTATAAGTATATATATCTATATTTATAAAAAAACACTGATTTACAATATGTTGATGCAAAATAAAAAAGGTCTGATTATGGGAGTGGCAAATGACAGATCTATTGCTTGGGGTATTGCGAAAAAATTAGCAGAACAGGGAGCAGAAATAGCACTTACTTATCAAGGAGAAGCTCTTAAAAAAAGAGTACAACCACTTGCAGATGAAATAGGATCTAACACTATTATTCCTTGTGATGTTTTAGACTCACAAAGCATGAATAATGTTTTTGAAACACTTAAAAATAAATGGGGTGAATTAGATTTTCTTGTTCATGGAATTGGTTTTTCCAACAAAGATGAATTAAGAGGTAAATATTACAATACATCTTCTGATAATTTTAAACAAACTATGCATATATCATGTTATTCTTTTACAGAGGCTTGTAGGCTTGCAGAACCTTTAATGAAAAACGGTGGTTCAATCTTAACTTTAACATATTATGGATCAGAACAAGTTATGCCTCATTATAATGTTATGGGAGTTGCAAAAGCAGCTTTAGAGGCCAGTGTGAGATATTTAGCAGTTGATTTGGGAGAAAAAAATATAAGAGTTAATGCCATTAGTGCTGGCCCAATTAAAACTTTGGCGGCATCAGGAATAGGTGATTTTAGATTTATTCTAAAATGGAACGAGCTTAATGCTCCACTTAAAAGAAATGTTAATCAGCAAGATGTTGGAAATTCTGCTTTATATCTCTTAAGTGATCTTGGGGGTGCTGTTACTGGTGAGATACAACATGTCGATTGCGGCTATCATACTGTAGGAATGGTTGCAGTTGATGAGAGTGAAAGTATTTCTGAATTATTAGGTGAATTTACAAATTCTAAAAAATGACTTCTAATTCAATAGGAAAAATCTTTAATTTTACTACATGGGGAGAAAGCCATGGCAAAGCCATTGGGTGTGTTGTCGATGGAGTTCCATCAAATATTAATTTAACTGAAAAAGATATTCAACCCTATTTAGATAAAAGAAAACCTGGTCAGTCAAAATTTACAACTCAGAGAAAAGAAGAGGATAAAGTTGAAATACTATCTGGAACCTTTGAAGGAAAAACAACTGGTCATCCTATTTCTCTAATTATTTATAATCAAGATCAGAGATCAAAAGATTATGGTGATATCAAAAGTAAATTTAGACCAGGTCATGCAGATTACACATATTGGAAAAAATATGGTATAAGAGATTATAGAGGTGGTGGTAGATCTAGTGCTCGAGAAACTTCGATGAGAGTAGCAGCAGGGGCAATAGCAAGAAAAATCATAAATAATAAAATAAAAAATCAAGTTGTAATAACAGGTGCATTAATTCAAATAGGTAATCATAAAATTAATTATGATAATTGGAATAATAATTTTATTCCAAAAAATAATTTTTGGAGTCCTGATAAAGAAATTATTAAAATATGGGAAAACGAAATACAAACTGCAAGAAAATCTGGCTCCTCTTTAGGTGCCATCATTGAAATTAGAGTAAAAGGTTTGCCAGCTGGATTAGGAGAGCCTATTTATGAAAAAATAGACTCTGATATAGCTAAGGCATTGATGTCTATTAATGCTGTTAAAGGTGTAGAAATGGGTAATGGATTTAGCAGTGTTTATGAAACTGGAATTTCTAATGTTGATGAAATGAGAATTAAAAATAAAAAACCTATATTTCTTTCTAATAATAATGGCGGGGTTCTTGGAGGAATTACAACTGGTCAAGAATTAATTACTAGATTTGTAGTAAAACCAACAAGCTCAATATTATCAACAAAAAAAACAATTAATACAAAATTAAAAGAAACGACAATATCAACTAAAGGTCGTCATGATCCTTGTGTAGGGATAAGAGCTGTTCCTGTTGGTGAAGCAATGGTTGCAACAACTCTAGCTGATCACTGTTTAAGATTTCTCTAAAACACAATATATCAAAAACTCTTTATTCCCTTTTGGTCCAGTTATTGGACTTTCAACTAGCCCAATCACTTCAGCATTAGTCTTTGTTTTAAACCACTTCGATATATCATTACAAACTTGCCCATGAATAATAGGATCTTTTACAATACCCTTTTTCAAATTTATTTTTTTAGTTTCAAATTGAGGCTTGATCAGGGATATAATCTCAGCTTTTTTTGATAAAAGTTTCAAGCTAGGCTCAATAACCTTTGTTAAACTTATAAAACTTACATCACAGACAATTAAATCAATATTTTCATGAATAATAGAATTATCTAAATATTTAGCATTAAAATTTTCTATACTAATAATTTTTTTTTCTTTTTTTAGTTTTTCATGAAGTTGATTTGTGCCAACATCAATTGAATATATTTTTTTGGCATTTTTTTTTAAAAGAACTTCTGTAAAACCACCAGTTGATGAACCTATATCTAGGCAAATTTTATTTTTAATATCAATCTTAAAATGGTCAATCGCTTCCAGTAATTTAAATGCACCTCTTGATACCCATGGTGGATGAAGCTGCTTAATTTTTATTTTTGAGTTTTCATTAAAACTGTTGCCACTTTTGGTAATAATTTTATCGTTTACATAAACTTGTCCTGCCATAATCATGGATTGGGCCTTTGATTTAGTTTCAGCCAAGTTTCTATCAATTAAAAGCTGATCAAGTCTTATTTTTATATTTTTACTCAAATCTGAAAATTACTTAAAATCTTCTTTTGTGACTTTACTATTTTCTTGCTTAATTTTTTTTATTTGGCTTTCAATATTTTTCAACTTTTCTTCACATGCTTTTTTCAAATTCATTCCCTCTTCGTAAAGTTTTACAGATTCTTCTAAATCTACTTCACCATTTTCTAATTTATCTACAATAGACTCGAGTTTTTTTAAATTATTTTCAAAATTATTATCTTTATTCATTTGCAGTATCTATTTTTGTGACATTTGATGTTTGTATATCATATATTAAAGCATAAACTTTATCATTATTTTTTATTGTGAATAAAATCCTATTATCATCAATCAAATCTATATCTGTAATTTTGTGCCCTTTTTCTAAATTTAAATTGTAATTAATTAAATTTGTTTCCAAATTACTTTGTTTTTTTGTTGTTTTTATATACAAACCGTAAACAAGAGCTAGAAAACAAATAACTATCAATATACCTAAAAATATAACAATAAATTTGAGAATTTTTTGAGACATGAACAAATTTTATAATGTTAAATTAACTATAAATAAACAATTAAGTTCACAAAGACTAGACAAAGTTCTTGTTTCGAAATTAGAGGGATATTCAAGAACTCAAATTAAAACTTTGATATTAAATGGTAATGTATGTCTTGATGAAAAGGAGATAAAATATCCATCTTACATAACTAAAGAAAATGAAAATTACTCTATAAATATTATCTTAAAAAAAGAAGTAAAACATTCAGCTGAAAATATTGAATTAAACATTATTTTTGAGGATGAAGATTTAATCATTATAAATAAACCTCCAAATTTGGTTGTGCATCCAGCTCCCGGAAATGAAAGTGGTACTCTTGTAAATGCTCTTATGCATCATACTAATAATCAACTGAGCAATTTAGATAACAGTGCTAGACCTGGAATAGTACATCGTTTAGATAAAGATACCAGTGGAATTCTTGTTGTTGCAAAAAATAATAATGTTCATATTAATTTAGCCAAACAATTTAAAGAACATACGATATCTCGTAGATATAAAGCAATAGTTTGGGGAACCCCTGATAATCAATCAATTGAAGGATACATAGAGAGAAATAAAAAAAATAGAAAAAAAATGAGTTTAAATAATAAGGGTTTTGGAAAATATTCTAAAACTGATATTAAATTAGAAAAAACTTTTGGTATTGCTAGTATAGTTGACTGTCATTTACATACCGGAAGAACACATCAAATTAGACTTCATCTAACTTCTAAAAATTCTCCAATAATTGGTGATAAGCTTTATGGAAAAAGTAAAATTAATCAATTTGGAAAAGACAAAAATACATTTAATAAATTTATGATTTTAAAAAATTTTGAAAGACAGGCATTACACGCCTATCATCTTGGTTTTGATCATCCTACATTAAAAAAAAGGGTAAATTTTGATATTGAAATTCCTGATGATTTTAAGAATTTAATAGAATTATTACATAAATATTAAATTATATTTTATTTGTGCTATAGGCATATTATGTATTTACCCGTATTAGCAAGTGAAGGAAATTTAGCAGTATACTTGCAGGAAATTAAAAAATTTCCAATACTCACAGCCGAAGAGGAGTATATGTTAGCTAAACGTTATAAGGAACATGGAGATTCAGATGCTGCGCATAAACTAGTTACAAGTCACCTTCGATTAGTTGCCAAAATAGCAATGGGCTACAGAGGATATGGTTTACCAGTCACTGACTTAATTTCAGAAGGTAATGTTGGTATTATGCAAGCTGTGAAAAAATTTGATCCAGAAAAAGGTTTTAGATTAGCAACATATGCAATGTGGTGGATAAGAGCTCAAATACAAGAATATGTTCTGCATAGTTGGTCTTTAGTTAAAATTGGAACTACTGCAGCTCAGAAAAAACTTTTTTTTAATTTACGTAAAATCAAAAATCAACTTACCTCAATTGAATCAGGTCATTTGTCACCAGAAAATGTTAGAGAAATTGCTAATAGACTTGATGTAAAAGAAGGTGAAGTAATAGATATGGAAAACAGACTTTTTACTTCAGATCAATCTTTAAATGTTAAAATAGGTGAAGAACATGACACTGAATGGCAAGATTTAATAGAAGATAAACAAGAAACTCATGACAGAATTATTGAAAATAAAGATGAACTTGACTATCGAAGAAGTTTATTCGCCAAAGCTTTAGAAGTTTTGAACGATAGAGAAAAAGAAATTATTAAACTTCGAAAACTAAGTGAAAATCCATTAAAGTTAGAAGACTTGAGTAAAAAGTATAAAATTAGCCGCGAAAGAGTAAGGCAAATTGAAGAGAAAGCATTAGAAAAACTTCAAAAAGAAATTTCAAATATTAGATAAAGTTCCGTTAATATCAATCGTCTCTTTTCTGTCTGGTCCTGTTGAAACAATAGAAATGTTAGTTTCCATAAGATCCTCGAGTATTTTAATATATTTTTTAGCATTTTCAGGAAGATCATCAAATTTATTGATCCCTGCCGTTGATTTTTCCCAGCCAGCAACTTTTTTATAAAGAGGCTTTATCTTATCAAATAAAAATTCTTCACTAGGTAAATAATCGTAGTGTTTGTTATTAATTAAATATCCAGTACATACATTAATTTCTTTTAATTCATCTAAGACATCAAGTTTAGTAAGTACAATGTCTGTAATACCATTAAGTTTAATTGATTGTTTCAAAAGTACACTATCAAACCAGCCACATCTTCTTTTTCGTTTTGTAACTGTCCCAAATTCTTTACCTTTTTCACCAAGATGCTCTCCAATTTGATCCATTAACTCTGTTGGAAATGGACCTGATCCAACTCTTGTAGTATACGCCTTTGTAATTCCTAAAATTTTGTGATTTTTTCTATCACTAAAACCTGTGCCAGAGAATATCTGACCTGATATTGTATTTGATGATGTTACGTAAGGATATGTTCCAAAATCAATGTCTAACATTGAACCTTGAGCCCCTTCAAAAACAATGTTTTTATTTTTTTGACCTAATTCATTTATTATTTTCCATAATGGAACACTAAAAGAGTTAAGATAATTAGACATCGATAAGAGATCTTCATAATAATTATGTGTAATTTTATGAATATGTTTGGAAATTTTATCTTTATGAAATTCGTAAAGGTTATCAATTTTTTGTTTTAAAAATATTGGATCTTTTAAATCACAAATTCTTATTGCTCTTCTACCTACTTTGTCTTCATATGCTGGACCAATACCTTTTTTAGTTGTTCCTAGTTCTTTTTTTCCTCTAGAAGTTTCATTTATTTCATCAAGAAGTTTATGAATAGGTAAGATTAAACAAATATTATCAGCAATATATAAATTGTGTTCATTTACTTCTATTCCTTGTACTTTAAGATTATCAATTTCATTAATTAGCGCCCACGGATCTAATACAACACCATTACCTATAGCACATTTTTTATTATTAATTATTCCTGAGGGTAATAAATTAAGTTTGTAAACATTATTATCTACTTTAATTGTATGACCTGCATTATTTCCTCCTTGATATCTAACTATCAAGTCAGCTTTAGAAGAAATCCAATCAACAATTTTACCTTTTCCTTCATCTCCCCACTGAGTTCCAACTATCGTATAAAACATTATATTTGTTTAACTATATTATTAATTAAATAATACTTAATTCCAAACTTTTTTGCCTCTTTTTTTAGATCAATATTATCTTCGAAAGTTTTAAATAAACTATAACCTTTATTTATTAATTTTTGTTTAATTTTATCACTAGTATTGAATGCAATTAAAATTTTTTTATTTTGATTGATTAAAGATGAAGATCTTAATATTGTATCCATATAACAAGTGTATCCTATAGCAGTCTCAGAATTACTACCATATTTTAAATTATATCGACCTCCTCCAGCTATTTCACCTCTTACACCTTTGGCAAAAAATGTAAATTTTATTCCCTTGTAATAATTTTTATTTTTTTGTAATTCAAAAAAATCTACATTCAAAGAATCGTTTTTTGAAATTTTAATTAAGTTAGCAATTTTTAATAGTCTTTCAACTTCATTTTCATAACCTATTATTGTATTTAACTTTGATATATATTTTTTTTTGTTTTGAATTAGACCGGAACATAAATGTAAAATTTTAAATGAACCATATAATTCATTTTTTTTCAATAACTTTAAACAATTATTAATATCTTTTAATTCAATAAATTTTTTTAATTTATTTTTTAAATTCTTATTAGTTATTTTTTTAATTAAACTTTCTAGAAAAAAAGGTGCTGTAATTTCAATAACAATATTTTTAACTCCAATTTTTTTTAAAGTTTCGTAAGCAAGATTAATAATTTCTACATCCGCCTTATAGCTTGCAGATCCAATAATCTCAGCGCCAACTTGTTGAAATTGTCTTTCAGGTCTTAAAATAGTTCCTACTTTTCTAATAACCTCACCATAATAACATAATTTAAGTGGTCGTGTTTTATTGGCTAGTCTAGATGAGGCAATTCTAATTATTTGTGGAGTTATATCATTTCGAATACTTAATTGATCGTTTTTTTTATTTGTCTTTAAAGTTAATGTATTACCATCTAAATTTCTACTAAACTCAAGTAGTGGAGTCTTAATTAAAGTAAAACCATTATCTCTAAAATAATTTATAATGCTATTTTTATATTTATGCTCAATATATGCATCAAAATTTAGACTATCTTTAAAACCTGCGGGTACTAAAAATTTATTAACCAAGGTAAGGCCTTACTAATTTTTTAATTTCTAGGGATTTCTTTTTAACTTCAGTAATTTCTTGTCCTTCAACTAGTATTCTTAATAATGGTTCAGTGCCAGACAACCTAACAAGAGATCTTATTTTTTTATTATTATACAATCTATCTTTTTTTAACTTACCAAGAATTTTTAATAATTTAGTATTCTTTGTTTTATAACTCAAGTTAATTTTTACCTGAGCAAAATCATTATATAAATCAAAAAGTTTACTTGCCTTATTGTAATTTGAAATCAAAATTTCAGTAATTTTTAAAGCTGCTAAAATTCCATCACCTGAATTAGAATACTCTGACAAAATTATATGTCCTGATTGTTCACCACCTATCATAGATTTGGATTTTTTCATTTGATTAATAACATTTATATCTCCAACAGATGTACGTTTAATCTTTAATTTTAATTTTTTTGTGAGATATTTTTCTAATCCCATATTAGACATAACAGTTATAATTACATCATGTTGTTTAGATTTTTTTTTTGGTTTTATATAACTTTTACATAACAATCCTATAATCCTATCACCATCAACCACTTTTCCTTTTTCATCTACAACTATCAGCCTATCTCCATCACCATCAAATGCAAAACCAATATCAGCCTTCTCTTTAATGACATTATGAGTAAGTGATTTAACATTGACCGCACCACAGTTTTTATTTATGTTTAAGCCATCTGGATTATTATTTATAGCAATTACATTATGCCCTAATTCCCAGAATAAATTTGGAGCTATATTGTATGTAGCCCCATTTGCACAATCTAAAATAATTTTTAATTTTCTCTTGGAAGTTGTTTTTGATAATGTGCCTTTTAAAAATTCTGAGTACCTGCCTGAAGCATCTTCCAGTCTTCTTGCTTTTCCTGATACAAATGTATTATTTGAGACTTTAGAATATTTTTTATTATCCAAAACTATTTTTTCAACTTTTTGCTCTATTAATGAGCTTAATTTTGTTCCAGTGCTATCAAAAAATTTAAGTCCATTATATTCATAAGTATTGTGAGAAGCAGTAATCATTACACCAATATCAGCTCCTAAAGTTTTAATCATTAATGGTACAACTGGTGTAGGAAGTGGACCAACTAAAATTACATCCATACCCATAGAAATAAATCCAGCAGTAACAAGTGGCTCATATAAATAACCTGATAATCTAGTATCTTTACAAATGACAACTCTACTATTTTTAGAATTTTTCTTTTTTAAAAGGAATGCAACTGTCTTTGAGATTTTGAGACAAGTTTCAGCGGAAAGAGGTTCCTCATTAACTAAGCACCGTATACCATCGGTACCAAATATCTTAGACATTGAAGTCTTTTATTAAAAAAAATAAATAAAGTGAAGTCTTTTAAATTTAGTTTGCTGGTGCAGCAGCGGATCCGCCCGTTTTAGGTACAGATGGAGCAGTATTTTTGGGTTTATCAATAGTATTGTCAAAGTCGTCCCTGGATGGTTTAATTCCTTTAATAAGATCTTTGATTTCATCACCAGAAAGTGTTTCGTATTCTAGTAGTCCTTTAGCTACTATATGAAGTTCTTCAATATTATCTTGAAGTATTTTTCTGCAATTATTTTCAGCTTCTTCTGCGAGAAACCTAACCTCTTCATCAATTAGTTTAGCTGTGGAGTCTGAAAGGTTTTTAGATTGGGCTACTGAATGACCTAAGAAAACTTCTTCACTGTCACTATTATATCTTAATCTTCCAAGTTTCTCGCTCATTCCCCATTCGGTAATCATTTTTTTTGCTAGGTTCGTTACCATTTGAATATCACTTGCTGCACCATTTGTAATTTTATCCTTACCAAAAATCATTTCCTCAGCTATTCTACCACCTGTAGCAATTAAAAGATGAGCTTTCATCTGGTCTTTTCGCATAGAAAGTTGATCTTTTTCTGGTAGTCTCATGACCATTCCTAGTGCTCTACCTCTTGGAATTATAGTTGCTTTATGTATTGGATCTGAAGCAGGTGAGTGCAAAGTAGCTACTGCATGACCAGCCTCGTGATATGCTGTTAGCTTCTTTTCATCTTCACTCATCACCATAGATCTTTTTTCTGCACCCATCATAACTTTATCTTTTGCACTTTCAAAATCTTCTAGAGTAACCATTCTTTTATTCTTTCTTGCCGCAAGTAAAGCCGCTTCATTAACTAAATTTGCTAAATCGGCACCTGAGAAACCAGGAGTCCCTCTTGCAATAATTTTAGAGTCAAATTTGGGAGAAACTTTAATTTTTTTAATATGAACTTTCAGGATTTTGTCTCTACCCATAACATCAGGATTTGACACAGTTATTTGTCGGTCAAATCTGCCCGGTCTTAGTAGCGCTGGGTCTAACACGTCTGGTCTGTTAGTTGCTGCAATTATAATTACTCCTGCGTTAGCCTCAAAACCATCCATTTCAACCAATAATTGATTAAGTGTTTGTTCTCTTTCATCGTTACCACCACCTAACCCAGCTCCTCTATGTCTACCCACTGCATCAATTTCGTCAATAAATACTATACAAGGAGCATTTTTCTTACCTTGATCAAACATATCCCTAACTCTACTAGCTCCAACACCAACAAACATTTCAACAAAATCTGAACCAGAAATTGAGAAAAAAGGTACATTTGCTTCTCCAGCAATTGCTCTTGCAAGGAGTGTTTTACCAGTACCTGGTGGGCCTACAAGCAATGCTCCTCTTGGTATCTTGCCTCCAAGTCTTGAAAATTTTTGTGGGTCTTTTAAAAACTCTACAACTTCTTCTAATTCTTGTTTTGCTTCATCAATACCTGCTACGTCATCAAAGGTTACTTTTCCAACTGCTTCATTAAGTAGTTTGGCTTTAGACTTTCCAAAACCCATTGCTTTACCTCCTCCAGATTGCATTTGGCGCATAAAAAATATCCAAACTCCGATAAGAAGGAGCATTGGAAACCAAGATAAAAGAACACTTAAAAGCGGATGCATAGATCTGTCAGCAGGTTCGGCATTAATTTTAACACCATATTGGTTTAATTTATCAACTAAATTGGGGTAGTTAGGAGTAAATGTGTTAAATGCTCTACCATCGTTTAAATATCCTGTTATGTTGTTACCACTTATATTTACTTCAGAAACAGTGCCACTTTCCGTAGCAGCAATAAAGTCTGAGAAAGATATTTTTGAACTGTTATTTGTTGATGAGGATCCTTGGAAAAGGTTAAACAAGACAATCAGTAGTAGGCCTATTATAATCCATAAAACAACATTTTTACTGATATTTTTCATTATTATATATTACATAGGAAATAATTAAAAAAACACAATACTTTAATAAAAATTAGTTATTTTTTTTTGAAAAAATAAGAGAATTGTTATGTTTTTGAACTAACATACTCTTAAGATTAAATTTATTAAAATTCTTACTTTTAATTTCTTTAATGAGAATATTAACTTTTTTGGATCTTACAAAACTATTCTTATGAAAGAAAAAATTATAAATCTTTATGATAATTTTAGTGATTATCAACTCATCAAGTATTAGTATACTTTCCAAATTTAAAATAACATATTTTTTTTTTATGACTTTGATATTTTTTATTAAAATCTGAGAAATAAAAGAATTATAAATCGATGAATAAGTTTTAATTTTTTCAAAATCTTTTTTTATTTGACTTAAATTTGAATTATCTGTTTCATTCAAAAATTTTCTAATAATTGGTCGAGTGAATTTTAAGTTATGGTTAGACTCATCTTTAATGAAGGGTATAGAGTTTTTTTTATTATATTTTAAAATTTCATCTTTTTTATAATAAACTAAGGGACGAGCAATAATTATTTTATTATTAACAGATTTATTTTTTATTGATTGTAAGCCTTCAAAATCACTACCAGAAACTTTACGATAAACAAATGTTTCTAGATTATCATCTAAATGATGACCAACGAATAAATGAAGAATATTTTTTTTTCTGCAATAATTGGTAAGTAAATTGTATCTGTTATTTCTAGCCTCATTCATATTTTTTTTTATTACATTTTTTTTTCTTACATTGAGAATTCTAGTTTTAATTTTTTTTGAAGTTAGGAATTCGTAAATAGAATTGGCTTCTTCTTTTGAGTGTTTTCTTAATTTGTGATCAACAATTAAAACTGTTATTTGTCCTTTTTTTATCTTAATCCAGTTTGTAATTAAATATAACAAAGCCATACTATCAGGCCCACCAGAAACAGCTACTGCTACTGATGGATTATTTTCAAATGAAAAGTTTTTATTTAAGTTTTTTTGAAAATTATAATTATTTAGTTTCATTCCTTATCATCTAAACATCCGTAATCATTGAGCTGTAAGTTAGCTTTTTTAATTAATTTATTTTTAGGATAATCAATAATGAATTTTTCAACTGTTTTACATGCTTCATCAATCTTATTAACTAAATATAGAGATTGAGATAATTTGAATAACATGTCTGGAGCTTTAATGCTTGTAGGAAAATTTTGAAAACCCTCTGCAAAGGTAAGTGCGGCTTCTCTGTATTCTTTTTCTAAAATGTATAACTCTCCAAGCCAATAATATGCAGATCCTGAAAGTTGATTATTACTATTATTTGCTATGAAATCTTTAAGAAGATTTTTTGCTTCTTGCCAATTTTTTTTTCTAATATTGTCAAATGCTACTTGAAATTGATCTTCGGGAGATAAATCCAGGTTTTGTTTTTTGGCATCATTTTTATCATTATTTATTTCTGCTTCTTGATCTGATTGTGTTTCATCAGATGAAATTTTAATTGATCCTAAAGTATTTTCTTCATTTGCTTGATCCAAATTATTACTTTGTAGTTTATTTGACTGTTTGTCAATTTTTGTTGTATTTTTAAATTTATCTTCAAAAAATTCAAAATTGTTCTCAATATTATTTATTTTAGAAACTACGTCTTCAATTTGGAAAAAAATATCCTCAAGAATTGCATTTAAATTTTTTACATCTTTTTCTAAATCATATATTCTCATGTCTATAGCAGATAAGTTAGTTACTAAATTGTTATCTTGCTGTTTGTCGATATTACCATCATCTTTAAAAACGGTTTGTGATAAATCAGAAACTTCTCTTTGTAATCTTTCAATTTGTTGTTGAATTGTAAGAAGATTTTCATTTGAATATGCATTGAAAGTTAATAAAGAAAAAAGAACAAAAAATAAAAGCTGGATCATAATCCCAAAAGTATTATCGAATTTAGATTAAAATAAGGCGCTATCAAAAATAGCGCCTAAGTATTAAGGTTAAAAACTAATTTACAGTTGTAACAGATCTTCTGTTTTGTGCCCAAGCACCATCGTTAGAACCCACTACAGCTGGCCTTTCCTTACCATAACTGATTGTAGATACTCTATCTGGGTTAATACCTAGACCGATAAGATAGTTTTTTACGGCTTGTGCTCTTTTTTCTCCAAGTGCAAGGTTATACTCTCTAGTGCCTCTTTCATCACAATGGCCTTCAATAGTGACTGATACTCCGCTATTTTGTTTTAACCATGCTACTTGATCTTGAAGTAATTCAAGTGCATCTGAATCTAAATCAGAACTATCATAGCCGAAGAAAACTCTGTCTCCAACATTAACTATTAAATCCTCCTGAGATCCAGCGACTATACCGGAGCCAGAAGTTTCTGTAATTGTCCCTTCAGATACGCTATCTCCTGAACTAGACGACCCAGATCCACTACTTTCTCCTTCGTCTTTTGGTTTTGTTGCACAAGCTGCAACAAATAAAACTAATATTGATGTAATTAAAAACTTATAAAACATATTAATCGCGCTCCCCTAATACTTTGCTAGCTAAATTTAATTAATGCTATTTTCTTAACATTTTTTTAAATTTTTCATATATTTTTTTGAATTTATATCCAATTAGTGCATTAATGGAGACCAAGCTGGATCGGATCCACCTAGCGGTGTTATTACTTTTCTCTCATTGTAACCAGTTAAATCTATTGAATATAGGCTAGATTCACCACCAGAACCATCTTGTGCAGTTCTTTCCTCTTTAAAGTACATTAAAAACCTTCCATTTGGTGCCCATGTCGGTCCTTCAACATGAAAAGATTTAGCAATCATTCTTTCATTAGCACCGTCTTTTTCCATAACACCAATATAAAATTGTCCACCTTCTTGTTTTGTAAATGCAATCATGTCTCCTCTTGGTGACCAGACTGGTGTATAATAACTTCCGGCTTCACGGCTAATTCTTTTGACTTTTTTTCCCAGAGTATCAGTTACATACAGATGACGGCGACCACTTCTATCCGAATTAAAAACAATTTGTTTACCATCAGGTGAAAAACTTGCTGAAACATCAATAGATGAGTTATCGGTAATTCTAGTTGAAATTCTAGTATTTAAGTCAAGAATATATATTTCAGAATTACCAATATCAGGATCTGTATAAGACATAACTATTTTACTACCATCAGGAGAAAACCGTGGAGCAAATGTCATCCCAGGAAATTCTCCTACTATTTCCTGTTTACCAGTTTCGATATCAAAAATATAAACTCTAGGACTATTTCTATTTACATACGACATGTAAGTGATTTTTTGAGAGTTTGGAGAAAACCGAGGAGTTAAAACCAGGTATGATCCATCTGTTAAAAAACGATGGTTTGATTGATCTTGATCCATTATAGCTAATCTTTTTTGTTTGTTATCCTTTGGTCCTGTCTCAGCGACATAAACAATTCTTGTATCAAAGTAACCACCTTCACCAGTTATATTTTTAAAAACAGAGTCAGATATTATGTGGGCCACTCTTCTCCAATTTTTTTCGTTAGTATCATACTTGCGGCCGACTAATTGTTTTTGTTGAAACACATCATACAATCTAAACTCTACTGAAATTTTACCATTATCACCTGAAATTTTACCTGACACTAAATGTTGCGCTTTAATAACTTTCCAATCTTCAAACCGAGGTTGTTTAGATAAAGATTCATTATTCTGAATAAAAGCTTTTTGATCCAATGGGATAAATAATCCAGATCTTTCAAGATTATCGGAAATTACATTTGAAATATTTTTACCAATTTTTTCATAATTTGAATTCTTAGAAAAAATATTAGTAATCGCTATTGGAGTCGGTTTAATACTACCTTGGGTTAGTGTAACCTCTAAGGAATTTGAATATTTACAAACTGCTAGAAACGTTAATAATAAAATAAGCTTATACATCAATAACCTTTCATAATACTGTAATCAAAAGTAATTGTAAGATTTTTCCATAAATTATATTTATCTTTAGGTAATTTAAGCGGAGTACATTCTGGATTTAAAAGAGTTCTCATTGCACTATCAGTTATTGGTCCATAAAAAGGATTACTTTTAGATATATTTGTGTCAACAATACGGACAGAGTTCTCAAAAACTCTCATGTTTTGTTGAATTTTAGCAGATATAGTTACTTTATCACCTAAATTAATAACAGCACCTGCAGGTGCGTTCCAACATGAGGATAGTTGTTGTCTCAAAAGATCAATTTCTGAAATAGACAAAATGTTGGCTTGATTAAGATTTTCATTACCTTCTTGTTTTTTATCTTCTTCAACTTTTTCTTCTTTAACAATTTTATTATTTTTTTCATTCCTTAAATCCTTTAACATTGAAGCTATATTGAAATCTTCTTTAGGTTTTTGTTTTGGTTTGGCAATGTCATTTTTTTTATCAATATCATTTTTTTTGATTATTTTTGGTTGAATTTGAAGATCGGAAATATTCTGCTGGGGTTGCTCTAAGTTTTTATTTGGTTTAAGTTTTGGTTTTATTTTATTTGTTTTTATAGTCTCTACTTTGGTTTGAGGTTCTATAATTTTTTTCTCTTGAACTTTAATACTTTTTTTTTCAATTACTGTTGCATTAATTTTTTCTTTTATTTCAATAGTGACAGAATCACTATCATTTATAGTTTTTATATTTTCATCAATTATAAATTCTTTTTTAATTTCGTTATTTTCTGAAGAATTAAATTTATTTATTTTAGGTGTACTATTTGTTTTAGTTTCTTTTTTATCTAGTGTTTTTTCAAAGTTAGTATTATCATCTACATTTAATATCTCAATTGGAATAATGTTTGGTATAAAAATTTCCTTTGAACTAAAAAAGTTAGGAATACCTACTGCAAATAACAAAATCACTAAGTGCAACAATATAGAAAAAAAAATGCCTGAATTATTGGGATTGAGTTTATCTAAAAATATGAGAGAATTCATAGAATTATAACTAATTCTTTCCATTATTTATTCTACATTTTGTGTAATTAATGCAACTTTTACATAACCAGCCGAATTAATTATGGACATGATTTCCATTACTCTTCCATATGCAACAACTCTATCACCCCTTATATATATTCTGGCTTCAGTATTTTGCTCTGTAATTGCATTTATTCTCGGTATTAGATTTTCGACATCTACTAGCGACTCTCCTATGTAAACCTCACCTTCTAAATTTACTGTAATTTCAATAGGATCTTTTTGATCTGTTAGTGCTGTTGCTTTTACTTTTGGCAAATCGACAGGAATACCTACAGTCAATAAGGGTGCAGTTACCATAAATACTATAAGCAAAACTAGCATTACATCAACAAATGGTGTAACATTAATCTCACTCATCTGAGTATATTTTCTTCTTCTAGTTTTTGATGAGTTTGAATGAATTATCAATTTATTATTTCTCTAGTTGTCTAAAAAAAATTGTGGTGAATTCATCCATAAATGTTTCTAAAGAAATGAAATACTTAGAAATATCATTGGAGATTTTATTGTAGGCAACAACTGCAGGAATTGCTACAAATAACCCTAGAGCAGTAGCAAACAAAGCTTCAGCTATTCCAGGAGCAACAACAGCTAAATTAGTGTTTTGAGCGATAGCAATTGATTTAAAACTATTCATTATTCCCCAAACTGTTCCAAACAAACCAATAAAAGGAGCGGTAGATCCAGCTGTTGCTAAAAAAGTTAAATTCTTCTCTACATTTTCACTTTCTTTATTAAAAATGACAGTCATTGATCTTTGCATTCTATCTTTAAGTAAATTCAAATTTGAACTTTGATCAAATTGAGACTTACTTTTTTTCCACTCTAGTATTGCAGCACAAAAAATTTTTGATTTAGGATCAGATTTATTGAAATTCAATGTTTCGTATAGATCCTCAAAAGAATTGCCAGACCAAAATATATCTTCAAATTCTCTCTCCAATTTTTTTAATTGTCTCATTCTTAAAATTTTACTAACTATCACATTCCATGAGTATAGTGACGCCAGAATTAAAACAATTATTACTGACTTAACAACGATATCTGCTTGCATGAACAAACCAAACATAGAAAAGTCCGGGGCTTCGCTAACAATATCTATATTACTAATATCCGACATAAATTACTTCTTTATTTTTTCTAAGTCGCTACTGTGAACCATAACCCAAAAACCAGGTCTATTTTTTTCACATAAAGCTATTACAGGTGTTTTGCCTTCTTCTTTTGCTAATTTAGCTGTATCATCCCATAATGATATCGCAGTATGTTTCGCTCTCAATTTACATTCAATAAATAAATTTTCATGGATTACATCTGCTCGAGTGACTTTCCCATTACCGCCACTCAAAGGTGTTCTTTTTCCATTGAAATAGTTTGCTACGTCTCTTTCTCTTTTTTTCCAAGCTTTATCTGGCATTCTTTACCTTTCATTGAGATGTTAAGGATGACATTACGTTTTCGTCAACTTCAAAGTTAGATGAAACGCCTTGAACATCATCATTATCTTCTAATATTTCTAATAATTTAAACAATTTATCTGCAGTTTCTTTATCTATGTTAACAGAGTTTTTACTTTTCCATATAAGATTTGAATAATTAGTTTGACCATATGTTTTAATGATTTTATCATTTAATTGATGAAGTTTATTTTGATCACAGTAAATTATATACTCGTCATCATTTACATCATAATCGTCGGTTTCATTTTCTAAAAGAAAATCAAATAAATCTTCTTCTTTTACTAAATTTCTATTTAAGGAAATATTCCCTAATCTTTCAAAACCAAAACTTACACTTCCGATCTCTCCAAGATTACCTCCATACTTACTGAATGTAGATCTGATTTCAGATGCGGTACGATTTTTGTTATTTGTAAGAGCTTCTACTATTATAGCTACTCCATCAGGTCCATAACCTTCATATCTTACTTCTTCATAATTAGTATCCGGGTCATTTCCTTTACCTTTTTTTATTGCTCTCTCAATATTATCTTTTGGCATATTAAGTGACTTGGCCGACGTAATTGCAGATCTTAATCTAATATTACTCTCAATATCTTCACCTCCTACTTTGACAGCAACAGAAATTTCTCTTCCAAGTCTTGAGAAAACTTTTGCTCTTTTTTTATCTTGAGCACCTTTCCGGTGCATAATATTTTTAAATTTCGAGTGCCCTGCCATTTCGATTAGATTTATAAATATTTAATCCGATGTTAGTAAAGATATAAAATATTAGGTAAATGTGTCTAATATATGTAAATTATGTCTCTTGAATTGGGGTGATATTTTTAGCTAAACCAGTATTAGTATCAATCTCTATTAAAGCCCCGCATACTGTTATGTTTTCAGTAGCAGGTGTAAATCTACCTTCTGCCCTGTACCCCTTAACAAATCCATGTATTGGATTATTTATATCAAAACCAATTATTGAATTATAATCACCTGACATCCCAACATCTGTTTGATAAGCTGTACCTTTAGGTAAAATAACACTGTCTGCCGTTGGCACATGAGTATGTGTGCCTAAAACTGCTGTAACTTTTCCATCAACATAATATCCAAATGCCTTTTTTTCAGAAGTTGCTTCACCATGCATATCAATAATTATCGCATCACATGTACTGCCTAACTTCTCTTTTTGAAGAAATTCAATTATGCCCTTAAAGGGATCATCTAATGATAAATTCATAAATAATCTGAGCATTACTTGTACTACTATAATTTTTTTTCCATTTAAAAGTTCAAGCTTATAATATCCTTTTCCAGGAACCCCATCAGGATAGTTCAAAGCTCTGATTATTTTTGGATTTTCTTCAATATAAGAAAGCATATCTCTTTGATCCCATGCATGATTCCCAAGTGTAATTAGATCCAATCCATAAGAAAATAATTCTTCTGCATCCTTTTTTGAAAGTCCATAACCAGAAGTAGCATTCTCACCATTAGCAATAATCATGTCTGTATTATATTTAGATTTGAGTGTTGGGATAATTTCTTTAATTTTTTTTCGTGACGCCTTACCGACAATATCACCTATAAAAAGAATTTTCATTGAAAACTATATAAATTTTTTTCAGTAATAACATAATCCACTTTAAAATCAAATTTGTCTATGGGTATATAATCTAACTTTTGTTCTTCATATGCATATGCAACAGAGATGAATTTGTGATTAATTTTATTTAAATAAGCAAAAGTCCTGTCATAATAACCTCCTCCATAACCTAATCTATTTCCTTTATGATCAAAAGCTAAACAAGGTACAAAAATTAATTCAGGATTTAAAATTTTATTATTATTTTGAGGCTCTGATATATTCATATGTCCTTTTACAAAATTCTCTTCACTCTTAAATTGTTTAAAGATTAAATGACTATTTTTTTTCTCAATTACAGGAAGACATAAAATTTTATTTTTAATAAAGATAAGATTATTAAGCTCTCTTGTATTTATCTCAGAATTTATAGAAATAAAACTTGATACTATATTGATTTCTTGAAAGTTAATTTTTTCAAAAAATTCATTAAACAAAGATATATCAAAATGAGATGGTTTGTTATTAAAAATCTTATCTCTTATAATTTTTTGTTTTTTTCTGATAATTGATTTTTCATCTTTAATATTATTCATAATAAGAATTCTTTATTATATCAATTAAACCCTCTACTTTTTTATTTATTTCATCAAATTCTTGATCTAATTTTAATTTTTCATTTTCTAAAATTTTTTTTTCTTTTTGTAGTTTTAGTATTTTGTCTTTAAGTTCTAAATTGTTCTTCAGATATTCTTCATTCTTGGCTTCATTTACTTCTGAACTTCTTTCTATATTTAATTTTTCTGAAAGCTCTGCTTGAAGCTCAATGGAGAGAAGTGATAACAATATAGTATCACTTATTTTTCCATTAGAATATTTTGGATTTTGTAATTTATCATCAATTTTTTCATTAATTAAATTTATTGAGTCTATTATTTTTTTTTCATCTTTTTTTTCATATTCTAATGATATTTCTCTGTTTAAAATTTTTGACTTATAAAAAGGCATAGTTATTTCTTAATTAGAAGTTCCAATTCATCAATATACTCGGACATTTGTTTTCGTAAATTTTTAATTTCATTTTCAAGATTTTTAATTTTTTCTTTTTTGGAAATATGATGATCCATGAAATCTTCTAAAGCTGATCTTAGATTATTTAAGTTTTCGCTTAGAACTGTAATTTTTTTTTGTATTTCCATTATAATTTTATAGTTTGTAATTTTATAATTGTCACTGTAATGAACCCATATTAAATAATTTTATATCAACCATAAAGGTAAGTATTTGAATAATTTAAATAATATCAACAATCTAAGGCAATTATCAAATTGTATTAGATTTTTATCAATGGATGCAGTGGAAAAAGCAAAATCTGGTCATCCTGGTATGCCTATGGGTATGGCTGACATCGCAACAGTTCTCTATAAAAATCATTTAAAGTTTGATCCAAATGATCCGGGCTGGATTGATAGAGATAGATTAATTATTTCAAATGGGCATGGCTCAATGCTTTTGTACTCTTGTTTATATCTAACAGGATATAAAGACATTGATATTAATCAAATTAAAAATTTCAGACAATTACATAATAAAACTGCAGGTCACCCAGAATACGGAAGTGCAGAAGGGATAGAAACAACTACTGGACCTTTGTCTCAAGGTTTAGCAAATGCAGTTGGAATGGCGCTAGCGGAAAAAAAATTATCAAATAATTATGGAAAAGAAGTATTTGATCATTACACTTATGTTTTTGCTGGAGATGGATGTTTAATGGAAGGTTTAAGTCATGAAGTGTGTAGTCTCGCAGGACATTTGAAATTAAATAAACTTATTATGTTTTTCGATAATAACTCTATTTCAATAGATGGATCAACAGATCTCTCAGTTTCAGACAATGTGAAAAAAAGATTTGAAGCTTATAATTGGAATATAATTGAAATAGATGGTCATAAATATGAGGAAATTGATCAAGCTATAATTCAAGCAAAAAAAAGTGATGCTCCAACAATTATATCTTGTAAAACTAAAATTGGTTTCGGATCTCCTAACAAAGAGGGTTCAGCTTCATCACATGGCTCACCTCTTGGTGAAGATGAAATTAGTTTAACGAGAAAAAAATTAGAATGGAATTATTCGCCGTTTGAAATTCCAGATGACTTAATACGTGAGTGGAGAAGTTTCTATAAAAGAAATGAAGAATCAAGAAATTCATGGTTATCAAAAAACAAAGAATTAATTGAAAGTAAAAATTTTAAAGATAGTTTTGATCAAAAAATTGATCATCAAATTCCAGAAAAACTTAGTGAATTAAAATCTGAGCATTTTAATGACAAAACAAATTGTGCTTCAAGAAAATCGAGTGAGCTAACGTTAAATTTAATATCAAACTATCAAAAAAATCTTATTGGTGGATCTGCTGATCTTACTGGTTCAAATAACACTAAGGCAAAAGATATGAATGTAATTACATCTGATAATTTTAATGGAAATTATATTCATTACGGCATCAGAGAACATGGAATGGCTGGGATAATGAATGGCATTGCTTTGCATAAAGGTTTAATTCCATATGGAGGAACATTTTTAGTATTCACCGATTATTGCAGACCTTCAATTAGGTTATCAGCTATTATGAATGTACCAGTTATTTATGTAATGACACATGATTCAATTGGATTAGGAGAAGATGGACCAACCCATCAACCAGTTGAACATCTTGCATCTTTAAGATCTATACCAAATTTAACAGTCATAAGACCTTGCGATATTATTGAAACTATAGAAGCATGGGAATGTGCAATAAACAATACTGGACCAACAATTTTAGTTTTAACAAGACAAAATCTACCAATGTTACAAAAAGATAATCGAAAAGAAAATCTTGTAAATAAAGGCGCTTATAGAATTAGAGATTTTAAAGAATATGATGCAACAATTTTATCTTCTGGTTCTGAAGTTGAGATTGCTTGCTCTGCATCAAATAAACTTTTTGAAAACAATAATTTAAAGGTAAGAGTTGTAAGTATGTCCTCATTTGAATTGTTTGAGAAAAATGATGATGGTTATAAAAATGAAATTTTAGGAAATAAACCTATTTTTGCTATTGAGGCTGGAATAATAAATGGTTGGGAAAAATATATTAAAAATGGAAATTTTGTTGGTATGTCAACTTTTGGCGAAAGTGGTCCATACAAAGATTTATATGAGCACTTTAAGATAACAGATGATTACTTAATTGAAAAAATAATTAAAACTTTATAAAAAGGAGAAATATGAAAGTTGCAATAAATGGATTTGGAAGAATTGGAAAACTTGTTTTAAGAGCTTTGTTAGAAAAAAATCCTAAAGATATTAATATTGTAGCTATTAATGAACTTGGAAGTGTTGAGAGCAGTGCTCACTTACTTAAATATGACAGTGTACACGGTATTCTTAAAGATGAGATTAGTTCAATCAAAAATGGATTAAAAATTGGTAAACATAAAATTAATTTTTATTCCACAAGAGATCCAAATAACCTTCCTTGGAAATCACTCAAGGTAGATGTTGTTCTTGAATGTAGTGGTGTTTTTACTTCAAAAGAAAAGGCGATTTCTCATTTAAATGCAGGAGCAAAAAAAGTTATCATTTCAGCTCCAGCTTCAAATGTAGATGCCACAATTGTTCAAGGTGTGAATAACGATACCATTAAAAAAAATCATAACGTAATTTCAAACGGATCTTGCACTACTAACTGTCTTGCTCCTTTAGCTATGGTTCTTGATGAAAATTTAGGAATTGAAAGTGGTTTCATGACAACAATTCACAGTTACACGGGTGATCAAAGAACTGTAGATCAAACCCATTCTGACTTTAGAAGAGCAAGGGCTGCAGCTGAGTCAATGATACCGACTTCTACTGGAGCGGCAAAGGCTTTGAGTTTAGTGTTACCAAAATTAAAAGGTAAACTAGATGGAACAGCTATTCGAGTACCTACTCCTAATGTATCACTTATAGATCTTACATTTGTAAGTAAGAAAAAAACTAGCCCAGAAAAAATTAATTCAATAGTTATTCAAGCATCAAAAACTAAAAAATTAAAAGGAGTATTAACCACAAATTCATTACCTCTTGTTTCAATTGATTTTAATCATAATTCTAGTAGTTCCGTATTTGATATGAGTCAAACACAAGTTGTAAAGGATAAATTCTGCAGAGTATTATCTTGGTATGATAACGAATGGGGATTTTCAAATAGGATGATAGATACGACACTTGATTTAAGAAAATTTATATAGTGATAACAAAAAAATGTTTTGCTATTAGTACATATTCAGAAGTTGAAGAAATAATTAAGGTAAAAATTAAAAAAAAAGATATTTTAATAATTTTTATTAAAAACTATTTAATTACTGGATTTGGAATAGAATGGTTAAGATCCTTTATTCAAATAATAAAAAAGAAATATAATAAATACAATATTAAGTTCTATGTTGATGGTGGAACTGATTATGGTTTATCAATTTTAATTTTAGAAGAAGATATCGATTATTTAAAACTAAGATCAAACAAAGTCATTTTAGATAAGATAAATCAAATAGCAAAAAAAAATAAAGTTTTATTAAATCCTGGTTTTGATGTAGTAAGACTTACAAAAAAATAATTAAATTATTCAAATATGAAAATTGATGGCAATGAAATTAAAATAGGTAACATTCTTGAAATTGATAACAAATTATGGAGAGTTTTAAAAACTCAACATACACAACCAGGTAAAGGTGGGGCATACATTCAAGTTGAGCTTAAAGAAATTAAAGAAGGCACAAAAACTAACACAAGATTTAGATCATCTGAGTCAATTGAAAGAGCAATATTAGATGAGAAAGAATTTCAATATTTATATTACGATGGTCAAAATTATATTTTTATGGATAAACAAACTTATGAACAAATAGAATTAGGTTCAGACATAATTGCAAATGATCAATCTAAGTTTCTTATAGAAAATGATGATGTAAACTTGCAGTTTTATAATGAAAAGGCTGTCGGTTTAATACTGCCAGATAGTATAAAATTAAAAGTTGTTGAAACAGAAGGTGTAGTTAAAGGTCAAACAGCAGCTTCTTCATACAAACCTGCTACATTAGAAAGAGGAATTAAAACTACCGTTCCTCAATTTATTTCTACAAATGATGAAATTGTTGTCAGTACTTATGATGGTAGCTATATTGAAAAAGCAAAAAATTAATGCAGCCTCCAACGATTAATATTTTTGAAAAAGCTGCAAAAAAAGCAGGTAAATTATTAATAAGGGATTTTGGAGAAGTCGAAAATCTTCAAATTCACTCAAAAAGTATTGGTGATTTTGTAACAAATGCAGACTTAAAAGTTGAAAAAAATCTGTTAGAAACATTAAAGTATTACTACCCTAACTACACTTATATTTCAGAAGAGTTTGGAGAATTAAAAGGAGATGAAAATAAAATTGTCATTGATCCAATAGATGGTACCTCAAATTTTATTCATGGAATACCACATGTTAGTATTGTTATAGCAAAAATTACTAATGATGAAGTTACTGATGGTATTATTTATAATCCAATTTTAAATGAGTTTTTTTGGTCTTCAAAAGGTAAAGGATCATGGTGCAATGATAGAAGATTAAGAGTTTCTAATCGGTCTCTATTATCAGAATGCCTTATAGGTACTGGCTTGCCATTTGGGAAAAGAATTTACAAAAATTATTTATCAGAAATTGATGAAATTCTTAAAGCGACTGCTGGTATAAGAAGATTAGGTTCAGCAGGTTTAGATCTTGCATATGTTGCTGGAGGAAAACTTGATGGCTTCTGGGAAAAAGATATAAATTTATGGGATATATCTGCTGGTGTTTTGTTGGTCAAAGAAGCTGGTGGCAAAGTATCTAAAATTAATGGTGATAAATGGTCAATTGAAACACGGGAAATTTTGGCAAGTAATAGTAAAATTCATTTAGAATTAGAAGAAAAACTATCTTTACTTTAGTAAGTTATTTTATATAAGACTTTTATGAAAAAAAAGCTGCACCCAGATTATCATGAAATAAACGTTGTAATGACTGATGGCTCAACTTTTAAAACACGTTCTACATGGGGTAAAGAATCAGATACACTAAAATTAGATATTGATCCTAAATCCCATCCAGCTTGGACTGGGGGTAAATCATCTCTGAATGAAACTGAGGGACAAGTAGCAAGATTTCAGAAACGTTTTAAAGGATTAAAATTAAAATAATTAATTTTTAAAAAAATCTTCTGCCTCTTTTCTTACATTATTCTTTTTTTGTAACTCAGATTTAACTCTTAAAATCTCTTTATTTAATTCTTCAATGTAATTATTTAAGTCTTCAATACTAAACTCGTCTAAATTAAGTATTTTAATTTTTTTATGTTTTTCATCTACTTCAAAAAAATCACTCATAAAAACTATTATTTTATATCTATATTATTATATTATATTATAAGAGTTAAAATATGAAATATCCACTAATGCCAAAAGCTACAGCAATATGGCTTGTTGAAAATACTGCATTAAGTTTTAAACAAATTGCAGAATTTTGTGGTTTGCATGAACTGGAGATACAAGGAATAGCCGATGGTGAGGTAGCAGTTGGAATGAGAGGATACGATCCAATTGATAATAATCAACTTACTAAAGAAGAAATAGAAAGATGTGAAAAAGACGAATCTGCTAATCTTAAACTTATTAAATCTTCGATAATTGAGGATCTACCACCAAGAAAAAAAGATACAAAATACACTCCACTTTCTTTGAGACAAGAAAAGCCATATGCAATTTTGTGGTTAATAAAAAGATATCCCACAGAACTAAGTAGCTCCCAAATAGCAAAACTTACAAGTTCAACAAAAAATACAGTAGATGCAATTAGAAATGGGACTTATAGAGAAGCTGTTCTTGAAACAAAAAGTCCAATGGATGTTGGTTTGTGCACATATAAAGATCTCGAAAGAACTTTGAATAGAACCAGAACAAAAAAAGTAGATTAAGTAAGCTAATTTATTTTTATTACAAAATTCAAATAATAAAACATTAAGATCATCCAAAATACAATCATTAAGATAATAAAAATATGTAAGTAATATATACTTAAAACACCAATAGGCTCTCCAAGATAATATGTTAAGGGACCTAATATACCACTTAAAATAATTCCCAAAATTTTATAATTTTTAAGAAAAATAAGGATTTCATCAAAGAGAATGCTAAAACTTAACCACAAAATAATCATCCATATCGGCAAAGTACCAAATTTAATAATGCTTTCAAATTCATATATTTGAAAATAAACCATCAATGAATCAAACATATAACCTGGGACTGAAATCAAAAGTGATGTTTGAATAAATTTTTGTTTATTATTATTAAAATAGAAATAAGTTACAAAGAAAATAATTCCAACCCACAAACCAAGCATAGGAAAAGAAAAGTTTTTTTCACCAAATACACAAGCTAACCATGTTATTTGATAACCAGTTAAGACTAAAAATATTTTTAGTTTTTGCATATCTATTTTTGAATAAGAAAATGTGAAACATCTGTTGAGCTATTAGAAAATCCCGTTTCACAATAAGATAAATAAAATTCCCACATTCTTTTAAATTTAATATCAAAGCCGAACTTTGATAAATCATTCCACGATTTTTGAAATTGTTTGTTCCACATTTTAAGTGTTTTCGCGTAAGAACCGCCAAAGCTTAAATTTTCATTACATTTTAAACCAACTTGTCTTGCTGAATATTCAAATTGTTTTTTAGTTGGGAGCATTCCACCTGGGAATATATATTGTTGAATAAAATCTGGTCTGTTTTGATAAACTTTAGCCTTTTTTTCATCAATTGTTATAACCTGTAGTGCAGCCACTCCACTATCGTAAAGAGAATTGCGGATTGTATCAAAGTAATTATGCCAGTATTTCTTCCCAACTGCTTCAAACATTTCAATTGAAACAATATTTGAATATTTTTTTTTAATATCCCTATAATCTCTGAATATAACTGATACTTTTTCAGACAAACCTTCATTTTGAATTTTTTCAGAAGCATATTCGTATTGTTCCTTAGAAATAGTTATAGCATCAACTGAACAATTGTAATTTTTCGCTACAAATGACGAAAAACCACCCCATCCACAACCAATTTCTAAAGTTTTAGAATTTGAGTCTAATGATAAAGTATCAGCAATTTTTCTATATTTGTTAAATTGTGCATCCGACAAATTAGTATTCTTATTATCAAAAAGAGCAGAAGAATAGGTCATGGTTTTATCTAACCACTTTTCGTAAAAATTGTTTCCTAAATCATAATGATATTTAATATTTTTTTTACTCTGTGATTTTGAATTATTATTTAAAAAATGCTTTAATTTGGCAAAAGTAGCAAAAAAAAGATTAGTATTTATACTTTGTAAAAAAAACCTTTCATTTTTGTGAGAAAGTAGTAACAAATTAGTTAAATCGTTGCTTGAAAAGTAACCATTCATATAGGCTTCTGCAAAACCTACAGAACCTTTTTTAAAAATTAAATTTAAAAAATTATAATTATGAATTTTTATATTTGCAGATATATCCTCCTCTTTTCCGATAAAAACTCTCTCCTCGCCAGTTGGAAATTGAACTGTTAGTTTTCCATATCGAATTTTAGATAAAAAGTTTACTAATAATTTTTTGACAGTTTTATCAAAATTTGTTTTAAAAAAATTCATTTAAAAATTACCTTCAAAACTTACTGTATCATTTGGCTTTTTATTTCGTGGATAATATTTACCACCTTTGTAAATTATTTTTAGAGCCTCATAAAGAATTCCAGCCATTACCTTGAAGCCTAAAAGTGGATTATAATATAAAAATTTAAACATATTTTTTGAGTTAAAATCTATAAATTTGCCATGCTGAGTAGCTGTTAGAACTTTTTTATTATTTTTATCATAAAGATCAATGTTAATATTTATTTTATCTTTTTGCATTCGATTAAAAAATTTATAATTTGCCTCCATTTCTATGAATGGAGATACATAAAACTGCTTTGCACATTCATGAGATAATTTAAAATCTTCAAAATTTACATTTCCTTTAAAAATATAGGTATGTTGTTCATTAGTCGTATTTTTGACTTCATAGAAAATAGATATTAATTTTTTATCATCATAACAATATATAATTGATAAGGGATCAAATACATACCCCAATATTCTTGGAAAACATAATATCATTATATTAAGATGTTTATATTTAATATTAAATTTAGAGAGGGAGTCTTTTACGAATGTCTTTATTGACCTTTTGTCTCTATATCCATGATCTTTTTCATAAATAGAAAAAAGATTAAAAGAGTTTAATGAAAAAAGTTTATAGTTTTTACTTAATTGATCAAGATTATCCAAATTAATAAAAAGACTTGGCACCTCATATTTCAATGTGTGTTTAAATGGAATAAATCTTTTATGAATAATGCTAGATAATAGAATTTGAGAAATCATTTAAAATTAATTTGCAATCTATTATAAAAATTTTTCTCTCTCTTCCAAGGTAAATCACAATGTAATAATTTACAAATATAAGAAGATGATTGAATGCCGTCTTCATGAAAACCATATCCAAGGTAAGCTCCACAGAAAAAAGTATTATTCTTTCCTTGGATTTCCATAACATTTTTTTGAGCTAAAATAGTATCGGTAGTATATATTGGATGATTAAATGATGTTTCGTTAATTATTTTTTTAGGTTTTTTATATGGATTAACAGTTACAAAATAATTTTGTTTAGTTGGTAATTTTTGCAAGAAATTCATCCAATAAGTTAAAGTAAATTTAGAAGATGATGTCCTATTTAAAAAATTCCAACTTGACCAAGCAAATTTTGATTTAGGCATTAAAGAGTGATCGGAGTGAAGTATTGCTGAATTAGTTGAATATTTAAATTGTGAAAATATTTTTACTTCTTCTTCTGTTGGTTTTTCCAAAATATCCAATACTTGATTTGCATGAGTTGCGAATATTACCTTATGAAATTCTAATATATTATTTTTCTCATCTTTTATTTTAATTTTATTATTTTCTCTAATAATTTTTTTAATTTTGAAATTTATTTCATACTTAAAAATATTTTTATTAATAATTTTTTTTATATATTCGTTACTACCGCCTTCTACATATTTCCATTGAGGTCTTTTTTTTAAATTAAATAAAGCATGATTTTTAAAAAAATTAATGAATGTTATTAAGGGAAAATTTTTTACATCACTTATATTGCTTGACCATATAGATGATATCATGGGTAGAATATGATAATTTATTAGGTATGTTGAAAAATTATTAGTTTTTAAAAAATCATTTAAAGTTTTAGTTTGCTCTAAATCACTAACATTCAAGCTATTACATAATAAATAAAGTTTTCTTATTTCAAATAACATTTTAAAAAAATTAAAAGAAAACACATTTCTAAAATTAGCAAAAAGAGAAAATATATTTTTGCCACTATATTCAATTTGAGGATCTTGATTTGAGACGGCAAAAGACATATCTGAATTTTTACATTTCACATCAAGTAATTTGAAAAAATTTGTTAAATCTGGATAATTATTTTCATTGAATACAATAAACCCTGTATCGACTGGGATTGTCTTTGCTGATTCTTCAACATAGATAGTTCTTGTATGTCCACCCAATCTATTATTTTTTTCAAATAAATAAACATCATATTTAGAAGATAAAAGGTAAGCTGCACTTATTCCTGAAATACCAGAACCAATGATTGCTATTTTTTCTCTCACATCAACTAATAGTTTTAAACGCTGATAGTGCTCTATTTCTTGTTTCTTTTAAATCTACAATTGGAGCTGGATATGAAATACCAATCTCAAAATTATATTTCTTTTGATCCTCCATAGACATCTCCCAAGGATTATGAATATATTTTTTTGGAATATTATTCAACTCAGGAACAAATTCTTTTACATAATCACCATCTGGATCAAATTTTTGACCCTGCAATATTGGATTAAAAATTCTAAAATATGGACTTGCATCAGCACCACAACCAGAGATCCATTGCCAACCTGCAGAATTAGACCCAACGTCAGCATCAACTAAAGTATCAAAAAACCACTCTTCTCCATTTTTCCAGTGTAACAATAAATTTTTTGTTAGAAACGAGCCTACAATCATTCTTACTCTATTATGCATCCAGCCTGTTTTATATAGTTGTCTCATTCCAGCATCAACAATTGGAATACCAGTTTTACCATTATGCCATAATGATAAATTTTTAGCACTTTTAATCCATGGAAATTTATTAAATTTACTTTGTATTGGTTTATGAGTCATAGCTGGATAATGAAATAAAAGATTATAAGAAAAATCTCTCCAACCAAGTTCTGCAAGAAATTTTTTTTTATTTTCGGGATCAATTTTTTTTTCAATATTTATGGTATCATAAACTTCTAAAGCAGATATTTCTCCGAAATGAAGATAAGGTGATAATTTTGAAGTTAAATCTTTATCGGGTCTATCTCTTCCAACTGAATAGTTATTTGCTTTTTGCGAAATATATTTTTTTAATTGTGATTTTGCATTACTTTCACCAGGTATCCAATATTTTTCAATTTTTTTGATCCATTGCTCTTTTTTGTTTGTTAGATTTAAATCTTGTATAGTTATTTCATTTTTAAATTTTGAATTGGCGTAGCTTATTTTTGTATTTTTAAATTTAATATCTTTTAATTTTAGTAGTTCATCACAATGTCGCCAGTAAGGAGTAAATACTTTAAAAAAGGTTCCACTTTTATTTTTAATATTCCAAGGTTCATTTAAAAGATATCCATTGTGCGAGTCGCATTCTATTTTAGATGAAGTAACTATAGATTTAATTTTAGTATCTCTTTTAATTGAATATGGATCATATAGTCTATTCCAGGATACATATTTAACATTCGAATTCTTTAGTATTGAAGGTATAATTTTCTCTGGATCACCAGCAAATATATTTAGTTTGCCATTATGTTTTTGTATTGAGTCATATAAACTAATTAAGGATCTTTCTAACCACCATTTGGATGTGGATCCAATTCTTTGATTTAAATCAAAAATAAAAATAGGAATTATCTGATCAACTTTTTTTGAAAGTGACAATAAAGATGGATTTTGTTGTAATCGCAAATCTTGTCTAAACCAATGAATTCCATAAGTGGCTACCATGAGTTTAAATTATGTTAATTTAGAATAAATTAAAGAGGTAAATCTATTATTTACTATGAGGAGGCATTTTTTTCTCTACGAACCAAACGTGTTTTTTTAACACAGGATCATATTTTTTCATTCGAAGCTTTTCAGCAACTTTCAATCCTTTTGTCGGTTTTCTTACAATATACTTAGTTCCTGTTTTTGGATTTTCTTCAGGTACTAGTTGTTTAAGAGCGAACGAAGTTTTTTTTGCCATGAGGTGTCTATACAGAATAATTAAATGAAATAAAGTATTATTTATTCATAATCAGAAATTGACTGCTTAATAAAACGGTTATAATTTCCTCTTTTTTTATCAAGTTTAATTTGTTTATTTCTTTCAAGTAAGTTTTTTTTCTTTTCTTCAGATGTTTTATCGAAACAATTATGACAAGATAAACCTGGTTTATAATATTTATTATAAGTATCTTTATTACTAATGGGGAACCGACAAGCATGACAAAGTTTGTAAGTTCCATCTTTTAATTCATTTTTCAAAGATACTCTTCCATCAAATACGAAACATTCACCATTCCACATTGAATCTTTTTTTGGAGTTTTTTCTAAATACTTTAGTATACCTCCCTCTAACTGAGCAACATTTTTAAAACCTTTCATCATCATATATGATGAAGCCTTTTCACACCTGATACCTCCAGTGCAAAACATTGCTATTTTTTTGTATTTTGACTTATTTAGTTTTTTTTGAACAAAAGATTTAAAGTCAGTGAAACTTTTAGTTTTTGGATTAATTGCCCCTTCAAAAGATCCTATTTTAACCTCAAATTCATTTCTTACATCAATCACAATAGTATCTTTGTCTTTAATTAGTTGATTCCATTCATTGTATTTAACTTTTTTTCCAGATATTTTTGTAGGATCAGCAAATTTGGTTCTGAGTGTGACTATTTCATTTTTATTTCTAATTTTAAGTTTTTGAAAAGGCATATATTTATATTTTGATCGTTTAAGATTAAGTTTCTCAAAACTAAAATTTTCGAGATATAGAATGAAAGAATTTATGTTTTTTTCTAAGCCAGCTATTGTTCCATTAATGCCTTCATCAGCAATCAATATTGTACCTTTTATCTTATTAAATTTACAAAAATCTTTAAGTTTAGTAATGATATCATTTTTATCTTTAATTATTTTGAATTGATAAAAAGTAATTATAGTAAAGTACTTGTTGTTCATTTATCTAATTAATATAAAAAACTTTAAAAATTTATGTCTAAAAAAACCATTAATACTATTAAAAAGTTTCTCAATAGTTATTCTATAGAAACAACTCCAAATATTTACGAAAAATATGGAAGCTTTTCTGAATTTCTTAATAAAAATCATGACGTTTATATAACTTATTTACCAGATGAAAATTCAAAAAATGTTATTAGAACAGCAAAAAAATTAAAATTAGAGGGTTATGAGGTTATACCTCATTTGCCTGCGAGAACTATTGTAAATAAAAATGGCTTAGAAAAATATATTGGTGAACTTGCAAATGAATCTGGGTGTTCAAAAATGTTAATTATTGGTGGTGGTGGAAATCAAGCTGGCGAAATTTCTTCCTCAATTGATGTCTTAAAAACAGATTTTCTTTCAAAATATAATTATCAATTTGTAGGTGTGGCTGGGCATCCCGAAGGAAGTCCAGATATTTCAAATGAAAATTTAGATTTAGCAATTAAACAGAAGAATGATTTTGCAAAAAATGTTGATTTTAAAATGTATTTAGCAACACAATTTTTTTTTGAAGCAAAATCTTTAATCGACTGGGAAAAACACTTAGTAAAAATTGGAAATAAATTACCAATCCATGCTGGGATACCAGGTCCTGCCTCTATTAAAACATTAGTAAATTATGCAAGGTCTTGCGGTATTGGAAATTCTTTAAGATTTATTACAAAACAGGCTTTTAACTTAACTAAACTTGCAACATTGAGCACTCCTGATAAATTAATTTATGATCTTGCTGAACATAGCGAAATAAACAAAGACTCTAAACTTGAAAAAATACACTTCTATGCGTTTGGTGGTATGAAAAAAACATCAGAGTGGTTAAATCAATTTAATAACTCAGATTTTACTTATAATAATAAACAGAAATTCGAGTTAAATTAGATTCTTCACAATTTTTTTATATTTTAATGAAACAAAAGTTGTTTGATTTTTAAGTTAATTTATAAATTAAGAATCTAATATTTAAGGAGTCTCATGTCAGATATTGAAATAGCAAGAAAAGCTAAAATGAAACCTATTAGTGAAATTCTAAAAGGGCTTGATGTACCAGACACACCTGAAGCCTTCAGTCCTATGGGTCGCCACATAGCAAAAATAAACTTGGAGTACATAGAGTCACTTAATAAAAATAAAGATGGTAAACTTGTTCTAGTCTCAGCAATAACTCCAACACCAGCAGGAGAAGGTAAAACAACAACTTCTGTTGGATTAAGCGATGGTCTTAATAAACTAGGAAAGAAATCAATAGTTTGTTTAAGAGAGCCAAGTCTTGGACCATCATTCGGTATGAAAGGTGGTGCAGCTGGTGGAGGCTATGCTCAAGTAGTTCCAATGGAGCAAATTAATTTACATTTTACTGGAGACTTTCATGCAATTACATCTGCTCATAATTTACTTTCTGCATTAATTGATAATCATATCTACTGGGGAAATAAATTAAATATTGATGTTAGAAGGGTTGTTTGGAAGAGAGTAATGGATATGAATGATAGATCGCTTAGATCTATAGTTGTTGATTTAGGAGGAGTTGCAAATGGTTATCCTAGACAAGATGGTTTTGATATTACTGTTGCATCGGAGATAATGGCAATTTTCTGCTTAGCAAAAGATTTAAAAGATCTTGAACAGAGAATTGGAAATATAACTATCGCTTATACACGAGACAAAAAAGCTATTTATGCAAAAGATTTAAGGGCACAAGGTCCAATGACAGTATTATTAAAAGATGCCATTAGACCCAACATAACACAAACGTTAGAAAATAACCCTGCTATAATTCATGGTGGGCCATTTGCAAATATTGCTCATGGTTGCAATTCTGTAATTGCAACTAAAGCTAGTTTAAAATTAAGTGATTACGTTGTAACTGAAGCAGGCTTTGGAGCTGATCTAGGAGCAGAAAAATTCCTTGATATAAAATGTAGAAAATCAAATTTAAAACCTGATTGTGTAGTTTTGGTAGCTACAATTAGAGCACTAAAAATGCATGGCAATGTTTCAAAAGAAAATTTAAAAAATGAAAATGTAAATGCTCTTAAAAAAGGTTTAGTAAATTTAGAAAGACATATTAATAATGTTAGAAAATTTGGATTACCAGTAACTGTTGCTATTAATCATTTTATTACAGATTCAAAAGATGAAGTAGATGCAGTTCTAAGTTTTTGTTCAACTCAAGGAGTCAAGGCTTCTATGTGTACTCACTGGTCCGATGGTGGTGATGGTGCAACTGAATTAGCTCAAAATGTAATAGATATTTGTGAAGAAAACAAAAATACATTTAAATTTTTATATGAAGATGATTTAACTCTATTCAAAAAAATAGAAAAAATTGCACAAGAGATTTATCACGCAAGTGAAGTTGTGGCAGACACGAAAGTACGTCAACAATTGAAAGATTTTGAAACTAAAGGATTTGGCAAATTACCTGTTTGCATTGCAAAGACTCAATATAGTTTTTCAACTGACCCTAATTTAAAAGGTGCCCCCACTGGCCACGTTTTACCTATTAGAGAGGTAAGATTATCATCAGGAGCGGAATTTATAGTAGTTGTTTGCGGTGATATTATGACCATGCCGGGTCTACCAAGTGTTCCTGCGGCAAATTCGATAAAGCTAAATGACCATGGAGAAATTGAAGGTCTTTTTTAAAACTGCTATAAAGAGTTATAATGTTTAATAATAATAAATACTCATTTCTTTCTATTGCTAGAAACGCTTTAAATAATCATGAGAATTGGCAAAAGACATGGAATAGTCCTGAACCAAAAAAAAGTTATGATGCAATAATAGTCGGTGGTGGTGGACACGGTTTAACTACTGCATACTATTTAGCAAAAAACCATGGAATTAATAATATTGCAGTAATTGAAAAAGGTTGGATAGGTGGAGGGAATACAGGGCGAAATACCACTATAATTAGATCAAACTATTTATGGGATCAAAGTGCAGCTTTATACGAGCATGCATTAAAACTTTGGGAAGGTATGTCTCAAGAATTAAATTACAACGTAATGTTTTCCCAAAGAGGAGTTTTGAATGTTGCTCATAATCTTCATGATGTAAGAGAATTAAAAAGACGGTGGCATGCAAACAGACTAAATGATATTGATTGTGAATGGCTTGATACAAAGAAAGTAAAAGAATTTTGTCCAATAATAAATACTTCACCAAACATTAGATATCCTGTTTTAGGAGCAACACTACAAAGAAGAGCAGGAACTGCAAGACATGATGCTGTTGCATGGGGTTATGCAAGAGGAGCTGATGAGATGGGGGTTGATATAATTCAAAATTGTGAAGTAACTGGTATTAATGTAAAAAATGGAAATGTAACTGGTATTGAAACAACAAAAGGAACTATTAATTCAAATAAAATTGGAATAGCTGCTGCAGGTCATACCAGTGTTATTGCCAATATGGCTGGAATTAAATTACCTTTAGAGAGTAAGCCATTGCAAGCTCTAGTTTCAGAACCAGTAAAACCAGTTATTGACACTGTAGTAATGTCCAATACAATTCATGCTTATATATCTCAATCAGATAAAGGAGAATTAGTTATTGGTGCTGGAACAGACGGATATACATCATATACTCAAAGAGGTGGCTTTAACATTGTTGAAGATACTTTAATGGCGATCGTTGAATTGTTTCCAATATTTTCTAGAATGAAAATGCTTCGTCATTGGGGGGGGATTGTAGATATATGTCCTGATGCAAGCCCCATTATCAGTAAAACTCACATAAACGGACTATATTTTAATTGTGGTTGGGGAACAGGTGGTTTCAAAGCAACACCAGGTTCTGGTTGGGTATTTGCTCACACTATAGCTAATGATCAAGCTCATGAATTAAATGCCCCTTTTACAATAAATAGATTTTCTAGCGGTGAATTAGTTGATGAACATGGTGCAGCTGCCGTAGCACATTAAATCATGTTTTTAATAAATTGCCCATACTGTGGAGAGAGAGATCAAGCTGAATTTTCTTGCGGAGGTGAGGCTCATATTGCAAGACCAAAAAATCCTCCTGAACTCTCTGATGATCAATGGGCAGAATATTTATTCTTGCGAAAGAACGAAAAAGGAATTCATTATGAAAGATGGAACCATGAATATGGATGCAGACAATGGTTTAATTTAGCAAGAAATACCTCAACCGATGAAATTCTAGCAGTATATAAGATGGGAAAAGCTCCTCCTAAATTAAAAGCAAATATTCCAGCTACTCCTTCAGGTGAGCCAAGTATTGGATCAGGGAATTTATCAACATCAAAAAAAGATAGATTTTAAAAATAAAGATGCGATACAAAAATAATAAAAATCTCGAAAATAATAAGTCTGTTAGGTTTTATTTTGATAATAAAGAATATTTTGGATTTGAAGGTGACACCCTAGCTTCAGCACTTCTTGCAAATGACGTTCACTTAGTAGGAAGAAGTTTTAAATATCATCGACCGAGGGGTATTTATACCGCAGGTAGTGAAGAACCTAATGGAATAGTTCAGCTTGAGACTAAAGAATATACCGAACCTAATAGAAGAGTGACTGAAGTCCAGATATATGAGGGGTTAAAAGCTTTTAGTCAAAATAATTGGCCTTCAGTGAAATTTGATGCAGGCGCTATAAATGATTTACTATCACCATTTTTTCCTGCAGGGTTCTATTACAAGACCTTTATGTGGCCACCAAAGTTTTGGAAGGCATATGAGTTTTTTATAAGACATGCTGCAGGACTTGGTAAATCTCCAAAAAAAGATGATCCCCACAAATACGAACATTTTCATTATCATTGTGATGTTCTAGTTATTGGAGCAGGAGTAAGTGGATTAATTTCAGCAGAAATTGCAGCGAATAAAAATTATAAGGTATTACTAATTGAACAAGAAGAAGATCTAGGGGGTGAAATTTTATCTACAAAAAATCAAGACATTAAAATTAATAATTTACCAATCGATGAATGGAAAAATAAAATCGTTGATAAACTTTCTAAAAATTCAAATGTAAAAATAGTTAAAAATACGACTTGTTTTGCATACTTGAATTATAATTTATTATTAGCAGTACAAGAAATTGATCCCGAAAAAGGTTTAAATAAAAAAAATGATATCAGAGAAAGAGTTTGGAAAATTAGATCTAAAAAAGTTATTCTAGCAACTGGAGCAATTGAACGACCAATAATTTTTAACAATAATGATAGGCCTGGTATTATGCTTTCTAACAGTGCGAAAAAATACTTAAATAAGTATGGAGTTGCACCTGGAAAAAATTTAGTTTTTTTTACAAACAATGATAGTGCCTATGAAACTGCAATAAATTTTTTTGAACAAGGTATAAAAGTAGAGGCTATTGTCGATACAAGAGATGGTAGTGATGGATATTACCCTAAAAAAGCAAATAAATTAGGTATTACTATACTAAAAGGTTATGAAATTAGTGATACTGTTGGAAGATTAAAAATTAGAGAAGTTAAATTAAGAAAAATAAAAACTGAAAACAATAATCAAAAATCTTCTATTAATATTAAATGTGATCTTTTAGCAATTGCTGGTGGTTGGACTCCTACTGTTCATTTATTTACTCAATCAAAAGGAAAACTCAAATTTAGAGATGTAGATGGAAGTTTTATTCCTAATGAAGTTTATCAAGATACATTGTGTGTTGGCAGTTGCAATGGTGACTATAATTTAAATGAAATATTAATAAAAACTGAAGAAGATACATATAAATATTTAAATGATAATCAGCAAAATGAACTTGGTGAAGTAAATTACAAATCAGATAATGTGCAGCATGGCAAACACGAAAATGTTTGGATTACATCAAAGAACAGTATCTCAAGAACAAAAATGTTTGTAGATTTTCAAAACGATGTAACAGCAAAAGATATTAAACTAGCTTTAAAAGAGGGTTTTCAATCCATTGAACATGTCAAACGATATACAACTACAGGAATGGCAACTGATCAAGGCAAGACCAGTAATGTCAATGCACTTGGAATAATATCAGAGTTAACAAATACTGAAATCTCTGAATTAGGTACAACAACATTTCGTTTACCCTATAAACCAGTTACATTTGGAGCAATTGCTGGGCGTCATGTTAAAGAATTTTTTGATTTAGAGAGAACAAGCCCAATGCATCAATGGCATATTGATAATAAAGCTTTATTTGAGGACGTAGGCCAATGGAAAAGAGCCTGGTATTATCCTCAAAAGAATGAAAGTTTTCAATCTGCTTTAAATAGAGAGGTAAAAGCAACTAGAGATAGTCTAGGAATATTAGATGCATCAACTCTTGGTAAAATAGATATTAAGGGTAGAGATGTAAGTGAATTTTTAAATAGAGTTTACACAAATTCATGGTCAAAATTAGAAATTGGAAAATGTCGATATGGTGTGATGTTAGGTGACGATGGAATGGTTATTGATGATGGTGTAACAACTAGATTGGATGAGTATCACTATCTTATGTCAACAACTACAGGAAATGCGGCATCAGTAATGTCAAAATTAGAAGATTGGTTGCAAACAGAATGGCCAGAGTTAGAAGTATATTTAACATCCGTAACAGAAAATTATGGAACGATAAGCTTAAATGGCCCAAATTCAAAAAAATTAATGCAAAAACTAGTTCCAGATTTTGATTTTTCAAAAGAAAATTTTCCTCATATGAGTTTTAAGAATATTAATATTAACGGAATAAAATGTAGAGTCATGCGTATAAGTTTTACTGGGGAAATGTGTTATGAAATAAATGTGCCATCTGGCTATGCTAAAAATCTTTGGGAACTTTTTATAGATAAAGGTAAGGAATTTAATATTACTCCATATGGTACTGAAGCGATGCATGTACTTCGTGCTGAAAAAGGATTTATTATTGTTGGTCAAGAAACAGATGGATCAGTGACACCAGTAGATCTGGATATGGACTGGATCGTTAGTAAGAAGAAATATGATTTTATTGGTAAAAGGGCATTATATAGAAGTGATACTATTAAAAAAGATAGGAAACAATTAGTTGGATTAAGAACTAAAGATCCAAATAAGGTTCTTGAAGAAGGATCTCAATTGGTTGAAGAAATAACTGCCCTTCCTATGAAAATGGTTGGTCACGTGACCTCTAGTTATTATTCACCTAATTTAAAAAGCTCTTTTGCTTTAGCTTTAATCAAAGGTGGTCTTGAAAAAAAAGGAAGTGTTTTAATTGCACCAATGGAAAATGAAAATATTGAAGTAGAAATAACTAGTCCAATATTTATTGATCCTGAGAATCAAAGGGTTAATCAATGAGTTTAACTTACAGTAATGTTTTGAATATAAATAAAAAAAATTACAATGGAGTAACAATAGAAGAAAAAGCTCTATCAGGTAAAATAAATATACGAGGTAAAAGTTCAGATAAAGAATTTATGAAAAATATAGGCTCAGTATTAAACCTGGTTTTACCAATTGAGCCAAATGTAAGAATTTTTAATAATAATATTAGTATTTTTTGGCTTGGTCCTAATGAATGGTTAGTCGAAACACCAGAAAATGAGAAAGATGAAATTATTTCTCTATTAGAATCTAAACTTAATCCAGAAAAAACAGCAATAACTGATGTTTCATTTAATAAAACTGTTTTACGACTTGAAGGTGAAAAGGTATTTATTTTACTTTCTAAATTTCTTGTAGCCAACTTAGAAAAAATTTTGGAAACTAATTTTTCTGTAGCTCAAACTATATTTATAAAAATTCCAGTACTTTTTATCAGAAATAATACTGATAAAGGAGAGACTTCACTAGATTTACATTTAAACAGATCGCATGCAAAATATGTTTATGATTTATTAGTTGATGGTAGTAAAAATCTTAATATTTAATTTATTTCTTATCTTAATTTCTTTAAGCACAGTATCATCTAGTAAGACTATATTAGGAAAAGCAAAAGTAATTGATGGTGATACTATACACATTAATAAAAATAAAATAAGACTGCATGCTATTGATGCCCCTGAAACAAATCAAATATGCAATAAAAATAGTGAAGTCTGGAATTGTGGTATTGAATCAGCAAAGTTCTTAAAGGAATTAATTGGTAATAATAAAATTGAATGCATAACACAAGGTAAGGATAGATATAATAGATTTATTGGAGTCTGTTACAAAGATAATTTAGATTTAAATAGTGAAATGGTTCTTAATGGATGGGCAATAGCTTATCGATATTATTCAAACGATTATGTTGAAGAAGAAGAGGAAGCAAAACGAAATAAGAAGGGTATTTGGATTGGAGATTTTGAAGAGCCTTATTTATTTAGAAAAAAAAATAAATAATTATCCATGGTGACTTAAATCTTTTAAATATAAAAGTTTATCTATTTCTTTTTGCTTTTCCTCTATTGTATTTTGTAGTTCCTTTAAAATACTTTCAGTTTCAAAATTTTTATCTTTAATCAACTTAATTTCATTTTTTAGTATTGAATTTTCAATATTTATATTTTGATAATCTTCAGCAGAAATTGCATCATTAACTTCTTGTTTTAAATTTGTTATTTGCTCTTTATAATTTTGTATTAAAACATTTAATTCTTTTATTTTATCATTTAGTTTTTTTATTTCATTTAAACTCTCTGAACTATTTTCTGATAAGCTATCTTCCAGTATAGAAAAGTTACCAGCTGTTTTATTATATTCGATTTCAAGCGAAGTTAATGATTGTTTTATATCTTTAAGTTGACTTGTAAGGTCACTAATTTGATTATCTCTAAATTTTATTCTCTGATCCTTTTGAAATACTTCTAATTTTAATTCCTCAATTTCGGATATTAAACTTGACTTATCATCAATTGAATTGGGTAATATATCGTTAGGCAATTCATTTTCTTCTGTTGAAAAATCTACTGTTGGTAAATAAAAAACTAAAATAAAAAAAAATATAATTATAAAAAGAAAGTAAATTCTATTTCTTCTTCTTCTCCTTGCTTGTAATCCAACAAACCCTGTCATATGAGCTCTATAAATCGACAAAAATAAAAAATAAATATTTAATTATTATTATATTGTGGATCTAAAGAATATGTTGTTTTTCTTAAATATCGAGTGATTTGTTTAATATCTCCAATTTTTTCAAGTTTTTCGAAAGGTATAAGTGAACCAAAATACATATAAATTTCATCACCTATCTTTCTTCTAAGTTCATACATGCATAAAGAGTATCTAAATGTTTGTCCAATTTTATTTGCTATATGATAGAGCTGACTATTTTGACCATCAAAAAAAATTGGTAAAACAGGACTTTTGGTCTTAAGAATTAGTTTGGAAACCCATTGTTTCCATTCACCATCGTCAGCTTTTGTAAACTTTTTAAAATTTTGTTTTGTTGCAATTCTACCTGATGGAAAAAGAACAAGAACACCCTCGTTATGTAAAACCTTTTCAGCTTCTTTTCGAGTACTAATATTTGTCAATAAAGCTTCTTTAGTTTCATTAAAATCTATTGGTAATATTTTATCTTTTACTGCCTCTGCTTGTCTTAAAACCTTATGAGTAACCATTTTATAATCTTGCCTTACTTTTGAAATAGCTGAGCATATAGATACACCATCGGCAACTCCAAAGGCATGATTTGCAATAACAATTAATTTTCCAGTTTTAGGAATATAACTACCATCTTGAAAATTAGTTATTAAAGTAAGTTTTAATTTATCTACTGCATCATCCCAAAAAAGTTCAGGAGGTCTATTTTCAGATAAATATTCGTCATATAATTTTTTTAATTTTAATTTTCCTGTTAATAGTTCAGTAATTTTAATAAATAATTGACCAATAAAATTTACTTCCGCTGTTGCAAAAGTAAATACAATTTTATCTTTATTCATAATCAAAATGAATTAATTTAAATAATAAGTATTTTCAAAAATATTACATATTTGCATAATTTGGTCCCCCGCTGCCTTCAGGCACAACCCAATTTATGTTTTGTGATGGCTCTTTAATATCACATGTTTTACAATGAATACAATTTTGAGCATTAATTACAAATTTGGGATTTTGAATATCTGTCTTATCAATCTCATATACACCAGCAGGACAATATCTTTGAGATGGCTCATCATATGCATTTAAAGTAAATTTTATTGGTAATTCCTTATCCTTTAATTGCAAATGCACTGGCTGATCGGCTTCATGGTTAGTTCCAGTCAAATAAACAGAACTGGTTTTATCAAAAGTAAAAATTCCATCATATTTTGGATAATCTATTTTTTTTGAATCTTTTGCTAATTTTAAAGCTTCATGATCAGCATGTTTGTGTTTTAGTGTAAAAGGAAGTTTGCCTCTAAATATTATTTGATCAATTCCTGTAAATATTATTGCAGGTATTAGTCCCCAATTAAAACTAGGTTTCACGTTCCTTGCAGCAAACAATTCTTTATAAATCCATGAACGTTTAAATTTATCTTCATATGCTGCAAGAGGTACAGATTTACTTAAATAATCGTTAATTGTTTCAGCAGCTATGATTCCACTTTTCATTGCAGTATGTGAACCTTTAATCTTTGGCATATTTAAAGTACCTGCATCGCATCCAATTAGTAATCCGCCTGGCATATACATTTTAGGTAAACTTTGAATTCCGCCTTCAATAAGTGCTCTTGCTCCATAAGCGATACGTTTTCCATTAGTTAGAATTTTCTTAATTGCTGGGTGAGTTTTAAATTTTTGAAATTCATCATAAGGCGATAAATAAGGATTTTTATAATCAAGACCGATTACGTAACCTAAAAATATTTGTTTATTTTCTGCATGATAACAAAAACTGCCGCCATAAGTTGCATTATCTAATGGCCATCCTGCAGTATGCATGACAAGACCTTCTTCATGCTGACTTTCATCTGCTTCCCAAATTTCTTTAAACCCAATTCCGTATTGTTGTGGTGACTTATCTTTCGATAAATTATATTTTTTAATTAATTCTTTACCTAAATGACCTCTGCAACCTTCAGCGAATACCGTTACTTTAGCGTTAATATTAATACCTGGTTCAAAACTATCTTTTTTGTTACCATCTTTATCAATACCCATATCACCAGTTTGAACACCAATTACATTATCATCGTCTGAATATAATATTTTAGATGCTGCAAATCCTGGAAAAATTTCTACCCCTAAACTTTCAGCCTCACTTGCAAGCCATCTACATAAATTTGCAAGACTAATGATATAATTCTTATGGTTTTTTTGAACACTAGGAAGGAGCCATGTAGGCCAATTTAACGAGCTTTTCTTAGATAAGAATAAAAACTTTTCTTTTGTTACTTTAGTTTTAATTGGTGAGTCTTTACTTCTCCAATCAGGTATTAGTTCATCGAGTGCTCTTGTTTCAAAGACATTACCACTTAAAATATGGGCCCCAACCTCTGATCCCTTTTCTAATACACAAACATTAATTTCTGGGTTCAGCTGTTTTAGTTTAATTGCAGTTGAAAGGCCTGATGGACCAGCACCTACTACCACAACATCATATTCCATTGACTCGCGTTCTACTTCCATTTATTTATTGTAATAAATTAATTTATTGTTGAATAGTATTTAATTTATCTAGTTCAGAAGATAATTGAGGCAGTGCTTCAAATAAGTCAGCATTTAATCCATAATCAGCAACATTAAATATCGGCGCTTCTTCATCTTTATTGATTGCAACAATTACCTTGCTTTCTTTCATACCTGCTAAATGCTGTATTGCACCAGATATTCCGACAGCAATATACAAATCAGGAACAACTACTTTACCAGTTTGCCCAACTTGATAATCATTTGAAACATAACCAGCATCTACAGCAGCACGAGAAGCGCCAACTGCCGCATTAAGCTTATCTGCTATTTCATTTAAAAGTTTAAAATTTTCAGCGCTTTGTAACCCTCTGCCACCGGATATCACAACTCGAGCAGTACTTAATTCTGGTCTTTCAGATTGAGATTCTTCTCTATCTATAAATTCAACACTGCCACTATCATTATCAAAAGAAATATTTTCGATCTGTTCTTTTCCACCACTAGTTTCTACAGGCTCAAACGATGTTGGTCTTACCGTTAATACTTTAATCTTGTCATTTGATTTAACTGTAGCAATAGCGTTACCAGCGTAAATAGGCCTCATAAATGTATCGGAACTTATTATTTTTATAACATCACTAACTTGTGCAATATCTAGTTTAACAGCAATTCTAGGAAAAATATTTTTTCCAAATGTTGTCGCAGGTGCCATTATGTGGGAATAATTATTAGCCAAAGATACAACAATAGGCTCAATATTTTCAGCAATTGGGTTTTTAAGTTTTTCATTATTTGCTAAATATACTTTTGAAACTTTTTCACATTTAGAGATATTTTTAGCTAACTCTTCACATTCATAGCCTGTTACTAAAACATGTATATCTTGGTCTATTTGCGATGCTGCAGATATAGTATTTAATGTTGATGGTTTGATATCTATATTATTATGTTCTGCTAATACTAATATTGTCATATAACTTTTGCCTCATGTTTAAGTTTTTGAACCAGTTCAGCAACATCACTTACCATAATTCCTTTTTGTCTGATAGGTGGTTCTTCTACTTTTATTTGTTCAATCCTAGGTTCTATATTTATACCAAGTGAAGATGCATCTTTTGTGTCAATTGGTTTTTTCTTTGCTTTCATTATATTTGGTAAAGAGGCATATCTAGGTTCATTAAGTCGCAGATCACATGATGCTACAAATGGTATAGAAACCTTTATTCTTTCCAAGCCTTCATCAATCTCTCTAGTAACTATTGCACTTTGCCCCTCAATTTCAATTTTAGACGCAAATGTAGCCTGAGGCCAATTAAGTAAAGCAGATGTCATTTGACCGGTTTGATTAGAGTCATCATCAATTGCTTGTTTTCCCATTAAAATAATTGATGGTTTTTCTTCTTCAGCAACTTTAGAAATTATTTTAGAAATAGCTAGAGGCTCTAAATCATTGTCTGTTTTAATATGTATACCCCTATCGGCTCCCATTGCTAATGCAGTTCGTATAGTTTCTTGAGCTTTATCATTACCTACAGAAAGAATTATAATCTCGTCTGCGTTACCAGCTTCTTTTATTCGTAGAGCTTCCTCTACCGCGTTTTCATCAGGAGGATTCATAGACATTTTTACATTATCTTTTTCAACTCCAGAACCATCAGCTTTAACCCTGATTTGAACATTATAATCTATAACTCTTTTTACGGTGACAAGTAACTTCATGCTATTTATTTTTTTAGTTTTTCATTTTTAGGATCATAAGGACTATCTTCTATAACAGTTACATTGTATTTTTTATCTAATATATCCATTTCTAATTTTTGACCGACGTCTGAAAATTGAGGTTCCACCATACCAATAGCTAATGATTTTTTCACTCTAAAACCATAGTTACCTCCTGTCGCACGACCTATAACTTTTCCATTATTATAAATAGGATTATTACCCAAAGCATCTGCATCTTCAACATCATGAACTTCTAAAGTTACCATTTTGTTTTTAAAACCATTTTGCTGCCATTTAACAAGAGAATCTCTTCCAATAAAATTCCCTTTGTTTAAATGTACAAATCTATCTAATCCGGACTCAAAAGCTGCATATTCTATAGACATTTCGGTTCCAACCAATTTATAGGTTTTTTCAACACGTAAGCTTTCCATTGCTCTAATACCAAATGGTTTAAGTCCATGATCTTTTCCTGCTTCCATCAATTTATCAAAAATGTGGTTTTGATATTCAATTGGATGATGTAATTCCCACCCTAGTTCTCCAACAAAATTCATTCGCATAGCAATACTAGGGGCTAAACCAACATTGATTTTTTTTGATGATAACCATGGGAAATTTTCATTAGATAAATCAGTCTTAGTAATTTTGGAAAGAATATCTCTTGATTTAGGTCCTGCTAAAACAAGAACACCCATACTATTAGTTAGATTTTCATAAGTTACTGTCCCATCTTTGGGCATCCATTTATGAATCCAATCATGATCTAATCGTTGAAATGCTCCTGCTGAAACTAAATAAAACGAATTTTCTTTTTCTTTCGCAATTGTGAATTCTGAGTGAACTCCTCCAGCAGTATTTAATGCATGACAAAGATTAACTCTTCCAATTTTTTTAGGTATTTTGTTTGCAACTAAGTAGTCTAGAAATTCTTCTGCACAAGGTCCTGAAATCCGACATTTAGCAAAGGCAGTCATATCTAGAAGACCAGCATTATCTTGAACATTTAAGCATTCGTTGCCAACATGCTCAAACCATTTTGATCTTCTAAATGACCAATCATCTTTTTGCAATTCTTTTGAGGGTGCAAACCAGTTAGCGCGCTCCCAACCAAACTTTTGACCAAAAACTGCACCAAGATTATTTAATCTATCATAACAAGGAGCTTGTCTTAATGGACGTCCCTCTTCCCTTTCCTCGTCAGGATAGTGTACTGTAAAGACGTTCGCGTAAGCTTCTTCATTCTTTTTAATTAAATATGCTTCAGTTGCATAATCACCAAATCTTCTGGGATCTACTCCTAACATATCAATTGTAGGTTCACCGTCTACTATCCACTCAGCAATTTGCCATCCAGCTCCACCAGCTGCAGTAATTCCAAAACTATGACCTTCATTTAACCAGAAATTTTTTAGTCCCCATGCCGGTCCAACAATTGGACTTCCATCTGGTGTATAACAAATAGCACCATTATAGACTTTCTTAACTCCAACTTCTCCAAAAATAGGAACTCGGTGCATTGCTGATTCAATGTGAGGTTCTAAACGCTCTAGATCTTCTTGAAATAATTCGAATTCAGATTCTTTATCAGGTCCATCAACATAGCAAACGGGAGCTCCTTTTTCATAGGGACCTAAAATCAATCCTCCTCTTTCTTCTCGCATGTACCAAGAACTATCAGAATCTCTTAAAACTCCCATTTCGGGAAGTCCTTGTTCTTTTCTTTTTAATATTTCAGGATGATCATCAGTCACTATGTATTGATGTTCAACAGGTATTACTGGAATATCAAGTCCTACCATCTTTCCTGTCTGTCTCGCAAAATTACCACTACAAGATACTACATGCTCACATTCAATAGATCCTTTATCTGTTTCTACAATCCATAAATCATCTTTATTTTTTTTAATACCAGTTACAGAAGTATTTCTATAAATTTCTGCACCTTTGTCTCTAGCTCCTTTTGCTAAAGCTTGAGTTAGATCAGCTGGTTGAATGTATCCATCTTCAGGATGCTGAATTGCACCTATTAATCCATCTGTATTACAAAGTGGCCAAATTTCTTTTACTTGTTCAGGAGTTAAAAATTTAACATCTACACCTATCGTTTTTGCAACTCCTGAATATTGATAATACTCATCCATTCTATCTTGAGTAGTTGCTAGACGAATATTAGAAACAACACTAAACCCAACTTTTTGTCCCGTTTCTTCTTCAAGAGTTTTGTAAAGTTTGACGGCGTATTTGTGCAATTGACCTACTGAATAACTCATATTGAATAATGGAAGTAACCCAGCAGCGTGCCATGTAGATCCAGAAGTTAATTCCTTTCTTTCCACCAAAACTACATCTGACCAACCTTTTTTGGCTAAATGATAAAGTGTACTAACTCCTACAGCACCTCCACCTATTACAACTACTTTTGACTTTGATTTCATTATTACTATTTAATACTGTACTTCATTAATCATATTAAATAAGGTGGGTCAATCATGAGATACTTCAAAAAAATAATTTTGGTGGTTATAATGAGTGCGTTTATTTGTCTTCCTATTAAGGCAGAAATGACTCTTAAAGAATTATTTTTTGATGAGTCTAAGCCTTTTCATCTAAAAATATTAGATGTTATTCCTGAGGAAGGAATTGTTCAAATTGGTGATGAAAATGCGAAAAATACTATTATTGAATTCATGGATTATTTTTGTGGATACTGTAAAAAAGTCCATCCTGAATTGCTTCAAATTGCAAACGAAAGAGAGGATACAAGGATAGTTTTCCTGCAACATCCAATTTTAAGTGATTCATCTAAATTACTAGCAAATATGGTAGTGGCTGCCAATATGCAGAACAAGGGTATTGATTTTCATAATGCGTTATTTGAAGTTGAGGGAAATTTAAATAATGCAAAACTAAAACAAATAATTGAAAATCTTGAGTTGAATGATGCTAAATTAAATATCGATATGACAAAAGATGAAGTTAATAACGTTGTTAGACTTAGTTCTTTTTTAGCTAATGGATCAGGTGCTCGAGGTACTCCTACTTTTTTTGTTAATGAAGAACTTGTTGTTGGTTATATCTCTATTAATAGAATAAAAGCTTTATTAAAATAAAGAAGCTCTATTAATTAAATAGAGCTTCTTAAAATATTTTATTTATCTACTACTTCTCTAGTATTTGCGTTGTGTGATTCAGTAAAAGGGATTGGCACAACTTCTGCATCCACTGGCACACCAGGTGTATCTGCATATTGATTAGGTAGATGAACCTTGAATTTACGACCAAAATTTCCAATAGGAAAACCATTTTTATTTAGAGTTCCATCAAATGGTACATAGCCCATAGCAATGTTTCTTCCTTGCTCAGGATGATACCAAGGAGATGTTATGAACCCACAAGGCTCATTGCCATCTTCTGAAACAAGCCAAAAATCAGGAGCATATTCTTCGATAGGTTTTCCACCTAAGCTTAATCCAACTAACTGAAGCTTGTATGGTTTTTTTCCATCTTTTAAATCTGCCTTCATCTTTTCAAGAACAGTCTTACCAACATAATCAGAAGTTTTATTCCACTCACCTTTACCAGATAGAGATACTTGATAGCCTAAATTACATTGAAAAGGATTATGCTGATTATCCATGTCTTGACCCCAAGATAGAATTCCTGCTTGGATTCTTCGATGATGAGCCGGAGCTATAACCATAAGATTGTGTTTTTTTCCTGCTTCTAAAACAGCATTCCACATATCATCAGCATACTTAGTAGACTCATATAAATAAATTTCAAATCCAGCCTCTCCAGAGAAACCTGTTTGAGAAATTATACAATCTCTTCCACCTACTTTAGCAGCAGCAAGTCCATAGAATGGCATTTCATCAACTTTAACTTGATCACCTATTAAATCATTCATCAAAGCATGCGCTTTAGGTCCTTGAATTTGAACTGGGCTTACATCAATTTCATCAATATGAACATTAAACCTATTATCATGATTTACACCCTGTAAATAAAGACCAATATCTGAGTCAGATAATGAAAACCAAAACTCGTCCTTTGAAATTCTTAGAAGAATAGGGTCATTTAAAACACCGCCATATTGATTACAAAGAATAACATATCTTCCTCTCATTGGAGATATTTTAGTAGCATCTCTAGTTATGACATAATCAACAAATGCCTCAGCATCAGGACCTTTAACCTGAATTTGTCTTTCGACAGCAACATTCCACATAGTAACATGGTTTTTAATTGCCTCATACTCAACCATTGCTCCACCATCTTCAGGCTTTACGTAACCTCTTGGATGATAAATTCTATTATAAACTGTTGCTCTCCAACATCCCGCCTCCATTGACAAATGCCAATAAGGTGATTTTCTCACTCTGGTTGAAATAAGCATTTGGACTGGTGTAGGACCACTCTGTCTTAAATTGTAGGGAACCTTTCTATCTGATTGATCCACCGACGTAGAATGTTTAATCATTATAAACTCCTTAAATTAATATGCTATTTCTGTATTTAATCTTTAAATACTCTGCAATGATAAAATGTAGGCGATGTAAAAAAAATGGTGGACCTTAATTAGGTCAAAATTTCGTCTTAGTTTTGACAGCAAATTTTGGTATTTGTAATCTATGAAATTTAAATTATTACTACCCATTATCTCTTTACTAATTTTTTTAGGCGGTTGTTCAGCTAGTTATAAACAACTATCTACAATGGAAAATAAAGAACCAAAGAACTTTCAAGAACACTTACTAAATGAATACAAAAAAAGAGCTAGTTTCGAGGCAGAAGAAATGCACGATTGGAATTCTGCAAAATTATATTCTGAAAAAGCTCTCAAGAGTTTAAAAACTGATGAAATATATCCAGAAGAAATTTCATATTGGAAAATTCCAGAAGAAAATATCAATGAAATAAAAATTGCATATGACAACCTTATGACAATTTATAAAGATGCCAAAAGTATAGATCCTTTTAATTTAGCAAGAGCTATTTCGTCATTAGATTGCTGGTCAGAACAACAGGAGGAAAATTGGCAAACATGGGATATTAATAATTGCAAGAATGATTTCTTAAAAGCTATGCATAATATTTATGGAAAAATATCTACTCAGGAAAATGAGCAGGAAACTTCAAATAACAAAGATAATAATTTAGAAAATGAAATAAAAGATGAAGTAACAATTGTGACTAAAAATGAAAATAAAGAATTAATGCAAATAATTTATTTTGATTTTGATCAATTCAATTTATCTGAAGTTAGTAAAGATAAAATAAAAAAATTTTTAAATAATTATGAAAGTGTTATTAATGAATATCTTGTTGTTGGACATACTGATACTAAAGGAACAAATAAATATAATTTATCATTATCAATCAAAAGAGCAGAGGTTGTAAAAGAAATTTTAATTAATTATGGAATAAATCAAAGTAGTATTAAAATTTTAGGTAAAGGTGAGGAATCCTTAGCTGTAAATACGCCAGATGACACTAAACAGCCCGCAAATAGAAGAGTAGAAATAAAAAAAACAAATTAACTTTTGTTTATAAATATTTTGGTATATTGAGCTTTTTCAATGTATTCTAAAACTACAAAAAAAATAAATATTACTGTTAAGCCTTATTATCTTGAAGATCAATCTGAACCTGAAGATCAACATTATGTATGGGCGTATAAAGTGACAATTGATAATCAAGGCAATGAAAAAGTACAACTAGTGAATAGACACTGGAAAATTATTGATGCTAATGGCACACTTCAAGAAGTAAGAGGTAAAGGAGTTGTGGGAGAGCAGCCAATATTAAACCCTGGTGAAAAATTTGAATATACAAGTGGCACTCCATTAACTACATCATCAGGGTTTATGGAAGGAAGTTATGAGATGCAAAGTGATAATGGAAATACTTTTGATGTTCAAATACCTCAGTTTTCATTAGATACACCATCTGAAAATAATAGATTAAATTAATTTACAAAAACAATGAGAGACTTTAGGTCAATATTAAATATAATTGGGATATTAATATGTATTGAATCAGTAGCAATGCTGATACCAATGTTCTTTGATCTGTATTATGGTAATTATGATTGGTTGCAATTTTTTTATTCAAGCTTAATCACATTTTTTATTGGTATAATTTTATATTTTTCATTTAGAAAAAAAAATATTAAGCTTGGAATTAGGCAGGCATTTTTATTAACAATTTCATCTTGGTTAGTAATCTCCCTTTTTGGCGCCATTCCATTCGTGTATTCATCATCTTCACTTACATATACAGATGCTTTTTTTGAGTCTGTAAGTGGAATCACAACAACTGGTGCAACTGTTATTAATAATTTAGAAAACTTATCAGAGGGTATATTGATTTGGAGATCTCTACTGCAATGGTTTGGAGGAATAGGAATTATCGTTCTTGCAATGGCTATATTGCCAACTTTACAAATTGGCGGAATGCAGCTATTACACATGGAACATGATGATCCTTACGAAAAAACAATTCCTAAAGTAAACCGATTTGTAATTGAATTATTTCTACTTTATATATCTTTAACAATTATTTGTGCCTTTTTGTATTTTGTAAATGGAATGAAAGGTTTTGATTCAATCATTCATGCAATGACTACAATTTCAACTGGTGGATTTTCTAATTATAATGAATCATTTTCATATTTTAATTCCTTTAAAGTAGAAAGTATAAGTATTATTTTTATGTTGGTAGGAAGTTTACCATTTGTCTTGTATTTGCAATTTATACATAATCAAAAAAAATTAATTTTTAAAGATGATCAAATAAAATTATTCTTTCTAATTTTATTTATAATTATTTTGTTAACGACAATTTGGCTAACTACTAATCAATCTCTAGATATTATTTCTGCTTTTAGAATTGCTTTATTCAATATTACTTCTATTTTAACTGGGACTGGCTACACCAGTAGTAATTTTTCTAATTGGGGAAGTTTTGGAATTGTAATAATGATGATAATTATGTTTGTTGGTGGATGTGCTGGATCTACGACTGGTGGAATTAAAATATTCAGATTACAAATTTTGTTTAGAGGTGCAATTACCCAAATAAGAAAACTCACTCAACCTCATGCGGTCTTAGTTATGCGATTTAATGGTAAAACAGTTAATGAAAATACATATAACTCCATAATGGGTTTTTTCTTTATGTATATATTTCTATTTATTCTATCAGCTGTTAGTTTAAGTTTATTCAATTTAGATTTCTTAACGGCATTTTCAGCAGCTGCTTCCGCTATCTCAAATGTTGGCCCAGGTTTAGGTCAAATGATTGGACCTAATGGAAATTATTTTTTGTTAGATAATGGTGCCAAATGGATATTATCTCTTACAATGATAATTGGAAGACTGGAAATCTTTACAGTATTAGTTCTATTATCAGTGAATTTTTGGAGAAGCTAAATACTTAAATAATTTCCCATATAAATTGATAATTGGTTTTTTGTTTCATTAATATAATCTTGCAAACTTAGATATAACAAATCATTAATAATTATTTCAGTTTCATTTAAAGAAATATATTTGTGAGATGTTGTGGATCTTGAAGTTTCTACAGTTGTATTAGCTTTTAAGAAACCACTATTATCATAAAGCTCATACTCAACTAAAAAAAATAATTCATATTTAAATATTGTTTTTTCTTCATATTTTTTAGCACCAATATTTTCAATTTCATTTTTAATTATAGATGCATCTAAAATATTTATTACTAATTTATTTTCATTACCCAATTTTATAATATTTTCTTTATTCCATTCAATCATTATATCAATTGGCGGATTCTGAATTTGATCCTCGATATTATTTTTTGCAAAAACTGGGTTATACTTTGTATTAATCTCTATTTTTTTTGTATTTATTGATATTTTTTCAAAATTTGAAATATCAATTTCAACTGGTTTTAATATTTCAACTGGCTGACAAGATATAACAAAAAATAAAATTACAATTAAATTATTTTTTAAGTACATAAATTAATATAGCTTGTTGAATATACATTCTATTTTTTGCTTGCATTAGTACTACAGAGTTTTTTCCATCTAAAACGTCTGATGTTACTTCTTGACCTCTTTTAGCAGGTAAACAATGCATAAAGATTACATTTTTTGCAGCTTTACTTATAATATTTCTATTTACACTAAAATTTTTAAAATATTTTTTCTTATTATTTCCTTTTTCACCCATAGAAACCCAGACATCAGTCATTATACAATTTGATTTATCTGAGCCTGAAATTGGGTCATAATAATGTTTCAAATTTTTATTTTTAGATTTCAAAAATTCATTTTTATAATATTTAAATATTTGATTAGGCACAACAACATTAAGTTTAAAGTTATAAATATTTTGCAAATGAATAAGGGAGCGCAAAACATTATTATAATCACCAATCCATGCAATTTTTAAATTTTTATAGTTTTTAAACTTTTCTTGAAGAGTTAAAAAGTCTCCAAGTATTTGACATGGATGACTATATTCAGTTAGACCATTTATTATAGGAAGAATATTTTCTTTGGATAAATTTACTATTTGTCTGTGATTATTATTTCTTATCATCAAACAATCAATATATTGGCTTAATACATTAAGAACATCTTCCGCTTTTTCTCTTTTATTATCAAAGCCAATATCTTTACTTTGGAGTTCTAAAACAGATCCCCCTAATTTTTGCATTCCTACATTGAAGCTTAATCTTGTTCTTAGTGACTGCTTTTCAAAAATTAAACCAAGAGTTTTATCTTTACAAAATGAGGAATATTTTTTTGGATTTTTTTTTATTTTTTTAGCAAGTGAAATTATTTCATCAATTTCTTTTTTTTTTAAATTATTAATATCTATAAAATGTTTCATTAAGATAGTTCTTTCATACTTTTTTTAATTATTGTAATAGATTTATCAATCTCTTTATAAGATACAATAAGTGGTGGAGCTAATCTTACTGTATTATCTGCAGCCGGTACATTAAGTAATTTATTTTTTTTAAGTTTTTCAGAAAAATCAATGTTGCTAATATTTGTTTTAATTCCTAATAAAAGTCCTGCGCCTCTTACCTCTGAAATGATATTAGATGTATTCTCTAATTTTTTTAAATTTTTCCAGAAGTATCTAGCTGTTTTATCAACTTTTTTAAGAAATGTTTTATTAGAAATAATTTTTAAAACTTCTAAACCTACACTCATGGCTAACGGGTTACCACCATAGGTTGATCCATGACTACCTTTTGTCATTGCAATACATGCTTTGTTTGTTGACATGCAAGCTCCAAGTGGAAAACCCGATCCAATACCTTTTGCTACAGACATAATATCAGGTTTGATTTTTGCCCATTCATATGAAAATAATTTACCAGATCTTCCAAATCCACACTGAACTTCATCAAAAAAAAGTAAGATTTTCTTTTCGTTACAAATCTTTCTTAATAATTTTAAAAAATTTAGATTTGCAGGACGAATACCTCCTTCTCCTTGAATTGGTTCAATTATAATACCAGCTGTTTTTTTATTTATTGCTGATATTAATTTTTTTTCATTATTAAATTCAATTTGTTTAAAGCCTTTAAGCATAGGACCAAAGCCATTAGAGTATTTTTTGTTTTTTTGAGCTGAAAGCGCTCCATAAGTTCTACCATGAAAAGCACCATCAAAGGTGATAATTTCTGTTTTTTTTGTCTTGTGATATGAATGATATCCTCTAATTATTTTAATTCCACATTCAATAGATTCAGTTCCAGAATTAGTAAAAAAAACTTTGTCTGCAAAAGAATTTTTACAAAGTAACTTTGCAAATTGCTCTTGTTTTTTTATTTTATATAAGTTTGAAACATGCCAGACTTGTTTTGATTGCTTATTAAGTGCCTCTATAAGTTTAGGATGGCAATGACCAAGAGAGTTTACAGCAATTCCACTTGCAAAATCTAAATATCTTTTATTTTGACTAGAGTATAAGTAACATCCTTTACCTTTTACAAATTCAAGATTTTTAATACCATAAGTTGGCATAACATTTGACACAGTTTTACTAACCATATTTAAAACTTAATTTTATATCCTTTGTGAAACATAAAATAACATAATAAAATTAATATAATATTAATAATTATTAAGAAGATTGATCCTTGGATTAATGAGCTGTCAGAAATACCGGTAAAAGCATATCTAAATCCATCAATATTATAGAAGAATGGATTAAATGAGGAAACAATCTGCCAAAACTCAGGAAGTCTCGAAATTGAATAAAATGTTCCTGATAAAAAAGTTAGAGGTAAAACAATAAAGTTGGTAATACCTTGTTGTTGATCCCATTTGTCTGCCCAAATACCAACAATTGTCCCCAATGTTCCCATCATTGTGCAACCCATTAATGTAAAAAATAATAATGCAGTATAAGAGTGAATATTAAGAGGAACGAATATCATTACCCCAAAGGTTGTTACTATACCGCATACAATACCTCTACAAATAGAGCCAATAATAAAACCAAATGCTAGTTCAACATTGTTTAATGGTGCCATTAATATGTCTACAATATTTCCTTGAAATTTTGATTGACCAATACTTGATGCTGAATTAGCAAATGAGTTCTGTAACATAGTCATCATTATTAAACCAGGGGCAATAAAATAAGGAAGATCAATACCATTTATAGAATTTACAGATCTACCTAAGGCTAAACTAAAAACAGCTAGAAATAGTAAAGAGCTAATAGCTGGTCCAATTACCGTTTGAATTCCAACCTTTAAAAACCTAAAGACTTCTTTTTTAATTAATGTAAAAAAACAAAGATAATTATAATAAAACATATTAGAAGATTACTTTTAATATATTTAAATTATTTGTATATTAATTTAGTGGACGAAAAAAAGCTTTTAAAATACGCTATTGATTATCTAAGTAAATATGATTCTTCTAAAAGAAATCTAATCAATGTGCTTAAAAGAAAAATATTTAGGTTAAAAATAACGAATTTTGAAAAATCCAAACTGGTAAATATAATCGATAGTGTAATAATAAATTTAGAAAAAAATAAATTTATAGATGATGATAGATATAGTTCTATTAAAATCCTATCTTTATCAAAGTTAGGTAAATCAAAAAATTTTATTTCTAATTACTTAATTAAAAAGGGGATTGATAAAACTCAAATCCAAAAAAATTTAAATTTAATGGAAAATAATAACAATGATTGGGAATTAGATTCAGCAAAAATATTTGTAAAAAAAAAAAGATTGCTAGAAAAAAATGAAATTTACGAAAAAAAATTAGCTAAAATGGCAAGAGCAGGATTTAGTTATGATATTTGTAAAAAAATATTAGGTTAGTTTTCTTTTAAATGAATTTTTCCTTCTAATAGTCTTGCAATTTGTTTTGTTGTTTGGAATCTTTCAAATGAAATTCTAATTATAGCTGTTAAAGGTGCGGCTAACAATATTCCTATAAAACCCCAAATCATTCCCCAAAAAATTAAAGATAAGAGAATAGTAATTGGATGCAAACCAAAACTTTCACCAAAAATTTTTGGTTCTATAAAATTTCCAACTAATTGGTGAATGATTGTTGGCAGAATAATAACTAAAATAAATAAAGTGGGGTCGCTATACTGTAAAAATGCTATGGGCAGAGGTAGTAAAACTGCTATAATTGAACCAATTACGGGTATAAAATTTAAGATGAAGGTTAAGGAACCAAATATAAATGCTAATTCTAGCCCAAGTAGCCAATAAATTAACCCTGCAGAAATTCCAGTTACAGCTGAAGTTAAAAATTTAGTAAATATGTATTTTTTTATTAATCTTATTATATCATTCCATTCGTCTGAAGTATTTTTGGGCGGAGTTCCTAACAGTAAAAAAAGGGTAATAATTACAACAAGTAAAAATTTTGAAATAAAATTAGCACTATTACTTAATATAGTTGTAGCCCAGTTCGTAATTGGCAAATCTAAAATTGTATTTCTTATTGTTTCTCTATCAATGTTAACATCAAACTCCTGAAGTTTAGTTATAGCAGCTTCAATTAATAAAATTACTTTTTGATTATAATCTTCAGCAGATTCTAAAAAAGTTGCAACAGATGATACTATAAAAGGAACAATAATTGAAAATAATAATACAATCAGACAAATACTCACAAACACTGCGATGAATCTATGAACTCTAAGGTTGATGGTTTGAAAATCTATAATGGGATCTATTAATATTCTTAACAATAAAGCTAAAACAAAAGGCACCATTATAGGTTGAGAAAAATTTAAAATAAATGCGACAGCTATACTTGCCAGTATAAACAACGATCCTGATATTACTCTATTACTTTCATTCATAATTTATTTCTTTTTTATAGAATTAAAAATTTCTATATTATCATTTGGAATACTTTCAACATATAATGATTGACTTGGAAATGCAAAAGCAGCTCTATTTTTTTCAACAATATTGATAATTTGTACTGCAAGATCTTCTTTAATTTGTAAATATTGAGCCCAATCATTCGTTACAGTAAATGCTTGAACTAGCATATCAATTGAGCTGCTAGAAAAACTATCAATTCGAACATAGAAACCAGCATTTTCATTTTTTGCAAAATTATCATTTTTATTAATTAAATTGTTTATATCATCTCTTATATTTTTTAATTGATCTATTGTGGTTTTGTACTCAAGGCCAATTAACCATCTGATACGTCTGTGGTGTCTTCTTGTATAATTAGTAACTGATTGTTCTGCAAATTTATAATTTGGAACCATCACAGGTGTAGAATCAAATCTTCTAACAAGTGTAGACCTAAACCCAATCTGTTCAACAACTCCTTCAACTTCTCCAGAAACTAATATTACATCTCCTACAGTAAATCTTTTTTCCATTAATATCATAATACCACTAATTAAATTTTTAAATAAATCCTGAGCACCAAGCGCAACTGCTACACCAAACAAACCTAATCCTGCAATCACTGGACCAACTCTTATTCCCCATAATTCTAGAATAGCAACAGCTCCAAGAACAATTACCAAAATTTTTAAACCTTTCAGTGTCCAATCTACTAATGGTTTTGAGATTTTTGATTCAAAGTTTTTTATTACAAATGAAAATGGTATAATTAATTGATGAAGCAACCAAAATATAAAGATTGTAATTAAAGATCTGTTTAGTAAATCTAAAAAATCTTGATTATTATCAGATATATCTAAATAAGACGAAGCTATAAAAAAACCAATAACGACAGGGAAAAATTTTAATGGTCCATCAAGTACTTCAATTACAGCATCGTCTATTTGATTAGAAGTTCTTGAAACAATCTTTGATAATCGATTAAGAATAAACCTTGCTATAAGTCTTCTCAGTAAATAGAAAAATAGGAAAATTACAAGACTAACTATGATATCAGTAGCATTTATCCCAAAAACACCATTATTCCAAACATCTAAAAAAAGGTCAGTGAAGGTATTGAATGATTCCATATGCGATATATTTAATACTCACTAACATGAAAATTAAATTTTTACTTGTTTTTTTGATTATGCTCAACTTAAAGAATACGTTATTAGCTAATGAAATAGTGAATTTGTACGATTTTTCATTCGAAGATATAGACGGTAATCAAGTAAATTTAGATAAGTTTGAAGGTAAGCCAATTTTAATAGTGAATACAGCTTCAAGATGTGGTTTTACTCCACAATATGCCAATCTCCAAAATTTATTTTTAAACTATAGAAATAGCGATTTAACAATAATTGCAACTACGAGTAATTCCTTTAATCAAGAGTATTTTGATACTGAGGATATTAAACAAATATGCTTAGTTAACTATGGGGTAGGTTTTGTTACTTCATCACCAATGAATGTAAAAGGAAACAACGTTCATCCAATTTATGCATGGATTGAGGAAGAATATAATGAAAAACCAAAGTGGAATTTTTACAAATATTTATTTGATAGAAATGGTCAGCTTATTAAATCTTGGTCTTCTATGACAAAACCTGATAGCTTGAAAATTACATCTCAGATTGATCGTTTAATTTAAAAAAAAAGGGCAATTAAATTGCCCCCTTTATTTAAAAAAATTTATTGATTGGTTACATCATGCCGCCCATGCCGCCCATGCCACCCATGCCGCCCATGCCGCCACCCATATCAGGCATTGCAGGTGCAGCAGATTTATCTTCAGGTGCATCAGCTACCATAGCTTCAGTTGTAATTAATAGACCAGCTACGGAGGCCGCATCTTGTAATGCTGTTCTAACGACTTTTGTAGGATCAATAATACCTGCACTTACCATGTTAGTGTACTTATCCATTTGAGCGTCATAACCGATGTTGTGATCTTTGCTTTCACGAATTTTACCAGCAACTACTGCTCCATCAACACCTGCATTTTCAGCAATTTGTCTTAATGGATTAAAAAGAGCTCTTCTAACGATATCAACGCCGATTTTTTGATCATCATTTGCTGTTTTTACAGTGTTAAGAGCTTTAGTAGCATAAGCCAATGCTGAGCCACCACCTGGAACAATACCTTCCTCGACAGCTGCTCTTGTAGCATGCATTGCATCTTCAACTCTATCTTTCTTCTCTTTCACTTCAACTTCGGTTGCACCACCTACTCTAATTACAGCAACACCACCCGCAAGTTTAGCAAGTCTTTCTTGAAGTTTTTCTCTGTCATAATCAGAAGTTGTTTCCTCAATCTGAGCTCTGATTTGATTGCATCTTCCTTCAATATCTTTCTTTTTACCTGCTCCTTGAACAATTGTAGTATTTTCCTTATCAACTACAACTCTTTTTGCAGTACCGAGCATATCCAAAGTTACGTTTTCTAGTTTTATTCCTAAGTCTTCACTAATAACCTGACCTCCGGTTAAAATTGCAATATCTTCCAACATTGCTTTTCTTCTATCACCAAATCCAGGTGCTTTAACAGCAGCAATTTTTAAACCACCTCTAAGTTTATTAACAACAAGAGTAGCAAGAGCTTCACCTTCAATATCCTCAGCAATAATTAATAATGGCTTAGTAGATTGAACGATTGATTCAAGTAATGGAAGCATAGGTTGTAAACTAGATAATTTCTTCTCATGTAGCAGCACATGACAATCATTAAGTTCAGTTATCATTTTTTCAGCATTAGTTACGAAATATGGAGATAAATACCCCCTATCAAACATCATGCCCTCAACAACATCGAGTTCAGTATCAAGACTTTTAGCCTCTTCAACAGTAATAACTCCTTCTTTACCTACTTTTTGCATAGCACTGGAAATCATTTTACCAACTTCATTATCTCCATTTGAAGCAATAGTCCCAACTTGCGCAACCTCTTTATCAGTTTTAATTACTTTAGATTTTTTGCGAATTTCATTAACCACTGCGTCTACAGCTAGATCCACACCTCTCTTTAAATCCATTGGATTCATTCCTGCAGCAACGGCTTTCATTCCCTCAGTAGCTATTGCTTGTGTTAGCACAGTTGCTGTTGTTGTTCCGTCACCAGCTATATCATTTGTTTTACTAGCAACATCTCGTACCATTTGTGCGCCCATATTTTCAAATTTATCTTTAAGTTCAATTTCCTTGGCTACACTAACACCATCTTTGGTAATTCTTGGAGCACCGAAAGATTTATCCATAACTACGTTTCTTCCTTTAGGTCCTAGAGTTACTTTAACGGCATCAGCCAATTTATTGACTCCTGTTAACATTTTAGATCTTGCATCAGATCCAAAAAAAATATTTTTTGCAGACATTTTTAACCTTTCTTATTTATAAATATTTATTATTTTTTTTTACCCGATGTAATTATCCCCATTATGTCTGACTCTTTCATAATAAGATAATCCTCGCCATTCATTTTGACTTCAGTACCAGACCATTTACCAAAAAGTATTTTATCACCTTTTTTTACATCTAATGGGACTAATTTTCCTGTTTCATCACGAGCACCAGAGCCAATTTCTAATACTTCACCTTCCATTGGTTTTTCCTGAGCAGTATCAGGTATAATTATACCTCCGGCTGTTTTCTGATCAGAGTCCACTCTTTTTACCAAGACTCTGTCGTGTAGTGGTCTAAATTTCATATATCCTCTTCATTTAAGTTATTGAAAAATAACTATAATTATTTAGCACTCTTATTATAAGAGTGCTAATGATGTAATCATTAATAAATTGCTTTCAAGTAAAAAATAAAGAATTTTTAAAAAAATTGAAATTTATGTTATTTCTATAAAATGGCATTTCTGAACATATTTTTTAAAACTCTTGGATTGTTGTTTGGTATTACAATTTTTCTCATAGTTTTAGGTCTTTTCTTTTCAATATTGCCAAATCAAAAAGATTTTTTTGAATTAAAAGATGGTGATAAAAATTCTAACAATATAATTGCTACCATAGAAATAAATGGTCCAATTCTTGAAAATATAAATAGTTCATTAGTTGGAAGTTTTTTAAATGTTATAGATCCAATATCAGTTAAAGAATATTTGAAAAAATTAGAAGAAGTAGATCCAAAAGTTGTAATTTTTAAAATTAATTCACCAGGTGGAACAGTTGGAGCTACTGATAAATTAGAAAAATTAATTACTAATTTTAAAATTAGTAAAGATATAAAAATATTTTTTTATAGTGACCAGATATTAGCATCTGGAGGATATTGGGTAGCAACAGCTGGTGATAAAATATTTGCTAATTATGGTTCTCTTGTAGGCAGTATCGGCGTAAGTGGACCTAGCTGGTATTTTTATGATGGGCCAATTTCCATTTCTAAAAATTTATTAGGTCAAAATATAGAAACTACAGGAGGAATAAAAATTTATGACCAGAATGCTGGATACTCAAAAGATTTATATAATCCTTTTAGGAAACCTACGAAAAAAGAAATTAATCATCTTCAAAATTTAATTGAAGATATTTACGACGATTTTTTATCTAAAGTATCTAAAAGTAGAAAGATAGAATACGCAACATTAAGAGAGGATATAGGAGCATTAATTTTTAATAGTAATCAAGCAAAAGAAAATTTTTTGATTGATGAAGTAATAGATTTTGATCTTTTATTAAAAAAAATAATAAAAGAAAATAGTTACAAAGATTATAAAATATTAGGAATCAAAAATAGTGACAGTATAATTAGCACATATTTTGCGAACTTTTTTAATTTAAACAATTTTTATCTTTGTAAAAAAATAAGTATCTCCATCCTTGCTTTATCTCCAAATTTTTTAAATAACTGTTATTTAAATTAAATTTTTTATATCAGAAACTTTAACTATTAAATTTTTATAATAATTACTTTCATAAAGTGTTTTATTTTGGATATACATTTTGGTGACTTCAGAATGATTATCAATGTTTACAGAATCAGAAATGATCCTATGGTAATTAAGTTTATTTATTCTTGCAATATTTCTGAATTTATCTTCAAATAAAGAGTCAGACATTTTATTTAATGTAGGTAAAATTTCAAGAATTTCAGTACCTGGTTTACAAAATATTATGTTTGAAAGATTTGAACCATGTGGTGAAATAATTTTATCGGCTTGAGAAAATATTCTAATTTGCTCATCTATAGTATATAGTTCAGGATTAATAACTTTATATCCTTTACTTCTAAGAATGGGCAGAATATCTGCCTCATTTATAATTTTTCTATAAGATGCACTCGCCCGTGAAACGTAAATTTTAGTATCAGGAGATTTAAAATTTTTCACTTTGATTACTTTTTGTAAAATTTTTATACTTTGTGTTAAACTAAAAAATTGAGGCATAGAACAATTTTTAAATTTATAAAAACCATCATCTAAATATACAAATGAACACTTTATACTTTTTTCATTAAGAACATTCTTTATAAATTCTCTAAATTTTAAAGATGAGTTACGATGAATAGCAATGCGAATATTTTTTTCTTTTATAAAAAAAATTCTAGGTAGAAATTGCAAAAGATTAGAATAATAATTATTACCTGCATTAGATCCTAAAACAAAAATATTTTTAAATTCTTTAAAATTGTCTAATTTTTTTTTAAAATTATTAAAAAAAACCTTTGAAAAAAAGTGTTCAAAATTGAGGTTTTTATCTCTAACATATAAGTTATCAAATGATTTAAAATCTTCATTAATCAAAAAATAAGCAAAACTATCCAAATAAAAGTTGCCTTGATAAATATTGCATCTTGTTTTTGTTTCTTTTAATTCAGCATTAACAAAGCTAAACAAAAGTTTTTTATCTTTATTGATATTATTTGAAGTGAAATTTTTTATCATAACTTAAAATTTTTAATTACTTAATTGGCGCGCCCGAGAAGAGTCGAACTCCTAACCTTATGATCCGTAGTCATACGCTCTATCCAATTGAGCTACAGGCGCTTCTTATTTTTCAACCTTTTATCAACTTACTATTGAACATACAATGTTCATGGTACCACCATGGTACCACCATTTATTTATTTTAACATATTTCAATTAATTTTACACTTATTAGAACTGAACAATTTCTTTAGTTAGTGATGGGATAAATTAATAGGTTAAGACAGTGAACCTATTTAAATTTAAATATGAAGAATGTTTAGTAGAGTGTTCACTAAATACTCTTTGCAATAGTGATAAATTTTGCTTTAATTAGAACTTCTCTAGAGCTTAGTGAAGTAGGAATAGGGACTTTAATTTATGCTATTGGAATAGTGTTTTCCGTTTCAACAGGACTTTTTATTGTTGGTAAAATATATAACTACAATTTTGTAATAATAATTTAATTTTTTTTTGTTCTAAAAGTTATTTAATGAAAAATATCTTTTATTTATTAATTATTTTTTTTTCACTAAAATTATATGCTGATGATTATATAATTAATAAACCATATAAATTAGTTCCATCAATTGATGAAAGGTTTAGTGAAATAAATAATAAAGAAATAATTAAAAGCCTTTGTGTATCTAGAAACAAAAATACAATTTCTATTAATCAATTTTTAAATAAGAAGATTCCAAAAAACACAGATGATGAAAATATAAAAGAATGGAATTTTATTCCATTCAGTCTTTTTTCATACATGTCAAAATATTATCAAACTCAAAGTGATTTAGATGCAAAAAATATTAAAGAAGCAATTTTGCATTTAGCAAAAAATAATTATATGACAAAAACTAAGAATAAAAATGATGTTTACTTTATGAACACGCTTTTGAATACAAAAGATAATTTAGATATTATTTTATATTCTTTGTCTGTTTTAAAAATTAATAATCAAATTAATAGTAGTGATTTTGATAAAATATTAAAATGGATAGATAAAGTATATAAGCCCTATAGATCTCATAAAACTATGAATACTAAACAATGTATACATAATGATAAATTCATAGAAAAAAAAGAGCACGGTGGATGTCAAAATCATACTTCTTCAGGTATTCAAGTAAAAACTCTTTATTCAATATTAAAAAACAATAATAACGATTTTATTGATGGTTCTAAATATTATAAATTTATAATTGATGATTTAAAAAAAGATGGAGCATTATGGAAAGAAGCGGTGCGAGGGTCACATTCTTGGAAGTATTATGCTCATAATTTAAATGATATAATTGGAATAGCTGAAGCGTATTATATTCAAGGTTATGATCTTTATTCCTATAAATCAAAAAAAAATAATAAAAATATTCATGATGCCGTAAAATTCTTTGCTGATGCATTGTCAGATAAAAATTTAATGTTCAACTATGCTAAAGAATTAATTGGACAAGAGGGTCGCACTCAAAATTGGAAAGATTTAACTTATTATAATCAAGTAATAAATGGATATGGTAGCCGTATGCTTTGGTTTTATGCTTATGCTTCACGTTTTCCAAATCATGAAAATGTAACAAAACTATCAAAATATTTTCCTTTGTCTTTTCTAGAAGAAGCAAATAGTCAGCATATGGGATTAAATACTCAATGTTTTTTATCTAAAAAAGGAATAATAAATTCTCAAATTGACATATTTAATAAAAATCCTGCTATAAAAATTAATGATATAGAAAATAATAAATATATCCTTTCTATTATTGTTAAAGATGATGAAAAGGCATACCCACGTGGACTCTATATTATTCAAAAAACTAATAATGTTTTTAAAATAGTTGGTGGAGGAAATAAAAAAACAACTAATAGACAATGGGATAATACAAATAATCCATCTTTCATCGCTTTGGGTAAAAATAAATTTTATATTTATGCAAATTTACTATTAGAAAGCTCAGAGAGTTCTTTAAGTAGAATAACCAATTTTAATAAAATAATTGATCTAAAGAAATTCACCTGGCAATTACAAGAATTTGAGAATTATAATGAAGATGATTATAAACTACTTACCCATATTCTAAGATTAAGTGGAGAAAAAGTAAAATCAAAGGATAAATTACCTTCTAATTTAGACAAAAATTTATATTTTGGTAAAATAAATCAAAATAATAAAGATTATCTTTTCTTAGTTTTTCCTTTTAAAAATAATTGGTGTAATAAAAAAACTGGCAAGTTAGATGGTCAATGGAAGATTGTTAAAAAAGAGATATGTAGCTTTTAAATATGTTGTTCAACTATTTTATTTGTTAGTTTCATAATACGTCCCTATTGCATGGTACCACCATGGTACCACCAAGTTTCCAAACGAATAGTATTCCTGATAAAAGAAAAATGAAAAAAGTTAAGAAATTAAAACATTCTTGGTAGTTATGACAAGTAGATCAAAGTCTAGAGTAATCGTATAATTATGATCCGTAGTCATACGCTCTATCCAATTGAGCTACGGGCGCATTAAATGATATTATACACTTTAATGTCAAAGTGTGCTACTTTATGAATATAAAATGAGGCTCTTAATTTTTTTATCATTTATTTTATTAACATCATTTGGATACGGAAATAATATTGGTGTTGAAACCGGCTTAAAACTACCCAGGTATGTCTCTCTTAAGTCAGATGAATCAAACCTAAGAGTCGGTCCAAGTAAAAACTATCCGATTATTCTAGTATATAACGTAGCTAATTTCCCTATAAAAATAATAGATGAATTTGAAGATTGGAGAAAAATAATTGATTTTAAAGATAACATCGGATGGGTTCATAAAAGTTTAATTAGAGCTGAAAGATATGGTGTTGTAGTAAGTGAAAGCGAAAAAAAAGTTATTATTTTCAATAGTATTGAAAGTAAAAAAATTGGAGAAATAGAAAAAGGAGCAGTTGTACTTATTTCTAAATGTAAAGTTGATAAATGTAAAATAATCAATAATGATTATAGTGGATGGATAAAAAAAAAATATATCTGGGGGATTGAGCAAGATGAAAAATTTAACATAAATTTACTTCAGACGCTTGTAGATCATTTCAATAAATCTATAACATTAATTGAAAATATTTTTTTTAAATACTAGCTATTTCTAAATGTATATTAGCTTATATTTGGCTGGGGCGGTAGGATTCGAACCTACGAATGCCGACTCCAAAAACCGGTGCCTTACCGCTTGGCGACGCCCCAAATACCTTTCAATGTATAGAGTAAATATAGTTCTAATCAATAATTAAACAAATTGTAGAATGTGTTCAATCATAATCTTTTAGATATTTTTTCAAATTAGATAGTTCTTTAGCATCAATACCAATAACATGTTTTTTAGATGGAAATGATTTTTTTGAAACATCATTTTTAAATTCTTTAAAGGCTTCTATTCGTTCTTTTTGCATTTTGTCATAATATTTTTTGAAATTTCTATATTGCTTTGCATGTCTAGGTAGAGGAATACTACTGCTTCCTAGAATATCTTCAGAGAATAAAAATTGTACATCTGATTTTTTACCAGAACCAATTGATATAGTTACGAGTGAAGTATTTTTGGAAATTTCGCCAAGAACTTCTTCAGGCACACATTCTACCTCAACTCCCCAAGCACCTGTATCTTCAATATCTTTAATATCTTTAAATAGTTGAATAGCTTCTTCTGCATTTTTTGCATAAGCTTTCATACCTCCAATCCAAGTAGATCGTCTTGGCACAAGTCCTGCGTGACCTTGAAAAGGAATTTTAAAACCATTCAAATATTTCATAAAATCTAAATTCCATGAACCACAAGTTATTGAATCAAATCCCATATCAATAATTTCAAGAGAGTCTTTAACAATTTCTTCCTTTGATGAGTATTTAATAAAAGGTACCGAAACAGTAATAAAAGTTTTTGGGGCTGCTTTTCTAATCTCATGTAATTCTGGACACACTCTTACTAAAAGTAAATCAATACCAGCTTCTTCCGCAGCTTTTGCTTCTTCTGGAGTTGCAACATGAATTTGCGTTAGTTGTTTCTTACCTTTATTTTCAATTAAATCCCTTACAGTATAGTTTCTATACCCAGGCTCTAAACTAATTGAATAAACTCGTTTGTATTTTTTTTTCATTAATTCATCCACCCACCATCAATTTTGTGAAATTGAGCAGTAATCATTTTACTATCATTAGATCCCAAAAAAAGAGCTAATTTTGCTACATCATCTGGATATACTTTATCTGGTAAAGATTGTTGTTCAGATCGCCATTTATCTAACTCTGGTGTGAGCCAAAGTTCTAATTGACGTTCAGTTATTATCCATCCCGGCACTATGGCGTTAACTCTAATACGATATTCGCCAAGTTCTCTTGCAAAACCTTTCGTTAATCCAAATACTGCTGATTTTGCTGCTTGATAAACAATCGTATCTTTTGATCCAATAACCCAATTAATAGAACTAAAATTTATGACAGAGGCTGATTTTGATTTTTTTAAGTAAGGAATGGAGGATTTAATTGCAAAAAATGAATGAGATAAATTTATATCTATTCTATCTTTCCATAATTTTTCATCAACATCTTGAATTTTATGTCTTTGATCATTTGCAGCATTATTAATAAGTACATCAATTACACCATTCTCTTCCCCAATTTTTTCAATAACTGAGGTTAACTCCTTAAAATTCGTAATATTACATTCATAAAAAAATGGTTTTTTCAAATTTTGTTTTTCTAATTCATCTATTAGTTTCAATGCTCCTTCTTTATCAATATCAAGAAAATATACTTTACTTTTTTGCTTAACAAATTCAGATACCATTGATTTTCCTATACCTTGGGAACCGCCAGTTATGATAACGATTTTATTTTCAAGACTTTTGTAAATCGATGTCATTTATTCCTTTTTAAATACAACATGAAAATAAACTGCTAATATAAGAATGGCACCATTTACTACTGGTATCCAATATGCTGATACACCAGTAATTACAAAAACGTTAAATACCAATGCCAAAAACATTGCTCCTAAGACGCCGCCAAAAATAGTACCTTTGCCACCCACTAAACTTGCTCCTCCAACAACTGCGGCAGCAATGACTTGAAGTTCTAAACCACTACCTGCTAAGGGTATAGAAGCTCCAAGTCTTGATGCATGTAAAACTCCTCCAAAACCTGCTAGTAATCCAGACAAAATATATCCTGTAAAACGAATGTGATTTACACTAATCCCAGAAAGTGTGGCAGCTTTTTCATTTCCACCAACAAAATAATATTTTCTAAAATATGCAACATTGCTAAAAAGATATGAAAAGACAACAAGTATAATTAAGAAGTACCAAATTGGAGATGGGACTCCTAAAAAATCAGTTCTTCCAAAATATATAAATTCTTTTGGAAGGCCCATAATACCTGCTCCACCTATGATGATCGCTAACCCTTTAAAAATACCCATTGTCGCTAAGGTTGTTATCAACGCATTTACATGCATTTTTGTAATAATAAATGCATTGACTGCTCCTAGAAGACCGCAGCCACATAATGCTAAAATCATAGCAATTGGATAGGGCAATCCAACACTTTTAATTAAATAGCCACAAAAAACTGATCCTAAAGCAAATATTGATCCTACCGACAAGTCGAACACACCACTTATTAATAATGCCATCATACCTATAGTCATTATTGCTATGGATGTTTGCCCAAGTATCACAGCTTTTAAATTAGCTAAACTTGCAAATTTTGAACCTAAAAATATTGTCGCTATAATTGAAAAAACAAACATGAGAACAAGAAGAAAAATTGTTCTATTTGAGATAATAATTTTTAAAATATTATTCATTATAATCCTGATGCCATTTTGAGAATTTTTTCTTCATTTGCTTCATCTGATTTTAATTCTCCGTTAATTTTACCATCAAACATCACTAAAATTCTATCACTTATATTAAGTGTTTCATTTATATCTGAGCTTATCATTAAAACACTAACCCCATTATTAGTTATTTCTTTTAAAATTTTATATATTGCAAATTTTGCACCTACATCAACACCTATTGTTGGTTCATCAACAATTAAAATATTTAAATTTGCATATATCCATTTTGAAATACTTACTTTTTGCTGATTGCCTCCGCTTAAATTTAAAACTAACTGTTGGATATGTGGTATTTTAATATCAAATTTATCTTTCAACTCATTTGAAACTTTATCTCTCTTACCCCAATTAATGATATAATTTTTGGTAAATTTATCAAGGTTGTTTGATTCAATATTTTCTCTATATTCCATTCCAATGAATAGACCTAGCTCTTTTCTATTTTCAGAAAGATAACCAATGCCATTTGCAATAGCATCTTTTGGATGATTGATTTTGGAGTCTTTGTTGTAAATTTTTATTTGTCCATTTAAGGCAGGAACATATCCAAATATTGCATATGCTAGCTCTGTTCTACCTGCGCCACTTAAGCCAGTCAGAGTTAGAATTTCACCTTTAAATAAATCTAAATTTATATCTTTAAATCCATGACCATTAAAATTTCTTAAACTTAGGACTATTTCATCTTCAGATGAACTTATATCATTGAATTTTTTATTTTCTAAACTTCTGCCGAGCATTTTATTTACTAGAAAATCTATATCTACATCAGGGGAGTTAAAAGTTCCGACATATTCTCCATCTTTCAGAACTGAAACTCTATCAGCAATTTTTTTTATTTCTTTCAGTCTGTGTGATATATAAATTATGCTTCTACCTTCTTTTTTAAACTCATTTATTAATTCAAATAAAACTTCAGTTTCCTGTAAAGTAATTGAAGCTGTCGGCTCGTCTAAAATTAATATTTTAAAATCATTAGATATAGCTTTAGCTATTTCAATCATTTGCTGTCTTGCAACAGAAAGTTCTCCTACTAAAACCTTTTTGTTAATTGTCATATTGAGTTGATCTAAATATTCTTGCGCTTTTTTAGAAAGATTAGTCCAATCAATTTGGAAAAATATATTTTTATTTTTAGGTGGCGATGCACCAAAAATATTCTCTTCAATTGATAAGTTAGGAAATAAACTTCTTTCTTGGAATACGATTGAAATACCATTTTTTTTAGCTTTTTGAAATGAGTTAAGTTTTGTAAGTTTGTTGTTTATATAAAACTCACCACTGTCGTGCTCATAAATACCAGATAAAATGTGCATCAATGTGCTTTTGCCAGCACCATTTTCTCCAATAATTGCATGAACCTCTCCAGCTTTTAAATTAAAGTCTACGTCTTTTAATGCCTGAACACCTGGGAATTTTTTACTAATTTTTTTTGCTTCTAATAACATTTTAAAAAAATGAGGGTTGCGTTGCAACCCTCAAAAATATTTATTTTATAATTTTTCTAAATTTTTAACCATTTGGTCCATGTCTGAAAAATTATCCTCAGTTACAACTAAAAATCCAGTATCGATTTTGTCAGGAGCTGGGAAAATTTCTAATTCGCTATCACGATCAGTAAAGCTTATTCCAGAATGGTTAATGTCGTATAATGTTTGAAGAGCGATTGGTCCAAATATATGTCTTTTTTGTCCAACAATATACTGAGCTGTTCCCTCTTTTAAACATTCCATGTGCGCAGGAAGGATATCGTTAATTACTACTTTGATATCTCCAGACCTACCAGCTTCTCTTACTGCAGGACAAATACCTCCTCCAGAACTTCCATTGAAACCTGCTATTACAGCAATGTCTGGATGTTTTTGAATAAGGGCGGCCGTAACACTGTGTGCTTTTGCAACAACAGCCTCGTCATCAAATACAGGTAGTACTTCCATGTCTGGAGCATTTGCAGCTATCCAGGCCTTAAAGTTAGCAAAAGCAGCTTCCATATGACTTGCACCTACAAGGCCAACCATTGCAGCTTTTCCTTTTCCTCCAGTTGACTCATAAGCAGCCTCAGCTAGTTTATCTCCTAGCTGTGCCCAGTTAGTTCCAACATGCGTGATTCTTCTGCTGCTTGGAATATCAGAGTCCCAAGTAACAACTGGAATACCTTTATTCATAGCTTCATCAACAAGAACATTTAATGAATCATTAACTCCCAAAAGAACTATTCCAGCTGGATTAGAAGCTATTACTTGTTCTAAGGCTGTTATCATTTGTGGAACATTGCCATCAGGCGGTCCAACAACTCTTGTTTTAACACCTAGTTTTTTTCCATGTTCATGAAAAAAGTGATGATCAGGGATGAAGACTGGGTGTTCGTTATAAAAACCTACCATTACATATTCCTCAGCATGTGCAGATAGATTTACAAAAATAAAAGAAATAGTAAGACTTAACACTACTCCAATTTTTTTAATCATATTACCTCCCATTAATTATGAATTAAAGTTATCTATTTTTTGGGTATTTAAAAGTTTTTTTTTTAATTGTCGGACAATTGGCTGTTTTCAGCGATTTCTTGAAAAAATTTTCTCTCTAAAAATTTTGATTCTTGAAATTTGATTAGATAATAGTATGATCAATAAATGCTCGAAATTAATGAGAAAAATATTAAAGACTACCAACAAAACGGTTTTGTTATTTCCGAAAGTAAACTTTCAGAAAATCTTTTTAATAAAATCAGTAAATCATACGATGAATTTATTTCAACCAATAAAGATTTGACACTTGAAGAAATGGCGTCACCTCATCTTATTGGTGGGACTAATAAGAAGCATAAAGTAAATGAGGATTTATCTAAGTCTTTTTTAGATATTGGAACTGATAGTGAAATTGTAGAACAGATAAAAAAATTTTTAGGACCTGATGTAATTCTTTGGGGAATGCACGTTATGCACAAACCAGCTAAAACAGGAAAAAAAATACCATGGCATCAAGATGGAACCTATTGGCCTATAAATCCAAAAGCTACATGTTCAGCATGGATTGCAATTTCTGATGTTGATAAAAATAATGGTTGTATGCAATTTATTCCTGAGTCACATAAAGAGGGTATGCTTCCTCATTTGCAAGAAGATGCAGTAAAAAAAGAGGGAGAGTTAAAAGGATCATTAGATCTAAAAATTGATGAAAAATCATTTGATATAAATAAAGCGGTAAATTGTGAAATAAAGAGTGGCCATGTATCTTTTCATGATACCTATTTATTGCATAGCTCTGATGCCAATTTTTCTGAAAATCCTAGAAAAGCAATTGTGCTCAGATATATGCCTTCAACAAGTTTATTTGATAGAACGATTCCAGATAGAGTAAGTGCAAATGGATTTAAATATGAATTTAATGAAAGGCCCATTTTCTTAGTGTCCGGTGAAGCTAAGGATAATGAACTAAGAAATTCAAATTATATTTAATATATATTTAACTAATATTAATTAGAGGATTTACATTTTAATATGTAAAACTATGTAATACTTCATGATTAAAATATGTAGAGAAGCAATTCTTATTTTTAAAATAATATTAACTTTCACATTTTTCTCTTTTACCTCTAATAGTTTTGCAAATACTGAAGAATTGTATGCAAAACTAGTGCAAGATTGGCCAAGTATTTTTCCAGATGGAAATAGAAATGCAGCAGGGCCTAGGTTTTTTAAATATATTTTAGATCAAGATTTAGAGTATGAAGAATTTTTACAATTTAATAAGTTGTATTGTGCAGTTTCTGGTTCATTAATTTCACCTGATGTTCAACCAGATGAAATTTTTCTTACTAATTCTGAAAATGATGAAAAGATTTGTGGGCAATACTATAAATGTTGTTGGCCTTGTTTATGTGATGTGATGAAGTATTCAGAAACAAAAAAAATAAAAATTGACTTTAAAGATCAATCAAAAGATATTTATACAATTGTTATTGACAATCCATGTAATAAAAATGATTTTCCCGAACTTGTTAATCGAGATTATTTTTGTAAAGGAAATGAATTAAATAAAGAATATACTTTCTCGGTTGATAATAAACTTGTGATTGGATTACTTCACAATGCACAAAAATGTGATGCGTATGATATTGATTATGTACAGAATAATCAAATAACAGGGCCTATGTGTGAAGCTAGAAACAGTACGCCCCTTGGAGAACTTAACTCCGGAATGGGTGATATTTTTATTAGATTAGCAAACTGAAACCATTGAAATGAAAAAATTAATTTTTATTTTTATCATATTAATATCAAGTATGGCTAAGGCAGAATTTTTTACAAATATTTCAGATTTAATTGAAAATAATAACGATAGATTAAGTTATGGGGTATCAGTAACTGACTTTGATAAAGATGGAAGTTATGAATTTGTTGTCGCAGGTTTTGGTTACTCTAATCTTGCTCTTGGTTACAAAAATGGAAAACTAGTTAATACAATTCAAGACTCCTTATTCATGGACAAAGATAGAAATACTATTGGGGTATCGGCATGCGATGTAGACCAAGATGGTTTTGAAGAAATTTACTTTTTAAATACCGATACGTATAGTGGTGAAAAAAAATACTCTGATAGATTACTAGATAACGACAACAAAATTTTAGATTATTTTGAATTAGAAAAAAATTTAGAAAATTTGAATTTAACCGCTGGTAGATCAGTTGTTTGCGTAGACCGAAATGGATTAGGTAAATATGGTATATATGTTGCTAATTATGGTGGTCCTACTCGCTTTTATGAAATTGACAAAGATGAAGTAGCAGATCTTGCTCCGTCACTAAATATTGATCAAGTAACAGGAGGAAGAGCAGTTGTTGCAGGTCATATAGTTTCAAATAAAATGGATATTTTTGCTGCAAATGAAAGAGGTCCAAACTTTCTTTATAAAAATGAAAGTGGTTTATTTACTGATATTGCTGGAGAAAAAAATATTCAAGATTTTTTTCAAAATGGAAGAGGCACAGCTCTTACTGATTTTTTATATCGTGGAGAGTTAGATATTGTAACAGGTAATTGGAATGGGTACCATCGTATCTTTGTTAAACAAGAAAATTCATTTCTTGATATGTCGCCCTTAGATTTTAGAAAACCAAGTCTAATAAGAACAGTTATTGCTGCAGATTTTGATAATGATGGATATGACGAAATTTTTATGAATAATATAGGTGAGCCAAATAAATTATTTCGTATACTTGATAATGGTGAATTAAAAGAAATTGAATTAAATATAGCTCTTGAAGCTGATGGTCTTGGAACTGGGGCAGCAGTAGCTGACATAGATAATGATGGAGTTTTAGAATTACTTGTATCGCATGGTGAATCAGGCGCACAACCACTCAGTCTTTTTAAAGCAAAAAATGTAAATAAGGATTATATAAGAATAAAACCACTAAATATGAATGGGGCTCCTGCTAGAGGGGCAACAGTTATTTTACATACTAATTTAAGAAACCACGCTAAAACTATTGATGCTGGTTCTGGATATTTATGTCAAATGGAACCAGTGGCACATTATGGTTTAAGAGAGGGAGAAGTAATTAATAGCGTTTCAATTAGGTGGACAAACGGTCTAATAGAAGAATATAAAGTTAATGAAATTAATAATACGATTATTTATAAACAAGGAATTTAGATTATATAATATTTATGTCTGTAACTGAAACTATAAAAAAAGCAGCACCAAGATTTCATTGGAAATGTAAACATACGTGGAAAAGAAGTGCAAAAAATACTTTATGGTGTTTACTCGGCTGTTCGATTGGTGATTTTGGAACCATACTCTATTTTCAATTAACTGGCATTCCTTGGCCAACTCTTTATATTATGATCCTAGCAATCATTAATGGTATTATTACTAGCATCATTTTAGAGACTGTAGTTTTATCAAGACAAATGATTATCAGCAAAGCTTTTAAAACAGCCGTAGGAATGAGTTTAATTTCAATGGTGTCTATGGAAATAGCCATGAATGCAGTTGACTGGATCATTATGGGTGGTGCTAAACTTGTATGGTGGGTAATACCTATAATGCTTCTCGCAGGCTTTCTAACGCCGTGGCCATATAATTATTATAGATTAAAAAAATATAATATTGCTTGCCATTAATTAAACTAATTCACAAACATATATTGAAATTAGTTTAAACCCACATATTTCACCTTTATGATTAGAATATTACTTACATTATTATTTATTAGTTCTGGTGTATTTGCTGCTGCAAGTTCAGACGACAATAGCTCAAGTATGTCCGCAGATGAACAAGTTATTAAGCTTTACGATAAAGCATACGAATTAGTCTATTACAAGAAATTTGATAAATCGATCAAATTGCTTGAAAAAATAGCTAAGCGTAAAGATCTTGGTGATAAAAAAGCTGATGTGTATAATTTGCTTGGATTTAGTTATAGAAAACATAGTGAGCCAAATTTAGACAAAGCTTTCGATGCATATCAAATTGCATTAGAAGCAAACCCTGAACATTTAGGAGCACACGAATATCTAGGTGAGCTTTACATCACACTTGGAAAGATGAATAAAGCAAATGAAATATTGTTAAAGTTAGAAACTTTAGCGGGAACTAATTCTATGGAATATAGAAAATTAAAATCAGCAATTGATAATTCATAAATATTAAAATTGCTCTCTATGAAGAGCAATTTAACTTATGATAATTTATACTCTTAATTTTTTATTAGCAGCCTTAATAGGATCTATGATTTTCTTTATGGCTGTTGTCTCACCCTCAGTCTTTGCCACTTTAAGTACTAATGCTAGCAGTAAATTGTTAAGAACAATTTTTCCTAGGATGTTTTTATTTGGATTTATAATAACCATTTTATCTTTAGTCCTTTGTTATATTTCAAATAATATTTTAAATTCTATTTTGTTAATAATAGTCGCTATGAGTTTTATTATTAATAGAAATTATTTAACAGCTAAAATTAATGATTTTAGAGATAGAGAATTAGAAGGTGATAAAAAAGCATCTTTAAATTTTAAATATATGCATTTGCTTTCAGTTTTATTATTTGCATTGAATTTTATTATTTTAATTGGGATCGTGATTAATAACTACTTTAATAATAATTTATAAACTTTATCCTGTCCTATAGGATAAATATTCAAATTTTTCTTACCTAATACATCGCTTATTTCCTTAGAATTGATATCCAACCCACCTGTTAAAATTCCAAAACTTGGTAAAATGAATATTTTTTCATTATGTACAAAAGATGTTTTAAAAATAGTTTTTCCTCTGTGTGAAATTTTTACCTTTGGATGATAGTGACCACAAATTTGAAATAAAGATGTTTCGATAGGTATGTGTGTAAATAAAAATTTATCAATTTTGTAATTTGTAAAATTTTTAAAACCTTCAATTTGTATATTTTTATCATGATTACCCTTGATCCATATAAAATCAGTATTTTTCATATATTGACTAAGATTTTTATGATCTTGATCTTTTAAACTCAAAGTTGAAAAAACATCATGTAATAAATCACCAACTATAATTAAATTACTTGGTTTAATCATATCTAAACTAACAAAAATTTTGTTTAATATTTCTTTGGTATCATATGGAGGTAAGAATTGCTTATTTTTTGCATAACTAATCGATTTTCCAATATGTAAATCTGATACGATCAGGGTATTTAGTCTTTTCCAATAAAGAGATTTATTTGGATAAGCATGAAATTCTTCATTACCAAAATTAATTAATTGATAGTACATTAGCCTCTTTTAATATTTCATTTTCTAAATCCTCTAAAATATATTCATCAGTTTCCTTTTTTGATAAATTTTCTCTATTTATTTCAAGAATAATTGGAACAGCCAATGGTGAGATACTTGTTAGTTTCTTTAATATAATTTTTTTATCAATTTTATTTAAGATTTCTCTAAGTCTATCATAATCAATCATATTCTTTTTTGCATCTTCATATGATGATTTTAGAAGAATGTGATCTGGTTCATTTTTTTTGAGAACTGTAAAAATTAGATCAGAACTAAATAAAACTTGCTTTCCAGTTTTTTCCATTCCTGGCAACCTTCTTTCTATTAAACAAGATATAATTGCATTATCTCTAAACAATCTTTTGACTATTGAGGTTTCTTCAAGATAATTATCTAAATGTTTATCTAACAATCCTAAATTTAGAATAGTTTTAATTTCTTTAACTTCTTTTAAAGACCATAAAACAATAGCATAATCATTTGCGACAAAACCTAGAGGTTTATAGTTAAATTCCTTAAATCCTCTAAGTAATAAAAATCCTAGTGTTTGATTGGCATGCCATCCTGCAAAAGTATAGATAACAGTATAAAAATTTTTTTTTCTAGGGAATTGTTCCACTAGATATTCATCTTTTTTAGGAATTTTTGATATATTTTTTTGTCTTTTTAACCATTCAGTAATTTGCTCTGGATATAAATCCCACATATTACTTTTTGCTAATAAAGCCCTGACTGAATTTGCTAAATTTGTTGATAAGGGCATTCTTCCCCCAGAGTATGATGGAATTTTTGAAATTAAAGATTTACTTCTTTTAACTTGTACTAAATTATTTTTCATTGATTGAAATTCTAGTACTTGACCAGCAAATATAAATGAATCACCTTGAGATAGATTTTGAATAAAAACTTCTTCTATATTCCCTAACGTTTTTGTCCCAAGTTTTATTTTTAACATCGGATTTTCAATTATTGTTCCAACATTCATGCGGTATTTTCGTATTTCTCTTTTATTTACTAGCTTATAAATATTTTTATTTTCTCTCAGTTGGAAGATTCTCTTAAATTGATCATAATTTTTTAAAACATATCCACCATCTTGTATGAGATTAATCAATTGTTTAAAATCATTAAGTTTTAGTTTTTTGTATGGATAAGCTTTGATAATTTCTGAATAGAGATTATTGATATTAAATTGTCCTTCACAAGCCGTTGCAAAAATGTGCTGAGCTACAACATCAAAACTTCCCTCTTTCAAATCAATTTTATCTAAGTTATTTTTTTTTATTTCTTCAATAGCAGCTTTTGCTTCGATAAATTCAAAACGATTAGTTGGCACTAAAATTGCTTTTGAAGGTGTATTTAAATTATGATTCGATCTTCCCACACGCTGTAATAATCTATTAATTCCTTTAGGTGCTCCAACTTGAATAATTTTTTCTACATCTCCATAATCTAATCCAAGCTCTAAAGAAGAGGTCGCAACAACACAGTCAACTAATCCTTTGCTAAGATTATTTTCTACTTTTAAACGTAAGTTTTTTTCTAATGACCCATGGTGGACAGCAATTTTTAATTTTTTATTATTAATTAGCCATAAGTTTTTAAACATATATTCAGCTTGCGCCCTCGTATTAACAAAAATAATAGTTAATTTTGATTTCATTATTTCTTTATAGATTTCATTAATAGAATACGTAGCCATATGACCAGACCAAGGAATACGTTCTTTTGATTCTAGAATTTTAATCTTAGGTAAAACTGAATTTTCAAAAGAAACTATTTTTGGTTTTTTGCGACAAAGCCATTTTTTGGCATCTTGTTTATTTTTGAGAGTCGCAGACAACCCTATTCGTTGTAAATTTGGAGAGAAAGTTTGTAATCTTTCAATATTTAAACTTAGAAGATCAGCTCTCTTATTATCCAAAAAAGTGTGTATCTCATCAATAATTATATATTTTAGATTATGAAAAAATTCTTTCGCATTCTCATAAGAATTTAATAATGCAAGTGACTCTGGAGTTGTAATAAGAATGTTAGGAGGTTTTTGTTTTTGTTTTTGTTTTTTATATGGTGTTGTGTCGCCTGTTCTTACTTGAAATGAAATATTTAAATTGAGCTCTTTAATAGGTTTCTCTAAATTTCTTACAATATCGTTTGCAAGAGATTTTAATGGAGAGATATAAAGTGTATGAAGACCTTTAAATTTTTTTAATTTTATTAAATCATCTATTGGATTAATAAATCCTGTTAATGTTTTGCCAGCACCAGTTGGAGCAAATACAACAACATCAGATCCACTACAAACATGCCGAAATGTTTCAATTTGATGTGGAAACCAAGACCATTTTTTTTTCTTCATCCACTTGTTTAGGGGGTGTAATAATAAGGGATTCGATTTATTTATATTCATATGGATTTTATTAATCATCAATTATTTATCAAAGATATAAATGTACATATAGATCCAATATTACCGAAAAAAACAGCAATTATTACACATGGTCACGCAGATCATGCCCGATTTGGACATGATCATGTTATTGCTACTAGGCAAACAATAGACATAATGAAAATTCGCTATGGGGATAAATGTGCGAAGAAATTTACTCCTCTTCAGTATGGCCAAAAATACTCAATTAAAAACTATGATTTTACTCTCTACCCTGCAGGACATATCTTAGGTAGTGCTCAGATTTTAATTGAAAAAAATAATCATCGTCTAGTAATAACAGGTGATTATAAAGTAGGAAAAGATGAAACATGTAAAAATTTTAAATTAGTTAGATGTGATACATTAATTACTGAAGCAACATTTGGTTTACCTATATATCAACATCCAGATCCAAAAGATGAAATACAAAAACTAATTCGCTCTGTAAAAATAAATAGAAATAATTGTCATATTGTTGGTGCGTATGCACTTGGAAAAGCACAAAGAGTAATGAATCTTTTGCGCCAGAATAATTATAATGAGACTATTTATATTCATGGATCTCTAGAAAAATTGTGTCAATACTATTCAAAAGAGAAAATTAATATTGGAAAATTTGAAAAAGTTTCTTCAAAAGATAAAAACTTATACGAAGGTAAAATAATTATTGCACCTCCATCGGCGTTAAAGGACCGTTGGTCAAGAAGATTTCCTAATCCTATTATTTGCATGGCAAGTGGATGGATGACTGTTAAGCAAAGAGCAAAACAACAAGGCATTGAACTACCATTAGTCATTAGTGATCATAGCGATTGGAATGAATTACTAGATACAATTAAAAAATCAAAAGCGAAAAATATTCTTATTACACATGGCCAGGAAGATGCATTGGTTTATTATTGTAAGACGCAAAATCTTTCATCAAAACCCCTTTCCATCAAAGGAAGAAGCGATGAGGAAATGGAATGAAAAAATTTTCTTCCTTACTTCATAATTTAATTTTAACACCAAGTCGAAATACTAAAATTAAGCTACTTCAAGATTATTTTAAATCACTGGATATCAATAGTGCATATGCACTTGCAATTTTATCTGACCAACTTTCATTTCAATTTATTAAAGCATCTAAACTCAGAGAAATAGTCTATGAACAAGTGGATCAGAATTTGTTTGATTTTTCTTACGATTATGTAGGAGATTTAGCAGAGACAATATCATTAATTTGGCCAACTAAAAAAGAAGGTAAGTCACTAAGTTTATCTACTTTAATAGAAAATATAAAAAAAATTAAAAAATCTGAAATCAATGCAGAATTTAGTAAAATTTTGAGTCAATTATCGAATAATGAAAGGTGGACTTTGATTAAGATTTGTACAGGAGGATTACGCATTGGCGTCTCTGAAAGATTAGTAAAAACTGCCTTGGCTGATCAGTATAATAAATCTGTAAATGAGATTGAAGAAATTTGGCATGGTCTAGAATTTCCATACAAAGATCTATTTGAATGGTTAAAAAATAAAACATCAAAACCTAAAATAGATTTTAGAAAATTATTTCATCCAATGATGCTTGCTAATCCAATTGATGAGGAAAAAGATTTTAAAAGATTAAATGCTAATGAGTTTCAAGCCGAATATAAATGGGATGGAATTAGAGTACAACTTATGGTTTCATCAAAAAGTGTTTCACTATATTCACGAACAGGTGAAAATATTTCTTCTGCTTTCCCAGAAATAATTGAATTTACGAAAGGTGATGCAGTTATTGATGGGGAATTACTTGTAGGAAAGAATTTTCAACCTCTTGGTTTTAATGATCTACAACAAAGGTTAAATAGAAAAAAAGCATCAAAAGATCTTCAAAAAAAATATCCTGTTTTTATACGCGCCTATGATATCCTTTTTTACAAAGGAAAGGATCTACGAAAATTATATCTTTTAGAGAGAAGAAAATATTTAGAAAAATTTCAAAAAGAAAATAAAACGAATCGAATTGATCTATCTTGTATTATTAATTTTTCAACTTGGACAGAATTAGCAAAATACAAAAATAACTTTAATGATGACTTAAATGAAGGTGTAATGATTAAACTTAAAAGTAGTGAATATTTACCTGGGAGAAAAAAGGGGTATTGGTACAAGTGGAAAAAAAATCCAAAACTAGTTGATGCTATTTTAATGTATGCTCAACGAGGGCATGGCAAGAGATCCTCTTATTATTCAGATTTTACTTTTGGTGTCTGGAAAGAAAAAGAATTAGTACCTATCGGAAAAGCTTATTCAGGTTATACAGACAAAGAACTGATAGATTTAGATAAATTTATAAGAAATAATACTACAAATAGATTTGGTCCAGTAAGAGAAGTAAAAAAAGAAATAATCTTAGAAGTTGCCTTTGATGATGTTTTCCCAAGCAATAGACATAAATCAGGCGTTGCAATGCGTTTTCCTCGAATTCATAGAATTAGATGGGACAAACCTCTTAATGAAATACTATCAATTGAAGAATTCAAGAAAGAGTTTAAAATAAGTTAGTCAAATTATTTTCACATACATGTGTCCACAAATTAGAAAAACTTTGTTGGAATTTTTTTTGTGCATTTATAGCATGCTCTTTTTTTTCAAATACACTATAAATACAAGATCCACTTCCAGTTAATCTTGAGAATATAACTTCCTCAAAACCCTTTAAAAAATTAAACATAGATAAAAATTCAGGTTCATTTTTTATTAGAATTTTTTCAAAATCATTCCCTGAGTCTTGATCGTTAATTTCTTCTAAGTCAAAGTCAGCATTATAATCAAAATCAGCAGATTGAAATGAGTCGTACATTTTTTTTGTTGAACATTGGAAAGATGGTTTTATTATCAAGAAATAATATTTTGGAAAATGTACATTAGCTATTAAATCACCTTTACCTCTAACTAGAGCATCCCTTTGATTCAAAAAAACTGGAATATCAGAACCTAAATCAGCGTAATCAAATATATTTCTTTTTTCTATTAATTCTAAATTTTCTAAAATTTTGATTACAGTAGCTACATTCGAAGATGCTGACCCAAGACCAGCTTGATAAGGAAAATTTTTTGATACAGAAAAAAGAAGTTTGGGCTTGTCCTCATTTATATAAGTAAATAATCTACTAATAATACAATCTTCAAAAAGATTTTTTTTTGGAGCAAATATTCCTGTGTAGTTTACTTCAAATTTACTATGAGCTTGAACAGTAATCTCATCATAAAGGTTGAGAAAAGTTATTCCAGTTCTAATATTATGAAAACTATCCTCTCTTTTATTAATAATTTTTAAAAATAAATTTATTTTGGCAGGTGATTTTTCAATAATTTTATCCAGCATTTATTTTATCTAATTTGCTTTGAACATCTTCAGTTATTTCGTCTTCTGGTTCAGCTAATTCTAGTGCCTGTTGCCAAAAGTGAATTGCTTCTCTCTTTCTATTCATAGCATAATAGATATCACCAAGGTGGTCTAGAGATATTGCTTCTCCAGGTGCAATATCAATTACTTTCTCCATTAATTTTGCCGCTTCAGTATAATTATTTTTTTTGAAATATGCCCAAGCAAGACTATCAATTATATATGAACTTTCAGGATTAGCAGCATAGGCTGCTTTTAACATTTCTAAAGATTGATCTAGTCTGATATTTCTTTCAACCCATCCGTAAGCAAGATAATTTAAAACATTTGGTGAATCCGGTTTTAAGTCTAAAGATTTTAAAAAGTTTTTTTCTGCTTTGTCCCACTGACCTAAACGCTCAAAGCAAATTCCTCTTAAATAATAGATACTCCAAAGATCATTTTCATTTCTCTCAATCATTTCATTATATAGTTGAATTGCAAATTTATAATTTTTTTCAATACGATGTGTATCTGCAAGTATCTTTTTTATTGGATATAAATTGTTATTTTTTTCTAATAATTTATTTATATTTTTAATTGCTTCATCATAAGATAAATAAAATGAGTAATTTAAGGCTAGATTTATTTGAGCATCTAAATAAAAATCACTATCTTGATTTATTTCTTTAAACATTAATCTTGCATCTTTATCGTTGCCAATCTTTTGAAATAATTCACCTTTGATCAATGTCGCTCTATCATTGGAAATATCAATCATTCTTGCAAGAGAAGTATAAAATAATAAAAAACTGTAATTAAGACTATAACCATCTGAATTTGAAAATGATGAAGTAACGATATCAATAATAGATTTACTTATTGTTTGGTTGTCTTTTAACAAATCGTCGTTAAAAAAAATAAAATCTATTAAATCATTTTTAGTCTTAGTATCAGAATATAATTTTTTTATTTCATTGGATTTATTATCTAATAATAAATTTACGAGTTTTACTAAATAGGCCTCCTGATTATTTTTTTCAAATTTTAGAATATTATCAGAAATGTTATTAGCAAACTCTAAGTTTTCTAAGATAACTGATGCTATTAATTTATCCAATAAGTCGTTATTTGGATATTTTGCAGTGTCAATATTGAAGTCAAATAAGCTTGTTTCATAATCATGGTTTTTATATGCTAATTGAGAAATTAGAAAATTAGAGCTTGTATATGCCATTACTGGCATTGAAAATGCTGTGATTAAGTAGAATATCAGTAGTTTTTTCATCAAATTAATTATTTAAAAAAATAAATAGTTACAATACAAATAGATAATCTTAATTTAGCATGAATCAATCAGATAAAAAAAATTTAGAATTTATTAAGAATTCTGGTGTTAATTATTTTCTTCAAGATTCTCCAAGAAATTGGTTTGATAAACAGCAAAAAGCACCTGAAGATAGTGCAAATAGCATAAATGAAGATAAATTGTTAGAAATAAGAATTCTAATAGATGAAATTAAAAAATATCAATCACCTCTTCAAAAAACAGCAAAAAAATTAGTTGTCTATGATGGTAATCTCGATGCAAAAGTTATGTTTATTGGAGAAGCTCCAGGTCGTGATGAAGATGAACAGGGGATACCATTTGTAGGGAGAGCAGGACAACTTTTAAATAAAATGCTTAATGCAATAAAGCTTACAAGAAATGATGTATATATTACTAATGTTGTTAATTGGAGACCTCCTGAAAATAGAACTCCAACAGATGAAGAAATCTTAGCATTCTTACCCTTTCTTCAAAAACAAATAAACATTGTAAGTCCAGATTTTTTATTTCTGTTAGGTGGAGTGGCAGCAAAAGCAATTCTATCAACTCCACTTACTCTTGCTAAACTAAGAGGAAAATTACATGAATATGAGTCTATGCAACTAAATAAGAAAATTCATACAATTGTTTCATATCATCCAGCTTTTTTATTAAGATCTCCTCAGTACAAAAGAGCAGCTTGGGAAGATTTACAAATATTACAACAAAAGTTAGACAATGAAACTTAAATATATTCAATTTATAATAATGTACTTTATTAGTTTTTTTTATCTAATACCAATAGCACACGCATTTCAAACAGATATATCAGAAAAATATAATAACATTTTTTCCTCTAAAGTATTAAGTGAATCAGATGTAAATAACTATCAGCAAGCTTATTTCTTTCAAGAACAATGTAAATGGAAAACAGCTAATAACTATATTTTAAAAATAAAAAATAAAATATTGCTCGGACACATTTACGCCCAAAAATTTTTGCATCCAAATTGTTATAAATCTCAATATTTAGAACTCTATTATTGGTTAAAAAAATACAATGATCATCCACAAGCAAAAAGAATATATCGGTTAGCTATTAAAAGAATGCCTCCAGGCTATAAAAGTCCAACTAAGCCATCATTACCCTTGGGTATTGAATCTGAAACAGTAAATAATAATAAAAAAATTAAATATAAATCCAATAAAAAACTTTCCAATAATCAAAGAGCTGAGAAAAGAAAGTTAATTAATGGTATCAAATCAAGAGTGAATAGAGGATGGCCTACAGGCGCACTTCAATTACTTAATCAGCGTGATGTTAAATTATTGCTTGATCAAGTAGAAATTGATCAACAAAAAGAACTGATTGCAAAAGGTTACTTTCTTGCAAGTAAAGATAAACTTGCAATACAATATGCTTCAGAGGCTTTAGTAAATTCAGCTCAATATGTGCCCTATGCTGCATGGACTGCAGGTTTATCTTCTTGGAGAATAGAGAGGTATGAAGAAGCTGCTCATTTTTTCTCACTTTTTTCTATAAGCTTAAAAGATGATGCTTGGCATCAAACATCTGGTAGTTTTTGGACGGCAAGATCATACGCAAAACTTGGGAAATATAATGAAATTAATTTTTGGCTAAAAAGAGCTTCAAATAATCCTAATAGTTTTTATGGTATGTTGGCTCTAGAAATATTAGGTGTTCAAGAAAAAATTTCGTGGTTAAAATATCCAAATTTAAATAAAAATAATAGTAAACTTTTGAATCTGCCTGCCGGTAGAAGATTACAAACTTTAATACAGGTTGGATTAGCAAATGAATTAGAAAAAGAAATTGTTCATATTAATTCTGTCCTAAATAAAGAAATTGCTCAGGAGTCAATAAGTATAGCTGAGAATTTTGACCTTGCTTATACACAACTTAAAATCGTTAACAAATTAGAGCAATTTGGTATGGATGTACCTATACATCTTTACTATCCAACAAGTGTTTGGAAACCACGTGATGGATTTAAATTAGAAAAAGAATTGCTCCATGCTTTTATGCATCAGGAATCTATGTTTAATACGACTGCTAAAAGTAAAGATGGTGCGATGGGTTTAATGCAAGTTCTTCCCTCAACTGCTAAATTTATAACAAAGAGTAAGGATGTAAAAAGAAGTAATAGCAATATTCTTAAAAATCCTGAAATTAATCTAGAAGTTGGTCAAGAATATCTTAATTACCTACTTGATTTAGAAGTTGTTTCCAGAAATTTAATATTTCTTGCTGCGGCGTATAATGGCGGTCCGGGTAATTTACAAAAATGGAAAAAAGAAACAAACTATATGGAAGACTCACTCTTTTTTATGGAAAGTATTCCTTCAAGAGAAACAAGATGGTTCATAGAAAAGATCTTAACAAAATACTGGATTTACCAAAATAAAAATAATAAGGAAATGCGTTCCTTAAAAATGCTGGCAAATGGAAATGATCCACTTTATTAATAAGTTATGCCAATTGATACTTCTCTAGAATTTGTTTCCATAAACATTGCTATAATTACAATTTCAGATTCAAGAACGAAAGACAATGATACATCTGGAGATACATTGGAAAAGCGCATAATTGATGGCGGTCATACAGTAATTAAACGTACAATTATCCCAGATGATGTATCTCAAATAAAAGATACTTTAGATACAATGTCGAAAGAAGAGGACATTGATTGCATTATTACAACTGGCGGTACTGGGTTAACAGGAAGAGATACAACACCAGAAGCTGTTAAAGCTATTGCTAGTAAACATATTGATGGGTTTGGAGAATTATTTCGCCAAGTTAGTTTTAAAAAAATTGGTACGTCGGCAATTCAATCACGAGCTGTCGCAGCCTTGATAAATAGTACATATGTTTTTTGTTTACCTGGTTCAACAGGTGCGTGCAAAGATGGCTGGGATGAAATTTTAAAATATCAATTAGATATTAGACATAAGCCCTGTAACTTTGTCGAAATCATGCCAAGATTAAATGAAAAATAGTGACTGATTTTTCTATAGAAAAATCAATTGATGGACCTGTAATTGGTTTAGATGAAGTGGGCAGAGGTCCATTAGCAGGCCCAGTAGTCAGTTGTGGATGCTATTTTTCTAATTATGATGATTTAGAATCAGAAATACCCATAACTGATTCAAAAAAACATACTGCAAAACAGAGAGAAAAATTATTTATATTTTTCAAAAAATTACAAAAAGAAAAAAAACTTCAATATTACCTCGGTTTTGCAAGTGTTGAAGAAATAGATCAAATTAATATTTTGGAAGCAACAAAATTATCAATGAAAAGAGTAATAAATAAATTTAATTTTGAAAATCCACATCTTATTATTGATGGAAACTTTTCATTAGATTACCAAAATGAAAAATCCATCATTAGTGGTGATAAAAAATCTTTATCCATTGCAAGTGCATCTATTATTGCAAAAGTTCACCGTGATCGACTGATGAGTATGCTTGATGCAAAATTTATATTTTATAATTGGAAAAAAAATGCAGGTTATGGAACTAAAAAACATATTGAAGCAATACATAAATACGGTGTTACTCAGTTTCATCGAAAATCATTTGAACCAATTAAATCTTTATTAAAAAAATGAATAATTACAATATTACCATGCATATTTTGCATAATAAATATCATGTTATTATGCTACAAAAAGATGCGACAAATATTATATTAATAATAATTTCATCATTCCTCCCAATTGATGGAAAATTTCAGGGGGTCTTCGGACCCCTTTTCAATTAAATATCAAATTATATCTATATTATCCCATTAAAATGATTCATCCTGTTGATAACTTTATTGACCAGATTCCATAACAGATTAATGATTCTTTTTTTGAAATATGAAAAAAAATCAAATTATTTTAGGTGACTCCATTCAGGAAATGAAAAAATTAAAAGACCATTCTGTTGATTTTATTTTTGCTGATCCACCCTATAATCTTCAATTAAAGGATACTTTATACAGACCTGATCAAACAACAGTCGAAGCTGTTACACAAGATTGGGATAAATTTAGTACTTATGAAGAGTATGATCAATTTACCAATGCTTGGCTGAGTGAATGTAAAAGAGTTTTAAAAAAAGGTGGGGCTCTTTGGGTTATAGGGAGTTATCATAATATATTGCGAGTAGGTTCTAAAATTCAAGATGAATGTTTATGGATTTTAAATGATATTATATGGCATAAAACTAATCCGATGCCTAATTTTCGTGGTACACGTTTCACAAATGCCCATGAAACACTTTTATGGTGCACAACCTCAAGAGAGGCAAAATACACATTTAACTATCAAAACCTCAAAGAACTAAATGAAGGAAAACAAATGCGAAGTGACTGGTATATTCCTATTTGCTCAGGCAAAGAGCGATTACGTAAAGATAACAATCAACGATCGCACCCAACACAAAAACCAGAAGCTCTCCTCTACCGAATTCTATTAGCCTCAACTAACAAAGGTGATCTTGTTCTTGATCCTTTTTCTGGAAGTGGGACAACCGCTGTTGTTGCAAAAAAATTACAACGTAACTTTATTGGCATAGAAAAAGATAAAGACTACGTTAAACTTTCAAAAGAACGATTAAAGAATACAAAAGTGTTGAAAGAAGAAGTTGTTACTATTGCTAAAAGTAGAAAAGAATTACCAAAAGTACCTTTTGGTGAATTAGTCGAGCAAGGAATTATCCCACCAGGTGCAGTATTAACTGATAAAAAAGAACGCTTTAAAGCAACGGTTAGTATTGATGGTACACTTAAAATAAAAGATTTAACAGGCTCTATTCATCAAATGGGAGCAAAGATACAAGGACTACCGAGTTGCAATGGATGGGATTTTTGGCATGTAAAAAATAAGTCTAAATCAGTCCTACTTGATGACATACGATCTAATTACCGCAAAGATAAATTGAATTAGTATTTTTATGCTAAACGCTGATAAATTCTCGGCATATAGACAAACAAAGTGAGTGCTCTTGCAATAAAGAAAAGGCAAAGAGACAGCCATAATCCTGTATTCCCAAAACTTGCTATTAAAAAGAAAGAGACAACAATATAGATGGCGACAGAGACGATCATTGCATTTCGTAGTTCTGTTGTTTGTGATGCACCAACAAAGATACCATCAAATTGAAAACAAAAAGAAGCTGCAAAAGGAATAATGATTACCCAGTAGGAGAATGAAAAACTAATCTCTCGAATATCAGGTAAATCTGTCATCGTAATAATGAAATAATTTTTACTAAAGAAAAAGATTATACATATCAACAGACCAGTTGCAGTACTTAGGATAAAGGAATTTTTTATGACATCTTTTAATAATTGTTTATTTTTGGATCCAATAGAATACCCCACAATACCCTCTGTAGAAAAGGCATAAGCATCAAGAACATAGGAAGAAAGCATAATAAGATTAAGCAATATTACATTAGCAGCAACAGTTTCTTCACTGATGGATGTTCCAAGATAAGTAAAATATAAAAAAGAAAAAGAAAGAAGAATAGATCTAATAAATATATTAAAATTTATATTAAAAATATTTTTAACTTTATTGAAATTGAAAATTTTTTTAGTATCAAATTTCAATTTAGTCATGTTGCTTAAGTCATAGAATGTATAAAATAAAAAGATTATTGTTGTTAGTGTTGAAGCTACAAGCGTCCCTAACGCAACGCCTAAAACATTTAAGTTAAAATATAAAACAAAAACTAAGCTGAAAATTATATTTGCAATGGAATAAAAACCTACAATGAGACTAGATGTTTTTGTTTTTTGTAAACCAATAAACAATCCTGTGATCACAAAAATCGTTAGCTCACCAAAAGAGGAGTAAATACGAAAGGTAAAATAATCTTTAAAGTATATTTTTGTTTCCTTCGATAACTCAAAAATAGATAAGGAAAAATTATATATGTATGTTTGAAAAATAACTAATAAGAGGGAAATTATAATAACAAATGTAATATTACGTAAAAAAATATTTATAATTTCTTCATAGTCATTGGATCCATCTGCTTGTGCGATCATTCCAACCGTACCTGATCGTAAAAAACCAAAACTCCCAAAAAGAATGGAAAAGACACTTGCCGCTATACTGGTTGCAACTAAATAACTAGCATTATCAAGATTACCCATTAAACCCGTATCAACAATAGCCACAAAAGGAATGACTAAATTTGCAAAAAAAATAGGGATAGATAATTTAAAAATATTTGGAATGGATGATTTTGATGACATTTTAAGTGTAACAAGAATTTATAGTGGTAAAATTTGATAATAAGTAATTAAGGCGACTTTCCTATCAAAATATTCACTATCTTTATTTATCAAATCTTATAAAGCATTACATACTTTAAATGAAAATTGGCAGATACAAATACGAATTTGATTTCTTTAGTTGGATCAAAAAAACAGAACTAGTTGAACTAGAAAGTGTTAATCCAACTGATGATCCCGTCCGTCCAGAACTTGATAACAAATTTCGTACCTCAAAAGGTAGAAAAATTTTTGGTCTCAAATATAAGGATGATATTGAAGGGATTGCCTGTTTTGCTTTTACGAATGAAATTCCTGCAACCATTAAGGAAATGGATTTAATGAGCGTTAAGGAAGATGAAGCTTCTATTCCAATCGCTTATACAGTTTGGTCTTTCAAAAAAGGTGCTGGAAAGAAAATAATGAAGGAATTACAAAAATATATTAAATCAAAAGAACAATTTGAAAGTATCGTTACCCTTTCACCATTAACGCCTGTTGCCACACATTATCACATAAGAAATGGTGCAAGATTAATTAAAATTAATCCAACAACACAAAACTTTGAATATAAAATTTAAAATTTTTTTTTATTTTATTTATTTTTTCCACTTTTTAAACCACATTGGATCAGCAAATTCATTCAATTTATAGGTGCACCAATAAGAATTCTTTCGTATTTTTTTAAATTTTTTATGATCGTATCTTGCTGGCCACTGATCTTCAAATCCGTAAGTGCCTCCGTGTGCTCTCCCTGATCTCTCTGCTAAATGACAGACCATTGGAAGTGGATCAAAGGGATCAGCTGATGTTGGTGTCATATAAATAGAATCTTTTAAATCTGGACAACTATCATCACCGTGCTCATAAATCATCTTACCTAAAATATATTGATTGTTTTCATTACTTAAAACACTTGGGCCAGATACATGACCATTCGTATTGCCTTTTGTACATTTCCAAGAAAATCCTTGCCCGTGTAAAAGTTCATGAATGGTAATTTTAATTATATCTTCTCTAGATCCCGCTCTTTTCATAAAGGTATAGCCTGAATGAGAACCCATTTGACCACTATCCCTATGCGTAAAACTGTCGACAAAAGAAAAATATAATTTTTTGGGATTATTAAATCCAAGATTTTGAATAAAAAAATCAGGATAGTTATTATTCCACCCTTCTTTTCTTCCTTTTACATCTAATCTTACAAACGAAATATCCAGTTTACCATCCAGTCTATAATCAAGTTTATATTTTTGTTTGTTACCTGTTAATTCAAACATTTTCTCGTTCATCTCTTCCACCATGCTCTCCATCTCACCATTTATGTCCAGTTCATTATCTTTGCCGTTTTTATCGAGCATATAAATAAAATGAATTTGATAATCATCGGTAACATCTGGCTGATCTTCAAAAAATCTGCCTTCTTTTTTATCAGAAGCAAAACCTACATTGACAAGAATAATAGTTAAGAAGAAAAATATAAATTTCATAAGAAAATATAATATAAATTTATTCTTTATTACAACTAGAAATTAGATTTTAGGTCTTTTTATTTCAAATTATGAACTATTTACTTAACAAATCGAAACAAAATAAATACATTTGGAAATGGTCTATAAAATAAATACGAATTATTCAGTTACTTTTGACGACGTACTTCTTTCCCCTGCCTATTCTGAAATTAAGCCTAAAGATGTTATAACTTCAACCAATCTTGGTAACTTAAAATTACATATACCTATAATATCTGCAGCAATGGATACGGTTACAGAAAACAAAATGGCCATTAACTTATCCCTTAATGGTGGTCTTGGCGTAATTCACCGAAATATGCCTATCGAAAAACAAAGTAATGAAGTCCTTAAAGTTCATAATTATAAAATTAATAAAAACTTTTATAAACAAGCTGTCACTAATTCAAATAACCAAATTGCTGTTGGTGCTGCCATCGGTGTTGAAAATAATGCCTACTTAAGATTGCAATCTTTATTAAAAGCTGGTGTTGATATTATCTTTATAGATGTAGCACATGCTCATACTAAAACCACACTTCAATTTATTGATAAAGCAAAAAAAATTCTAAAAAAAATTCCACTCGTCGTTGGGAATATTGCTACTAAAAAAGCTGCAAAAGATTTAATCAATGCTGGCGTTGATATTATAAAAGTAGGTATTGGTCCTGGATCAATCTGCACCACAAGAATTGTCACTGGAGTTGGAATTCCACAACTTTCCGCTGTGATGGACACCTTTGAAGTGGCAAAGAAATACAAGATTCCTGTTATTGCAGATGGAGGCATTAAAACATCTGGTGACATTGCGAAGGCAATAGCTGGAGGGGCATCAGCATGTATGATCGGTTCATTGTTAGCAGGAACAGAAGAGTCACCTGGAAAACTTTTATCCATTAAGGGAAAAAAATATAAATCTTATCGTGGCATGGGTTCGGTTGGTGCTATGCAAAAAGGATCATTTGATCGCTACTCACAAGAAGAAACGAAAAATGCAAAAAAACTTGTTGCTGAAGGAGTTGAAGGAATGGTTCCTTATAAAGGTAAAACAAAAGATCTTGTTTATCAACTTGTTGGAGGTCTTAAATCATCAATGGGATACACAGGCCACCAAACAATTAAAAAAATGCAAGGAAATTGTAAATTTGTTTTTATATCAAAAGCTGGTGCACGTGAGAGTAATGTGCATGATGTAATTATGTAATAATGTATCGAATCATCATTGAATTGATAAAATAAAAACAAAAATGAATTCAACATCAATTAAACATAAAGTAGCAATTGTGATGGGTAGTCAATCTGATTATGCTACCATGAAAAATTGTGAAAAAATTTTAAAATTACTGAAAGTTAAGTTTGAAACTAAAATTGTATCTGCACACCGCACACCAGAGAGAATGTTTAAATTTGCCAAATCGGCGGAAGACAATAATTTTTCTGTCATTATTGCTGGTGCTGGAGGCTCTGCACATTTACCAGGAATGATTGCGTCATTAACAACTATACCTGTAATCGGCGTACCTGTAGAAAGTCGTAAATTAAAAGGATTGGATAGTTTATTATCAATAGTACAGATGCCCAAAGGTATTCCTGTTGGCAGTGTAGCAATTGGTGAGGACGGCGCTATGAATGCCGGTTTATATGCAGCTTCCATTATTGCTCTTACGAATAAAGACATTAAGAAAAATTTAATAAATTACCGAACAAAACAATCAAAAGCTGTTAAACAAAAACCATAAGTCATGAATACACCCACACTTGGCATTATCGGTGGTGGACAATTAGGAAGTCTTTTAGCAGATGCTGCAAAAAAAATAGACATACAAACCGTCATATTAAGTGATGATCCTGATGCACCCGGGAAACACTTTGCGTCTAAATTTATTTTTGGTCAGTATGATGATGATACAACAATAAATAATTTTATTAATGAAGTTGATCTAGTTACATATGAATTTGAAAATATTCCCTTCGCAATATTAAAAAAAATTAATGAAAAGAAAAAAGTTTTACCAAAACCTGAAATTAATCAACTCATTCAACACCGAGAAACAGAAAAAAAATTTCTCAATGATAATAATATAACTACAACAAAATATGTAGCTATCAAAAATGAAAAGGATGTGAGTGAAAATGTAGACTTGCTGCCTGGTTTGTTAAAAACCACAACGTTAGGATACGATGGTAAAGGTCAGTATAAATTAAACACTGTAGATGATATTACGAAAGAGATTGATTTTACAAAAGAATATATTTTAGAAAAACTTATTCATCTTAAAAAAGAAATTTCAGTCGTCATTACTCGTTTTGATCAAAATAGTTATGAGATCTATGATCCTATTGAGAATGTTCATGAAGAACAAATTTTAAAATATTCAACAATACCAAGTGATATCTCTGATGACATACGAATAAAATCAATTGAGTGGGCAAAACACGTTGTAGAAAAATTAGGTTATATTGGAACGTTATGTGTAGAATTTTTTATTGATACTAATGATAATTTATATGCTAATGAAATTGCTCCTCGTGTTCATAATTCTGGACATCTGACAATGAATTCTCATAATATTAGTCAATTTGAAAATCATGTACGAGCAGTATGTGGCTTAGAAAAAATTGGGACTAAAAAATTGTATAATGCCAAAATGATTAATTTAATTGGTGATGAGATATCACCGTACCGAAATAAAACATTTAAAGATAATGAATTTTTTTATGATTATTTAAAAACACAAATTAAACATAAAAGAAAAATGGGTCATATAACGATTATTGAAAAATAATTTTAACTTTAATTAAATTGGTCAGTTAGTTGTGTTACCAGTTGATATTTGTTAGCAACATTTACTAAATCCTCTCCTTCACGAAAAGATTGCTTATCTAATTGTTTATTGGGATCTCCTCCAGGCCATATTCGCCAACTATCATTATCAACAACATCAGATAAAACTAACGAGTTATCCGATACTTTAAAGCCAAGCTCAAATTTAATATCGACTAAATGTATAGGACCATCAATTGTCTTAATAGTTTTCCATTTTTCTTCAATAAGCTCAAAACTTGGAAGAATAATTCCATTAATAGCTATTTCTAATTCTTGATCAGACAATAATTTTTTAGTCTTCATCAAGCTTTTGCTTGTTATAGGTTGTTTGGCAGAAAATAATTCCCATTCTTCTCCAGCTTTTACAAATGGATCCGTAAATACACCCTCTTCCCATTTTCCATCTTTCAAAAATTGTCTTCTCGCTTCACTCTCATCCATTTGCACAGGTTCTGAAACATGCGGAGGGATAACAACGGCTTGTTTATGAAATATTTCCCAAACTAAGTTTTCAAATTGATGAGGATTACTTTTATCTTTTGCAAATTGAGTGTTTCTACTTAAATAACTTCCCCAAGCATAACGTCTAACTACAAATTCCAAAGGAAGCATATTACAGTTATGACTTAAAAGACTATTTGGCGAATCTTGCTCAATAAATGATGTTGCAATACCTGCCTTGGTTAGCATAGTAAAAACATTACATGTTTGTTTTGTCTTTTGAATTCCAATATCTTTAATTTCCTCTTTCTTCGCTGCATCACCACCTGTTAAAAAATCTTTTGTTACAATTCGAATGATATTTTGATCATTTGTTTTCTCAATAATTTTTGTTTTTCCTTCAACTAAAAAAGAATTACTCATCAATATATCTCCAACCAATATCTTTTCGATAATATCCCTCATCCCAATTAATTTGATTAATTATATTGTGAATAGTTTCTCTAATAGTTTTTAAGTCTTTGCCCGTACTAGAGATATTTAAGACGCGCCCACCATTAGAGAGCCATTTGTTTTCTTTAAGCATTGTTCCTGCATGGAATAGATAGTCATCCGTTGATAAAGTAAGATTTTCTAAATTATTAATTGATGTGAATTTTTTATAATCCTCAGGATAACCATCAGCAGCCATTACTACTGTCATGGCATAATCATTTTTCCACTTAATTTTTTTTATTTCATTTAAGGTACCTATCGCTGATGCATGAAGGAGTTCTAATAAATCTGTTTCTAATAGTGGAATAATTGCTTGTGTTTCGGGATCGCCGAAACGAACATTAATTTCGAGTAAATTTGGACCCTTATCTGTTAGAATTAATCCTGCATAAAACATTCCTTGATAGTTGATGCCTTGTTCAGCAAGATGTTGAACAATAGGCTCAACAAATGTTTTGGATAATTCATTCATTTTATTTGATGAAATAGAAGGAACAGGTGTGTAGGCACCCATACCACCAGTGTTTAACCCTTTTTCTCCTTCCAAGATTTTTTTATGATCTTGTGCTGTTGTAAGAGGTAACACAAATCCATTTTTATCAACAAGTGAAAATAGACTTACCTCTTCACCAACTAAAAATTCTTCAATAACAACAACTGAACCAGCATCACCAAAAGAATTATCTTTAAAACATTTAATCAGTGCATCTTTTGCATCTTCCATTGTTTGACAAATAATAACTCCTTTTCCTGCTGCTAAACCATCAGCTTTAATCACAAGAGGATAGGATTGGTTTTGACAAAAAATTAAGGCGTCATCATAGTTGTCAAATACGTCATAGGCAGCTGTTGCAATATTTAATTTTTTACAAATATCTTTTGTAAACTTTTTAGATTTTTCTAGCTCAGCTCCCATTTGATCAGGACCAAAAACTAATATAGAATTGTTCATTAAAAGGTTTGATAATCCTTTAGTTAAAGGTAGTTCTGGACCTATCACCACTAGATCAATTTTACTTTCTAGACAAAATTGAAGAATAGCATCATGATCATTAACATCTATGTTAATTGATGAGGCAATCTCACTGATACTATCACTTCCAGGAATACAATATAAATTAGAACAACTAGGAGATTGTTTTATGCCATAACATAATGCGTGTTCTCTTCCACCATTACCAATGACAAGAACATTCATGAATAAGAATAATTCATTTATTAGTTATTTGAAGCAAGACTTAAAAACGATAGTTTTTTTAAGTTTTCATCATTCAAGTAATCTAAAGGCCTGACCGGGTACTCTCCTGTGAAATAATGGTCTGTAAATTGAGGATTATCATTATCTCTCTGATCATAACCTAGAGCTTGATACAGACCATCTAATGATAAAAATTTCAACGATTTAGCCCCAATATATTTACGCATTTCCTCTAAATTTTTGTTTGCAGCCAATAATTCTTCTTGGGTCGGAGTATCAACCCCATAAAAATCAGGATATTTTATTGCAGGTGAAGCAATACGCATATGGACTTCTTTTGCGCCAAAATCATAAAGCATTTTTATTATCTTAGTGGATGTTGTTCCTCGAACTAACGAATCGTCAATTAAAACAACTTTCTTTTTTTTGATAGAACTTTGGTTAGGATTTAGTTTTAACTTTACGCCTAAACTTCTAATTTGCTGAGTTGGCTCAATAAATGTCCGCCCCACATAATGATTTCGTATTAATCCTAACTCAAAAGGAATACCGGACTCTTGACTAAAACCAAGCGCAGCAGGAACACCAGAATCAGGAACTGGCACTACAACATCAGGTTTTATATCGGTTTCTTTTGCTAAGTATGTGCCTAAATTTTTTCTGTATTCATAGGCAGTTTTGTTTTTTAAAATACTATCTGGCCGCGAAAAATAAATGTATTCAAAAACACATGGTTTAATTTGTTTTTTTGGAAATGGTCTTCTACTTTCAACTTTATTATCTTTAATAACTACAACTTCACCATTTTCAATTTCACGGATAAATTTTGCACCTATAATATCTAAAGCACAAGTTTCAGAGGCGAGGATAAATGCATTTTTAAATTTACCTAAAACAAGTGGGCGAATACCTAATGGATCTCTTGCGCCAATTAATGTACCATTAGCAATGATTGATAAAGCATAACCACCTTGAATTTGCATTAAAGCATCAATAATTTTATTTAAAATATCTCTTTTTTTTGAACGAGCTACAAGTTGAACAATTGTTTCGGTATCTGATGTTGTTTGAAATATTGCTCCTTCACGCACCATTTGTTCTCTTAGAAGGAGTGCATTAGTCAGATTACCATTATGAGCAATACTAATAGCTCCACCATGAAGGTCAGCATAAAAAGGTTGTATATTTCTTATTGTTTCACCACCCGTTGTTGAATAACGATTGTGTCCGATTGCAATTTTTCCTTTTAGTTTATCTAGTGAGTGTTTCTTCGTAAAATTATCTCCAACCAATCCAAATTTTCTCTCTGAGTGATAAGAGTTTCCATCATAACTTACAATGCCACACCCTTCTTGACCACGATGTTGCAACGCATGCAAACCAAGAGCTGTTAAAGCTGCAGCATCTTTGGTTCCACTTATTCCAAAAACACCACACTCCTCATTAAATCTGGGAACATGAGATTGCCTTACCTTGAATTTCTTTAGGAAATCTAGTCGATTTTTCATCTTACTGTTGTCTTGTTAAAAGTTTTTTTGCAACCATCTGTAATGCTCTTGGATAAATCTTATGCTCTTCTATCAATATTTTCTTTGAGAGTGATTCGGTATTATCTTTCTTCAAAATCTTTACTTTTTTTTGCAATATAATCTTTCCAGAGTCAATTTTTGGGGTAACATAATGAACACTACAACCAGAATATCTCACTTTAGCCTTTATTGCCTGATCCTGAGCATTTAAGCCTTTAAAAGCTGGAAGATATGATGGATGAATATTGATTAATCGCGATCGCCACTGCCTTACAAATTTTGAATCTAAAACTTGCATAAAACCAGCCAAACAAATGATATCTATATTTTTTAAGTACTTCATGACTTTGTTTTCGAAATTTTTTCTTGGAATAAAATGTATGAACGTAATTTTATTTTTTTTGGCAATAGTTAAGCCTTTGGCTTTGGAGTTATTAGAGACGACTAATTGAACCTCTACTAAACTTTGTTTTTTAAATGATGAATGTATTAGTGATTCTAAATTTGAACCTCTTCCCGATATGAAAATAGCAACTTGTAATTTTTTCAACTAATTGTGCACCTTGATGATTTGTTAAATTCTATTTTTCCAATTTCAAAAATATCTAAATTTTCATCTTTTATTAACTGCTCAAATTCTTTGTAGTTATTTTTTGAAATAGTCATTATCAAACCTAATCCACAATTAAAGGTCTTCAACATTTCTTCATCTGTCATGTTAGCTAAACTTTGAAACCATTGAAAAATTTCTTCATCACAAATAAATTTTTTATCAATCTTTGCTGATAAATTTTCAGATAGCATTCTTGGTACATTACCGATAATACCTCCACCTGTTATATGTGAAATACCATTGATAAGATTTGTTGTTAAAATTTTTTTGAGAAAAGGAAAATATAATTCTGTTGGAGCCATTAAAGCTGCTGCATTTGTTTCATAAGATGATTTAAATTCTGTTTTTTTATGTAGATCTATATTTTTATCTTTTAAAACTTTTCTAATAAGAGAATATCCATTTGAATGAAAGCCAGAAGATCTAATCCCATATAGTATATCATCCTCTTTCATTATATCTCTTTTAGGTAAAATTTTTTTTCTCTCTACTGCTCCAACACAAAATCCAGCAAAATCAAAATCATCTTTTTTATAAAGCCCTGGCATCTCTGCGGTTTCACCCCCAATAAGAGAACAATTATTTATCTTGCAAGCTTCAGTGATGCTTTTCATAATTTTTAAAAAAGAATTTCTATTGATCTTAGAAGAAGCATAGTAATCTAAAAAAAATAATGGCTCTGCACCATGGCAAAGAATATCATTAAGGCACATACCAACGAGATCATGACCTAAACCATCTAAAATGTCAGTTTCAATACCTAGTAATATTTTTGTCCCTATGCCATCTGTTCCAGAAACCAATAAAGGGTCTTCATATCCACAATTTTTAAGATCAAAAATGCCACCAAATCCACCAATTTTATCAAAATTTCCATTTCTATTTGTTGATTTGCTTAGTTGAGAAATGTCTTCGACAAGGGCATCTGTATTTTCTATATCTACCCCTGCTTCTTTATATGTTGTCATATTTAATTAGTTTTAAACGAATCGTTAACGAGTAAACTATTAATATAGTAAAATAAGTTGATTCGTACTCATAATGACAAATACAATTCAAATTCTCTCCATTGAGAAGACAGGGAAAGAAAGTTCACTACAAAAAGAACATAATAATAAATCCATCAAAATAATAGATGGATATTTCTTTTCGACAAATCTTGATGATCAAAAGTTTACTAAAATAAGTAAACTTATTTCTAATGAAGTTTCTCAAACAATATTAACTAAAAAAAATGTAGATAAGGTTTTATCTAGTTATAGTAATTTTAACTGGGTTGTAGAAATAAAATTTTTACCAGGCGTAACTGATAATATAGCAACAACTGTAAAAGAAATAATCAAAGATAATCTAAAAAGTAGTTTTAAAAGCTTTGAACTTGGTTCAACAAAAATTATTTTAATAAAAGGAAGAAAAGAAGATATTACCAAAATATCTAAAAATGAAGCAAATCCCTTAATTCAAACAATTAAGATTTATCCATTTAAAAAATATTTAAATAATTTTAAAAAAAATCAGTTTAAAATAGAAAAGGTAAAATTACCGAAAAAAAAATATAGTAAAAAAGAAATTAATTTAGATATTTCTGATTATCATCTCAGTCTCATTGGAAAACTTGGTATTGAAGAAAATGATAAATCTAGGAGAGGAACACTTGGTCTAGATCTAGAATCTTTAAAAGTCATAAGAAATTATTTTTCCACTATAAAACGTAAACCAACAGATGTAGAAATTGAAACATTAGCACAGACCTGGTCAGAGCACTGTAAACACAAAATTTTTTCAGCTAAAATTGATGATATTCAAGAAGGTATATTTAAAAAATACATTAAAGGCGCTACAGAAAAAATTATTCAGTTACGAAAAGATAATTTTTGTGTTTCTCTTTTTACGGATAATGCCGGCGGAATAGAATTCAATAAAGATTGGATTATTTGTCATAAAGTTGAAACACATAATACACCTTCAGCCTTGGATCCATTTGGTGGAGCGATAACTGGAATTGTTGGTGTTAACAGGGATTGTCTTGGATTTGGAAAAGGGGCAAAACCTATAGCAAATACGTATGCATATTATTTAGCAAACCCGAATAAAAATTATCAATTGTACCGTCAAAAAAAAAATAAGGATCCAATGCTTCCAGCAAATTTTATTGCAAAGGGTATTATTAGTGGTGTTAGAGTTGGTGGAAATTGTTCAGGTATTCCTACTCCTCAAGGTAATGTGTATTTTGATGATCGGTTTGCAGGAAAGCCTCTTGTATTTTGTGGAACAGTTGGGATTATTCCAAAAAAAATAAAAGGGAAACCATCGCATAAGAAAAAAGCTAATCCAGGAGATATTATACTAATGGCTGGAGGTAGAGTTGGAAAAGACGGTATTCATGGTGCAACATTTTCATCAGAGGAATTAGATCCCAATAGTCCAGTTTCTGCAGTCCAAATTGGTGACCCAATAACACAAAAAAAAATGTCTGATGTAATCATTAGAGAATTACGTGATCAAAATCTTTACTCAAGTATAACAGATAATGGTGCTGGAGGATTATCATCATCAATAGGAGAGATGGCAAAAGAGAGTGGCGGTTTTATAGTTAATCTTGAAAAGGTTCCTCTCAAATATAAAGGATTATATCCTTGGGAGATTTGGATTTCTGAATCTCAAGAAAGAATGACACTAGCAGTGCCACCAGCTAATGTAAAAAAAGTTATAAAGAAATTTAATGCGAGGAGTGTGGAAGCAACAATAATTGGTAAATTTATTAAAAAAGAAAAAGCTATAGTAAAATACAATAAAACTCAAATTCTTAATTTAGATATGGAATTTCTTCATGAAGGTTATCCTAAATTAAATTTAAAAACATCTTTGCCAAAAATTAAAAAAGAAAATAAAAAAATAATCAAAAAAAGTTCTTTGATAGATAAATTACACAAACTTCTCTCTAGCCCGAATATTGTGTCAAAAGAATTTATAGCAACGCAATATGATCACGAGGTGCAAGCGACATCCATTATAAAACCATTACAAGGCGTAGGTAGAGTTTTTGGAAATGCTACGGCTATCAAACCCCTATTTGATGATGAAAAATCAATAGCACTTTCTCAAGCTGCTTATCCTCAATACGCAGAAACCAATCCGTATGATATGGCTGGATGCTCTATTGATACAGCATATAAAAATTTAATTGTAAGTGGTGCGAACTCAAAAAAAATTGCAATTCTTGACAATTTTTGTTGGTGCAGCTCTGATGAACCTGATAGGCTGCATCAATTGAAAGAAGCAGCAAGAGCTTGTTATAATTATGCGGTTGCTTACCAAACACCTTTTATTTCAGGAAAAGATAGTATGTTTAATGATTTTAAAGGTTTCAATAAAACTGGGAACTCAGTAAAAATTTCAATACCTCCAACATTGCTTATTTCTTCTATTGGAGTAGTAGACAAAATTTCACATCTAACAAAAATAACACCAGATGATGGTGATATATTATTAATTCTGGGTAAAACCTTTAATGAATTAGAGGATAGTGTTTACTCCAAAATTATAGGTCATCAAAAATCAAAAAATCCAGTTGTAAATAGTAAAGATGCACTTCAAACATATAAAAATTTTGAAAAGGCTAATAAATTAGGAATTATAAATTCTGCAATCGGAATAGATTTGGGTGGACTTGGAATTGCAATTACGAAAATGGCTATAGCATCAAAAAAAGGTTTAACAATTAATCTAAAACTTAAAGATAAAATTTCAGTTGATCAATTTTTATTTTCTGAAACACAAAGTAGAATCCTTGTTTCCATTAAAAAAAACCATTTTACCGATTTTAAAAAATTATTTTACAATTCAAATTACGAAATTATAGGTGAATGTACGGGTGCAGATGTAATTGAGTTTAAAGATAGCAAAAAGATTATTAGAGGTAAAATTTCAGATTTTGCAAAGTCATATAAACAAAATATTAAAGGCTTATGAACGTATTAGTTTTATCAGGTTATGGTATTAATTGTGAAAATGAAACTCTACATGCTTTTGAAGTAGTTGGTTTTAATGGAAAAATTGTTCATATTAATGATCTGCTTCAAAATCCTAAACAGCTTAATAATTATCAAGTATTTGCTATACCTGGTGGTTTTTCTTATGGCGATGATACAGGTTCAGGAAATGCAATGGCAAAAAAAATTATGACTAATTTATATGATCAGCTGATAGATTTTACATTAAAAAATAAATTAATCATAGGAATTTGTAATGGATGCCAAATATTAATTAACCTTGGTTTGGTTCCTAATGTAAATAAAAAAGATCCTGAAGTAGCAATGATTGAAAACAAATCTGGAAATTATGAGTGTCGATGGGTACTTTTAAAAGTGACTAATGATAAATCACCATGGCTTAAAAATATTAGTACTTTAAATTTGCCTGTTGCACATCAAGAGGGTCAATTCATGATACCTCAAAATCTTCTTAAAAATATTAAAACTAAAAATCTTATTGGTTTGCAATACATGGAGAGCAATAAAAAATTAGCAAAAGGTAAATTTCCTTTTAATCCTAATGGTTCTAAATATGATATAGCTGCTTTAACTAATCAAAATGGTAATGTGCTTGCAATGATGCCTCATCCTGAAAGAGCTTTTTATCATTATCAAATTCCTAATTGGCAAAATAATTCATCTAAAAAATTTGCAGATGGTTACAAAATTTTTATGAATGCAAAAAAGTTCTTTGCCTAGATTATTCTGCCATTTCTACTATTTTTTTCATTATAGTTGGCATCCTGGAATTAGAATAAGCAGATTTTTTAATCCAGTTACCATTAGATATCTTTGTTTTTTTTACGTTTCCAAAGAAAATTTCTGTTTTCAAATCAAAATGACTAAAAGAATATTCAAATATACCTTTTGATTTTAATTTTGTTTTTATTTGCCTTATGTCATGATCAGTAATTAATAAATTTTTATTATTCACCCATTCATCGTTTGGTACTTCAAGCATAGATGCTAACATACCTTTACTAGGTCTACTTCTTACAAGTATTTCGTTCTTTTCATTTACAACTACATATGCTCTTGTATATTTCATTGGCTTATTAATTATCTTTTTTAGTTTTAAAGGAATTTTTAGCTGCAAATTCTTTTTATATGATTGACAAATTTTATTTATTTGGCAAATTTCACATTTAGGATTTCGAGGAAGACATATTGATGACCCATAATCCATAAAAGACTGAATTAAGTTTGAAGAGTATTTATCTGATATGAATTTTTTTGATATATCTTTAAGTTTGTTTTTCACTTTACTAATTGGTTTTTCAATAGCATGCAATCTAACTAATATTCTCTCAATATTTGCATCAAGTGGCATTACAGATTTATTAAAAGCAATTCCTAAAATCGCTTTAGCTGTGTAATCACCAATTCCAGGGAGTAAAATTAGCTCTTCATATGATTGTGGAATGTTATAATTATGTTTTTTTTTAATTAATTTTGCTGATTTTAATAAATTTCTTGCCCGAGTATAATATCCAAGACCGGACCAAAATTTTAATATTTGTTTTTCTGAAGCTTGAGCTAATTTTTGAATATTTGGCCATGTAATAATAAATTCCTGAAATTTGTTTTTTACAGTGCTTACAGATGTTTGTTGAAGCATAAATTCACTAACAAATACAAAGTATGGATTTATCAAATTTTTTTCATTCTGATTACGCCATGGTAACTGTCTGGCGTTTTGAGAATACCATTTTAATAAAAATTTTTTTACTTGATTTTCTTGTGTAAACATATTGCTTTCATATTTAGGTAATATAAATTAATATTTTAAATGGTTACAAATAATAATTCAAAAAACAGAGTCTTTATTCCACAGACCATAGGTGACGCGGTAAAAAAAATTAATAAAAATTACTCAAATAAACATGGAAAAATTGATTTTGTAATTCACTCTAATTGGTCTAAAATTGTTGGGTCTTATTTTAAGGATTATTGTGAACCAACTAGTATAACTAGAACAAAAGACACTGAAAATGATATAGGAGAACCTATTTTCAAAAATTATCTAAATGTTAGCGTTTCACCAGCAGCTTCAATAGAGTTTGAACATTTTAAAGGTACAATTCTTGAGAAAATAAATAGTTATTTTGGTTTTAAAGCTATTTCAGACTTGAGAATTCAACAAAACTACATAACTAAACATAACGATATTAAAAATTATACTATGAAGCAAAAATACACTTTAAGCAAAGATGATATAAATGATCTCAATAGTGAGGTAGAAAATTTAAAAAATAGTGACTTAAAAAAGTCACTTGTAGATTTGGGATTAAATATAGCAAAAGACTCAAAATAATATGTATTTTAAAATTTCAATCCTATCAATCTTATATCTATTTTTATCATTTAATCTTTATTCAGCTGATCATTCTATCTTAAAAATACAAGAAAACGACTTTTATATAGGTGAGCCAGAAGCACCCGTAACAATTATTGAGTACGCATCAATGTCTTGCAGTCACTGTGCTGATTTTCATAATGAAACTTTAGATGATTTAAAAAGTGAATATATTGATACAGGTAAAGTTAAGTTTGTCTTTAGAGATTTTCCATTTAATTATCCTGCATTAGCAGGTAGCATGATTCTTAGTTGTGTACCAGAAGACGTTAGATATGATTATATGAATGCTCTTTATAAACTCCAAAAAAACTGGGTAATGAGAGATCATTCTAAAACTAGGTCTGAATTATACAAGATCATGCAAAGTGGTGGCATGCAACAAGATGAATTTGATGCTTGCTTAAGTGACATAAATCTAGAAAACGATATTTTAGAAGGAGTTATGAATGCACAAAGAGAATTTAATATTAATCGTACTCCTTCATTTATAGTAAACGGCATTGTTTATTCGGGTAATAAAAATATAAAAGAGTTTAGACAAATCATTGATAAAATATTATCACAATAGTTGATGATTAATTTTAGGACACTTAAAGTCAAAGGCTTTAAGTCTTTTGTAGAACCCATTGAAATACGCATAGAAAATGGCCTTACCGGTATTGTTGGTCCAAATGGATGTGGTAAATCTAATCTTGTTGAGGCTTTTAGATTTGTTATGGGAGAACTGTCACCTAAACAAATGAGAGGGAGTGAGCTAGATGATGTTATATTTAATGGAACAGATGATCGACCCGCATGGGATATTGCAGAAGTTACAATAGATCTTGATAATAAAGAAAGAAAAGCTCCAAGTATTTTTAATCAGACTGATGCAATTGAAGTAACAAGAAGAATTTGGCGAGGTGAAGGATCGGAGTATAGGGTAAATGGCAAAGAAGTGAGGCTGAAGGATGTTCAATTATTATTTGCAGATGCTGCAACTGGTGCTCGTTCAACATCGATGGTAAGTCAGGGTAGAGTTGGAGCTATTATTGCAGCGAAACCTGAGCAAAGAAGAACATTGCTTGAAGAAGCAGCAGGAATAACAGGACTGCATTCAAGAAGACATGAAGCTGAGTTAAGGTTAAATGCAACTGAAAATAACTTGGAACGTGTTAAAGATGTATTAAAAGCACAAGATGAACAACTAACAATTTTAAAAAAACAATCAAAACAAGCTGAAAGATATAAGTATATTCAAAAGGATATTACGAAAGCTAGAGCAAGATTATTTTATAAAAAATGGATTGAAGAAAAGAACAAATTAATAATCGCTAACGAAAAGATTCAGTCTGAAACAAATATTGTAAATGAACAAACACAAATTGTAGCAAAGTTAAATTTAGAATATGAAAAATCTCAAGAAATGTTACCAAATTTGAGATTAGAAGAAGGAAAAGTTGCAGCTGAACTACAAAAATATTCCCTTAATTTAGAAAACCAAGAAAAGGAAATTGAGAGAGCAAATATTGCTCTGGATGAAACAAAAGTAAGAATTGAACAAATTAAAAATGATATTGATAGAGAAAAATATTTATATGATGATGCAAAACAAAACTTAGAAAGAGTAAGAGATGAAAAATCTATACTATTAAAACAGCAAGGTGACTTATTTATTCAATCGGATAATCAACTAGATAATGACTTAAGTTCTAATAAAAAAAATAACAATCCAATAATCGATTATTTAGATTTTGAAGACGGTCTAGAACAAGCCATTGCGGCTGTATTTTCTGATGAGTTAATTGCATCAATTGATGAGGAGCAAACTAGTTTTTGGAGAAAACTTGAAGTTGAAGAATCTAACTTTGATTCAGAAATAACTAAATTTTCTTCACTGATTAAAGCTCCAGATAATTTACAAAAAAAATTAGAATTTATTGGATTGATTGAAAATAAAGAAAATATTACAGAAATTCAAAAAAGTTTGAAACCTGGTCAGATATTAGTAAGTAAATTAGGTGAAATTTGGAGATGGGATGGATATGTATCTAAAGGCAAACAAAACAATTCAACAAAAGCAATCTTAGATCAACTAAAAAATAGAAGAATTAAACAGCTTAGTGTAGAGGAAAAACAGTGGAATGATATTTCGATTAAGGCAAATCAAAGAATAGATGAACTAAATTCAAGAAAAAGTTCACTAATAAATGAATTGTCTAGCTTACAGTCTGTTCCTGAAGATGTATCAAGTGAAAAAATTAAAATTCAAAAATTAATTGATCAAAATAAAAACTCTTATGAGAAAATTGCAGATCAACTTCGAACAACTGAACAAAATACAAATGAAATTAATAAAAAATTAAAGTTAGAAGAAATTAAATTAAATGAATTAAGAGAAGAAAGAATAAGAACTGAGGGTCAAATTAACACTATTAATGAGGCAATAAAATTACTTTCTATTCAAGTAAAAGAAAGACTGAATGTAAATCTTGAAGAACTTTTTAATATTGGAGAAATAGATCCAAATAAAGTTTTAGGTGATATAAATGAATTGGAGAAAAAATTAGAACGACTTATTGCAGAGCAAGAACGTCTAGGGGGTGTGAACCTTTTAGCAGAGCAAGAAGCTAAAGATTTAGAAGAAAGAGTAGATTCTATTAAGAAAGATCAAAGTGATCTTTTAAGTGCAATTTCTAAATTAAGAGAAGCAATTAATTCATTAAATACTGAAGGCAGACAACGTTTACTTGCAGCATACGGTATAGTAAACGAAAATTTTCAAAAATTATTTACAAGATTATTTGGTGGTGGAAAAGCATATTTAAAGTTTACTGATGAATCGGATCCGCTTCATGCAGGCTTAGAAATATTTGCAAGTCCTCCTGGAAAAAAATTACAAAACTTAAATTTGTTATCAGGAGGTGAGCAAGCACTTACGGCTTTATCATTATTATTTGCAGTTTTTTTATCAAACCCAGCACCAATTTGTGTACTTGATGAGGTTGATGCACCATTAGATGATACAAATGTTGATAGATTTTGTTCATTAGTTGAAGAAATAGCAAAAACTTCTTCAACAAAATTCCTAGTAATAACTCACCATAGGATGACAATGGCTAGGGTAAATAGATTATTTGGAGTTACTATGCCTGAGAAAGGTGTATCTCAATTAGTTTCTGTTGATCTTGAGAAAGCAATCGAGATAAAAGAGCAAGATACTCAAAATGAACTTTAAAAATAAAAATTTAGAAGAGATAAGTAAAAAAATTGATAATCTAGATAACAAAAATAAAAAACCTAATATTAGAAAAAAAGAGAGTGGCGCTGGTTTTGGATTTAAAATTAGTACTGAAATTATTGCAGCGCTTGTAGTTGGAGTTGGAATTGGGCTTATTGTGGATAATTATTTTAATACTAAACCAATAGGTCTAATTATTTTCTTCATATTTGGCGCATTAGCTGGATTTTTGAACGTTTATCGTGTAATGCGTCGCATTGAAAAGCATAAATAAATTTAATATTCAATAAATATAATGGCAGCAAAAGATAGTCCACTTAAACAATTCGAAATTGATCCTTTATCTAATATTGAAGTTGCTGGGTATAATATATCTTTTACAAATTCATCTTTAGCTATGTTAATTACTGTTCTAGTGATTACTTTATTTTTAACTTTAACAGTTAATACAAGATCCATTGTTCCTTCAAGAATGCAACTTATTTCAGAATTAATGTATAATTTTATTGCTCAGTTACTTTCTGATACTGTGGGAGATAATGGAAAAAAATATTTTCCATTTGTTTTCTCTTTATTTATGTTTGTTTTAATTGGAAATATGGTTGGTATGATACCATATCAATTTACCTTCACGAGTCATATTATTGTTACTTTTGCCTTAGCGGCACTAGTATTTATAGGTGTAACTATATTAGGATTTATTAACCACGGTATTAAATTTTTTAGTTTCTTTTATATACCAGGTGTCCCATTTTACATGCATCCACTTTTGATACCTATTGAGGTTATTTCTTACTTATCTCGGCCTATTAGTTTATCAGTTAGATTGTTTGCAAACATGTTAGCAGGTCATACTCTACTAAAAGTATTTGCTGGTTTTGTTGTTTCAATGCCATTTTTTACAGGTGTTTTTCCTTTAGCTTTCATAGTTGCTTTAACAGGATTGGAAATTTTAATTGCTTTTTTGCAAGCATATGTGTTTGCAATACTTACGTGTTTATATATTAACGATGCTTATCATTTACATTAATTTTAAATAGGAGGACTTATGGAAATTGAAGCAGCAAAAGTAATCGGAGCGGGCTTAGCCGTTATCGGTGTTATTGGATCAGGTATTGGAATTGGGAATATTTTCTCTTCTTTTATTCAGGCAGTTGGAAGAAATCCTGCAGCAAGAGGTGAAGTCTTTACAATGACAATGTTAGGTTTCGCACTAGTTGAAGCGATTGCACTTTTCGCTCTAGTTATTGCTTTAGTTATTTTGTTTGGGTAGAACTTAATAATTAATCAATGCCTCAATTAAATCCAGAGTTTTTTGTTTCTCAGCTCTTTTGGTTAGCAGTATTCTTTACATTTTTATTTGTTTTTTTATGGAGAGTATCACTTCCAAGGATTGCTACAGTTTTGGAGAAAAGACAAAACAAAATTGACGAAAATTTATCTTCAGCAAAAGAGCTACAAGAACAGGCAATGGAAATTGAAAAAAAAATAAACGATCAAATCAATCGAGCTAAACTAGAAACTGATGAAAAAATAAAAAATACAATTAATAATTTGCAAGAGGATGCTTCTTCTCAACTATTTGCCCTAGATAGAGAATTAGAGAAAAAAGTTTTAGATGCAGAAAAAGAAATCAAAAAAAATAAAGACAATCAAATAAAAAATATTAATAATGAAATAGCTAATATTACAAAGCTTACTCTTGGAAAAATTACAGATATTGAGCTATCAGATAGTGATCTTAATAAAGTAATTGAAACAAATAAAGTGAGTTTAAACTAATGTTTTCGGATCCTCAATTTTGGGTAGCAGTATCTTTTATTTTATTTATTGCTGCCATTTTTAATCCGGTACGAAAAATTCTTACATCAAGCTTAGATGCCCAAATAAATGATATTAAAATTAAATTAGAAGAGGTAGAAAATATTAAAAATGAGGCTCAAAAAGCTTTAGATGAACTTAAAGAAAGAGAAGCTAAAGTAGAAAAAGAAATACAAAATCTAAAGCAAGAATCTGACCAAAAAATTTCTGAGTTAAAAGATATATCAAGCTTCAAATTAACTGACCAAATTAAAAAAAGGCAATTACTGGCTGAAAATAAAATTGAACAATTAGTAAGAGATACTAAAAGTTCAATTAAAGATTATATTACAGATATAGCTATTAAAACTACTGCTAATATTTTGAAAAATAAGCTTACTAAGGGAAAAAAATCTGAATTAATTAATGAATCAATTCAAGATTTGAATAATACAATTAAAAATTAAATTTAATTATATATTTTTATAAAACCAATGGTAATTGAATATAATTCATCTTCCTTAGGTGTTAACAAATTAATTGTAGTATTTAGTTCATTAATTTTATCTAACGGATTAAATTCTTTTTGTACTCTAAAATACTGTCTACCTATTACGTTATCTGATTTATCGTATAAAATTACAAATAAGGGTAGAGTTATTATATTTTCTTTAGGATTGAGTGGTTCAATTAAAATTAATAAATCTAAATTGTAATTATTATTTACTGAGTCAAAAAAGCAGTCATTAGTAAAAGCATAGTTATTTAATGATGCTTTGAAGTTAATTTGTCCTAAATCTAAATTATTTATGTTTCCTTCAGAATAAACTTTATTTTCAGAAGAAAAAAATACGTTTGGACAATCAATTTTAACGAATTTATTAGAATTATTAGTGATTTGCTGACATCCAAATAGCAAAATTAATACAAAAAATAATGAGATTTTTTTCACAATTATTGTATTACTATAAAATTATCAAAGATTACAATATTGTTAAATAAATGAATAAAAAACTTAATATTTTCTTAGCGGGTCCAAGGGGTTTTTGTGCTGGTGTCGATAGGGCTATCGAAATGGTTAAAGAAGCATTAAATAAATATGGTCAACCAGTTTATGTAAGACATGAGATTGTTCACAACAAGTATGTCGTAGAAAATTTAAAATCTGAAGGTGCAATTTTTGTAGAAGAATTAAATGAAATAAAGGATAAGAGTAGACCGGTTATCTTTTCAGCACATGGTGTTCCCAAAAGTGTTCCAAAAGAGGCTCTGGAATTAAAACTTCTTTACTTTGATGCTACATGTCCATTGGTAAGTAAAATTCACAAAGAAGTTGAACACTTTGATAAAAAAAATTTACCCGTAATCTTAATAGGTCATAGAAACCATCCAGAGGTTATTGGGACTATGGGGCAAAGCAATAGAGAAATTTATCTAGTTGAAAAGAAGGAGGATGTTAAAAACCTTCAATTGAATCAGAATAGTTTTGTAGCATATGTAACTCAAACAACATTATCGGTAGATGATACCAAAGACATTATAAAAGAAATCAAAAGAAAATTTAAAAATGTAATTGAACCAAAGAAAAATGATATTTGTTATGCAACTACAAACAGACAAGAAGCAGTTAAAAAAATTGCAAAAAATTGTGATTATTTTTTGGTTATTGGCGCTAGTAACTCATCAAATTCATTAAGACTAGTTGAAGTGGCAAAAAATTATGGATCTAAAAAAGCCATTTTAGTTGAAGATGTAGATTCACTTAATCTAAATATTTTTGAAGACATCAATAATATTGGTATTACAGCAAGTGCATCTTCTCCAGAGATATTAGTTGAAAAATTGTTAAATAAACTAAAAGATAATTTTGAAATAAAAATTAATGAGGCACATTATCAAAAAGAAGATATATATTTTAAAGTACCTCAATCACTTAAAAATTGATAATGGCAGTATTTACAAGATTAAATAGAGATGAAATAAATAATTTTATATCAGGTTATGATTTAGGTAATGTAGATACATACAGTGAAATTGTAGAGGGTATAGAAAATACAAATTATAAAGTAGTTTGTAATGGAGTTCCTTACATACTTACTATTTTTGAAAAAAGAGTAAATGATGAAGATCTACCATTTTTTATAGAATTAAAAATATTTTTAAATAAAAAAAATTTTAAGTGTCCGCAACCAATTAAAAATAAAAAGGGAGAAATAATTAATTCTCTAAAAAGTAAAAAAGCAATTATAATTTCATTTATAGAAGGTAAAAAAATTAATGTACCAAATAAAAATGATTGTCATGAAATTGGAAAAATTGTTGGTCAGCTTCATCATTGTTCAAGTAATTTTAATAAGAAAAGATATAATAGTTTAAATATTTCAGAACTAAGAAAAATTTTTAATAAATGTAAAAATGAAAATAATGCAGAATTTAATGAAGTTTATAATACTCTAGATATTGAAATAAAATTTTTAGAAAAAGCATGGCCAAAAAATCTTCCATCAGGAATAATTCATGCAGATTTATTTAGGGATAATGTATTTTTTGATAAAGGACAAATAACCGGAGTTATAGATTTTTATTTTTCATGTTATCATTTTTTTCTTTACGATTTAAGTATTGTAATAAATGATTGGTGTTTTGAAAATAATGGAAGTAGTTTTAATAAAGATTTATTTAATTCAGTTATACAGGGATACAATTTATCAAGAAATTTAGAAAAATCTGAAATTGAAGCTTTTAATTTAATATTAAGAATTGCTGCAGTAAGGATTTTAGTAACACGATTGCATGATTTTATTTTTCATCCTAATGATGCAGTAGTTGTAAAAAAAGATCCATATCAATATTTAAATATTTTGAATTGGCATCAATTAAATAAAGTTTTTTAACTATGATAAAAATTTATACAGATGGTGCATGCTCTGGAAATCCAGGTATTGGTGGATGGGGAGCTGTTATTTTTTCTAATTCTGATGATGTGGTTTTTTTAAATGGAGGTGAGAATATCACAACTAATAACCGTATGGAACTGACAGCAGCAATAAAGTCAATCTCCTATTTTAAAAATAGAAGTAATTTGGAAATATTTACTGATAGTAAATATTTGAAAGATGGTATTGAAAGATGGATACTAAATTGGAAAAAGAATGGGTGGAAAACATCAAATAAGAAACCAGTTAAAAATAAAGATTTATGGGTTCAATTAGATAAAGAAATTTTAAAGCACAATATTAAGTGGAATTGGGTCAAAGGTCATGCAAATAATGAATTTAATGAAAAAGCTGATTCTCTTGCAAGAAAGTACATTGAAGAAAACAGTTAAAAAATTAATATATTTAGTATTAATTCTTAGTTGTTTTTCTTCTTATGGTTTTGCGAAGGAAAGATGGATTCTTGATAAAAAAATATCTGAAATAACTTTTGAAGTACCCGTTCTACTTGCAAAAAATGTAATGGGCAAATTTAACACTTTTGATGGTTTTGTAGAAATAGATACTTTGGATCAAAAAAACAACAAAGCAATCTTATCTGTAAATATTAATAGTTTAGAAATGAATTATAAAAAATATAAAAATTTAATACTTAGTGATATTTTTTTTAACTCTGACAAATATCCCATTGGCGTCATTGATACTAAGAAATTTGCGTATAATAATGAAGAAAAATTAAATTTAGATATTGAATTAACTATTAAGGGAATAACTAGATTGGTAAATACTGAACTTTTAGTTATAAGATTAACTAATGATTTAGTTCAAATTAAAAGTGAATTAAAATTTTCTAGAAATGATTTTAATATAGGAACTGGAAATTGGAAAAACACTACAATATTAAAGGATAAAATTAAAATAAATTCAAATATATTTCTATTTAAAGAGTAATTAATATAAATTTATTTAATATCACTATACTATACCTGACGAATTACCCTGGGACAATTTTCTAATTTTAGATTTATTCAATTTATAATTTAAGGTTCTATAAACAGATATTGGGTCAATAGCATTAGATTGTTCATATCTTACCATTCCTATTAAAGGTGTGACATCTGTTTTAAAAGCATTTTTGAGAATTTGCATGCATTTAATAGGATCGTTTTTATTTTGATAATATTCGAGTTCTTCGTAATTTACTAATAGTGATTTTACATAATTAAATAAGATTTCGTTAGCACTTAAAATGAGACTTTCAATTGGATCTGTAATATTATGAGATTGGTCAATCATATAAGCTATATTATTTAATTTGCCCTTTATCGACGCAGAAGTTAATTCATTAAATATCAGAAACAATTCATAGGGATTTATTGATCCACTATCAAGATCATCATCACCAAATTTACTATCATTAAAATGAAACCCGCCAAGCTTGTTCTTATCTATTAGTCTTGATACCACCATTTCTATATTTGTATTTGGAAGATGATGACCAAGATCCACTAAACATTTAGCTTTTTGACCTAATTCATTAGCACATACATAACTTGTTCCCCAATCACTAATAACTGTTGAATAAAAAGCTGGTTCATAAGGTTTGTGCTCTAAATAGATTACCCAATCATCAGGTAATGACAGATAAATTATCTTCATTGACTCAATGTACCTGTCCAGTGAATTAGAAAAATTTATTTGACCTGGAAAATTTCCTCCATCTCCAATCCAAACTGTTAAACCCTTAGAGCCAAGAATTTTCCCAGCATTGATAGAATCAATATTTACTTGGATTGCTTTTTCTCTAACTGATAATTGAGAATTTGTGAGACTTCCATATTTAAAAGATATTTCACTACTGCCATCATCTTGGAATGTATTTGAATTTATAGCATCAAAACCAATTCCAAAGCTATCTGCAAATTCTTTTAATTCTTTATAATCACTTACTTTATCCCATGGAAAATGAGGAGAAACTTTTTGTGTTATGCCAACAAGATCATTTATTACTGCACAATCTTCAATTTTTTCAAAAATATTTTGAGGCTCCCCTATTCCTGGAAATCTTGCAAAACGTGTTCCTCCTGTACCTACACCCCATGTTGGTAGTGCTAATTGAAAATTTTTAATTTGATGTTTTATATTTTCAACATCAATATTTTGTTTAGTCAATTTTGTATATATATAATCAAAATCATATTTTAAATTTTCAATGCTTTTTTTATTCTCATTACTTATAATATCAGATTGAACAGCTTTAAACACCTGACCTCCATTTAGAAAATACTTAAGTAAATTATTTTCTCAAAATCGTATCAATTTAGTCGTCTAAATAAAACAAAAATTATCAATTAATAATAGGTTGTGTTAAAAAATCTCCACATCTTAAACCAATCATCATTGCTGGAGCAGATGTATTTCCAGAATTGATATTTGGCATAGCTGATAAATCACAAACACGTAAATTTTCTATTCCTCTTACTTTTAGTTTAGAATCAAGGACTGACATTTTATCATTATCTGCTCCCATTTTTGCAGTACCAGATGGATGATAGTTAGTTCTGACAAATTTTTTACAGTGTTTTTCAAGATTTTCGTCTGATAAATTTGTTATATCTGGAATTATGACTCTCTCTACTTTCTTAGCCAGTGGCCCTTTCCTAAAAGCTTCAAGGAAAAATCTTTGACCTGCCATCATCATTTTTAAATCATCCTCATGCTTTAATAAATTAAGTTCTATTTCTGGTGGATCTCTAAAATTTGAAGATTTTAATTTTACATAACCTCTAGACTTAGGTTTAGTAACAACTGTTGTTATAGACATTCCATAATTATCTTCAATAACCCCAATTGTATCAGAATTCATATATATACTTGGTACAAAAAAAGCTTGGATGTATGATAAGTCTGATAGGTTTAAAGGATTAACAAAGGAACCTGCTTCTACACCTGTTGAATTTACTCTTCCTGTTCCAAATAATAAAAACTCAAGACCATTCTTTAACATTCTCCATCCTACACCCTGTTTGTAATAACCATACTTACCATTTGCTTTTGCAATTAATGGGCATTCCGGATGGTCCATTAGATTTTTACCAACGCCTGGTAAGTGATTTTTACATTTTATTGACAATTTACTGAGCTCATCTTCATCACCAATACCAGAAAGCATTAATATTTTTGGCGTAATGAATGAACCTGAGGCTAAAACTACTTCTTTATTTGCATAAATATTTTCTTCTCTGCCATGTCTATTTTCAACAACAACTCCTAAAGCTTTATTATTTTCAATTATTATTTTTTTAACTGTAGTTTGTAATGAAAGTTTTAAATTTTTATTTTTCATTTCAGACTCTATAAAAGCATAAGCGGCCGAGCATCTTTTGCCATTACTATTCATAAATTGATATAGACCTACGCCTTTTTGATGTTCACCATTAAAATCATCAGTGATTTCGACTCCAAGAGATGCAACAGAATTAATAAAATCATAAGAGAGAGAATCAACATGTAAAGAATCTGATACTTTTAATCTTCCTTTTTTACTGTGATATTTATTCTCAATTCTAGAGTTGTTCTCCATTTCTTTAAAATAAGGAAGAACTGTATCCCAATCCCATTTTGCTGAGTCATTGTTTATTCTTAATATATCATTCCATTCATTGTAATCCTCTGCTCTACCTCTCATATAAACCTGAGCATTGATAGAGGTACCTCCTCCCAACACATTGCCTTGAGGAACAATGTTAATCCTATTTTCTAGATGTTTTTGAGGATTAGTTTTATGATATGTCGCATATTTTGAATTATTAATTAATTTAAAAAATCCAGCAGGAACATCTAAAAGAAAATTATGATGAGAATAACCAGATTCTATCAAATTAACAGTCTGATTAGCGTTTAAAAGTTTATGTGTAACCGCACATCCTGATGCCCCTCCTCCAATAACGATATAATCAGAATATTTGTTCATTCTATCTAGTCGTATATCCACCATCCATCACTAAAACTTCACCTGTCACATAACTTGAAGCTGGACTGCACAAAAAAAGTGCTGCTGCTCCAATTTCTTCTGTCTCAGCCATTCGATTTAATGGTGTCATTTGATCCCAAGTTGGATACCAATGTTCTGTCTCTTTTGAGAGTTTAGTCATTTCAGTTCTAAAATAACCAGGAGCAATTGCATTTACCCTTATATTTTTATCTGCAAAATCACTTGCTAAACTTTTAGTCATCATATGTACTGCAGCCTTTGATGCATTGTAAGCTACTTGAGGCTGTGGTATATTAGATACCAATCCTGATATAGAACCTATATTTAAGATTACTCCACTGCCTTGTTTTTTCATTGGAGTTAAAACAGATCGGCACATTCTAAAGACTGAATCCACATTTACATTCATTATTTTATCTAACAACTCATCGGTAAATTCTTCCATCTCACCATGTTGAGCAACTCCAGCGTTATTTACCAGTATGTCAATTACACCATGCTTATTTAAAGTGTAATCAATGATTTTTTGTGGGACAGTTTTATCAGTTATGTCACTTTCAAAAAAAGAAACATCATATCCGGCTTTTTTTAAACTATCTAAACCACCAAATTTATCAGTTCTACTAGTTACTACAAGTTTTGCACCAGCTTCGCCCAATGCGTGAGCTATGGCAAGACCAATACCTCTGGTTCCTCCTGTAACAATTGCAACCTTATTGGTAATTTTGAATCGTTCTAAAATCATTTTGACCTCCAGTTGAGAATATTATTCATAATAAGATCATAAATAACTAATAAAACAATATTTAAATACTTAAAATATACATTTTTCAACATAATGAATTAATATTCAATTTATTGCATAAAGTAGTTGATAAAAGTTATAATCTAAGTAGTGTTTAAAAAATAAACATATGTTTATGTTTATTATTTAATAAGGAGGAATAATGAAAAAATTATTTATCGCAATAGTTGCATCTATTTTTTCATTCTCAGCTATGGCTGGCGGTCATGCTGAATGGTGGAAAAAGGCAGGTGCTCCTTATGCCGGTACAGTACTTCAAGGTGTAGCTGAAAATACACCTCCAGGTCAATTTGCTGGGGAGGTTTTAGCAAAACAGTTTGAAGAATTAACAGGAATTAAAGTTCAATTAGAAAATACTTCTTGGGATTCAATGTACGATAAAGCAATTAAAGATATGGAAGCAAATTCTGGTATCTATGACTTTGTGTACATTGAACAAGATATTGTTTATGATTATTTAAACAGAGATTTTTTAGTGAACATTACAGAAGGGTTAGCTAATAATCCAGATCTTCAAGCACCAGGTGTTAGTCTTGATGACTTCACAACTTTCATAGATTACTTCAAAGATGGATCAGGTGATGTATTTGGTGTTCCGATGGAAGCATTCATTAAAGTATATCTCTATAGAAAAGATTTATTTGAAGCTGCAGATGCAAAGGCTGCTTTCAGAGCACAATATGGATATGGTTTGTCACCAGCAACTTCATTTGATCAATACAGAGATAATGCTGAATTCTTTACTCATTACTGTGCTGATAATGGAATGGAATGTTGGGGAACTACAGTTCAAGGACACACTGGTCACCCAGCATCTACATATGAATTTTTAGAATCTATTGGACCATCTTTCGGTTTATATAACTGGGGTGTTAATATGGATACTTATCAATCATGTGTTGAAAATGGTGGACAGCTAAATGGTGGAAGAGCAAAAGCTGCTCTAAACTTCTGGACACAACTTTTACCATTCGCTCCACCTGAAGCTTTACAAAGTACATGGAGTGAAGTTGGTGCGTCTTTTGCAGCTGGAAGAGCTGCACAAGGTTGGGTTTATGGTGAAAACGCTGCATGGATTGCAACAGATGCTGAAAAATCAGCTGTTGTAGGAAATGTAGGAGTTATGTTACCTCCAACTGCACCAGGTGTTATGACACAAGCTGCTGCTGGAAATGGTTACATTGGTTATTTTGATGGTGGTGCTTATGGTATTCCACACTCGTCAAAAAATATTGAAGCTACAATGCTTTGGCTTCAGTTTATTGCTCAAAATGAAGTGCAAGCTGATTGGGCTATCGCTGGTGGACGTATTACTCACAAAGCAACATATGCTGATCCAAAAGTAATGGCTGTTGATGAGCAAGCTGATGGATACTTTACTTTGATGAGAGATACTGGCTTCTTGTATGCTGGTGCACCTCCATTCCCATTCCACGGAGCAGGAAGAGCTGCTATTGATCCTTTCATTTATAAGGCTCTAGCTGGTGAAATGACTCCAGAGGCAGCTTTAGATGGGGCTTGTGAAGCTCTTGATAAAGTTATGGGCGACCTTGGTTATCAAGGTTAATTAATATAATAAAGGGAGGCATATATTGCCTCCTCTTTTATATGTTTTCTAATAATAGAACAGGTTGGTTACTTTTATCGCCAACTATACTAATTTTAATATTAGTAGGTCTTGTTCCATTTTTTTACGTTTTGTATGTTGGTTTCTTTAAATGGAATCCTTTAGCAGTTGATCCTTCAATGCAATTTGAAGGATTTGGATATAATTACCGTCAACTTATTTTTGATGAAGTTTTTTTGAGTTCAATTTGGCGCTCAATCAGGTTTGCTGTTGTAACACTCTTCTTTGAATTAAGTTTAGGTTTTTTATTAGCTCTTTCTTTATTAAGCTCTTTCCCACTCAAATCTTTTTTTAGAGGGGTTCATACCTTACCTCTAGTTATTGCTCCAATTGTTGTAGGTTCAATATTCAAATTATTTACTGTTCAGGGATTAGGTCCTCTTCCTCACTTCTTAAAAGATTTCTTTGGTTATACTCTAAATTATGGATTGAACGCTGATCAAGCTTTTTGGATGATAGTAATAATGGATATTTGGCATTGGACACCATTTGTAACACTTACTTTACTTGCTGGCTTAAGTGCACTCCCTCAAGACCCTTATGAGTCTGCTAAAATTGATGGAGCAAATAATTTCCAAATATTTATCTATATAACTATTCCTATGATGGTACCTGTTTTAATTGTTGTCATTTTTATTCGTTTAATGGATTCATTAAAAATTGTTGATGAAGTTTGGATGCTTACAGGAGGTGGTCCAGGGTATGCAACTAGATTTACTGGAATCCATATATGGAAAGAAGTATTTGAAAAAAGATTTTATGGTTTTGGATCGGCTATGTCTATTTTATATTTATATATTACAATAGTAATTTGTTGGTTACTTTATAGTGTAATGGTTTCAAGAGGTAAAAGTGAAAATTAGAAAAATAATTTCTAAAATTAGCACTACTATTCTTTGGTCAATACTGACTTTAATTACTTTGTTTCCTATCTATTGGATGGTTTTAGTTTCAACAAGGACACCAGTTGAATTATTTGGAAAGCCAAATTTAAGCCCAACATTTTTCCAAAAAATTCATTGGAAAAATTTTACCAAACCTTTTATTGATGGGATTTATTCGGATTATCTTTTAAATTCTATTATTGTAGCTACCTCTAATGCTGCTTTAGTAACTGTTTTAGCATTAATGGCAACCTATGCACTTTCAAGGTTTAAATTACCTGGTTCTGAAAGTATATTTTTCTGGACAATGACAAATAGGATGGCACCACCTGCTGCATTTATGCTACCGTTGTTTTTATTATTTTCAACAGTATTTAAATTTGGTGATTTTGCACTGTTTGATACTAAAATTGGTCTAATTTTATTATACTGTGTATTTAATTTACCTTTTGCTATTTGGCTTTTAAAAGGCATTATCGATGGAATTCCTAAAGAATTGGATGAGGCTATGATTGTTGATGGAGCAAGTCTATTTACAGTGTTTTGGAAATTAATAATTCCTCTCGCAGCGCCAGGAATAGCTGTTACATCACTTCTAAGTTTTTTATTTGCATGGAATGAATATTTATTAGCTTCAACTCTGACTAGTGTATACGCCAGAACAATTCCAACAGGTCTTTCTGAATTTGTTACTACAACTGGTACGAATTGGGGAACTATGGCAGCAGTAGCATTAGTATCAATGATTCCTGCTTTAATCTTTTTATTTTTAGTACAAAGGTATATTGTGGCTGGATTAACATTTGGAGCAGTCAAGGGCTAATATGAGAAAAAAAGGCTTTATTCCTATTGATACAAATTGGTTTGATAGACTTTTTATTGGAGTAATTAGTTTCGTTGCATTACAATTATTATGGATGCGTTTTTTAGAAAATATTTTATCAATTAATATAGCTATTGGAATTGGTATAGCCTGGATAGTATTTGTTATTTGGAAAGGATAAAAATGAAAGCTTTAGTATTAGAAAAACAATTAGAGTTAAACTTACGTGATATTGATCTCCCAACAGAAGTTGGTCCTGATGATGTTAAAATCAAAATGCATACAGTTGGAATTTGTGGATCGGACATTCATTACTATGAACATGGAAAAATAGGTCAATGGCATGTAGATGCACCAATGGTATTAGGTCATGAAGGGTCAGGAACTGTTATTGAGGTTGGAAAAAATGAAAAAATTTTAAAAGAAGGTGATAGAGTTTGTATTGAACCTCAAGTTGTTAGTAAAAAATCTAAAGAGTATAAACTAGGAATGTATAATTATGACCAAAAAGTTAAATTTTGGGCGACGCCCCCTATTCATGGATGTCTTGCGCCAGAAGTAATTTTTCCTGGTGATATGGTTTTTAAAATTCCAGATAATTTGTCATATGCTGAAGGTGCAATGGTCGAACCTTTGGCAGTTGGTATGCAAGGTGTGACAAAAGCAAAAATCAAACCTGGGCAAATTGGATTAGTCATGGGTTGTGGACCTATAGGATTAGTAACTGGATTAGCAGCATTAGCAGGAGGATGTTCTAAAGTTTATATAGCTGATATACTTTCTGAAAAATTAAAAATGTGTGAGAACTACCCAGACTTAATACCGGTAGATTTATCAAAGGAAAATTTGTCGGAAAGAATTATGGATGACACAAATGGATGGGGAGTTGATAGGTTTTTTGAATGCAGCGGCGCAGTGAAGGCATATGAAGCTATTTTTTCTTGTTGCTCTCCAGGTGCCCATGTTGTGTTAATTGGTAATAATGCTGAACCCGTCCCAATGAACTGGGCAATTTTATTTGCAAAAGGTTTAGAATATCAAACTGTTCATAGATATTCTCACCAATATGAACCTTCTATAAGGTTGCTAGGAAGTGGTAAAATAGACGTAAAACCAATGATTACACATACATTCAAATTTGAAGAAAGTGTTGCTGCATTTGAAAGAGCTGCGGAACACAGACCAACAGATGTGAAATTACAAATTCATATTGATGAATGAAAATAAACTTTTAGAGCCATCTTTTAATAGAAATGATTGTAAAGCTGGAATTGTACACTTAGGCGTAGGAAACTTTCATAGAGCCCATCAAGCACTTTATATTAATAAATACCTAGAAAAAACCAATGATCTAAATTGGGGTATAATAGGAGTAAATTTACGTAAAAGTGAAAGTGAGTATTTTAAGTTACTTGGTGAAAGAAAAGGTAAATACATACTAAAAACTATTTCTACAAATGGCGAAGAGAATTTTGAAGAAATACATTCTTTAATCAACTTATTTGATTGGAGCAGTGATCAAATAGATGCAGAAAATGTATTAAGTAATCCTTCTATTGAAATTGTTACAATGACAGTGACTGAAAGTGGTTATTATATTTCTGAAAATAATGAACTTGATTTACACAATGAGAAGATAAAAAATAATTTAGAAGATAAAGAGAGAGATATAATTTTCTCGTATCTAGTTAATGCATTAAAAGTTAGAAAATTGTCATGCAACAAAGCTATTACGTTACTATGTTGTGACAACATTAGAGAAAATGGTAAGATGTTAGAAAAAACTCTTAAAACATATGTAGATAAAAAAAAAGAATTTGAGCTTTTAGAATGGATAAATAAAAATGTAAGTTTCCCTTCATGCATGGTAGATCGAATTACTCCAAGATCACCAAATGAATTGAAAGAAGAAATTTTTACTAAATTTAAAATAAAAGAAAATTGTAGTGTTATGGCTGAACCTTTTATTCAATGGGTTATTGAAGATAATTTTATTGGAAAAAGACCAAAGCTTGAAAAAGTGGGTGTGGAATTTGTAAAAAATGTCATTCCATACGAAGAAATAAAAATAAGAATTCTTAATGCTGGTCATGTGGCATTAGCATATTTCGGTGTTCTCAAAGGTTATAGAACATATGATGAAGCTATTAATGACAAAGAGCTAGAAGAATATTTTTACAATATTCAAGAAAAAGAAATCATACCTGCATTAGGAAAAAATCTTCCATTAGATTTAAAAGAGTATATGCAATTAATCCATAATCGATTTAAAAATAAATATATTGGGGACAAACTAGAAAGACTTGTAATGGATGGAGTTGGAAAATTTCCAATATTTATTTTACCATCTATAAAAAAATGTTTTGAGTTAAATATTCTACCAAAGTTTTTAATTTCCTCAATAGCAAGCTGGTATATTTTTATGATCAAAATTAACAACAAGGAAATAGCTTTTGATTATTACGAGCCAAAATGGAGTTGGATTAAAAATTATTTAGATAATGATAATAAATTTATTTCCTGTAAAGAATTATGGGGCGATATCCCTCAAAAGTATAAAGAGTTTAATGAATTACTTAAAAGTGAAATAGAGAATTTAAAAAGTCGGTATTAAAATAATTATTCTTTTAACTTGCGCGTACCAAATATTTTTTCACCAGACTCTTTCGTACCGTCATGAAAGGTTCCAAACCATTTATCAAATGGGAAGAGAAGTTCCCCGTAATTACATTCAAAATATTTATGATGCAAATAGTGAAAGTATGATGCATGAGGAAGACTATTATCACCATCTTTTTTGTTAGATATTTCATTATAACCAGAATGACCTGCTGCTGGTGCTAAACCATTAAACATTAAGTGCCAAACAACGTGAAGTGGATCTGAAGGTATTACTAAGTGAATCAAACAAGTCCCAAAATAAATAATATGTTCAACTGGATGCATTGAAAGTCCCGACCATGGACCGGTATTAACATTTTTATGATGAAGATAATGAACCCATTTATAAAGTGGCTTCCAATGAGTTAAACGATGACTAAAATAAAAATATGAAACTTGCCAGATAGGTATCAAAAAAAATAAAAGACAATAATATACTGGATTTGATTGAAAGCTGATAGTACTCAACATATTGTTAGAATACATCCAAATAAATAAAATTTCATATAGCGTCCAAACAAGACAGCCACTAACACATGTCCAAAATATATTTTCAATTGTTTGATTTTTAAATAACCAAAAATTGTTATTTGTTTGAAGTTTTTTTATATTATATCTGTAGTCATCTCCTTGAGCTTCAAAAGTATGAAGATAAGTATGGAAACCTCCAAAAACAATAAGAATAATTATTAGGTTTTTAAAAAAAATTTGTGATGTCCAAGAAATGTTATAGTTTACTGTTTCATTTAAAGACGGATAAAAGAAAAGATAAGTTATTACAGCCATTGCTAAATAAATACTTAACCAAGGAAATAAGTATCCTGGCCATCCAAATATCCACTTTAGGATTTCAAAAGGTTTAGATGTTGTAAATAATGGAACTGGCTTAAGGGGTTCGTTTGGTATCCAGTTACCTTTTTTATCTATATTATATTTATTTGTACCCACAATAATTAACTAATAAAAAATAACAAAAATTCAATATTTTTTTTAATTTTTGAGGTATTTCAATAACTTTTTTAATTGATATTTTGTATATTTTTTTAATTGTCATACAATTTGAAATGTAATAGCTTCCTTCTATTCAATCTTATTTATGGGAGGTAATATGAGATTTATAAAATTATTAGGCTTTATTTTTACTTTATTGGGATTTAGTGCATTAAGCTTTAGTGCTAATGCCAATGCTTGTAAAGGTGAAGTAAGTGAATTGAATGTTTTAATTCAAGGACACCCAGCAATGGTTCACATGGAGAAGCATAAAGCTGATTTTGAAGCAATGATGGGTCTAAAGGTGAATGTGACAACACTTGGTGAACAAGAAAGAAGATCACAAAGTAGAGTAGATGCTTCTACAGGAGCTGGTGCTTATCAAGTATACTATGTGGATGAAGCAAATATTGCTGAATTTGTTAAGGGTGGATGGGTTGAATCTCTTGATAAATATTTTCCTTCAGGTGCTAATATGGATGATTTCCAAGAAGGAAAAATTTCTATCGGTAATATAAATGGAACTAATTATTTTGCTCCTTTTATGGGTGGCCAGGATGTTCTAATGTATCGTAAAGATATATTTGAAGAAAAAGGTCTTTCAGTTCCAACGAACACTGATGAAATGTTAGAATTAGCTAAAGCATTAACTGATGCTCCAAATATGTATGGATGGGCTCAAAGAGGTCAAAGAGGTTCAGGAATGAATGTCTGGAGATGGAATCCTTACCACAGAGGTTTTGGAGGAGAATGGACAAATGCTGATGGTTCACCGAATATAAATTCATCAGCTGCAGTTGAGGCAACAAAATATTACATGGAGCTATTTAATTACGCACCTCCAGGAGCTAGAACAGGTACTTGGAGTGATCAAATTGAAGCTTTTCGTGCAGGTAAAGTTGCTATGATGACTGCCAATGATGTTTTTGGTGCTTGGGTAGAAGATGAAGAAAAGTCTTCCGTAGTAGGTAAAGTTGGCTATGCTGATTTACCTTCACCAATATTATCAGGAGGATTTGCTCATGGTCTTGCTATTTCTAAACCTGGAACCAGAACTGAATGTGAAAAAGTTATGGCTGGTGAATTAATAGGATGGGCAACTGGGCAAGATATGGAAGCTATGAGATTAGATGAAGGTATTTATGACATAGCTAGAAAATCATCTGCTTCTAATCCAAAGTTTACAAGCTTAATGCCTGATGATTTTAATGAAGCTGTCAAAGCAACTAGTCCAAAAACATCTCTACTAATTTGGAAAATTCCTGAATGGCCAGCTATTGGTGATGAACTAGGATTAGTTTTAGAAGAACTTTTCAGTGGAACAAGAACTGATGTTCAAGCTTCACTTGATGAAGTTCAAGAATACGCAATTAAATATTTAGAAAAATCTAACTAATTTATTTAATTTACACTCTCCACTTTTCAAAAAAGTGGGGAGATGTATTGTATTATCAATTAATGAAAAAAAATCATTTTATTTTATTTTGTATATTACCAAGTGTAATTATACTTTTAGCTGTTGTAATTTTTCCAATGATTGGAGCAATAAACTATTCATTACAGGATAAGTCATTAAGATTCTTAAATGGTGATTATATAGGTTTGCAGAATTATTTCGAAATGTTCCAAGACAGAAGGTTTATAAATGCTTTAAAAATTTCTTTATATTGGGAACTAATTACTGTTGTTGGCTCTTTAATACTTGCTATATTTGTTTCTATTATTTTATTTGAATACTCTGAAAAAAAATACAGAATTTTTTTAGCTATTATTTTGATTATGCCTATTATGCTGCCAAAGGTATCAGCTGGATTAATTTGGAGATTTATGCTTTCACCAGTAATGGGTCTAATAAATACTCCTCTTATAGCACTTAATTTAAACCCAATAGAATATCTAGCTTCCCCAAATCTTGCTCTTGTGAGTGTTGCATTTGTTGATATTTGGCAATGGGGTTTATTTTTTGGAGTAATACTTTTATTTTTACTTGAAACTTTACCGAAAGATCTAATTGAAGCTGCAAAAATTGATAAAGTTAAAAGATGGCAATTGCACTATTTTATTACCTTTCCAATGCTCAAGGGGAGTCTAATTACTATTATTCTTATCAAAGCTATAGAATCACTAAGATCATTTGATCTAATTTATACAATGACAAAGGGTGGCCCAGGTATTACCACTGAAACTCTTGATCTTTATGCGTATCAGCAAGGTATAGGTCTTAGAGGAGAAATTTCTTATTCATCTGCGATGAGTGTAGCCATGGTTATTATAACTTTAGTAATTTTTACATTTATTTGGAAAAGAGCTCAAAAAGAACAATGAAAAAAAATATATCATCAACTTTAATTATATTTTTACTTCTACTATTTGCTATAACTCCAATACTTTTTGCTTTGCTAGGTTCATTTAAAGAACTAAAAGATATAATTCACCCAATCCCTAAATTGATTTTTAAACCCACTTTAGAAAACTATGTAACTGTCTTGACAACTGACTCAATACTAAGAGGAATACAGAACAGCACAATAATTGTTGGAGTTTCTTTACTTATAGGAATTATTGTTGGTATACCAGCTGCGTATGCAATTGCAAGATACAAACCAAGAGGATCTGATGATTTACGTTTCTTTTATCTATCGATAAGATTTATGCCTCCAGTTGCTATAGCCATACCTTTTATTGGTATTTTTTTAGATTTAGGAATGTATGATACTAAAACAGCTATAATTATTACGTACCTACCAATAACTATTTCCTCAATAATATGGTTGTCTATTCCCGCATTTGAGTATGTACCCCGAGATATTGAAGAAGCAGCAGAGATTGAAGGTTGTACATATTTTGAAATTTTTAGAAAAATAGCATTACCTGTTGCATCTCCATCTCTAGTTGGCGCTATTGTATTTACTTTTGTTATAACTTGGAATGAACTGTTAATAGCATTATCTTTGTCTTCTCGAAATGTGACACTTCCTGTTGTTGCAGCAAGTTTTACAAGTTTAGGATTTGAAACTCCATGGGGAGTTATTAATGCATCTGCAATATTATTAGCCTTACCACCACTGCTTTTTGTATTTGTTATTATAAATTTTATTAAAAGATTTATATATAAAGAATAACTAATTTATATTTAGTTGACTTTATTATATTTTATTTTCTAGATATATATTTTTCCAATGCTGATATCTTTTTAATAAAACATCTGATTTATTGACATTAGGATTGAATTTCTCTCGAATTTTGATTTCCTTTACTATATTCTTTTTGTCTGTAATATTAGAATCTGCAAACATTGCTAATCTAGCTACACCTAAGGCAGCTCCAAATTCACTTTGATCACATATACTTAATGTTCTATTTAATAATGTTGAAATTAATTGATTCCAAAATTTACTTTTAGATCCACCACCAACCATAAATATATTTTCAAAATTAGAGTTTATTTTTAAAATAGAGTTTACACCATCTAAAATCCCAAAACTTACACCTTCTATTACTGCATATTGTAATTCAGATGGATTTGTCGAAGTTTTTAATGAATGAAATGAACCTCTAACATTTGGATCATTATGTGGTGTTCTCTCTCCAGAAAGGTATGGCAAAAAATAAGAAGAATTTAGAGACAGCCCATCTTCATTATAGAATTTTTCAACATTTTGCAGGGCACTCGGTATTGTTGTATTTGTTATTGAACAAATCCAATCTAGACAATTACTGGCGCTCAACATAACTGACATAAGATGCCATTTATCTGGTAAACAATGACAAAATGAATGAACTGCATCTCCAGTGTTACTCAAAAAATTTTCTGTTGGAGTAAAAAAAACACCTGAGGTGCCAAGAGAAATAAAAGATTGATCTATATTCGTTATTCCCATTCCTACAGCCGCTGCAGCATTATCACCTGCTCCACCTACTACAGAAACATTTTTCTTAAAATTAAATTTTTGTGCTAAACTTTTTTTTAAATAGCCAGTATTTTCATTACCCTCAACAAGTTTTGGCATGTGTTTTTCTTCCAAATAAGAGCAAGCCAATAATTTATTAGACCATGTTCTATTTAAAACATTTAACCATAATGTTCCTGATGCATCTGACATTTCTGAATAATATTCTCCAGTTAAGTAGAAACGAAGATAATCTTTTGGTAATAAAACTTTATGTATTTTTTTAAAATGTTCTTTTTCATTATTTTTAATCCAATTAATTTTTGGTGCAGTAAAGCCCGGCATAGTTATATTTCCTGAAATATTACGAACATCAAAATCTTGATTTTCAAATTCAATACATTCCTTTGATGATCTAGTATCATTCCATAAAATACAGGGCCTAATTATCTTTTCATCTTTATCTAACAGTGTTGCTCCATGCATGTGACCTGAAATTCCAATAGATATTGTTTCTTGAAATTCTTTTGAATTTAATGATTGTAGTTTTGCAAGACAATCTAATGTTGCATTAATCCAATCTTCTGGATTTTGTTCACTGTATCCGTCTTTTGATGATTGTATAGAAAGACTTGAATTAGTGGAACATATTATATTTTGATCATGGTCAATAAGTATAGTTTTTACAGATGATGTACCTAAATCAATTCCAATAAACATATATATATCTTATTTAAAAAATAATTTTTTGACAATTAGATAATAATTTTAATTTTTACTAGATCTTAGAACGTATATTCCTGACGTTGTAATTATAATTGCACCTGTAATTGTAAAAAAGTCAGGTATATCATCATAAATTAAGTAGCCTAAAATAATTGCCCATAAAATCAATGTATAATGAAATGGTTGAACTATACTAGCTTTAGAATAACTTAGAGCTATAATTTGAAAGTAAATTCCAAAAGAGAAAAAGATCCCGATGCCAACAAAGAGTAAATATGAAAATGATTGCATTGGTTGCCAAAAAAAAGGTACTAAAAATGACATCGATATTATTCCTACTATTGAGGTATAAAAAAGAGATGTTTCAGAAGGATCGTATTCGGACGCTTTTCTTGTCAAAATCTGGTATAAACTTAGAAAAAAAGCTGCAACTAAAGGAATTAGTGATTTGCTATCAAAAATAGATAAGCCTGGTCTCATTATTATTAAAACACCAAGGAAACCAAAAAAAATTGCTATCCATGTTTTAGCACTGACCTTTTCTCTTAGGAAAATTGCAGACAACCCGACTACAATTACTGGTGTAAGTGATCCAATGCTATGTGCGTCAGCTAATGTTAAATATCTGAATGATAAAACAAAACACCCTGACTCAATTATTGATAAAAAACTTCTAATAATTTGTAATTTAATGTTTTGAGTTTGATAAAAATAAATATTTTTTTTTCTAATAGACTCCGCTTTAGATAAAAAAAGGGTAAAAAAGTACTTTAAAAATAATATTTGAAAAACTGAATTATATATTACGGCTGTTTTTTGAATAGCATCTAAAAGACTAAATGAGAAATATGCTAGAATTGCAAAAATGATTCCAATAATTGTTGTTGAAATTTTCAAAATTACTTTCTTTACATATTGGAGTAGATGAAATCATAAAATTCTTTGTGCAAATTTGGGTCACCTTGAAATACTTGAGTCATTAATACTGCAGTTATTGAATTTTTTTGATCTACCATAAAATATGTTGAAGCTGCTCCAGACCAACCAAATTCTCCTTTATTTTTAAATTTAGTTTCTTTCATTAAAGTTCTAAATCCGTATCCCCACCCATATGGATCAAACAAATTTTCTGTCAAATATTCAACATCAAAATTTTTAATTTCAAAAGGTAAAAATGATAATGAAATTTGATTTTGAATAGCTTGATTTAATGTTTCTTTTGAAATTATACTAATATTATCATCAGATCTTCCTTTCCTTAGCATATTAACAAACTTCATATAATCATTAGTTGTTGAATATAAGCCTATTCCTCCTCTAGAAAATTTTTTATTATGTAATGGATATCCATAATTTGAAATATATCTTGGGTTAACATTTGGTGGAATTAATTTATTTGTTGTTTCATCATAATGATAAGATGTCATTAATTTTGGTACATCTTCTTTTTTAATTGAAAAAGCAGTATTTTCCATTTTCAAAGGATCAAATATTCTTTGTTTTAATTCAAATTCTAGTGAGTTTTGTGAAACAATTTCAATAATACGAGCTAAAATATCAATTGAAACACTATAAACCCATCTACTATCTGGTTCATACAACAACGGAATGGTTGCTAATGAGTTTATTTCTTCCTCTAAAGTAGTGTTTTCAGAATAGAATAGTTGCAAATTATGATATTCATTACCAATGAGATCACCAAGAAAGTTATATGAAAAACCAGCGGTGTGAAGAAGTAAGTTTTTAATGGTGGGTAAAGTATCAGCTTTCTTTATATCTTTTATAGAAGAATAGTTGTTTTCTAAAACTGTAAGATTACTAAAAATTGGTAAATATAAATTTATTGGATCATTTAAATTAATTTTTTTTTCCTCAATCATCTGTAAAATAACAATAGAGATTATTGGTTTAGTCATGGACCATATTCGATAAATTGTATTTTCAGGAAATGGAGTTTTGCTTTCTAAATCTAAATAGCCTACTCTATCAAAATATACATTATCTTTATTTTGTATAATCCACTCTATTCCTTGGTATTTTTCATTTTCAATAAATTTCTTTATTTTATGTTTTAGATCTTTCATATGAGATATTAAAGAGATTTAATTTTTTTTACTAAATCTGAATTTATGTTTCTTGTAGAATTGTTTAATCTATTTTTATGTCTTCTCTCTCCAGGTAATCTAACTCCATCCAAAGATTTCATTTTATTAAAAAAACTTTCGGCATGTTCATTCCAATTTTCCCCTGCAATTAAGTCTGGTGATAATGCAATAATAAATTCCCCTCCTCTTGCTGGACCTCCATCATTATTATCTTCATCTTTAGCTTCAAAACTAAATAAGTCACCAACTAAACCTGCAGCTAATAGCTCTATCATCATAGCAATCGCAGAGCCTTTATAATCTCCAAAAGTTAGCAGAACACCACCATTTGCTATTTCAGAAGGATTATCAGTTTTTTCACCATTCTTATTTAGTCCGGTTCCCATTGGCACTTTATGCCCATCTCTTGCAGCAACCTGTACTTCTCCCATAGCCATTGTTGAAGTTGCCATATCATAAACAATAGGGGTTTTGTTTTTTCTGGGCCAGGCAAAAGAAATAGGATTTGTACCAAAAAGTGGTTTTTTTGCTCCTGCTGGTGCGACGCTAGGTTTATAAGCAGTACAAGCAATTCCAATTAAATTTTTTTCAGCCAAGGACTCTGTTTCATGCCAAAGAGCAGCGAAATGGTGAGTATTTTTAATTGTCAGTACCCCTACACCATGTTTATTACAAACCTCTACTAATTTAGGTATTCCAACTTTAATAGATGTTGGTGCAAATCCATAATCACCATCTACTTGAACAACATTTTGAGTTAATAGTTTTATTTTGGGTCTTGCATTTCCTTTAACTTTTTTACTTTTTAGAGAAGAAATATAACCAGGAATTCTAAACAAACCATGTGAGACACTTCCGTCTCTTTCAGCATGGGTTACAGTTGTAGCAACTGTTTGTGCATTATAATCGTCACATCCATTTTTTGTTAATGAATCATATGCTAATTTATATATTTCTTCGAGACTTAGTTTTGTTGACGTCATTATGAATATTATTTTACTTAATTTTGGTATATTAATAATATTACATGAAAAACGTATCATTGCAAAAAGAACTTGAAAATTTACTTGGTGTCAAATGTTCCTTTTCAGAGTCAGTAAGAACAAATTACTCAAGAGGTGAAGATATATACGATCCTGTGTTGCCCCAGTGTGTTGTCTTCCCTGAATCTAATAAGGAAATTTCTGAAATAGTCAAAATTTGTGACAAATATAAAACACCTATCGTACCATTTGGTACTGCTACATCCCTTGAAGGAAACGTTCTTGGCAATAGTGATGGCATTTCATTATCTTTAGAAAAAATGGATAATATTTTAGAAATAAACGAGAGTGACTTTGATTGTCGTGTTCAAGCTTTTGTGACTAGAGAAAAATTAAATGAAACCTTAAAAGATAAAGGAGTTTTTTTTCCAATTGATCCAGGAGCAAATGCATCACTTGGAGGAATGACTGCAACATCTGCTTCAGGAACTATGGCTGTTAAATACGGAACTATGAAAACAGTTGTTACAGGACTTACAGTAGTTCTTGCATCTGGAAAAATTATTCAAACTGGAACAAGAACAAAAAAATCTTCAGCTGGTTATAATTTAACAAATTTATTTGTTGGATCAGAGGGGACCCTTGGAATTATAACTGAAATCTGTTTACGTTTATCGCCTATTCCAGAGAGTATAATGAGTGCTGTATGTCAATTTCCTGATTTGGAGTCAGCTGTTTTAACATCACAGGAAATTATACAATATGGAGTTCCTATTGCTAGAATAGAGATGTTAAATAAAGATCAAATGGATATTAGTATTAAATATTCTGATCTTAAAAACTTGGAAATAAAACCAACATTATTTTTTGAATTTCATGGAAGTGAAGTTTCAAATAAAGAACATATTGGATTAGTAGAACAAATTTCTGAAAATAATGGGGGAAATAAATTTAAGTGGGCAAGAACTACTGAAGACAGGAACAAACTATGGAAAGCCCGACATGAAGTTTACTATTCTGTAAAATCTCAAAAAAATAACATTCGAGTTTATACTACAGACATATGTGTACCGATTTCTAACTTAGTAGAATGTATAAAATTTGCAGAAAATGAAATTCAAAAATATGGACTTAAAGCACCTATGGTTGGCCATGTTGGAGATGGTAACTTTCATACTACAATAATGTACGACCCAAATAAAAAAGATGATTATGAAATAATAAGAAAATTTAGTAATAAACTTGTAGATAAATGTTTGAGTTTAGATGGTACGATTACAGGTGAACATGGTATTGGAATGCATAAGAAGGAATATCTTATAAAACAACATCCAGAAAATATACCATTAATGAAATCAATTAAAAAAACTTTAGACCCAAATAATATTATGAATCCAGGAAAAATTTTTGATTAAATCTAATTTAGCAATTGTGCGAATTTTTTTAAATTGTTTTCAAAATCTTGAATTTTGATGTTTTCTTTATATAATGAGCTTCCAAGACCAACTCCAATCGCTATTTTGAGATAACTATTTATGTTTTCATGATTTATTCCACCAGTTGGTAAGAAAGAAATATCATTAGGAATAACTGCTTTATAGTTTTTGATTAAACTCAAGCCTCTATCATCAGCTGGAAATAATTTAAGAATTTTAGCACCATATTTAATTGCATTGAAAACTTCAGTTATTGTAAAAACACCTGGTATTGGAACTAAATTATTGTCTAAACTTTCTTTAATAACTTTTTCATCACAATTTGGAGAAACTATAAACCTAACTCCTAGTTTTGAAAGTTTTTTAACTTGCTCACTCTCAGTAACTGTACCAGCACCTAGATAAATTTCAGGATATTTAGTATTTAAAGATTTTATAATTTCATGAGCGTGTGGAGTATTTAAAGTAACTTCAACAATATTAAGTTTATATTTTATTAAAAGATTAATATAATCCTCGAAATTATTTACAGAAATACCCCTAAGTATAACTATAATTTTTTTGATTAATAAATATTCTTTAAATTTTTTAAAGTTGTTCATATAACTCTTTAGCCCCTGAAATGAATGCTTTTTTGTAATCTAAAATTTTATATTCTATTTTAAAAAAATTAAAAGCAAGCAAATAAAATTTCAACAATTTACCTTCAGAAATTAAATATACTTTATTTTTATTTATTTTTTTTGAAACATTTTTTATTTCTTCACCTATGATTAATCCTGATAAATACGATTCACTTTCAATTTGGTTTGATTGATTAAATAAATTCATTGTTCGGACTTTAAATAACATATAGGATAACGAACTTTCCTTAATAGCCTTTAAGGCAAATAAGAAGTACTTTTTAGAAAATTTTCCTGATTTACTCATAGATTTAGATAAAATAGTATTATTAGAGATAGAAGAAAATAAGTCACCTGTAAGATAGGTTTCAAATAATATAATTTTATTGTTTTTAATTTTTATCCACTTTGAGTGAGTGCCTGGGCAACAAATAAAAAAATTTTTATCTTTTTTAATTTTCATTGCCCCTATGGCTATTGTTTCTTCACCTCTTATAACATCAAAAAATTTTTTCTTATGGTAAGAAAGACCTGGTATGAAAAATAATTTCATATTTTTCATTTTTTTAGAAATAATATTTTGACCTATATTTTTTTTTGAAGCTGGGGTTGTTCTATAAGGTATTTCAACTAAACCATTTTTACTACCCACCATACCAGCTAAAAAAATTGGAATATTTAAATTTACTTTAAAATTTATTAAAATTTTTTCCAAAATTTCAAGATAATCATTTTTTAATCTTAATTTAGTAATTCCTTCGTCGGAATTATAAAATTTTATAGCTTTATTTTTTTTTATACTAAATAAATATGCTCTTAAATTTGTTGTACCCCAATCTACTAAAATAATGTTAGTATTTTGATTGAACTTTTCCATTTGTTTTAGTGGCTATGTCTTTTTACTTCTGCTCCTCTTTTACCAACAAGAAAATCAAGATCAGCGCCTTTATCAGCTTGCATAACATGATCGACATACATTTTTTGATAGCCCCCTTTGATTTCTGGAAGTATAGGATTATAATTCTTTAATCTTTCATCAATAATTTTCTGATCTACTAAAAGATTCATAATACCTTTATAAACATCTACTTCAATCATATCTCCACTTTGAACCGCTGCTAATGGTCCCTTTACAGCAGCTTCTGGAGACGTGTGGAGAATAACAGTGCCAAATGCTGTACCACTCATTCTAGCGTCGGATACTCTAATCATATCTCTTATACCCTTTTTTAAAACTTTTTGAGGTAGCCTCATATTTCCAACCTCAGCCATACCAGGATAACCCTTAGGACCACAATTTTTTAAGACTAATATAGAGTTTTCATCAACATCAAGATTTGGGTCATCAATTTTATCATGTAATTCTTCAACTGACTCAAAAACAACTGCCTTACCTTTGTGTTTCATAAGGTGCTCTGAAGCTGCAGATGGTTTTATAATTGCACCATTTGGAGCAATATTTCCTTTAAGTATTTTAATTCCCCCATCAGATATAAGCGGCTCATTGAAATCTTTAATGACGTCAGTATTCCAACACTTAGCATCTTTATTATTTTCTAAAATTGTTTTTCCATTAACTGTCATTTCATTTTCATTTAAAAGTTTTCTTTCAAGTAATTGTTTTATTACATAAGGTACACCGCCTGCATAATAAAAATCTTCCATTAAATATTTTCCTGATGGTTGTAAGTTAACAATTGTTGGTATGTTTTTTCCACATCTTTCCCAGTCATTTAAGTTAAGATCTATTTCCAATCTTCCCGCTACAGCTGCAAGATGTATAACTGCGTTTGTTGATCCTCCTATAGCACCATTAACTTTTATAGCATTTTCAAAAGATTTTTTAGTTACTATTTTTGAGAATGTTAAATTTTCTTTGACCATTTCAACTATTCTTTTTCCAGACATGTATGATAAAGAATATCTTCTTGCATCAACAGCTGGAATAGCTGCATTTCCAGGTAATGATATTCCCAAGGCTTCTACCATACTACCCATTGTAGATGCAGTGCCCATAGTCATGCAATTACCTTTTGAACGACTCATAGAAATTTCAGCGTCGATAAAATCATCTTCTGATATAATTCCTGCGTTTAAATCAGCGTCCAATTTCCATACTCCTGTTCCAGAACCAATTGTTTCTCCTCTATGATGTCCATTCAACATTGGCCCTCCTGAAATACCTATAGTCGGTAAGTCAACACTTCCTGCTCCCATAAGTAAAGATGGTGTAGTCTTATCACATCCCATTAGTAAAACGACACCATCGATAGGATTACCTCTAATTGCTTCCTCTACATCCATACTTGCTAGATTTCTGAAAAGCATCGCTGTTGGTCTTAAGTTTGATTCACTAGCAGAAAATACAGGGAATTCTAATGGAAATCCCCCAGCTTCAAATACACCTTTTTTTACAGACTCAGCAATTTCCCTAAAATGTCCATTACATGGTGTAAGTTCAGACCAGGTATTACAAATTCCTATAACTGGCCTTCCATCAAAAAGATGATTGGGGTGACCTTGATTTCTCATCCATCCTCTATGAACAAATGTGTCTCTTCTGTGAGTTTTAGAATTGTACCATTCAGATGATCTAAATTTATTTTTTTTGCTCATAAATTAAAAACTTGCTCTTCCACCACTTAGATCAAATGCAGATCCAGTTGTATATGAATTTTCTTCTGAAGCCATCCAAGAAACCATAGAAGCTAACTCATCAACTAAAACAAATCTATTTCTTGGAATTTTAGAAAGCATATAATCTATATGCTCCTGGCTAATTTGATCAAATATTCTCGTTTTTGCAGCAGCTGGAGTTATACAATTAACAGCTATATTTTTATCTGCTAATTCTTTACCTAATGATTTAGTTAAAGCTATTACACCAGCTTTTGATGCACTATAAGGCATTGCATTCGGATTACCTTCCTTACCAGCAATAGATGCTACATTGATTATTCTTCCATAGTTATTTTTTATCATATGAGGAACAATGACTTTACAGCAATTAAACGTACCTGTTAAATTTATATCCATTATTTTTTGCCAATCATCATTGGGATATTCCCATGATTTAACAGTAGGTCCTGCGATACCTGCATTATTAACTAGTATATCAACTTTATCTACTCTTTCTAAAGTTAATTTGAAACCAGATGAAACATTATCGAAATTTGAAATATCTATATTAATTTTTATAGTATTATCTATATTTAAATCATCCAGTAATTTCTGATCTCTATCCCAAATTACAACCTTAGCGCCTGAGTCAATGAACCTTTCTACTACAGCTAAACCGAAACCTTGCACTCCACCTGTCACAACTGCAGTTCTGTTATTCAAGTCTATTTTATTCATTCTATTTAAAAGATCCTAATGTTAGTCCTTTAATAAGGGGTTTTTGAAATAAAAAAACAAAAAACAATACTGGAATTAAAAGTAATGATGCTGAAGCTGATAACTGCCCCCAATATATCTTTTGATACCCTACAAATCCATATAAACCCACAGGTGATGTTCTGACAACACTATCTCCAAGCACAAGTGCAAATAGAAATTCATTCCATGAAAATAGAAAAGTAATTATTCCAACAGCAGAAATTCCTGGTAAAGATAATGGTAGTGCTATCTTGTAAAAAGTTTGAAAATAACTGCTTCCATCAACATAGGAGGCTTCTTCAATCTCCATTGGTATTTCTTCGTAAAACCCTCTCATCAACCATACTATAATGGAAAGATTTAAACCAACATGAGCTATTATTAATCCAATATGTGTATCCAAAATACCTAATTTTAAATACATGATGAAGAAGGGAATTAACATAGCTATAGGCGGAGTCATTCTTGTTGATAATATCCAAAATCCATAATCCGCGTTTCCTTTAAAATTAAATCTAGCAAGAATATACGCTGCAGGGATACCAATTAATAATCCAAAAAAAGTAGTACCCATGGCAACTATCAAACTATCAACAAAATAATTCCAAACCTCATTATTGCTAATCACATCTAAATAATTATCAAGTATTGGTTTGAATATAAATGTTGGCGGCCTTGCTAGAGCATCTTTTGAAGTTTTAAAACTTGTATTTAACAGCCAATATAAGGGAAAAAAACTCCATATTGCAAATGCGTATAAAATAATTCTTCTTGTTAACTTATTCATCTTTTAAAAGTATCTTTAGGTTTTAACAAATTATTTTTTCGAAGAAATATTTGTGCAACTACTATTGTGATTATTAACATTATGATAGCAATTGAGCCTGCATAACCCATAGATAGGAATTCTATTCCATGCTTGAAAGCATAAAGGTTAAGTGTTCTAGTTAAAATACCTGGACCTCCAGAAGTAAGAACATAAATGATATCAAATGTTTTAAATGCATCGATAGATCTAAATAACAAAGCTAAACCGATAAATGGATAAAGCATTGGTATAGTTATTTTTGTAAATATTTGCCAATTTGAAGCTCCATCAACTTTTGCTGCTTCAAATGGCTCATTTGGTAAAGATGCCAATCCTCCAAGACATATTAATAATATGAATGGTGTCCATTGCCATGTATCAACAACTATTAAAGAAAATAATGCTGTTGAAGGTGATGCTAACCATGCTTGTGGAGGAAAACCGAGTGACTTCATAAAATAATTAAATACTCCAAGAGATGGGTTAAACATTAATCGAAATGTAAATGTTGCTGCAATTGGAGTAATTGCTAAAGGTAATAAATATATTGTCCTTAAAAAAGAAATATTATGAGTTTCTTGGTGTAATAAATTTGCTATAAAAACTCCAATAATAACTTGCAAAAGTACGGCTAAAACTGTGAAAACTACAGTAACTCTAAGGGCTATCCAAAACTCATCTGTTGTCATTAGTTCGATATAGTTATCAAGAAAAATAAATTTTGTTTGACCAGGTCTTAGTAAAGAATAATCTGTAAAACTAAGTATTAGACTAACTATAAAAGGAAATAAAGTTAGGCCTACTAACAAAATTGTAGCAGGCATTAACATAAGTACTATAAATTTAGTTCTTTGCTTTTTAAAACTATTCATAAAAAAACACCCTTTAAAAAAAGGGTGTTTAATATTTAAATTTAAACGCCTAATGCTTTATTTATTTTTTGAGTTGCATCTTTCATTGCTTTATCAGCAGTTTTTGTTCCAGTGACAACTTCATTGATAGCAATGCCCCATGGAGTTAGTATTTCACCACCTTGAGGATGGAACCAACAATCTTTCATGATTTTTCCATCAGCATTTTGAAGATTAGTTAATGCAGCTGTTGCTGCTTGAGTGCCAAAAGCTGATTTAAAACCATCTGACTCCCATGCGGATGTTCTAGTAGTTGCTAAACCTAAAGCTGAACTCATTAAACAAGTAGGTTTACTATTTGCCCATGTTAAAAACAAGAAGGCTGCAGCTTTATTTTGAGATTTAGAATTAATACCCGCCATCCAGTGCCACATATTTGGCTTAGCTTGCTTTCCAGGTCCACTAACCATAGCTCCATAAGTAGTATGGCCAGCTGCATTACTTTTTTCAGGATTTTCAATATCAGTTGCAAAGTTACTGGAGTCCATTCCTATTGCAACAACCTCCTGCATATAATCATTTAAACACTCATACCAATGATAATTACCAACTCCTAATGGTCCTGCTTCATTAAGTATTTGTCCATAATATTGCACTGCTTCTATTGCCTCAGCACTGTCAAGAACGCATACACCATTATCCATTACCACTCCACCATTTGAGAAAACAAAACCTCCACATGGCCAAGTACCAGCGCTTCCATCCGCTTTGGAACGCATAGCAACCCCAGCATGATCATCATTTTTTAATTTTTTTCCAGTTTCAAGTAACTCATCAAATGTCATTGGAACATTTGCTCCTATTGCATCAAGCATATTTTGATTTGCAAACATTGTCTGAGCTTCAGCTGTAATGGACATTACATAAGACTCTCCATCGTTCCAAATAGGAAAGGATCGAGCACTAGAAAAAATATCGTTCAGATCGTACCAGTTTTTATCAAAAAGATTTGGATTATCAAAATGTTGGTCTAATGACTCCAACCATCCTGCATCAGCAGCTTGACCATAAGACCAAACCATATAAACATCTGGTGTTGGATTTCCAGCTCCAAGTTTAACTGGAACCTCAGCAACGTATTCAGATTCACTTTGTTTTTGAACTTGTACATCTATTCCTGTAAGCTTAGTAAAATGAGGTAACAATGGTTCAATTGATTGCATCCATGGATGTTCTAAACCAGATAAAACAATTTTACTTCCTTTTTGTGATTCCCAGTCCATGTTTGCACTTTTATACATTGCCATCATTTCTTCTACGTTTTGCGCAGCATACAATGGCAGACCATATGAGCTTAGCATACCTGCTCCAACTAATGCAGATGTAGCTTTAACAAAATGCCTTCGAGTTAAATTTAGTTTTTTAATCGGCGGCAAATGACTTAATTTATTTTTTTTCATACATTCCTCCAAATTATAATAATTTTAGGGTATTCTATTTTATTTTGTCTGACAATTGAAATATATTTAAATATTGATTTAAATTTTACGATATTTTGTTAGTATTGTTGATAATAGCATACATTGTTCTTCTTGCCTGTTTTGCTTTATGAGAAATTATTTGATTTTTTAACTTATTATGCAGAGGGAGAGCTATTTTCCATACTTCATAAGCATCTTTTTGCATTTGATTTAATTCAAAATTATATTTTAAAATATGATTAATTAGTGAGTTCAACGATAAAAGTATTGGATTTTCAGTTGAATACAATATTGTTTTATGGAATTCGAGATCGTATTTAATTATACTTTCTGTGTCTTGATTTTTGACGGCTTTATATAAGTTGTTATAAACTATTTCTAATTGATTTTTCTGTTTTTTTTTAATTCTATTTG